>NZ_JAHLJA010000054.1:0-20007 GCF_020496245.1 Pseudonocardia sp. ICBG601 | reverse complement strand
GCCGCCGTGCTGCACGTCGCGATCGGGTCGGTGACGATCTCGGCGATCACCGCGGCCGGCGTGCTCGCCCGGTCGCCCCGGTGATCGGCCTGGCCCCCGTGTTGATCGCGCTCGCGGCCGGAGCCGGCGCGTTGTTCGCCGTGCACGTCACGTCGAACACGTTCTGGCTGCTGCAGTCGCTGCTCGGGCAGTCCGTGCGGGGGACGCTCAAGACCTGCTCGGTCGGGGTCTCGATCGCCTCGGTCGTGGCGATCATCGTGATCCTGCCGCTGTCGCTCGTCGTCTAGGGAGAGTCGTGTCGCAACTTCCGCTGTCCGGGGTCCGGGTGCTCGAGCTCGGCAACTACATCGCCGCCCCCACCGCCGGTCGCCTGCTCGCCGACTTCGGCGCCGAGGTGATCAAGGTCGAGCGCCCCGGGACGGGCGACGAGGTCCGCAACTGGCGGCTCTACGCCGGGGACACCTCGATGCTGTACCGGACGCTGAACCGCAACAAGCGCTCGGTCACCCTCGACATGCGCTCGGCCGCGGGGAAGCAGGCGGTACTGGACCTGGCCGCCCGCTCCGACGTGGTGCTGGAGAACTTCCGGCCCGGCACGCTGGAGCGCTGGGGACTGGGCCCGGCCGAGCTCGACGCCGTCAACCCCGACGTCGTGCTCGTGCGGATCTCCGCGTTCGGGCAGACCGGACCGCTGTCGTCGCGGCCGGGGTTCGCCGCCGTCGCCGAGGCGATGGGCGGGCTGCGCGCGCTGGTCGGGGAGGCCGACCGGCCGCCGTCGCGGACGGGGGTGTCGATCGGGGACTCGATCGCCGGGCTCTACGGTGCGTTCTCCGCGATGATGGGCCTCTACCAGCGCGAGAGCCGCGCCGACCGGCCCGGCCTGGACCGGCGCTGCATGGACGTCGCGCTCAACGAGGCCGTGTTCTCGATGATGGAGTCGCTCGTCCCCGACCACCTCGCCTACGGCGTCGAGCGGCGTCGGGTCGGCGGGCGGATGGAGGGCATCGCCCCGTCCAACGCCTACGTCTGCGCCTGCGGCGGCAGCGTCGTCGTCGCCGGCAACGGCGACTCCATCTTCGGCCGGCTCATGACCGTCATCGGCCGCGCCGACCTCGGGACGGACCCGGAGCTGGCCACCAACGCCGGCCGCTGGGCGCGCCGCGACGAGCTCGACGGCGCCATCGAGGCCTGGACCCGCTCGCTGCCCCGCGACGAGGTCCTCGCGAAGCTGGAGGAGGCCGGGGTCCCGGCCGGGCCGATCCACTCCGCCGCCGACATCGTCGCCGACGAGCAGTTCCGCGCCCGCGACATGGTCCAGTACTTCGACGTCGACACCGGCGGTGACGAGCCCGCCCGCGTCGGGTTCCCCGGCATCGTGCCGGTGCTGGGCGACCGCTCGGTCCCGGTCCGCTCGGTCGGGCCCGACCTGGGCGCCGACACACACGACGTGCTCGGGGGTCTGCTCGGGTACACCCCGGACACGATCCGGGCCGCATCGGGGGAGGACGCATGAGCACCGACGGGATCGTCCTGCGGGACGTCACGCTGCGCGACGGGCTGCAGCTCACCGGCAAGCCGCTGCCCACCGACCGCAAGGTCGAGCTGGTCCGCGCGCTGCTCGGTGCGGGCGTGCCGGAGCTGGAGATCGGGTCGCTGGCCCGCGGTGACCTGGTGCCGCCGCTGGCCGACACCCTCGACGTCGTCGCCGCGCTCACGCCGGAGGAGCTGGAGCGCTGCTGGGTGTGGGTGGCGACGCCGCGGCACGTGCAGAGGGCGGTGGCGGCCGGTGCGCGCAACGTCCAGTACTGCTTCTCCGTGTCCGACGCGCACAACAACGCCAACGTCGGCCGCGACACCGCCGTCTCCCTCGACGCGATGCCGCAGGCCGTCGAGTACGCGCGCGCCGCGGGCGGACGCATCCAGCTGTGCCTGGCGACGGCGTTCACCTGCCCGTTCGACGGGCCCGTCGACCCGGACCGGGTGCTCGGGATCGTCGCCGACCCGCGCACCCGCGGGCTCCTGCGACGTCGTCGTCTGCGACACGCTCGGGCAAGCGAACCCGGCCGAGGTCGGGTCGCTGGTCGGGCGCGTCGCGGCGGTCGCCGACGGCCGCCGCGTCGCCTTCCACGGCCACGACACCTGGGGCCAGGGCGTCGCGAACGCCCTCGCCGCCGTGCAGCACGGCGCGACCGTCCTCGACGGCGCGCTGGGCGGCCTCGGTGGCTGCCCGTTCGCGCCCGGGGCCAGTGGCAACACCGCCAGCGAGGACCTGCTGTTCGCGCTGCGCCCGGACTGGCTGACCCCCGCCGTGCTGGCCGGGCTCGTGACGTGGTCGGAGGACCTGCTCGCCGAGCTGGGGGAGCCGATGCGCTCGGCGACCGCGCGCGGCGTCCGCTCGAACGCCACGGCGTTCCCCTGGACGGCGGGGCCCCGCGGCTGAGCCTCCGGCGCGCGCCGGGTCAGCCCGGCGGGCGCCCGCCGAGGGTCCGGGTGAGCCGCTCCGCGGCCCCGACCAGCAGGTCCACGCACTTCTCGCACTCCGAGCGGCCGAACCGGATGGTCGGTCCGCTGATCGTGAGCGCCGCCGCGACCTCGCCGGCGTGGTCGAAGACGGGGGCGGAGAGCCCGGAGCCGCCGTCGTCGCGCTCGGCGACGGTGATCGCGAACCCGTCGCGACGGGTGTCGGCGAGCAGCTCGCGCAGCCGCTGCGGGCTGGTCACCGTGTGGTCGGTGAGGGGCTCCAGGGGACCGGCGAGCACCTGCTCGGCCAGCTCGGGGGCCCAGGCCAGCAGCACCCGTCCGGCCGAGCCGGTGTGCAGCGGCACGATCCGCCCGACGTGCATCTCCCGGCGCAGCGCGTGCCGGGTCTCGGCGACGGCGACGCACACCCGGTGCCCGCCCTCGGCCCGGAACAGCGCCGCCGTCTCCCCGGTGGTGTCGCGCAGCTCGCGCAGCAGTGGCCCGGCGAGCTCGAGCAGGTCGACCCCGCGGGCCGCGGCTCCGGCCCAGTAGGCCATCCGGATCCCGATCCGGACCCGGTCCCCGACCCGGTCCAGCAGCCCCTCGGCGACCATGTTGGACACCAGGCGCTGCACCGTCGAGGTCGGGATGCCGGTCGCCTGCTGGATCTCGCCCAGCCCGAGCACCGGGCGCTGCAGGGTGAACGCGTCCAGGATGTCGGTGATCTTGCCGAGGACCAGGAGCCGCTTCGGGCCCTCGGTGGTCATGCCGCGACCCGGTCCAGGAACGCCCCCGCCGCCTCGCGGTAGCGCTCCCACGCCGCCGGAGCGGGCTCGGCCTCGTAGCGCGCCGGTTCCGCCCCGGCGCTCCACGACGGCGGGGTCGCCCCGCCGTGCAGCGACCACGCGGCCTGCCGGGCGGCGCCGTCGGCCACGTACTCACCGGGTTCGGGCACCCGGACCGGCACCTCGAACACCTGCGCGGCGATCCGGCAGACCGCCTCGGAGCGGGCCGCCCCGCCGACCAGCGTCACCCCGGACACGGTGACGCCCTGCTCGCGCAGCGCCTCCAGCCCGACCCGCTGCGCGGACAGCATGCCCTCGATCGCGGCCCGGGCCAGGTTCTCCCGGTCCGACGCCAGCGTCCAGCCGTGCAGCGCTCCGACGCGCGTCGGGCCGGTGCCGCGCGGCCGCGTCGCCAGCTTCGGGCACAGCGTTCGGGCACCGGTCGCAGGCGGGGTCCGCGCCCTCCAGGTAGGGCACCACGACCAGCCCGCCCGCGCCCGGTCGGCGGCGAGCGCCAGGCGGCCCAGCTCGTCGTGGTCCACCCCGAGGAACCGCCGGGTCGCATCCAGCACCCGGGAGGCGTTGAGCGTGCACACCAGCGGGAGGTAGGCGCCGGTGGCGTCGGAGAACCCGGCCACGATCCCGGACGGGTCCTGGGCGCGGCGCTCCGAGCGGGCGAACACCGTGCCGGAGGTGCCCAGCGAGACGACACGTCCCCACCGGCGTCGACCCCCAGCCCGGCGGCCGCGTTGTCGCCCGCCCCGGCGGCGACCCGGATCCCGCCCGGCCCGTCGACGGACTCGGCCGGGCCGAGCAGCCGCGGCAGCGTCGGTGTCGACCCGAAGAACCGTTCGAGCAGTTCGGGGCGGTAGTCGACGCCGTCGAACCAGCCGGTGCCCGAGGCGTCGGACCGGTCGGTGACCAGCTCGTCGAGCCCCGCGCCGCCGGGGACGCGCCACCGCGGAGCCGCCAGGTCAGCCAGTCGTGGGGCAGGCACACCGCCGCGGTCCGGGCGGCGTTCTCGGGCTCGTGGCCGGCGAGCCAGCGCAGCTTGGCCAGGGTGATCGAGGCGACCGGGACGACGCCGGTCGTCTCCGCCCACTGCTGCGCGCCGAACTCCTCGACGAGCTCGCGGGCGGCCGCCGCCGAGCGGGTGTCGTTCCACAGCAGCGCGTCGCGCACGACCTCGCCGCGCTCGTCGAGGCAGACCATGCCGTGCTGCTGGCCCGCGACCGACACCGCGGCGACGCCGTCGAGGCCGCCCGCGTCGTCGATCGCGGCCTGCAGCGCCTCCCACCAGAGCCGGGGCGCGATCTCCGTGCCGTCCGGGTGCGCGGCGCGCCCGGACCGGACGAGCTCGCCGGTGTCGGCGTCGCGGACGACGACCTTGCAGGACTGGGTGGACGAGTCCACCCCGAGCACCAGTGCCATGGGCCCCAGCCTGCCATCGTCGGCGCGGCGCGGCGGGAGACAGGCGGGGCGGATCGGTGCCAGGGTGGTCCCATGAGCGACGAGCAATGGTTCTACTGCCTCAAGCACGGCACCGTGGAGACCGCCGACGGCTGCCGGTCCGCCGACCGGCTCGGCCCGTACCCGGACCGGGCCACCGCGGCCCGCGCGCTGGAGATCGCCAGGGAGCGCACCGAGTCCGAGGACCGCAAGGACCGGGAGTGGAACGCCGGGAGCTCCGGGGCGTCCTGACATGAGCGGCAGGACGGAGGGTGGCCGGGTCGTCGTCGTCACCGGCGGGAGCCGGGGGATCGGACGGGCGGCCTGCGCGGCGTACGCGGGCCCGCGGGGACACGGTCGTCGTCGCCAGCCGACGGGCCGAGGCGTGCACCGCACTGGCCGCGGAGCTGACCGCGCGGCACGGCGTGCCGGCGCTCGGCGTCGGCTGCCACGTGGGCCGCTGGGCGGACTGCGACGACCTGGTGGACCGGGTGCTCGCCGAGTACGGCCGGGTCGACGTGCTCGTGAACAACGCCGGCATGTCCCCGCTCTACGGGTCGCTCACCGAGGTCACCGAGGAGCTGTTCGACAAGGTCCTCGCGGTGAACCTGCGCGGCGCCTACCGGCTCGGTGCCCGCTGCGGGGAGCTCATGGCCGCGGCGGGCGGCGGCGCGATCGTGAACGTCTCCTCGGTCGCGGCGGTCATGCCCGGCCCCGGGGAGCTGCCCTACGCGCTGGCCAAGGCCGGGCTCAACGCGCTGACCGTCGGGCTGGCCCGCGCGTACGCGCCGTCGGTGCGGGTCAACACGGTGATGCCCGGTCCGGTCCGGACCGACATCGCCGAGCACTGGACCGAGGAGTTCCGTGCGCACGTCGCCGGCACCGTGCCCGCCGGACGGGTCGGGGAGGCGGCCGAGGTCGTCGGCGCGATCCTGTACCTGACCGGCCCGGACGCCGGGTACACCACCGGCGCCACGATCAAGGTCGACGGCGGCATGGCGTGGTCGACGTGAGCCCCGCGGACCCGTCGGGTGTGGTCGACCGGACCGCGCTCGCGGCGTGGCTGCGCGGACAGGGGTTCGGCGAGTGGTCCGGCGAGCTGGAACCGGTCGGCGGCGGCACCCAGAACGTGGTGCTGCGCACCGTGGTCGACGGCAGACCGCTGGTCCTGCGCTCGTCGCCGGTGCACCCGCGACCGGAATCGGCGCGCACCATCGCCCGCGAGATCACCGTGCTCGGCGCGCTGCGCGGCACCGACGTGCCGCACCCGGAGCTCGTCGCCGCCTGCACCGACACCGATGTGCTCGGCAGGCCGTTCTACCTGATGACCGACGTGGACGGCGTCAACCCCGGCGAGCGGGTCTCGCCCGAGCAGGCCGCGACCCCGGCGCTGCGGCACGGCGCGGTGCTCGACGTGGCCCGGGCCGCGGCCCGGCTCGGCCGCCTCGACCCGGCCGCGGTCGGGCTGGACGGGCTGCGCCGCCCCGGTCCGTTCCTGGAACGGCAGGTGCCGCGCTGGACCGCGCAGCTCGCGTCCTACTCCGAGGTGCCCGGCTACGACCCCGGCGACCTGCCCGACGTGGCCGTCGCCGCGGACTGGCTGACCCGTCACCGCCCGCCCGAGCCGGAACCGGGCGTCGCACACGGGGACCTGCACCTGAACAACGTGCTGCTGGACCGCACCCGGTCGCGGGTGGCCGCACTCGTCGACTGGGAGATGTGCACCGTCGGCGACCCGCTGCTCGACCTCGGCTGGCTGCTGGTCACCTGGCCGGTCGACCCGGTCGGGTTCGGCGCGGGGACCGAGCTCGCCGGGCACGGCGGTCTCCCCACCCGGGCCGAGCTCGTCGCCGCCTACACCGACGCGGGCGGCCGCGACACCACCGACATCACCTGGTACGCGGGGCTGGCCGCGTTCAAGCTGGGCGTCGTGCTGGAGGGCACCTGGGCACGGGTCGCCGCGGGCGAGGCGGACCGCGCGGTGGGGGAGCGGCTGCACGCCGCGGCCGTCGCGCTGCTGGAGCTGGCCGTGCGGATCGCCCGCGACGAGTGGGCCGTCAGCGCGGGGTGAGCCGCACCGGGATCCCGCCCACCGGCACCGGCAGCGAGGTGTTGTCCCAGCGCAACCGGTAGGACGGCTCGACGGCCCACCGGTACCGGCGCAGCATCTCGTGCAGGATGGCGGTGACCTCGAGGGTCCCGAAGTGCAGTCCGATGCACTTGTGCACGCCGCCGCCGAACGGGATCCACGCGTCGCGGTCGGAGCGGTCCTCGCGCCGGTCGGGCCCGAACCGCTCGGGGTCGAAGCGCTCCGGGTCGGTCCAGCAGGAGCGGTCGTAGTGGTTCACCGCCTGCGCGACGACGACCCGCGTCCCGGCCGGGACGTGGTGCCCGGCCACCGCGGTGTCCTTCACCGCCGTCCGCATGACCACCGGGACCGGTGCGTCGAGCCGCAGCGCCTCCCGGATCACCAGGTCCAGCGACGTCAGCTCGCGCAGCTCGGCCACGGTCGGGACGCGGTCCCCGATCCGCTCGGCGAGCGCGTCGGACTCGGCGCGGCAGCGTTCCTGCCAGACCGGGTTGCGGGCGAGGTGGTGCGCCGCCGAGGCCGTGGTGGTGGTGGAGGTGTCGTGGGCGGCCATCATCAGGAAGATCATGTGGTTGACGACGTCGTCGTCGGAGAACGCCTCGCCGTCGTCGGTGCGGGCGTGGCACAGCGCCGAGAACAGGTCGGTCCCCTCGCCCGCGCGCTTGGCCGCCAGGTTCTCCCGGAACCAGTTCTCCAGCACGACCCGTCCGCGCAGCCCGCGCCGCCAGCGGGTCCCGGGCAGGTCCTTGCGGACGAAGGAGTTCGCCGCCCGGACGCAGTCGACGAACGCCCGGTTCACCGCCTCCGCCTCGGGACCCGAGCGGGCGTCCATGAACACCGCCTGCGCCACGTCCAGGGTGAGCCGCTTGAGCGCCGGGTAGAGCCGCAGCCGCTCCGGCCAGGTCGGCAGCACCTCGCGCACGACCGGGGTGGTCGCGGCGACGTAGCGGGAGATCCGGTCCGCGGTGAACGCCTCCTGCATGATCCGCCGGTGCGCGCGGTGCTCGTCGAAGTCCAGCAGCATCAGCCCGCGGTGGAAGAACGCGTCGACCGTCGCGCGCCACCCCTCCTGGGAGAACGCCTTGTCCCGGTTGGTGAGCACCTCCCGGGTCGCGGCCGGGCCGGTCACGACGATCGCCCGGCCGTTGGGGGTGCGCATCCACCAGACCGGGCCGAGTGCCTCGGAGCGGGCGCGGGTGAACCGGTGCCCGAACCGGACGTAGGTCAGGGCGTGACCGAGAACGGGGAGCCCGTCGTCGCCGGGCACCTCGCGCAGCCCCTCGGGTGCCGGGCCGAACGCCGCGGGGCGCCGGCCGCGCACCGCACCGCTCAGCAGCGACCGGTCGACCGCCTCGGGCGCGGGCAGGGTGAGGACGGACGACCAGCGCTCACGCGCCTGCTGCACCAGCTTCACGGGCTTGCTCCTCGGACGTCGACGGCGGTGTCCCGGCCGAAGTTAGACACTTCTGACGAAACTGTCCAGATGATGGACGGGCCGTGCGATGATGTCGGCCATGAGCGAGCGGCGGACGATGGCGCGGCGAGCCCGCGACGAGCTGCGCGGCGAGGTGCTCGACGTCGCCGAACGCCTCGCGGTCGCGGGGGAACGCCCGTCGATGCCCGAGCTCGCCCGCCGGGTCGGGGTCAGCCGGCAGACCCTCTACAGCGAGTTCGGCGACCGCGACGGGCTCGCCGCCGCCCTGGTGCTGCGGGCCACCGACCGGTTCCTCGACCGGATCGAGGCCGCCCTCGACGGCGAGACCGACCTGCACGCGGCCTGGGTCGCCGCCGTCGGCGCCGCGCTCACCGAGGGGGCCGAGAACCCGCTGCTCAAGGCCCTGCTCAGCGGCGACGCGGCGGTCCCGTCCGCGTTCGGCACCGACTCCGGCCCGATCATCGCGGCCGCGGCCGAGCGGTCCGCCGGATACCTGCGCCGGGTCCGGCCCGGGGCCCGCGAGCACGACGTGCGACTCGCCGCGGAGACCGCCGCCCGGCTCACGGTCAGCCACCTGGTGCTCCCCGCGGGCCCGGCGTCGCGCTCGGCGGAGGACATCGCGACCGTGGTGGTGCGGACGCTCGGCGACGACGGGGTGTGAGCTCGTGGGAGGTCGTCCCGACCCGGTCACGGCGTGGCAGGCGGGCTGCCGGCCTCCCCGGCGGCGTGCCGGACCAGACGGATCAGCCGGGTGGCGGCGGCGGACGGGGGCCGGTCGCGTGCGGTGATGAGGGAGACGACGAACTCGGGATGCGGTGAGAGGTCGACGAGCCGACGGCGGACCGGCTCGGGCGCCGAGGACGGCGCGATCAGCGCCAGCCCGAGCCTCGCGCGGACCAGTTCGGCGACGGTGGCGACGTCTCCCACCTCGATGACCACCTCGCGTGCGACACCGTGGGCGGCGAGGACCCGGTCGACGCTCTCCCTGCTGCCCCAGCCGGGAGGGACATCGATGAACGACTCGCCGCGGAGCTCGGTGAGGGACACACGCTCACGACCGGAGAGCCGGTGCCCGGGCGGGCAGGCGAGCCGGATCGGTTCCCGGAACAGCTCGTGCGCCTCGATCGCCGGTGGGCACGCCGTGGGATCGACCGCGGCGAGGGCGAGGTCGAGGCGGTGCTCGCGCACACCACGCACGAGCCCGACGGTCCCGTCGGGTGCGGTGCCGAGGCGGATCGTCACCCGGGGCCACTGCTGATGGAACCGCTGGAGCAGCGCCGCCAGGTCGACACCGGGCAGGGCGTGCATGATCCCGACGGCGACGGTGCCGCGGATCCCCCCGGTCACCTCCTCGACGGCGTCGCGGGCGGAGGCGGCCGCGGCCAGCGTGGTGCGGGCGGGCGCGACCAGGGCCGCGCCCGCGTCGGTGAGCGCGACCCGGCGGGTGGTCCGCTCGAACAGCACCGCGCCCAGGTCACGTTCGAGCGCCCGGACCGCGACCGAGACCGCCGACTGCACGAGGTGCACGGACTCGGCGGCGGCGGTGAAGCTCCCGGTGTCGGCGACCGCAAGGAAGATCTCGAGCTGGCGCAGCTCCACGGCGCTCCCCGATCCATGAATCCGATGAGGCTTATTCAGGGCCCGTGAAATAACGATCTAGCCCGGCGTGTCGGGTTGGGCGACAGCCCGTCCATCGCGAAGATTGGTTTGTCGAATCAATCCGAGATGAATGGGCTGTCGCAGTATGTACTATACCACTGGCTTTCGGCGTGATGAGATTCAGGATCTTGCCGCTCTGGTGCATGAGCAGGATCAGCGGAACGCGACTGGCCTGCGACGGCCTTGGCCGCCGATTCTGGGATTGTTCTGGTCGGTGGTGATCACGTTGGCGTATCTGCGCGGGAATCGTGTGCAGTGGGAGTTGGCGGAAACCTACGGGGTGTCGCAGTCGACGGTCAGTCGAGCGATCGCGGGGGTGACACCGTTGCTGGCGCAGGCGCTGCGGAGTGTAGTTCCGACTGCGGAGGAGCTTCGTGCCGATCGGCAGTACATCATCGACGGAACCCTGCTGCCCTGCTGGTCATGGACCGCCGTACCAGGTCTGTGGTCGGGCAAGCATCGCACCACCGGCGTCGTCGTCCAGGTCGCAGCCACCCTGGAAGGGCAGCTGTCGTGGATCTCCGACCCGACCCCAGGCTCCCGACACGACCTACATTGCCTCGACCAATCCGGCGCCCTCGACCACCTCGCCACATACCCACCGATCGGCGATAAAGGCTACATCGGGCGCGGCATGCTCACCCCGTTCAAAAAACAACCCGGCCGGGAACTTCTCGACTGGCAGAAAACATTCAACAAGAGCCTCAACCGCACACGCGCCACCATCGAGCGAGTCATCGCCCATATCAAGTCGTGGAAAGTTCTCCACACAGACTACCGCCGACCCTACGCCACATTTAAAACGACGATCTCGGCAGTCATCGGACTCATCTTCTACGCACTTACCTGACGGAGCCTGAATAAGCCTCGATGAATAGGTCTCAGGAAAACCTATCGTTGGACGTGATCGGTGTCCGCAGGTGACAGTCGTCGTCGTGGACGACAGCACCTTCTCGACGCGGACCGTCAACCTGGTCCGCACCGGCCCCCGCGGCGGCACCCCGGTGGTCCTCCTGCACTCTGCCGGGCTGGACCTGACCTACTGGGATCGTCAGATCGCGGCCCTGGCGCCCGACCGGGACGTCGTCGCGGTCGACCTGCCCGGCCACGGGCGGACCACCGGCGACCCCGGCGACTGGCAGCTCGATCGCGCGGTCGGGTTCGTGCGCCGAGTGCTGGCGAATCTGGAGGCCGACCGGGTCCATCTGGTCGGGCTGTCACTGGGCGGGATGCTCGCCCAGGCCACCGCCGTCGCGGACCCGGGCGTCACGGCCTCGCTGACGTTGATCGACACCGCGGCCTCGTTCTCCGACGCCGGCCGCGCGGCGATGCGGGCCCGGGCCGCGCAGGCGCGTACGCAGGGCATGACGGCGGTGCTGGAGGGACTGTTCGGGCACTGGTTCACCGCCGACACCCGCGCCCGGCGCCCGGACGTGGTCGAGCGCGCCACCCGCACGCTGCTCGCCCAGGACCCGCAGGTGCACGCCGCGATGTGGGAGATGATCGCCGGCTTCGAGCTCGCGGCCGACCTCCCCCGGATCGCGTGCCCGACGATGGTCGTGGTCGGGGAGCACGACTCCAGCTCGCCGGTCCCCGCGGCCCGGCAGCTGCGCGACACCATCCCGGACGCCCGGCTGCGCGTGGTGCCCGCCGCCGCCCACCTCGCACCGTTGGAGAAGCCCGACACCGTCACCCGCCACCTGGTCGGGTTCCTCGACCAGGTCGCCTGAGGAACCCGCGATGGCCCGCATCCCGCTGCCCGAGCCCGCCGACATGGACCCCCGTCACCGCGCCCAGTACGAACGGTTCCCCTCGAACCTCACCCGGACCCTGACCCTCATGGACTCCCGGCTGTCCGAGGCCCTGCCGGAGACGGCCAACGCCCTGCGCGCCTCCGCGCTGGCGCCCGCCTGGCGCGAAGGGGTCATCCTGCGCGTCGCCGCCCTCACCGGAAGTGCCTACGAGCGGTGGCAGCACCTGGACCAGGCGCGTCAGCACTGGTCGGACGAGCAGATCGCCGTCATCGAGACCACCGCGGGGGCCGACCGGTCGGTGCTGCCCACCGGGTTCGCCCGCCTGCTCGACCTGGTCGACCTGCTCGTCCCCGGCCTCCCGATCCCCGACGACGTCCTCGCCGCCGTACGCCGGACCCTCGACGACCGCGACCTGGTCACCGTCATCGTCCTGGTCGGGCACTACCTCACCGTCGCCCGGCTCACCACCGTCCTCGGCGTCGACCTGGACCCTGCCCCGGACACCTGGACCCACGAACACTGACCCTCAGCCCGGCCCGACGGTCCGCGGCAGGTCCGCACGCCGGCCCACGCCGGCGAGGCCGATCGGCACTGTCCGGTGCCGGGGAGGCCGACGGCTCGACGACCCGCTCAGCCCACCCCGCGGTGATGGCGCTCGGCGCGTTCGACGTGTGCCCGGGCCAGGGCCCCCGCCGACGCCGGATCACCCGCCGCGATCGCCGCGAGGATGGCCCGGTGCTCGGCCCACGACCGCGGACCGGCCACGGACACCCCCATCGCGTAGATCCATTCGATCCGGTCGGAGACGTGCCGCAGCAGCGACGGGAGCGACGCCGACCCGCTGTGCTCGGCGATGGCGAGGTGGAAGCGCGTGTTGAGCTCCGGCAGCCGTTCCGTCCGGCCGGACGCCAGCTCGGCCTCGCCCTCGGCGACGAGCAGCCCCAGCAGGTCCACCACCGCGTCCTCGCCCCCGGCCACCCGCGCCGCGCAGCGGGCCGCGGCGATCTCCTCGATGGTGCCGCGCACGGCGAACAGGTCCTCGGCGTCGGCATCGTCGATCGTGGCGACGGTGGCACCCTGATTCGGACGGACCTCGACGAAACCCTGGACGGCGAGCGTGCGCAGCGCCTCGCGCACCGGGACGCGCGAGACCCGGTAGCGCTCGCACAGCCGGGCCTCGGTCAGCCGCTCGCCCTGGGCGAGCACCCCGGTCACGATGTCCGCCCGCAGCGCCGCGAGCACCCGCCGCGCCTTGCCGTCGGCCGAGCCGTACCGGTTACCGCCGTCCTGCCCGTCCACCCGGACCCACCTCCTCGCCGCCGGTGCAGTGTGGACGCACGTCCCCGTCCGGTCGTCAGGGGGTGGCGCCGACGTCGCGCCCGGGGATCGCGGCGAGCAGCTCGCGGGTGTAGTCCTGCGCGGGGGTGTCGACCACGCGTGCGGTCGGGCCCTGCTCGACCGCGGCGCCCGCGCGCAGCACCACGCCGCGGTGGGCGACCTGGCGCACGACCGCGAGATCGTGGGTGATGAACAGCAACGAGACCCCCAGGTCGCGTTGCAGGCCGGTCAGCAACTCCAGGATCTGCTCCTGCACCAGCACGTCCAGGGCGGAGACGGCCTCGTCGCACACGACCAGCTGCGGCCGGGCGGCCAGCGCCCTGGCGATCGCGACCCGCTGCCGCTGGCCGCCGGACAGCTCGTCCGGGCGACGTGCTGCCACTCCCGACGGCAGGGCCACCTGGTCCAGGAGCTCGGCGACCCGGTCGCGCCGCGACGCGGTGTCCCCGATCCGCAGCACCCGCAAGGGCTCGTCGACGATCCGGGCGACCGTGGACGTGGGGTCCAGCGAGCCGTAGGGGTCCTGGAACACCGGCTGCATGGTGCGGCGCACCATCGCCCGGTCCCGTCGTGACGAGCGGAACGGATCGGTACCCGCCACGGTCCCGGTGCCCGCCGTCGGCCGGTCCAGCCCGAGGACGATCCGCGCGGTCGTCGTCTTGCCCGCCCCGGACTCCCCGACGAGGGCGGTGGTGGTGCCGGCGTCGACGGTGAACGACACGTCGTCGACGGCGCGGACCCGTTCACGTGAGCCGCGCACCCGGAACTCGCGGACCAGGCCGGTCACCTCGAGCACCGGTCGCGGCGGCGCGGGTGGATCGGCGGCGCGGGTCCCGCCGCCGATCGCGGGTGCGGCGGCGACCAGACGGCGGGTGTAGTCGTCGTCGGGCCGGGTCAGGATGCGCTCGGCCGGCCCGGTCTCGACGACGTGGCCCTCGTGCATGACCACCACCCGGTCGGCGCGCTCGGCGGCCAGCGCGAGGTCGTGGGTGATGAGCAGCATTGCCGTGCCGCGGGCGTCGGTCAGCCCGGCGAGGTGGTCGAGGATCCGCCGCTGCACCGTGACGTCGAGGGCCGAGGTCGGCTCGTCGGCCAGCAGCAGGTCCGGCTCCGCGGCGAGCGCCATCGCGATCAGCACCCGCTGCCGCATGCCTCCCGAGAACTCGTGCGGGTACTGCCGCGCCCGGCGCGCGGGGTCCGGGATCCCGGCCTCGGCCATCAGCTCCACGGCCCGGTCCCGCGCCGCCCGGCCGCGCGCCAGCCGGTGGGTGGTCAGGGCCTCGGCGATCTGCGCCCCGACCCGGTGCACCGGGTTCAGGTTGGACATGGGGTCCTGCGGGACGAGACCGATCCGCGCCCCGCGCAATGCCCGCAGCCGGGCCTCCCCGGCGGTGGTGAGGTCCTCGCCGTCGAAGAGGATCCGCCCGCCGGTCACCCGCCCGGTCCCCGGCAGCAGGCCGAGCGCGGCCGCCGCGGCGGTCGACTTCCCGGACCCAGACCCGCCGACGACGGCGACCTTCTCCCCGCGGCCGACCGCGAGGTCGACCCCGTGCAGCACGTCGGTGACGGTGCCGCGGGAGTCGGCGTACCCCACCCGCAGACCGCGCAGCTCCAGCAGCGCGCTCACTGTCGTGCCCCCGGGGACAGGGCGTCGCGCAGCGCGTCGCCGACGAGGTTGAACGCCAGGCAGATCAGCAGGATCGCCAGACCGGGGAACACCGCCGACCACGGAGCCCGGTAGAGGTACTGCTGGGCGTCGGACAGCATGATGCCCAGGCTCGGGTCCGGTGGCTGGATCCCGAGGCCGAGGAACGACAGCAGCGCCTCGCCGATCACCGCCACCGGCATGATCACGGTCGCCTGCACGATGACCGAGGACGCCGCGTTGGGCAGGACGTGGGTCAGCAGCACCCGCGGTCCCGAGGCGTTCATCGTCTTCGCCGCCAGCACGAACTCCCGTTCCCGCAGCCGCAGCGTCTCCGCGCGCACGACGCGGATCATCGTCGGCACCTGCGCCACACCGAGCGCGATCGCCGCGCCGCTCAGGCTCGCGCCGTGGATCGCGGCCAGTCCCACCGCGACGATCAGGAACGGGAACGCCAGGGTCAGGTCGGTCAGCCGCGACACCACGACGTCGGCCGCCCGCCACCATCCGGCGGCGAGCCCCAGCGGCGTGCCCACCAGCACGGCCAGCGCGACGGCGAGCAGTCCCACCTGCAACGACGCCCGGGTGCCGTACAGGATCCGGGACAGCACGTCGCGGCCCAGGTCGTCGGTGCCCAGCGGGAACCCGACGGTGCGCGGCAGCTGGAACGGGGTCTCGAAGTGCACCGCGCCGGGGGAGTGGGGCGCGAGGACCGGGGCGAGCAGCGCGGCCAGCACGACCAGGACGAGCAGCACCCCGCCGACGAGCCCGGAGCGGCTCCGCAGGAACGCGGCGAGCACCCGGCCGCCGGACGGCGCGGTCGGCTGGGGCCCGACGGGTTCGACGGCGGTCATCGCGACCTCCCCTCGACCCGGACCCGCGGGTCCACGACCGAGTAGAGGACGTCGACCGCCAGGTTGATGACGATGTAGGCGAGCGTCACGACGAGCACCACTCCCTGGATCACCGGGTAGTCCCGGGTGAAGACCGAGTCGAGCGTGAGCTTCCCGAAGCCGGGCAGCCCGAAGATCCGCTCGGTGACGACGGCGCCGGACACGAGCCCGCCCAGCTGCAGGCCGACGATCGTCAGGACCACGAGCAGGCTGTTGCGCAGGGCGTGCCGCAGCACCACGGCGCCACGGGACACTCCCTTCGCCCGCGCGGTACGCACGAAGTCGGCGGTCAGGGTGTCCACCATGGACGCACGGGTCTGGCGCATCACGATGGCGGCGAGCCCCGTCCCGAGGATCAGCGCGGGCAGGGTGAGGTGCCACAGCGCGCGCAGCGGGTCCTCGGTGACGGCGACGTAGCCCGAGGCGGGGAACAGCCCGAGCCCGACCGCGAGGTAGAGGATCGCCAACAGTCCGAGCCAGAAGTTCGGCACCGACAGCGAGACCAGCGACAGCCCGCTGACGGCCGCGTCCACCCCGCGTCCGCGGTACACCGCGGCCAGCGTCCCGGCGGCCATCCCGGCGGCGACGGCGACGACGATCGCGTACAGCGACAGCCACGCCGTGACCGGCAGTGTCGCGGCGATCAGCTCGGTCACCGGCGTCCCGGTCCGGGTCGACTCGCCCAGGTCCCCGGTCAGCGCGCTGCCCAGGAACCGCAGGTACTGCTCGACCAGCGACCCGTCCAGGCCGAGCCGGTCGCGGATCGCGGCGACGGTCTCCGGTGTCGCCTCCTCCCCGGCCAGCGCCAGCGCCGGGTCGCCGGGCAGCGCCCGGACGCCGGCGAACACGACCACCGAGGCCAGCAGCAGGGTGACCAGGCCCTGCCCGGCCCGCACCGCCAGGTAGCGCAGCGTCAGCCCACCTCGCCGTCGACGAACGCGGCCCGGCTCAGCCGCACGACGCCGTCGGCGAAGGTCTGCACGCCGACGACGTCCGCGGAGTGCGCCGTGAGGTTCCGCAGGCGGTACAGGTAGATGATCGGGTTGTCGCGCTGCACCCGTTCCACGACCTGTCCGTAGAGGGCCGCCCGGGCGGCCGGGTCGATCGTCGCCGCGGCCCGGCGGATCAGCTCGTCGACGCCTGCGTCGGAGTAGCCGGAGTAGTTGCTGCCCGCCCCGGTGGTGAGGAACGAGGCGATGTTGCCGTGCGGGTCCACCCGGCCCGACCAGCCCAGCTGCAGCAGGTCGAAGTCGCCACGGTCCTGGACGTCGAGCAGCGTGGAGTACTCGACCGGCTCCACGGTGATCGCGAACCCGCCCTGGGCGACCGCGGCCTGCAGCGCCTGGGCCAGCCGCAGCGTGTCCGGGGAGTTGGAGACCTTCATCGTCACCGGGTACGGCACCGGGGCCCCGGCACCGGCCAACAGCCTGCGGGACTCCTCCGGGTCGTAGGGCGGGCAGGCGTCGCTCGCCGGGCTCGCGTAGGTGCTCCCCGGCGGGATCGGCGAGCAGGCGGGCTCGTACCAGTTGTTGAACACCGCGTTGACCAGCACGGTCCGGTCCACCGACAGGGCGAGCGCCCGTCGCACGCGCGGGTCGCGCGCCAGCGGGGTGTCGATGCGCCCCGGCGGGTTCCCGGTGCCGGCGGTGTTGCCGACGTTGACCGTCATCGCCTGGTAGCCGAGCGAGGGGATCTGCAGGACACTCACGTCGGTCTCGCGGGACAGCGCGTCGACGTCCTGCGGGGAGATCGTGTCGGCCACGTCGACGTCCCCGCTGCGCAGGTTCGCCGCCCGGATGTTGGCGTCGTTCATGATCCGGTAGGTGATCGAGTCCAGGTGGACCTCGTCGGCGGCGTAGTAGAGCGGGTCCCGCACGACGGTGATCGAGGTCTGCGGGATGCGCTCGGCGAAGCGGAACGGTCCGACGCAGACCGGGTCGGCGGAGAACTCGACGCCGGGCCGGGCCAGCGCGGTCGGGGACATGATCATGCCCGCGCGGTCGGCCAACGACGCCGTCAGCGGCGCGAACGGTCGCTGGTGGCGGATCCGCACCGTGCGGGGTCCGGTCGCGTCGATGCCCGCGACGGGGCCGAGCTCGGCCCGGCGGCTCGAGTCCGGCAGCGTGAGGTGGCGGCGCAGCGTGGTGACGACCGCGGCGGCGTCGAGCGGGGTGCCGTCGGCGAACCGGACCCCGTCCCGCACGGTGATCTCCACCGACCGGCCGTCGGCGCTGACCGTCGGCAGCGCGGTCGCGAGCTGGGGGAGCACCGTGCCCTCGGCGTCGATGTCGTAGAGCTTCTCGCAGATCGAGCTCATGACGTAGCGCGTGTAGAGCGACGACGACGTGGTCGGGTCCAGGCGGTCGGGTTCGCTGGACAGCCCCATGACCAGGTCACCGCCGTCGCGGACCGGGGTACCGGGGGAGACGGCCACGCCGGGGACCACCGGACGCGGGGGTGCCGGCAGCACCGGCTGCACGGCGATGCAGCCGGTCAGCAGCAGGGCACCGAGCAGCACCACCGCGAGTCGAACCGTTGTATACATTGCCGGCGACCGTACGGCCGTCCGGACGGCCGCGATAGCCCTTCCGGTGTCACGATCACGTTTCCGGATCCCCACCCCGACGCCGGGCCACCTGGCCGGTGGACCCGACGAGGTGTCAGTCCCCGACGATCACCACGTGCAGTGTCCGCGGCCCGTGCACGCCCTCGACCCGGTCCAGTTCGATGTCGCTGGTCGCGCTCGGCCCGCTGATCCAGGTGTGCGGCCGCACCGGGTCCAGCGCCGCCACCGCCTCCGGCACCCCGGCCACGATCTGGTCGCGCGCGGATCACGCAGACGTGCAGGTCGGGGACCAGGGTCGCGGCGCGGCGGCCCTGGCCCGGTCCGTGGTCGAGGATGATCGTGCCGGTCTCGGCGATGCCGATGGCGGCCGTCGACAGCACGCCGTCGCACCGGTCCAGCTCGGCCACCGCGACGCCCGGCCCGTCGGTGACGACCTCGACGTCGGCGGGAACCAGCCCGGCCGGGAAGCCCGGTGGCACCAGGATCCGCAGCGGGCCGGAGCCCGCGAGCGGGGTCCGGCCCGCCAGCGCGCCGGCGACCCGCGCCGCCGCGGTGTCCGGGCCCGCCCGCTCGACGACGGCGCGGTAGTCCGCGACCCGCTCGTCGAACAGGTCCACGACCTGCGCGTGCGACAGTGACCGGTCGGGAACCGGGCGGACCACCTCGACGTCGAGCACCGGCTCGACGTCGGGGACGTCGGACAGGGCCCGCCGGGCCTTCACCAGGATCGCCTCACGCGCGCTCATGCCCCGCCCCCGTCCCGGCCGCCGTCGGTGTCGATGGTCCGGCTCCGACCGCCGTCGGTGTTGATGGTCCGGCTCCGTCCGCCGTCCGTCCGCTTCCACCACTCCCGGAACGACTCCTCCGCCGGCACCGGACGTCCGCGCGAGTCCGCCCACGGGCTCGCCGGACCGGGGACCGCGCCCAGCACGGTCCGCCCGCCGGGGGTGGTGCGTCCCAGCCGCGAGACCAGCCGACCACCGAACCCGGCCGCCTTCTCCGCCGCGCCGGTCCGGGTCGCCGAGGACAGCGTCCACGACGCCGCCCGCATCGCGACGTCCTGCACCGAGGGCACCCGGCTCGCCCGCTGGTGCGCGTCGACGACCTCGGCGCGCAGGTGCACCAGCACCTCGGGGATGTCGATGCGGACCGGGCAGACCTCGAAGCACGCCCCGCACAGGCTGGAGGCGTAGGGCAGCGAGTCGGTCTGCGGGTCGCTGCCCACCCCGCGCAGCTGCGGGGTGAGGATCGCGCCGATCGGGCCCGGGTAGACCGAGCCGTAGGCGTGCCCGCCGGTGCGCTCGTAGACCGGGCACACGTTCAGGCAGGCCGAGCAGCGGATGCAGCGCAGCGCCTGCCGCCCGGTCGGGTCGGCGAGCACGTCGGTACGGCCGTTGTCCAGCAGCACCACGTGCACCTCCTGCGGCCCGTCGCCGGGAGTGACCCCGGTCCAGGTGGAGGTGTAGGGGTTCATCCGCTCGCCGGTCGAGGACCGGGGGAGCAGCTGCAGCATCACGTCCAGGTCCTGGAAGGTGGGCAGGACCTTCTCGATCCCGACCACCGACACCAGCACCTCGGGCAGGGTCAGGCACATCCGGCCGTTGCCCTCGGACTCGACGACGGTGAGCGTCCCGGTCTCGGCGACGGCGAAGTTCGCCCCCGACACCGCCACCTTCGCCCGCAGGAACTTCTCCCGCAGGTGCTCCCGGGCGGCGGCGGCGAGGCGCTTCGGCTCGTCGGTCAGGTCCGCGGGCGCGGCGCGTCCGGCGCGGCCCATCTCGCGCAGGAAGATCTCCCGGATCTCCGCGCGGTTGCGGTGGATCGCCGGGACCAGGATGTGGCTGGGCAGGCGTCGCCGAGCTGCACGATCAGCTCGGCCAGGTCGGTCTCCAGGCGTGGATGCCCGCGGCCTCCAGCGCCGAGTTGAGGTCGAT
>NZ_JAHLJA010000053.1:35000-42171 GCF_020496245.1 Pseudonocardia sp. ICBG601 | reverse complement strand
CGATCACCCGGGACGGCTACGAGGTCACCGACTTCATCGGGGAGCCCGTGGCGGTCAACCCGCGAGGTGACCGGGACCTCGCCGCCGCCGAGAAGGGCGGCCACGACTACTTCATGCTCAAGGAGATCGAGGAGCAGCCGACCGCGATCGCCGACACCCTGCGCGGCCACCTGGTCGACGGGCGCATCGTGCTCGACGAGCAGCGGCTCACCGACCAGGAGCTGCGCGACGTCGACAAGGTCTTCGTCGTCGCCTGCGGCACCGCCTACCACTCCGGTCTGCTCGCGAAGTACGCGATCGAGCACTGGACCCGGATCCCGGTCGAGATCGAGCTGGCCAGCGAGTTCCGCTACCGCGACCCGGTGCTGGACCGCTCGACGCTGGTCGTCGCGATCTCCCAGTCCGGTGAGACCGCGGACCCCTGGAGGCGCTGCGCCACGCCAAGGAGCAGAAGGCCAGGGTGCTGGCCATCTGCAACACCAACGGGGCACAGATCCCGCGCGAGTCCGACGCGGTGATCTACACCCACGCGGGCCCGGAGATCGGCGTCGCCGCGACGAAGACGTTCACCGCCCAGGTCGCGGCGAACTACCTGGTCGGCCTGGCCCTGGCGCAGGCGCGCGGCACCAAGTACCCGGACGAGGTGGTCCGCGAGTTCGAGGAGCTGGAGGCCATCCCGGCGGCCGTCGCCCAGGTGCTGGAGTCGCTCGGCGAGGCCCGTGCGCTCGGGCAGGAGCTGGCGCCGTCGAAGGCGGTGCTGTTCCTGGCCGGCACGTCGGCTACCCGGTGGCGCCTGGAGAGGCGCGCGCTCAAGCTCAAGGAGCTCGCCTACATGCACGCCGAGGCGTTCGCCGCCGGCGAGCTCAAGCACGGCCCGATCGCGTTGATCGAGGACGGGCTGCCGGTGGTCGTGGTGATGCCGTCGCCGAAGGGGCGCGCGGTGCTGCACTCCAAGCTGCTGTCCAACATCCAGGAGATCAAGGCGCGCGGGGCGCGCACCGTCGTCCTCGCCGAGACCGGCGACGAGACGGTGCGCCCGTTCGCCGACCACCTCTTCGAGCTCCCGCGGTGCCGACGCTGCTGCAGCCGCTGGTCGCGACGATCCCGCTGCAGGTGATCGCGGCCGAGATCGCCCGCGCCCGCGGCTACGACGTCGACAAGCCCCGCAACCTGGCGAAGTCGGTCACCGTCGAGTGAGCGGGCGCCCCGCTCCACGACCCGCCGAACCCGGCCGCCCGGGGCTAGCCTCGCGGCCATGCACGGGCTCCACACCGCGGACCAGGTACGGGCGGCCGAGGCGGCCATGATGCGCACCGTCGGCGACGGGGTGCTGATGCGCCGGGCCGCGGCGGGGCTCGCGCACCACGTGCGCGAGTTCCTCGGCGCGACCTACGGCCGCCGGGTGGTGCTCCTCGTCGGGGCGGGCGACAACGGCGGCGACGCCCGCCTGTGGCCGGCGCCGAGCTGCGCCGCCGGGGCGCGCACGTCACCGCGGTGCTGCTGGCGCCGGACCGCGCGCACCCGGCCGGGCTCGCCGCGCTGCGCGCCGCCCGCGGGCGGGTGCTGGCCCTGCACACCCCGCCGGCCCGCCCGGCCCCGCCGCGGCCGGGCTCGACGCGGCCCGGGCGCTGGTGGCGGGGGCGGACGTCGTCGTCGACGGGATCGTCGGGATCTCCGGGCGCGGTGCGCTGCGCGACCCGGCCCCGGAGCTGGTCGCCGCCGCCGACGGGGCGGCGTACCGATCGTGGCCTGCGACCTGCCCTCGGGGGTCGACTGCGACACCGGGGCGACCGACGGGCCGCACGTCCGCGCCGCGCTGACGGTCACCTTCGGCTGCCGCAAGCCGGTGCACGCCCTCGCCGCCCCGCTCTGCGGCCCGGTGCGGCTGGTGGACTTCGGGCTCGGGCCGTTCCTGGAGGGGACCGAGCCGCACGCCGTGGGTGCTGTCCGACGGCGACGTCGGCGCCCGCTGGCCGGTGCCCGGCCCCGACGACGACAAGTACAGCCAGGGCGTCGTCGGGATCGCCGCCGGGTCGGCCACCTACCCCGGCGCCGCCGTCCTCGCCGCGGGGCCGCGGCCCTGGCCACCTCCGGGATGGTGCGCTTCGCCGGGTCCGCCGCCGACGAGGTCCGCAGGCACTGGCCGGAGATCGTCGCCACCGGGGACATCACCGACGCCGGCCGCACCCAGGCCTGGGCGGTCGGGCCGGGGCTCGGCACCGGCGGGCAGGGCCTGGCCGTGCTGGAGGAGGCACTCGGCCGCGAGGTGCCGCTCTGCCTCGACGCCGACGCGATCACCCTGCTCGCACAGCACGCGCACCTGCGGGAGCGGATCCACGGCGAGCCCGTCGTGCTCACCCCGCACGCGGGGGAGTTCGCCCGGATCGCGGGTGAGGTCGGGCCCGACCGGATCGGCGCCGCCCGCCGCGCCGCCGCCGACCTCGGGGTGACGGTGCTGCTGAAGGGGAACGCGACCGTCGTCGCCGCACCGGACGGACGGGTGCTGGTCGACCCCGCCGCGGACTCTTGGGCCGCGACCGCGGGCTCCGGCGACGTGCTCACCGGCATGATCGGCGCGTTGCTCGCCGCCGGGCTCGACCCGTGGTGGGCGGCGGGCTGCGCGACGCTGGTGCACGCCCGCGCCGCGACGGCGGCCGCCCGCGAGCACGGCCTGCCGCCGGTCCCGGCTCCGGCGTCGGCGATGCAGGCGGCGATCCCGGTCGCGCTGCGGGCGGTGCGGGCGGCCCAGGCCCGTACTGAAGCGGCACACCGGCGGACCTGCGCCGGGAGCGGGTTGTTAGCGTTCCGCGCGTGCCGAAGATCCTGACCAGCCTCCCCGTCGGCGAGCGCGTCGGCATCGCCTTCTCCGGTGGCCTCGACACCTCCGTCGCGGTCGCCTGGATGCGCGAGAACGGCGCGGTCCCCTACGCCTACACCGCCGACCTCGGACAGCCCGACGAGCCCGACCTCGTCGCCGTCCGCGAGCGCGCGCTGGAGTACGGCGCCGAGGCCGCCCGCGTCGTCGACTGCCGCCGTGCGCTGGTCGACGAGGGCATCGCCGCGATCGCCTGCGGTGCCTTCCACATCCGCGCCGGCGGGATGCCCTACTTCAACACCACCCCGATCGGCCGCGCCGTCACCGGCACGCTGCTGGTCCGCGCCATGGCCGACGACGGCGTCTCCATCTGGGGCGACGGCTCGACCTTCAAGGGCAACGACATCGAGCGGTTCTACCGCTACGGCCTGCTCGCCAACCCGGCCCTGCGGATCTACAAGCCGTGGCTGGACGAGGCGTTCGTCGACCAGCTCGGTGGCCGCGCGGAGATGAGCGCCTGGCTCGGCGAGCGCGAGCTGCCCTACCGGACTCCGCGGAGAAGGCGTACTCGACCGACGCCAACATCTGGGGCGCCACCCACGAGGCCAAGAGCTCGAGCACCTCGACACCTCGATCGAGATCGTCGAGCCGATCATGGGCGTCCGGTTCTGGGACCCGGCCGTCACGGTCGAGACCGAGGACGTCACCGTCGAGTGGGAGTCCGGGCGCCCCGTCGCGATCAACGGTGTCCGCTACGACGACCCGGTCGCGCTGGTCGCCGAGGCCAACCGGATCGGTGGCCGGCACGGCCTGGGCATGACCGACCAGATCGAGAACCGGATCATCGAGGCCAAGAGCCGGGGCATCTACGAGGCTCCGGCGATGGCGCTGCTGTTCGTCACCTACGAGCGCCTGTCTCCGCGATCCACAACCACGACTCGCTGTCGGCCTACGAGGAGCAGGGCCGTCGCTGGCCGGCTGCTCTACGAGGGCCGCTGGCTGGAGCCGCAGTCGCTGATGCTGCGCGAGTCCCTGACCCGCTGGGTCGGCAACGCTGTGACCGGCTCGGTCACCCTGCGGCTGCGCCGCGGCAACGACTGGTCGGTGCTCGACACCCGCGGCCCCGCCCTGGCCTACGCCGAGGACCGGCTGTCGATGGAGCGTGTCGAGGACGCCCCGTTCACCCCGGGCGACCGTATCGGCCAGCTCACCCTGCGCAACCTGGACCTGGCCGACTCGCGCGCCAAGCTGGAGCAGTACTCGGCCACCGGGATGCTCGGCGGCGAGTTCGGCACCTTCGTCGGCGAGGTCGAGGCCGGGCGTGCGGCGGAGATCACCGCGACGCCGTCGGACCCCGACGCCGAGCAGGCGGAGGAGTCCCTCGACCGGGCGGCGATGGAGGCCGGAACGACTGAGCCGGGCGCAGGACCGGGCCCCGTCGGGCCGGGATGCGATGATCGGGGCCGTGTCACCCACGACCGACCACGCTCCCGGCCCGGGACCCGGACGCACGTACGGGCCCGGCCACGGTCGCGTCCCCGGCGCACCGGCGGCCGAGGCGGTGGTCGACCTCGACGCCGTCCGGCACAACACCCGGTACCTGTCCGGTCTCGCCTCGGGCGCCGAGACGATGGTCGTGGTCAAGGCCGACGGCTACGGCCACGGCGCCGCCGCCGTCGCCCGGGCGGCGCTCTCGGCAGGGGCGACCCGGCTCGGCGTCGCCACCCTGGACGAGGCGCTCGCGCTGCGTGCCGATGGCGTCGAGGCGCCGCTGCTGTCCTGGCTGCACCTGCCCGACGAGAACTTCGCCGCCGCCGTCGCCGCCGGGGTGGAGCTGTCGGTGTCCGGCCGTGAGCACCTCGCCGCGGTGCTGGCCGGTGCCCGCGCCGCGGGCCGCAGGGCCCGGCTGCACCTCAAGGCCGACACCGGGCTGTCGCGCAACGGCTGCCCGCCCGGCGAGTGGCCCGCCCTGCTCGACGCCGTCGCTGACGGGGTCGCCGACGGCACCTGCGAGGTCGCGGCCGTCTGGTCGCACCTCGCCGCCGCCGACGAGCCGGGCCAGCCCGCCGTCGACAGCCAGGCCGCGCGGCTGCACGCCGCCGCCGCGCTCGCCCGGGACCGCGGGTTCGCACCGCAGCTGCACCTGTGCAACTCCGCGGGCCTGATGACCCGCCCCGACCTGCACCTCGACGTCGTCCGGCCGGGGATCGCCGTCTACGGCCTCGACCCGATCGCCGACCCCGCCGACAGCCCGCTGCGCCCGGCGATGACGCTGCGCGGCCGGGTCGCGCTCACCAAGACCGTCGAGCCGGGCGAGGGCGTGTCCTACGGCCACGAGTGGGTCGCCCGCGAGCCCCGCACGCTGGCGCTGGTGCCGCTGGGCTACGCCGACGGCGTCCCGCGCCGCCTCAACGACGGCGGTCGGATGCGCGTGCGCATCGGCGGCACCGTCCGGCCGGTCGCCGGCGGGTCTGCATGGACCAGTTCGTCGTCGACTGCGGCCGGCCGGGGACGCTGCCGGTCGCGATCGGCGACCCGGTCGAGCTGTTCGGCACCGGCACCGCGGCGGCCCGACCGCCCGCGAGTGGGCCGACGAGCTGGGCACCATCCACTACGAGATCGTCACGGGCGTCCGGGGGCGGGTCCGCCGCACGGTGACCGACGGGCGCGGGGGAGTCGCATGAGCCGCAGGGGATGGACCGTCGCCGGGATCGCGGGCGGTGTGGTCGGCGCGGCGGGCGCCGCGGCCGGGGTCGGTGTCGCCGCGCAGCGACGCAAGATCGCCGCCACCCGCCGCAGCCTGGCCACCGAGATGTCCGCGCACGCCGAGACGCCGCCGGGCACCGTCGGCGAGGAGATGTCGGTGATGGCCGACGACGGCATCCGCATCGCCTGCGAGGTGGTCGCGCCGGCCGACGGCTCGGAGCCCGCGCTGACCGTCGTGCTCGTGCACGGGTTCGCCCTCGACCGGCGCACCTGGCAGGAGCAGCGGCCGCACCTGGCCGGGCTGACCGCCCCGTCGGTGCGGATGGTGCTCTACGACCAGCGCAGCCACGGCCGCTCCGAGCGGGCGCCCGCGGACTCCTGCACGATCGACCAGCTCGGCCGCGACCTCGACGCCGTGATCCGCTCGCTGGCCCCCGAGGGGCCACTGGTGCTGGTGTCGCACTCGATGGGCGGCATGACCGTGATGGCGCTGGCCGAGCAGCACCCGGAGCTGTTCCACGAGCGCGTCGCCGGGGTGGCGCTGGTGTCGACCTCGGCGGGGGAGATGGCGTCCTCGGGGCTGCCGGGGACGTTCCTGTCCCGGCGCAACCCGATCATCCGGACCCTCGGTGGGCTCGCCGCGTGGCAGCCCGGCCTGGTCGAGACGGGCCGGCGCGCGCTGGGCGACATCATCTGGATGTTCACCAAGCGCTTCGCCTACGGCGACCGCCAGGTCGACCCGCGGATGGTCGACCTCGTCGACACGATGATCGACTCGAACGCCGTCGGCGCGCTCACCGACTTCGTCGACACCCTCGGCACCCACGACCGGCTCGCGGCGCTGCCCGGCCTGTCCGGCTGCGAGGTGCTCGTCCTGGCGGGCGACGGCGACCGGATCATCCCGTGGCGGCACAGCGAGGTCATCGCCGAGGCGATCCCGACCGCACGGCTGGTGCGGCTGCCCGGGGTCGGGCACATGCCGATGCTGGAGCAGCCCGAGGTCGTCGACGCCGAGCTGGACGGGCTGATCGCCCGCACCACCGAGCGCACCGCGGGCGGCGAACTGCGGGCCAAGCGGCCGCCGCAGGTCACCGACGCGAGCGAGGACGACCAGGCCGCGGCGGGCGGCGGCGCCCTGCAGGGGCTGCTGCGCAGCGCGGGCCGGGTCCGCCGGGGCAGCCGCGTCCCGGCCAGGGCCGGGCGGTCCCGGAAGAAGGACCGGCCGTGATCCCCGCTCCCGGGGCGGACGCCGTCGTCGCGGAGCTGCCGACCGTCGCCGACACCGAGTCCTTCGGCGAGACGGTCGGCCGCGAGCTGGTCGCCGGCGACGTGGTGCTCCTGGCCGGTCCACTCGGTGCGGGCAAGACCGCCCTGGTCCGCGGCCTGGCCCGCGGGCTCGGGGTGACCGGCACGGTGGCCTCGCCGACGTTCGTGATCGCTCGCGAGCACCCCTCCGCGGGCGACGGCCCGGCCCTGGTGCACGTCGACGCCTACCGGCTGGGCGGTCCCGACGGGGACGTGGACGTGGCGGCCGAGCTGGACGACCTCGACCTCGACACCGAGCTGGACCGCGCGGTCGTCGCCGTCGAGTGGGGCGTCGGGGTCGCGGAGCGGCTCGCCGGGTCCGCGGTGACGATCGCCCTGGAGCGC
>NZ_JAHLJA010000053.1:0-27500 GCF_020496245.1 Pseudonocardia sp. ICBG601 | reverse complement strand
CCCCCCCCCCCCCCCCCCCCCCCCCCCCCCCCCCCCCCCCCCCCCCCCCCCCCCCCCCCCCCCCCCCCCCCCCCCCCCCCCCCCCCCCCCCCCCCCCCCCCCCCCCCCCCCCCCCCCCCCCCCCCCCCCCCCCCCCCCCCCCCCCCCCCCCCCCCCCCCCCCCCCCCCCCCCCCCCCCCCCCCCCCCCCCCCCCCCCCCCCCCCCCCCCCCCCCCCCCCCCCCCCCCCCCCCCCCCCCCCCCCCCCCCCCCCCCCCCCCCCCCCCCCCCCCCCCCCCCCCCCCCCCCCCCCCCCCCCCCCCCCCCCCCCCCCCCCCCCCCCCCCCCCCCCCCCCCCCCCCCCCCCCCCCCCCCCCCCCCCCCCCCCCCCCCCCCCCCCCCCCCCCCCCCCCCCCCCCCCCCCCCCCCCCCCCCCCCCCCCCCCCCCCCCCCCCCCCCCCCCCCCCCCCCCCCCCCCCCCCCCCCCCCCCCCCCCCCCCCCCCCCCCCCCCCCCCCCCCCCCCCCCCCCCCCCCCCCCCCCCCCCCCCCCCCCCCCCCCCCCCCCCCCCCCCCCCCCCCCCCCCCCCCCCCCCCCCCCCCCCCCCCCCCCCCCCCCCCCCCCCCCCCCCCCCCCCCCCCCCCCCCCCCCCCCCCCCCCCCCCCCCCCCCCCCCCCCCCCCCCCCCCCCCCCCCCCCCCCCCCCCCCCCCCCCCCCCCCCCCCCCCCCCCCCCCCCCCCCCCCCCCCCCCCCCCCCCCCCCCCCCCCCCCCCCCCCCCCCCCCCCCCCCCCCCCCCCCCCCCCCCCCCCCCCCCCCCCCCCCCCCCCCCCCCCCCACCCCCCCCCCCCCCCCCCCCCCCCCCCCCCCCCCCCCCCCCCCCCCCCCCCCCCCCCCCCCCCCCCCCCCCCCCCCCCCCCCCCCCCCCCCCCCCCCCCCCCCCCCCCCCCCCCCCCCCCCCCCCCCCCCCCCCCCCCCCCCCCCCCCCCCCCCCCCCCCCCCCCCCCCCCCCCCCCCCCCCCCCCCCCCCCCCCCCCCCCCCCCCCCCCCCCCCCCCCCCCCCCCCCCCCCCCCCCCCCCCCCCCCCCCCCCCCCCCCCCCCCCCCCCCCCCCCCCCCCCCCCCCCCCCCCCCCCCCCCCCCCCCCCCCCCCCCCCCCCCCCCCCCCCCCCCCCCCCCCCCCCCCCCCCCCCCCCCCCCCCCCCCCCCCCCCCCCCCCCCCCCCCCCCCCCCCCCCCCCCCCCCCCCCCCCCCCCCCCCCCCCCCCCCCCCCCCCCCCCCCCCCCCCCCCCCCCCCCCCCCCCCCCCCCCCCCCCCCCCCCCCCCCCCCCCCCCCCCCCCCCCCCCCCCCCCCCCCCCCCCCCCCCCCCCCCCCCCCCCCCCCCCCCCCCCCCCCCCCCACCCCCCCCCCCCCCCCCCCCCCCCCCCCCCCCCCCCCCCCCCCCCCCCCCCCCCCCCCCCCCCCCCCCCCCCCCCCCCCCCCCCCCCCCCCCCCCCCCCCCCCCCCCCCCCCCCCCCCCCCCCCCCCCCCCCCCCCCCCCCCCCCCCCCCCCCCCCCCCCCCCCCCCCCCCCCCCCCCCCCCCCCCCCCCCCCCCCCCCCCCCCCCCCCCCCCCCCCCCCCCCCCCCCCCCCCCCCCCCCCCCCCCCCCCCCCCCCCCCCCCCCCCCCCCCCCCCCCCCCCCCCCCCCCCCCCCCCCCCCCCCCCCCCCCCCCCCCCCCCCCCCCCCCCCCCCCCCCCCCCCCCCCCCCCCCCCCCCCCCCCCCCCCCCCCCCCCCCCCCCCCCCCCCCCCCCCCCCCCCCCCCCCCCCCCCCCCCCCCCCCCCCCCCCCCCCCCCCCCCCCCCCCCCCCCCCCCCCCCCCCCCCCCCCCCCCCCCCCCCCCCCCCCCCCCCCCCCCCCCCCCCCCCCCCCCACCCCCCCCCCCCCCCCCCCCCCCCCCCCCCCCCCCCCCCCCCCCCCCCCCCCCCCCCCCCCCCCCCCCCCCCCCCCCCCCCCCCCCCCCCCCCCCCCCCCCCCCCCCCCCCCCCCCCCCCCCCCCCCCCCCCCCCCCCCCCCCCCCCCCCCCCCCCCCCCCCCCCCCCCCCCCCCCCCCCCCCCCCCCCCCCCCCCCCCCCCCCCCCCCCCCCCCCCCCCCCCCCCCCCCCCCCCCCCCCCCCCCCCCCCCCCCCCCCCCCCCCCCCCCCCCCCCCCCCCCCCCCCCCCCCCCCCCCCCCCCCCCCCCCCCCCCCCCCCCCCCCCCCCCCCCCCCCCCCCCCCCCCCCCCCCCCCCCCCCCCCCCCCCCCCCCCCCCCCCCCCCCCCCCCCCCCCCCCCCCCCCCCCCCCCCCCCCCCCCCCCCCCCCCCCCCCCCCCCCCCCCCCCCCCCCCCCCCCCCCCCCCCCCCCCCCCCCCCCCCCCCCCCCCCCCCCCCCCCCCCCCCCCCCCCCCCCCCCCCCCCCCCCCCCCCCCCCCCCCCCCCCCCCCCCCCCCCCCCCCCCCCCCCCCCCCCCCCCCCCCCCCCCCCCCCCCCCCCCCCCCCCCCCCCCCCCCCCCCCCCCCCCCCCCCCCCCCCCCCCCCCCCCCCCCCCCCCCCCCCCCCCCCCCCCCCCCCCCCCCCCCCCCCCCCCCCCCCCCCCCCCCCCCCCCCCCCCCCCCCCCCCCCCCCCCCCCCCCCCCCCCCCCCCCCCCCCCCCCCCCCCCCCCCCCCCCCCCCCCCCCCCCCCCCCCCCCCCCCCCCCCCCCCCCCCCCCCCCCCCCCCCCCCCCCCCCCCCCCCCCCCCCCCCCCCCCCCCCCCCCCCCCCCCCCCCCCCCCCCCCCCCCCCCCCCCCCCCCCCCCCCCCCCCCCCCCCCCCCCCCCCCCCCCCCCCCCCCCCCCCCCCCCCCCCCCCCCCCCCCCCCCCCCCCCCCCCCCCCCCCCCCCCCCCCCCCCCCCCCCCCCCCCCCCCCCCCCCCCCCCCCCCCCCCCCCCCCCCCCCCCCCCCCCCCCCCCCCCCCCCCCCCCCCCCCCCCCCCCCCCCCCCCCCCCCCCCCCCCCCCCCCCCCCCCCCCCCCCCCCCCCCCCCCCCCCCCCCCCCCCCCCCCCCCCCCCCCCCCCCCCCCCCCCCCCCCCCCCCCCCCCCCCCCCCCCCCCCCCCCCCCCCCCCCCCCCCCCCCCCCCCCCCCCCCCCCCCCCCCCCCCCCCCCCCCCCCCCCCCCCCCCCCCCCCCCCCCCCCCCCCCCCCCCCCCCCCCCCCCCCCCCCCCCCCCCCCCCCCCCCCCCCCCCCCCCCCCCCCCCCCCCCCCCCCCCCCCCCCCCCCCCCCCCCCCCCCCCCCCCCCCCCCCCCCCCCCCCCCCCCCCCCCCCCCCCCCCCCCCCCCCCCCCCCCCCCCCCCCCCCCCCCCCCCCCCCCCCCCCCCCCCCCCCCCCCCCCCCCCCCCCCCCCCCCCCCCCCCCCCCCCCCCCCCCCCCCCCCCCCCCCCCCCCCCCCCCCCCCCCCCCCCCCCCCCCCCCCCCCCCCCCCCCCCCCCCCCCCCCCCCCCCCCCCCCCCCCCCCCCCCCCCCCCCCCCCCCCCCCCCCCCCCCCCCCCCCCCCCCCCCCCCCCCCCCCCCCCCCCCCCCCCCCCCCCCCCCCCCCCCCCCCCCCCCCCCCCCCCCCCCCCCCCCCCCCCCCCCCCCCCCCCCCCCCCCCCCCCCCCCCCCCCCCCCCCCCCCCCCCCCCCCCCCCCCCCCCCCCCCCCCCCCCCCCCCCCCCCCCCCCCCCCCCCCCCCCCCCCCCCCCCCCCCCCCCCCCCCCCCCCCCCCCCCCCCCCCCCCCCCCCCCCCCCCCCCCCCCCCCCCCCCCCCCCCCCCCCCCCCCCCCCCCCCCCCCCCCCCCCCCCCCCCCCCCCCCCCCCCCCCCCCCCCCCCCCCCCCCCCCCCCCCCCCCCCCCCCCCCCCCCCCCCCCCCCCCCCCCCCCCCCCCCCCCCCCCCCCCCCCCCCCCCCCCCCCCCCCCCCCCCCCCCCCCCCCCCCCCCCCCCCCCCCCCCCCCCCCCCCCCCCCCCCCCCCCCCCCCCCCCCCCCCCCCCCCCCCCCCCCCCCCCCCCCCCCCCCCCCCCCCCCCCCCCCCCCCCCCCCCCCCCCCCCCCCCCCCCCCCCCCCCCCCCCCCCCCCCCCCCCCCCCCCCCCCCCCCCCCCCCCCCCCCCCCCCCCCCCCCCCCCCCCCCCCCCCCCCCCCCCCCCCCCCCCCCCCCCCCCCCCCCCCCCCCCCCCCCCCCCCCCCCCCCCCCCCCCCCCCCCCCCCCCCCCCCCCCCCCCCCCCCCCCCCCCCCCCCCCCCCCCCCCCCCCCCCCCCCCCCCCCCCCCCCCCCCCCCCCCCCCCCCCCCCCCCCCCCCCCCCCCCCCCCCCCCCCCCCCCCCCCCCCCCCCCCCCCCCCCCCCCCCCCCCCCCCCCCCCCCCCCCCCCCCCCCCCCCCCCCCCCCCCCCCCCCCCCCCCCCCCCCCCCCCCCCCCCCCCCCCCCCCCCCCCCCCCCCCCCCCCCCCCCCCCCCCCCCCCCCCCCCCCCCCCCCCCCCCCCCCCCCCCCCCCCCCCCCCCCCCCCCCCCCCCCCCCCCCCCCCCCCCCCCCCCCCCCCCCCCCCCCCCCCCCCCCCCCCCCCCCCCCCCCCCCCCCCCCCCCCCCCCCCCCCCCCCCCCCCCCCCCCCCCCCCCCCCCCCCCCCCCCCCCCCCCCCCCCCCCCCCCCCCCCCCCCCCCCCCCCCCCCCCCCCCCCCCCCCCCCCCCCCCCCCCCCCCCCCCCCCCCCCCCCCCCCCCCCCCCCCCCCCCCCCCCCCCCCCCCCCCCCCCCCCCCCCCCCCCCCCCCCCCCCCCCCCCCCCCCCCCCCCCCCCCCCCCCCCCCCCCCCCCCCCCCCCCCCCCCCCCCCCCCCCCCCCCCCCCCCCCCCCCCCCCCCCCCCCCCCCCCCCCCCCCCCCCCCCCCCCCCCCCCCCCCCCCCCCCCCCCCCCCCCCCCCCCCCCCCCCCCCCCCCCCCCCCCCCCCCCCCCCCCCCCCCCCCCCCCCCCCCCCCCCCCCCCCCCCCCCCCCCCCCCCCCCCCCCCCCCCCCCCCCCCCCCCCCCCCCCCCCCCCCCCCCCCCCCCCCCCCCCCCCCCCCCCCCCCCCCCCCCCCCCCCCCCCCCCCCCCCCCCCCCCCCCCCCCCCCCCCCCCCCCCCCCCCCCCCCCCCCCCCCCCCCCCCCCCCCCCCCCCCCCCCCCCCCCCCCCCCCCCCCCCCCCCCCCCCCCCCCCCCCCCCCCCCCCCCCCCCCCCCCCCCCCCCCCCCCCCCCCCCCCCCCCCCCCCCCCCCCCCCCCCCCCCCCCCCCCCCCCCCCCCCCCCCCCCCCCCCCCCCCCCCCCCCCCCCCCCCCCCCCCCCCCCCCCCCCCCCCCCCCCCCCCCCCCCCCCCCCCCCCCCCCCCCCCCCCCCCCCCCCCCCCCCCCCCCCCCCCCCCCCCCCCCCCCCCCCCCCCCCCCCCCCCCCCCCCCCCCCCCCCCCCCCCCCCCCCCCCCCCCCCCCCCCCCCCCCCCCCCCCCCCCCCCCCCCCCCCCCCCCCCCCCCCCCCCCCCCCCCCCCCCCCCCCCCCCCCCCCCCCCCCCCCCCCCCCCCCCCCCCCCCCCCCCCCCCCCCCCCCCCCCCCCCCCCCCCCCCCCCCCCCCCCCCCCCCCCCCCCCCCCCCCCCCCCCCCCCCCCCCCCCCCCCCCCCCCCCCCCCCCCCCCCCCCCCCCCCCCCCCCCCCCCCCCCCCCCCCCCCCCCCCCCCCCCCCCCCCCCCCCCCCCCCCCCCCCCCCCCCCCCCCCCCCCCCCCCCCCCCCCCCCCCCCCCCCCCCCCCCCCCCCCCCCCCCCCCCCCCCCCCCCCCCCCCCCCCCCCCCCCCCCCCCCCCCCCCCCCCCCCCCCCCCCCCCCCCCCCCCCCCCCCCCCCCCCCCCCCCCCCCCCCCCCCCCCCCCCCCCCCCCCCCCCCCCCCCCCCCCCCCCCCCCCCCCCCCCCCCCCCCCCCCCCCCCCCCCCCCCCCCCCCCCCCCCCCCCCCCCCCCCCCCCCCCCCCCCCCCCCCCCCCCCCCCCCCCCCCCCCCCCCCCCCCCCCCCCCCCCCCCCCCCCCCCCCCCCCCCCCCCCCCCCCCCCCCCCCCCCCCCCCCCCCCCCCCCCCCCCCCCCCCCCCCCCCCCCCCCCCCCCCCCCCCCCCCCCCCCCCCCCCCCCCCCCCCCCCCCCCCCCCCCCCCCCCCCCCCCCCCCCCCCCCCCCCCCCCCCCCCCCCCCCCCCCCCCCCCCCCCCCCCCCCCCCCCCCCCCCCCCCCCCCCCCCCCCCCCCCCCCCCCCCCCCCCCCCCCCCCCCCCCCCCCCCCCCCCCCCCCCCCCCCCCCCCCCCCCCCCCCCCCCCCCCCCCCCCCCCCCCCCCCCCCCCCCCCCCCCCCCCCCCCCCCCCCCCCCCCCCCCCCCCCCCCCCCCCCCCCCCCCCCCCCCCCCCCCCCCCCCCCCCCCCCCCCCCCCCCCCCCCCCCCCCCCCCCCCCCCCCCCCCCCCCCCCCCCCCCCCCCCCCCCCCCCCCCCCCCCCCCCCCCCCCCCCCCCCCCCCCCCCCCCCCCCCCCCCCCCCCCCCCCCCCCCCCCCCCCCCCCCCCCCCCCCCCCCCCCCCCCCCCCCCCCCCCCCCCCCCCCCCCCCCCCCCCCCCCCCCCCCCCCCCCCCCCCCCCCCCCCCCCCCCCCCCCCCCCCCCCCCCCCCCCCCCCCCCCCCCCCCCCCCCCCCCCCCCCCCCCCCCCCCCCCCCCCCCCCCCCCCCCCCCCCCCCCCCCCCCCCCCCCCCCCCCCCCCCCCCCCCCCCCCCCCCCCCCCCCCCCCCCCCCCCCCCCCCCCCCCCCCCCCCCCCCCCCCCCCCCCCCCCCCCCCCCCCCCCCCCCCCCCCCCCCCCCCCCCCCCCCCCCCCCCCCCCCCCCCCCCCCCCCCCCCCCCCCCCCCCCCCCCCCCCCCCCCCCCCCCCCCCCCCCCCCCCCCCCCCCCCCCCCCCCCCCCCCCCCCCCCCCCCCCCCCCCCCCCCCCCCCCCCCCCCCCCCCCCCCCCCCCCCCCCCCCCCCCCCCCCCCCCCCCCCCCCCCCCCCCCCCCCCCCCCCCCCCCCCCCCCCCCCCCCCCCCCCCCCCCCCCCCCCCCCCCCCCCCCCCCCCCCCCCCCCCCCCCCCCCCCCCCCCCCCCCCCCCCCCCCCCCCCCCCCCCCCCCCCCCCCCCCCCCCCCCCCCCCCCCCCCCCCCCCCCCCCCCCCCCCCCCCCCCCCCCCCCCCCCCCCCCCCCCCCCCCCCCCCCCCCCCCCCCCCCCCCCCCCCCCCCCCCCCCCCCCCCCCCCCCCCCCCCCCCCCCCCCCCCCCCCCCCCCCCCCCCCCCCCCCCCCCCCCCCCCCCCCCCCCCCCCCCCCCCCCCCCCCCCCCCCCCCCCCCCCCCCCCCCCCCCCCCCCCCCCCCCCCCCCCCCCCCCCCCCCCCCCCCCCCCCCCCCCCCCCCCCCCCCCCCCCCCCCCCCCCCCCCCCCCCCCCCCCCCCCCCCCCCCCCCCCCCCCCCCCCCCCCCCCCCCCCCCCCCCCCCCCCCCCCCCCCCCCCCCCCCCCCCCCCCCCCCCCCCCCCCCCCCCCCCCCCCCCCCCCCCCCCCCCCCCCCCCCCCCCCCCCCCCCCCCCCCCCCCCCCCCCCCCCCCCCCCCCCCCCCCCCCCCCCCCCCCCCCCCCCCCCCCCCCCCCCCCCCCCCCCCCCCCCCCCCCCCCCCCCCCCCCCCCCCCCCCCCCCCCCCCCCCCCCCCCCCCCCCCCCCCCCCCCCCCCCCCCCCCCCCCCCCCCCCCCCCCCCCCCCCCCCCCCCCCCCCCCCCCCCCCCCCCCCCCCCCCCCCCCCCCCCCCCCCCCCCCCCCCCCCCCCCCCCCCCCCCCCCCCCCCCCCCCCCCCCCCCCCCCCCCCCCCCCCCCCCCCCCCCCCCCCCCCCCCCCCCCCCCCCCCCCCCCCCCCCCCCCCCCCCCCCCCCCCCCCCCCCCCCCCCCCCCCCCCCCCCCCCCCCCCCCCCCCCCCCCCCCCCCCCCCCCCCCCCCCCCCCCCCCCCCCCCCCCCCCCCCCCCCCCCCCCCCCCCCCCCCCCCCCCCCCCCCCCCCCCCCCCCCCCCCCCCCCCCCCCCCCCCCCCCCCCCCCCCCCCCCCCCCCCCCCCCCCCCCCCCCCCCCCCCCCCCCCCCCCCCCCCCCCCCCCCCCCCCCCCCCCCCCCCCCCCCCCCCCCCCCCCCCCCCCCCCCCCCCCCCCCCCCCCCCCCCCCCCCCCCCCCCCCCCCCCCCCCCCCCCCCCCCCCCCCCCCCCCCCCCCCCCCCCCCCCCCCCCCCCCCCCCCCCCCCCCCCCCCCCCCCCCCCCCCCCCCCCCCCCCCCCCCCCCCCCCCCCCCCCCCCCCCCCCCCCCCCCCCCCCCCCCCCCCCCCCCCCCCCCCCCCCCCCCCCCCCCCCCCCCCCCCCCCCCCCCCCCCCCCCCCCCCCCCCCCCCCCCCCCCCCCCCCCCCCCCCCCCCCCCCCCCCCCCCCCCCCCCCCCCCCCCCCCCCCCCCCCCCCCCCCCCCCCCCCCCCCCCCCCCCCCCCCCCCCCCCCCCCCCCCCCCCCCCCCCCCCCCCCCCCCCCCCCCCCCCCCCCCCCCCCCCCCCCCCCCCCCCCCCCCCCCCCCCCCCCCCCCCCCCCCCCCCCCCCCCCCCCCCCCCCCCCCCCCCCCCCCCCCCCCCCCCCCCCCCCCCCCCCCCCCCCCCCCCCCCCCCCCCCCCCCCCCCCCCCCCCCCCCCCCCCCCCCCCCCCCCCCCCCCCCCCCCCCCCCCCCCCCCCCCCCCCCCCCCCCCCCCCCCCCCCCCCCCCCCCCCCCCCCCCCCCCCCCCCCCCCCCCCCCCCCCCCCCCCCCCCCCCCCCCCCCCCCCCCCCCCCCCCCCCCCCCCCCCCCCCCCCCCCCCCCCCCCCCCCCCCCCCCCCCCCCCCCCCCCCCCCCCCCCCCCCCCCCCCCCCCCCCCCCCCCCCCCCCCCCCCCCCCCCCCCCCCCCCCCCCCCCCCCCCCCCCCCCCCCCCCCCCCCCCCCCCCCCCCCCCCCCCCCCCCCCCCCCCCCCCCCCCCCCCCCCCCCCCCCCCCCCCCCCCCCCCCCCCCCCCCCCCCCCCCCCCCCCCCCCCCCCCCCCCCCCCCCCCCCCCCCCCCCCCCCCCCCCCCCCCCCCCCCCCCCCCCCCCCCCCCCCCCCCCCCCCCCCCCCCCCCCCCCCCCCCCCCCCCCCCCCCCCCCCCCCCCCCCCCCCCCCCCCCCCCCCCCCCCCCCCCCCCCCCCCCCCCCCCCCCCCCCCCCCCCCCCCCCCCCCCCCCCCCCCCCCCCCCCCCCCCCCCCCCCCCCCCCCCCCCCCCCCCCCCCCCCCCCCCCCCCCCCCCCCCCCCCCCCCCCCCCCCCCCCCCCCCCCCCCCCCCCCCCCCCCCCCCCCCCCCCCCCCCCCCCCCCCCCCCCCCCCCCCCCCCCCCCCCCCCCCCCCCCCCCCCCCCCCCCCCCCCCCCCCCCCCCCCCCCCCCCCCCCCCCCCCCCCCCCCCCCCCCCCCCCCCCCCCCCCCCCCCCCCCCCCCCCCCCCCCCCCCCCCCCCCCCCCCCCCCCCCCCCCCCCCCCCCCCCCCCCCCCCCCCCCCCCCCCCCCCCCCCCCCCCCCCCCCCCCCCCCCCCCCCCCCCCCCCCCCCCCCCCCCCCCCCCCCCCCCCCCCCCCCCCCCCCCCCCCCCCCCCCCCCCCCCCCCCCCCCCCCCCCCCCCCCCCCCCCCCCCCCCCCCCCCCCCCCCCCCCCCCCCCCCCCCCCCCCCCCCCCCCCCCCCCCCCCCCCCCCCCCCCCCCCCCCCCCCCCCCCCCCCCCCCCCCCCCCCCCCCCCCCCCCCCCCCCCCCCCCCCCCCCCCCCCCCCCCCCCCCCCCCCCCCCCCCCCCCCCCCCCCCCCCCCCCCCCCCCCCCCCCCCCCCCCCCCCCCCCCCCCCCCCCCCCCCCCCCCCCCCCCCCCCCCCCCCCCCCCCCCCCCCCCCCCCCCCCCCCCCCCCCCCCCCCCCCCCCCCCCCCCCCCCCCCCCCCCCCCCCCCCCCCCCCCCCCCCCCCCCCCCCCCCCCCCCCCCCCCCCCCCCCCCCCCCCCCCCCCCCCCCCCCCCCCCCCCCCCCCCCCCCCCCCCCCCCCCCCCCCCCCCCCCCCCCCCCCCCCCCCCCCCCCCCCCCCCCCCCCCCCCCCCCCCCCCCCCCCCCCCCCCCCCCCCCCCCCCCCCCCCCCCCCCCCCCCCCCCCCCCCCCCCCCCCCCCCCCCCCCCCCCCCCCCCCCCCCCCCCCCCCCCCCCCCCCCCCCCCCCCCCCCCCCCCCCCCCCCCCCCCCCCCCCCCCCCCCCCCCCCCCCCCCCCCCCCCCCCCCCCCCCCCCCCCCCCCCCCCCCCCCCCCCCCCCCCCCCCCCCCCCCCCCCCCCCCCCCCCCCCCCCCCCCCCCCCCCCCCCCCCCCCCCCCCCCCCCCCCCCCCCCCCCCCCCCCCCCCCCCCCCCCCCCCCCCCCCCCCCCCCCCCCCCCCCCCCCCCCCCCCCCCCCCCCCCCCCCCCCCCCCCCCCCCCCCCCCCCCCCCCCCCCCCCCCCCCCCCCCCCCCCCCCCCCCCCCCCCCCCCCCCCCCCCCCCCCCCCCCCCCCCCCCCCCCCCCCCCCCCCCCCCCCCCCCCCCCCCCCCCCCCCCCCCCCCCCCCCCCCCCCCCCCCCCCCCCCCCCCCCCCCCCCCCCCCCCCCCCCCCCCCCCCCCCCCCCCCCCCCCCCCCCCCCCCCCCCCCCCCCCCCCCCCCCCCCCCCCCCCCCCCCCCCCCCCCCCCCCCCCCCCCCCCCCCCCCCCCCCCCCCCCCCCCCCCCCCCCCCCCCCCCCCCCCCCCCCCCCCCCCCCCCCCCCCCCCCCCCCCCCCCCCCCCCCCCCCCCCCCCCCCCCCCCCCCCCCCCCCCCCCCCCCCCCCCCCCCCCCCCCCCCCCCCCCCCCCCCCCCCCCCCCCCCCCCCCCCCCCCCCCCCCCCCCCCCCCCCCCCCCCCCCCCCCCCCCCCCCCCCCCCCCCCCCCCCCCCCCCCCCCCCCCCCCCCCCCCCCCCCCCCCCCCCCCCCCCCCCCCCCCCCCCCCCCCCCCCCCCCCCCCCCCCCCCCCCCCCCCCCCCCCCCCCCCCCCCCCCCCCCCCCCCCCCCCCCCCCCCCCCCCCCCCCCCCCCCCCCCCCCCCCCCCCCCCCCCCCCCCCCCCCCCCCCCCCCCCCCCCCCCCCCCCCCCCCCCCCCCCCCCCCCCCCCCCCCCCCCCCCCCCCCCCCCCCCCCCCCCCCCCCCCCCCCCCCCCCCCCCCCCCCCCCCCCCCCCCCCCCCCCCCCCCCCCCCCCCCCCCCCCCCCCCCCCCCCCCCCCCCCCCCCCCCCCCCCCCCCCCCCCCCCCCCCCCCCCCCCCCCCCCCCCCCCCCCCCCCCCCCCCCCCCCCCCCCCCCCCCCCCCCCCCCCCCCCCCCCCCCCCCCCCCCCCCCCCCCCCCCCCCCCCCCCCCCCCCCCCCCCCCCCCCCCCCCCCCCCCCCCCCCCCCCCCCCCCCCCCCCCCCCCCCCCCCCCCCCCCCCCCCCCCCCCCCCCCCCCCCCCCCCCCCCCCCCCCCCCCCCCCCCCCCCCCCCCCCCCCCCCCCCCCCCCCCCCCCCCCCCCCCCCCCCCCCCCCCCCCCCCCCCCCCCCCCCCCCCCCCCCCCCCCCCCCCCCCCCCCCCCCCCCCCCCCCCCCCCCCCCCCCCCCCCCCCCCCCCCCCCCCCCCCCCCCCCCCCCCCCCCCCCCCCCCCCCCCCCCCCCCCCCCCCCCCCCCCCCCCCCCCCCCCCCCCCCCCCCCCCCCCCCCCCCCCCCCCCCCCCCCCCCCCCCCCCCCCCCCCCCCCCCCCCCCCCCCCCCCCCCCCCCCCCCCCCCCCCCCCCCCCCCCCCCCCCCCCCCCCCCCCCCCCCCCCCCCCCCCCCCCCCCACCCCCCCCCCCCCCCCCCCCCCCCCCCCCCCCCCCCCCCCCCCCCCCCCCCCCCCCCCCCCCCCCCCCCCCCCCCCCCCCCCCCCCCCCCCCCCCCCCCCCCCCCCCCCCCCCCCCCCCCCCCCCCCCCCCCCCCCCCCCCCCCCCCCCCCCCCCCCCCCCCCCCCCCCCCCCCCCCCCCCCCCCCCCCCCCCCCCCCCCCCCCCCCCCCCCCCCCCCCCCCCCCCCCCCCCCCCCCCCCCCCCCCCCCCCCCCCCCCCCCCCCCCCCCCCCCCCCCCCCCCCCCCCCCCCCCCCCCCCCCCCCCCCCCCCCCCCCCCCCCCCCCCCCCCCCCCCCCCCCCCCCCCCCCCCCCCCCCCCCCCCCCCCCCCCCCCCCCCCCCCCCCCCCCCCCCCCCCCCCCCCCCCCCCCCCCCCCCCCCCCCCCCCCCCCCCCCCCCCCCCCCCCCCCCCCCCCCCCCCCCCCCCCCCCCCCCCCCCCCCCCCCCCCCCCCCCCCCCCCCCCCCCCCCCCCCCCCCCCCCCCCCCCCCCCCCCCCCCCCCCCCCCCCCCCCCCCCCCCCCCCCCCCCCCCCCCCCCCCCCCCCCCCCCCCCCCCCCCCCCCCCCCCCCCCCCCCCCCCCCCCCCCCCCCCCCCCCCCCCCCCCCCCCCCCCCCCCCCCCCCCCCCCCCCCCCCCCCCCCCCCCCCCCCCCCCCCCCCCCCCCCCCCCCCCCCCCCCCCCCCCCCCCCCCCCCCCCCCCCCCCCCCCCCCCCCCCCCCCCCCCCCCCCCCCCCCCCCCCCCCCCCCCCCCCCCCCCCCCCCCCCCCCCCCCCCCCCCCCCCCCCCCCCCCCCCCCCCCCCCCCCCCCCCCCCCCCCCCCCCCCCCCCCCCCCCCCCCCCCCCCCCCCCCCCCCCCCCCCCCCCCCCCCCCCCCCCCCCCCCCCCCCCCCCCCCCCCCCCCCCCCCCCCCCCCCCCCCCCCCCCCCCCCCCCCCCCCCCCCCCCCCCCCCCCCCCCCCCCCCCCCCCCCCCCCCCCCCCCCCCCCCCCCCCCCCCCCCCCCCCCCCCCCCCCCCCCCCCCCCCCCCCCCCCCCCCCCCCCCCCCCCCCCCCCCCCCCCCCCCCCCCCCCCCCCCCCCCCCCCCCCCCCCCCCCCCCCCCCCCCCCCCCCCCCCCCCCCCCCCCCCCCCCCCCCCCCCCCCCCCCCCCCCCCCCCCCCCCCCCCCCCCCCCCCCCCCCCCCCCCCCCCCCCCCCCCCCCCCCCCCCCCCCCCCCCCCCCCCCCCCCCCCCCCCCCCCCCCCCCCCCCCCCCCCCCCCCCCCCCCCCCCCCCCCCCCCCCCCCCCCCCCCCCCCCCCCCCCCCCCCCCCCCCCCCCCCCCCCCCCCCCCCCCCCCCCCCCCCCCCCCCCCCCCCCCCCCCCCCCCCCCCCCCCCCCCCCCCCCCCCCCCCCCCCCCCCCCCCCCCCCCCCCCCCCCCCCCCCCCCCCCCCCCCCCCCCCCCCCCCCCCCCCCCCCCCCCCCCCCCCCCCCCCCCCCCCCCCCCCCCCCCCCCCCCCCCCCCCCCCCCCCCCCCCCCCCCCCCCCCCCCCCCCCCCCCCCCCCCCCCCCCCCCCCCCCCCCCCCCCCCCCCCCCCCCCCCCCCCCCCCCCCCCCCCCCCCCCCCCCCCCCCCCCCCCCCCCCCCCCCCCCCCCCCCCCCCCCCCCCCCCCCCCCCCCCCCCCCCCCCCCCCCCCCCCCCCCCCCCCCCCCCCCCCCCCCCCCCCCCCCCCCCCCCCCCCCCCCCCCCCCCCCCCCCCCCCCCCCCCCCCCCCCCCCCCCCCCCCCCCCCCCCCCCCCCCCCCCCCCCCCCCCCCCCCCCCCCCCCCCCCCCCCCCCCCCCCCCCCCCCCCCCCCCCCCCCCCCCCCCCCCCCCCCCCCCCCCCCCCCCCCCCCCCCCCCCCCCCCCCCCCCCCCCCCCCCCCCCCCCCCCCCCCCCCCCCCCCCCCCCCCCCCCCCCCCCCCCCCCCCCCCCCCCCCCCCCCCCCCCCCCCCCCCCCCCCCCCCCCCCCCCCCCCCCCCCCCCCCCCCCCCCCCCCCCCCCCCCCCCCCCCCCCCCCCCCCCCCCCCCCCCCCCCCCCCCCCCCCCCCCCCCCCCCCCCCCCCCCCCCCCCCCCCCCCCCCCCCCCCCCCCCCCCCCCCCCCCCCCCCCCCCCCCCCCCCCCCCCCCCCCCCCCCCCCCCCCCCCCCCCCCCCCCCCCCCCCCCCCCCCCCCCCCCCCCCCCCCCCCCCCCCCCCCCCCCCCCCCCCCCCCCCCCCCCCCCCCCCCCCCCCCCCCCCCCCCCCCCCCCCCCCCCCCCCCCCCCCCCCCCCCCCCCCCCCCCCCCCCCCCCCCCCCCCCCCCCCCCCCCCCCCCCCCCCCCCCCCCCCCCCCCCCCCCCCCCCCCCCCCCCCCCCCCCCCCCCCCCCCCCCCCCCCCCCCCCCCCCCCCCCCCCCCCCCCCCCCCCCCCCCCCCCCCCCCCCCCCCCCCCCCCCCCCCCCCCCCCCCCCCCCCCCCCCCCCCCCCCCCCCCCCCCCCCCCCCCCCCCCCCCCCCCCCCCCCCCCCCCCCCCCCCCCCCCCCCCCCCCCCCCCCCCCCCCCCCCCCCCCCCCCCCCCCCCCCCCCCCCCCCCCCCCCCCCCCCCCCCCCCCCCCCCCCCCCCCCCCCCCCCCCCCCCCCCCCCCCCCCCCCCCCCCCCCCCCCCCCCCCCCCCCCCCCCCCCCCCCCCCCCCCCCCCCCCCCCCCCCCCCCCCCCCCCCCCCCCCCCCCCCCCCCCCCCCCCCCCCCCCCCCCCCCCCCCCCCCCCCCCCCCCCCCCCCCCCCCCCCCCCCCCCCCCCCCCCCCCCCCCCCCCCCCCCCCCCCCCCCCCCCCCCCCCCCCCCCCCCCCCCCCCCCCCCCCCCCCCCCCCCCCCCCCCCCCCCCCCCCCCCCCCCCCCCCCCCCCCCCCCCCCCCCCCCCCCCCCCCCCCCCCCCCCCCCCCCCCCCCCCCCCCCCCCCCCCCCCCCCCCCCCCCCCCCCCCCCCCCCCCCCCCCCCCCCCCCCCCCCCCCCCCCCCCCCCCCCCCCCCCCCCCCCCCCCCCCCCCCCCCCCCCCCCCCCCCCCCCCCCCCCCCCCCCCCCCCCCCCCCCCCCCCCCCCCCCCCCCCCCCCCCCCCCCCCCCCCCCCCCCCCCCCCCCCCCCCCCCCCCCCCCCCCCCCCCCCCCCCCCCCCCCCCCCCCCCCCCCCCCCCCCCCCCCCCCCCCCCCCCCCCCCCCCCCCCCCCCCCCCCCCCCCCCCCCCCCCCCCCCCCCCCCCCCCCCCCCCCCCCCCCCCCCCCCCCCCCCCCCCCCCCCCCCCCCCCCCCCCCCCCCCCCCCCCCCCCCCCCCCCCCCCCCCCCCCCCCCCCCCCCCCCCCCCCCCCCCCCCCCCCCCCCCCCCCCCCCCCCCCCCCCCCCCCCCCCCCCCCCCCCCCCCCCCCCCCCCCCCCCCCCCCCCCCCCCCCCCCCCCCCCCCCCCCCCCCCCCCCCCCCCCCCCCCCCCCCCCCCCCCCCCCCCCCCCCCCCCCCCCCCCCCCCCCCCCCCCCCCCCCCCCCCCCCCCCCCCCCCCCCCCCCCCCCCCCCCCCCCCCCCCCCCCCCCCCCCCCCCCCCCCCCCCCCCCCCCCCCCCCCCCCCCCCCCCCCCCCCCCCCCCCCCCCCCCCCCCCCCCCCCCCCCCCCCCCCCCCCCCCCCCCCCCCCCCCCCCCCCCCCCCCCCCCCCCCCCCCCCCCCCCCCCCCCCCCCCCCCCCCCCCCCCCCCCCCCCCCCCCCCCCCCCCCCCCCCCCCCCCCCCCCCCCCCCCCCCCCCCCCCCCCCCCCCCCCCCCCCCCCCCCCCCCCCCCCCCCCCCCCCCCCCCCCCCCCCCCCCCCCCCCCCCCCCCCCCCCCCCCCCCCCCCCCCCCCCCCCCCCCCCCCCCCCCCCCCCCCCCCCCCCCCCCCCCCCCCCCCCCCCCCCCCCCCCCCCCCCCCCCCCCCCCCCCCCCCCCCCCCCCCCCCCCCCCCCCCCCCCCCCCCCCCCCCCCCCCCCCCCCCCCCCCCCCCCCCCCCCCCCCCCCCCCCCCCCCCCCCCCCCCCCCCCCCCCCCCCCCCCCCCCCCCCCCCCCCCCCCCCCCCCCCCCCCCCCCCCCCCCCCCCCCCCCCCCCCCCCCCCCCCCCCCCCCCCCCCCCCCCCCCCCCCCCCCCCCCCCCCCCCCCCCCCCCCCCCCCCCCCCCCCCCCCCCCCCCCCCCCCCCCCCCCCCCCCCCCCCCCCCCCCCCCCCCCCCCCCCCCCCCCCCCCCCCCCCCCCCCCCCCCCCCCCCCCCCCCCCCCCCCCCCCCCCCCCCCCCCCCCCCCCCCCCCCCCCCCCCCCCCCCCCCCCCCCCCCCCCCCCCCCCCCCCCCCCCCCCCCCCCCCCCCCCCCCCCCCCCCCCCCCCCCCCCCCCCCCCCCCCCCCCCCCCCCCCCCCCCCCCCCCCCCCCCCCCCCCCCCCCCCCCCCCCCCCCCCCCCCCCCCCCCCCCCCCCCCCCCCCCCCCCCCCCCCCCCCCCCCCCCCCCCCCCCCCCCCCCCCCCCCCCCCCCCCCCCCCCCCCCCCCCCCCCCCCCCCCCCCCCCCCCCCCCCCCCCCCCCCCCCCCCCCCCCCCCCCCCCCCCCCCCCCCCCCCCCCCCCCCCCCCCCCCCCCCCCCCCCCCCCCCCCCCCCCCCCCCCCCCCCCCCCCCCCCCCCCCCCCCCCCCCCCCCCCCCCCCCCCCCCCCCCCCCCCCCCCCCCCCCCCCCCCCCCCCCCCCCCCCCCCCCCCCCCCCCCCCCCCCCCCCCCCCCCCCCCCCCCCCCCCCCCCCCCCCCCCCCCCCCCCCCCCCCCCCCCCCCCCCCCCCCCCCCCCCCCCCCCCCCCCCCCCCCCCCCCCCCCCCCCCCCCCCCCCCCCCCCCCCCCCCCCCCCCCCCCCCCCCCCCCCCCCCCCCCCCCCCCCCCCCCCCCCCCCCCCCCCCCCCCCCCCCCCCCCCCCCCCCCCCCCCCCCCCCCCCCCCCCCCCCCCCCCCCCCCCCCCCCCCCCCCCCCCCCCCCCCCCCCCCCCCCCCCCCCCCCCCCCCCCCCCCCCCCCCCCCCCCCCCCCCCCCCCCCCCCCCCCCCCCCCCCCCCCCCCCCCCCCCCCCCCCCCCCCCCCCCCCCCCCCCCCCCCCCCCCCCCCCCCCCCCCCCCCCCCCCCCCCCCCCCCCCCCCCCCCCCCCCCCCCCCCCCCCCCCCCCCCCCCCCCCCCCCCCCCCCCCCCCCCCCCCCCCCCCCCCCCCCCCCCCCCCCCCCCCCCCCCCCCCCCCCCCCCCCCCCCCCCCCCCCCCCCCCCCCCCCCCCCCCCCCCCCCCCCCCCCCCCCCCCCCCCCCCCCCCCCCCCCCCCCCCCCCCCCCCCCCCCCCCCCCCCCCCCCCCCCCCCCCCCCCCCCCCCCCCCCCCCCCCCCCCCCCCCCCCCCCCCCCCCCCCCCCCCCCCCCCCCCCCCCCCCCCCCCCCCCCCCCCCCCCCCCCCCCCCCCCCCCCCCCCCCCCCCCCCCCCCCCCCCCCCCCCCCCCCCCCCCCCCCCCCCCCCCCCCCCCCCCCCCCCCCCCCCCCCCCCCCCCCCCCCCCCCCCCCCCCCCCCCCCCCCCCCCCCCCCCCCCCCCCCCCCCCCCCCCCCCCCCCCCCCCCCCCCCCCCCCCCCCCCCCCCCCCCCCCCCCCCCCCCCCCCCCCCCCCCCCCCCCCCCCCCCCCCCCCCCCCCCCCCCCCCCCCCCCCCCCCCCCCCCCCCCCCCCCCCCCCCCCCCCCCCCCCCCCCCCCCCCCCCCCCCCCCCCCCCCCCCCCCCCCCCCCCCCCCCCCCCCCCCCCCCCCCCCCCCCCCCCCCCCCCCCCCCCCCCCCCCCCCCCCCCCCCCCCCCCCCCCCCCCCCCCCCCCCCCCCCCCCCCCCCCCCCCCCCCCCCCCCCCCCCCCCCCCCCCCCCCCCCCCCCCCCCCCCCCCCCCCCCCCCCCCCCCCCCCCCCCCCCCCCCCCCCCCCCCCCCCCCCCCCCCCCCCCCCCCCCCCCCCCCCCCCCCCCCCCCCCCCCCCCCCCCCCCCCCCCCCCCCCCCCCCCCCCCCCCCCCCCCCCCCCCCCCCCCCCCCCCCCCCCCCCCCCCCCCCCCCCCCCCCCCCCCCCCCCCCCCCCCCCCCCCCCCCCCCCCCCCCCCCCCCCCCCCCCCCCCCCCCCCCCCCCCCCCCCCCCCCCCCCCCCCCCCCCCCCCCCCCCCCCCCCCCCCCCCCCCCCCCCCCCCCCCCCCCCCCCCCCCCCCCCCCCCCCCCCCCCCCCCCCCCCCCCCCCCCCCCCCCCCCCCCCCCCCCCCCCCCCCCCCCCCCCCCCCCCCCCCCCCCCCCCCCCCCCCCCCCCCCCCCCCCCCCCCCCCCCCCCCCCCCCCCCCCCCCCCCCCCCCCCCCCCCCCCCCCCCCCCCCCCCCCCCCCCCCCCCCCCCCCCCCCCCCCCCCCCCCCCCCCCCCCCCCCCCCCCCCCCCCCCCCCCCCCCCCCCCCCCCCCCCCCCCCCCCCCCCCCCCCCCCCCCCCCCCCCCCCCCCCCCCCCCCCCCCCCCCCCCCCCCCCCCCCCCCCCCCCCCCCCCCCCCCCCCCCCCCCCCCCCCCCCCCCCCCCCCCCCCCCCCCCCCCCCCCCCCCCCCCCCCCCCCCCCCCCCCCCCCCCCCCCCCCCCCCCCCCCCCCCCCCCCCCCCCCCCCCCCCCCCCCCCCCCCCCCCCCCCCCCCCCCCCCCCCCCCCCCCCCCCCCCCCCCCCCCCCCCCCCCCCCCCCCCCCCCCCCCCCCCCCCCCCCCCCCCCCCCCCCCCCCCCCCCCCCCCCCCCCCCCCCCCCCCCCCCCCCCCCCCCCCCCCCCCCCCCCCCCCCCCCCCCCCCCCCCCCCCCCCCCCCCCCCCCCCCCCCCCCCCCCCCCCCCCCCCCCCCCCCCCCCCCCCCCCCCCCCCCCCCCCCCCCCCCCCCCCCCCCCCCCCCCCCCCCCCCCCCCCCCCCCCCCCCCCCCCCCCCCCCCCCCCCCCCCCCCCCCCCCCCCCCCCCCCCCCCCCCCCCCCCCCCCCCCCCCCCCCCCCCCCCCCCCCCCCCCCCCCCCCCCCCCCCCCCCCCCCCCCCCCCCCCCCCCCCCCCCCCCCCCCCCCCCCCCCCCCCCCCCCCCCCCCCCCCCCCCCCCCCCCCCCCCCCCCCCCCCCCCCCCCCCCCCCCCCCCCCCCCCCCCCCCCCCCCCCCCCCCCCCCCCCCCCCCCCCCCCCCCCCCCCCCCCCCCCCCCCCCCCCCCCCACCCCCCCCCCCCCCCCCCCCCCCCCCCCCCCCCCCCCCCCCCCCCCCCCCCCCCCCCCCCCCCCCCCCCCCCCCCCCCCCCCCCCCCCCCCCCCCCCCCCCCCCCCCCCCCCCCCCCCCCCCCCCCCCCCCCCCCCCCCCCCCCCCCCCCCCCCCCCCCCCCCCCCCCCCCCCCCCCCCCCCCCCCCCCCCCCCCCCCCCCCCCCCCCCCCCCCCCCCCCCCCCCCCCCCCCCCCCCCCCCCCCCCCCCCCCCCCCCCCCCCCCCCCCCCCCCCCCCCCCCCCCCCCCCCCCCCCCCCCCCCCCCCCCCCCCCCCCCCCCCCCCCCCCCCCCCCCCCCCCCCCCCCCCCCCCCCCCCCCCCCCCCCCCCCCCCCCCCCCCCCCCCCCCCCCCCCCCCCCCCCCCCCCCCCCCCCCCCCCCCCCCCCCCCCCCCCCCCCCCCCCCCCCCCCCCCCCCCCCCCCCCCCCCCCCCCCCCCCCCCCCCCCCCCCCCCCCCCCCCCCCCCCCCCCCCCCCCCCCCCCCCCCCCCCCCCCCCCCCCCCCCCCCCCCCCCCCCCCCCCCCCCCCCCCCCCCCCCCCCCCCCCCCCCCCCCCCCCCCCCCCCCCCCCCCCCCCCCCCCCCCCCCCCCCCCCCCCCCCCCCCCCCCCCCCCCCCCCCCCCCCCCCCCCCCCCCCCCCCCCCCCCCCCCCCCCCCCCCCCCCCCCCCCCCCCCCCCCCCCCCCCCCCCCCCCCCCCCCCCCCCCCCCCCCCCCCCCCCCCCCCCCCCCCCCCCCCCCCCCCCCCCCCCCCCCCCCCCCCCCCCCCCCCCCCCCCCCCCCCCCCCCCCCCCCCCCCCCCCCCCCCCCCCCCCCCCCCCCCCCCCCCCCCCCCCCCCCCCCCCCCCCCCCCCCCCCCCCCCCCCCCCCCCCCCCCCCCCCCCCCCCCCCCCCCCCCCCCCCCCCCCCCCCCCCCCCCCCCCCCCCCCCCCCCCCCCCCCCCCCCCCCCCCCCCCCCCCCCCCCCCCCCCCCCCCCCCCCCCCCCCCCCCCCCCCCCCCCCCCCCCCCCCCCCCCCCCCCCCCCCCCCCCCCCCCCCCCCCCCCCCCCCCCCCCCCCCCCCCCCCCCCCCCCCCCCCCCCCCCCCCCCCCCCCCCCCCCCCCCCCCCCCCCCCCCCCCCCCCCCCCCCCCCCCCCCCCCCCCCCCCCCCCCCCCCCCCCCCCCCCCCCCCCCCCCCCCCCCCCCCCCCCCCCCCCCCCCCCCCCCCCCCCCCCCCCCCCCCCCCCCCCCCCCCCCCCCCCCCCCCCCCCCCCCCCCCCCCCCCCCCCCCCCCCCCCCCCCCCCCCCCCCCCCCCCCCCCCCCCCCCCCCCCCCCCCCCCCCCCCCCCCCCCCCCCCCCCCCCCCCCCCCCCCCCCCCCCCCCCCCCCCCCCCCCCCCCCCCCCCCCCCCCCCCCCCCCCCCCCCCCCCCCCCCCCCCCCCCCCCCCCCCCCCCCCCCCCCCCCCCCCCCCCCCCCCCCCCCCCCCCCCCCCCCCCCCCCCCCCCCCCCCCCCCCCCCCCCCCCCCCCCCCCCCCCCCCCCCCCCCCCCCCCCCCCCCCCCCCCCCCCCCCCCCCCCCCCCCCCCCCCCCCCCCCCCCCCCCCCCCCCCCCCCCCCCCCCCCCCCCCCCCCCCCCCCCCCCCCCCCCCCCCCCCCCCCCCCCCCCCCCCCCCCCCCCCCCCCCCCCCCCCCCCCCCCCCCCCCCCCCCCCCCCCCCCCCCCCCCCCCCCCCCCCCCCCCCCCCCCCCCCCCCCCCCCCCCCCCCCCCCCCCCCCCCCCCCCCCCCCCCCCCCCCCCCCCCCCCCCCCCCCCCCCCCCCCCCCCCCCCCCCCCCCCCCCCCCCCCCCCCCCCCCCCCCCCCCCCCCCCCCCCCCCCCCCCCCCCCCCCCCCCCCCCCCCCCCCCCCCCCCCCCCCCCCCCCCCCCCCCCCCCCCCCCCCCCCCCCCCCCCCCCCCCCCCCCCCCCCCCCCCCCCCCCCCCCCCCCCCCCCCCCCCCCCCCCCCCCCCCCCCCCCCCCCCCCCCCCCCCCCCCCCCCCCCCCCCCCCCCCCCCCCCCCCCCCCCCCCCCCCACCCCCCCCCCCCCCCCCCCCCCCCCCCCCCCCCCCCCCCCCCCCCCCCCCCCCCCCCCCCCCCCCCCCCCCCCCCCCCCCCCCCCCCCCCCCCCCCCCCCCCCCCCCCCCCCCCCCCCCCCCCCCCCCCCCCCCCCCCCCCCCCCCCCCCCCCCCCCCCCCCCCCCCCCCCCCCCCCCCCCCCCCCCCCCCCCCCCCCCCCCCCCCCCCCCCCCCCCCCCCCCCCCCCCCCCCCCCCCCCCCCCCCCCCCCCCCCCCCCCCCCCCCCCCCCCCCCCCCCCCCCCCCCCCCCCCCCCCCCCCCCCCCCCCCCCCCCCCCCCCCCCCCCCCCCCCCCCCCCCCCCCCCCCCCCCCCCCCCCCCCCCCCCCCCCCCCCCCCCCCCCCCCCCCCCCCCCCCCCCCCCCCCCCCCCCCCCCCCCCCCCCCCCCCCCCCCCCCCCCCCCCCCCCCCCCCCCCCCCCCCCCCCCCCCCCCCCCCCCCCCCCCCCCCCCCCCCCCCCCCCCCCCCCCACCCCCCCCCCCCCCCCCCCCCCCCCCCCCCCCCCCCCCCCCCCCCCCCCCCCCCCCCCCCCCCCCCCCCCCCCCCCCCCCCCCCCCCCCCCCCCCCCCCCCCCCCCCCCCCCCCCCCCCCCCCCCCCCACCCCCCCCCCCCCCCCCCCCCCCCCCCCCCCCCCCCCCCCCCCCCCCCCCCCCCCCCCCCCCCCCCCCCCCCCCCCCCCCCCCCCCCCCCCCCCCCCCCCCCCCCCCCCCCCCCCCCCCCCCCCCCCCCCCCCCCCCCCCCCCCCCCCCCCCCCCCCCCCCCCCCCCCCCCCCCCCCCCCCCCCCCCCCCCCCCCCCCCCCCCCCCCCCCCCCCCCCCCCCCCCCCCCCCCCCCCCCCCCCCCCCCCCCCCCCCCCCCCCCCCCCCCCCCCCCCCCCCCCCCCCCCCCCCCCCCCCCCCCCCCCCCCCCCCCCCCCCCCCCCCCCCCCCCCCCCCCCCCCCCCCCCCCCCCCCCCCCCCCCCCCCCCCCCCCCCCCCCCCCCCCCCCCCCCCCCCCCCCCCCCCCCACCCCCCCCCCCCCCCCCCCCCCCCCCCCCCCCCCCCCCCCCCCCCCCCCCCCCCCCCCCCCCCCCCCCCCCCCCCCCCCCCCCCCCCCCCCCCCCCCCCCCCCACCCCCCCCCCCCCCCCCCCCCCCCCCCCCCCCCCCCCCCCCCCCCCCCCCCCCCCCCCCCCCCCCCCCCCCCCCCCCCCCCCCCCCCCCCCCCCCCCCCCCCCCCCCCCCCCCCCCCCCCCCCCCCCCCCCCCCCCCCCCCCCCCCCCCCCCCCCCCCCCCCCCCCCCCCCCCCCCCCCCCCCCCCCCCCCCCCCCCCCCCCCCCCCCCCCCCCCCCCCCCCCCCCCCCCCCCCCCCCCCCCCCCCCCCCCCCCCCCCCCCCCCCCCCCCCCCCCCCCCCCCCCCCCCCCCCCACCCCCCCCCCCCCCCCCCCCCCCCCCCCCCCCCCCCCCCCCCCCCCCCCCCCCCCCCCCCCCCCCCCCCCCCCCCCCCCCCCCCCCCCCCCCCCCCCCCCCCCCCCCCCCCCCCCCCCCCCCCCCCCCCCCCCCCCCCCCCCCCCCCCCCCCCCACCCCCCCCCCCCCCCCCCCCCCCCCCCCCCCCCCCCCCCCCCCCCCCCCCCCCCCCCCCCCCCCCCCCCCCCCCACCCCCCCCCCCCCCCCCCCCCCCCCCCCCCCCCCCCCCCCCCCCCCCCCCCCCCCCCCCCCCCCCCCCCCCCCCCCCCCCCCCCCCCCCCCCCCCCCCCCCCCCCCCCCCCCCCCCCCCCCCCCCCCCCCCCCCCCCCCCCCCCCCCCCCCCCCCCCCCCCCCCCCCCCCCCCCCCCCCCCACCCCCCCCCCCCCCCCCCCCCCCCCCCCCCCCCCCCCCCCCCCCCCCCCCCCCCCCCCCCCCCCCCCCCCCCCCCCCCCCCCCCCCCCCCCCCCCCCCCCCCCCCCCCCCCCCCCCCCCCCCCCCCCCCCCCCCCCCCCCCCCCCCCCCCCCCCCCCCCCCCCCCCCCCCCCCCCCACCCCCCCCCCCCCCCCCCCCCCCCCCCCCCCCCCCCCCCCCCCCCCCCCCCCCCCCCCCCCCCCCCCCCCCCCCCCCCCCCCCCCCCCCCCCCCCCCCCCCCCCCCCCCCCCCCCCCCCCCCCCCCCCCCCCCCCCCCCCCCCCCCCCCCCCCCCCCCCCCCCCCCCCCCCCCCCCCCCCCCCCCCCCCCCCCCCCCCCCCCCCCCCCCCCCCCCCCCCCCCCCCCCCCCCCCCCCCCCCCCCCCCCCCCCCCCCCCCCCCCCCCCCCCCCCCCCCCCCCCCCCCCCCCCCCCCCCCCCCCCCCCCCCCCCCCCCCCCCCCCCCCCCCCCCCCCCCCCCCCCCCCCCCCCCCCCCCCCCCCCCCCCCCCCCCCCCCCCCCCCCCCCCCCCCCCCCCCCCCCCCCCCCCCCCCCCCCCCCCCCACCCCCCCCCCCCCCCCCCCCCCCCCCCCCCCCCCCCCCCCCCCCCCCCCCCCCCCCCCCCCCCCCCCCCCCCCCCCCCCCCCCCCCCCCCCCCCCCCCCCCCCCCCCCCCCCCCCCCCCCCCCCCCCCCCCCCCCCCCCCCCCCCCCCCCCCCCCCCCCCCCCCCCCCCCCCCCCCCCCCCCCCCCCCCCCCCCCCCCCCCCCCCCCCCCCCCCCCCCCCCCCCCCCCCCCCCCCCCCCCCCCCCCCCCCCCCCCCCCCCCCCCCCCCCCCCCCCCCCCCCCCCCCCCCCCCCCCCCCCCCCCCCCCCCCCCCCCCCCCCCCCCCCCCCCCCCCACCCCCCCCCCCCCCCCCCCCCCCCCCCCCCCCCCCCCCCCCCCCCCCCCCCCCCCCCCCCCCCCCCCCCCCCCCCCCCCCCCCCCCCCCCCCCCCCCCCCCCCCCCCCCCCCCCCCCCCCCCCCCCCCCCCCCCCCCCCCCCCCCCCCCCCCCCCCCCCCCCCCCCCCCCCCCCCCCCCCCCCCCCCCCCCCCACCCCCCCCCCCCCCCCCCCCCCCCCCCCCCCCCCCCCCCCCCCCCCCCCCCCCCCCCCCCCCCCCCCCCCCCCCCCCCCCCCCCCCCCCCCCCCCCCCCCCCCCCCCCCCCCCCCCCCCCCCCCCCCCCCCCCCCCCCCCCCCCCCCCCCCCCCCCCCCCCCCCCCCCCCCCCCCCCCCCCCCCCCCCCCCCCCCCCCCCCCCCCCCCCCCCCCCCCCCCCCCCCCCCCCCCCCCCCCCCCCCCCCCCCCCCCCCCCCCCCCCCCCCCCCCCCCCCCCCCCCCCCCCCCCCCCCCCCCCCCCCCCCCCCCCCCCCCCCCCCCCCCCCCACCCCCCCCCCCCCCCCCCCCCCCCCCCCCCCCCCCCCCCCCCCCCCCCCCCCCCCCCCCCCCCCCCCCCCCCCCCCCCCCCCCCCCCCCCCCCCCCCCCCCCCCCCCCCCCCCCCCCCCCCCCCCCCCCCCCCCCCCCCCCCCCCCCCCCCCCCCCCCCCCCCCCCCCCCCCCCCCCCCCCCCCCCCCCCCCCCCCCCCCCCCCCCCCCCCCCCCCCCCCCCCCCCCCCCCCCCCCCCCCCCCCCCCCCCCCCCCCCCCCCCCCCCCCCCCCCCCCCCCCCCCCCCCCCCCCCCCCCCCCCCCCCCCCCCCCCCCCCCCCCCCCCCCCCCCCCCCCCCCCCCCCCCCCCCCCCCCCCCCCCACCCCCCCCCCCCCCCCCCCCCCCCCCCCCCCCCCCCCCCCCCCCCCCCCCCCCCCCCCCCCCCCCCCCCCCCCCCCCCCCCCCCCCCCCCCCCCCCCCCCCCCCCCCCCCCCCCCCCCCCCCCCCCCCCCCCCCCCCCCCCCCCCCCCCCCCCCCCCCCCCCCCCCCCCCCCCCCCCCCCCCCCCCCCCCCCCCCCCCCCCCCCCCCCCCCCCCCCCCCCCCCCCCCCCCCCCCCCCCCCCCCCCCCCCCCCCCCCCCCCCCCCCCCCCCCCCCCCCCCCCCCCCCCCCCCCCCCCCCCCCCCCCCCCCCCCCCCCCCCCCCCCCCCCCCCCCCCCCCCCCCCCCCCCCCCCCCCCCCCCCCCCCCCCCCCCCCCCCCCCCCCCCCCCCCCCCCCCCCCCCCCCCCCCCCCCCCCCCCCCCCCCCCCCCCCCCCCCCCCCCCCCCCCCCCCCCCCCCCCCCCCCCCCCCCCCCCCCCCCCCCCCCCCCCCCCCCCCCCCCCCCCCCCCCCCCCCCCCCCCCCCCCCCCCCCCCCCCCCCCCCCCCCCCCCCCCCCCCCCCCCCCCCCCCCCCCCCCCCCCCCCCCCCCCCCCCCCCCCCCCCCCCCCCCCCCCCCCCCCCCCCCCCCCCCCCCCCCCCCCCCCCCCCCCCCCCCCCCCCCCCCCCCCCCCCCCCCCCCCCCCCCCCCCCCCCCCCCCCCCCCCCCCCCCCCCCCCCCCCCCCCCCCCCCCCCCCCCCCCCCCCCCCCCCCCCCCCCCCCCCCCCCCCCCCCCCCCCCCCCCCCCCCCCCCCCCCCCCCCCCCCCCCCCCCCCCCCCCCCCCCCCCCCCCCCCCCCCCCCCCCCCCCCCCCCCCCCCCCCCCCCCCCCCCCCCCCCCCCCCCCCCCCCCCCCCCCCCCCCCCCCCCCCCCCCCCCCCCCCCCCCCCCCCCCCCCCCCCCCCCCCCCCCCCCCCCCCCCCCCCCCCCCCCCCCCCCCCCCCCCCCCCCCCCCCCCACCCCCCCCCCCCCCCCCCCCCCCCCCCCCCCCCCCCCCCCCCCCCCCCCCCCCCCACCCCCCCCCCCCCCCCCCCCCCCCCCCCCCCCCCCCACCCCCCCCCCCCCCCCCCCCCCCCCCCCCCCCCCCCCCCCCCCCCCCCCCCCCCCACCCCCCCCCCCCCCCCCCCCCCCCCCCCCCCCCCCCCCCCCCCCCCCCCCCCCCCCCCCCCCCCCCCCCCCCCCCCCACCCCCCCCCCCCCCCCCCCCCCCCCCCCCCCCCCCCCCCCCCCCCCCCCCCCCCCCCCCCCCCCCCCCCCCCCCCCCCCCCCCCCCCCCCCCCCCCCCCCCCCCCCCCCCCCCCCCCCCCCCCCCCCCCCCCCCCCCCCCCCACCCCCCCCCCCCCCCCCCCCCCCCCCCCCCCCCCCCCCCCCCCCCCCCCCCCCCCCCCCCCCCCCCCCCCCCCCCCCCCCCCCCCCCCCCCCCCCCCCCCCCCCCCCCCCCCCCCCCCCCCCCCCCCCCCCCCCCCCCCCCCCCCCCCCCCCCCCCCCCCCCCCCCCCCCCCCCCCCCCCCCCCCCCCCCCCCCCCCCCCCCCCCCCCCCCCCCCCCCCCCCCCCCCCCACCCCCCCCCCCCCCCCCCCCCCCCCCCCCCCCCCCCCCCCCCCCCCCCCCCCCCCCCCCCCCCCCCCCCCCCCCCCCCCCCCCCCCCCCCCCCCCCCCCCCCCCCCCCCCCCCCCCCCCCCCCCCCCCCCCCCCCCCCCACCCCCCCCCCCCCCCCCCCCCCCCCCCCCCCCCCCCCCCCCCCCCCCCCCCCCCCCCCCCCCCCCCCCCCCCCCCCCCCCCCCCCCCCCCCCCCCCCCCCCCCCCCCCCCCCCCCCCCCCCCCCCCCCCCCCCCCCCCCCCCCCCCCCCCCCCCCCCCCCCCCCCCCCCCCCCCCCCCCCCCCCCCCCCCCCCCCCCCCCCCCCCCCCCCCCCCCCCCCCCCCCCCCCCCCCCCCCCCCCCCCCCCCACCCCCCCCCCCCCCCACCCCCCCCCCCCCCCCCCCCCCCCCCCCCCCCCCCCCCCCCCCCCCCCCCCCCCCCCCCCCCCCCCCCCCCCCCCCCCCCCCCCCCCCCCCCCCCCCCCCCCCCCCCCCCCCCCCCCCCCCCCCCCCCCCCCCCCCCCCCCCCCCCCCCCCCCCCCCCCCCCCCCCCCCCCCCCCCCCCCCCCCCCCCCCCCCCCCCCCCCCCCCCCCCCCCCCCCCCCCCCCCCCCCCCCCCCCCCCCCCCCCCCCCCCCCCCCCCCCCCCCCCCCCCCCCCCCCCCCCCCCCCCCCCCCCCCCCCCCCCCCCCCCCCCCCCCCCCCCCCCCCCCCCCCCCCCCCCCCCCCCCCCCCCCCCCCCCCCCCCCCCCCCCCCCCCCCCCCCCCCCCCCCCCCCCCCCCCCCCCCCCCCCCCCCCCCCCCCCCCCCCCCCCCCCCCCCCCCCCCCCCCCCCCCCCCCCCCCCCCCCCCCCCCCCCCCCCCCCCCCCCCCCCCCCCCCCCCCCCCCCCCCCCCCCCCCCCCCCCC
>NZ_JAHLJA010000052.1:0-1215 GCF_020496245.1 Pseudonocardia sp. ICBG601 | reverse complement strand
GCCGGACCCGGCCCGGCCGGGCGCGCGCCTGCGGCACGAAGACTGAGAGTGTTCTCGGTGCCGGTGCAGTAGCGCGTGCTGCGGTGAGCCCTCCCTCGAAGCGGCCCAAGTGTCGAACGGTGCTCAGAACCCGCCAAGGGCGCCGCGAGCGGCGTCGCTCCGCGATCGACTCCGTCGACCCTTGACTGAACCTGACCACCGCTCAGGCGGCCTTGTATCGAGGAAGGGCAGCGGTCGAGACGGGCGGTGCCCCTGTTCGCCGTCCGGCATCCGGTGCTGTCGTCGATAGGACGACGCCGACGGTTGACCGACACCACAGCATGCCGCGCGGGACGGCGGGAGGCGTAGGCGATCGAGATGTGCCCGCGTGCCGTAGCCCCGAGTCGCGGGGGCGGGGTTAAGCTTGAAGTAGCCATGTTGGCCGGTCCAGTCCGATCGTTATGGTGATGACTTCCGGCCGACGGGCGAGCCCCTGGGATGACACTCCTGGGGGCTCACTTCTTTGTCGGCCTTGGCCGCTGACTCTGGCCTATTCAGGCCGCTACCTGGTGGAGGCGCGCGGGCCGCCCCGGCTCCTCGGCCCAGTACCGGGCGTAGTCGGCGTCCTCCGACTACGCCCGGTACTGGGACGAGGTTGCAGGGGACGCCCCGGCGCGCCTCCACCAGGTAGCGGCCTGAATAGGCCAGAGTCAGCGGCCAAGGCCGACAAAGAAGTGAGCCCCCAGGAGTGTCATCCCAGGGGCTCGCCCGTCGGCCGGAAGTCATCACCATAACGATCGGACTGGACCGGCCAACATGGCTACTTCAAGCTTAACCCCGCCCCCGCGACTCGGGGCTACGGCACGCGGGCACATCTCGATCGCCTACGCCTCCCGCCGTCCCGCGCGGCATGCTGTGGTGTCGGTCAACCGTCGGCGTCGTCCTATCGACGACAGCACCGGATGCCGGACGGCGAACAGGGGCACCGCCCGTCTCGACCGCTGCCCTTCCTCGATACAAGGCCGCCTGAGCGGTGGTCAGGTTCAGTCAAGGGTCGACGGAGTCGATCGCGGAGCGACGCCGCTCGCGGCGCCCTTGGCGGGTTCTGAGCACCGTTCGACACTTGGGCCGCTTCGAGGGAGGGCTCACCGCAGCACGCGCTACTGCACCGGCACCGAGAACACTCTCAGTCTTCGTGCCGCAGGCGCGCGCCCGGCCGGGCCGGGTCCGGCCCGC
>NZ_JAHLJA010000051.1:0-4425 GCF_020496245.1 Pseudonocardia sp. ICBG601 | reverse complement strand
CGACGATCTCCTCGTCGCTACGCTCGGTCTTCTCCTCCTCGGACAAGATGTTGCGCAGGTCGTGCTTGCCTCGTGACCAGGTCATCTGCGGGACTCCCTTGATCGCCTTCTCGAACTCGCGCAGCAGCTCCTGAGCCTGCAGATCGACCATCTGGACCTGTGCACCGGTCTCGGGGTTCTCGTAGGTCCGCCCGATCGTTGCGTCGTGAATCAGCTCGCCGATCGTGCGGGAGGTCCCCTTCGCCTTCTTGTGACCGGCCATCAGCTGCTCAGCCGCGATGCCCTTGGCCTGGTAAGCCGCCCAGGCCTGGGCCGCTTCGGTGTCACCGTCAGGCAGGATCTCGAAGTCCAGACCGTGCTCCCGATCCGGAGCGGGCATGCCCGCGGCCACCGCACCCCGCGACCAGCGGGTGAACCACCCCTCAGCCAGCTCGGTCATCTGCTCATCGGTCGTGCCCGGCTCGAACACCAGCGTCACATGCTGATGCAGATGCCAACCGTTCTCGACACCCCAGGTCAGGTCCGGCGACCGCGACCAACCACGAAGCCCCAGCTCAACGTAGTCACGCATCCCCGCACGGCCATCAGTCACCCGACTGAAAGCCGTCCGTGACGCCTTCACCGACAGGGCCAGCTCGTGCTCAGCGAAGTGCCGCAACGTCAGGGTCAGCGTCATCACCCGAGCGCCATCCTCGACGTGCCGCGTCACCACCTTCCCCAGCAACGCCGTCCGCTCCACCGAGATACGCATCGAGCACTCCGGGCACGTCCACACCGTCCCGCACCGCATCAACCCCGCGAGCCCCGCGACCCGCTTCACCCTCCCACAACCCTCTGTGACTTCCGTCACTTTCGCGACGACGGAGGCGTCCGGACGGAGGCCCGGGAGCCCGCACGCGCGCACCCGACGACCCCGATACACCTTACGGAGACCCTCTCGCTGCGCGTACCGGGCCGCGCGCGCCTCGTCCCGCCGGACCTGCTCCGCAGCCGGATCACCGCTCTTCTTCCGCACCCACTCCCGCAACGAGAACCACCGCTGACAACAGCCCCCAGCAACGCTGTGACCTGCAGTGGAAGGTACATCCGTGTAAGTGCCAAGGGGCGGCCCCGACAGGCCGCTCACGCCTCCGGCGCCGCGGCCCGCCGGGCCACCCGCAGGCAGCACGACAGACCCGGAGGAGGCCCCGAGCAGCGAAGGAGGACGAGACGAGACGTGGTCTCGGAGAGTCGACTGGTGAACCCGCGAGAGGGGCTCTACCGTGGAGGGAGCAAACGCCGTGAACATCCAGACGACCTGATTCCTGATTCTCGGGCCGCGCTGGACGCCAACTCGGAGGGCTCAAACTCCGACTGGCCACGGCGTTCTGCTCTTGTTGGGTCCTAATCTGGCCTATCTCAGGCCGCACCAGGGGCGCGAACCGCCGAAGCAGACCGGATTTTTTTCACGTAATCGGCGTAGGAGCCGACGTGCAGGGCTCGGAACCTCGCCAGCGGAGCCCCCGGCACCGACAGCAAACCGACACCCGGTAGGGCGCTGACCTGGGCTTCTGCCACATCCCGGGCCGCACCGGGGTGCAGAAGCTCCACCGCAGCCGGGTTGTCGCTGCGGAAGCTGACCTTCACCGAGCACTGAGCCCGCTCAAACGCCCCCATCAGAGCCGCCTCCGCCCGCTGCACGACCAGCACCACTCGGACACCAGCCTTCGCGCCCTCGGCCAGCAGACGGCCGATCACACCCCGCGACAGTCACCAGCGGGCTCTCCGCGAGCTGGCCCAGGAAGCCGTAGACGAACCTGCTCTTCCCCGACCGCGTGACTCCCTGGATCGCCATGTGCGCCTCAGACCCCCAGTCCCGCACCAGATCCCGACCGGCATCCCTCGAATGACCGCCCGCCGCTGGGCCACACCCCCAGCGCAGGCCGACACCCAAGAGCTGCCTCCGGCGGCCCCTCCGGGGAGGGCCTCTGCTCCCGCAGCAGCCGAGCACCCCTCACCACCCGAGAGAGAGGAGTAGGGGCCGGCTCCGGGTGGGGCTGCGGTCACGTCGGCCCCACAGGGCATCAGAGGGCCGCAGGTGCCCGCAAGCCTGGGCAGCAACATCCCGCGGACCCCACCGGGCATGTTGCGGGCACCTGCGGCCCTCTGACGGCGCTCCGCGCGCCGACGTGACCGCAGCCCCACCCTCCAAGCACCAGCTGCATGTCGTCGTATCGACGACCACCCCAGGCGTCAATCATACGTTGACACCCGCGTTTTCGTACCCCCCCGCTGGGGCGGGGTGCGGTCCGGGTAGGTGTGGTGGCGGTTGACCTTCGGTGGCTCGCGTACGACGCGCTCGTCGCAGCCGCTCCAAGATCAACTGCCACCACACCTATACACAGTGCTGTGATCCCGCCGGTCCCGACGCCGGTTCCGCACAAACACTTCACTCCCGGCCACCGACGCCCGCGGAGAACGGCAGCTTGTTCCGCTACGGGATGCGCGCTAGCCGTGAATCATCAGGACATCAGCGAGGCAGGCAAGCTGCGCCAGTGCCAAGTAGCACCACACGGACTTACCGGAGCAAGTCGCACCCTGAATGAAAGCGTGCAGAACAGTTGTGGCACATAGAACTAACTTTGCACAGTCGGCTAATTAAAACCAGACAACTCGACCCAATTAGTAGGCTATCACGGCAGTCTACACGGATTGGACTTCCAGATCGAGACATAGCCGAACTCTCCATGGCGCACTCCGCGATTATCGACAATCAAGAAATCCGCTTTAACTCGGTAGTCTGCTTTCTGGCATCGTTCATTAGGAGTGGCGTTCATATAATTTACGTTGCCTCCCTTACGCTTAGCTGAAATCTTCCACGTGTACTGCGAACCGGGAAACTTGCGCTCCATTACTGCGGTTACGCCAAGATATCGTTGCTTGGTCTTACACTTGATTCGCGGATCAACCGTAACATTTCCTCGGACGTGCCCTGAAGCGTGAGGCACTTCCATAATGATGTCACAGTCGCCGATCGTCTTGGTAGCAGCATACGCTTCCGAAGGGTTAAGAAAAGCTGATCCGACAACCACTGCAGAGATAAAGAGTACGGCAATAAAAATCTTCAGAACGCGCATTTTTCCTCCGTATATCGGTAAGCCGAACAGGCTCGCTCAGAATTACCAACTATTGCTTTTACACACGTTTAGTAACTTTATGAGGATTATTCAGGAACTCCTAGCGAGCGACCTCACTACGATCCCGACCTGGGGAAACACTACAACACTTCGTGATCACCCTGGATGAACCTCTATGACCACGACTTCAGTTATCAAGGTCCGCGTTGCAGGGCAAGTGAAGCCACGCAGTAGACTCAGCGTCCCATCCGCTGAGCCATGCAACTCCCGCCGGAGTTACGACACGAAAATGGTGTGCCAGCGCGAGACCGCACGCTGTCAGGCGGACCGCCATATAGTCATCCGACGCTCGGCGCCAATCAACCACAGTCCGGCCGTTCTGAAGTTTGCGTGGATAATCAGCAACGAGCCGTCGGTAATCTTCCGGATACCGAATAATGAATATATCCCGCGGCGGAGGCAAGCGAAATGTGAAGTTACGCAGTTTTCTGTTTAGGCTGGCAAACTCACTTTTTTCACTGCGAGACCATGCGCTATCTCCATTAGGAAGATAAGAAGATGTCCAGAATGCTCCCAGCGGCTTGTCTCCGTACAGGTCATCCTCGGGGTTCTCAATCTGGGTGGCCCGAAGAGTAATTGAGTCAGAGAAGACCCCTTGAGGCGAGACAACGTCGGCGGACCCTAACCACCCCGACTCAGAACTTGAGCAAGGGCTGCAGCTGTCTCGTCGAGACGTTCGTCGGCTCGATCGGCAAATTCTTCCACTGCATACTGATAACTGTTGGCAAAAACAATATCCCAGTACGTCTCCACCTCATCCTCGACATTCAGGTCTATCCCATGCACAACAATAGATTCAGCCGCTTGCAGAATAACCGGACCCCAAACTCTTTCATCAGACGATCTCAACTCTTCTCCTCGTGACGCCTTCGCCACCTATCAACAATGAAAATCATGGTCGTTTAAATCTCAGAGCCGGGTCTGACACCTCGGCGTCTCGTATCTGTGAGCCGGGTCGGCATCTCCCAGCCGATGCCGTTCGCGTCCAGCCAGGCCCGAGCAGCATCGGTGCCTTCTCGTTCGATGATCGAGAGGAACTCCGGGACCCGGGGCTGGAGCTGCGGCCAGGACTCGCGAGGGATGACCGCGACCTCCTCCCCGTCCAGGGAGTCGTCGTCGACGATCTCCTCGTCGCTACGCTCGGTCTTCTCCTCCTCGGACAAGATGTTGCGCAGGTCGTGCTTGCCTCGTGACCAGGTCATCTGCGGGACTCCCTTGATCGCCTTCTCGAACTCGCGCAGCAGCTCCT
>NZ_JAHLJA010000050.1:0-63433 GCF_020496245.1 Pseudonocardia sp. ICBG601 | reverse complement strand
GAAGCCGCCCTCCATGAAGAAGCTCGCGACCCAGGTTGGCCAGCATGAGGACGACGACGCCGATCAGGGCGCCCATCATCCACTTGGTGAAGCGCGGCGTGACCCGGACGGCACCGGTCTTGTAGACGACCAGCATGCCGAAGAAGACACCGGCGGTGCCGATGACGGCCTGGATGCCGATCCCCTGCAGGGCCGGGCTCTGCTGCATCATCCCGGTGATGCCGCCGAGGCGACCCCCATCGCGCCGGAGTAGATCAGTGTCAGCGGGGCGCTGGGCTTCTGCTTGAAGATGACGATCAGCGAGACGACCAGGCCGACGAGGAACGCCGGCAGGGCCAGGATGTAGAGCCCCGACATCACGGTCAGGATGCCGGCGACCAGCGCGAGACCCGCGCTGATCGCGGTCTTCTGGACGACGTCGTCGACCGTGATCGGGCGACCCGTCTCCTGCGTGGCTGGGTCGGGTCGACGTAGGACGGCTGGGAGCCGGCCATGGCGGCGCCCCCGCCCATCATGCCGCCACCCGAGCGGTCGAACGTGGCGTAGCCGCCCTGCTGCTGTGTGGGCAGGTTGCGGAACGCCGGGTTGCTCGTGGAGCGCACCTGGATCCTCCTCGACGGACGTGTGCGGGGCCCACCTCTGGCAGGCCCTCACACGTGTGCAACGCCGAGGGAGAGCCGGGGGTTCCCGCTGGTAAAAGAAAATTTACCGCGTCCGGGGGTCCGGCGTCAGTCCTGTCCCCCACAACGGGCGGTGATCACCGCCCCGGAGTCTCACCTGCGGGAACGTCGACGTCACCGGCAGCGGTTCGGCACGCACCGCCGGCATCTCGGGCGTGGTGTCGTCGTGCGGTCGTCCACGGTGCCGAGGGAGTCGACGGTGTCGACGGAGTCGGCACGACCCGTCGGCCAGCGGCGCGTCACCACGCATCTCGGCGCGGATCAACGCCGGCCAGCGCCCGACCGAACCGAGCGCGGCCACCGCGGCGCGGCGTCCCGCCGGGCTGACCAGCACGGCGACCACGACGACCAACGCGACGGCGACGACCACGCCGCTGGAACCCGGAGCGAACACGGGCGTACCTCCTCGCAGAAGCGGGCGCCCGGCCGGGGGCAGCCGGACCCACCCTCGCGTCGTACAACGATCCTGTGGCGGGTCGGTCACGGGCCGTCACCGTGCAGCGGGCGGACCCGGGCGGGCCGCACTACTGTCGGCGCGTTCGCGACGGCGCCTCCGTCGCCCCTCCAGTGAAAGGACGGTCCGGATATGTGGGCCCTGCTCTCCCGGCACCTGCGCGTGTGGCTGCTGCTGGCGGTCGGTGCACCGCTGCTGGCCTGGCTCCTGGGCAAGATCGGCGACGCCGTCGAGCGCCGCCGCGGCCCCAACACCCTGACCAAGCTGATCCGTTCGGGCCGCCGCTACCTGGAGCGGCGCAGCCGGGGACCGCTGCGCCGCCACGAGCAGACCGACCCCGAGCGGCTCGCCCGCTGACGACTCCCGCGCCGGCGCCGCAGGCTCAGGCCGGCAGCAACCGGCGCAGACCCCAGCCGCGCCGGCGGGCGGGGCGCCGCCGCGGTGCCTCGTCCGCCGGGGGCGTCGGGTCGAGCTGTCCGCAGCGGCCGCACGGCACCCCGGCGACGTCGATCAGCGGGGCCGGGGACACCAGGTGGCCGCACAGCGCCGCGTAGCGGCCGGTCCGCACCGAGTGCGGCGCACAGAGTTCTGCGTCGGTCACCTTGTGTGCACGACCGTCGAGAACCGACGTCAGCGTCAGGACATCGGGGCAGCCGGCGTCGTTCGTCCGTCCGGCGGTCACGACGACGCCCACACGACGGCAGATCCGTGCGTCGACCGGCGCATTTCTCTGGCCCCCTCAGCGTGTCAGTTGTTCCATCGTCACGGATCACACTTGCGGATGCAAGATCCCTTCCACAGTCTTTCGACACTCTCCGCAGTCAAACGGACGCCGCGGACACATCCGGAGGTCCCCCATGTCCCACTCGAACGGCACGCGCGCAGCAGATCTCGGCCCGGTGACGTGGCGTCGCCCGGCCGGCGGGGCCGCCGAGGGGCAGAACGTGGAGTTCGCCGTCCTCGACGACGGCCAGGTCGCCGTCCGCAACGCCCGCGACCCCGAGGGCCCGGTCCTCGTCTACACCCCGGCCGAGATCTCCGCGTTCGTCGACGGCGCCAAGAAGGGCGAGTTCGACGACATGGTCGACCCCTTCCGCGACTGAGCCGGGCTCACGGCAGCAGCGGGTCCGCCTCGCGCCACAGCCGGGCGACCACCTCGGACGCGGGGTCGGTCGTCGCGCGTCCGGCGGCCTGGCCCGCCCAGTGGTTCACCCGGTCGACCGCGCCGGGCTCACCCGCGCGGTAGCGGGCCACCAGGCGTCGCTGGTGGGGGTAGGGCGCCGGCGCCGGGGCGCCCGGCACGGTCCAGGCCCGGACGAAGTCGGTGGCGATGCCGCGGGCCAGCCGGCCGGTGTAGGCGCGGGTGGTCGTCGGACCGGTGGGGTCCAGGCCGTCGAGCCGGGCGGACCAGCCGTCGTCGATACCGGCCTCGGGACTGCGCAGCAGTGCCGTCCCCACCTGCACCGCGCTCGCGCCGAGGGTGAGCGCGGCGGCCAGGGCCCGGCCGTCGCCGATCGCCCCGGCGGCGACCACCGGGACATCGACGGCGTCGGCCACCCACGGGACGAGCGCGAGCAGCCCGACCGAGACCGCCTCGGCGTCGGCGGGATCGGTGGTGCCACGGTGCCCGCCCGCCTCCATCCCCTGCGCGACGACGGCGTCGGCCCCCGCCCGCTCCGCCGCGAGGGCCTCGGCGCGGGTCGTGACCGTCGCGAACCAGGCGCAGCCCGCACCGTGCACCGCGGCGACCTGCTCGGCCGTGAGCAGCCCCATGATCGTCGAGACGACGGCCGGCCGGGCCGCCAGGACGGCGGCGAGCTGGTCGGAGAACGCCGGTCCGGGGCCGCCGGGCGGAGCCGGCGCACCGCCCAGGGAGTCGAGATAGGCGGTCTGGAGGCCCACGTCGTCGTCGGTGGGCGGGTCGGGGATCCACAGGTTGAGCTGGAACGGAGCGGTCCCGGCGAGGACGCGGAAGCGGGCGGCCCAGTCGGCGATCGCCTCCGGGGTGTCGTTGACGACGCCCGCCGCACCCATACCGCCCGCCGCGGCCACCGCGGCCGCCAGCTCCGGCGGGCAGGCCCCGGCCATCGGGGCCTCCAGGACCGGGACCCGCAGCCCGTGGCGTGTGCAGAAGGACTCGGCCCGGCTCCGTGCGCTCACCGTCGCGAGTGTGCCACTGCACCGCGGGTGGACCGGGGCGGCGCGGACAGGAAGGATCGGACCCCGACCCCGTCCCGCAGTGCGAAGGAGCCCGCTCCCCCTCATGACCGGACCCTCGTTCCTCGAGCAGCTGCGTGCGCACGCCCCCGAGCTGCTGCCCTCGCGTCTCCCGCGTGACCCCGCCCAGCGGGTCCCCGCCGACATGGACGTCCCGCACGGCACCACGATCATCGCGCTGACCTGGGCCGACGGGGTGCTGCTGGCCGGCGACCGGCGAGCGACCTCCGGCAACCTGATCGCGCAGAAGGACCTGGTGAAGGTCGTCGGCATCGACGACACCTCCGCCGCCGGGTTCGCCGGGTCGGTCGGTCACGCGTTGCAGATGCTGACGATGTTCGCGGCCGAGGTGGAGCAGTACGAGAAGATCGAGGGCGCCCCGATCAGCCAGGACGGCAAGATCCGCAGGCTGTCGAGCATCGTGCGGGAGAACCTGGGCGCGGCGATGCAGGGCTTCGTCGCGCTGCCGCTGTTCGTCGGCTACGACCCGACCGACCCCGACCCGGTCCGCATCGTCACCTACGACCCGACCGGCAGCGTCAAGCGCGCCCGGTCCGGCTACGTCGGCATCGGGTCCGGCTCGCAGTTCGCCGAGGCGTCGCTGAAGAAGCGGCACGACCCGGGCGTCGACCGGGCCGGCGCGATCGCGCTCGCGGTCAACGCGCTGTGGGACGCCGCCGACGACGACACCGCCACCGCGGGGCCCGACCTCACCCGCGCGATCTTCCCGAACCTGATCACGGTGACCGCCGACGGCGTCGAGGAGATCGGCGTCGACGAGGTCCGGGCCGCGACCGAGCGGATGCTCGCCGAGCGGGCGGAGCGCCCCGGCGGCTGAGCCGACCGGGTCAGGGCCGGGGCGGGCCACCGGCCCGGCCGATGATCTCCTCGACGACCGGGCCCTTGGCGTCGGCGTAGAGGTTCATGTCGGCCCACTCTCGACCGGCGAGCCCGCGCTTGTGCGCCTCGTAGCGCGCCCGCTCGTCGTCGTGGGCGCGGAGCCGGTCGCGGAACACCAGGTAGCGGGTGATCTCCGGGCTGCCCCGCGGGTAGCAGTGCAGGTTCACGGGCAGGTCCCCGACGGCGCCGCGCAGGCAGCGGTGCCCGGGCTCGCGCACCCGCAGGTCGTAGCCGTCGGCGAGCAGGTCGGGCAGGTAGGCCGGCTCGTCGTCGGGGTCGTCGAGCGCCACGACGATGTCGATCACGGGCTTCGCCGCGAGCCCGGGCACCGAGGTGGAGCCGATGTGCTCGATGCGGTGCGCACGCTCCCCCAGCGTCGCGCGCAGGCGGGCCGCCGCCGCGTCGAAGGCCGCGGGCCAGGCCGGGTCGGGCTCGGCGAGCTCGACGACGACCGGACGCATCCCGTGCACGAGTGCCCGGTTCAGCTCGTCGTGGCGACTGGTCACGGCGCCGAGCATGCGGGCAGACTGCCTCGGTGTCCACGCTGCGCTCGGTCGCCCCGGTCTTCGCCACCACCGATCTCGACCGGTGGCTGGACCACTACCGGGCGCTCGGGTTCACCGTCGAGCGCTACGACGACGGCTACGGCTTCGCCGCCCTCGGCGGTGTGGAGCTGCACGTCTCGGTGCTGCCCGACCACGACCCGGCCCGCACCGCGGGCTGCGCCTACCTGCACGTCGACGACGCCGACGCACTGCACGCCCGCTGGTCGGCCGTGGCCGGCGGCCGCGAGGTGGCCCCGGTCGACACCCCCTACGGGCTGCGCGAGGGCGCGCACCACGACCCGGACAACAACCTGCTGCGCTACGGCTCGCCGCTGCAGGACTGACGCGCTCAGCCCGCTCTCTCCCGCCGGTCCAGCGCGACGACCACGACCCCGGTGACCACGAGCACGACCGCCGGGTAGGCCCACGGCAGCGCCGGTGCGTCGCCGAGCAGGACCGTCCACAGGCCGATCCCGCCGGTGATCAGGTACTGCAGCAACGGGATCGCTCCGAGGAGCACCCCGAGGATCCCGGCGATGTTCTGTGCTGTCCTCACATGCCCTCCCCTGTAGCAATGCACTCGCATTGCAACAGCCCCACCAGGTCTTGTCAATGCGACCGCATTGCTACGATGGCGTCGTGCCCCGTTCCGTCGACCACGACGCCCGACGCTCCGAGATCGCCGACGCCGTGCTCGCGCTCGTCGCGCGGTCGGGCACCGAGGCGGTCTCGCTGCGCTCGGTCGCAGCCGAGGCGGGCATCTCGATGGGCCGCGTGCAGCACTACTTCGCCAGCAAGGACGCGCTGCTGCTGCACGCCCTGGACCGGTCGCACCGGCAGATGGAGGAACGGATCGAGGCCAGGGCCCGGGCCGTGGGCGGCGGGGAACGGACCGTCCTCGCGACGATCCTCGACGAGCTGCTCGGCGAGCACCCGCGGACCCGCGACGCGCTGCGCATCCACGCCGCCTTCGCCACCCGCGAGGTCGACGAGCGGGCGCGGGCGATCCTCACCGACGGCGACGACGAGATCCGCGCTCTCGCCGTCCGGGTCGTCGCCGACGCCGGATCGGCCGATCCGGACACCGACGCGCACGCGCTGCTCGCCCTGACCTCGGGGCTCAGCACCGAGGTCGCGCTGCACGGCGCTCCCGTCGACCGCGCCCGGCGCACCCTGACCGCGATGCTCGACCGGCTCGCCCCCGCCACGGCGCGCGCACCGGCCGACGACCCGGAATGATCCGAGCGGTGCGACCCTGGTTCCCGCTCCTCGTCGGCTCGGTGTTCTACGCGTTCGCCCTGGTGTGGGCGGCCGGGGAGCTGCCGGAGGACGGGGTGCCGCTGCACTTCGACCCCGCGGGCGTGCCGACCGCGTTCGGCACCCGCGCCGGGTTCCTGGCGCTCGGCACGCTGTTCGGGCTGCTCGTCGCCGGGATCGGGGCGGGGCTCTACCGCCTGGTCACGACGGGGTCGCTGGCGCGGGTGTCGGTGCCGCACCGCGACTACTGGACGGCGCCACAGCGGGTCGGGAGGCTGCGCCACATGCTCGCCGAGGACATGGGACGGACCTTCGGCGGGACGCTGCTGCTGCTCGCCGCCGTCCCGGTGGCGGCGGTGTACGCCACCCGCAGCGACCCGCCGCGGCTGCCGGTCGGGCCGGTCTGGGTGGTGCTCGTCCTGCTGGTCGTCGGGATCGTCGGGTACTGCGTGTACCTGGGGCGTTACCGGTACCGGCCGGTCTGAACGGGCACGCGCCGGCGACGGGCCGCCGCCGGGTGCGCAGGCAGTCCTGGCGCAGACGCGCCCGCTGCGGGAAGGTGCCGGGGTGGCACGGATCGGACCGGGGGACGTCGCCCTCACCATGGCCGACCTGCGGGTCGTGACCCGGTTCGCCGCGGAGTGCGCCGCCGAGGTCCTGCCCCTGTTCGACGCCCCGGACGACACCCGCCCCCGCGCGGCGCTCGACGCGGCACGGGCCTTCGTCGACGGCGCCGAGCGGTCCCGGCTGCAGCGGGTGACCGCCGTCGACGCGGCGCGGGCGGCGAAGGACGCCCGCACCCCGGCCGGCAGGCACGCCGCGCTGGCCGCCGCCGACGCCGCCGCGTCCGCCTACCTGCACCCACTGGCGAAGGCCACCCAGGTCGGCCACATCCTGCGGGCGGCCGCGCACGCCGCCCACGCCGTCGAGCTGGCCGACGGCGACGCTCCCCGCAGCGGGGATGCGCAGCTCGACCGGGCCCGGCGGCGCGCCACCCCGGAGCTGGTCGACGTCCTGCGCCGCTACCCGCGCGCGGCTCCCGGTCGCAGCCGGGTCGCCGCGCTGACGACCGCACTGGACGACGCGCTGCGCGACCGATGAGTCCGGGGCCCCACGGCGACGCCTGACGATCACGCCCCGCGGGCCACCCCCGCGAGCACCGCCTTCGCGAACGCCTCCGGCTGCTCGATGTGCAGAAGGTGCCCGGCGCCGTCGACGATCTCGGTCTGCAGTCCGGGGACGACCGCGGCGACGCGCCGGTGCAGGGCGGCGTACCACCCGATGCTCCGCCCGCCGAGCAACCAGGTCACCGGGACCGGGATCCGGGCGAGCCGTGCGGTCGGGACGTGCTCCATCATCAGCCCGTAGGGGTGGACGCCCAGCTCGGCGAGGACGCTCGGCGCGTTCGCGTACAGCTCCCCCTTCGCCTCGGGCGGGAGCGGGTCGAAGCCGTTGCCGCCGTCGGCCCAGCCCGCCGCCCAGCGGAAGAAGGCCGCCGCCGCCTCCGGTCGACGTCCGCGGGCCTGGTCGACCTTCGCGCGGGCGAGCGCCGCGAGCAGCGACGGCGTCGCCCCGCGCAGCCCGTGCCATGGCGCCTCGGCGACCACCAGCGACCGGAACAGCTCGGGCCGCTCCACGGCACAGGCGAGCGCGGTGTTGCCACCGGAGCTCCAGCCGAGCACGTGCACGGGCGCGCCGACGTGCTCGATCACCGCGGCCAGGTCGGCGACGTGGACGCGGTAGTCGCGCACCGGCGGGTGGGTCGAGCGGCCGTAACCGCGACGGTCGTAGGCGAGGACCCGGTGGCCGCCCGCGGCGAGGTCGTGCACCGTCCCGCCCCAGGACGACGCCTGCGCCCCTGTCCCGTGCACGAGCACGAGTGGCGCGCCGCTGCCGTACTCGTCGCAGGCCAGGGTCGTGCCGTGCACCGGGATCCGCATCGTCGCGCCCTCCGTCGTCCATCCGCCGCGGAAACACTACAGACAACCGACGTGGCGTCGCGTATCTGTCGACGACAGGTCCGAGTGCGGATCTCCGGCGTCCGGATCAGGGCATCCGGTCGGCGATCGCCACGAGCCGGATCCGCGCGACGGCGTCCGGCCGCCCGGCGACCACGCCCGGGGTCGCGCGCCGACCGGGGTCAGCGGACGCGCTCGTAGCGCAGGTGCACGGTCCCGCCGTCGAACACGCGTTGCTCGACCAGCCGCAGCCGCAGGTCCGCACCGGGCGGGAGGAACGGCTTCCCGCCGCCGAGGACGACCGGCACCACCCGCGGGCGGAACTCGTCGATCAGGTCCAGCAACGACGCCGCCAGCCCCGGCCCGCCGACGGCCAGCTCGCCGTCGCTCTCCGCCTTCAGCCGGGACACCTCGTCCAGCGCGCCGGCTCGGCGGACGAGGCGGCACCCGGGCGCGACCGAGGTCAGCGAGTCGGAGAACACGACCCGCGGGATGGCGGTGTAGAGCTGGGCGAACTCCGCCTCCACCGGATGCCCGTCGGCCCGCTCGGGGGCGGTCCAGAAGTCCTCCATGATCTCGTAGAGCCCACGGCCGAACAGGAACACCGACGTCGCGCGGGTCTGGTCGTTGGACAGGCGGTGCACCTCCTCGTCGGGGTCGCCGAAGGCGATGCTGCCCATGGGGTCCTCGACGAAGCCGTCGAGGGACATGCTCATGGAGTAGGTGACCAGGCCCATGGGTGTCAGCCCTTCCGGTTCCAGAACTGGTGGATGCGCCCGCTCGGCGAGGCGACCGACTCGACGGTGAACCGGTCCTCGACACCGATCAGCCCCTCCCACGGGGACACCCCACGGCCGAGGACGATCGGCAGGATCACCACGTGCATGACGTCGACCAGGTCGGCGTCGAGGAACTGCCGGATCGTCGAGGGTCCCCCGCCGAGCCGGACGTCCAGCTCGCCCGCGGCCGCACGCGCGACCGTCAGCACCTCCTGCGCAGACCCGTCGACGAAGTGGAAGCTCGTGCCGTTCACGAACTCGATCGACGGCCGCGGATGGTGGGTCATCACGAACACCGGGGTGTGGAACGGGGGCTCGTCGTCCCACCAGCCCTGCCAGCCGTCGTCGGTCCAGGGGCCGGTCTGCGGGCCGAACTTGCGCCGCCCCATGATCTCGGCGCCGATCCCCTGGGCCCACGTGCTGGTCAGGGCGCGGTCCAGGGTGACGGGGGCGTCCACACCGCCGATCCCGTGGATGAACCGCCCGTCGAAGCCGGCGAAGAGCGCCCCGGCGTCGCCGATCGGGGCGTCGAGGCTCACGTGGTGGCCGGCGGCGTAGCCGTCGAGGGAGACGAACAGGTTGTGCACCCGGGTGCGGGACATGGGGGCTCCTCGGTGGACGTGGCTCAGATGGTCGACCGGCGGGGGCGGCGGAACTCATCGGGCGACGCGGGTCCGGCTGCCTGCCGGCGTCGCCCTCCCGAACCCTCGCGACGACGCGGACCGCCGAGTGCCGGATCCACACTGGCGACATCGCGAACGTCCTGGGCACGACCATGCACGGCGGCGACCGGATGACGCGCCCCTTCCCCGTCGACGCCGTCAGCGCGATGCTGGACCCGATCACACGGGAGGCGGTCGGCGATGAGCACGGACCCCTACGCCAATCTCGGGACCGGCTACTCCCTGCAGCGTCGCACCGACCCGCACATCGACCGCCGTATCCGGGAGGCGTTGCGTGGGTGCGGTCGTGTCGTCGACGTCGGGCGCCGGTTCCTACGAGCAACCCGGCACCGTGCTGGCGATCGACCCGTCCGCCACGATGCTCGCCCAGCGACCCGCCGGCGCCGCGACCGCGGTGCTCGCGGCGGCCGAGGCCCTGCCCCTCCGGGACGACGCGGCCGACGCGGCGCTGGCGGTACTCACCACCCACCACTGGCGGGACCCGGCGGCAGGCGTCGCCGAGCTCGTCCGCATCGCGCGGCGGCAGGTCGTCCTGACCTGGGACCCGGTGCTGTTCGCACGCACCTTCTGGCTGGTGGCGGAGTACCTCCCCGAGATCGGTCACCGGGAACGGCACCTGGCCTGCCTGGACACGGTCACCCGGCTTCTCCGGCGGCACGGCACCACGATCGAGATCGTTCCCGTCCCGGTGCCCGCCGACTGCGTCGACGGTCTGCTCGCCGCGCACTGGAAGCGTCCGCGCGCGTACCTCGACCCTGCAGTCCGCGCAGCGGCCTCGGGACTTGCCGGCCTCCCCCTCGACGTCGTCGGGCCCGCGATGGCCCGACTCGCCGACAACCTCGACACGGGACGGTGGCAGGAACGCCACACCGACCTCGACGGGCTGGAGCACCTCGACGTGGGCTACCGGCTCGTCGTCTCGTCCCGCTGAGCGGGCAGCCGGGCCCTGCCGACGCTTCTGTGTCCCGGCGCCCGAGCCCGACCGGCCTACCGGACCGCCGGGGTGACACCGACCTGTCCGTCCTGGGCCGGCGTCGCCGACCGGAGCAGGACATCGCCGACGCGGTCACGTACAAGCCGGGCCGCTCCGGAGCTCACATCCGAGCGACGCTGCGACGTACTGCTACCGGGCGGTCCCCGGTACAGCCACCGGGTGATGGTCACCTCGAAGAGGGCACGAGGTCCTGTGCCGTCGTCGACCTCGACGTCCCACTCGTACCTCCGGTCGAACAACGCGACGACGCCGGCCGGGAAACCGCGCGTCGGGGACGTCGGGCCGTCGCATCCAGCTCGTCCATCCCCGGAGTATCGCGACAGCAGGCACCGACCGGTCCCCCGGCGTGGATCGCGGCCGGGGCGCTCGGGACACGCTCGTCGTGGTGACCGGGGCCGGCGTGGCGCAGCCACCGCGTGGCGACGCCGCAGGCCGGGCGGCCGCCGCGGCGATCTACCACCTGACCAACGACGGATTCAGCCTGACGATCCCCGAGCAGCACCCCGTGTGGTGTGCGGATCTACACGACCCGCCGCTTCGGGTGTCCGCGGTCCAGCCGGGGAACTGGTCCGGCCCGGTCGGCAGCACGCTCGGCCAGCAGCCGTTCCTGGACGGCCAGACCGTGCGCGAGGAACAGCCCGACTCACGGGGCTTCGTCACGCTCGGCCGGTCACCGTCGCTCGCGCTCCAGGCGGGCGGCCACCTCACGGAACCGGCTGACCGGGACGAGATGCACCCCGGCGAAGGCTCCCGTGTCGCGCAGGGCCCGGATCTGCTCACACGCCGCGTCGACCCCCGCGGCCTGCTCGTCCGAGACCCGGTGGACGAGCTCGTCGGGAATGTCGATGTCCGGGATCGACGCCCGCAGCCTGGTCGCCATTCCGGCGCTCGCGAGGACCATCACACCGGCGTAGACGGGCAGGTCCGTCGGGTTGGCCTCGCGCCACCGCAGGAACGCCTCCACCGAGTAGCCGACCTGGACGAACACGAAGTCGGCCGTCTGCTTCCAGGCCGCCATCCGACGACGGTGGCCGGCCGTCACGCCGAGGCGGAAGGGCGCGACCCCCGCGAACGCATCCTGACCGGTCGCCGCACGCGCTTCCTCGATCATGGTCCGCACGGTCAGCTCGCCGGTGCGATCTCCGACCGACGGCTTGTCCCCCTGGACGAACAGGAACTGGTCCACGCCGTAGGCGGCGGCGGTCAGGAGATCCCGGCGGAAGCCCAACAGGTTGCGGTCACGGGAGTTCACGCAGGCGATGCTGGCCCCGCCCATCGCCCGGACCTCGTTGGCCACCGCGATGCTGGACACCGTGCCCGTCCGATGTGGTTGTCGGGGATCAGGAACGCATCCGACACCGGAGTCAGGACGCCGATCTGGTGGCGGGCGTGCGTCAGGTCGGGCCTGGTCGGCGGCTCGATCTCGCAGATGATGCGGAATCCGTCGGTCACGGTCCGAGGGTAGAGACCCTGTGGCCGGAACCGGCCGGGTCGAGGCACAGCGGGCCAAGCTGTCGGTGGCCCCTGTCAGCATCCCGAGCATGAGCAGCCCGAAGGACGATCTGGTCCGCTACCTCGACGAGGCGCGCAATGCCGTCGTGTGGAAGGTCGACGGGCTCGACGAGTACACCGCTCGCCGGCCGGCGACCGACACCGGCACCAATCTTCTCGGTCTGGTGAAGCACCTGACCAGCTGCGAGCTGACCTACTTCGCCCAGACCTTCGACCGCCCGACCAGGGACCTCGCCTACCTCGACACCTTCGCCCCGTGGGAGAACGAGGACATGTGGGCCCGGGCGGACGAGGACCGGGCAGACCTGGTCGAGCGCTACCGCCGCGTCTGTGCGCACTCGAACGACGTCGTCACCGAGCTGTCGCTGGACGACACGGGGCGTGTCCTTCACTGGCCCGAGGACCTGGCAACCGTGACGCTCCACCACATCCTCATCCGGATGATCGCGGAGACCAACCGTCATGCGGGCCAGGCGGACGTCATCCGTGAGGGCTTCGACGGCGCGACCGGGCATCAGGAAGGTTCGTCGTCGCTGCCTCCCGGGGACCGTGTGTGGTGGGAGCAGTACGTCAGCCGGATCGAGTCGGCGGCGCGGCAGGCTTCGCGGTAGTGGTCGCCGTCCAGCCTCGAGAAGTTGGCAACCCCCGCCAAACCCGCGGATCGCAGCGAGGTGATGGCAACAGAACGTCGAGCCCGGTTCGGGCTGGGAATGTCCGTCAGCGTGATCGGGGTCGCTGACGATCGATTCCGGCCCTCGTCGCGTCGCTTCTGTCCCGGATTCGTCGGATCGCGACGGATCCAGGAGGTCTAGCTGAGCTTCTGACGAAGTCGATCGAGGCGTCGGCGGGCGTAGGCGGGTTCACTGGCCCATCCGCAGGCAGCCTCCCACGCGTCGATCGCGTTGCTCGCGATGGCGGCACGGTGACCTCGCAGTGGCCCTCCGGGGATCTCGGCCAGGTCGAGGTCGGGGTGATCGACCCGCGATTCGTCCCAGTCGAGGAAGCCGACACGGCCGCCAGTCATCCGGACGTTGCCGGGGCCGGGGTCCCCGTGGATGACGCAGTCCGGGCCGGCCGAGAGTGCTACCCAGGCCTGCCGGCAGAGGTGGACGGCGTGATCGGGCATGGCCTCAAGGTCGACGTCTCCTCCGCGTGACTCTAGCTGGAGTTCCCGGGTCGACCGGAAGCCGGGGCGCTGGTTCGCCCACCCCGCAGTCAGTCGGTGCAGCCGCTCCAGCTCGGAAGCGACAAGGGCCCAGTCACCGTCCAGGGGCTCCCGCCCGTGCAGCCAGGTTTGCACTATCACGCCGCCCGCCGAGCGTCGGCCGTCCGCTGTGGGGACGGTGTGCGGCACGACGAACCCGTGGTGTTCCAGGAACTCCAGTAGATCGAGTTCCCAGTCCAGGGCCGGCGCTGTTCGCCTGGTGCGCCGCGCGACCAGGCGGTCCCGACCGCGCACCTCGTAGACATCGTTCCGATGGCCACCACCGAGTGGTGCAGTCACGCTGAGACCGGGCCACGGGCTGAGGTCGATCACGGCGCCAGCCTGCCGGACAGCAGGAGAACATGCCCCCTCACGACCGGCCCTTGGCTGCCGGAGCGCTCGACGACGGCGCCGGTGCCCGAGACGGGCGTCGTCACTGGAAGCGGTGCACCTCGGGTTTCCAAGCGGTGTCGAGTCCGGGCGGAGCCGTGCTTGTTCATCGCGACCGTGGCCAGGCAAGCTCTTATCTCGTAACCGCGTACGACATCGAGGTCTTCCCGATCGAACCGACTCGCTGGATCGCGGTCATCGAGGGTCCCCTCGGCACGTTCTCGACCGAGACCACGGCACCCCGAGTTGATCGTCGACGAGGTACTCAGCTCGATCCTGGAGATCTTCGATGACCCGACCCCGACGCTGCGCCTGGTCGACGAGAACGAGCGTCCATGGGCTGTCGAGGGCGCTGCCGCTCAGCTCGCCGAGCTCGATGGGCAATGAACGTCGGCGACGGGAGCTCCATCGGGAAGGCTCACTCTCGGCCCATTTCGGTACAGATGCAGACAGCGTTGTCGTCGGGATCTGCGAGCACGACGAAGGCCGGAGAACGACCGTCGTCGACAATGCGTCCACCCGCCGCCATCGCCGCAGCGATCCGCTCCTCGGCGACCTCCGGAGGGACGGTGACGTCGAGATGGAAGCGCTGCCGATCGCGGGCAGGCGAGTCCGTTGCCTGGAACCACAACGACGGGAACTCCTGGGCGGGATCGACAACGTCACCTCCCCCGTCGCGCCTGGAAAGAACCGCGGCCCAGAACGGTCGCACCGAGTCGGCGACGGGAGTGTCCAAAGCCAACTCCACCACCTGCACACGCTGTGGGCGCGCTACCAGACACCGGTCACGAGCGAGGAGACTGATCGACTCGGCCAGGAGGACGTCCTGCTGGGTGACCCCACCCACGTCGGTCGTGCGCAGCGCGATTCGGACGTGTCCGACACGCAGGTCCACATTGAGATGGTCATCGTCCGCACCGGCGGCCTGCGCAACCGCATCGATGAACGCTGCCCCGGCGCCGAACGAACGAGTGTCGAAGCGGGCGTGCAGCGCTCCCAGCAGCCACCGCCAGTCCGTCAGGTCGACCTCACGAACACCGAGACGGGCAGCCACCTCTTCCACAGGTCAACGGTAGGCGACCGAGTCGCGTACGTGCCACGCGCGCAAGCGGGTGGCGGTTCTACAGAGAGCTGCCAGACCGGCTCTGACCTGCGAGGCAGCCAGTACCCCACCCGCGGCCGCGTATCGCCCGTGAGCTGTGCCGAAAAGAGGTTCCTCCCCCATACGTCCGGTCTGCTGGTGATCTCATTTGCACCTCCACCCACTGGAGACAGCAGGGTCGGGCCCATGACTTTCACTGTGCTGAACACCGGGCCGGCGATGCGGGAGATCCTGCAGGCGGCCGAGCCGGACAGAGCCGAGCTGCTGCGTAGGGCGCTGGAACCGGCGGCCGGGATGTACAGCTATTTCCCCGGGAAGCCCGATCTGGTTCACATGCACACGATGGGCTCCGGCTTCCCCCTTGACCGCGATATCGACCTTTCCCTGGAAGGGCTTCGACGGCTGGAGGAAGCACGGGCCTGGGAGCGGATCGGCGAGGCCCTGCGAGAGGCGACCAAGGTTCTGGAGCGGGCCAACCCCGGGGTCCAGGTTCCCGACGCGACGGTGCTCCTGGTCGTGGGCGACCCGACTAACGAGTTCTTCCAGACCACCAGCTTGGGGATGAACGCGAACGGTTCGGTACCCGGCTACATCTACCTCAACGTCTGGCCGTCACTGGAGAACCTGGCCCGCCTGGAGGCCACCGCCGTGCACGAGTTGCACCACAATGTCCGGTACGCACCCGGCAACGTCGTGTGGGACCCGGCCACGGTCACCGTCGGCGAGTACGTGGTCTCCGAGGGCCTGGCGGACGCCTTCGCACGCGAGCTCTACGGCGAGGAACACGGCCGGACCCGGATCGGGGTGGCCGCGCTTGACGACGATGAGGCGATCGGTCGAGTTCTCACCGGGCTCGATGTCACCGGGATGCAGAACTTCACTGCCTGGGTGCTCGGGGATGCGCACGCAAAGAGATTCGGCGGTGAGCCGGTCGGGCTTCCGACGGGTGCAGGCTACGCAGCTGGGAACAAGCTCGTGGACGCCTATCTCGCGCAGACCGGTCGAGCGGCGTCGGAATGCCTGGTGACACCGGCTGCGGACGTCATCGCAGCAACGGGCGCGCTGTAGGAATCTGAAGCCTCTCGAGGCTTATTCAGGGCCCGTGAAATAACGATCTAGCCCGGCGTGTCGGGTTGGGCGACAGCCCGTCCATCGCGAAGATTGGTTTGTCGAATCAATCCGAGATGAATGGGCTGTCGCAGTATGTACTATACCACTGGCTTTCGGCGTGATGAGATTCAGGATCTTGCCGCTCTGGTGCATGAGCAGGATCAGCGGAACGCGACTGGCCTGCGACGGCCTTGGCCGCCGATTCTGGGATTGTTCTGGTCGGTGGTGATCACGTTGGCGTATCTGCGCGGGAATCGTGTGCAGTGGGAGTTGGCGGAAACCTACGGGGTGTCGCAGTCGACGGTCAGTCGAGCGATCGCGGGGGTGACACCGTTGCTGGCGCAGGCGCTGCGGAGTGTAGTTCCGACTGCGGAGGAGCTTCGTGCCGATCGGCAGTACATCATCGACGGAACCCTGCTGCCCTGCTGGTCATGGACCGCCGTACCAGGTCTGTGGTCGGGCAAGCATCGCACCACCGGCGTCGTCGTCCAGGTCGCAGCCACCCTGGAAGGGCAGCTGTCGTGGATCTCCGACCCGACCCCAGGCTCCCGACACGACCTACATTGCCTCGACCAATCCGGCGCCCTCGACCACCTCGCCACATACCCACCGATCGGCGATAAAGGCTACATCGGGCGCGGCATGCTCACCCCGTTCAAAAAACAACCCGGCCGGGAACTTCTCGACTGGCAGAAAACATTCAACAAGAGCCTCAACCGCACACGCGCCACCATCGAGCGAGTCATCGCCCATATCAAGTCGTGGAAAGTTCTCCACACAGACTACCGCCGACCCTACGCCACATTTAAAACGACGATCTCGGCAGTCATCGGACTCATCTTCTACGCACTTACCTGACGGAGCCTGAATAAGCCTCCTCGTTCACGCTTTCCTTCCGGGACCCTTCTAAGGGGAACCGCGCGCCCGCTGGTACCTGGGCATTAGTCGATCGAGGCTTCGACGCGTATTCGGTGCAGCCCTACTGAGCCGTCCCCCATAAAAGCCACCGAGTGGTCGTCACCTTGATGAGAGCGCGAGGACCTGAGCCGTCATCCGCCTCTACATCCCATCGGTACTTCTCACCGAACATCGCGACGACCTCAGGAGGGAACTCCGCGGCCACGACGGATGCGTCGCCCTCAGCCACGACAGGAGCGCGACCGCCGTCGAGGGCCACCGCGACGGCCGAGTGCACCCGGCAGTTCCGGGCTTTGGCCGACCCTGCGCGGCAACCGATCCACCAGACTCCGCCGTCGAAGATGAACCAGACCGGGGTGACATGAGGGGTCCGATCGGAGCGCACAGTCGTCAGCCACGCAATCTCAGCGTCGCGCAGTCGACGTCGCACCAACGCGTCGATGTCATCCATCGGACGAGTATTCCGTTACCGGGCCGACGGATTCACAGTCCGCTGACGAAAATCCCCCTGAACTGCGATTTCGTTGTCCGTGTGCCATCCACGTCCGAGTATCGTCCGCATCGGGTCGCAACACCTGCTCGACCGAGAAGGATGCGGGACTCGGTCCCGAGCGCAAGAGGAGGCGATCATGTCGCCCGACAGCGCAGACGAAGACACGCCGGCGCCCCGTCCATCCCCGGCGTCTCGATCGAGGAGCTGGCCCGACGCAAGGCGTGCACCCCGTTGAGTCCCTCGATGACATGGCCCGCGACGTGTTCGCCTCCGACGACGACCTCGACGAGTTCCTCACCTTCGTCCACACCGACCGACAAACGGGGCTCGGGTAACCGATGCGGCCCGTCGTTCTGGGCACCGACGTCGCCTCCCGAGCCATCAAGAACCGGCTCGCCGGACCAGTGGACACCAAGCTGATCGGGGCCACGTGGTGCGTCACCTTCGTGACCGGCGCCAAGCTGTGGCAGCGGGCCGAGATCCGACGCTGGGGTAGCCGGACCCACGACCAGCTCGACGACTGGCTCGCCCACGTCGTCGTCTTGGACTCCCACGAGACGGTCTCCCGGTCCGGGAGCGGATCAACGCTGCCGCGCGGCTCCGCGGACGCGCACGCCCGGCGACGACTCATGGATCGCCGCCACCTGCATCGCGAACGACGTCCCGCTCGCGACGCTGAACACCAGAGACTTCGCCGACGTCGCCGGACACGACGGTCTCGTCCTGCTGCCGTCCTGACCGCTTTCTCCACGTCCGGTCCCGCTGGGATCTTCTCGCGACGTGGGCTCGTCCCTGCCAGACCGGCTGCCGTCTCGGCGCGCCGCGAGGAGTTCACCAGCTCCACCGCACTCTCCCCCGGTCATCGAGCGGTACCGGGTCTGGCGGAGTCCGGGGCTTGTCGGCCAAGTTGTCGGTGCTTCGTGGCACGTTCGCCTCATGCCCACCTACACCCTTGCCGACGTCGAGCGCGCGGTACGTGAGAGCTGGTGCGACGAGACGCGGCCTCCCGAGTGTCAGGCTGAATGCAGGGCCCCGGCAAAGTCGCTAGATGATCTTGTAGGTGGTCAGTGGTCGATGGGGGTCGCGGGCGTGGTGGCGGAGTGCTGCGGCGATGTTGCTGACGCCGTGCAGGCGTAGCGCGGTGATCGCGAGGTTCCGCAACGCCGACATGACCTGCGGGGCGTGACCGGTGTGGGCGGTGGCGCGGTCTTCGTCGAAGCAGACATCACGGACCCAGTGCAGGCGATTCTCGATCGACCAGTGCCCACGGATCCAGCGGGCGAGCAGTCCTGGATCGGCGTCGGTGCTGGTCAGGCTGGTGATCGCGTAGGCGGTCTCGGTTCTCCACTTCCCGCCAGGCCGCAGTGGGCGACGCCGGCGCACCAGCTTGATCGCCTGGGATGCGTGGGGGAAGAACTCTGCGCCCAGGTCGGGACAGGGGTGCAGGCTGACCACGCTGATCGTGCGGGTCTCGACGCGGCCGTGCCCACGCCCGCGTTGACGATCAGCGACGCCGATCTGGGTCCAGGGCAGCGCCCGTACCCGTGCCAGCAGCGTGGGCTGGTTCGCTTTGATCGTCATCAGGTAGTGCCCGCCGCGGCGGTGTAGGTAGTCGGCGTGGGCTCGCTGGGTGTGCAGAGCGTCCGCGGTGACCAGTACATCGTCGAGGTCGAGGGGGTCGAGCAGCGCGGTGAACGCGGTGATCTCGCTGCCTTTCTCTGCGACCTGAACCTGGCCGAGCACGCCACCGCTGGTCTGGTCGAGCACCGACACCAGATGCGGGAGCCAGACCCTGCCGTCGGCGGCACGGACGCGGGCGCCGCGCAGGGTCTTGCCGTCCAAGGCCAGCACGCGGCGCTGTTCTCGCCGGGGTGTGCCCTCCGCCGCCGGCTGGGCGCTGAGCTGGGGCAACACCCAGGACTGCAACGCCGCCTCCAGCGCCGAGGCGTCGACCCGTTGCAGGACCCGGCGGATGGTCGACTCGTGCGGAGCGACCGCGCCCACCCCGAGCACGTCCAGCACGGCGCGGCCGACGTCATGGGCGTACTCGGCGATCGCGGTGAACGACCGGGCCCCCGCCAACACCGCGCACGCCCCCAGTAGCAACACCGCGAGGACACCGTGGCGGACACCGCGTGGTTTCCGCGGGTCCGGCACTCGCGACAGGGCCTCCACCAGCGACAACCCCGCCGCCTCACCGACCGGCGCGGCTCTCCCCGCGTCAGGACCGACCTCCAGGCCTTCCAGAGCAGCAACGATCGGAGACACTGACACTGCGGACACAGGCTTCCTGACGTGAGCAAGGATTCGACACCCTCATGATCACGCCAAGCCTGTGTCCGCACCCACCCCCACCCCCCACATCACCGCAGCTCAGGACCCACCCATCACGACTTTGCCGGGGCCCTGAGGCTGAATGGGACCCCAGCAATCCCTCTCGCGATCAGTGCGGCGTCACTGCCTTGGTGGTCAACGATCTGCTCGGCGGAGACCTGGGGGCTTATTCACAAGGGAGTAATTCTGTTGATCTGCGGAAGCCGTCACCGGCGATTTTGTCTCGATACCGGCACGGCGGTGTGTCGCGCTTGAAGTGCAACAGCCCTTGCCGGTTTGTTCGGTGTTCCCAGGCATCGAACGAGGATCGGCGAAGAGCTGTTGCGATTCAAAGCTATGACAGGGTTGGACGATAGACAACTCACCGATCTGGTGGTGAGAGTACACGCCCGATGCGGCGGCAAGTTCGTTTCTGCAGGTAGGCCTGTTGCGTTGGGCTTGTTCCGGTCAGTGGCCATGGTGGTGACGCTGATGCGCAAGAACGTGACCCAGGACTTCGCGGGCGCGATCTTCGGGGTCAGCCAGTCCACGGTCAGTCGCCGCTGGGACCTGCTGCGCCCGGTGATCGGCGAGGTCCTCGCCGACGTCGTGCCCGACCCGCGGGAGGTCCTCGGAGGCGGAACAGTGCTGGTCGATGGCACCGTGTGCCCGACGTGGGACTGGAACGCAGTGTCCGACCTGTTCTCGGTCAAGGCCGGCTACTCGGGCATGAACCTGCAGATCGCCGCCACCCTCGACGGAGTCCTCGTCGCGGTCGGCGAAGTCCCGATTCACGGCGCCCGCCACGACGCACATGCCTACGCCGCATCCGGGCTGGCGGAGCGTCTGCGCGATCTCCCGTCCGTCGCCGACCTCGGCTACATCGGCGTCGAGGGCATCAACACGGTCCCGCACAAGCGATCCCCCGGTATCGACCTCGACCCCAGCCAAGTCGAGTTCAACACCGCCCTCGGCAGAATCCGCGCAGCCGTCGAACACGCCATCGCGCACCTCAAAACATGGCGCATGCTCAGCGAAGAAGGTGGCCGATACCGCTACCCCATCAGCAAATACGAAAGCACAGTTGCGGCAATCGTAGGCCTCTACTTCTTTGCGGCTTATGAATAAGCCTCCTGGTCGTCGGCGAAGTACACAAAGACGGCACGCACGTCGACTACCACTGGTGGAACCGCTTTGGCCTCGTGGACGTCGACCTGACTCGCGAACAGTTCACCGCCCATGAGGTCGTTGTGGGCGGAGAGGCTCTCAAACGACCGCCAACCAGCGAGCTCCGTCGATGCGTCGACGAGTACCTCTTGCTGCGTCGACGTGTCCTGGCGAGGCTCGCGATCGCTGACGATCCCCCTCTGGAGTCAGACGCCCCTCCTCATTTGGGGGGAGCCGTTTTGCCCGCCGATCATGGCCTCTGAGCTGCTTGGATGCCCGCACTCGGCGTCTCGCCAGCCGAGCTTCGGCGCGTATTCAGCGCGCTCGTCCGGTCGGCAGCCGCACCGAGGGCGGTCCCGGCTCAGCGAGAGGCGCCTGTCCGGACGATTCTTACGATGTCCGCCTCACCACGGAACCGCCGCCGACCCGACACCTCGAGAACGTCCCCGGAGGCTTATTCAGGGCCCGTGAAATAACGATCTAGCCCGGCGTGTCGGGTTGGGCGACAGCCCGTCCATCGCGAAGATTGGTTTGTCGAATCAATCCGAGATGAATGGGCTGTCGCAGTATGTACTATACCACTGGCTTTCGGCGTGATGAGATTCAGGATCTTGCCGCTCTGGTGCATGAGCAGGATCAGCGGAACGCGACTGGCCTGCGACGGCCTTGGCCGCCGATTCTGGGATTGTTCTGGTCGGTGGTGATCACGTTGGCGTATCTGCGCGGGAATCGTGTGCAGTGGGAGTTGGCGGAAACCTACGGGGTGTCGCAGTCGACGGTCAGTCGAGCGATCGCGGGGGTGACACCGTTGCTGGCGCAGGCGCTGCGGAGTGTAGTTCCGACTGCGGAGGAGCTTCGTGCCGATCGGCAGTACATCATCGACGGAACCCTGCTGCCCTGCTGGTCATGGACCGCCGTACCAGGTCTGTGGTCGGGCAAGCATCGCACCACCGGCGTCGTCGTCCAGGTCGCAGCCACCCTGGAAGGGCAGCTGTCGTGGATCTCCGACCCGACCCCAGGCTCCCGACACGACCTACATTGCCTCGACCAATCCGGCGCCCTCGACCACCTCGCCACATACCCACCGATCGGCGATAAAGGCTACATCGGGCGCGGCATGCTCACCCCGTTCAAAAAACAACCCGGCCGGGAACTTCTCGACTGGCAGAAAACATTCAACAAGAGCCTCAACCGCACACGCGCCACCATCGAGCGAGTCATCGCCCATATCAAGTCGTGGAAAGTTCCACACAGACTACCGCCGACCCTACGCCACATTTAAAACGACGATCTCGGCAGTCATCGGACTCATCTTCTACGCACTTACCTGACGGAGCCTGAATAAGCCTCCCGGTGTCCCCTGAGGCTTATTCAGGGACGCTCAACAGACTGCTGCGTTGAGACGCTGGCCTGGGGAAGCGCCTTGCTTCATGATCATCCTGAATAAGCCTCCCTGTAGCCCAGACTCTCGCAACAATCTTTCCCCGCCGTACCCATTGCTTCTCGACAAGAGGTCGGTTGAGTTGGGCGGCGACCCAATCGAGCGCGATCACTGCGTGCCGTTCATCCGAGAAGGATCGAGCGTGAACGAGCAGGTTGTCGGGGTGCTTCCGGTCGAAGCCGTCCCAGATGTCATCGCCGCCCCAGGTGCCCGAGAGGCCTCCACGACCATCGAAGAGAACCTTGAGCGTGATCTCGCCCGGGTCCTCGGTGAGGGCGACGTCCAGGCAGAGCAGCACGAACGGTGCAACAGGGTAGGAGCTGACGACCGTTGCGTCGGGCTCGATCAAGCCGGTGAGTCTGTCTGGCGCGAGTCTGCGCACTGCTTCCAGGAACGGCGATCCTTCGGCCTCGCCGTCGTTGTAGGTCAACGGCCCGAACCACCCGTCGGTCATGAGGTCATCGTTCTTGATCGTTCGCCGGCTGTCCCCTCCTGCCGCCCGCTGAGGTGATCCCTCGCGGCGTGGGTTCACCCCTGGTTGCCGGTTCGGGCACTGTGACGAGAGCACCGCCCACCACGACTCCCCGATCTCCGAGCGGTGTCGGGTTCGGGCGGAGCCGGCCGCCGGACGCGCTGTTGGAGATCAGTCCTCGATGTAGCCGGTGTCGGGGTCGACCATGCCGAGGAAGTCGCGGATGCAGACGTGGAGTTCCTCGGTCGTCGCGGGTCTGCCTTGCCATCCGAATTGGGAGAAGCCATAGCCCGGGTTCGGTCCGGTCTCCCAGGCGAAGTCGTAGGTGCCTGGCTCGGCCGAGCGTGGCCGGACGGTGAACCGCTCGCCGTCGACGACGAGGTTCTGCGGTCGCTCCTGTTCCCAGAGCCGTCGGGCGTCTGCGTCCGCCATGACCGGATCCTCTCGGATCAAGGCGAGGAGGACGAGGAACGGGAGCGGATCGCAGAGGCGCTCGGGGACGACTCCGGTGCCTGAGCTTTCAGCGCCCTTTCAGCGCAGGCACCCGGTGAACCCCGGTCGGCACCAGTTCCCGCAGGACAACATCATCGTGGCCGTGGCGAGCGTAACGGCTGGTCAGAGGGGTAGTCTCGACGTGGAAGCGGGGTGCCCCCGGTCGGACTCGAACCGACACTGGGACCCTTTTAAGGGGCCTGCCTCTGCCGTTGGGCTACGGGGGCGCCGCGACAGCGTAGCCAGGGCGGGAAGAACTCATGCCGAGCACCGAGAAGGTCGACCTCCGGGGCGCCGCGGCGACCCTGCTGATGACCCTCTACATGCGACGCCTGGACGCTCGGTCCCGCCGCCCGATCCTCGGCGACCAGTGGGCGGAGCCCGTCTGGGACCGCGTCGAGCACGACGTCCACGGCCTCTGGCAGTTCACCGGCGACGTCTCGACCATCGTGTGTCGCGCCGCGATCCTCGACGGCTGGACGCGGGAGTTCCTCGCCGCCGAGCCCGCCGGACAGGTCCTGCACCTGGGCTGCGGGCTGGACAGCAGGCCGTTGCGGGTCGGGGTGCCGTCGACGTGCCGCTGGATCGACGTCGACCAGCCGGAGGTCATGGACGTCCGTCGTCGGCTCTACGACTTCCCCGACAACGTCGAGCAGGTCTCCGGCTCCGTCGTCGACGACGACTGGTGGTCCGCCGTCGACCCGGCGCTGCCGACGCTCGTCGTCGCCGAGGGGCTGTTCATGTACCTCCCGGCCGAGGCCGTGCACGCCACCGTCGACCGGGTCGTGGCCGGCACCCCGGCGGCCACGCTGGCGTTCGACGCCGTCGCCCCGTGGACGGTGCGCGCCTCGCGCTGGACCCCGACGTTCCGCGCGGTCGGCACCGAGTTCCGGTGGTCGTGGAACCCCGCCGAGTTCGCGCACCGGCACCCGTCGTTGACCGAGCGCGACGACGTCTCGATCTACGACGAGGTGTCCCTGCGCGAGCCGCGGGTGTGGCTGCGTCCGCTGCTGTCGGCGGCCGGGCACGTCCCCGCCATGCAGGACGCGATGCGGCTGCACCGCTTCACCACCGACTGAGCCCCGGTACCGGGACACCCGCCGAGATGCAGCTCAGCGGGTGGCGCCGCGCGCCGGAACCCCGCTGAGCTGCATCTCGACGACGGCAGCGGCGCGGTGGGGAGGGTGCTGCGTAGCGGTGAGCAGAGCAGAGCCATCCCGGATCTCACCCCTGACCAGCGACGACGAGACTTATCGTCGGATCGGCGTCAATCCGCCGGCAGATGCGGTGTCGGCCAGGACCTGCTCCACCATGGCCGGGGTGAGTCGTCCGGTGAAGGTGTTCTGCTGGCTCACGTGGTAGCAGCCGAACAGCTCAAGCGGCTCCCGGTCGGGGCGGGCGGGGGCCAGCGTCACCGACGCCCCGTGCCCGAACTTCGGGGCCGGCCGCGGGACCGTCCACCCCGCCCCGGCGAGCACCGGCAGCAGCGCCTGCCACCCGAAGCCGCCGAGCACCATGATCGAGCGGACCGTCGGGGCGAGCAGGTCGAGCTCCTGCTCCAGCCAGCCGCGGCAGGTGTCCCGTTCGGCGGGGGTCGGCTTGTTCGCCGGCGGCGCGCAGTGCACGGGCGCGGTGATCCGGACCCCGTACAGCTCCAGGCCGTCGCCGATGTGCGAGGCGGTCGGCTGCGAGGCCAGCCCGACGGCGTGCAGCGCGGCGTAGAGCACGTCGCCGCTGCGGTCGCCGGTGAACATGCGCCCGGTCCGGTTCGCTCCGTGCGCGGCCGGAGCCAGGCCGACGATCAGCATCCGCGCGTCGGGCGGGCCGAAGCCGGGTACCGGCCGACCCCAGTAGGTCTCGTCGCGGAACGCGGCCCGCTTCTCCCGGGCCACCTGCTCGCGCCACTCGACCAGCCGCGGGCAGGCCCGGCACTCGGTGATCCGCTGGTCCAGGACCGCCAGGTTCATGCGATCGATCGCGCGATCCCGTCGAGGATGTCGTGCTCGGACACGACGACCCGGTCGATCCCGGCGCGCGCGTGCAGCTCGTCGGCGAGGGCCTGCACGACCAGCGATCCGGCACCGATGACGTCGACGCGGCCCGGGTGCAGCGAACCGTGCTTCTCCCGCTCCGACCGCGACGACCGGATCAGCAGGTCCGCGACCCGGTGCAGGTCCTCGCGGGTCAGCGTCGAGCCGTGCACCTGCTCGCGGTCGTAGGCGGGCAGCTCCTGGGCGATCCCGGAGAGCGAGGTGATCGTCCCGGCCACCCCGACCCAGGTCTTCGCGGTCTCGACCGGCACCGACGCGAACGCCTCGGCCAGCACCTCACCGGCGACCGTACGCGCGGAGTCGATCTCGGCCTCCGACGGCGGGTCGGAGGGCAGGCAGCGCTCGGTCAGCCGCACCGACCCCATGTCGACCGACTTCGCCGCGGTCACCACCGCGACCCCGTCGCGCAGCTCGCCCACGACGACCTCGGTGGACCCGCCGCCGACGTCGGTGACGACGAACGGGCCGTCGTCGGGGTCGAGGTCGCCGACGGCTCCGACGAACGACAGGCGCGCCTCCTCGTCGCCGGAGATGATCTCCGCCTCGACGCCGAGGGTGTCGCGGACCATCGCGAAGAAGTCCTCGCGGTTCGACGCGTCCCGGGTCGCCGACGTCGCGACCATCCGGACCCGCTCGGCGCCCTTGCGGCGGGCGGCGACCGCGTAGTCGACGAGTGCCACCCGGGTCCGCTCCAGCGCCTCCGGGTCGAGCCGGCCGGTCGCGTCGACGCCCTTGCCGAGCCGCACGATCCGCATCTCGCGGTGCAGGTCGCGCAGCTCCTTCTGGCCGTCGAACGCCTCCGTGACGTCGGCGACCAGCAGCCGGATCGAATTGGTTCCGCAGTCGATGGCGGCGACCCGCGACATCGGCACTCCCTGTTCTCGGCGACCGTCGGTCCTCACCGTAGTCGCGATCGCTCGGTGGAGCCGCCGGTCCGGGTTACCCTCCGGTAATGGCGACGACGCACACCCCCGCCCCGGTGTCGGACCTCGGCACCCACGTGGTCCTCAACCAGGTCCCGCCGCGTTCGGACGGCGATCTGCTCTCCGCGGACCCGGCCGTCGCCGAGGCGCTCGCGCGCGAAGGCGGGGACGCGGCGGCGCTGGAGGCGGTGGCCGCGGCCGTCGGGACCGCGGAGCACCGCGAGCACGCCCGCGCCGCGAACGCCCACGAGCCGGAGCTGCGCACGCACGACCGCACCGGGCACCGCGTCGACGAGGTCGCCTTCCACCCGTCCTGGCACGCGTTGATGCGCACGAGCGTCGAGCACGGTCTCGCCGCCACCCCCTGGGCCGCGGCACCCGGCACCGGCGCGCACGTCACCCGGGCCGCGGGCTTCTACCTGACCTCGCAGGTGGAGCAGGGCCACCTGTGCCCGATCTCGATGACCTACGCGTCGGTGCCGGCACTGCGCCACGCCCCGGAGCTCGCCGCCGCCTACGAGCCCGGCCTGACCGCGCGGACCTACGCACCCGGGCTCGCCGTCCCCACGGACAAGGACGGGCTGCTCGCGGGGATGTCGATGACCGAGAAGCAGGGCGGCTCCGACGTCCGCGCGGGCACCACGGTCGCCACCCCGCAGCCCGACGGCAGCTACCGCCTGACCGGGCACAAGTGGTTCACCAGCGCCCCGATGAACGACCTGTTCCTCACTCTCGCCCAGGCACCCGGCGGGCTGACCTGCCTGGTCCTGCCCCGGGTCCTGCCCGACGGCACCCGCAACGCGATCCGGCTCCAGCGGCTCAAGGACAAGCTGGGCAACCGGTCCAACGCCTCGTCGGAGATCGAGTACACCGGCGCCGTCGGGTGGCGGGTCGGCGACGAGGGCCGGGGCGTCCGCACGATCATCGAGATGGTCTCGATGACCCGGCTCGACTGCGTGCTCGGCTCCGCGGCGACCGCGCGGGCCGCGGTCACCGAGGCCGCGCACCACGTCGCGCACCGGTCTGCCTTCGGCGCCCGGCTGGCCGACCAGCCGCTGATGCGCGAGGTCCTCGCCGAACTCGCCGCCGAGACCGAGGCCGCGACGGTCCTGGCGCTGCGCCTGGCCGGTGCCGTCGACCGGGGTGAGACGGCGCTGCTGCGCCTGGCCCTGCCCGTGTCGAAGTACCTGGTGTGCAAGCGGGCCTCGACCGTCGTCGTCGAGGCGCTGGAGTGCCTGGGCGGCAACGGCTACGTCGAGGAGTCCGACCTGCCCCGGCTCTACCGCGAGGCGCCGCTGAACTCGATCTGGGAGGGCTCGGGCAACGTCACCGCGCTCGACGCCCTGCGTGCCATCGCCCGCGAGCCGCACGCCGTCGAGGCGCTGCTCGCCGAGATCGACCTCGCCGCGGGGTCCGATCCTCGGCTGGACGCGACGGTCACCGCGCTGCGCGCCGAGCTGGCCGCGCCGGAGGAACGGCGGGCCCGCCGTCTCGCGGAGCTGGCCGCGCTGGCGCTGCAGGGGTCACTGCTGGTCCGCCACGCCCCGACGGCCGTCGCGGACGTCTTCCTCGCGACCCGGCTCGACGCCGACGGGCCGCTGCGCACCGCGGGGACCCGGCCGGGCAAGGACAGCGTCGGGGTGCTGCTGGACCGGGCGACGCCGGGGAACTAGAGACGGGAAACTAAAGGCAGGGCGGCCCGGACCGCCACCACTCGCCGATCTCCTCGAGCGCCTCGTCGCCGAACGGGTTCACCCCGGACCCGGCCGCCAGGGCGTGCGCGACGTGCACGTGCAGGCACTTCACCCGGTCCGGCATGCCCCCGGCGGTGACGTCGGGGTGCGTGGACAGCGGTTCGATCGCGTCGCGCTCGGCGAGGTAGGTCTCGTGGGCGCGGCGGTAGGCGGCGGCCAGCTCGTCGTCGACGGCGAGCCGTTCCTCCATCTCCTTCATCCGGCCCTCGGCCTCGAGCGTCCCGATCCGCGAGGCGAGCCGGGCACACGTCAGGTAGTACAGCGTCGGGAACGGGGTGCCGTCGGGCAGCCGCGGGGCGGTCTGCACGACCGCGGGGTGCCCGGAGGGGCAGCGGTAGGCGACCGCGAGGACCCCGCGCGGGGCGCGACCGAGCTGGTCGGCGACGGCGTCGAGGTCGGCCTGGGCGACCGGGCCCGGCTCCAGACCGGGCGGACGGGAACGAGTGCTGCTCACGCCCTCATCGTCGCGGGTCGCCCACGACGTCGTTCCACAGGGTGTGGAACCAGGGCACGCCGGGCTCGGCCTGACCGTCCTCGACGACCGGCGCCGGCGGGGCCGGGAACTGCGGCACGTAGGGCGTCTCCCCCGGCTCGACCATCCCGAGCCGGGCCCGGGCCTGGGCCTCGACCTCGGCCGGGTCCGAGAGCCGGGCACGGTCGGCGGCCAGCCGCGCGACGTCGGCCTCCAGCGCCTGCTGCCGGTCCGAGACGTCGGACAGCTCCTGGCGCTGGGCGACGAAGTTGTGCAGCGGCACCGCGACGGTCAGCGCGAGTGCGCAGACCACGATCGCCAGGATGGCGGCCCGCTTCGTCGACGACAGGCCCAGCAGGCCGGTCGTGCGGGCGACGACCTCGCCGGCGCCGGACCGGGCACGGGTGAGACGCGGCCGGGCGCCCTGGGGGCCGGCCGGACGCGACCGCGCACCGGAGCCGCCCGTCGACGCGGGGGCCCGCGCCGAGCGCCCGGTCGTGCTCCGTGGCTTCGCCGCGGCCCGGCCACGCCCCGTGCCGGTCGTGCGGGCGCGGGCGTCCCGTCCACGTCCCCGACGGTCCGCCATGCACCCTCCCGTCCGTACCGGGTTCCCTCACCCGCCAGTGCTGCTCGGTGCCGCTGCGTGGCGGCCCGTCCAGCATGCCGCCCGATCGGGCACCGGTGACGGTGCCGCGCCGAACCGTCCGCAGACGATCCGGGCGGCACCGCCGTCACCGACGGGGGAACGACCGGAGCGTCAGCCCTGGCCGGGCACCTGGTAGCGCGGGAACGCCAGCTCGCCGTTGTAGCGGGCGGCGTCACCGAGCAGCTCCTCGATGCGCAGCAGCTGGTTGTACTTCGCCACCCGCTCGGACCGGGCCGGGGCGCCGGTCTTGATCTGGCCGCAGCCGGTCGCGACGGCGAGGTCCGCGATGGTGACGTCCTCGGTCTCCCCGGAACGGTGGCTCATCATGCAGCGGTAGCCCGCGTTGTGCGCCATCGTGACCGCATCGAGGGTCTCGGACAGGGTGCCGATCTGGTTGACCTTCACCAGCAGCGCGTTCGCAGCGCCGCGGGCGATGCCGTCCTCGAGCCGCTCCGGGTTGGTGACGAACAGGTCGTCGCCGACCAGCTGCACCTTGTCCCCGATGGACTCGGTGAGCGCGACCCAGCCGTCCCAGTCGTTCTCGTCCAACGGGTCCTCGATCGAGACCAGCGGGTAGGCGGCCACCAGCTCGGCCCACACCTCGGACAGCTTGTCCGCGGTGATCTTCTTGCCCTCGAAGGAGTACTTGCCGCCCTCGTGGAACTCGGTCGCGGCGACGTCGAGCGCCAGCACGACGTCGGTGCCCAGCGTGTAGCCGGCGCGCTGCACGGCGGCGGCGATCAGGTCGAGCGCGCCGCGGGTGCCGCCCTTGACGTCGGGGGCGAAGCCGCCCTCGTCGCCGAGGCCGGTCGACAGGCCCTTGTCCTTCAGCTCCGACTTGAGCGCGTGGTAGACCTCCGCGCCCCAGCGCAGCGCCTCGCGGAAGGTCTCCGCACCGATCGGCGCGACCATGAACTCCTGCACGTCGACGGAGGTGTCGGCGTGCGCACCACCGTTCAGGATGTTCATCATCGGCACCGGCAGGACGTGCGCGTTGGAGCCGCCGACGTAGCGGAACAGCTCCAGGCCCGAGGACTCCGCCCCGGCCTTCGCGACGGCCAGCGACACGCCCAGCAGGGCGTTCGCGCCGAACTTCGACTTGTCCGGGGTGCCGTCGAGGTCGACGAGGCGCTGGTCGACCAGTCGCTGGTCCACCGCCTCGACGCCGACGAGCTCCGGCCCGATCTCGTCGAGGACGGCCGCGACGGCCTTCTCGACGCCCTTGCCGCCGTAGCGGTTCTTGTCGCCGTCCCGGAGCTCGACGGCCTCGTGCTCACCGGTCGAGGCGCCCGACGGGACCGCGGCACGCGCCAGCGTGCCGTCGTCCAGCGCGACCTCGACCTCCACCGTGGGATTGCCCCGGGAATCGAGGATCTCGCGTGCCCCGACCTGCTCGATGACCGCCACCGTGACTCCTGTTCTGATCGCGGGTGTCGTCCGGTGCGTCAGCGTAGTCACCGGTCGGCCCCCGGCGGGGGACGCTTGCGTCACCCTGCTCCGCACCGGTGGTCTGTCAAGGCCTCGCATCCCGCCCGGATCGCACCTAACGTGGGGGTGACCATGAGCAGTCCCCGTGCGAACCACCAGGACCCGGTCGCCGCGTTCCGCCGTGCCGACCGGCTGCTCTCCCGGCACCGCCCGCTCGAGGCCCTCGACGCGCTCCGTCCCGTCCTCGACGCGCACGGTCCGGACGAACCCGGCGACGCCTCGGTGCACCTGCTCGCCGGCCGCGCCTACCTGGACTCGGCGCAGCTGCGGAAGGCCGAGGCCGCGTTCGTGCGGGTCGTCGAGATGGACCCGGCCGACCACTACGCGCGGTTCGCGCTCGGCAAGACACTGCAACGGCAGGGCAGGCTCGGCGAGGCCGAGACCCAGCTGAAGATCGCCTCGGCGATGGACCCGCGCCCGGAGTACCAGGAGGCGCTGGGTGAGGTGCGGGCCCGCATCGCACTCGCGCCCGACCGCCCCTGAACTGCGAAAACGGATCTTCCGGGGCGAATGCCTCGCGACACTTCCCTCCTCGATCGGGTGAGGTTAGCCTTCCCGCCCGGCAGCTCACCCTCACCTGGCGACTGCTCGTGGTGTCCGTGCCGCAGGAGGTCGCATGCTGGGAAACGCGCTCATCGGGCTGCGCGAAGGACTCGAGGCCGCGCTCGTCGTGGCGATCCTGGTGGCCTTCCTGGTCCGCACCGGGCGTCGGTCCGAGCTGCCCCGGGTGTGGGCCGGCGTCGCGCTCGCCGTCGCCGTCAGCGTCGGTGTCACGCTCGGGCTGACCCTGACCCAGCAGGCGCTGACGTTCCAGGCGCAGGAGGCGCTCGGCGGTTCCCTCTCGATCATCGCGGTCGGCTTCGTCACCTGGATGATCTTCTGGATGCGCTCGCACGGCCGGACCCTGTCCCGCGAGCTCGAGGGTGCACTGGACCGGGCCGTGTCGATGGGGCCGTGGGCCGTCGTCGTGATGGCGGCGCTCGCCGTCGGCCGCGAGGGACTGGAGACCGCGATCTTCTTCTTCGCCGCCGCGCAGGCCGCGGGCGAGACCGCCGGACCGCTGGTCGGGTTCCTGATCGGCATCGCGGTCGCCGTCGCGCTGGCGTACGCGATCTACCGCGGCGCACTGAAGATCGACCTGGGGCGGTTCTTCACCGTCACCGGCTTCCTGCTGATCTTCGTCGCCGCCGGGATCCTCGCCTACGGCGTCCACGACCTGCAGGAGGCCGGGATCCTGCCCGGCCTGAACACCCTGGCCTTCGACGTCAGCGACGTCGTCCCCGCCGACTCCTGGTACGGCACGCTCCTCAAGGGGATCTTCAACTTCTCCCCGCAGACGACCGTGCTGCAGGCCGTCGTCTGGTCGCTCTACGTCGTGCTGGTCCTGGCGCTGTTCCTGCGCCCGGCCCGCCGGCGCACCCCCGCCGCCACCGGCGCCTGAACCCTGCACCGTCCACGGTGTCCGTCCCTCTAGGAGTACGCACGATGTCCCCCGTCACGCGCACGGCCGCCGGCCTGGCGTCGCTCACCGTCGCCGCCGACCTGCTGGCCGGCTGCACCTCGACCGCCCCGGCGGCGCAGGGACCCGGCGACGACGGCCCGATCACCGTGAACGCCACCGACACCGCCTGCCAGGTGTCGACCACGCAGGCCCCGGCCGGCAACGTCACCTTCCGGATCACCAACGCCGGCAGCAAGGTCACCGAGTTCTACCTCTACGCCACCGGCGACCGGATCATGGGCGAGGTCGAGAACATCGGCCCCGGCCTGTCCCGCGACCTGATCGTCGAGGTCCCCGACGGCGGCACCTACACCACCGCGTGCAAGCCCGGCATGTCCGGCGACGGCATCCGCGCCCCGTTCACCGTCACCGGGTCCGCACAGCGCGCCACCGACACCAACGCCGAGCTCGCCGCCGCCACCGCCGGCTACCTGCGCTACGTGTCCTCCCAGTCCGACGCGCTGGTCACCAGGACCTCCGAGTTCGCCGCCGCCGTGTCGGCCCGCGACGTCGCGAAGGCCAAGACCTTGTTCCCGGTCGCCCGCACCTACTACGAGCGGATCGAGCCGATCGCCGAGTCCTTCGGCGACCTCGACCCGAAGCTGGACGGCCGTGAGGACGACGAGCGCGACCCCGGCGTCGCCTGGACCGGGTTCCACCGGCTCGAGAAGGACCTCTGGGTCGACGGCCTGAAGGCCGACTCCCCGCAGATCGCCGCGACCCTGGTCACCGACACCAAGGACCTGCAGGGCCGCATCCCCGGCCTGGAGCTCACCCCGGCCGAGCTCGCCAACGGCGCCAAGAGCCTGCTCGACGAGGTCGCCACCGGCAAGATCACCGGTGAGGAGGACCGCTACTCCCACACCGACCTGTGGGACTTCCAGGCCAACGTGGAGGGCTCGCAGGCCGCCGTCGCCGCGCTGCGCCCGGTGATCGACCAGAAGGACCCGGCGCTGGGCCCGCCGCTCGACCAGCGCTTCGAGGCCGTCGACACGCTGCTGCAGGGCTACCGCGTCGGCGACGGCTACAAGCTCTACACCCAGCTGACGCCCGAGGACACGAAGAAGATGGCCGCGGCCGTCGACGCGCTGGCCGAGCCGGTCAGCAAGGTCGCGGGCACCGTCACCGCATGAGCCCGCTGCACGTCTCCCGGCGGGGACTGTTCGGCCTGACCGGCGCCGGTGTGGCCCTGGCCGGGGCGGGCGTCGCCGCCGGGTACGGCCTGTCCGGGAACGGCGCCGCGCGCGGGCGACGGGACCGTCGCCTTCCGCGGCGCCCACCAGGCCGGGATCGTGACCCCCGCCCAGGACCGGCTGCACTTCGTGGCCCTGGACCTCACCACCACCGACCGGGACGCGGTGCGCGACCTGCTGCCCGGTGGACGTCGTCGGCCGAGCGGATGACGGCCGGACGGGAGACCGCCGAGGGCGGCGCGCTGCCCGGCAACCGCTACAACCGCCCCGGCCGACACCGGCGAGGCGCTCGGGCTGCCGCCGTCGTCGCTGACGCTGACCTTCGGCGTCGGCTCCGGGTTCTTCGACAAGCTCGGCATCACCGACCGGCGGACGACCGGGCTCGCCGCGCTGCCGCGGTTCCAGCGCGACCAGCTCGACCCGGCCCGCTCCGGCGGGGACCTGTGCATCCAGGCCTGCGCCGACGACCCGCAGGTCGCCGTGCACGCGGTGCGCAACCTGGTCCGCGAGGGCTTCGGCGTGACCGAGGTGCGCTGGTCGCAGCTGGGGTTCGGACGGACGTCGTCGACGTCGACCGGGCAGGCCACGCCGCGCAACCTGTTCGGCTTCAAGGACGGCACCAACAACCTCAAGGCCGAGGAACCGGACCTGCTGGACCGTCACGTGTGGGTCGGCGACGAGGGCCCGGAGTGGCTGCGCGGCGGCTCCTACCTGGTGGCGCGCCGGATCCGGATGCACATCGAGGTGTGGGACCGCTCCAACCTCGACGACCAGCAGCGCACCATCGGACGGGACAAGGGCGAGGGCGCGCCGCTGACCGGGACGGCCGAGTTCGACACCGCCGACCTCGCCGCGACCGACGCCTTCGGGCCGGTCATCCCGGACGACGCGCACATCCGGCTCGCCTCCGAGCAGGCGAACGGCGGGGCGCGGATCCTGCGGCGCGGCTACAACTTCGTCGACGGCTCCGACGGGCACGGGCACCTCGACGCCGGCCTGTTCTTCATCGCGTTCGTGCGCGACCCGCAGCGCCAGTACGTGCCGATGCAGCGCAGGCTGGCCCGCTCCGACGCGCTCAGCGAGTACCTGGAGCACAGCGGCTCGGCGCTGTTCGCGGTCCCGCCCGGCCTCGCCGAGGGCGACGACCACTGGGGCCGCGCGCTGCTCGCCTGACCCTGCGACGCCGGGGCCGGCCCCGTCAGGGGGCGGGCGGTGCGGGGGCGGCGGTGCGCTGCGCGTAGTCCGCGGCGGCGGCCCACACGTCGCCGGCGTACTCGCGGGAGGCGTTGTAGGCGAGCACCCCGCGCCACCAGTCCCCCGCCTCGGCGACGTCGCGCCCGTTCGCGCACAGGTAGCCGGCCGCGGCGAGCGCGGCGTCGTCGACCTGCTGGGGGTCGGCGACGCCGTCGTCGTTGCCGTCCGCGCCGTAGCGCGCCCAGGTCCCGGGCAGGAACTGCATCGGCCCGACCGCGCGGTCCAGCACCGGGTCGCCGTCGAGGCGGCCGCCGTCGGTGTCGGCGACCCGGCGGGTGCCATTGGTGCCGTCGAGCGGGATGCCGATGATCGGCGGGTCGACGCGGCCGTCCGGGCCGGGCTCGGCGCCGCGGAAGGTGGCGTGCCCGGACTCGATCCGGCCGACCCCGGCCAGCGTCGCCCAGCTCAACCGGCAGGCCGGGGTGCGCTCGCGCTGGCGCAGCTCGGCGTTCGCGTAGGCCTGCAGGGTCCGTTCGGGAATGTCCGCCTCGGCCGCGGTGGCCTGGCCCATGCGACGACGTCGGTGCCCGCGGGCAGCGGCGCGGACGCGGCGGGGCGGACTGCCGGTCGACCGGGGTCCGGGGCAGCGACGGCCCGAAGTCCGGGCCGGTCGCCAGCGAGACGACCACGATCAGGGCCACGATGCCGCCGATGGCCACGAGGAGCGACTGAGTGCGCACGCTCACACGTTACCGACGGGTATCACCCGATCGGGGATTGGGTCAGGGGCCTGCCCAGTAACGACGCCAGTCCTGCGCGGTCAGCGCGTGCGGATCGAGCCCGTCCGCGGCGGCGGCCTTCTCCGCCGACCGCACCCGTGCCTCGAACTCGCGGGCGGCCGTGCGCAGCGCGGCCTCCGGGTCGCCGCCGCCGCCGAGCTGCGCGGCCGCGGCCAGCCGGAACAGTGCCGCACCGGGCGTCGTCGCCGGCGGGCAGCAGGTCCACGAGCAGCCCGCGCCTTCGCCGTGCGGGAGGTCAGCTTCGCGGCGAGCGCGACGGCCGGCTGGACCGTCGCGACGCCGTCGACACTGGACTCGCGCTGCTTCTCGGCGCGCTTGAGCTCGTCCCAGCGGCGGTCCTGGTCGGCGGCCGTGGCGACCTGCTCCCCCGCGGCGAACACGTGCGGGTGGCGACCGACGAGCTTGTCGACCAGCCCGGTCGCGACCTCGTCGATCCCGAACGGGGCGTCGGGGTGCTCGGTGGCGACGCGGGCGTGGAACAGCACCTGCAGCAGGACGTCGCCGAGCTCCTCGCGCAGCTCGGTGCGGTCACCGTCTCAATGGACTGGTACAGCTCGTAGCACTCCTCGATGAGGTAGCGCAGCAGCGACGTGTGGGTCTGCTCGGCGTCCCACGGGCAGCCGCCGGGTGAGCGGAGCCGGTCCATCACCGCGACGGCGTCCAGCACCGCATGTCCGGTGGGAGGCGGTACCGCGCCGGGTGCGCGGCGGCGGGGTGGCCCGCCGGCACGAGCAGCACCGTGCCGTCGGCGAGCTCGGCGGGGTCGGTGCCGGTCCAGTCGACGGCCCGGCCGGCGGCGGCACCGGCGTCGAGACCGGGCACGGCGAGCACCCTCGGTCGCGGAGCGCAGCGCCGGCAGCGCCGCGGCCGGGAGTGCGGCCCCGCGACGGGGACAGACGACGATCGTCGCGGCCATCAGGGGGCGGGCGGGGTCGGGTTGCCGGCGGCGACCGGGAACACCACGGAGGCGTCCTCGGCGGTCGGCACGGCGAGCATCTGGATCGGGTCCCACACGCCGTAGCGGGGGTTGAGCTGCACCCCGGTGCGCCAGCGCGGGTGGGGGTGAGCATCCGGATCCCGGCCTCTCGGACAGCGACCGCTGGTCCAACTGGCCGACGGCGTTGCCCGGGGCGGGGGCGCCGAGGTCGCGCTCGGTCACCCGGACCACGACCCAGCCCTGGCCGCTGCCCAGCGGGAACGCCGCGACCCCAGCCGGCCGGGATGCCGATCAGGCGGGTCAGCGCGCGGCCTGCGGGGTCTCGGCCCGGGATCGCGAGCCCGCGCTGGGTGTGCGGCACCGGCCAGCGCCGCCTCGGCCCCTGCCCGCCGGCGGCGACCTCGCGGGCCAGCGTCGTGGCCTGGGCCCGGTCCTGGGCGACGCGACGTCCGCGGTCACCGACAGCCGCCGCGGCAGCTCGCGCCGGGCGAGCTCGGTCAGGGTCAGCTCGTCCCCGGTCGCGGCCTGCACACCGCCGACCGCCAGCGACGACTCCTGCACCGCCTGCTCGCCGCCCTGCCGGGCGATCGCCGCGGTGACCTGCTGGTCGGTCACGGTGACACCCTGCTCCGGGGCGGTCAGGCCGATCATCGTGCGGATCACCAGCTGGGACACCACGGCCCGACCGATGTCGGCCTGGGAGCCGCCCACCTGGGCCTTCAGACCGTCGAACCAGCCCGGGCCGTGGTGAGCACGGAGGTGATCGCGGGCTGCACGGTGGCAAGCGGGATCGACCCTCGTCGCCGACGATCGCGGCGGAGTCGACCCGGCTCGGTTCCCCGCCCGCAGCCGGCCCCGGTGACGGCGACGGCCCCGACGATCAGCAGGGCGGCGGTGATCCTGCGAGTGCGCACGGCGGTCAGCCTCTCACGCGATGTGGTGCCGATCTCCCCACCCGGCCGACCCGGCAGCGCGGGCCGGGCCACCGACGGCCGCCCGGCGAGGTCCGGCGGCCGTGCGGGCGGGCGGTGCTCGTCGAGCCGGGCCATGGCGATCTCGATCGCCCGGTCCAGCTGCGGGTCCCGTCCGGCCGCCCGGTCCTGCGGGGTCACGACCACCTCCACGTCGGGGTCCACTCCGTGGTTCTCCATCGTCCAGCCGACGCGTCGTCGAACCAGGTGGCGTAGCGGGGCTGGGTGACCAGGGTGCCGTCGACGAGCCGGTAGCGGCTGTCGATGCCGATCACCCCGCCCCAGGTGCGGGTCCCGACGACCGGGCCGACCCCGAGCCGCTTGATCGCGGCGGTGACGATGTCGCCGTCGGAGCCGGAGCGCTCGTCGGCCAGGGTCACCACCGGGCCGCGCGGCGCCTGCTCGGGGTAGGTCGCGGGTGCGCCGTGCCGGGGCAGGTCCCACCCGATGACGCGGCGGGCGAGCTTCTCCACCACCAGCTGCGAGGTGTGTCCGCCACGGTTGCCGCGCACGTCGAGCAGCAGGCCGTCCTTCGCGGTCTCGCGGGCGAGGTCGCGGTGCAGCTGGGCCCAGCCGTAACCCATCATGTCCGGCACGTGCAGGTAGCCCAGCCGCCCAGCGGACCGCTCGGCGACCTCGGCGCGCAGCCGGGCCACCCGGTCCTGGTAGCGCAGCTCGTCCTCGGAGTGCAGCGGGCGCACCGCCACGCGGCGGACGGTGCCCGCGTCGGGCCGGTCGGGTCCGGAGCGCACGGTGAGCTCCACCGTGCTCCCGGCCGTCGCGACGAGCAGCGGCGCGGGCCCCCAGTGCGGGTCGAGCGGGCGCCCGTTCACCTCCAGCAGCACGTCACCGGCCCGCACGTCGACGCCGGGCCCGGACAGCGGGCTGCGTGCGGCGGGCGCGGAGGTCTCCGGCGGCAGGACGCGCCGGATCCGCCATCCCGGGCCGCCGTCGGGTTCCGGCTCGAGGTCGGCGCCGAGCAGCCCGGGCCGCCCGGTCGGGTCGCCGCCTGCGCGGCCGCCGATGACGTAGGCGTGCGAGGTGCCGAGCTCGCCCTGTAGCTCCCACAGCACGTCGAGCAGGTCGTCGTGGCTGCCGACCCGGTCGACCAGCGGCCGGTACCGGGCGGTCTCGGCAGCCCAGTCGACCCCGGCCATGTCCTCGACCCAGAAGTGATCGCGCATCAGGCGGGCGGTCTCGTCGAACATCTGCCGCCACTGGGCGACCGGGTCGACGGTGACCACGAGCCGACGGGTGTCGATCGTGAACTCGTCGCCGCCGGCGTCGTCCTCCGGGGCGGCGGACCCGCCACGGTCGGCGCGCAGCAGCCGGACCGTGCCCCGGTCCCGGACGACGAGCCGGGTGCCGTCACCGCTCACCGCGAACGACGACGCCGGGTCGGCGACGACGGTGACCGTGCGCCGGGCCAGGTCGAACCGCTCCAGCACGGCGCGGTCGGGCTCGGCGTCGTCGTCGGGGAGGCTGTCACCGAGCACGCCGGTGCCGCTGGGCAGCCGCAGCCACACCAGGCCGCCCCGGACCGCGGCGAGCCGGGTGTAGCGGGCGGCCTCGACCGGCACACCGACGACCCGGTCGGCCAGCCCGTCGACGTCGACCACGACCTCCGGCGGCCCCTCGTCGGCGTCCCGCCCGGACCCGCGGCGGCCGCCGCGCGCACCGCCCCGGGCCGGCGCCCCGGCCCCGGTCGCCGCGGCCACCGCGCGGCGCGCGCCGTCGGAGGCCCCGTCGACCGCCCCCTCGACCGCCCCGTCGACCGCGGCATCGCCGGGCGGGTCGGGCTCGTCGCCGGGCTCCGGCGGGGCCGGGGGCGTCGGCGGGGTGGCGGGCTGGTCGTCCGGGCCCTCGTCGGCCGGGTCCACCGGGCGGCCGTCCGGCCCTGCCCCGAACGGCGACGGCGTCCGCGCGGCCAGCGGCACCAGGAACGGCTTCCATCCGGTGCCGAAGGTCAGGTCGAAGGAGTGCTCGTCGTAGCTGGGGTCGAACACCCGCCGGGACAGGAACGCCAGGTGCCTGCCGTCGGCGGTGAAGACCGGGTCGCTGTCGTGGAAGCGGGCCGGGGTGACCTCGGCGTGCTCGCCGTCGGCGACCCGGGTGAGCACGATCCGCGAGAGCCCCTCGGGCGTCGGGTCGCACCACGCCAGCCAGGCGGAGTCCGGGGACCAGGACACGTCCGACGGCTCGCCCGCGGTGCCGCGGTGCAGCTCGCGCAGCTCCCCCGCCGGCCGGGCCGGGACGGCCTCGTCGACCACGCCGTCGTCGGGTCGCTCGTCGGGACCGGACACCGGGTCCGGCACGGGGTCGGCGCCGGTGTGCAGCACCAGCAGCCTGCCGTCGTGCGTGGTGAGCGCGACGGCGGAACCGTCCGGCGCAGGGGCCAGCTCCAGCACCCGGCCGAGCCTGCCCGCGGCGTACCGCGCCCGCTCCGGGGCTGCCGGGGCGTGCGCGTCGAGCGGGGCCACGACCACGGCGTCCTCGCCGGTCGCGTCGTCCACCCATACGGCGCGGTCCGTGCCGAGCGGGTGCGCGAGCCGGGCGCGCACGCCGGGCTCGGCGAGCAGTGCGCGGGCGGGGCCGTCGCGGTGGGTGAGCCGGTGCACGGTGCCGAGCACCGACACGATGCTCGCCCGTCCGGTGCGGTCCGGCCGGACCGGGCCCAGGTCGGCGGGCAGCGACGCGCGGTAGGGCTCGCGGGCGCGCCGCGGCCCGCCGGGCCGGACGTCGATCCGGCGCGGCTGCGAGGCGGCGGACAGGTCGTCGAGCAGGAAGATCTCCCCTGCCGACTCGTAGACCACCCGGCGCCCGTCGGTGCTCGCGTGCCGGACGTAGAAGTCGGTGCCGCCCCCGGAGCCGTGGTCGGTGTGCCGGCGCAGGTCGGTGCCGGGGTCGGCGAGCGGGACGGAGTAGACGTTCCCCCAGCCCTCGTGGTCGGAGACGAACGCCAGCCGCGGGCCCGACCCGTCGTCGACGATCATGGGGCACTCCAGCTGCCCGGCCAGACCGGCGAGGACCCGGGTGAACTCCCCGGTTCCGGTGGCGTCGAGCCAGAGCCGGCCCGCGCGCCCGCCGCGGTAGCGCTTCCAGTGGGCCGCGGGTCGCCCGCCCTCGACCTGGGTGAGCACGGCGGGGCCGCCGGGCTGGTGGGCGAGCGCGGAGAGCGTGCCGTGCGGCAGCAGCTCCGGTGTGCCGCCGGTCGCCGGGACCGCGTACGCCCACAGCCGGGAGGTCGCGTCCCCGTGCGCCGACAACGCGACCACCGCCCCGTCGGGGGTCCAGCCCGCCGCGCGGGTCGTCGCCTCGCCCCACCAGGTGAGCCGGGTGGGCGTGCCGCCCTCGGCGTCGACCCGGTACACCTCGGGCGCACCGTCTCGCCGGGACGCGAAGGCGATCGACCCGCCGTCGGGTGAGAAGCGCGGCGCGGTGACCGGCACCCCGTCCGCGGTCAGGCCCGAGTTGCACAGGTTTAGTGCCCCGGGGCGTTGATGGCGGGTAGCCGGTTGAGGATGGCGCGGGCCTGGTCGGTGATCTGCGGCGCTGCAGTGATCGGGTGACCGCCGACGTCGACGCGGATGGTGCGTAGCGGACGCAGGGTCCTGATCAGTGTCTTGATGGTCACTCCGGTGGCGTCCTGCAGGTGCCGCGAGACCGCGAGGGCGGCGAAGACGACGGTGAGGTGGGCTTCGATGGTGTCGCGTTCGCGGTGGAAGACCGGCCGGGCGCGTAGGTCGGATTTGGTCATGCGGAAGCTGGCCTCGACCTGCCACAGGTCGTGGTAGGCGGCCACGATCGCGAGTCCACCCATGGTGGCCTCTGGCAGGTTGGTGACGTAGCCCTTCAAACCCGCGAGCTGGCGGGCGCGTTCGACCAGGGCCCAGTCGACCTCGGTTCCGCTGTTGGCGATGCGCACGAAGCGGTCCTTCTTCAACGGCCGGGTGCCGGCGGCGACCTTCTCGGCGCGGTCGACCATGGCGTTGATCGCCCGGTCGTCGTGTTTGTGCCGGGCGAACCGGTACTGGTAGACGGTCCGGCGCGAGCGTTTCGCCTTACCCGTCCCTATGTCGCGGCGTGACTCGAGGATCTGGCCATCGTCGAAGGCGTTGCCGTGGCGTTCGAAGTGCATGGCCAGGTCGTAGGGCGCCTTGCTGATCCTCGACCCAACGATGAACGAGAACTCGTTGTCCTCCAACGCGTTTAGGTTGCTCGCGGACAACATCCCGGCGTCCGCGACGACGACCATGTCCCTGACCTGGTGCCGCTTACGGAACTCGTCGAGCACCGGGAGCAGGGTGGTGGTCTCGGCCTTGTTCCCTTCGAAGCAGCGGACCTCGAGTGGAAACCCGGACGGGTCCACGAGCAGCCCGACCTGGATCTGCGGGTCGACCCGGCGTTCCTTGCTCATCCCGACCTTGCGCAGCTTGTCCTCGTTCTCGACCTCGAAGTGCAGCGTGGTCACGTCGTAGAGCACCAGCGACACCGGACCCGACCGGCGCGAGGCCGCAGCACAGGCGGCGGCGAGGGCGGCTCGGTAGTCCTTGTCCACGCAGCGGCGCAACGCCGCGGTGAAGGTGTTGCGGTGCGGCGCGGCCACGCCGAGCTCGTCGAGGACCCCTACTGCGGCGGACTTGCTGGTGGGCTCGACGATTCGCGCGAGCACGAGTGCCCGGAACGCCTCGTCTGCGAGCTGGTCGAAGCCGAGGCGACGGTAGGCCTCGATCAGGACGTTCCACAGGACCTCGCTCGACGACTCGGTCACGATCGCCCCACCTGCACCCCCAGCGGCCGGGGTGTCCAGGTCCAGCGCCTGTTGGCTTGCATGGATGCGGTCTCGTGCTGAGGCGATCAGGACTGCGAGCTCGGCGTCATCGTGCGCGGAGCCGACGTGGGCGACGATCCGGCGGACGCCGTGGCGCTTCTCCACGACCTGCACCGCTGTCGCCCCGGAGGCCGTCTTCACCTTCCGAACGAACGGCACTACCCGAGACTACCGATTAGTGCCCCAGATCCCGATCAAGCAGCCAGCTGACCAGCACCGACGGCTCACGACCCCTGACTACCTGTGCAACTCGGGTCGGATGGCGGGCTCCGAGACGGGAGAACACGACCAGCAGCGGGATGGTGATCACTCCGGCCAGGGCCCAGCCGAGCAACGCGTCGTTGCCTGCTCCGTCGAGCGCCACCCCTGGCAGTGCCAGCGCACCACCGCCGATCACGGTGGTCACCGCGAGCGCCAGGGCGGGACCCAGTGTCAGGTGACGCCTGAGCGGGGACGCCTCATCGGCGACCTCGTCGACCACCTCGGGGGACCGTGCATCCGCCCCTTCCATCAGCCGTTCTCGGTCATCTGGTGACGGAGCGGGTGTGCCATGCATCCATCTGTACCGGCACGCAATCACGAAGAAAATCAAAACCTTCCAGCCCCTGGGCGTTAGGGTTTCTTACGTGAACCTGGAGCGGCTCCGTGCGCTGCACGCCGTGGCGACCCACGGCTCGATCTCCACCGCGGCGCAGGCGTTGTGCATCACGTCCTCCGCCGCCTCCCAGCAACTGTCCAAACTGGAACGCGAGATGGGCAACCGCCTGCTCGAACGCGACGGACGCGGGGTGCGGCTGACCGACGCCGGCCGGCTGCTCGCACGCCACGCAGAGGAGATCCTGGCGTCGGTCGAACGCGCACGCGCGGAGGTCGAGCGGCACCGTGGAACGGTGCACGGGGCTCTCACGATCGCTGCGTTCGCCACTGCGGTACGTGGGCTGATCCCGGACGCGGTGGCCCAGCTCAGCGCCCGGTATCCCGCCCTGAACGTCCGAGTCGTCGAGTACGACCCCGATCGAGCACTGCCCGAGCTCCTGCGGGGCGCGGTCGATCTCGTCGTCAACCAGTACTGGCCCTCGAAACCCTTCGTCCTCCCGGACGGACTCTCCGGAAGGACCGTCCTGGTCGACACCGTCGACCTGGCGGTGCCCTCCGACCATCGCCTCGCAGGTCGGGGCTCCGTCACCGTGGACGACCTCCACGACGAGCGTTGGATCAGCTGGCCGCAAGGATCGAGCTGCCACCACTGGCTGCGCGGAGTCCTGCGCAGTCACGGGATCGACCCCCTCATCGCCCACGAGGCCGCCGAGCACCCCACTCAGCTCGCCCTCGTCGCAGCCGGCCTGGGGGTCGGCGTCGTACCCCGACTCGGCCGCGGTGAGGTTCCTGCATCGGTGCGGTTCCTGCCGTTCCGGCCGGCGGTCGAGCGACACGTCCAGGCCGTCTGGCGGACGGGCGGCGATCAGCGCCCAGCCGTTCACGCCGCACTCACGGCGTTGTCCGCCGCCCCGGGCTGACCACGTCCTCGTCTGATCTTGCACGGCGTTCCCGAGCTGGCTACGTTCTTGATCACTGGCCAGGGAGGCTGTCGACCGGTCGAGGGGAACACCGTGACTGAGCCGTTCGGCGCCACGTTCGCAACGTCGGACGAGTGGTTCGACTCCGGTGGCACACGGTGCGCGGCCCGCGTCTACCGGCCGACCGCCGCCGACCACGAACCGCCCGTCGTCGTCATGGCGCACGGATTCGGTTCACCACGCGCGCTGCGCCTCTACGCCTACGCCGAACGCTTCGCCGCCGCCGGATACGTCGTCGTGGTCTTCGACTACCGGGGCTTCGGCGAGAGCGGGGGCGAGCCACGCCAGCTCCTCGACATCGGCATGCAGCACGAGGACTGGCGCGCCGCTCTCCGCTTCGCCCGCTCTCTCGACGGAGTCGACCGCGACCGCGTCGTGGCATGGGGGACCTCGTTCGCCGGTGGCCACGTCATCACCATCGCCGGCCAGGGAGAACCGCTCGCTGCCGTGATCGCCCAGGTACCGCACGTCAGCGGCCCGGCAGCGGTGAGATCAGCAGAGCCCCGAGCCGCCCTCCGGGCAGCGGCGGCGGGCGTCCGTGACGCGGTTGCCGCTCGACTGGGTCGTAACCCCGTCCTCGTCGACAGTGTCGGCCCTCCTGGCCACGCGGCGATGATGACATCCCCCGACGCCCGCCCCGGCATGCTCACGCTCCTGCGCGAGTCGGGGCTGACCGAGGACGACTACCCGGCCACCGTCGCAGCCCGCATCGCGCTGAAGATCGGCTTCTACTCGCCCCGGCGCTGGGCCGGGAGCATCGAGTGCCCGGTCCTGGTCCAGATCGTCGCGCAGGACGCGATCACCCCCCGACGAGTCGCCGAGAGCGCAGCGGCGAGGATCCCGAACTCGACCGTTCGCATCTACGACGGGGGCCATTTCGACCCCTACGTCGAACCCCTGTTCAGCACCGTCGTCGCAGACCAGGTGGAGTTCCTGCACCGCCACGTCCCCCCGGAGCCGAGCAACGACGCGTAGCCCCGTTTCCGATGCGGCATGCGTCCGCGCGCCGGTAGCCATACCCGAAGCACCCGGGGCTGCCGTTCGAGCCTGATGGCTGCGCACGGAAGCCGACTCCGGGCCGCCGAGATGCGGCATCCCCGGGATCCTCCGACCGCTGCGAGGACCGCCCAGCTGGCGAAAGGCGTGCTCGTACCCCTCCCCCATCACACCTGACGCCGGAGTGCTGGGTGACGAGGACCGCATCGCAGTCCGGTGCGACGTTCTCAACTGCCTTGCCGGCTGTGTGCGGCGTCGAGCGTCGGGGTCGATGGCTGAGGGGCCGGTATGGGCAGCAGCCGGTGCAGCAACGACTGTTCCAGTTCGATCAGGATGTCCTCGCTGCTGGTGTGGTGACCTGGCAGGGTGTGCCAGAGGACCAGTTGGCCGTGCGAGGCGGTCCAGAGATGGATGCCGATGGTCTCCGCCTCCGATCGCCGGCCGGGCGCGATCGCCGCGAGATAGGTGTCCACGGCGTGGGTCCACGCCTGGAGCACGGTGCCGAGAGGGGTGTCGGCGGAGGACTGACGCTCGGGTTCGTATTCCAGGCTGAACATCAGCCGGTACCGACGGGGCTTGTCGATGGCGAATCTGCGGTAGGCGGCGGCGATGGCGCCTATCCGCTCCCACGGGGCGGCGCCGGCCGCGGCGGCCGCTTCCCCCGCCTCGCCCATCGCTGCAGCCAGCGCCCAGTAGGCGGCGGCGAGCACGGTGGCGACCAGTTCGGTCTTGTCCTTGAAGTGCAGATAGACGCTGGGCGCGGAGATGCCGACCTCACGGGCCACTCCTCGCAGGGAGAGCGCGTCCTCGCGTCCCGTCTCCTCCAGGATGCGGGTCGCCGCGTCGAGGATCTCCTGCCGTAGCCGTTCCCCCTCGCCCCGCACATTGGGCACCCGTCTGACCTGTTGCTCCATGGCCACCTCCTCGCCGTGTGCACCGTATGTGCCCGCCCGGGCTCCTGCCGTACAGCCCGGCGCCGCAGCGCCGGGAGGATGTCCCTCCACATCTTTCGGTTAACAGTGTTAGTCTAACGAGCAGAACGACTAACACTGTTAGTCGACGGTGGAGAGGAACGGCCACGCCCTCGCCCCTCTCGAACCCCCCGTCCGTCCTGGGAGGAGCGGCGGCATGAGTGCCAAACACCGGTCCGGAGGGGTTCCACGCGGCCGGCACCGACGGGACCCCGCTACAAGAACAGGAGACACACATGACCGAGAAGGTCTGGTTCATCACCGGCTGCTCACGCGGCTTCGGCCGGCTGTGGGCAGAGGCCGCGCTGCAGCGGGGCGACAAGGTCGCCGCGACCGCGCGCGACGAGAGCAGGCTCGAGGCGCTGGCCGCGGCGTACCCCAGCTCCTTGCTGGTCCTGCCGCTGGACGTCACCCGGCGCGGCGCCGTGTTCGACGCCGTGGCCGCCGCCCACGACCACTTCGGACGGCTCGACGTGATCGTCAACAACGCCGGTCAGGGCCTCCGCGGTGCCCTCGAGGAGGTCCAGGAGGCCGATGTCCGGGAGCTGCTCGACACCAACCTGCTCGGGACGCTCTGGGTGACGCAGGCGGCGCTTCCCTTCCTGCGCGCGCAGGGAGGCGGCCACGTCCTGGCGGTGTCCAGCCAGGGCGGGCTGATGGGTGAGGCGACCCTCGGTCTGTACAACGCCTCCAAGTGGGCGCTGGAAGGGATGATGGAGGCCCTGTCGAAGGAAGTCGCCCACCTCGGCATCAAGGTCACCATCATCGAACCCGGGCCCTATGCCACCGAGTTCTCGTCCCCCACCTCCCTCAAGGCGTCACCCGAGAACCCCGCCTACGACGAGGCCCGCCAGGCCCTGTACGCGGACTTCGACCCCGCGGCCGTCGGCGACCCCGCCGCCACGCCGCCGGCCGTACTGGCAGCGGTCGACGCCGCCGAGCCCCCGCTCCGGCTGATTCTGGGCAAGTCGGCCCTGCCCAAGGTCCGCAGCCACTACGCCGCGCGCCTGTCCACCTGGGACGCATGGGCCCCGTCTCCGAGCGCGCCCACGGCCACCCGTAGTCGACCGACACGGCATTCGCCGCAGGGCGTTGCCGCCGGCCGTCCCAACCCCCAGAGAGGCCCTGAAGAGTGAAGGCAGCTGTCTACCGCCGCAACGGCGGCCCCGAAGTGCTCAGTTGCGAGGACGTGCCGGACCCCGTCCCCGGCACCGACGAGGTTCTGGTCAGGACGGAGGCCATCAGCATCGAGGGCGGCGACCTGATGTGTCGTCTCCTCGTCCCCCCTCCGACGGGCGGGTTCGTCCTCGGTTACAGCAGTGCCGGCGAGGTCGTGGCGGTGGGCTCCGCGGTCACGGGCTTGGAGGTCGGCCAGAAGGTCTGCGCTTTCGGGCAGGCCCATGGACTGCCGGCCGGTTCCCATGCCGAACTGCGCGTCGTACGCCCCGAGCACTGCTGGGTGCTGCCGGACGGTGTCGATCCGAAGGCGGCGGCCGTGGTGCCGGTCACCTTCTCGACCGCCTACGAAGCGCTGTTCGAGCGCGGCCGTCTCACGAGCGGCGACACCGTGCTGGTGCAGGGGGCGGCCAGCGGGGTCGGGCTGGCAGCGATGCAGCTCGCCAAGACGGCGGGGGCCCGCGTGATCGGGAGCGCGTCGACCCCGGCGCGGTTCGAGGAGCTGCGTCGTTACGGCCTCGACGAGGGAATCGACTACCGAGGCGAGAACGTCCGTGACCGTGTTCTGGCCCTGACCGGCGGTCGCGGTGTCGACCTGGCCGTCGACTGTGTGGGGGGATCGCTGCTCCAGCAGCTGATCGAGGCCACCCGTCACGGCGGGCACATCGTCCCGCTGGGCACGGCTTCCCGCGAAGAGAGCACGGTCGACGTCGTGAACCTGATCCGCAGCAACACGACGCTCCACGGAGTAGGGCTCGCCTCCCTTCTCCATGAGCCCCGGGTCCACGCGTACATGGCGGACCTCGTCCGCCGCATCGCGAACGGCGAGCTGGAAGCCGTGATCGACCGCGTCTTCCCCTTGACCGATGCTGCGGCCGCGCACCGCTACGCCGAGCAGCGCGGCCGGATCGGCCGGGTCGTGATGGTGCCCTGACGTTCCCCGGGGAGCACCAGCCACACCGACCCGGGCCGGTGACGGCCCGCACCGCAGCAGACGACCAGACGAGAGAAGGAGGAACACCATGACCTTGCTCATGGAGGTTCGTTACGAAGAAGCCGGCGTGAGCTCGGTGACGGTCGATGTCGTCATCGATGCCAGCGCGGAGTTCGCGTGGGATGCCGTGCGCGATGTCTATGCAGTGGACACCCGGCTCCTCCCGGGATTCGCTCTGCACGTGGAAAGGGAACCGGACAGCAGGACGGTGACGTTCGCCGATGACATGAAGATCACCGAGCGCATCGTCGAGGTCGACGATGGCGCACGAAGGCTCACCTACCGAGCTACCGAGGGCGGGCCGCTGACACACCACCTGGGGTCGCAGACCGTGCGGGAGGACGAGGAGGGAGTCCATCTCGTCTGGACGACCGAGTTCGCGCCCGCGTCGGTCGTCGACTACGCCACCAGCACCATGCGTACCACCGTGGCACTCATGAAGAAGACGATCGAAACGGCGTTCGCCGATCGGCGAGACCCCTCCTGACCACCTCCTGGCCGGCCGCCGGCCCGATGACTGCTCGTCGTGGCAGCGCATCACACTGGATCATCGGGCACTGATGCCCTGCTCCGGGTCGTCGACGTACCAGTGCGACGCGATCAGGTACGGATAGCGGCTGCCGAGTTCGGTGAGATGGGCGTCGATGGACTCCGGGGAGTCGGTCCGCGCGAAGACCGGGAAGAACTCTCCCGGCGTGCTGCGCACGGCTGCGGCCGGCTGCACCAGGAGATCGAGGATCCGGCACCGTCGCTGATGGGGGTCGTGCGCATCGCGCAGGGCGGGGCCGGCCAGCCAGCACATCGACCACAGCCCCGACACCGCGGAGGACGTGCGGATTCCCACCGGCACCACGGACGGATCCCCTGCCGAGGAGCCCTCGACGGTGTCGGTCCCGCAGTGGTCGCCGGGGCACAGCGCCGGCAGGTCGGCGTCGAGCTCGCGGCGGACCCAGATGCCGAGCAGGGCGTCGTTGCGGGCCGGGTCACCACGGTAGCGCCGCTGGTGGACCCAGTACTCACTCGCCTGCTCGACGGCGGTCTCCGCATGGTCCACGCTCGGGATCAGGAGAAGCGCGGTCATCGGACCCTCTCTTCCTTCATGTCGTTCTGCCACGCGAGCCCCGGGGCCGGGCCGCGCCGGGCATCGCGGACGGCGCGGCCCGAGGGAGCCCGGCGCGGCGGCTACGGGTGGGGCGTCGCGGCCGGGGCGTCGGTACCGGGATGCCAGGGCTGCCACCCGGTGGGGGTGTAGCGGTGCCACGGCCCGTCGGGACGCTCCTGTGCCGCGAGGGCGACCCAGTCGTTGCCGAACATGTGGCGCAGCACCGTGTGGCGGGCGATGAGGGTGTCCAGCCTGGACAACGGCGCCTGCACGAGGGCGAGCAGACGTTGTGGTTCGTGCCGGACGTGGTGTCCGTCGGTGAGGGACTGCCAGGGCAAGCCGGCGCGGAGGTCGCTGGTGGGACCGGACATCACCCCCAGGCCACCGCCGACGACGTTGTGCAGGGCCTTGCTGCCCGCGCCGAAGGCGTCCTGGTCGACGGCGGCGAAGTAGTACTGGCTGTTGATCCAGCGCGCGACGACCAGCGGCGCGGTGAGGATGGTCTCCAGGACGGTGCCGGTCGGGTCGAGGTCGGCGTCGTAGTCGTGGAGGAACACCCGGCTCCGCAGATCGACGCCGCGGGTGCGGGCCCGGGGCGCGATCAGGAAGGCGGCGTTGTCGGCGAGCCCCCACTCCGGGAAGACCTGGGCCCAGTCCCGGGCCCTGGCACGGGTGTGGCGTGCCGCGCGCCGGGGCTGGGCGCGCACCGGGGCTCCCGGCAGGACGGCACACCGTTCCGCGGCCAGCCGGGCACCGGCCGTGCGGAGGTCGGCGGTGAGCGCGTCGACGTCGGGGCGGTGGGTGTCGGGCAGGAGGTGGGTGTCGAGCAGGCGGACGGTGTCGGTGGTGGTGTCGTGCTCGGCCGCGACGAACCAGGTGTCACCGGGGACGGAGATGCCGTGGTCGGCCAGGTGCAGGCGGACCTGCGGATCGTTCAGCAGGGCCGCGGCGGTGCGGGCGTTGGGGCCTCCGGGGTGGCCGCCGCAGGCGCCGCAGTCCAGTGCCGCCTGGTACGGGTTGTTGTCGGTGTGCGCACCGTGCCCACAGAGCACCACCAGCCGCGCGAAGCCGCCGGTCAGGCCCATCAACGTCAGCATCGTCTCGGCGGTCGCGGCCCGTTCGGCGACGGTGAGGTCGTCGGCGACCGAGATCTCGGTCTGCGGGGCGGGAGCGATGCGGCGGGCCCACCACGAGCGGGCGGCACCGGCGGCACCGGGGGCGAAGGTCTTGGCCGCGGCCAGTGGCCCGGCCAGCCACCCGGCTGCTTCGGCGAGCACGAACGGTGCCACCAGGTCGTCCTTGGCGGCGTGCAGGGAGTTCTCGGCCGCGGCGAGGACCCGCCGCTCGGCCAGCGACCGCTCGGCCGCCCGCTGCCGGCCGGGAGAGGGAAGCTCGGTGACGGTGTGCCGGGGAGCGATCGGGCCGGGGCACTGGGCCCGCGCGGTGCCCCGGCGAGGTCGCGGTACCGCATGGCGACGGCGAAGAACCCGGCGAAGCCCAGGGTCCGGTAGTTCCCGAGGGTCTCCAGGTGCCGGCGCAGCCCTTCGGAACGAGGGTCGATGCAGCACACCACCTGCGCCTGCGGCCGGGCGTCGGGCTGCTCGGGCAGGGGGCGGTCGAGGAGGCGCAGCAGCCGGCTGCGGTAGTGCTCCTCGTAGGCGTCCAGCCAGACGAGTGCCCGCTGGTGCACCGGCAGCTCGTCGAGGAGCTCCGCCAGCGCGGTGCGCTGGGCGGCGTCGGTGTTCGTGATCTCCAGCGCCGACAGCAGGTGCTGGGCCCGGCCGAGCGGATCGACGGTGGCCTGCCCGACCTCGGACCGGTCGGTGCGGGCCAGGGCCCAGGCGGTGCCGTGGGAATGGGTGCCGGCGAGCACCGCGGCTTCGGCGCTCAACCGCAGCGCGAGGTAGTCGACGAGGTCGATGCTCTCGTCCGCCTGCTCGCCGCGCCACCGGACGTGGGCGGCGAAGCCGGGGAGACGGGTCAGGTGGGCCTGCAGGTAGTGGGTCCTGCGGTCGTCCGGGACACCGAGCGCGGCCAGTGCCTCCAGGATCGCGTCCTCGGCGCGCTCGGGCAGGTGCCGCAGCCGCTCCCGCACCGGCCGGGGCAGGGTCGTGTCGTGGGCGGCCAGTGCTCGCCACGCGGGGTAGAAGCCGAGGTCCCGGCCCGGCATCCGCCAGGTGGCCTGGCCCTCGTCCAGGAAGGCCGAGCACCACTGGATCGTGTGGGTGTCGAGCAGACCGGCGAGGTCGGGGGCCAGTGCCTCTGCGGCGGTGCGTGCCCGACGGTGCGGCGCGGGGCAGGCGATGCCCCGCTGCAGGTCGGCCAGCAGCAGGTCGACCGGGTCGTGGACACGGTCTCCGAGGGTGAGCGGGCTCCGCCGCAGCACCGCGGGGTGGCGGCGGGTCAGCGCAGCGCGCAGGTCGTCGTCGGTGATCCGGCCGCGCTGCCACGCGGCCCGCAGCCAGGTCTCGTCCGGGGTGGCTCGCGCGCCCAGCAGATCCCCGGCGTGGGCGGCCGCCTCGCTGAACGGACGGTCCAGCAGGCCGAACAACGGGTTGACGGCGATGAAGTCGGCCAATGGCCAGGTCGAGGCCAGGAACGCGGCCGCGTCGGCGATCTCGGCACGCACTGCTTCCGCCCGCGTGACGACGTCGGGCACCGCATCGAGGTCCAGGTCGGTGGCGGGGCTGGTGGTCATGGCTGCGAACCCTTCTGAGCGAGCACGACGGGACCGTCGGCGATCTGTGCGGGCGTGGGGAACCGGAGGCGCCGTCTGCGCCCGGCGGCCGGTGAACGGCGGGTCATGCCCGCGCCCCTTCCGGTCGAGGCGCCGGTCGTGGGACCGGTACCGGCCGCGGCAGGTGCGTCGGGGCGGTGGTCGGCGTGCGCTGCTGGCCCGCGGACAGTGCCGCCACGTACAGGCGGTCGCGCCAGGCGCCGAGACCGATCGCGGGCGCCAGGTGGAACAGCAGCGCCGCCGTCACCAGCACGGCGAGCACGGCCACCAGGGCCCAGGCCGACACCGCGGCGGGCTCCATCGCGGGCAGGCTCGGCGCGAGGATCACGGTGACCACGTCCACCACGGCCAGGTATGCCACGGCAGCACCCGGCACCACGATCATGGCCGTGACCAGAGCACGGGGGTCGGGTGACGACGCAGCCAGCCCCACGCCAGCCGCGCGGCGGTGACCGCGGCGAAGACCAGCAACGCCGCGCTGCCGGCATGCAGCGGGAGCAACCAGGCCGCGACCCCCACCGCCGCGACGGCGACGGCCCCGGCGACCACTGCGACCTGCACCGTCCGCGCACGAGTCAGCCGAGGCGCGGGTGGAGCCAGGGTGTGGGTCACATGGCGCTGCACCGCGGTCCCCGAGCCGAGGAACAGTGCCGCCTTGAACAGCCCGTGGGCCACCAGATGCACCACCGTCGCGGCGTAGAGGCCGAGCCCGCAGGTGACGAGCATGAACCCCATCTGGCCGATCGTGGAGTGCACCAGCGCACCCTTGATGTCGGGGCGGGCGAGCATGATCGTGGTGGCGGCCACGACGCTGACGGCTCCGAAGGCGAACGCCAGGTGCGTCGCGACCGGCGACGCGCCGACGATCGGCGACAGCTTCACCAGCAGCACCCCGCCGGCGTTGACCACACCGGCGTGCAGCATCGCCGACACCGGGGTCGGCGCCGCCAGGGTCGCGGGCAGCCAGCGGTGCCAGGGCATCTGCGCGCACCGCACGGCCGCGGCGATCACCAGCGAACAGGCCACCACCGTGCCCACCACGCCGCCGACGGCGGCATCGTCCTGGTGGCGCAGGTCGAGATCCCCCCACGACGCGACCGCGAGACCGACCCCGACCCACAGCACGACGTCCCCCACGAGGAACGCGCGTGCGGTGCGGCGGGTGGCCTCGACGGCCGAGGGCGCCGGGCGGTACATGCCCACCAGCCGGCACAGGATCACCCCGCTCAGCGTCCACGCCACCGCGAGGGTGACCAGGGTCGCCGCGGTCACCATCGCCGCGGTCGCGGCGGTCAGCGCCCCAGCCGCGACGGCGAAGCGGGCCGCAGCCGGGTCACCGTGCAGGTAGCGGCGGGCGAAGGCCTGGACCACGGCGCTGACCGTGCACACCAGCAACAGCACGACCGCGCCGACGTGGTCGACGACCAGCCCGGCCCGTGCCTGCCCCTCGGGGTCGGCCAGCACCATGTCGACCGGCCCGCCGACCATCACCGTCACGGCCAGCACTCCCGCCAATGCGGTGGCCACCAGCGCCGCTGCGGCGCCCGGGCACGGGTGCCCGACCCCGCAGCCACCGGAACGACCCGGCCACGGCCGCGACGGCGGGTACGGCCACGACGGCGAGCAGCATCATCCCCGTCATCCCCGCGCACCTTCCCGATCCGTGCGCGCCGTCTCGGCGTCAGCCACCCGACCGGACGCCCCCGGCACGGTCCCGCACAGGTGCGCCATCTCGTCGTCGCCCATGACACCCACCTCCCAAGCACGCTGTCGTTTACACGTGTTCTAATACGCGACATGGTTAGTACGACACAAATGACGCGTATTGGGAAGCGTGACAAGCGTTACCTCGGGGTCGGTACAGTGGACGCCATGCAGGGGTGGACGTTTCTGACAAACCACGCCCACGTACTGCTGTGCGTAGTGCGGGATCCGGAGGCGCGACTGCGCGACGTGGCCGACATGGTGGGCATCACCGAGCGGGCGGCGCAGCGCATCGTGGCCGACCTGGTCGAGGCGGGTTACCTGGAGCGCACGCGCCAGGGACGGGGCAACCGGTACCGACTGCACCCGGACGTGCCGCTGCGGCACCCGCTGGACCGCGACACCGCCATCGGGCAACTCGTCACCCTGCTCACCGGCATCGACGCCCGGTCCGGCGACGTCGCGTGACGCCCGCCGTGCGCCCCTGCACGGGCGCACGGAGCGCACCGACCACGCGGCACGACGAGCAGCGAGCCCGCGACGTCGGGACACGTCGGCGAACCCGACCCGACCGCTCGTACGGTTAAGCTCGAGAGACCCGAGCGCGCCCTGCGCGCGGCGACACACGACGGCGGGAGACGCGACACATGCCTCGAGGCGCAGGCCGCTACGCGGAGATCCTCGACGCCTTCACGCGGCACATCGCGGAGGTCGGGTACGACGGCACGAACTTCGGCACCGTGGCCGCCGAGATCGGGGTGTCGAAGGGCACGATCGTGCACCACTTCCGCACCAAGGAACGCATTCTCGCCGCCCTGCACGAGTCCTACATGGAGCGCAGGACCGCCGAGCTCGAGCTCATCCTGAAGCGCCTGAACCAGCCGGAGACCCAACTCGCGGCGATCCTGCACGCCTTCGTCTACTACCAGGTGGAGGACCGGACAGCGACGGTCGCATTCCAGCGGGAGATCGCCCGTCTCGCGGACGAGCCGGCGATGGCGAAGGGCCGGGAGCTGCGAGAGCGCTACCTCGCCCGGGTGCGCGGGGTGATCCAGGCGGGCGTCGACTCCCAGGTGTTCCGCCCGGTGGACGCCGGAGTCGACGCCCTGCTGATGTTCGGGTCCGCACAGTGGGCCTGGACCTGGTTCACCCCGGAGGGCAGCAAGTCGGTGGAGGAGATCGGGACGGCCCTGGTGGACCTGGTGCTCGGGGGCCTGCTCGTCGACCGCAGCGCCCTGTCCGACCTGGCCTCCGCCGAGGGAACGGCCGCGCGATCCATGCGCGAGGCGGTCCGGGACGCGGTCGCGCCGGAGGATTCCGCACAGGCCTCCTGAGGCCCGCCCACAGCTCCCCGGCCCGGCTCGGCGAACAGGTCGAACTCGATGCTGCGCCCGTCGCCCTGACCGGCTCGACCCCGACCGGGACATCACCGAGGCTAGAGTTGACCGTACGCACGGTCAACAAAGGAGCGCGTGATGCAGATCGAGGCCGCAGTGCTGCGCAGCCCCGCCCGCCCCTATGCGGTCGAACAGGTGGATCTGCCCGACCCCGGCCCCGGCCAGGTGCTGGTCGCCATCGCCGGAACCGGGTTCTGCCACACCGACGTCCTGCCCCGCGTCCCGGGCTTCATGGCCCCGCCACCGCTGATCGGTGGTCACGAGGGTGCAGGCGTGGTGACGGCGGCCGGGCCGGGAGCCCCGGTCGCCGTCGGGACCCCGGTCGTGCTCTCGTTCGACTCGTGCGGGCACTGCGAGCAGTGCCTGTCGGGACACCCGGCCTACTGCGCTCAGTTCTTCCGGTTGAACCTCACCGGCCGCGGCGCCACGGGCGCGCCGACGGCGCGGGGCGGTGACGGCACGGCGATCTCCGCCCGCTGGTTCGGGCAGTCCTCGTTCGCCACCCACGCACTCGCCGGCCCGCGCAACGTCGTCCCGGTCGCCGCGGACCTGCCACTGGAGCTGCTCGGCCCGCTGGGATGCGGGATCCAGACCGGCGCGGGGTCCATCCTGCTCGCCCTCGGCGTGCAGGCGGGCTCCACGGTCGTGGTGTACGGGGTCGGCGCGGTCGGGCTGGCCGCGATCATGGCGGCCACGATCGCCGGAGCCACCACGATCGCCGCCGTCGACCTGCACGACGGCCGGCTGGAGACCGCACTCGAACTCGGCGCCACCCACGTCGTGCGCGGGGACTCGGACAGGTTGGTGAAGGAACTCGTCAGCATCACCCGCGGCGGGGCGCACTACGCCCTGGACACCACCGCCGTGCCGCAGGTGATCGCCGCCGGCATCGACGCGCTACGCCCGACGGGCACGATCGGGCTGGTCGGGGCCGGCGCGCGGGAGATCGTGCTGGCGCCGTCGGCGCTCTCGGCGGGCAAGAACGTGATGGGCATCCTCGAGGGCGACGCCGTGCCCCAGGTCTTCCTACCCCGGCTCATCGAGCTGTGGCAGCAGGGCCGCTTCCCGTTCGACCGGCTCGTCACCACCTATCCGCTGTCCGAGATCGAGCGCGCCGAGCACGACGCGGCCACCGGGGCCGCGATCAAGCCGGTGCTCGTGCCGGGGAAGGGCTGAGGACATGACACACCTGCGCGAGCACCTGTACATCGACGGCGAGTGGCGCCCCGGCTCGGGGCCCGCCATCACCGTGGTCGACCCGGCCACCGAGGAGGACTTCGGCCGGGCCGCGGCGGGCGGCAGACCGGACGTGGACGCCGCCGTCGCCGCCGCCCGGTCCGCCCTCGTGGCGCCCGCCTGGGCGGGCGCGACGCCTGCCGACCGGGCCGCGCTGATGCTGCGCTTCGCGGACGCCCTCGCCGAGCGGGGCGACGCGACGGCGAGCGTGGTCACCGGCGAGAACGGCATGCCGATCACCCTGGCCCGAGCGGCAGAAGGCCAGGGGCCCGCGGCCACCCTGCGCTACTACGCCGAGCTGTGCCGCACCACCCCGGTGGAGGAGCGGCGCACGGCGGTGAGCGGGCGCAGGGTCACCGTGGTGCGCCGGGAGCCGATCGGGGTCGTCGCGGCGATCGTCCCGTGGAACTTCCCGCAGTCCCTGACCATGTTCAAGCGACGACGCGGTGCGGCTGGCCAACGACTCCGACTACGGGCTCGGCGGCACGGTCTGGACCACCGACGAGGAGCGTGGCCTCGACGTGGCACGCCGCGTCGAGACCGGCTCGGTGGGTGTGAACGTCTTCGACCTCGACATCGGGTCCCCGTTCGGCGGGGTGAAGGCCAGCGGGCTGGGGCGCGAGCTCGGCCCGGAGGGTCTCGCCGCCTACGTGTCCTACAAGTCGATCTACACACGAGGCCGCTGACGGTGCGGCCCGGGTCCCGCTCCGGGGCCCGGGCCGCACGGGCCGGCCTCAGGAGCGGCTCGTCGCCGCACCCAGATCGACGACCTCGAACCGCCCGGCACCGTGCTCGGCCCGCACGGTCTTCTTGTCCAGTTTGCCCACGCTGGTCCTCGGGATCTCGTCGACGAAGGCCCAGCGCTCGGGCAGCCACCAGCGCGCCACCTTGCCGACCAGGAACTCCCGCAGTGCGGCCGGATCGGCCGTGGCGCCCTCGCGCAGCCGCACGCAGACGAGCGGGCGCTCCTCCCAGCGCGGATCCGGCACCCCGATCACGACGACCTCGGCCACGGCGGGATGTGCCGACAGCAGGTTCTCCAGCTCGACGCTGGAGATCCACTCACCGCCGCTCTTGATCCCGTCCTTGAGGCGGTCCTTCAGCTCGACCCAGCCCGACGGGTGGATCACGCCGAGGTCGCCCGTCCGCAGCCAGCCGTCGCGGAACGAGTCGGCCACGGCGGCGGGGGCGGCGCGGAAGTAGCCGCCGGCGATGGTGGCCCCGCGCAGCTCGATCTCTCCCGCGCTCACTCCGTCCCAGGACAGCTCCTGGCCCTGCTCGTCGACGACGCGCGCCTGCACGCCGGGGACCAGCCGCCCGGTGCGGGCCCGGTAGGCCACGTCCGCACCCTCCGGCGTCCCGGCGGGCGGGCGCGAGAAGGTGAGCAGCGGGCTGGTCTCGGTCATCCCCCAGCCCTGGGTGAGCCGCAGCTCATGGTGGCCGGCGAAGCTCTCCACCAGGGCCGCCGAGAGGGGCGAGCCGCCCACCACGCCCAGACGCAGGCTGGAGAAGTCCGTGCCGTGCTCGACCCCGAAGGCGTCCAGCGCGCTCCACAGCGTCGGCACCGCCGCGGCCGCTGTGGGCCGGTGCTCGACGATGATCCGGGCGAGGTGCTCGGCCTGCAGGTGGCGGTCGGTCATGATCAGGTCGGCACCCGCGATCCACGCGGCGTAGGGCCAGCCCCAGGCGTTGGCGTGGAACATCGGGACGATGGGCAGCACGCGGTCGGCGTCGGAGAACCCGAACGCGCTGCCGGTGGAGATCCCGAGGGTGTGCAGGTGGATGGAGCGGTGGCTGTAGGCCACGCCCTTCGGGTCCCCGGTGGTACCGGTGGTGTAGCAGAGCACGGCCGCGCTGCGCTCGGGCAGCTGCGGCCAGTCGGACACCGGTTCCGCCTCGGCCAGCAGCGCGTCGAGGTCGTGCACCGTGACGCCGGGCAGCTCGGCCTCGGGCTCGCCCACGACGATCACGTCGGACACGCTCGGGCAGGACGGCAGGATGCGGGCGAGCTGCGGGGTCAGATCGGCATCGACCACCACCACCCGGTCACCGGCGTGACCGACGATGTAGATCAGCTGCTCGTCCGACAGGCGCAGGTTCAGGGTGTGGAGCACCGCGCCCATCGCCGGCACCGCGAAGTACGCCGCGAGGTGTGCCGGGGTGTTCCAGCACAGGGTCCCGACCACGTCGTCGCGTCGCACTCCCAGCCCGGCCAAGGCCCCCGCCAGCCGGGCCGCACGCTCGGCGACCTCGGCGAAGGACGTACTCGTGCTGGGGCCGCCCCGGTAGTGCACCACCTGCGCCTGACCGTGGACCCGAGCACCGTGACGCAGCAGGTCCGCCACCAGCAGCTCGGTCTCCTGCATCGTGCTGTCCATGCGCTCCACTCCTTCGTGGGCGCGAGCCTCGGCGCCCGATCTCAGAATCTGACCGTACATCCGGTCAGCTACAGCTTGCCTTCCGATCGCCGATGCCGCACGATGTTGTGACCGTACGGACGGTCAAGTTCTGGGGAGTGCCTCGTGACGTCAACGAAGACAGCGGTGCCGACCGCGGATGTCGACCTCGGCCATCCCGACACCTACGCCGCCGGGCTGCCCTACCCGGAGTTCGCCCGGCTCCGGCGCGAGGCCCCGGTCGCGTGGGTCGAGGAGCCCGCCTACGAGGGCTTCGACGGCGGTCCCGGCTTCTGGGCGGTGACCCGACATGCCGACGTCGTCGAGGTCTCCCGGCACCCGGAGATCTACTCCTCGCACGCCGGCGCCACGTTCCTGCGCGATCAGCGGCCGCGCGATCTCGCTGCACTGCAGCAGATGATGCTCAACATCGATCCGCCGAACCACTCGAAGCTGCGCAAGATCGTCAGCAAGGTCTTCACCCCGAGAATGGTCAACGGGATGTTCGAGTCCGTGGACCGCTACGCCGCGCAGATCGTCGACGGACTGGAGCCCGACACCGAGATCGACCTCGTCGAGCAGGTGTCGTCGGAGTTGCCGCTGTTCGTCCTGGCCGAGCTGCTGGGCGTGCCGGCCGAGGATCGTCACCTGCTCCACAGCTGGACCAACCGGATGGTCGGCCTGGACGACCCGACCTACGGCGGGCGGCCGGCCTTCCTCGCCGCGTTCATGGAGATGTTCGCCTACGCCGAGAGGCAGACGGAGATCCGGCGAGCGCACCCGGGCGACGACGTGTGGAGCCTGATCGTCAACGCCGAGGTCGACGGCGAGCGGCTCACCCTCGACGAGCTGCAGCGCTTCTTCCAGCTCCTGATGATCGCCGGCAACGAGACCACCCGGAACCTGCTCACCGGGGCCGTCCTCACCCTCGACGCGCACCCCGACCAGGGGGCCCGGCTACGCGCGGAGCCCGACCTGCTCAAGCCGGCGATCGAGGAGATCCTGCGCTTCCACCCGCCGGTGATCCAGTTCCGGCGCACGGCGGTGGCCGATGCTCGGCTCGGTGGGCAGGAGATCACGGCCGGGGACAAGGTCGTGATCTTCTACGCCTCCGCCAACCGGGACGAGGCCGTCTTCCCGAACCCCGAGCGCTTCGACATCGACCGCAACCCCACCCAGCACCTGGCCTTCGGGGTGGGCGCCCACTTCTGCCTGGGCAGCAGCCTCGCGCGGATGGAGGCGCGGGTGCTGCTCGGGCGTCTGTTCGCCCGCTTCCCGGAGCTGCGCGTGGCCGGTGAGCCCGCCCGGTTCCGCTCCCACTTCATCAACGGCTACCGCGAGCTGCCCGTGACGCTCGGGCCGGCCGCCTGACCGGCGGCGAGCCCCGATCCGGGCAGGCGACGAGCGTGCCGGTGCCCGCCTTCCGCCGCCGACCCGGCTCCCGGCGTCGTGTGGCACTGCCCCACCGCTAGATCGACCGAACGTACGGTCCGTCCGATTGACCTCACCGAGGAGGCCCCATGACCGCGGAGCTGCCGCACATCTACGGCATCGTCGAGCGCTGGCTCGCCAAGGCCCCGGACACGGAGGCACTCGCCTTCGGTGACCGCTCCTGGACGTGGTCGGAGCTCGACGAGCGTGTCCGCCGGGCGGCGGGCGCGCTGCGCTCGGCCGGGGTCGCCCCCGGAGACCGGATCGCCGTGGTCGACAAGAACCACCCGGCCTGCCTCGAGCTGACCCTGGCGGCGTCCCTGATCGGTGCCGCGAACGCGGTCGTCAACTTCCGGCTCGCACCCGAGGAGCTGGCCTACGTGGTGGACGACTCGCGTGCGGTGCTCGCCGTCGTCGGCGCCGAGTTCGCCGACACGGTGGCCGCCCTGCGCGACACGCTGCCGAGGCTGGGCACGGTCGTGGTGCTCGGCGGCGAGTCCGACGAGTACGAGCAGTGGCTCGCCGCGGCCACACCACTCGCCGACGCCGACCGCCATCCCGCGACCGACGACGACTGCTTCCTGCAGCTCTACACCTCGGGGACGACCGGCTGGCCGAAGGGCGCCCTGCTCACCCAGCGCAGCATGACCGCCCACACCGTGGCCGTCGGTCGTGCCTACGACATGGACGAGTCCACGGTGAACATCGTCGCCATGCCGCTGTTCCACGTCGGCGGCACCAGCTGGGCGCTCGGCAGCATGTACACGGGCAGCCGCACGATCGTCGTACGCGAGATGATCCCCGACGCCATCCTCGACCTCGTCGAACGGCGCCGCGCGACCCACGCCTTCTTCGTCCCGGCGGTGGTCGGGATGCTCCTCGCCGAACCGGACCGGGCACGGACCGCCCTGGCCTCGCTGAGGGTCCTCGGTTACGGCGGGTCGCCGATGCCGGCGTCCCTCATGCAGAAGACCCTCGCCACGCTCGACACTCCCCTGTACTCGGTCTACGGGATGACCGAGCTGTCCGGGGTGTTCTGCGTGCTCGGGCCGGATGAGCACCGCGACCCCGAGCGCACCCACCTGCTCGCCTCCGCCGGCAGGCCGCTGCCGGGCAGCGTCGTCCGGGTGGTCGACCCGGCGACGGGCGAGGACCTCGACGACGGACAGGTCGGAGAGTTCTGGGTCCGGTCGGACCAGGCGATGGCCGGCTACTGGAACAAGCCCGACGCCACCGCGGACACCTTCGTCGACGGCTGGCTGCGGACCGGCGATGCCGGGCGGGTCGACGAGAGCGGGTACCTGTTCCTGGAGGACCGCGTCAAGGACATGATCATCTCCGGCGGGGAGAACGTGTACCCCGCCGAGGTCGAGCGGGTGCTGGCCACACACCCGCAGGTGGCCGAGGTCGCCGTGATCGGCGCACCGCACGAGAAGTGGGGTGAGACGGTGAAGGCCGTGGTGGTGGCGCAGCCGGGGAGCACCCCGGATCCCGCCGAGCTCATCGCCTACTGCCGCGACAGGCTGGCGCACTACAAGTGCCCCACCATCGTCGAGCTGATCGACGCACTCCCCCGCAACCCCACCGGCAAGATCCTCAAGCGTGAGCTCCGCGAGCCGCGAGGGGCGTGATCGACGGTCGTAGGAGCACTCGCTGACCGAGCCGTCAGCGGCAGACCGTCTGTCTGCCCGGCGCGGCCCCGACAGCGGGGCCGAGGGCCTCGGCCGTCACAGCCAGCCGTGTTCATGGGCGTGGCGGGCGGCGTCGTGGCGGGTGTAGGTGCCGGTCTTCTGCATCGCGCTGGACAGATAGTTGCGCACGGTGCCCTGGGCGAGGTGGAGGCGGCGGGCGATGTGCGCGACGGAGTAGCCCTCGCGTGTCTCGGTCAGTGCCTCGATCTCGCGGTCGGTGAGGGGGCAGTCGTCGATGACGGAGGCCTCGAGGACCTCGTGGGCGATCCAGCGCCGTCCGGCGCGGAGCTCGTGGATCACCCGGACGATGTCCTCGGGGTCGGCGCTCTTGCTCATGAACCCCTGCACCCCGAGCTTGAGCGCGCGGCGCAGGACTCCCGGGCGGGCGTGGCGGGTGAGCATCAGGACGGGTTGGTCGGGGTGGTGCTCCCGGATGCGGGCGACGGCGTCGAGGCCGTTGGTACCGGGCATCTCGAGATCGATGACGAGAACGTCGGGACGGTGGTCCAGTGTCTCGCGCACCGCCTGCTCGCCGTCCTCCGCCTGCGCGACGACCGTGATCGTCCCGTCCAGGGGCAGCAGCGCCGCCATCGCGCTGCGCAGCAGCTTCTCGTCGTCGGCCAGAACGATGCGGGCGATCGCCGGGTCGGTCATCGGGACTCCGTCCCCGGGCCCGTGTCGCGGTGGTCACCGACGGCGGACCGGTCGAGGTGGGCGGCGACGGTGAACGTCGTCCGCGTGGTGCTCACGTGCAGGTCGCCGCCGGCGGCGACGAGGCGGTCCCGCAGACGGGCGAGCCCGCTCAGCTCGGGCTCGGGGTCCGCGTCCGCGGTGAGGCCGTCGTTGGTGATCTCGATCCGGGCGCTGGATGCGGTGATGCCGACGGTGCGCGGGTGGGCGTGGCGGAGCAGGTTGGTCGTGGCCTCGCGCAGCACCTGCGCCAGCAGCGGGTGGGCCCGGTCGGCGTCGGGGTCGTACCGGATCTCGACCGCGATGCCGGCGGCCTCGCCGAGGCGGCGGGTGTTCTCCAGCTCGGCGGGCAGGTTGAGCTGGTGGCGTGCGTGGGCGAGCTCGCGGGTGCTCGTGATGGCGTCGGCGGCGAGTCCGCGGATCTCGGCGAGCTCGGCCTCGGCCGCCGCGGTGTCACCGCTGCGGACGAGGGTCTGCGCGTACGCGGCCTTGAGCTTGATGACGTGCAGCGAGTGCCCGTGGATGTCGTGCAGGTCGCCTGCGAAGCGCATCCGCTCGTGGGCGATCGCCAGCTCGCGCTCGGTCTCCCGGGCCCGCGCCAGACGTCGTACGACGGTCCACCCGTACTCGCAGACCACGATGACACCGGCGACGAACAGCGTGCCGAGCAGGGGCAGGAGCACGTACTGGCCGACGAGGAGCACCGTGGGCGGCCGGGGAAGGAGCGCCGTAGCACCCGATGCCGCGACGACCACGGCGAGCGCCCCGACCCACAGCTTCCGGTGTCGCCGGCGGCCGGACGCCAGCAGTGACCCGATGAGGGCGAAGGGTACGAAGGTGATCGGGCTGGCGGCGGTCAGGGCGGCGACGAGCCAGTTCACACCCGTGAAGGCCAGGGTGAACACGGCGGTGCGTGTGTAGCCGTCGAGGCTCCACTCCCGGAGCACGCCGAGGGCCAGGACCAGCCCGACGGCGACGATGAGACCTTCCAACCGGGTGCTGGCCGTGAGCGCGACACCGACGACGCACAGCGGAGCGATCGCGGCGAGCGCGGTGAACATCGCGGCCCGCCGCACCCGGGCGGCCGCGGTACCCGCGTCCGTACGGCGCCGACCCCCCGGACGGTCGCGGCCGGGTCGACACCGTCGGGCCGGTCCCGGTCCCGGTCTCGGACTCGGCGGGCTCGTGTCGGTCATGGGGCTCCCCGTGCTGATGTCCGTCACGCCCGCGTCGGCTCCAGGCGGCGGCGCTTCAGGATGCGCCCGACCAGGAGCTTGCCCACCAGCCCCGCGACGAGCACGACCACCGCCACCCACCGGAGGGCGTCGTTGCGCAGGAAGAACCCGGTGATCGACTCCGGCAGCACGGTGAACAGCCCGGTGTCGTAGGCCAGTCCGAAGTAGGCGACGACGGACGGTCACGGAGGACGATGGGCCAGGCCGGTGAGGATCAGGTCCAGCAGCTTCATGGTCGTCAACGGTCCGGCACGCTCC
>NZ_JAHLJA010000049.1:0-88782 GCF_020496245.1 Pseudonocardia sp. ICBG601 | reverse complement strand
GGGTGCGGATCGCCCAGGCCCTGACCGCCGTCTACGGCGAGCTGGTCGGCGAGCCGGTCGTCGAGCCTTCCGAGGACGACGACCCCGAGGCCCGCACGCCAGGTGGGCGCCCTGGGCTGACGGCGGCGGCCGTGCTCCCTGGCACCTACGCGGCGTCGCTGATCGCGCACGCACCGTCGGTATGGGGCTCGGTGTCCGGTACCGCCTGCGCCGTGCGAGTGGTCATCCGCGTGACTGGTGAGCGACGCTAAGCATCAGCTCCTACCGTGATCGGCATGCGCACAGCCGACGATCAGTGGGAACATCAGCAGCAGCGTGGGCGCCACCAGCCCTGGCCGTCGCCGCGGGGCGGGGCACTGGAGACCGCCGCCCCGACCGCCTGGTCGACGATCCGTACGCCCAGCGGTTCGTCGATGCGGCCGGGACGCTGTCGGCGTGCCGCAGGACCCGGACGACCCCGCCGACCCGTGGGTCGTGCAGGCCGGCTACCAGGGCGTGCGCTCCCGCTTCTTCGACGAGGCCCTCACCGGCGCCGGGACGACCCAGGTCGTGCTGCTCGCCGCGGGCCTCGACGCGCGGGCCCTGCGGCTGCCGTGGCCCGCCGGGACCACGGTGTTCGAGGTCGACCAGCCGAAGGTGCTGGACTCAAGGACGGGGTCGTCGCCGAGGCGGGGATCACGCCGACCGCGCGCCGGATCACCGTGCCGGTCGACCTGCGCCACGACTGGCCCGCCGCGCTCACCGCCGCCGGTTTCGACCCGGCCCGCGACCGCCTGGCTGGCCGAGGGGCTGCTGCCCTACCTGCCCGCCGACGCCGAGCAGCTCCTGTTCGAACGGGTGCACGCGCTGTCGCGCCGGGCAGCCGGATCGCCGTCGAGGCACTTCGGCGACCAGGTCGAGCGGATCGCGGACGACCCGTCGTTCCGGGTGGCCGCCCAGGAGATGCTGCCCGGCACCGACGTCCGCGAGCTGTTCTTCGCCGAGCCCGGACCGAGCCCTGCGACGCCTGGCTGCGCCGCCACGGCTGGACGGTCACGGCCCGTACGGCTCGCGACGTCGCCGCGGACTACGGGCGACCGCTGGGCGGCACGGTCGTCGACATCCTCGGCGCGACGACGCTGCTGTGGGCGACCGGCCCTGAGCGGCGGGCTCAGCGCGCGGCGCGGGCGTCGACGAGCAGGGCGAGGTGCAGCGTCGTCCGCACCTCGGGGTCGGTCGAGTCCAGGTCAGCAGGGCGGACAGGCGGCGCAGCCGGGCGTAGGCCGCCGGGCGGCCCACCCCCGAGCCGCGCTGGCGACGTCGGCGACGACCCCCCGCCGTCTGTCGACCAGGGCCCACAGGTGTCCCGGGCGTCGGTCCGCGCGGCCGCGGGCAGTGCGCCCACCGGGCCGAGGACGTCCGCGGCGAAGCCGAGCAGATGGGGGTCGTCGCCGAGGCGGTGCACCACCAGCCTGCGCAGCGCGGGCACCCGGACCGGGCCGCGGCCGCCGCGGTCGCGCGGGGGCGGCCGCGTCCTCGCGGGCCCGGCGCAGCAGGTCCGGCAGGTCGGCGACGGAGCCGGGCCCGGCCGTCGCCGCGGCCACCGTGGCGGGCAGCGCGGCGAGCAGCGGGCCGCCGTCGCCGGGGACGAGCGCGACGAGCTCGCCGGGTGCGGGGGAGGCCACCGTCGCCGCGGTGCGACGACGGCGAGTGCCGCGTCGAGGCCCTGCTCCGGGGAGTGATCGCCGGTCGCGCGCAGCGCCACCACCGACAATCCGACGGCGGTGTCCAGCCCGGCGGCGCGGGCGCGCACCGCCAGCCGTCCGGCGTCGGACGGGACCGCGACGGCCAGGTCGGCGACCAGCGCGTCGCGGGCGGCACGCAGCAGGGACGACCGGATCCGGGTCGAGCAGCGACACCGCGTCCGCGGCGGCGTCGAGCACCGTGCGGACCCGGTCGGCGGTGCCCGGCGTCGGCCGCGACGCACCGTCAGCCGCCCCACCCCGCGCGCCCGGCCGCCCGACCGGCGCGGTCCGCCCAGCCTCGGGCCCGGCGGGCCCGGCGAGGCGCGAGCGCGCCACCCAGTCCCGCAGGTCCGGGCCGCCCGCCGTGAGCAGGACCCGGTGCGCGAGGTCCTCGCACACCACGGGTGCGTCGATCCGGCGGGCCAGCTCGTCGAACCACGCGCTCGGGCCCCACCCGGTGCAGGGCGAGCGACCGGGAACGCGGCCTCGGCGCCCGGCGGCCCGGGGAGGTCGTCCGCCGCGGTCGACGATCTCCCCCAGCACGCCGCGACGATCTCGGCGAAGCGCACCGTGCGGCGCAGCTCCACCAGTGGGAACCCGGCCGCCGCGGGCGGCCTGCACCAGCCCGCGGGTAGCGACGGCAGCTGCTGCCCGATCTCGACGACCAGCCCGACCGCCCCGGCGGCCCGCAGCGCGTCGACGTAGCGGGCGGGGACGGTGGTGGGGTCGGCCACCGGCATCCCCACCGACAGCACCAGCACCCCGGGGGCAGCGTCCCCGCCGGGTCGGCGACCTCGCTGACGTGCACCCAGCGTACGGGGGTGCCCAGTGCCGCCCGCCCGGCCCGGACGGCCGGTGCCCCCGCCCGACCTCCGACGGGCCAGCACGTCGGCGATGGTCGGGTGCACCGGGGATCCACTCCGTTCGCCGGAAGGCTCGGGACGATACGGATCGTATCCCTGACCGGAGCCGTCGCGGCGCCGACGATCGGAGGTGTCCACGCCGCTACCGAGGGAGCCCCACGTGACCGCCGTCGAGAACCCGACCCGGACCGAGGCCGGTGCCACCCCGGACGCGCCCGCCCTCTCACCGCACGCCGACGCTGCGGGCCGGCACCTCTGGATGCACTTCGCCCGGATGCACGGCCGCGACGGCGCGAACCCGATCCCGGTCATCACCCGTGGCGAGGGCGTGCACCTGTGGGACGACCGCGGGCGCCGGATCCTCGACGGCCTCGCCGGCCTGTTCGTCGTCCAGGCCGGGCACGGGCGGCGCGAGCTGGCCGAGGTCGCCGCCCGGCAGGCGTCGGAGCTGGCGTTCTTCCCGGTCTGGGGCTACACGACCCCGCCAGCGGCCGAGCTCGCCGAGCGGCTGGCCCATCTCGCCCCCGGCGACCTGAACCGGGTCTTCTTCACCTCCGGCGGCGGCGAGGCCGTCGAGAGCGCCTGGAAGGTGGCCAAGCAGTACTTCAAGCTCCGCGGCCGCCCGCTCAAGCACAAGGTGATCTCCCGGGCGACGGCCTACCACGGCACCACGCACGGGGCGATGGCCGTGACCGGGCTGCCCGCGATGAAGAAGGACTTCGAGCCGCTGGCCCCCGGCGGGTTCCGCGTGCCCAACACCAACCTCTACCGCCACCCCGAGTTCGACGGCGACGCCGAGGCGCTGGGCCGCTGGGCCGCCGACCGGATCGAGGAGGCCATCGCGTTCGAGGGCGCCGACACCGTCGCCGCGGTCGTGCTGGAGCCGGTGCAGAACTCCGGGGGCTGCCTGACCGCGCCGCCGTCGTACTTCGCCCGGGTCCGCGAGATCTGCGACCGGCACGACGTGCTCCTCGTCGCCGACGAGGTGATCACCGGCTTCGGCCGCCAGGGCGTCCCGTTCGCCAGCGCGAAGTTCGGGTTCACCCCGGACATCATCACCTGCGCGAAGGGCATGACCTCGGGTTACGGGCCGCTGGGCGCGATGATCGCCTCGGAGAAGGTGATCGAGCCGTTCCTCGCCCCCGGCGTGACGTTCCCGCACGGCTACACCTGGGGCGGGCACCCGGTCTCCGCCGCCGTCGCGCTCGCGAACCTCGACCTCATGGAGCGCGAGGACCTCTACGGCAACGTCGCGTCCCACGCCGACGCGTTCGGCGCGACCCTCGGCCGGCTCCGCGACCTGCCGATCGTCGGTGACGTTCGCGGCGACGGCTACTTCTGGGCGATCGAGCTCGTGCGCGACCGGGAGACCCGGGAGACCTTCGGCCCGCAGGAGCGGGAGCGGCTGGTGCGCGGCTTCCTCCCCGGTGCGCTGTTCGAGGCGGGCCTGTACTGCCGGCCCGACGACCGCGGGGACGTCGTGATCCAGCTGGCACCGCCGCTGATCGCCGGACAGGCCGAGTTCGACGAGATGGAGCAGATCCTGCGGCACGTGCTCACCGAGGCGGCGGAGGTCGTATGAGTTCGTAGGGACCCGCCGCGTCGGTTGTTGACCAACCGGCGGGTAACTAGGTTGAACGCGCAGGCGCCGCACCGCGGCGGGGCATGCGACGGGGGGCTCCATGACGACCGACGACCTCACCGGCGGACGCGAGGTCGTCGTGACCCAGGCCCGGTCGCACACCGAGCGCGGCATCCTGCGGCGCTGGGCCGAGGAGCACCACCCGGGCGCGAGGGTCGTCGGGATCGGGCCGAACGGCGAGGTGCCCTCCGCCCTGGGGGAGGCCCTGCACGGCGACGACACCGTGATCGTCCCCGCCCGCGTGGCCTGGGTGACCCCCGAGCCGGAGGACAGCGGCGCGGTCGGCAAGCTCACCGGGCTCGCGACCTCGGCCGTCATGCGGATGGCCTGGTCGCCGCTGCACCCCTCGATGGCCCGGCACCGCCCGGACGCGGCGCGGGTCGTGGTGGGGGAGGCCGCGACCGTCGCCGACCTGGTGTCGCGGTTCGTCGCCCAGGAGAGCGGGCGGCCCGGCAGCAACGGCTTCACCCGCTTCGTCGCCCGCCAGGCCGTGCTGGCCTGCGACCGCGCGGAGCGGCGGATCCTCGGCGACCGCTACAAGGTGCCGCGCCGGATGGTCGAGCAGATCACCTCCTCGTCGCGGTTCGCGGCGCTGGTCGACCGGCTCGCCCGGCAGACGGGCACCCCGGCCGCCGAGGTCGAGCAGCGCCTGGAGTCCTGCCTGCACGAGATGGCCGCGGTGCAGAGCCCGCCGGCGATCGACGTGTTCCGGGCGATGATGGGCCCGATGCACTCCAAGGCCTGGGACGTGCAGGTCGACGAGTCCGGGCTGGAGCGGCTGCGGGAGCTCAACAAGGAGCACGCACTGGTCTTCCTGCCCAGCCACCGGTCCTACGCCGACCCGCTGCTGTTCGCCGAGGTGCTGCACGACCGCGACTTCCCGCGCAACCACGTGCTCGGCGGCAACAACCTGTCGTTCTGGCCGATGGGGGCGCTGGGCCGCCGGGCCGGGATCGTGTTCATCCGGCGCACCTTCGGCGGGGACACGATCTACAAGGCCGCGATCCAGGAGTACCTGGGGCATCTGCTCGCGAAGCGCTTCAACCTGGAGTGGTACATCGAGGGCGGCCGCAGCCGCACCGGCAAGCTGCGCAAGCCCCGCATCGGGCTGCTGCGGTACCTGGTGTCCGCGCTGGAGGAGCGCCCCGAGCTCGACGCGATCCTGGTGCCGGTGTCGATCGTCTACGACCAGCTGCACGAGGTCGGTGCGATGGCCGCCGAGCAGCGTGGGGCGGCGAAGAAGGCCGAGGGCCTGGGCTGGCTGCTCGGCTACTTCCGGGACCAGCGCCGCCACATCGGCACCGCCCGGGTGCGCTTCGCCGAGCCGTTCGCGCTGCGCCAGGCGCTGGCCGACGCCGGGCCGGGCCGGGCCGGGCCCAGCTGGAGAAGGTCGCGTTCCGGGTGTGCGCCGGCATCAACCGGGTCACCCCGGCCACCGCGACCTCGCTCGCGACCTTCGCGCTGCTCTGGGCGCAGGACCGGGCACTGACCCTGCAGCAGGTCCGGGAGGTCGTCGCGCCGTTGGCGGACTACCTGGAGGCCCGCGGCATCCCGGTGCCGATCGCCGAGCTGCGGACCCGGCACGGCCTGCGGATGACCCTCGACCGGATCGCCGAGGCCGGTGTCGTCACCATCTACGACGGCGGCACCGAGCCGGTCTTCGCCATCAGCACCGGCCGCCACCACGTGGCCGCGTTCTACCGCAACGGCGCGCTGCACCACCTGCTCAACCGGGCCATGCTGGAGATCGCGCTGCTGCGCGTGGGCGACGCCGACCCGGACGAGGACATCGTCGAGGTCGCATGGCGGGAGCTGGCCCGGCTCCGGGACCTGCTGAAGTTCGAGTTCTTCTTCTCCACCCGCCGCGAGTTCCGCGCCGAGATCATCGGCGAGCTCGACCTCGTCGACCCGCAGTGGCGGACCCGCGCGGCGGACCCGGCCGACGTCCGCGGCGCGCTGCGGCAGGCGCCGCTGCTGGTCGCGCCGGGTGTGCTGCGCTCGTTCTTCGACGCCCAGCTCGTCGTCGCGGACCGGCTCGTCGCGCTCGGCGAGGAGCCGATGACCGACGAGAAGGAGTTCCTGGAGGACTGCCTGGGCGTCGGCCGCCAGATGCTGCTCCAGCAGCGGGTCGACCGCGCCGACTCGGTGTCGCGTGAGCTGTACGCCACCGCCGTGCGCCAGGCCGACAACCGCGACCTTCTCCGCGAGCCGGAGTCCGGCGCGGCCGGTGCGCCGCTGGCCGACCGGCGCGCCGCCTGGCTGACGGAGGTCACCGCGGTGATCCACGATCTGGGACGGCTGGGCGAGCTGCAGCGCGCCCGCCTCGAGGTGGTCCTCGGTTCCGGCGAGACGACGACGGTCGCGGCCTCCGCCGCCGCGGGCGCCGTCGTCCCGCCGGCCGGGGCGCAACAGCGTGCGGAAGGGGACTCGGGTGTCGCCAGCTGACGGTGCGCGGGACGGGGACACCCGGGCCAGGATCCGGGCCATCCGGGAGGCCGAGCCCGGACCGGGCACGATCGCCTACTTCGACTACGACGGCACCGTCATCGACGGCTACTCGGCGGGCGCGTTCTACCGCCGACGGCTGCGTGAGTTCGACGTCGGCCCGGTCGAGATGGTGCGCACGGTGCTCTCGGGCATGCGCGGCATCCGCACCGACGACGACTTCAAGGAGTTCCTCGCGATCACCCTCGCGACCTGGAAGGGCCGCAGCGAGGACGAGCTGCTCGCGCTGGGCCGGACCCTGTTCCGCGACGAGATCGCGGCCGCGCTGCACCCGGAGGTGTGGGAGCTCGTCGCCGCGCACCGGGAGCAGGGCCACCAGGTCGTGATGGCGTCCTCGGCGACCCGGTTCCAGGTGCAGCCGATGGCCGAGGAGCTGGGCGCGGACCGCGCACTGTGCACCGAGCTGGAGGTGCGCGACGGCGTGCTGACCGGCCGCGTCGCCGGGACCTCGCTGTGGGGGACCGGCAAGGCCGACGCGGTGCGGGCCGACGCCGCGGCGCACGGCGTCGACCTCGCGGACTGCTTCGGCTACGCCAACGGCACCGAGGACGCGGAGTTCCTCTCCGCCGTCGGGCACGCGGTGGCCGTCTCGCCGACCGACTCGCTTCGCAGGCTCGCGGTGGAGCGGGGCTGGCCGGTGCTCGACTGCGCGCCGCGGGGCGGGCTGTTCCCGAGCGTCGCCGACCTCGCCCGGACCGCGGTGTTCTACGGCGGCCTGCTGGGTGGTCTCGCGACCGCGGCAGGGGCGGGTCTGCTGCACGGCTCGCGGCGGCGCTTCGTCGACATGGCCGCCGGGGTGGGGTCCGACGTCGCGTTCGGGCTGGCCGGGATCGACGTCGAGGTCAGCGGCGCGGAGCACCTGCACTCGGCGCGCCCGTGCGTGTTCGTGTTCAACCACCAGTCCAAGTTCGACGTGCCGCTGATGATGAAGCTCCTCCGCGAGAACTTCACCGGCGTCGCGAAGAAGGAGGCCGCACAGATCCCGGTGTGGGGCCAGCTGTTCTGGGCCGCCGACGTCGCGTTCGTCGACCGCGGCAACTCCACCGCCGCCCGGGAGGCGCTGCGCCCCGCCGTGGAGAAGCTCCGCGACGAAGGGGTCTCGCTGGCCATCGCGCCGGAGGGGACGCGCTCGGCGACGCCGCGGCTCGGCCCGTTCAAGAAAGGCGCGTTCCACATCGCGATCCAGGCCGGTGTCCCGATCGTCCCGGTGGTCATCCGCAACGCCGGCGAGATCATGTGGCGGGGTGCGCAGACGATGCGCGGTGGCACCGTGCAGGTCGCGGTGCTCCCGCCGGTGGACACGTCGTCGTGGGTGCCGGAGGACGTCGGGAAGTACGCCGACCAGGTCCGCGACCAGTTCCTCGACACGCTCGCGGCCTGGCCCGAGCGGCGGATCGCGCAGGACGGACGCAGCCAGGAGGACCCGGCATGAGTGACACTCCGCTGGCGTGGGGTTCGGTCCGCGAGATCTCGTCGTTCGAGACGATGATGTGGCGTGCGGAGGCCGACGACCCCCGGTTCCGCTCGCCGGTCCTCGCGGTCGAGCTGCTCGACGTCCGGCCGGACTGGGACCGGCTCGTGGCCGCCGTCGACTGGGCGACGCGGATGGTGCCGCGCTTCCGCGAGCGGATCCGCGAGCCGCTCGGCGGGCTGGGCACGCCCTACTGGATCCACGACGTCGAGTTCGACCTGCACTACCACCTGCGCCGGGTGCGCATCCCCGGCGCGGGACCCGACTTCTGGCCGGAGCTGTCCTCGATCGCCGAGCAGTTCATGATGACGCCGTTCGACCGGGAGCGGCCGCTGTGGGAAGCGACCCTCGTCGAAGGTCTCCCGGGCGGTCGCGCCGCGTTCCTGCTGAAGCTGCACCACGTGCTCACCGACGGGATGGGTGTGGTCCAGCTGCTGTCGCAGCTGCACAGCCGCAAGCGGGAGCACGACGAGGAGAAGCCGCAGCCCCCCGCACCCGCCACCGAGACGCCCGACCCGCTGGCCGAGGTCGACCGGCTGGTGCGCCGTGAGGCCGGCATCGTCCCGGCGACGGTGCGCGCGGCGCGCGACGTCGTCGGTGCGCTGACCCACCCGCTCTCCGCGGCGCGCGACAGCGCGCGCTACCTGGAGTCCGCGCTGCGGGTGCTGTCGCCGCCGCCGGGCACCGGGTCGGAGCTGCTGCGCCCGCGCGGGACGTCGTGGCGGTTCGTCGCGCTCGACGTCTCCTTCCCCGACCTGCGGGCGGCCGCGAAGACGGTCGGCGGCTCGTTCAACGACGCCTACGTGGCCTCGCTGCTCGGCGCCTTCCGCCGCTACCACGAGGAGATGGGCCACCCGGTCCCCGGCGACGCGGTCCTGCGCACCTCGGTTCCGGTGTCGGTGCGCCGACCCGGGGACGCCGACGGCGGCAACCGGTGGGCGCCGGCCCGGCTGCGCGGCCCGATGGGCATCGCCGATCCGGCCGCCCGGCTGCGGGCGGTCGGTGAGCAGATGCGTGCGGCCCGCGAGGAGCCCGCGCTGGAGAGCCCGGATGTCGTCGCCCCGCTGCTGGCCCGGCTGCCCGGACCGCTGCTGACGCTGGTGGCGGGCGGGTCGACCCAGGGCAACGACCTGCAGGCCTCGAACGTGCCGGGCCTGCGGGCGGAGGCGTTCCTGTGCGGGGCACGGATCGAGCGGGTCTACCCGTTCGCGCCACTGCCCGGCTGCGCGGCGATGATCACCGTCGTCACGCACGGCGAGCTCTGCTGCGTCGGCGCGAACATCGACGCCGCCGCCATCACCGACCGCGACACCTTCGCGCGCTGCCTGGCCGAGGGGTTCTCCGAGGTCCTCGCCCTGCACCCGGGATCGGCCGAGCCGGTGGTGGTGGCGTGAGCGCCGTCCACGTCGGCGGGTCCGGCGAGCCGTTGCTGCTGCTGCACGGGGTGACGTCGTCGTGGCGGGCCTGGAAGCCGGTGCTGGCGATGCTCGAGGAGCACCACGAGGTCTGGGCGGTCACCATGCCCGGCCATCTGGACGGCCCGCCGATGCCCGAGGGCGAGTTCAGCATCGACCTGCTGGTCGACGCGCTGCTCGACCAGCTCGACGGGCTCGGAGTGCCCGAGCGGCCGCACGTCGTCGGGAACTCCCTCGGCGGCTGGGTCGCGCTGGAGCTGGCCCGCCGCGGGCGAGCCCGGTCGGTGGTGGCGCTGTCCCCGGCCGGGACGTGGGAGATGCCCGCCGACCTGTACCGGCTGCTCGCGAGCTTCCGGATCGGCGCGATGCTCGCCGGGTGGGCGCCGGTCCGGGCGCTCGCCTCGTGCGGCCTGATCCGCCGGCTGATGCTGCGCGCGCTGTCCGAGCGCACCGACCGTTTCACCCCCGAGGAGGTCGCCGAGCTGTTCGCGGACTTCCTCGGCTGCACGGTGCTCGACCCGCTGCTGTCCGCCGCGCGGATGGACAACGCGATGGCGCCGTTCGAGGAGCTGCCCTGCCCGGTCCGGATCGCGTGGTCGGGCTCGGACCGCACGATCCCCTACAGCCGTTACGGGCGCCCCATGATGGACGCCGTGCCCGGCGCGGAGTTCGTCGTGTTGCCGGGGGTCGGGCACGTGCCGATGGTCGACAACCCGGCCCTGGTCGCGTGGACGATCCTGCAGCACACCCGCTACGAGGTGGCCTCGTGACCGGGCCGGCCGCCGGGGCGCCGGACGGGGCCGTGGACCTGGCCGCGGCCGTCGAGGGCTGGGCGCCGGAGCCGCTCGTCGGCACCGACGCGGTGTCCGCGTGGTCGGTCGCCGCGTTCTCCGGCTTGCTGGACCTCGACCCGGTCGCCGCCGAGGGCGACCCGCTCCCGCCGCTGTGGCACTGGTTCGCCTTCCTCGACACTCCGCCGACGTCCGCGCTCGGCGACGACGGGCACCCCGGCGAGGGTCGCTTCCTGCCGCCGATCCCGGACCGGCGACGCATGGTCGCGGGCGGCCGCCTGACGTGGCACGCCCCGTGGCGGGTCGGTGAACCGGTGACCCGCCGCCAGGAGCTCGGCCCGGTCCGCGTGAAGCAGGGCCGCAGCGGGCAGATGGCCTTCGTGACCACCCGCGCGGAGTTCCACCGCGGTGACACGCTCCTCTGCGTCGAGGAGCAGGACATCGTCTACCGCTCGCAGCCCGCGGGCACCGGGCGCGGGATCACCGCCCCGGACCCGGCGCCGCGTCCGGAACACGAGTGGGGATTCACCGTGCCGACCGGCCCGGAGCTCCTGTTCCGCATGTCGGCGCTGACCTACAACACCCACCGCATCCACTACGACCTGCCCTACGTCACCGAGGTGGAGGGCTATCCCGGGCTGGTCGTGCACGGCCCGCTGTTCGCGCTGCTCGGCCTGGAGATCGCGCGCCGCCACCGCCCGACGGCGTTCGTCCGCGGCTTCGAGTACCGCCTCACCGCACCGGCCTTCGCCGGCGCGGACGTCTGGGTCGGCGGGACCCCGGACGGGGACCGCATCGTCGTCGCCGCGGGATCGGACGGGGCGCCGGAGTCGGTGCGGGGGAGCATCGAGCTGGCGTCCTGACCGGTCAGGTCCGCGGGGCGTAGCGGCGGACGAACCGCCGCTGGCCCGGGGTCGCCGCGTCCCACGTCACCGCGCACCCCGCCGTCCGCCCTCGAAACACCGGGCGTCACGCACCGGTGGCCCCGACCACCGGTACCCGCCTCCCGCCGGGCCGCGACCGGCTCCCGCGGGATCGATCAGCACGATGCGGCCCTCCGCGGGGCGGAAACGTGCTGATCGCCGAGGAGTCACGATGTCTCGGGGTCCGCCATCGCGGCGAGTGCCTGGGCCAGCGCCTCCTCGACGCGGGCGGCCTCGACACCGGCCGCGGACAGGACGCCGTCGCCGTCCTCGGTCTCCAGCAGCGCGAGCAGGACGTGCTCGGTGCCGACGTAGTTGTGTCCCAGCCGCAGCGCGTGGCGGAACGTCAGCTCCAGGGTCTTCTTCGCGTCCGGGTCGAACGGGATGAGGGCGGGGAGGGTGTCCGCGGGGGCGGGCAGCGCGGCGGTGGCGGCCTCGCCCAGCGCCGCGGTGTCGGTGCCGAGCCCGGTCAGCAGCAGCACCGCGAGCCCACGGGTCTCGGAGAGCACGCCGAGGAGCAGGTGCTCCGGCGTGATCCGGTCGTTGCCGGCCGCACGGGCCGACTCCTGGGCGGCGACGACGACGGCCCGCGCCCGCGGGGTGAAGCGCTCGAAGCCGCCCGCCATGTCGGTCCCGGGGTCGGCGCGGGGCACGAACCGCTTCTGCGCGGCCTGCTTGGACACCCCCATGCTGCGGCCGATCTCGGTCCACGAGGCGCCGGATCGCCGCGCCTGGTCCACGAAGTGGCCGATCAGGTGGTCGGCCACCTCGCCGAGGTGGTCGCCGGCGAGCACTGCGTCGGACAGCTGCTCCAGGGGGTCCTGGTGGACGGCGGTGATGGCTCGGATGAGGTCGTCGAGACGGACGGTGGTGCCCGGAGGCGTCGGAGTTCCCATGCGTCAACCGTAAGTTGACGCAGGCGATCCGTCAACACTGGGTTGACGGTCATTCGTGCTCGGGCAGCAGCGGCACCTGCAGGCCCTCGTCGTGGCCGAGGCGGCTGGCGCGGCCGACCGAGGCCGATCCGAACCGGCTCCGGACGGCGTCGAGCGCGGTGTCCAGGGCGGGTCCGGCGTGCGCGTCGAGCGGCAGCTCCAGCTGCAGGGCGTCGTCGCGGTCGAGGTTGGTCAGCGACAGGCCGAGCAGGGTGATCCCGCGGCCGTGGATCTCGGGCAGCGCGTCGACGAGCAGTCGTCGTGCCGCGGACAGGATCGTCGGGGTGTGGGCGGTCGCGACCGGCAGGGTGTGCGAGCGCGTGATGCGGGCGTAGTCGCCGAACCGCACCCTCAGCACGACGGTGCGGCAGACCCGGCCGCCGGCGGGAGTGCCGATCGCGCCGGTGTCCGCCGGATCGCCGCCCGATTCGGCGGCGTCGAACGGGTCGGCGGTCCCGTCCGGCTCGTCGCGGTCGGACCCGCGAGGGGCGCGCAGTCGCCGGGCCAGCCGGTCGACGGTCGAGGCCAGGATGCCGTCCAGCTCGGCGTCCGTGCGCGGGCGCCGGCCCAGGGCCCGCTGCGACCCGATCGACCGGCGGGTCCGGTGGGTGTCCACCGGCCGGGGGTCCTGCAGGTGGGCCAGGGCGTGCAGGTGGCGGCCGGCGCCGGGTCCCAGGTAGGAGACCAGCGCCGCCTCGCCCAGCGCCGCGACGTCGGCGACGGTCCGCACTCCGACCTCGTGCAGCCGGGCCGCGGTCACCGCGCCGACGCCCCACAGGCTGCGCACCGGCAGCGGGTGCAGGAACTCCCGTTCCCGGTCGGGGTGGACGACCAGCAACCCGTCGGGCTTCGACGCCCCGCTGGCCACCTTCGCGAGGAACTTCGTGCGGGCCACGCCGACGCTGATCGGCAGACCCGCCTCCCCGGCCACCCGCTCGCGCAGCCGCGTCGCGATCTCCCGGGGGGTCCCCACGATCCTCTCCAGACCGCCGACCTCCAGGAACGCCTCGTCGATGGACAGCCCCTCGACCTCCGGGGTCGTGTCGCGGAACAGCGCGAACACCGCGCGGCTCGCCTCGGAGTAGGCCGCCATCCGCGGCGGCACGACGATCGCCTGCGGGCACAGCGCCCGCGCCTGGCGCCCGTTCATCGCGGTCCGCACGCCGTAGGCCTTCGCCTGGTAGCTGGCCGCCAGCACGACACCGCCGCCCACGATCACCGGCCGCCCGCGCAGCCGCGGGTCGTCGCGCTGCTCGACCGACGCGTAGAACGAGTCCAGGTCGGCATGCAGGATGGTGGCCAGGCCGCGCACGAACACATGTTCGCATGCGGCCGGGGCGACGGCGAGGGCTCGGTGTGGTGGCTCAGGAGCCCCCGGTCCGGCTGCGCCAGCGCTCGCGGGCCCGCCGGGCGGCCTTCGCCACCGCGGCGTCGGGGTGGTGCTCGCCCAGCGCGGCGAGCACGTCGCCGACCCGGGGATGGTCGAGCTGCCACAGCATGTCGAACACGTCGAGGGACTCGGGCGGGAACTCGTCGGCGAACGCGTCCGGCCAGTCCTCGGCGTCGACGGTGTCCAGCGCGACGGCCAGCACGTCGACCGAGGCGACCAGCAGGAGCTCCGGCTCGACGGCGTCGGGGTCCAGCTCCCCGCGCGCGACGAGCCGGCGGGCCACCATCCCGCGGTGCGGGCCGTCGAGGTGCTCGCGCAGCAGGGTGTCGACGGTGTCGGCGCCGAACCGGTCCGCGGCCACCCCGGTCGCGGTGAGCGCGACCAGCAGCGACTGTCCCGGCGCGAGCGCGGCGGCCACGAAGTCCGCGACCGCGCGGGCCGGGTCGGGCTGCGCGGCGTGCCAGGCGTCGATGTCGCGGCGCCACTCGTCCGGCGCGACCTCTCCGGCCAGCTCGACGATCTCCGCGGCCGAGGCGACCGCCGGGTCCGGGCGGGTCGGGTAGTGCAGGTCCTCGGCGGCGAGCAGCAGCAGCGCGCAGGCGACCCCACCGGGGGTCAGCTGCACGATCCCGCCGACCCGCACCTGGCCGACCAGGTCGTCGGGCTCGGTCCGCGAGCCGGTCCAGGCGACGACGCCGAGCCGCTCCAGCTGCTCCAGCAGCAGCTGCGCCCGGCCCTCGGCGACGCCGGTGTCGCCGGGCTGCTCCTCGGTCCAGTCGAGCAGCACGTCCAGGGCGTGGCACAGGTCGTCGTGGTCGACGCCGTCCTCGACGTGGCGCAGCAGGAACAGCAGGGCCGGGGTCGCGTCCTCCGATGGCGGGCCGTCCCCGGCGCCGAGCAGCGCCTCGATCGTCTCGTCGTCGATCCCGGCCCCCGGCACCGGGGCCTCGTCGTCGAACCCGAGGACCACGTCCTCGAGCGGTGCGGGCAGCGACGGGTGGGCCGACGAGCCGGCCGGGCGGTCGGGGTCGGTCCCGTCGTCGACGACGGCACGCGGCCAGCCGGTCGAGAGCGCGCCCACGTCGCGGGCGGCCAGCACGAGGTCCTCGTGGGCGGTGGTGTCGTCGAGCCCGGCGAACCGTGGCACGGCCACCAGCCTGCCCTTCTCCCGGCGCACCGCGCCCGCGCGCACGCTGGTCTCCAGCACCCAGGTGAGCGTCCGCAGCCGGGTGGAGCGGTCGAGGCGGCCGTAGCGGTCCGGCTCGTCGCCGGTGCCGAGCAGGTCCACCAGCTCCCGCGCGTCGGCCAGCCGCAGGTTGCCGGTCGCGGTCAGCGGCCTGCCGCGGTCGCCGCACCAGGCGGCCAGCGCGCGGGCGTCGTGCAGGATCCGGGCCTGCGCCGCGGACGCCGCCCGGTCGGCGGGCGAGGGGATCCGCACCGGGTCCGGGTCGTCGCCCAGCTCGGTCAGCAGCGGGGACCCGGCTCCGGCCTCCAGCTCCTCGTACTCCTGCACGTACTCCCCGCACAGCCGCCGCACCTGCGACGGCCGCGGCCCGCCCGGGGCGAGCAGCCCCCGTTCGTCGAGGTACTCGATGAACGCCGCGACGCTCGCGGGCACCAGACGCACCGGCAGCCGGTGCTCCAGCACGACGTGCGGGCACCAGCCGTCGAGGAAGGTCTCGACGTGCTCCAGGGGCCAGTCCGCGAGGTCACCGTCCGCCGCCAGCCACTTGTACTGCAGCAACAGCTCCGCCGACATCGGCTCGGCGTCCACCTCGTTCTCGGTGAGCCACGCCGCGAACCCGTCGAGCAGTTCCTGGGCGGCCGCGTGGAACTCGTCGTCGGAGTCCGGGCCGAACCGCATGCGCATGGCCCGAGTGTGCACGCCCGGCGGGCCGGCCACACCCACGGCCACGGATCGGCGTGTCCGGAGCGGGCCACCGGCTCGGCAGGCAGGATGGCCGGGACATGACCACACTCCTCGCCCTGCTCGCGGCCGCGGCCGCCATGGCCGGCAACACCGTCGCCGCCCTCTGGGAGGCCCGCGGGAGCCGGCTGGCGAAGTACGGGCGGCCGGTGTGGCTGCAGCCGTGGTTCCTCGCCGGGCTGTTCGCCGACATCCTGGCGTGGGTGCTCACCGTGGTCGCGCTGCGCTACCTGCCGGTCTTCGCGGTCCAGTCGATCCTCGCCGGCGCGATCGCGCTGACCACGCTGGCCGACCACGGCTGGAACCCGTGGAACCTGATCCGGCGCGACCGGTGGGCCGTCCTGGCGGTGCTCGCAGGCCTGGTCGTGGTGGCCGCGAGCGCCGAGCCGGACCGTCCGGACGCGCTGCCCCCCGTAGCCACCCCGGTCCTGCTGGTGTCGTTCGTGCTGATCCTCGCCGCCGCACCGTTCGTGTGGCGGGCCGGGCGGCCGATGCTGCTGGCGCTGCTGGCCGGGCTCGGGTTCGGCGGTACCGCGCTGGCCGTGCGGGCCATTCACCCCGGGCCGCTGCGCTGGGAGACCGCGGGCAGCCTGCTGCTCGACCCGCTGGTGTACGGCGTCGTCGCGATGGGCGTGCTCGGGGTGCTGGCCTTCGCCCGCGCCCTGCAGGACGGCGCCGTCGGTCCGGCGACGGCGGTGCTGTCGGTGACCGAGGTCGTGGTGCCGGGTGTCGTCGGGCTCGCGCTGCTCGGCGACCGGATCCGGCCGGGCTGGGAGGGCGCCGCGCTCGCCGGGGTGCTGGTCGCGCTGGCCGGGGTGGTCGTGCTGACCCGTCCCGACCCGGAGTCGGTGCGCCGCCGGGTGCACTGAGCCGGGCCCCCGAGCGGGGAACAGCCACGGCCGGAATCGGTGTTGCCCCCACATGACGAGCACCTGGACCTCCGCGACGACCGAGAGCACCGAGCGCGCCGCGCACGACACCTGGCGCGCCGACCGCGAGCGGACCCTGGCCGAGCCGCACGGCTGGCTGTCGCTGACCGCCCTGCACTGGCTCGACGACGGCGAGGGCGGGCTGCCGGGGCTGCCCGGCACCTGGCGGGTCGCGGGCCCGGACGCGGTCGCGGTCACCGCCGAGGCGGCCGACGGCGTCGTCCTGCCCGGCACCGACGCGCCGCTCGACGGCACGGCGCACCTGCACCCGGTGGACGGCGCACCCGGGGTGATGGTCACCGTGGGGGAGCGGGTCGTCGAGATCGCGCGGCGCACCGACTCCTATGCGCTGCGCGTGCGCGACCCGAGGGCGGTCACCCGGACCGCCTTCACCGGTGTCCCGGCCTGGGGTTACGACCCGGCCGCGGTCGTCGACGCGGTGTTTACCCCCTACGACGCACCGCGCACCGTCACCGTGGACGCCGTCGTCGCCGGCCTGCAGCACTTCCCGACCGCCGTCGGCGAGGTCGCCTTCACCTGGGCGGGCCGCCCGCAGCGACTGGTGGCGCTGGCGGGCAAGGACGGGGGCCTGTCCCTGCACTTCCGCGACGCCACCTCCGGGGACACCACCTACGGCGGCGGGCGCATCCTGCGCACCGACGACCCCGCCCCGGACGGGACCCTGCGCCTCGACCTGAACCGGGTGGTGAACCTGCCCTGCGCGTTCACCGCGTACGCCACCTGCCCGCTGCCGCCGGCCGGGAACACCCTGGACGTGCCGGTGGAGGCGGGTGAGCGGACCCCGTCGCGGCCCGACCAGGTCTGAGGCGAGGGGCGGCCCGGCACACGGGGAGCGTGTGCCGGGCCGACGGCACGCCGCGGCGGTTGCAACCTCCCCGCAACCGGTGTCGTGGGTCACGCGGGTGGTGTTCACTCCGGTCGTTGCCCCGACGACCGCGGCAGGACGGCGAGCGCCGCCACGGTCGTGGCGAACCGCTCGCTGGAGGTGCCCGTGACGACCACGCAGGAGAAGACGGCGGCACGCACGACCGCGGAGGGCTGGCTCACCGCCTTCGCCGACGCCCTGTCCGCCCGCGACATCGACCGCGCCGTCGGGCTGTTCGCCGACGAGAGCTACTGGCGCGACCTGGTCGCGTTCACCTGGAACCTGAAGACCGTCGAGCACCACGACGGCATCCGGGACCTGCTGACCCACACCCTGGACCCGACCGACCCGTCGCACTGGGCGCTCTCCGCCGAGCCGACCGAGGCCGGCGGTGTCACCGAGGGGTGGTTCACGTTCGAGACCGCCGTCGGGCGCGGCTCCGGGCACGTCCGCATCGTCGACGGGAAGGCGTGGACCCTGCTCACCACCCTCGACGAGCTGAAAGGCCACGAGGAGCCCCGCGGGGAGAACCGGCCGCTCGGCACCGAACACGGCGCCAACCCCGCCCGGGTCACCTGGAAGGAACGCCGCGACGCCGAGCTGGCCGAGCTGGGCCACACCCGCGACCCCGAGGTCGTGATCATCGGCGGCGGGCAGGGCGGCATCGCGCTGGGCGCCCGGCTGCGCCAGCTCGGTGTCGACACGATCATCGTCGAGCGCAACGAGCGGCCCGGCGACTCCTGGCGCAAGCGCTACAAGAGCCTCGCCCTGCACGACCCGGTCTGGTACGACCACCTGCCGTACCTGAAGTTCCCGGACAACTGGCCGGTGTTCGCGCCGAAGGACAAGATCGGCGACTGGCTGGAGTTCTACACGCGGATCATGGAGCTGAACTACTGGGGCTCCACCACCGCGAACAGCGCGGAGTTCGACGAGGCGTCCGGTCGCTGGCGCGTCGTCGTCGACAGGGCGGGCGAGCGGATCACCCTGCGCCCGCGCCAGCTCGTGATCGCGCTCGGCGTCTCCGGCAAGCCGAACATCCCCGACTTCCCCGGGCAGGAGCAGTTCCGCGGCGAGGTGCAGCACTCGTCGCAGCACCCCGGCCCGGACGCCTACCGGGGCAAGAAGGTCGTGGTCATCGGCTCGAACAACTCCGCCTTCGACATCTGCGGGTCGCTGTGGGAGGTCGGCGCCGACGTCACCATGGTGCAGCGCTCGTCGACCCACATCATCAAGTCCGACACGCTGATGGAGTACGGGCTGGGCGACCTCTACTCCGAGCGCGCGGTCAAGGCGGGCGTCGACACCCACACCGCGGACATGATCTTCGCGTCGATCCCCTACCGGATCATGCACACCTTCCAGAAGCCCGCCTACGACAAGGCCCGCGAGGTCGACGCGGACTACTACCGGCGGCTGGCCGACGCGGGTTCGAGCTGGACTTCGGCGACGACGACTCCGGCCTGTTCATGAAGTACCTGCGCCGCGCGCTCGGGCTACTACATCGACGTCGGCGCCGCCGAGCTCGTCGCCGACGGCGAGGTGAAGCTGGTCCGCGGCCAGATGCAGGAGTTCACCGAGAAGGGCGTGAAGCTCGCCGACGGCACCGAGCTCGACGCCGACCTCGTCGTCTTCGCGACCGGCTACCGGTCGATGAACGGCCTGGCCGCCGACATCGTCGGCCAGGACGTCGCGGACACGGTCGGCAAGGTGTGGGGCCTGGGCTCGGACACGACCAAGGACCCGGGTCCCTGGGAGGGCGAGCAGCGCAACATGTGGAAGCCCACCCAGCAGCAGAACCTGTGGTTCCACGGCGGGAACCTGCACCAGAGCCGGTTCTACTCGCTGTACCTGGCGCTGCAGCTCAAGGCGCGGGAGGCGGGCATCGACACCCCCGTCTACGGGCTGCAGGAGCGGCACCACCTCTCCTGACCGCCGAGCAGGAGAGCCACCGGGGTGGCCGCGCGCCGGGATCGCGCGCGGCCACCCCGTACTAGCGTTGCGCGGGTGACCACCTCCGACGGCGCGGTGCCGTCCACCCGGGCGCTCTGGGCCGAGCTCGAGCCGGTCCACGACGTCGTCTACTTCGCCCCCGAGGCGCAGGCCGCCGCCGGGGCCGCCGGGTTCCGCGGGTTCTGGCGGGGCTACTTCGCGATGCGTGCCGCGCCACTGGGGCCGGTCGGCGCGGCACCCGTGACGGCCGCGTTCCACGGCTTCCACCCGTCGATGGTCGCCCGCGCACTGCCCGCGGTCTGGTCGCTCGGCACCTCCGCTGCGGCGCTCGCGGCCCGCCTCGCCGGTGCCACCGCCGCACTGCGCCGGTCCGGTCTCGACGGTGCCGGCCCGGCCGCCGACCCGGCCGCGCTGCGCCGGGCCGCGGAGCTGGCCTGGGCGGCCGCCGGGGAGGTCGACGTCGACGGCCGCGTCCTCGCCGCCGCGAACGCCGCACTGCCCCGCCCCGACGGCGACCTCGAGACCCTCTGGCAGGCGACGACGACGCTGCGAGAGCACCGCGGGGACGGCCACGTCGCCGTCCTGGTCGCGCGGGGCGTCGGCCCGGTCGCCGCGCACCACCTCAAGATCGCCGCCGGGGAGACCGACGGCGAGTGGCTGCGCACCGCCCGCGGGTTCGACCCCGAGACCTGGGCGGCCGGTGCGCAGGACCTGCGTGCCCGCGGCTGGGTCGCCACCACCGGTGCGCTCACCGCCGCGGGCGCGCAGGAGCACGACGAGATCGAACGGCTCACCGACCGGGCCGCCGCCCGCCCGTGGGCCGCCCTCGGCGCGGACCGGACCGCCGAGCTCGCCGCGCTGCTGGCGCCGATGGCGTCGGCGGTGCTCGCGGCCGGGGACGTGCCCGCGCACGGCCCGGTCGGGCTCGTCCGGGACGCCCGATGAGGACCGCCACGACGGTGGAGGCCTCCGGCGGCGACTGGCGCGAGACCGTCGAGTTCGTCGTCGAGGCCGAACGGCTCGGTCTCGACGACTGCTGGGTCGCCGAGGCGTGGGGGTCGGACGCGCCGTCGGCGCTGGGCTACCTCGCCGCCCGCACCGAGCGGATCCGGCTCGGCTCCGGGGTGATCCAGGTCGGCACCCGATCGCCGGTCGCGGTCGCCCAGGCGGCGCTGACCCTGCACGACATGTCACAGGGCCGGTTCCTGCTCGGCCTCGGCGCGTCCGGCCCGCAGGTGATCGAGGGCCTGCACGGGGTGCCGTTCGCGCGCCCGCTCACCCGGCTGCGTGAGACGATCGAGGTGGTCCGGGCCGCCTGCGCGGGGGAGCGCATCGACTACGACGGCGAGACCGTCGCGATCCCGCTGCCCGGCGGCGAGGGCCGCCCGATGCGGCTGTCGACGACGCCCGTGCCGGACCTGCCGGTGTTCGTCGCGGCGCTGTCCCCGCGGATGCTGGAGCTCACCGGGCGGGTCGCCGACGGCTGGCTGGGCACGAGCTTCGTCCCGGAGGGCGCCGAGGCCTACCTCAGAGCGTGTTTGGAAATGGTGGGTGTGTCGGGATGGTCGACACGGCTGGGGTGCTCCATCGTGGTCGGCATGCAGGAACGACCGCGCCGGTACCCCTCGGACACCAGTGATGCCCAGTGGGTGGTGATCGAGCCGTTGTTACCGCCGCTCGCGCGGCGGGGGCGGCCTGTTGCTCATGCTCGTCGGGACGTGCTGGACGCGATCTTGTATGTCGTGCGGACCGGGTGTGCCTGGCGGGCGTTGCCGGTGGACTTCCCGCCCTGGCAGACCGTCTACTGGTACTTCAACCAGTGGGAACAGCAGAAGGTCACCGAGAAGATCCTCCCGGTCGTGCGGGGGCAGTTACGTATCGCCGAGGGCCGTGATCCGGAGCCGAGTGCGGGGATCATCGATTCCCAGTCGGTCAAGGGCGCCGACACCGTCGGCCAGGACTCCCGCGGCTACGACGCCGGGAAGAAGACAGGCGGACGGAAACGGTTCATCGTGACCGACACCCTCGGTCTGCTGCTGACCACGATGGTGTGCTCGGCCTCGGTACAGGACCGCGACGGCGCCAAGCCGATCCTGCTCAACCTCTACCTGCGCACCAGGGTGCGGTTCGTCTACGCCGACGCCGGCTCCGCCGGGCGACTGCTCGACTGGGCCGCCACGATCCTGCAGACAACGATCGAGATCATCCGCAAGCCACCCGAGCAGCGCGGATTCACCGTCCTCCCACGAAGGTGGGTGGTCGAACGGACCCTGGCCTGGCTCACCGCACACCGACGCCTGGCCCGAGACTACGAACGCCACCCCACCACATCCGAAGCCATGATCCGCTGGGCCGCGATCAACACCATCACCCGCCGCATCGCCCGTGGATACCCCGCCACCCGCCAGCAGAAACACACGACACCCTCAACCCACTAGAATTTCCAAACACGCTCTCACCCACCTCGACACCGGTCTGCGCGCGGCCGGGCGGGCCCGGTCCGCGATCGAGGTCTGCCAGGGCGCCGAGGTCGCCTTCGCCGCCGACGAGGCCGAGCAGGCGGCGATGGCCGACGCCCGCCGCCCCGGCATCGCGTTCAGCCTCGGCGGGATGGGCACCGCCGAGCGGAACTTCTACTACGACGCCTACCGGCGCCAGGGCTGGGGCGAGCGCGCCGACGCCGTCCGCGCCGCCTGGCAGCGCGGGGACCGGGCCGGCGCCGCGGCCCTGGTCACCGACGAGATGGTGCTGGGGACGACGCTGATCGGCACCCACGAGCGGGTCGGCGCGCGGCTGCGGGACTGGGCCGCCGCAGGCGTCGACACCGTCCGGCTCTACCCCGCGGGCGAGACGCTCGACGAACGACTCGGCACCCTGGCGCGGGCCGTCGAGCTGGCCCGGGCCGCGGGGTGAGCACACGGCGGCGGCGCGCCGCTGCTCGGACTACCCACGCGGCGCTCGTAGGCTCGACTCTCCCCAGGTCAGGCACGCCTCACCGGTTGTCGGACGGATCACGAACGGGTGTGGGCGCCCCACGGTCGGGGCACTCCCGGTACGTCCCGAACCGACATCGGAAGGAGCGGTGAGCACCATGGCCACCCCGATCACCAGCCCGCTCGACGGCGGCGCCACCGACATCACCGGCCGCGTGCTGCAGGAGACCCTGGTCGACCTCGTCGACCTGTCCCTGGTCGCCAAGCAGGCGCACTGGAACCTCGTCGGCAAGCAGTTCCGTGACATCCACCTGCACCTCGACGAGCTCGTCGACCTGGCGCGCGAGCACGGCGACTCGGTCGCCGAGCGTGCCGCCGCCATCGGCGTCGCCCCCGACGGTCGCGCGAGGACGGTCGGCCGCGACACCGGGCTGCCGGAGTACCCGGCGGGCTACGTGTCCGACCAGGACACGGTGCTGACCATCTCGGCGACCGTCGACGCCGTCGTCGACCGGCTGCGTCCGCGGATCGAGCAGGCCGGCAAGGCCGACCCGCTCACGGAGGACCTGCTCATCGAGCTGGGCCGCGCGCTGGAGGAGGCCCGCTGGATGTGGCAGGCCCAGGCCGCCGGCTACCGCGGCGAGGTCTGAGCAGCACCCACCACACCGGCCCCGGACGTCCCCACCACGGCGTCCGGGGCCGTCGTGCGTCCGCAGGCGTGAGGCCCGGAGCGTGAGGCCTGCGGTGTGAGATCCGCAGCGTGAGATCTGCGGCGTGAGATCCGCGGTGGGTCACTGCACCGCCGTCGCGGCCGCGGTGACCGTCGCCCGCCAGATCGCCATCGCCGCCCACAGCACGAACACCCCGACCGGCAGTGGCAGCGCATCGGGCAGGTCCGCGCCGTAACGCGGCCGCAGCGCGCCGGCCCGCCACACCCGGCCCGCCTCGTTGACCGCGTCGGCCGTGGTGAGCAGCGCGAACCGGTGCCCGACCCCCGAGCCGCTGAGCCGGTAGGCCAGGTCGCCGACCTCGACCGTCCACCGAGGGCGCGACAGCGGCCCGTCCGGATGGTCGACCGAGCGCTGGATGCGGGCGCGGACGTCGCCCTCCAGCGCGAACCGGGCGATCCCCTCCGAGCGCAGCGCGTAGGGATGCCCGTCGATGACGAGGTCCCGGTGGGCCTGCCAGGCCCGTGCGCTCCACCCGGTCACGGCTCTGCCGTCGGCGGTGACCTCGTAGCGCACGCGGAGCAGCCCGGCCGGAACGGAGGTGGCACGCAGCTGCACCCGCCCAGCGTGCCACCTCCGGTGGCCGCCGCGGGAGGATCATCCGGTGAACCGTGCGATCGTCCTCGCGTTGCTGGCCGCCTGCGCCGGGGTGGTGGACGTCTGGGCGGTGGTCGCCCTGGGTGGCGCCTTCGCCGGCGTCGTCACCGGCAACCTCGTGACGGCGGGGCATGCCGTCGCCGTCGCCGACCCGGTCGAGCTGCTCCCACCGGCGGTCGCGGTGGCGGGCTTCGTCGCCGGGGTCGGTCTGTGGTCGCTGCACCGGCGGTGGCGGCGGGACGCGGTGTCCGCGCCGCTGCTGGCCGAGCTGGTCGTGCTGGTCGCACTCGCCGTCGCGTGGCTGCTCGCGTCCGCCGCGACGCTGCCGCTGCTGGCCGGGGCCGCGGTCGCGATGGGTGGACAGAGCAGCGTCGCCCGGCTGCTCGGGGAGTCCACGACCTACATGACCGGCACCCTGACCGGTGCGGTCGCCGACCTGGTCACCGGCGACGGGCGGCGATGGTCGGCGCTGCGCCAGCTCGGCGCGCTGGTGCTCGGGGCCGTCGCGGGCGGGCTCCTGCTGGAGCACCTGCGGCCCGCCGTGCCCGCGGTGGCGGCGCTGCTCGCCGGGGCGGCCGTCGTCGTCCACGCCGTCGGCGCCCGGCGGGTGCAGGATGGTCGGGTGGGGCCCGCCGCCCCGTAGGACCCCGCCACTCGTGGGACGACGTAGAAGGAGTACCGACCGTGCCGCTGCACCCGCAGGTGGAAGCCCTCCTGACGCTCTTGGCCGAGCAGGGCGGTGACCCGCCGGAGACCATGACCGTCGAGCAGAACCGGGCCATGCTCCGGGGGATGGCCGCGGTGTCCGGCCCGCCCGAGCCGGTCGCGGCGGTCCGCGACGACCGCGCCGGTGACGTACCGGTCCGCATCTACACGCCCGAGGGCACCGGCCCGTTCCCGATCCTGGTCTTCTACCACGGTGGGGGCTGGGTGATCGGCGACCTCGACAGCCACGACCCGGTGTGCCGGTCGCTGGCCAACCGGTCCGGCGCGGTCGTCGTCTCGGTCGACTACCGGCTCGCGCCCGAGCACCGGTTCCCCGCGGCCGTCGACGACGCCGTCACCGCCCTGGACTGGGTGCACGCCCACGCCGCGGAGTTCGACGGCGACCCGGCCCGCATCGCCGTCGGCGGCGACTCCGCGGGCGGGAACCTGTCGGCGGTCGTCGCCCAGCACGCTCGCGACCACGGTCCCGACCTGCGGTTCCAGCTGCTGGTCTACCCGGCCGTCGACGGTGCCGACGAGAGCCCGTCGATGACCGAGAACGCACAGGGTCCGCTGCTGACCCGGGCCATGATGGAGTGGTTCATGGGCCACTACCTCACCGACGAGAAGGACCTGCGCGACCCGCGGATGTCTCCGGCCCGTGCCACCGACCTGTCCGGGCTGCCGCCCGCGCTGGTCGTCACCGCGGAATTCGACCCGCTCCGCGACCAGGGCGCTGCCTACGCCGCGGCGCTGAACGCCGCGGGGGTGAAGGCGGAGCTGCGCGAGTCGCCGGGCATGATCCACGGGTTCCTGCAGTTCGGCGCCGCGGTCGACGACAGCCGTGCCCTGCTCGACGAGGCGGGCGCCGCCCTGCGCACCGCTCTGGCCTGACCCACCCCCGCACCCGCTCCTCCCCGTGCGCCGAGCCCGCGGCGTCGTCGTGCGGGGCGGGGTGGGCGGGGGCGCCGGGGAGGTCGGGGAATGCCGGTCCCGGGCCGGTCGTTGCGGATGCTCAGAAGGCCGTCCGACCCGAGGAGCACCGTGCCCCGCCTGTCCCCGCCGGTGGCGTTCGCCGTCGTCGCCGCGACGTTCGTCTGGGTCCTCGCCGCGTCGTCCGCGCCGTCCCCGCTCTACGTCGTGTACCAGGAGAGCTTCGCCTTCAGCGAGTTCACGCTCACCACGGTGTTCGCGGTCTACGTCCTCGCGCTGATCGCCGCCCTGCTCGTCGCCGGGTCGCTGTCGGACCACATCGGGCGCAAGCCGGTGCTGCTCGGTGCGATCGCGCTGGAGGCCGTGTCCCTGGTGCTGTTCCTGCTGGCCGACGGCGTCGGCTGGCTCCTGGTCGCGCGCGTCGTCCAGGGCGTCGCGACCGGCGCGGCGACGGCGACGCTGCCCGCGACGCTGGTCGATCTCGCCGCCCGCGGTGACCGGCCCGAGCGCGCCGGCGTGGTCAACGGCACGGCGCCGCTGTCCGGTCTCGCCGTCGGGGCGCTGGGCTGCGGCCTGCTCGTCGAGTACGCGCCCGCGCGCGACCCGCCTGGTCTGGGCGCTGCTGCTCGCCGGCCTGGTCCTGGCCGCCGTGCTGGTCGCCCTGATCCCGGAGACCATCGACCGTCGGCCGGGGGCGCTCGCGTCGCTGCGCCCGCGGGTCGGGGTGCCGCCGCGGGTGCGGTCCGGGTTCGCCGTGATCGTGCCGATCCTGCTGGCGAGCTGGGCGCTCGCCGGGCTCTACCTCTCGCTCGGGGGCTCGGTGGTCGCGCAGGTGTTCGGTGTGCGCGACCACCTGGTCGGCGGGCTCACCGTCGTCGCGCTCGTCGGGACCGGCGCGGTGACGGCCTTCGCGCTGCGCGGGCGCGTCCCGGTGACGCTGCTCGTCCCGGCGGCCTGGCTGCTCGCCGCGGCACCGTCGTCACGCTGGCCGGGGTGCTCACCGGAGTGCTCGCGCTCGCCGCCGTCGGCGCGGTCGTCGCCGGGCTGGGTTTCGGCTCGGCCGCCTACGCCACGTTCGGGACGATGTCCACGCTCGCCGCCCCGCACGAGCGCGGCGAGCTCTTCGCGGCCCTCTACACGCTCGCCTACCTGGCGTTCTCGGTGCCGGCGATGGTCGCGGGCGTCGCCGCGACGCTGGGGGAGCTGCGGCCCACGGCGCTGGTGTACGGCGGCGTCGTCGCGGTGCTCGCCGTCGTCGCGGCGGTGCTGGGCCGTCGCGTCCCCGTCCCCGCGACGGGCGAACCGGTCCCCGCGCCGACCCGCGGCAGCTGATCGGCGGACGGCCCGACGGGTATGCGTTACCCCGTCCGTCGGTGAACGCGGCCAGGCGACCACCCGTCGCCTACTCCGCGTCGGCGGGTGTCACGGGTTGTGACGAGTGGTCTCGGCGTGGTTACGGTGTCGGCCGCTCCGGGCCCTCCCCGTACTCCGGCCCGGGCGGCACCTGCTCCCCGAGGTAGAGGAACGACGATGGCTGGACGACACCGCAAGCCCACCGAGACCGGCCGTAAGGTCGCCCGGATCAGCGCGTTCGCCGCGGTGGCGGCGGCTCCGCTGGGCGTCGTGGGGACCGCGGCGGCGGCCGAGTCGACGTCGTCGGCCGCGCCGTCGGTCGAGCGGACCGCCACCTGGGGACAAGCTCGCGCACTGCGAGAGCACCGGGAACTGGGACGCCGACACCGGCAACGGGTTCAAGGGCGGACTGCAGTTCACGCCGTCGACCTGGAAGGAGTTCGGCGGCCGGAAGTACGCCCCGAGCGCCGAGCAGGCGACCAAGGCCCAGCAGATCGAGATCGCGAAGAAGGTGCAGGACGAGCAGGGCTGGAAGGCCTGGCCCGCGTGCACCGAGAAGCTCGGCTGGCGCTGAGCGGCCACACTGGTCGCATGGATCTGGACGCGGTACGGCGGATCGTCGCCGAGGACTCCGGGCTGTGCACCGTCGCGGTCGTCCGCGCCGACGGACGCCCGCACACCTCGCTGGTCAACGCGGGCGTGCTCGACCACCCCGTGACCGGCGCCCCGGTGGCCGCCTACGTCACCTACGGCCTCGTCAAGCTGACGGCGTTGCGCGCGCGACCCGCGACGTCGCTGCACTGGCGGGCCGGGTGGCGCTGGGTGGCCGTCGAGGGCAACTCGGAGATCATTGGGCCGGACGACCCGCGCGACGGCGTCGACGTCCCGCAGCTTCTCCGGGACGTGTTCGTCGCCTGCGGCGGCACCCACGACGACTGGGGCGAGTACGACCGGGTGATGGCCGAGCAGCGGCGGGCCGCGGTGCTCGTGGCGCCGGAACGGGTGGTCGGGAACCGCTGAGGTCAGCCGGCGTGGGCCGCGCGCAGGTTCGCCATCATCCGCGAGGCCTCGCCACGGAGACGGTCACAGATCGACCTGCCGGTGTACGCCCCGCCCGTCTCGGCCAGCGGTGTGACCTGGACCTGAGCACGGAGCGACGCGGTGTCGGCGACGTCGAGCACGAGCTGACAGAGCGGTAGACCCGTCCCCGGGGCAGCCAGCGATCGCTGGACGGCGCCGAACCCCGCGACCTCGACGATCTCGGAGCTGCCGGGCTCGAAAGCCTGAGCTGCATCGACGTGGAAGGTCTGGAGTGTGTAGCCCAGACCGTCGCGGGTGCTCCATGTGCAGTCGTTCGACGTGCCGTCCTGGCTCGTGCCGGGTTTCGTCGTCCGGACGCCGAGGCGATCGCGATCCGATGGAGCGAGGCCGTCGCACGGGTCCACCGTCGTGACGTCCAGTTCGAACGGCCGAGACGGGAACGACACCGGCCGGTCCTGCTCGTCGTGGCGGGCAGCGCCTCCGCAGCCGGTGAGGAGCACGGTGACGGCCAGCCCGATGACCAGCCGGGTGCGCATCACGAGTCGTCCCCGAACTCACGTGCAAGATCGGTGTCGGTGACGCCGTACTCCAGCGCCGTCGCGCGCAGGGCCGTGTGGGCTGCGCGGAGCTCGGCACAGTGGGCCCAGTGCCCGGCCAGGATGTGGTCGATCTTCCGCTGGAAGAGGTCGCGGGCGTCGAGGGACACAGGATCCTCGGCGCAAGGTCTGAGGTCGAGGCCGTTGAGACTGGCGTTGAGCATCGACTCCATGTCGTCGGCCCGGGTACGGAGCACGCGTGCCACCGCGAGGACGTTGTCCGCGCTGACCTGGGAGATGAGGCCTTCGAACGACCGCTGCTGCTCCGGGCTGAGCGTCACCGGGCGAGCATAGTCGGTGTTCGTGTTCGCCCGGGGCGGATCAGCCGATTCCCGGCGAGAGTGATGGTGCCGCTCCTGATCCACGGATACCCACCCACCACGGGCGCGGCCACCGGTGCCCGATCGCGGACCCGGCGGAACCGAGTCGCACCCGGCGTCGTCCAAGCCGCATGACCACCTACGCCCACGACCCGGTCGCCTCGACGATCGTCGCCTGCTGGCCCACCGGCGACGGCGCTGTCGCCCACCGGGCCGCCCGCGTCCCGCGGACCCTCGACCACTCCCTGGCCCGCCGCACCGCGACCGCGCTGAGCGCCCTGTCGAGGCACCTGTGGGCCGCCTACGCCGACCAGGCCGCGCACGAGATCGACCCGGCGGAGCTGGCCGCGGCGGTCCGCCACCCGAACCAGCCGGTCGGGGACCTGCTGCGCGTCATGGAGGACGGCTGTGTCGAGACCGCGCACCTGCTCGGCCGGATCGTGGCGCGGGCACCGGGGCGGGCGTTCCGCGACGCCGTCGTCGCCGACGTCCGCGCCGAGACCGACGCCGTCCTCGACGCCGACGACGGCGTCCTCACCGGCCGCTCCGCCCAGGCCGTCGCCCACCCGCGGTGCGACGCCCCGGCCGAGCAGCTCCTCGTCGCCCACTCGCTGCTGCACGACGACCCGCTCGGGCCGCCCGCGATCGTGACGTCGGTCGAGCCGAACGCGGCCGCCGTCGCGACCCTGCGCTGGCTGCGGGCCTCCGCCGCGGTCGTCGCGGAGCGGGTCGGGCATGCGGTGCCCGACGTCGTCGCGCTCGCCGAGGCCATCGGACACGAGGACCTCGCGGTGGCCCGGCACGTGCTGTGCACCCTCGCCGGGGCCGCCGAGGAGGAGGTGGTCCTCGACCTGTTCCAGGAGGCCGTCCTGGCCCGGCAGGGCTGGTTCGTCGTGTGCCCGGAGCAGGCCCCGCACCCCGAGCACGGCCACCGGGCGGTCTCGACCGTGCTGGACCCGCTCGAGCCGGCGTCGTGCCTGCTCGACGGGCTGGTCCGCGGGCTGCACGGCTGCTTCCGGGTGTGGCTCGACGACGTCGTCACCCGGGAGAACCCCGGCACCGACCCGCGGCTGGTCGGGGCCACCCGGATCGCGGAGCTGCGCCGGCTCTACACCGAGGAGGTCCGGCGCTCGATCGGGGCGGGGCGCTGAGCGCGCTGGTGGGTCGGGCCGCTGATCGCCGAGCCGGGCGTCGGTGACGCTCAGCCGACGACGACCGGGCCGCGCACCTCGTTCGGGGTGCAGGCCCAGCCGCCGACCCGCGTCCGCTCGGTGCTGCCCCGCACGACGACCGGCCCGGTCACCCGGGCCCCGCACACCTCGACGACACGGGCCCGGCTGGCGGTCACCGGGCCGGTCACGTCGGACCCGCGCAGCACCAGGCTCGCGCCGCCGGTCACCGTGACCGGCCCGCGGACCCGCGCCCGATCCAGGCAGAGCGCCCCCGAGCCGACGGTCAGCGGACCGGTGTACGCCCCGGTCACGGTGCGGGTGCACGCCGGCGTGGCCGGGACCCGGTTGCGGGAGTCGACGGCGTAGGCGACCTTGCCGGGCTTCGGGGCGGTGATCGGGCGGGACAGGTCGCCGAACTCGCCCTTGTCGGCGGCCTTGCCGTCGTTCCAGCGGGCCATCCGGCCGAGCTGGTCCGCGGTCCGGCCGGGCGCGATCTCGGTGTCGCCCGGCGTCGAGGACATCAGCTGCGAGGCGTCCTTCACCGCGCGCAGGTACGAGGCCGGGTCGTGCAGGTCGTAGCGGCCCAGGTCGATCCGGGTGCGCAGCCAGGAGGCCCAGAAGAACTCCAGGTACTCCGGGGCATCGGCGGGCGGGGCGTAGCCGATGTCGCGGGTGAAGTAGACGAGCCCGCGGTAGGGGTCGTCGGGCAGCAGCGCCAGCCCGATCCGGTCGGGGAGCTGCTGCGGGGTGATGGTGGTGCCGTCGGCGGTGCGCAGCCACACCCAGGAGCGGGCCTGCATCTGCGCCCAGAACGCGGCCGGCGTCAGCCGGGACAGGTTCGCCTGCACCCGCATCCGGACCCGCACGTCGGGTCCGCCGTCGGCGGTCTCCAGCAGTGACGTCGTCGTGTGGTGGCCGTCGGTCAGGTACAGCGCGTTCCCGGGCCCGACGACGACGGTCTTCATCGCCGCGAGCGACGCCGGAGTCTCCGCACCGGTCGCGATCGTGCACCGGAACGACGACGGGTCGCGCAGCGTGGCGCCCGGTCCGTCCTCGGCGGCCTCGCCCCGCCCGTCGGCCTCGCACCAGTCGTCGAACCGCTTGTTCGGCGTGCCGCGGTCGGTGTCCTTCGTACCCGCGTAGCGGCCCAGCTTGTAGTGGATCTGGTCGTGGCCGATGTTCGGCTGGGTGGGCCGCAGGTCGCGCAGCCGCACCTCCAGCAGGTCGCCCTCGCGGGCCTGCGCGGCAGACGGGGCGATCGGTGGCACTGCGGACGGCACTGCTGTCTGTGCTGCGGACGGCACTGCTGCCGGCGCGGCGAGCGGCGCTGCGGCGGCGCCGGTCGTCGCACCCACGACGAGCGCCGCGACGGTCGCGACGAGGACGGTGCGGACGGCGGTTCGGGACACGGGCACTCCTCGTTCGGGCCCGGCCGGTCCGGCACGGTGATCACCCGAACGGGGACGATCGCGGCCGGAGCGGACGCCCCGGCGACCACCCGGCGTCGTCGGGGTGGCGCGCGGGTGAACGATCACGCCGTCCCGGGCCGGCGCCCCGCGACCAGCTGCACCGCGGTCCCGGCGACGGGCAGCACCAGCAGAAGCGCCAGCGCCGCGCTCAGCCCGAGGACGGCGGCGAACCCGCCGATCACCGCCGCCCCGATCCCGGCGCCGGTGAGGAAGCACAGCGTCGCGACCCCGATCGCGCCGCTGCGCGGTCCTGCGACACCGCGGCACCGACCGAGGCGATCATCGCGGGCTGGCCGGTGCCGAACGCCAGCGTCACCAGCATCGGGGCGAGCGCCAGCACCCACGGCAGGTGGGTCGCCACCCCGGCCACGCCGAGCACCAGCCCGACGACGGTCGTCGCGCAGGCCAGGGTGAGTGTCCGGTGTGCTCCGATCCGGGTCTGCAGGAACGCCGACGCCGCCGGGCACGCCAGCGCCACCACCGCCGAGGGCACCAGCACCAGCCCGGTGGACAGCGGGCTCCAGCCGCGCTCGGCGAGCTCCAGCGGGATGCCCAGCAGCAGCGCGAACCAGCTGGCCGGCACCACCGACGCGCACAGCGAGCTGCGCACCACCGTCGCGTTCCCGACCACCCCGCGTGGCAGGAACCCGTCGGGACGGGCCCGCACCCACAGCGCCGTCATGGGCACGCCGACGGCGAGCAGCACCCCACCGGCGACGGCCGCGACCGCACCGGCGCCGGGCGACTGCACCAGCAGCACCAGGCCGGTCACCGCGGTCGCGACGATCACCGCGCCCGCCAGGTCCACCCGGGCGCCGTCGCCACGGACCACCGAGTGCCGCCACAGGTAGGGGAGGGCGAGCAGCGCCAGCGCGGGCAGTGCGACCGCGGCCCGCCACCCGCCCACCGTCGTCAGCGCCCCGCCGATCAGTGGCCCGAGCGCGGACAACGCGGCGGAGGTCCCGGCCAGCCGTCCCAGCGCGCCGCCGCGTCGCTCCGGCGGGATCCGGGCCGAGAGCAGCGCCGAGGCCAGCACCGGGATCGCCGCGGCTCCGATCCCCTGCACGATCCGGGCGGTCATCAGCAGCCCGAAGTTCGGCGCCGCCGCGGCGGCGAGTGCCCCCAGCCCGAGCAGGCCCGCTCCGATGCACAGCGGGGCCCGGATCCCGACGGCGTCGGCGAGCCGTCCGTGCACCGGCGTCGCCACGGCCAGCGCGACGGCGTACCCGCTGACCATCCAGGTCGCGGTCGCGGTCCCGACCCCGAGGTCGGCGGCCAGGTGCGGGAGCGCGACCGTCACCCCCGACGTCGACGTGCCGGCGAGGCCGAAGAGGAGTCCGAGCACGATCGACAGGAGCACACCGGCGATCCTCACCCGCGACGGCCACCGATGCACCGTGATTCCCTGTGTCCGTGCCGACCCCACCCCTCGTCCGCGCGGCGACCGCCGAGGACGCCGACGCCTGCGCCGCCGTCTACGCCCCCTACGTCCGCGACACCGCGATCAGCTTCGAGATCGAGCCGCCCGGTCCGGTCGAGATGGCCGAGCGGATCGCGGCCGCCCAGGAGCGTCACGCCTGGCTCGTCGCGGTCGGTCCCGGCGGCGCGGTGCTCGGCTACGCCTACGGCGGGCCTTGGAAGTCCCGCGCAGCCTACGGGCGGACCTGCGAGGTCTCGGTCTACCTGGCCCCCGAGGCCCGCGGCCGGGGTGTGGGCCGAGCGCTGTACGAGGCGCTGTTCACCGAGCTCGTCGCGCGCGGCATGGTCGTCGCCGTCGCCGGGATGACCGAGCCGAACCAGGCGAGCGCCGCCCTGCACCGCGCGCTGGGCTTCACCGAGGTCGGCACGTTCCGCGGGGTCGGCTGGAAGCTCGGTGCGTGGCGCGACGTGACCTGGTTCCGGCGGGCGCTGGTCGAGGCCCCGCCGGACGGCCCCCGGGACTGAGCCCGTCGGGGGAGTGTGCGGGCCCTCGCCGCTCGTCGTCCGATGCGGGAGCTCGCCCACGTCATATCTTGACGTATCAATATTGATGCAGCAACATTAAGGTGTGTCCGACGATCCCGCCGTCACGATCCATGAACTGGCCGCCGAGCTGAGCCGGTCCGCCGAGGCCCTGCTCGGCTCCCGCACGGCGATGTCGTTCGCCCGATACCGCGTCCTGCGCGCGTTGCGCCAGGAGGGCACCTCCACCCAGCACGCCCTCGCCGTGCGGCTCGGGATCGGCGACGCCGCGGTCAGCCGGATGCTGCCCGGTCTGATCGAGCAGGGCTGGTGCGCGGTCACCGACGACCCGGGGCACGGCCGTCGACGACGGGTGGAGCTCACCGCCGCCGGGCGCACGGTCGAAGCCGACGGAGCAGCCCTGCTCACCGAGGCCTTCCACGGTGCGGCCGCCGACGCGGGCATCGACGTCGGCCCCTTCCTCGCGGCTGCGGCCGCCCTCACCGAGCGGATCCGGATCTCGCTACCCGCCTCCGCGGACAGGAGCACGTCATGAGCATCACCGCCCCACCCATCGACCCCGAGCTGAGCGCAGCGCTGGCGCGGGCCGGACGCCCGGCCGTCGCCGTCGGGATGACCGCGGCGACGCTGCACGACCAGCGTGCCGTGCTCGAGGCCATGACCCCCTCCTTCGACGACGTTGCCGCCGACACCCGGTTCCGCCTCACCCGCCGGACCGTCCCGGGACCGCAGGGGGCTGCGGGGGTCGACGTGCTGGTCGCCACCCCGGCCGGTGCCACCGGAGGGTGTCCGGTGCTGGTCACCACGCACGGCGGCGGTCTGGTGGCGGGCAGCGGCCTGCTCGGGCTGCCCGGTGTGCTCGACCTCGCCGCCTCGATCGGCGCGGCCGGGGCCGTCGTCGTCTCGGTGGACTACCGGCTCGCGCCCGAGCATCCCTTCCCTGCGGCCCACGACGACACCTGGACCGCACTGACCTGGGTCGCCGGGCACGCCGAGGAGATCGGCGGCGACCCACGGAGCCTGGTCCTGTACGGAGGCAGCGCCGGTGCGAACCTCGCCGCCGGGGTGGCCCTGCGGGCCCGGGACACGGGGGAGGTCGCCGTCCGCGGGCAGCTGTTGCTCTACCCGATGCTCGACGACCGCGCCGCCGGCGTCTCGGCGGCACAGATGCACGGGCACGGGGTGTGGGACGACGTCACCAACCGCACCGCATGGGACGCCGTTCTCGCCGGACGGCCGGCGACGCCGTACGCGGCCCTCGCCCGGTCGGTGGACCTCGCCGGACTGCCCCCGACCTACCTGGAGGTGGGCTCGGCAGAGACGTTCCGCGACGAGACCGTCGACTGGGCGTGCCGGATCTGGGCGGCGGGCGGCGACGCCGAGCTGCACGTGTGGCCCGGCGCGGTCCACGGGTTCGACCTGTTCGTACCGGGGTCGACCGTGGCCGGGCGTGCCCGGGCCGCCCGCCGCGACTGGCTGCGGCGGCTCGTCGACGGTGCGGGCGAGCGGGACTAGACCGCGACCGCCCCGGCGCGAGCCGGGCGCCGGGGCCTGAGGTCGTCGGCCTCGGACCGCGTGCGAGCATCGGTGCCCGTTGCGCCCCGCACCGCCCGGCCCGTCGGCCGGCGGCGCGAGGGCGCGCCCCGCCCGCCATCCCGGGCCGGGGGAGCGGTACCGCACGGGGAGCACCATGGACGGCCTGCGCCGCGAACTCGACGGGCGCCAGATCGGCATGATCGCCGTGGGCGGCGCGATCGGCACCGGGCTGTTCCTCGGCTCCGGGCTCGCGATCTCCCTCGCCGGTCCCGCGGTGATCGTCGCCTACGTCGTCGCCGCGGTCGTCGCGCTGGTCCTGGCCTACGCGCTGGCCGAGATGGTGGTGCGCCACCCCGAGGCCGGCGGGTTCGGGCCCATCACCCAGCGCTACCTCGGGCCCGGCGCCGGGTTCGTGCAGCGCTGGATGTACTGGGCCGCGCAGGTCGTGAACATCGGCAGCGAGGTCGTCGCCGCCGGGCTCTACCTGACGTTCTGGTACCCCGACCTGCCGCTGTGGATCCCGGTCGTCGGGTTCTCCGTGGCGATGCTGGCGGTCAACGCGGGCGCGGTGCGCTTCTTCGGCGAGACCGAGTACTGGTTCGCGATGATCAAGGTCGTGACGATCGTGGCGTTCATCGCCGTCGGGCTCGTCGCGATCGTGTTCGGGCTGCCCGGGCAGGAACCGGTCGGACTCGGGGCGCTCACCGCGCACGGCGGGTTCGCCCCGAACGGGATCGGCGCGATCTGGCTCGCGCTGACCGTGGTGACCTTCTCGTTCCTCGGCACCGAGGCCGTCGCCGTCACCGCGGCCGAGTCGTCGGACCCGGTGCGCGACATCCCACGGGCCGCCCGGCGCACCGTCCTGCGGCTCGCGATCTTCTACGTCGGTGCCATGCTGGTGGTGGTGACCCTGGTGCCCTGGAACACCGTGACCACCGGCGACGACGTCGCCGAGTCGCCGTTCGTGCGGCTCTTCGCCCAGGCCGGGGTGCCCGCGGCGGCCACGGTGATGAACCTCGTCGTGCTGACCGCGGCGCTGTCGGCGATGAACACCAACCTCTACGTGACCGCGCGGATGACCTACTCGCTGGCCCGCGACGGCTACGCGCCCCGCTCGCTGGCCCGGGTCAACCGGCACGGCGCCCCGCAGCGAGCACTCGCGCTGTCCGCGGTCGGGCTGGCCCTCGCGTCCCTGGTCTCGGTATTCGCCGAGGCCACCGCGTTCCCGCTGCTCGTCGGGCTGGCCCTGTTCGGGGCGCTGGTGACCTGGCTGCTGATCTTCGCCGCGCACCTCGCGTTCCGCCGGTCGGGAGCCGGCGAGGCATCCCCGGTCCGCCTCTGGGGCGCGCCGTACACGACGGTCGCGGCGATGCTGTTCGTCGCCGCGGTGCTGGCGACGACGCCGTTCACCACCCAGTTCGCGACGGCGGCGCAGGCGGGTGTGCCCTTCCTGGTCCTGCTCGTCGTGGTCTACCTGGTGGTGCGGCGCCGTCGCCGGCGGGTCACGCTGTCGTGAAGGGGACCGATACCCCCGCGCCTGCAGGTCATGCCGGCGCGGGGGACCGTGTCACCAGATCCGGACGCGCCGGTCCGGGTCGGTGTAGAGCCCGTCGGACTCGGTCACCCCGAACGCCTCGTGGAAGGTGTCGAGGTTCGTGACGACCGCGTTGCACCGCAGGTCCGGCGGCGAGTGCGGGTCGGTGGTGAGCCGCCGGATCGCCTCCGCGTCGCGGGTCACCGCCCGCCACACCTGCGCCCACCCGAACAGCACCCGCTGCTCACCCGTCAGACCGTCGATCACCGGCGGCTCGAAGCCCTCGTGCGCGATCGCGTACGCCTTCAGCGCGATCGTCAGCCCGCCCAGGTCGCCGATGTTCTCGCCGACCGTCAGCGAGCCGTTGACCTTGTGGTCGGGCAGCCCGGCGGGGGACAGGCCGTCGTACTGGTCGATCAGCATCTGTGCGCGGGACTCGAACTCGGTCTGGTCGGCGGACTCCCACCAGTCGGTGAGGTTGCCGTCGCCGTCGTAGCGGGAGCCCTGGTCGTCGAAGCCGTGCCCGATCTCGTGGCCGATGACCGCGCCGATGCCGCCGTAGTTCGCGGCGTCGTCGGCGTCGGCGTCGAAGAACGGCGGCTGCAGGATCGCTGCCGGGAACACGATCTCGTTGAGCCGCGGGTGGTAGTAGGCGTTGACCGTCTGCGGGGTCATCAGCCACTCGCCGTGGTCGACCGGGCCGCCGAGCTTGGCGTACTCGAAGTCGTGGCGCCACTGGGCCGCGCGACCCGCGTTGCCGAGCAGGTCGGCCGGGTCGATCTGCAGGTCGGAGTAGTCCTTCCAGGAGTCCGGGTAGCCGACCTTCGGTGTGAACTTGCCGAGCTTGTCCAGCGCCCGCTCCCGGGTGGCCGGGCTCATCCAGTCCAGGGTGGAGATCGACCGGCGGTAGGCCTCGACGATGTTGTCGACCAGCTCGGTGATGCGCTCCTTGGCCCGGGGCGGGAAGTGCCGCTCGACGTAGATCTTCGCGACGGCCTCGCCCAGCGCGCCCTCCACCAGCGACACCCCGCGCTTCCAGCGCTCGCGCAGCTCCGGGGTGCCGGACAGGGTGCGGCCGAAGAAGTCGAAGTCGGCCTCGACCAGGTCCGCGGAGAGGAACTCCGCGCACGACCCGGCGACGGTCAGCGCGAGCCACGCCTGCCACTGCTCCAGCGGGCGCCCGGCCCACAGCTCACCGGCGGCGGTGACGAAGCTCGGCTGGCGGACGATCACCTCGTCGTAGGCGTGCGCGGGCACCCCCAGCGCGGACTCCCACTCGGCCCAGTCGAAGCCAGGGGCCGCGGCGCGCAGCTCCTCGCGGGTCATCAGGGTGTAGGTCTTCTCGGCGTCGCGGTTGAGGACCCGGTCCCAGGACGCGTCGGCCAGCGCGGTCTCCAGGTCCATGACCTGCTCGGCGACGCGCTCCGGCTCGGCCAGCCCGACCAGCTCGGCGAGGCGCCGCAGGTGCTCGACGTACTTGGCCCGGATCTCGGGGTCGCCCTCGTCGCCGTAGTACGACTCGTCGGGCAGGCCCAGCCCGGCCTGGTTGAGGTTCACCAGGTATCGGGAGGAGTCCTTGAGGTCGGTCGCGATGAACTCGCCGAACAGCGCGGCCCGGCCCTCGCGCTGACGCCGGCCGAGCACGGTCGCGAGCGCGGCCCGGTCGGTGGCGGCGTAGATCTCGTCGAGCAGCGGGCGCAGCGGCGCGGTGCCGAGCTCCTCGACCCGCTCGACGTCCATGAACGAGCGGTACAGGTCGCCGATCTTGCGGGCCTCGGTGCCGGGCTCCGACGACGCCGCGCACTCCTCCACGATCTCGTGGACCTGGTCCTCGGCCCGGTCGCGCAGGACGCGGAACGCACCGTCCTGCGAACGGTCGTCGGGGATCTCGTGGGTCGCCAGCCACCGGCCGTTCACGTGGGCGAACAGGTCGTCCTGGGGACGGACGTCCGGGTCGACCCAGCTGAGGTCGAGACCGGAGCGCTTCTCGGTCGGGGACTCGGTGGTCGTCATGGGTCCATCCTGCCTGCCGGGTGCGACGGTTTCGAGCAACCGACGCCGGCACGCCCGCGCGGCCCGGTCCGTCGCGGACGTGGGAGTGCTGCGAATCCGCTTACCCGGTAAGCGAGTTCACAACCGTCACATCCTTGGGACGGACGGGACGGACGGGGCGGATCGGCGGCACCGAGTGGCGGCGGCACCGAGCGGCGGCACCGAGCGGCGGCGGCACCGGGTACGAGCGCGACGGGCCGGTGCCGGCTGGTCGACTCCACCGGGTCCGGGGCGGTGCGCGCCGAAGGTGTCCGGACAGGTCACCGCGCAGTGGACGCCTGGTTGTCCACCACCGGACGGCGGACGCACCATCGCGGACGTGACGATCCACCTCGATGCGCCGGTCACCCGGCCCCGTTCCACACCCGCCGTCGATCTCCTGGAGGGTGAGCGCCTGCTGGCCCGCCTCCCGGGCGACGGGGCGGACCGATGTGGCGCGGACTTCGAGGCCTTCACCCTCACCCCGCTCGGGCGCACCCTGGGCGCCGAGATCACCGGCATCGACCTGCGTGACCGCGTCGACGAGGACCTGCGGGCCGAGCTGCACCGGGCCCTGCTGGAGTGGAAGGTCCTGTTCTTCCCCGGCCAGCACCTCACCAGCGACCGGCAGCGCGAGCTCGCGCTGCTCTGGGGCGACCTGGAGACCAACCCGATGCTCGACACCGGCGCCGCCGCCGACGTCGTCCGCTTCGGCACCGGCAGGCGCACCTACGAGAACATCTGGCACGCCGACACCACGTTCCGTCCCGCACCCGCCATGGGCGCCATGCTGCGGATGGTGCAGACGCCACCGTTCGGCGGGGACACGATGTGGGCCGACATGGCCGTCGCCTACGACAACCTCACCGACGAGGTGCGGACGCGCATCGACGACGCCGTCGCGGTGCACGACATGGTGCCCGGCTTCGCCCGGTTCCTGGACCCGGAGCGGCTGGCCCGTGGCCGCGACCTGTTCCCGCCGGTGACCCACCCCGTCGTCCGGACCCATCCGGAGACCGGGCGCCGCACGCTGTTCGTGAACGCCTCGTTCACGACGGAGATCGTCGGGCTCCCGCGCGAGGAGTCCGACGCGCTGCTGCGGCACCTGTTCGCCCAGGCCCACGTGCCCGAGTTCCAGGTCCGCTACCGCTGGTCCGAGGGGACGCTCGCGTTCTGGGACAACCGGGCGACCCAGCACTACGCGGTCGGCGACTACCACCCGCACACCCGGGTCGCCGAGCGTGTCGCGATCGCGGGCGACCGACCCTTCTGACGGTCAGGAGGCCGCGCCGCCCCACCGGCGGCGGCGCGGCCGGTCGGCGGGCTCGTCCTCCATCGGGGCGGCGATCGCCAGCCGCCCGACCTGCTCGTTGAGGACCTTCAGGTGCACCCGGACGTCGTCGTGGGTCGGGTCCAGCACCGCCTGCTCGGCGATCTCCGCGGCCTGGTCGACCGACTGCTTCAGCGACGCCTTGGCCTTGTTCAGCCGGGCGGCGATCCGCTTGGCGGGCGGTTCGGTGAGCCGGAACCGGGCGGGCTCGATCGAGTCGCCGACGGCGGCCAGGCGCTGCACCGCCTCCAGCTCCGAGTCCAGCCGCTTGCCGATCTCGGTGAGCCACGTCCGCACCTGCATCGCCGAGATCACCGTGGTGATCCGGTGGAAGCGCTGCACCTGCTCGGTGCACTCGGCCACGTAGGTCCGCCAGTACCGCGACAGCGGTGCGGGGGAGGGCTCGGATCCGGGGCGCAGGAGTGACACGCCCGCAGGCTACCGGTGCTCACCCGGCCAGCCGGATCGTCGTCCCCGGGCCGAGCGGCAGCCCCAGCAGGACGAACACGCAGAGGATGACCACCCACACCACGAACACCGGCACGACGAACATCGCCATCCGCGAGAACACCGCGCCCAGGGTGAACGAGCGGTCGTAGCGACGGCAGGTCAGCTGCAGCACGTACAGGTAGGGGTTCAGCGGCGAGATCGGGTTGGTGATCGCGTCACCGATCCGGTAGGTCGCCTGGATGACCGCCGGGTGCAGGCCCAGCCCGACGAACACCGGCACCAGTACCGGCGCCAGCACCGTCCACAGCGACGCCCCGGAGAACACCACCATCGCCAGCACCGAGCACAGCACCAGCGCGAGCAGCAATGCGCCGAGCCCGGTCAGGCCGATCGTGCGCAGCCCGGCCGACCCCTCCACCGCCAGCCACGTCCCGACCCCGCTCCAGGTGAACATCGCGATGAACTGGCCCGCGGAGAAGGCGATGACGACGAACCCGAGCATCCCCTTCAGCGACTCGGCCATCATCTCCGGCACGTCCGACGGGCGGGTCACCACGCCCGCGGCGATGCCGTAGGCCAGGCCGGTGACGAGGAAGGTCAGGAACAGCAGCGGGACGATCCCGTCGAGGAACGGGGAGTCGATCAGGGACCCGTCGGCGCCCTGCAGCGGGCCGCCGGGCACGAGCCAGGCCGCCAGCGCGCAGGCCAGCCACACCGCGAGGGCGACGCCCGCCACCCGCAGCGCGCGCCGCTCCCGCGCAGTGACCGTCGTGTCCGGCTCACCCGCCGCGTCCGGCTCCGGGTCGACCGGGGGCAGCCCCGGCTCGACGCGGTGCACCAGGATCCAGCCGAGTACCGCGGGCAGCACGAGCGCCGACACCGCCTGGAACCAGTAGTTCATGAGCACCCCGACGCCGATGTCCGGCGGTGTCCCCGGCGGCAGCACCGACTCGGTCAGCGCGGCCAGGTTCGCGTCCAGCGCACCGACGATCAGCCCGGAGCCGTAGCCGACGGCCGTCGCCGCGAACGCGCCGAGCGCCCCGGCGACCGGATGCCGCCCCACCGAGGCGAACGCGAGCGCCGCCAGCGGGGGGAGGATCACCATCGCCGCGTCGCCCATGAAGTGGCCCTGAACGCACAGGTACGCCACCGCGTAGGGTATGAAGCGCCGCGGCACCCGGGTCAGCGCGATGTTCACCAGCGACCGCAGCAGCCCGGTGCGCTCGCAGATCCCGACGCCCAGCAGCATCGTGAGCACCACGCCCAGCGGCGGGAAGCCGATGAAGTTGTCCACCATGGTGGTGAGCAGCTGCTGCAGGCCCGCCACGGACAGGATGTCGCGGACCGGTTGTGCCTGCGGGGCGCCCGGCAGCTGCGCGGTCGCCCCGTTCGCGGCCAGCACCGCCGAGCCGACCCCGAGTAGCAGCAGGAGGATCCAGAACAGGAAGAACGGGTGCGGCACCCGGTTCCCGACCCGCTCGATGCCCCGGATCACCGGTCCGGGCCGGTACGCCGCGGTCACGGGATGCGCCCGTCGGTCGCCAGCACCGGCGCGTCGGCGGGCACGGTGTCGGGGTAGATCAGCCCGCTGCCGGTGTTCAGCACGACGACCGTCTCCGACCCGTCGAGCCAGCCCGACTCCCGCAGCCGGCCCGCCGCGGCGACGCAGGCCGCGCCCTCCGGGCAGATCCAGGTGCCCTCGTCGCGGGCGAGGGCGTGCTCGGCGGCGAGCAGCTCGTCGTCGGAGACGGCGACGGCGGTCCCGCCGGTGTCGTACACGGCGTCGAGGACGAGGAAGTCGCCCAGCGCCTTGGGCACGGTGATCCCGAACGCGACCGTGTGCGGGTCGGCCGGGGCGGTCGACTCGCGCAGCCCGGCCTCGAACGCGTCGACGATCGGGGCGCACCCGGTGGCCTGCACCGCGACCAGCCGCGGCAGCGGACCGGAGATCCAGCCCAGCTCCCGCATCTCCGCCAGGGCCTTGTGGATCGCGATGATCCCGACGCCGCCGCCGGTCGGGTAGAGGATCACGTCCGGGCAGCGCCAGCCGAGCTGCTCGACGATCTCGTAGCCCATCGTCTTCTTGCCCTCGATGCGGTACGGCTCGCGCAGCGTCGAGGTGTCCTGGTACCCGGCCCCGTCGGAGTTGCGGCGGGCGACGGCGTCGGCGACGAGCCTGCCTGCGTCGCCGATCAGGCCGTCGACCAGGTACAGCTCCCCGCCGGAGACGACGACCTCGCGCCGGGTGATCTCCGGGGCGTCGACCGGCATCGCGATCAGCGCGCCGAGCCCGGCCCGCGCGGCGTAGCACGCCCAGGCGGCACCGGCGTTGCCGTTGGTGGGCATCGCGACCGCGCGGACGCCGAGTTCGGCGGCACGGGAGACGCCGACGGCGGCACCGCGGGCCTTGAACGCCCCGGTCGGGACCAGGCCCTCGTCCTTCATCCGCAGGCCCGGCAGCCCGAGACGGGCACCGGCCCGGGGGAGCGGCAGCAGCGGGGTCATGCCCTCGCCCATCGTCACCACGTGCGCGGGGTCCCGCACGGGCAGCACCTCGTGGTAGCGCCACAGGTCCGGCGGGCGGGCGGCGATGTCGGCCGGGTCACCAGGGTGCGGGCGCGGTCCAGGTCGTAGCGGGCGAGCAGCGGGGCGCCGGAGCCCGAGGTGCCCTGCACGGTGTCGGCGTCGAGGATCTCGCCGGTGCGGGAGCACTCCAGGTGGGACAGCGTCGAGAAGTCGGGCACGGGTCCACCTGATCGCCCGTCGTGCCGCGGCGCAACCCGGAGGGCGACAGCGCCCCCGCGGGAAGTGACCGCGGACACGACTACGCCTTTCGGACGATCCGGTAGCCTCGGACAGCGAAAGCGTGAACGTTCAACGATCGAGAGGGATCCATGCGCCCGCTTCCCACGCCGTTCTCCGACATCGCACTCCTGCTGGTCCGGCTGCTCGTCGGCGTCGTCCTCGTCGCCCACGGTCTGCAGAAGCTCTCGAACGGAGTCGGCGGTGTCGCGTCGGGCTTCGCCGGCATGGGCATCCCGCTGCCGACCGTGTCCGCGCTGTTCGTGATCGCGGTCGAGCTCGGTGGTGGCCTTCTGCTGCTTGCCGGTGCCGCGACGACCGTCGCCGGGCTCGCCGTCGTCGTCGCGATGGCGGGGGCCTACCTGTTCGCGCACGTCGGTCTGAACCCGTTCGTCGACTCGGGCGGCTGGGAGCTGGTCGGCGTGATCGCCGCGGGCGGGCTCGCGCTGGCCGCGGCCGGACCGGGGCGGTTCTCGGTCGATGCGCTCGTCGCCGGACGCGGCCGCACCCCGGCCCGGCACGCGGTGGGTGTCTCCTCGGGGGAGTAGGACCCGCCCCCGCGGGGGATCCCGCCGCATGCCCGAGGGACACACCGTGCACCGGCTCGCGCGGCTCCAGCGCCGCCGCTACGCGGGCCGGCCGGTGGCGGTGTCCAGTCCGCAGCGCCGGTTCAGCACCGGAGCCGAGATCGTCGACGGGCGGGTGCTGGTCGACGTGCAGGCCCACGGCAAGCATCTGTTCCAGCACTACGGTCCGGACACCACCGTGCACGTCCACCTCGGGCTGTGGGGCCGGTTCCCGAACCGGGAGCTGCCCCGGGAGCCGCCGCGCGGCCAGGTCCGGATGCGGATCGTCGGCGAGACCCACTACGCCGACCTGCGCGGTCCGGCCGCCTGCGAGCTGCTCGACGACGCCGGGGTGGCGCAGCTGCGGGCCCGGCTCGGCGAGGACCCGCTGCGCGACGACGCGGACCCGGCCCGTGTCCGGGAGCGGTTCGCCCGCTCCAGGGCCCCGCTGGCAGCGGTGCTCATGGACCAGTCGGTGATCGCGGGCATCGGCAACGTCTTCCGTGCCGAGACGCTGTTCCGTACCGGTCTGGACCCGATGACCCCGGCCCGTGACCTCGACGACCGGTCCTTCGCGCTGCTCTGGGACGACCTGACCGCGATGCTCCACGACGGCGAGCGGCGCGGCCGGATCGAGACGCTGCGTCCCGAGCACGACCCGGCCCTGCTAGGGCCGCCCGACCGCGGCGCGGTGTGCGCCAGCGTCGTCTACGCCTACCGCCGCACCGGGCAGCCCTGCCTGGTCTGCGGCGCCCCGATCGCGCACGCCGAGGTCCGCACGCGGAACCTCTTCTGGTGCCCCGGTTGCCAGTCGGGATCCTCCGCGCGGCCGCTCACCGAACGGTGACGACCGATGTCCGATCTGTCCTGTACCGGCCGGTAGCGGTACCGTTGGCGCCATGCTGTCGACCGGTCCCGTGCGTCCGGAGACGCGGCGCCGGCCAATCGTCCGGTGGGACGCGGCGCTGTCCGGGGCCGCGCTCGTCGTGACCGGGATGCTGGTCGCGCTCGGGATCTTCGGCGCCGTCTTCCTGGTCGCCTTCTTCGAGTACTGCCCGCCGCGCACGTGCAGCTCGTCGGCCGTGCTCGTGTCGGTCGGCGGCTCGCTGGTGGTCGCCGCGGCCGCCGGCGTGGCCGGTCTCGCCATGACCGTGCTGCGGGTCGTCGAACGTCGTCCGGCCTGGCCGTTCGCGCTGGCCACCCTCGCCGTGGCCGCGTCCGCCGTCGCCTTCGGCGCGGTCCACTACGCGAGCGCGATCGGGTACTGACCTGCTCGGGGGCCGATCCCCCGAGCGCGTGCGCCGGGCCGGGTCCCACGGCCCGTACCGGTGCGCGCTCCGCGGTGCCGCCGCGACCGGTCGGTCACCGTCGAGGGTCGACCGCCCGGTCGGTCGCCTCCGCCGCCGCTGCCTCCGCCGCCGCAGCGCGCTGCGCGGTCCGGCGGAAGCCGATCGCGATCGCCGCCGACATCAGCATCATCACCGCGACCACCCACATCCCGGCCCGCGAGTCACCGGTCAGGTCCTTGAGCCATCCCGCGACGAACGGACCGACGAACCCGGACAGGTTGCCGAAGGAGTTGATCAACCCGATCCCGGCTGCGGCGCCGGCGCCGGTGAGGAAGGCGTTCGGCAGCGACCAGAACGGCGGGATCGCGGCGAAGACCCCGATCGCGCAGACGGTCACGCAGGCCATGACCAGCAACGGCGAGTCCATGTACAGGGCGCCCGCGATCGCCACCGCCCCCACGACGGCGGGGACGGCCACGTGCAGCGGCCGCTCCCCGCTGCGGTCGGAGCGCCGGGCCCACAGCAGCATCGTCACCGACGCGATCGCGTACGGCACCGCGGTGATCAGGCCGACCTCGACCAGCGAGTAGTCGGCGCCGAACTGCTGCTCGAACCCGGCGACGATCTGGGGGAGGAAGAACGCCAGGACGTAGAGCCCGAACACGATCCCGAAGTAGACGACCGACAGGGCCACCACCCGGCCGTCCCGCAGGGCGGCGGCGACCCCGCGGTCCTGCCCGGCCGCCGCCGCGTCCTCGGCGGCGATCCGCTCCTCCAGCGCGACCGCCTGGTCGGTGGGCAGCCACCGGGCCCGGGTCGGACGGTCCGGCAGCAGCCACAGCACCGCGATGCCCAGCAGCACCGCCGGGATGCCCTCGACGAAGAACATGAAACGCCAGCCGGCGTCGAAGCCCAGGGCGCCGTCGCCGATCGAGATCAGCCACGTCGACAGCGGCCCACCGACGACCGAGGACAGCGGCACGGCCAGGAAGAACAGGGCGACGATCCGCGCCCGCTCGACCCTCGGGAACCAGTAGGTCAGGTACAGGATGATGCCCGGGAAGAAGCCGGCCTCGGCGATGCCGAGCAGCACCCGCACGACGTAGAAGCCGATCTCGCCCTGGACGAACGCCGTCGACGACGCGACGACGCCCCAGGTCACCATGATCCGGGCGATCCAGATCCGCGCCCCGACCCGGTGCAGGATCACGTTGGACGGGACCTCGAAGAAGAAGTACCCGACGAAGAACAGGCCGGCGCCCAGACCGTAGGCGGCCGCGGACAGGCCCAGGTCGGCGTTCATCGTCAGCGACGCGAACCCGACGTTGACCCGGTCGATGTAGTTCAGCAGATAGGCCAGGGCGAGCAGCGGGATGAGCCGCTTCGTCGCCGTCCGTACGGCCGTCGAGACCAGCACGCCGTCCCCCTCCGTTGCGGTGCGCACGCCAGCGCAGTCTCGCCGCCGGAGGTCAGTCCTTCAACCAGGCGTAGGCGGTGTGCCGGGACACACCGAGCGCCGCCGCCATCGCGCTGACCTCGCAGCCGGCCTCGCGCCCGGCCCGCAGCAGCTCACGGCGACGCTCGCGCGGGGCGTCCGCGGCGGCCCGCAGCTGTTCGAGCACGGCCGCGGACTCGGCGGACTCCCGGCGTCGGCCCACCCCGGGCCGGGAGAACGCGCGCACGGCGTCGGCGTCCCAGACCTTCCGGCCGTCCGGGCCGGGGTCGGGCAGCGGGGGCGGTGCCTGGCCGCGGGAGACGTAGGAGTTCCAGGTGCCCACCTGCACGCCCCAGTGGGCGGCGCACTCGTCGCTGGTCCAGGTCGTCACGACAGGAGGGTGCCACGGCCCGCCCGGCCGGCGGTGTCGGTCCGTGGCGGGGTCGGGAACGGTCCGACGGCGCGGTCATCCTCCCGGCGGTGCACCGAGAGGGCCTGCCAGCAGGTCCCGCACGGCGGCGGCGCAGTCGGCCGGGGTCCGGCCGGGCCGCCCGTGGGGGTCGGCGACCGCGTTCATCGCCCCGAACAGCAGATCGCGGACGAGTTGGGGAGCGGGCCCGGCGGCAATCGCCCCCGCGCGTTGCGCGTCGTCGACCAGCTCGGTCCACCGGCTCCGGTAGCGCTGCAGGAGCACGCGGTAGGTCGCGAGCGACGCGTCCCGGCCCGGCTCGGGCATGGTGAGCACGACCGCGGCGTAGTCGCTCAGCTCCACCAGGGCGTCGAGGTGCGCACGGACGGCGGCCCACAGGCGGGCCCCGGCATCGGCGGCCACGAGCGGGGCCAGGGCGTCGTCGAGGTGGCGCAGCGACTCGCGCAGGCCCTCCTCGAGCACCGTCGCGATCAGCTCGTCCTTCGAGCCGAAGTGGAAGTAGACGCTCCCTGTCCGCAGTCCCGCGGCCTCGGCGATCCCGCTGAGGCTGACCCCGACCCGCCCGTCGCGGGCCAGCAGGGAGGCGGCCGCGTCGAGCAACCGGCGTCGGGTCCGGTCCCCCTTGGACGGACGGTCGGGCGCGGCGGGCACGGTCGCCATTCTCATCTCCCACCGCCACGACGACGTCGGAGCGCCCCGGAACGCGGCGCTGCCGGAGTGCTGCCCCAGTATTCTATGCTAGCTTAAAAACTAACGACCATTAGTTTCTGGAGGAGCCATGACGATCCCCTCGCCCCCGGCCGCCCGGGACGCCGCACCGCTGGACCCGACCGAGGCGTTGGGCTGGTACGGGAGCTGGATCGACGCGTGGAACAGCCACGATCCGGAGCGGGTCCGCCCGCTGGTGACCGACGACTTCCGGCTCGAGACGCCGACGACGCGCAACTCCGGCTGGGACGTACGGGGACCTGACGCCGCCGCCGACTACATGCGTTACGTGCTCACCGCCTACCCGGACCTGACCTGGGAACGCACCGGGCCGCCGCTGCTCGCGCCCGACGTCCCGCGCGCCGCCTTCACCTGGCGCGGGACCGGGCACTTCACCGGCACACTCACACCGCCCGGGATCCCCGGGACCGGCCTCCCGTTCGACTTCGTGGGCCTGGAGGTCTTCGACTTCCGGGACGGCCGCGCCGACCGACTGCACGCCAGCTACGACCTGATGGGGCTGCTGCGCCAGACCGGGGTCCTGCGCAGTGGCTCGGGGCGCCGCTGACCCGCCCGTCCGACGGCGGGGCGGCCGACGGCCGGTGGTCTCACGGCCGCAGTGCGGTGACCACCCAGCGCAGCGACGTCCGGTCGGTGCAGGTGGCGAGCAGCTCGGCCTGCTCGGCGCTCTCGGCGTCGCGGCGCCGGGCGTCGAACAGGTCCTCGACCAGGCCGGGCACGTCGCGGTGCTCCCCGGGCAGCGGCTCGTCGCCACCGGGCAGCCCGAGGCGGGCGACGACCAAGCGCAGCGTGCGGTGCCCGATCAGCCGCATGCCCGGGGGCAGCAGCGCGGAGTTCCGTGGGGGAGTGGTGCCGGCGGCGGGCTCCTGTCCGGGCAGCGGCACCGCGCCGGGCGGGATGCCGGGCAGGCTCACCGCGGACACGGCGATCACGCCGCCGTCGAGCAGGGCCCAGGCGTCGATCGCGGGACGGTGCGTCTCGCGCCCCGACGCGGTGGCCAGCCCCTGGTCGGCCAGCCAGCGGCGCAGCCGCGGACGCAGGTCCCAGCGCACGTCGAACACGCCCTCGGCCAGGTCGGACGGGGTGAACACCTCGTCCCACCGCGGGCCGCCGGACGCCCCGTTCCCGACACCCGTCTCGGGCTGGATCGCCATCTTCGTCCCCCGACCCGGGGCACGCGCGTTCCCGGGGAACCAGGATAGGACGGTCCGGACGGGCGCACAGGCTGGTGCACACGGCCGTACCCACAGGTGTGATGACACGACCGACGCGGCGGTGAACGGCGTCGCCGGCACGCCGATCAGCAGGCGATGTCACACTGAGTGAGCGGATGTGCCGGTGTCTGCGTGACAGATGACACGATCGAGCGAGTCCGCCGCAGGCGGTAACGAGGCAGGATGAGTCGAGCGATCCACAAGTGACGGCGACGTGGAGGCGACATGGACGGGCAGTTCGACAGGGTTCCGGCGGTGCACCCGGGGATGATCCCCGCGGCACGGCGGTCGGTGGAGAACCTGCCGTCCGGACGAGGTGTGGTCGACGGCGAGCGGGGCCGCGTGCTGGCCCGCTACGCGCGGCTGATGCGGTCCGGCCGGCCGGAGGTCTGCCTCCCCGGGCGGCGCGAGATCGAGGACCGCGAGCGGTTCGGCGCCTCCGCGACCGGCAGCGACGGCAAGGTCATCTACCCGGACCGGGACGCGGCCGAGTGCGCCGCCCGTGAGCTGGAGGCCCTCGGCGGACGCCCGCAGCGGGCCTACCTGTGCCGGCGGTCGCGCCGCGGGCACTACCACCTGACCACCGACGCCGTCGCCCAGCGCCGTCGCGGCCCGGCGGAGCTCATCCCGCAGCCGCGCCGCGGCGACTGACCCGACCCGACCCGACCCGACACCCGACGACCCCCGGTGCCCGCGGCACCGGGGGTCGTCGCGCGTCCGGGGCCGGTTCCCCACGGATGTCACACCGATGTGATGCGCGGCACACGCTGATCGTCTAGCGTGGGATGTGGCGGCGGTCACGCCACCGCCGAGCCGACGTTCCCACCACCACGCATCGGAGGGCCCCGTGAACCCGCACCTGCTGGAGGAGCGCGTCGCCACCGTCAACGGCGGCCGCGATCTCGCCGACCCCGCCCGTGCCCGGCTGCGCGCCCACAAGGCCACCGCCGACGCCTGCCGTCGTCGCGCCGCCGAGCGCCGCGCCGAGCTGGAGCGCGTCCTCTCCGGGGGCACCACCGGCGACGCCCTGGACCTCATGCTGGAGCTCGACGCGCTCGAGCGGGTGCAGGACCGCATCGACAACCGGCTCTCCGAGCTGTGCGACGCACTCACCGAGCCGCGCACCCCGCGCTACGGCGACGCCCAGCCCGTGTAGCCGCGCCCCGCGGCCCGTGTGGACCATCCGCGCCCGTGGTTCGATGACCGGCGGACACCGCCGTCGGACCACGAGGGAGAGCACACGTGCGTGCAGTGCAGGTCAGCGAGCTGGACGGGCCGTCCGCGGTCCGCGTCGCGGAGGTCGAGCCACCGGTCCGCGGTGACGGCGAGGTCCTGATCGACGTCGCCGCGGCCGGGGTGAACTTCCCGGACGTCCTGCTGACCAAGGGGATGTACCAGTACAAGCCGGACCCGCCGTTCACCCTGGGCTCCGAGTGCGCCGGCACGGTGCGCGAGGCGGGCCCGGACAGCCGGTTCGCCGCCGGTGACCGGGTCGTCGCGTTCACCATGTCCGGGGTGTTCGCCGAGACCGTCTCCGCACCCGAGCAGCACGTCTTCCCGCTGCCCGACGAGGTGGAGTTCGCCGCGGGCGCCTGCCTGCCGATGAACTACCTGACCGCGCACTTCACCCTCGACACCCGTGGTGGCCTGCGGGCGGGGGAGACGGTGCTCGTCCAGGGCGCGGCCGGGGGCGTCGGGACCGCGGTGATCCAGCTGGCCGCCGCGATGGGGGCCACCGTCATCGGCGTCACCTCCACCGAGGCCAAGGCCGAGGTCGCGCGGCGCGCGGGCGCGACGCACACCGTCGGCGTCGACGGGTTCAAGGACGCGGTCAAGGAGCTCACCGGCGGTGCGGGCGTCGACATGGTCGTCGACCCGGTCGGCGGTGACCGCTTCACCGACTCGGTGCGCTGCCTCGGCCCGCTCGGCCGGCTCATGGTCGTCGGGTTCACCGCGGGTGACATCCCGACGGTGAAGGTGAACCGGCTGCTGCTGAACAACGTCGACGTCCGCGGGGTCGGCTGGGGTGCCTACGCGCTGGGCCGCCCGGACTTCATCCGCTCCGAGTGGGACGCGCTGCTCCCGCACCTGCGCTCGGGCGCGCTCGACCCGCTGATCAGCGAGAGCTTCGGCCTCGACGACGCCGCGACCGCCCTGTCCCGCATCGACGACCGCACCGTCACCGGCAAGGTCGTGCTGCTGACCTGAGCCGGGTCAGCCGGCCGGCTCGAGGTTGTGCCGGACCGCGGTGCGCGGCAGTGGCGCCGTGGTCTCGGCGGCCGCCGCCGCGGCGCGCGGCGCCGGGGTGGGGCCGACGTGGCGGTGCGGCGCCGGCACCACCACGGGCTCGGCGACGTGCAACCGGTGGCGGGCGGCCACCGCCCGCCCGGCCGGGCCGGTCGCGGTCAGCGCGTGCAGCGCCAGGGCCCGGTGCACCGGGACCTCGCAGCGGCGCAGGAAGCGGTCCAGCTCGCGCACGGCGTCGCCGGGGTGGCGGGCCAGCGCCCACGCGGCGAGCTCGGCCTCGGCGACGTCGGCCCGCACCCCGCTCATCCGCACGCACACGTACTCGACGTCCTCGTCGGCCAGCTCGCCCGGCGCGGGCAGGTGCATGCCCTGCTCGGTCAGGTACTCGTGCACCGCCCACAGCCCCATCGGGGTCAGCGCGACGACCGTGGGGTCCGGGTCGTCGCGGTGCGCGACCCGGGACAGCTCGTCGAGCTCGTCGGCGTCGAGGGTCTCGGTCAGCTCGATCGCGCCGAGCAGCTCGCAGGCGTCCAGCAGGGCGGTGACGTCGCGGCGCCACAGCCGCTGCTCGACGTCGCCGGCGAGGTCGTCGACCACGCAGCCGGCCTCGTCGTTGACGGCGTCGCGGACCTGGCGGTGGAAGTGCTCGAGCGGGACCTGCCCGCCGCCGGTGGCGTAGAGCCCGACCCACAGCATCGGGAACGCCTGTGACATCGACATCCCGAACAGCGACGGCGCCCCGAACACGTCGGTCCCACCCAGGCTGTCGCCGAGGCGCCCGACCGACTCGAACACGCGGCGCCACAGCTCGATCGGCCGGTTCAGCAGCGGTCCCGCGCTCTTGACCGGCAGCAGCCGCCCGCGCACCACACGGACCAGGCGCGCCGAGCGGGCCCAGCGCAGCAGCAGCGACACCTCGGGCAGGTCGTCGCTGGTGCGGGCGGTCTCGCGGTAGATGTGGTCGAGCTGCAGGTGCGCGGCGAGGTCGAGCGCGTCGGTGCGGTCGAGGCGGCCGTCGGAGGTGAGCCGGCGCCCGGCCCGCACCCACAGGGTCAGCTTGCGGAGCAGCTCGAGGGCCTCGGAGCGCTCCGCGGCGTCGACGAGCGCCGCGGCGCCGGGCATCGGCACCGGCGGCAGCTCCGGGTTCCACTCGGTGCGGGTGGGCCGCTGCGCCTCGCGCCGCATGATCTCGGCGAGCGCGTGCCGGTCGACGTCGGTCTGCCCGGCACCGGCGCGGTCGAGGAACCGCTGCACGGCGGCCGGGTCGGCCGGGTCGACGCCGTGGCGGTGCAGCTGCACGCCCCAGAACTTGCCGAGGTCGTAGTTGCGCTCGTCGGCGAGGCCGTCGTGCAGGGCGGGGGTGGAGTCGAGGACCTGACGGTGCAGCGCGTCCGCCGGGTGCGACTGCGGGTCGAACCAGTCGTGCTCGTCGACGAAGTCGACGAGTGCGTGGAAGGCGGGGGCGACGTCGTCGGGCTCGAGCACGGTCACCTTGCGCGGGAACCACATGCCCAGCGCGTCGGCGATGTGCGAGCGCGTCCAGCGGCCCAGCCTGCGGTCGCGCGCGTACTTGTAGTCCAGCACGGCGGCGACGAGCGCGGTGTCGACCTCGACGCGACGGCGGCGGGCCCAGAGGGAGAACTGCTCCAGCAGGCGGCTGCGGGCCTCGGCGTACCCCTGGTCGTCCCCCGGGGTGAAGACGAGACGCATCCGGCCCACTGTGTCAGGTCCCTCCCATCCGCTCCGGCTGCGGCGCAGCACTTTCCGATGATCGTCGGTGCGCGCGGGGGACGTGCACCGGGTGGTCGCAGGAGGTCCAACGAGCGCGGGCGGCCCGGGTCACTCCCGACCGCTCACCGTCGGTGGGCGGTCGGTCACGGGCCGTCCGATCGTCCGGCCGTCCCCGCGACCGTGAGCCCTCGACCCTGCCACGGACGACGACGGCCGGACACCCCGGGAGGGTGTCCGGCCGCCGTCGTGTGCGACGAGAGGTGGTCAGTCGCCGCCGACCGGGCTGTCGCGCCGTTCGGCGGTCGCCCGCGTCGACTCGTCGCCGGTCCGCCCGTCCGGTCCGTCGGCCCCGCCGGCCGCGACGGAACCGTGGCCGTTGCCGGAGCTGCCGTTGCCGTCGGCGGGCGCGTTCTCGTCGTCCGGGTCGAACGCGCCGACCTTGACGTAGAAGTTCTCGCCGTGGTTGTCGGTGGCCCAGTCGACCGCCTGCTCCAGCACCTGCGCGCCCTTCTCGTCCCGCAGCACGACCTTGTCGCGACGCAGGTCCTTGAACAGCGCGAAGCACAGCAGCACCATGATCACGACGAACGGCGCCGCGACCAGGATGGTCAGGTTCTGGATGCCGTCCAGGGCGTTCTCCCCGCCGGTGACGAGCATCAGCACGGCGACCGCACCCATGACCGAGCCCCAGAAGACCACGACCCACTTGCTGGGCTCGATGGTGCCGCGCTGGGACAGCGTGCCCATGACGATCGACGCGGCGTCCGCGCCGGACACGAAGAAGATCGCGACCAGGAGCATGACCAGCAGGCCGGTGAAGGTCGCCCACGGGTAGGCGGCCAGCATCTGGAACAGCTGGACGTTGGAGTCGTCGGAGAACTGCGTGCCCTGCTGGGCCTGGGTGATGGCGGTGCCGCCGAAGATGCAGAACCAGACCAGCGAGACCAGGCTCGGCGCGAGGATGACGCCGCCGACGAACTCACGGATGGTGCGCCCGCGCGAGATCCGCGCCAGGAACATGCCGACGAACGGCGTCCAGGAGATCCACCACGCCCAGTAGAAGATCGTCCAGCCGGAGAGCCACTCGAGCATCGGCTCGCCGCCGACGGCCTCGGTGCGCCCGACCATCTCGAAGAACTGGGAGAAGTACGCGCCGATCGACGTCGGGATCAGGTCGAGGATGATCACCGTCGGGCCGACGACGAACACGAAGAACGCCAGCACCGCCGCCAGCACCATGTTGGTGTTGGACAGCCACTGGATGCCCTTCTCGACACCGGAGACGGCGGAGAGGATGAACGCGGCGGTCAGCACGATGATGATCGCGGCGAGCACCCAGGGGCTCACCTGGCCGTCGACCCAGCCGACGGTCTGCATGCCGCCGCCGATCTGGAACGCGCCCAGCCCCAGCGAGGCCGCGGAGCCGAACAGCGTCGCGAAGATCGCGAGGATGTCGATGCCCCGGCCGATGGAGCCCTCGGCGGCCTTGCGCCCGATCAGCGGGATGAAGGCCTGGCTGATGAGCTGGCGGCGGCCCTTGCGGAACGTGGAGTAGGCGATGGCGAGGCCGACGACGGCGTAGATCGCCCACGGGTGCAGCGTCCAGTGGAACAGCGAGGTCGCCATCGAGGTCTGCAGCGCGTCGATGGTGCCGGGCTCGGCCGCGCCGGGCGGCGGCGACTGGAAGAAGGTCAGCGGCTCGTTCACGCCGAAGAACATCAGCCCGATGCCCATACCGGCGGAGAACATCATCGCGATCCAGGAGACCGTGCGGAACTCGGGCTCCTCGTCGTCGGCACCGAGCTTGATGCGCCCGAACCGGCTGAAGGCCAGGAACAGCGCGAAGGCGACGAAGGCGGTCGCGGCGAGGATGAAGCCCCAGCCGCCGCCGCGCATCAGCCCGCCGAGCATCGCCTCGGCGGTGGCGCCGAGGGTGTCGGCGCTGAGCAGCCCCCACAGCACGAACAGCAGCGCGAGCGCGGCGCCGACGCCGAACACGATCCAGTCGGTGCGGGGCCGGTCGTCCCCGGTCGTGTCCGGACGGCCGTCCGGTGGTGATTGGGCCTGTGTCATACGTGGTCACGCCCGCATGCCGGGCGTATCCCCCCTCCGCTCTCGTTCGTGCAGAAATGGTGCACAAGTCGTTTGTGTGCCGAAAGTGTAGGTACTGGACCGTCCCGTGTCGCTGTGCAAGCCGAACCGTGATGTCAGGCGGTGGTCCAGCCCTCGTCGGAGACGCCGCCGGGGACCGGTGCGGCCGGGTCGTAGGGGGTGCGGGTGAAGACGAACGTGGCCAGCCACAGGTGGTCGCGGGCGATCCGCAGGGTCTCCCCGGCGAAGTAGCCGTCCAGGCCGACCCAGGTGCTGTCCGGGCCGGGCCGGAACCGCGACGCGCGTCCGGGGCGCCCGAGACCGCCGAGATGCAGCAGCCCGCCGCCGACCGAGCGCAGCGCGTAGGGGGAGGGGCCCCAGAACCACGGTCCGAGCAGCTCGGGGTCGACCGGGCAGGGCTGCGGGGTCCACGGCGCGACGATGCGGGGCTCGGCGACGCGCAGGTCGTTCAGCAGCCCGGCGGCCAGCCCGCTGTCCATCCCGGAGGTGGTGTTGCCCATCGCCAGCGCGCCGGCGCCCTCCTCGCGGTCCACCCAGAGCCCGGCGAGGAAGCCGGGCATGGAGCCGCCGTGCCCGACCAGCGTCGTGGTGCCGCCGCCCTCGGGCCGCTCGAACCGCAGGACCTGCACGCCCAGGCCGTAGCCGGCCCAGACCGGCGAGGTCGGGTCGACGCCCGCGGGCAGGGTCATCTCCTCGACCGTGGCCGGGGAGAGCACCCCGCCGGTGTCGCCGAGCAGCAGCGCGCCGAGCCGGGCCAGGTCCGCCGCGGTGCACCACAGCTGCCCGGCGGCGGCCATCACCCCGGCGTCGTGCTCGGGCTCGGCCAGCACGAGGTCGGCCCACGGGTGCACCGCCCGTCCCGCCGCGGCGGGCTGCTGCGGACGGGTGGAGGTGCGGGTCATGCCCAGCGGGAGCAGCACCTCGTCGCGGGCGACGTCGGTCCAGGCGCGGCCGCGGAGGCGGGCGACGACCTCGCCGAGCAGCCCGAACCCGAGGTTGGAGTAGTGGAAGCGGCGCGCGGCGGGCAGCACCCGGTCGGCGTCGCCGAGGCCCAGCTCCTCCAGCGTGCCGCCGGGGGTGCGCTCCCACCACTGGCCGGGGCTCTCGGAGCCGGCCCCCGCGAGGTGGGACAGCAGCTGGCCCAGGGTGCGGTCGCCGAGCGGGGTGCCGGGGAGGTGCCGGTCCAGCGGGTCGTCGAGGTCGAGCAGTCCCTCGTCGCGCAGCCGCAGGACGGTGACCGCGCAGACGGTCTTGGAGATGGAGCCGATCCGGTACTGGACGTCGTCCGGGCCGGCGCCGTCGGGCAGGTCCCCGCGGCCGGCGTGCCAGGCCAGGGCGCCGTCGCGGACCACGCCGGCGACGAGCGAGGGGACGCGGCCGTCGCGCTGGGCGCGGGCGACGCGGGCGAGCAGGGTGCGCTGGGTGCTGGGGAGCAGCTCGGTCACGGGGGCGAGACTAGATCCCCCGGATGTCGGCGAACGACCGCAGCCGGACCGCCCGCTCGGACAGCGCGGCGGGCACCGGCTCGGGTACCGGCATCCGGTCCGCGGCGGTCAGCGGGCCCAGGTCGAGCCCGGTCAGCTCGCCGATCCGGGCCACCGGCACCTGGAAGGTGCGGTACGGGCCCAGCGGTGGCGGGTCCCCGGCCGGCGGCTCGGCGAGGTCGCCGAGCTGGGGGGTCTGGTCCAGCAGGTAGGCGGTGGTGCCGAGCGCGCCGCCGGTGACGAAGGCGCCGATCTTCCAGAACAGCCGCGGGATGCGTACGCCGCGGTACTCCGGGTCGTCGTCGGCCAGCACCGGGCCGGTGAACACCACGAGCCGCCGGTCGTTGTCGCCCGCGTTGTCGAGCAGGTAGTCCTCCAGCCCGCCCCAGGTCTCCTTGTCCTGGTTGAACGCGGCGGCCTGCGGGGCGGCGTTGGTGTAGTGGAACGTGTCGGACTCCGCCGTCGCAGCCTCGGCGGCCCCGCCCCACACCGGGTCCTGGCGGCGGACCAGGTGGCCGCGGTCGAGGTCGTTGTCGGCGTAGAGCTCGGCGCCGGCCTGCTGCCCGGCGGGCAGCCGGTCGTCGAGGCGCCAGTCGTCGGAACGTTCGAGCTGCCGCAGGGTCGCCCCGTCGATCGCGACGGCGGTGGCCGCGGCCAGGCGCCGGTCGGGCCGGTGCAGCGTCGTGAAGTGGGTGTAGGGGAGCAGCACGGTGTCGGTCCCGGGCAGCGTCGGCATCGGCGTCGCGACGCCGAGGAAGTCCGGGTCGAAGCCGGGGGCGGCGGGGGCGCTCATCGGCGTGACGCTAGCGGTGCCGGGTGAACGACGGGTGCGCCTGCGCCGCCGTCGGTCAGGCGGCGCAGCAGCGGGGCGGTGCGGAACCCGACCAGCGAGCGCATGACCAGCGATGTGGACGTGCGCTCCACCCCGTCGATCGCGAGCAGGTGCCCGGCGATCCGGTAGAGGTCGTCGGCGTCGCGGGCGACCAGGTGCACCAGCAGGTCCTCGGGGCCGGAGACGCCGTGCACCTCCAGCACCTCCGGTACCCGGTCCAGTGCGTCGGCGACGGCGGCGAGCTCGCGCTGCACCACCCGCACCCTCACGAACGCGGTCAGCGGGTAGCCGAGCGCCGCCGGGTCGACCCGGCGCTCGAAGGTGTCCAGCGCGCCGAGCCGGTCCAGCTTGGCCAGCCGGGCCTGCACGGTGTTGCGGGACAGGCCGACCCGTTCGGCGAGGGCGAGCACCGTCGCGCGCGGGTCCTGCGCCAGGGCCAGCAGCAGCCGGGCGTCGTGGCCGTCGAGCGCGGCCCGCCCATCGCCGGTCGTTCCCGTCACGTGGTGCCCCTCCTCGTGTCCGCGGGTGCGCATTATGCCGCCCCGGCGCGCGTCCCGCCCGGCCCGTCGCGTGCACTCTGCTCAGTCGTGTGGGCTGTGGTTGTGCACTCGTCGGTGTGGTGGTGGGCTGGCTGGGCAGGCTGCATGAGCGACGAGGCTGGAGTGGTGGGCGATGGGCACGCAGACGGTGACGACGGACACGCTCGTCGAGATCGAGAAGCGGGTGCTGTGGCTGTCCACCGCGATCGTCGACGCGGCCAACCGGCGCGGTGACCCCAGCGGGCTGAAGGTGGGTGGGCACCAGGCGTCGTCGGCGTCGATGACCACGATCATGACCTCGCTGTGGTTCGAGCACCTGCGGGCCGGGGACCGGGTCTCGGTCAAGCCGCACGCCTCGCCGGTGCTGCACGCGATCAACTACCTGCTCGGCGAGCTCGACGAGCGCTACCTGGGCACGTTGCGCGCCTTCGGCGGGCTGCAGTCCTACCCGTCGCGGTCCAAGGACCCCGACCCGGTCGACTACTCGACCGGCTCGGTGGGGATCGGCGCGACCGCCCCGATCTGGGGTGCGCTGGCCCGCCGCTACGTCGACACCCACTTCGGGGGCGCCGGACAGGGCAGGCAGTACTCCCTGGTCGGCGACGCCGAGCTCGACGAGGGCGCCGTCTGGGAGGCCATCCTCGACCCGATGGTCGGTGAGCTGGGCGAGGTCGTGTGGATCGTCGACCTGAACCGGCAGTCCCTGGACCGGGTCGTCCCCGCGATCGGCGCGCCGCGGATCGAGGGCATGTTCTCCGCGGCCGGCTGGCAGGTCCTCACCGTCAAGTACGGCAGGCTGCTGCACGAGCTGTTCGACCGCCCCGGCGGCGACGCGCTGCGCGCCCGGATCGACACCATGCAGAACGCGGAGTACCAGCGGCTGCTGCGCTGCGACGCCGACGAGGTCCGCACCCGGCTCCCCGACGGGCACGCCGACCTGGAGGAGCTCGTCGCCGGCCTCGACGACGACACCCTGCTCGCCGCGGTGCGCAACCTCGGCGGGCACGACACCGCCGCGCTGCGCGACGCGTTCTCCGCGATCGACGACACCCGGCCCACGGTGATCCTCGCCTACACCGTCAAGGGCCACGGCCTCGCGACCGCGGGCCACCCGCAGAACCACGGCTCGATCCTGAGCGCCGACCAGGTCCGCGAGCTGGCCGACGCCGTCGGCGCCGACCCCGACGACCCCTGGCGGCGCTTCGACCCGGAGTCCCCGGCGGGCGAGGTGGTGGCCGGCGCGGCGCAGCGGCTGCACCGCGACCCGGTCGACGACCAGCCGGTCCCGCCGCTGCCGACCGACATCGGGCGCACCCCGACCGGGCGCGCCACCACCCAGGCCGCGCTCGGCCGGGCCCTGCTCGACCTCACCCGCGAGGCCCCCGAGGCGGCCGGCCGGGTGGTCACGCTCTGCCCGGACGTGTCGTCGTCGACGAACCTGGGCGGCTGGGTGAACAAGGTCGGCGTCTGGTCCACCGCGGAGCGCAAGGACTGGTTCGACGACGACCCCGAGACGATCCTGCACTGGCGCGAGCGGCCCACCGGCCAGCACCTGGAGCTGGGCATCGCCGAGGGGAACCTGGTCGGGGCGCTGGGGGAGCTGGGGGCGACCTGGTCGCGCTGGGGCCGTCCGGTGCTGCCGATCGGGGTGCTCTACGACCCGTTCGTCGAGCGCGCGCTGGAGCCGTGGTCGTTCGGCATCTACGCGGGCGGCCAGTCGATCCTCGTCGGCACGCCCTCCGGGGTGTCGCTGGCCCCCGAGGGCGGTGCCCACCAGTCGGTGACGACGCCGTCGGTCGGGCTGGAGCAGCCCGGCTGCGTCACCTACGAGCCGGCGTTCGCCATCGACACCGAGTGGACGCTGCTCGCCTCGCTCGCCCGGCTCGGCCGCCCGGACGGCACCAGCGCCTACCTGCGCCTGTCGACGAGGCCGGTGGACCAGACCCTCGCGGCGGTCCCGGCCGATCCGGCCGCGCGCGAGCGGCGCCGGCGCCAGGTGGTCGCCGGGGCCTACCCGCTGCGTCGCGCCGCGGGCACGCCCGCGCTGACCATCGCGGTCGCCGGGGCGCCGACGACCGAGGCACTCGCCGCGGCGGACCGGCTCGCCGAGCTCGGCCACGATGTCGACGTCGTCGTGGTGACCAGCCCGGGGCTGCTGTTCGACGCCCTGCAGGCCCGCGCCGGACGCCCCGCCCGTCCGCAGGCCGAGCCGTGGATCCTGGAGTCGGCGTTCCCCGCGCGCCGGGCCGCGCCGCTGGTCACCCTGCTCGACGGGCACCCGCACACCCTCGCGTTCCTCGCCGGGGTCAACCGGGTCCCGGCGACGCACCTGGGCGTGCACCGCTTCGGGCAGTCCGGCGACCTCGCCTCGGTCTACGCCCACCACGGGCTCGACGCGGACACGGTGGTGGCGGCCGGGCTGGACCTGCTCTAGGAGGAATCGGACACCGGGTGACGTACGTCGCTGGATCGCGCAAACGACAATGACTACGGTTACCGACCATGCTGCTTCTGGGGTTGGCGTCGGTCACCTTCCGTGAGAGATCCGTACCGGACGTCGTGCGCCTGGCGGTCGACGCCGGGTCCGAGGTCGTGGAGTGGGCCGGGGACCGGCACGTCCGTCCCGGTGACCGGGCCGCGGCGTCGGCGGCCCGCGGTGCGTGCGCGGGCGCCGGGCTGCGGATCGGGACCTACGGCAGCTACCACAAGGCCGGGGCGTCGGATCCCGACGCGTTCGCCGACGTCGTCGCGACGGCGGCCGAGCTCGGCGCCCCGCGGGTACGGGTCTGGGCCGGGACCGCGGCCTCGGCCGACGTGTCGCCCGCCGAGCGCGCCGCCACGGTGGACGCGCTGCGGCGCTGCGCCGACGCCGTCGCCGAGCAGGGGATGGGGCTGCTGGTGGAGCACCACGTCGAGTCCCTCACCGACGGGCTCGACACCGCGCTGGCGCTGCGTGCCGAGGTCGACCACCCCGCCCTGGTGACCCACTGGCAGCCGCGCGAGCTGCCCGACACCGACACCTGCCTGGCCGAGGTCCGCGCGCTGCGCCCGCGGACCGTGCACGCGTTCTCCTGGGGGGCCGACGGCTACACCGAGCGGCTGCCGCTCGCCGACCGCGCCGACCTGTGGGCCCCGGTGCTCGCCGAGCTCTCCGCGCAGTCCCGCGAGGACTGCACCGACACCGAGGTGCTGCTGGAGTTCGTCCCCGGCGACACCGCCGCCTCCCTGCTCCGCGACGCCGCCGCGCTGCGCGACCTGCGGGCCGGACGCGACCTGGCCGGTGCGCGATGAGCCGCCGCCCGGACCCCCGTCCCGTGCCCGCCGGTGCGGGCGACCGGCCCGCCGCGGCCCGAGCCGCCGCCTCGCGCCGATCCGCCCGGTCCACCGCGGCCCGGGTCTCCCGCGTCGCCGCGGTGCTGCCGGTCGCGGTGGTCGCGCTGCTGCTCGCCGGCTGCGGTGGGGCCGCACCCGCCCCGCAGGCTCCCGCCGACCGGCCCGCCGTCAGCCGCGACGTCGCTCCGCTGGAGCCCGCGCTGTCGGTGACCGACCCGCGTGGCACCACCGTCACGGTGCCGGCCCCGCCGAAGCGCATCGTCTGCCTGACCGGCCTGTGCGACGACATGGTCGTCGAGCTGGGCCTCACCCCGGCCGGCACCTCCACCCCGGCCCTTCTGAAGAACCCCGTGCTGCTCGGTGACCGCGCCGCGCAGGTCCCGACGGTGAAGGGTAGCTTCGGCAGCGAGGACGTCGAGTCCATCGCCGCGCTGCGTCCCGACCTCGTGATCGGGCTCGGCGGTGTGCACGAGCCGCTGCGCGCGGCGATCGAGCGGTTCGCCCCGCTCTGGCTGGTGCAGCCCACCACCTGGGAGGAGTCGGTCGGCTACCTGCGGAACCTGGGGTCGCTGACCGGCCGCACCGCCGAGGCCACCGCCGGGGAGCAGCGCTTCCGCACCACCCTGGCCGACGGCGTCGAGCAGGCCCGCGCCACCGGCAAGGCCGACCGGAAGGTGCTGCTGATGTATGGCAGCGCCGACACGATCGGCGTCGACACCACCGACACCGTCAACGGGAACCTGCTCGCGACGCTCTACGACTACCCGTTCGTCCCGCGTGGCGCCGACGTCGAGACCGCCAGCACCTACAGCGTCGAGGAGATCCTCGCCCAGGCCCCGGACGTCGTGTTCGCCTTCTCGCTGCTGTTCTCCTCCGAAGACCGCACCCTCACCGACCAGCTCGCCGACAACCCGGTCTGGCAGCAGGTCCCGGCCGTGCAGGCGGGCCAGGTGCACGAGATGGACCCGCGGCTGTGGGGCAGCGGGCGCGGCACCCGCAGCCTCGGTGCGATGGTCGAACAGTCGCTGGCCGTGGTCCCCGGGCGGTGAGACGGCTACTGGTCCTGCTCGCCGCCGCGCTCGGGGCGGTGCTGCTCGCCGCGCTGGTCCTCGGGACCGGCACCCCGGCCGTCGCACCGCACCGGCTTCCGGCCGTGCTGGGGGCGGCGAGCGGGGGCGAGCACGTCGTGGTGACCGAGCTGCGGGTGCCGCGGCTCGTGCTCGGCGTGCTCACCGGCGCGGCGCTCGGGCTGGCCGGGCTGCTCCTGCAGGACGGCCTGCGCAACCCGCTCGCCGTCCCCGAGCTGCTCGGGGTCTCCTCCGGGGCGGCCGCGGCGGTGGCGATCACGCTCGTCACCGGGGTCGCGGTGCCCTTCGCGCCGCTGCTGCCCGCGGTCGTCGGGGCCGTCGTCGGGGGCGGGCTCACCCTGCTCGCGATCCGCGGCGCCGTCGGCCCGGCCGCGGTGCTGCTCATCGGCGCCGGGGTGGGCGCGGCGCTGCAGGCGCTGCTGCTCGCCGCGGTCGCGATGACCGGGTCCACCGAGCAGGGCGTGCTCGTGCGCTACCTGCTCGGCTCGCTCACCGGCACCACCTGGGCCACCGTGACCCCGGTGCTGCCCGCGCTGGCGGTCGCGTTCGTCGCGGCCGTCGCGGTGCTGCCGCTGCTGGGGCCGCTGCGGCTCGGCGACGACGCCGCCGCGGCACTCGGACTGCGCACCGGTGCGGCCCGGGCCGCGGTGCTGGGGGTGGCCTGCCTGCTCGTCGCCGCCGTCGTCGGCCCGGCCGGGCCGGTCGCCTGGGTCGGCTTCCTCGCCCCGCAGCTGGTGCGGGCACTGCACCCGGCGGCCCGACCGCTGCCGCGGGCGGTGGGCTGCGCCGGGGCGGGCGCGGCGGTGGTCGTCGTCGCGGACCTGCTGGCCCGCACCGTGCTGTACCCGGTCGAGCTGCCGGTGGGCGGGTTCACCGCCGGGGTCGCGGTCGTCGCGGGCGGGCTGCTGCTGGCGTGGCGACGTCCGCGCGCCGTCCGCACGGCCCGTCCCGGCGCGGTGGTGGCCCGGTGAACCGGCCGGCCGGGCGGGGGACGGTCGGCCGGGTCGCGACGGTCGCGTCCCGGTTCGCACTCCTCGGGACGGCCGCCGCGGCCGCGGCCCTGGCGGGGCTGCTGGTCGGCACCGCGGTCGGTCCCGGCACCGCACTAGCGGCGCTCGCCGGGACCGCGGACCCGCTGGCCACCGACCTCGTCGTGGGCCTGCGGATGCCGCGGGTGCTGGTCGGGCTCGCGGCCGGTGCCTGCCTCGGCGTCGCCGGGACGGTCCTGCAGGCGGTGCTGCGCAACCCGCTCGCCTCGCCGGAGGTGACCGGGGTGGGGTCCGGCGCGGTGCTCGGTGCGGTGCTGGGGACGGTGCTCGGCGGCCCGGTCGGCACTCCGCTGGGTGTGCTCGTCGTGGCGCTGCTCGGCGGGACCCTCGGCGGCGGTGTGCTGTGGCTGCTCGCCGGCCGGGCGGCCGGGCCGGGCACCGCGGACCCGCTGCGGCTCGCCGTCGTCGGGGTACTGGTGTCGGCGGTGCTCGGCGGGACGACGTTGCTGCTGCTCACCGCCCGCCCGCAGCTGGCCGGGTCGATGGTGCGGTGGCTGGTCGGCTCGCTCAACGGCCGCGGCTGGGAGCACTGGGACGCGCTGTGGCCGGTGGCGCTCACCGCGGTGGTCCTCGCGGTGCTGCTCGGCCCGGTGCTCGCCGTGCTCGGCGTCGCCGACGACCACGCCCGCGGCGTCGGCCTCGCGGTGTCCGGGTGGCGCTCGGCCGCGGTGCTGCTGGCCGTGCTCGCCACCGGCGGGGCGGTCGCGGCGGTCGGGGCGCTCGCGTTCGTGGGACTGCTCGCCCCGCACCTGGCCCGCGCGGTGCTCGGGTCGCGGGGCGCGGCCGATCCGCGGCTGCTGGTGCCCGCGGCGGCGCTGGCCGGGGCCGGGCCGGTCGCCGCGGCCGACGTCGTCGCCCAGCTGCTGACCGCGCTCGCCCCGGTCGGTGACCGGCCGATCGGGGTCCCCGCGGGAGCGGTGACGGCGGTCGCCGGCGCGGTGGTGCTCATCGGGATCGTCCGCCGACGGTCCCGCACGACGGTGGGAGGTGCGCTGTGACGGTGCTCAGAGCGTGTTTGGAAATTCTAGTGGGTTGAGGGTGTCGTGTGTTTCTGCTGGCGGGTGGCGGGGTATCCACGGGCGATGCGGCGGGTGATGGTGTTGATCGCGGCCCAGCGGATCATGGCTTCGGATGTGGTGGGGTGGCGTTCGTAGTCTCGGGCCAGGCGTCGGTGTGCGGTGAGCCAGGCCAGGGTCCGTTCGACCACCCACCTTCGTGGGAGGACGGTGAATCCGCGCTGCTCGGGTGGCTTGCGGATGATCTCGATCGTTGTCTGCAGGATCGTGGCGGCCCAGTCGAGCAGTCGCCCGGCGAAGCCGGCGTCGGCGTAGACGAACCGCACCCTGGTGCGCAGGTAGAGGTTGAGCAGGATCGGCTTGGCGCCGTCGCGGTCCTGTACCGAGGCCGAGCACACCATCGTGGTCAGCAGCAGACCGAGGGTGTCGGTCACGATGAACCGTTTCCGTCCGCCTGTCTTCTTCCCGGCGTCGTAGCCGCGGGAGTCCTGGCCGACGGTGTCGGCGCCCTTGACCGACTGGGAATCGATGATCCCCGCACTCGGCTCCGGATCACGGCCCTCGGCGATACGTAACTGCCCCCGCACGACCGGGAGGATCTTCTCGGTGACCTTCTGCTGTTCCCACTGGTTGAAGTACCAGTAGACGGTCTGCCAGGGCGGGAAGTCCACCGGCAACGCCCGCCAGGCACACCCGGTCCGCACGACATACAAGATCGCGTCCAGCACGTCCCGACGAGCATGAGCAACAGGCCGCCCCCGCCGCGCGAGCGGCGGTAACAACGGCTCGATCACCACCCACTGGGCATCACTGGTGTCCGAGGGGTACCGGCGCGGTCGTTCCTGCATGCCGACCACGATGGAGCACCCCAGCCGTGTCGACCATCCCGACACACCCACCATTTCCAAACACGCTCTCAGGGCCGAGGGGGTGACGGTGCGCTTCGACGGGCGCACCGTGCTCGACGTCGTCGACCTGGCGGTGGACCGCGGACAGTGGCTGTCGCTGGTGGGACGCAACGGCTGCGGCAAGACGACGCTGCTGCGGGTGCTCGCCGGGCTGCACCGGCCCGATGCGGGCTCCGTGCACCTGGTCGACCGGCCGCTGGCCGGGACCCCGCGCCGTGAGGTTGCGAAGCGGGTCGCGGTGCTCCCGCAGGCACTGCCGCCGCTGGGCGGGGTCACGGTGCGGGCACTCGTCGCCCAGGGCCGCTACGCGGTCCGCGGGCCGCTGGGCATGCTCGGCGGCGGCGCCGACGCCGCGGTCTCCGACGCGCTGGCGGCCACCGGCACCCGGGCGTGGGCCGACACCCCGGTCGAGCTGCTGTCGGGCGGGGAGCGCCAACGGGTGCGGATCGCGCTCGCCCTGGCCCAGGACGCCCCGGTGCTGCTGCTCGACGAGCCCACCACCTACCTCGACGTGCGTCACCAGCTGGAGGTGCTCGACCTCGTCCGGGAGCTGCAGGTGCAGCGCGGGCTGACCGTCGTCGCGGTGCTGCACGACCTGGCCCAGGCCGCGCGGTGCGCGGACCGGATCGTCGCGCTGCGCGACGGGCGGGTGCACGCCGACGGGCCGCCCGGCGACGTCGTCGACGAGCCGCTGCTGGCCGAGGTGTTCGGGGTGCGCGGGGTCGTCTCGACCCACGAGGGGCGGCTGACCTGCAGCTACCTGGACTCCACCCCGGCCCGGCCCGTCAGCGCCTGACGGCCCACCCACCCCGCCGGGCGCGGCGCGCCGACGACCGGGTCGCCGCTCCCGGGCGGATCGCCGGTGCAGCGACGTGCACGTTTCCGCCCCTGCGAGGGCGGAAACGTGCATCTCGACGGTCGGGCGCGCGTCGGGATCGGTGCTGCCGGCACCGGGGCGGGGTGTCCCGGACGGGGTCGTCCGGTCAGCCGCGGGCGGCCCGGCGCAGCGGCGGCGTGAGCCAGGCCAGCGCGACCCCGGCGGCCAGCACCGCGGCCCCGGCCGCCAGCCCACCGCGCGGGCCGGCCGGCGTCGTCGCCACCACACCGGCCAGCGCCGCGCCGGCGGGGGTGCCGAGGCCCCAGGACAGCATCCGCGCCGTCGTCGAGACCCGGGCGCGGGCGTGCTCGGGGGTGACCTGCAGCCGGTAGGTGACGGCGTTGAGCACGACCGTCGAGTAGGCCGCCCCGAACGCGGTGGCGGCGAGCAGCGCGGGGACCCAGTGCGTCGCCGAGACCACGGCGACCGCGCAGGCCAGCGACACCGGCAGCCCGGCCAGCGCCAGCCGGGCCCCGCCCCAGCGCTCCGACAGCCGTGGGACCAGCCGGGCAGCGGCCAGCCCGCCGACGCCCCAGCAGGCGAACAGCAGGCCGAGCCGGGCGTCGCCGTCGGCGCGGATGCCGAGCACCCGGTCCGCCCACGGGACGGTCATCGCGAGCCAGGCGCCGCCCGCGACGGCCTGGGTGGTGCCGACGAGGGTCAGCGTGCGCACGACCGGGTTGCCCCACAACAGGCCCAGGCCCTCGCGGACGTCGGCGAGGATCCGGGTCGGTGCGCGGGTGCCGGGCCCGGGGGACAGGCTCCCGGCGATCGAGCGGATCAGCAGCGCGGAGGCGACCGCGGTGAGCGCGGTGACCGACAGCAGCCCGGCCGGGGCCAGTGTCGCGACGGCGAGCCCGGCCAGCGGCGGCACGAGCAGCTCGACGACGGTCGTCGCGCCGTAGAGCGTGGAGAACGCCGCGGTGATCCGGTCCGGGCCGACCAGCGTGGGCAGGGCGCCGAAGTTCGCGGCGTCGAAGAAGACGAAGCCGGTCTGCACCGCGACCGCCGTGCCGAGCACCTGCCACGGGGTGAGCACCCCCGCCCACCACGCGAGCGGGATCCCCGCCAGCACCAGCCCGCACGCCAGGTCGACGCCGACCATCAGCCAGGGCCCCGGCAAAGTCGTTAGATGATCTTGTGGCGAGCCGTGACAAGCGGCGCAGCTGCGCCGCCGCTCGGCGCTATAGCTGGTCCCGGGCAGGTGCAGCGCGGCAATCAGAAGGCCGCGTGGGGCGACTACCGCCGCCTATCGCGACTTTGCCGGGGCCCTGGACCATCAGCCGCCTGCGGTCGACCCGGAGGCTTATTCATAAGCCGCAAAGAAGTAGAGGCCTACGATTGCCGCAACTGTGCTTTCGTATTTGCTGATGGGGTAGCGGTATCGGCCACCTTCTTCGCTGAGCATGCGCCATGTTTTGAGGTGCGCGATGGCGTGTTCGACGGCTGCGCGGATTCTGCCGAGGGCGGTGTTGAACTCGACTTGGCTGGGGTCGAGGTCGATACCGGGGGATCGCTTGTGCGGGACCGTGTTGATGCCCTCGACGCCGATGTAGCCGAGGTCGGCGACGGACGGGAGATCGCGCAGACGCTCCGCCAGCCCGGATGCGGCGTAGGCATGTGCGTCGTGGCGGGCGCCGTGAATCGGGACTTCGCCGACCGCGACGAGGACTCCGTCGAGGGTGGCGGCGATCTGCAGGTTCATGCCCGAGTAGCCGGCCTTGACCGAGAACAGGTCGGACACTGCGTTCCAGTCCCACGTCGGGCACACGGTGCCATCGACCAGCACTGTTCCGCCTCCGAGGACCTCCCGCGGGTCGGGCACGACGTCGGCGAGGACCTCGCCGATCACCGGGCGCAGCAGGTCCCAGCGGCGACTGACCGTGGACTGGCTGACCCCGAAGATCGCGCCCGCGAAGTCCTGGGTCACGTTCTTGCGCATCAGCGTCACCACCATGGCCACTGACCGGAACAAGCCCAACGCAACAGGCCTACCTGCAGAAACGAACTTGCCGCCGCATCGGGCGTGTACTCTCACCACCAGATCGGTGAGTTGTCTATCGTCCAACCCTGTCATAGCTTTGAATCGCAACAGCTCTTCGCCGATCCTCGTTCGATGCCTGGGAACACCGAACAAACCGGCAAGGGCTGTTGCACTTCAAGCGCGACACACCGCCGTGCCGGTATCGAGACAAAATCGCCGGTGACGGCTTCCGCAGATCAACAGAATTACTCCCTTGTGAATAAGCCCCCCGGTCGGCCAGTGCACCCGCGAACAGCCCGAACAGCAGGTACGGCAGCGCCTCCGCGGTCGCGATCGCCGCGGTCCACGCGGGTGAGCCGGTCAGCCGGTAGACGAGCACGGGCAGCGCGACCGCCGCGACCAGCGACCCGGCGACCGCGACGACGCGGGCGGTGAGGTAGCGGCGGAGATCGGTGCTTTCCTGCGCGGGGGCGGTCGGGGCCGTCTCGCTCACGAGGTCCTTCCGTCGGGATTGCGCGAACCATAGTGTGAAACGAGAGTCATCTCCAATAGTAGCGACGAGAGATGTGCCACTGTTGAAAATCGATGTCGATTGTGACCAGGATGTGACGGTCCGGAACCGGACGATGTCACCCACTGGAGGAGAAAACGATGAAGGACATCTTCACCGAGCTCGAGGCCGAGCGCGCCCTGCCGCACAACTCCGCGAGCCACTCCAACGCCCTCGTCGAGAACCCGTTCGCGACCGAGCAGGCTGCCGAGCAGGAGTGACACCCGCCGCGGGCCCGGCACCGGTGACGGTGCCGGGCCCGCGGTCTGTCGTGACCGACCGACGGACCAGGGAGTGCCAGTGGAACGACTGCGACCGGGCGTGAGCGTCTTCGAGGTCCCCGGACGGGGCTCGGCGCTGCGGGAGGCGTCCGGCCGGCTGCGCGGGGTCGACCTGCCGCGCGACACGGTCGAGGCACTGACCCGCTGGTTCGACGGCGTCGACCCGGTGCCGCCGCCGGGGCTCGACCCCGAGCGGGGCGCGTTCGCCGCGGCCGGCTACCTGGACGAGACCCCGCCGCCGCGGACCGCCACCGTGACCGTCGCCGGGCGGGGGGCGCTGGCCGACGCGGTCGCCGCCGCGCTCGCCGGGCCGGGGATGCAGGTCCGGCGCCGGGACCTGGACTCCCTCGCCGCCGCGCTCGCCGGCGAGGCCGGGACCGGCGCCGCCACCGGCACGGGCACCGGCACCGACACCCCGACCGACACCCCGGGCCTTGACCGACACCGCGACCGGGACCGGGACCGACACTGCGACGGGGACCGGGACCGGCACCGATGCGGTGTGCGCCGTCGCGGACGGACCCGCACCGGCCGCCTGGACCGCGCTGGACACCCTGCCCGCGCGCGGGACCGCCTGGTTCCGGCTCGCCGTCGAAGGACGGCACGGCATCCTCGAACCCCCCGCCGTGCACCCCGGCGACGCCGGGCACGCCGACGTCCGCGCCCGCCGCCTCGCCGCGGCCGGATCCGGGCACCCACACCTGCTCGCCTACTGGGACGCCGCCCCCGCCGCTCCGACCGGCCCCGGTGACCACGCCCTGCTGGCCGCGCTGCTCGCCGCCGACGTCCGCGCGTGGATCGCGGGCCACGACACCCCCGCGACCGGCGACCTCGTGCCGGCGGCCCTGCCGGCACGACGCCGTCTGCGGGTGGTCGACCTCGACACCGCCGCGATCGCCGACCACGCACTGCTGCCGGTGCCCGACAGCGCGCCGTGACCGAGCCCGGCCTGACCCAGCCCGGTCGTGCGGGGGCAGTTACGTATCGCCGAGGGCCGTGATCCGGAGCCGAGTGCGGGGATCATCGATTCCCAGTCGGTCAAGGGCGCCGACACCGTCGGCCAGGACTCCCGCGGCTACGACGCCGGGAAGAAGACAGGCGGACGGAAACGGTTCATCGTGACCGACACCCTCGGTCTGCTGCTGACCACGATGGTGTGCTCGGCCTCGGTACAGGACCGCGACGGCGCCAAGCCGATCCTGCTCAACCTCTACCTGCGCACCAGGGTGCGGTTCGTCTACGCCGACGCCGGCTTCGCCGGGCGACTGCTCGACTGGGCCGCCACGATCCTGCAGACAACGATCGAGATCATCCGCAAGCCACCCGAGCAGCGCGGATTCACCGTCCTCCCACGAAGGTGGGTGGTCGAACGGACCCTGGCCTGGCTCACCGCACACCGACGCCTGGCCCGAGACTACGAACGCCACCCCACCACATCCGAAGCCATGATCCGCTGGGCCGCGATCAACACCATCACCCGCCGCATCGCCCGTGGATACCCCGCCACCCGCCAGCAGAAACACACGACACCCTCAACCCACTAGAATTTCCAAACACGCTCTGAGGCGTCGAGACTTGGCCGCGCGGTCGGCGGCGGGGGTGTCGCCGGAGAAAAGTGTCCTCGCCCGGCGTAAACGAGATATCACCAGTCAGTCATCGTCGCGGTGGGCTGGTTCAATTGTGCGGCACAATGATGCCGGGAGGCTTATTCAGGGCCCGTGAAATAACGATCTAGCCCGGCGTGTCGGGTTGGGCGACAGCCCGTCCATCGCGAAGATTGGTTTGTCGAATCAATCCGAGATGAATGGGCTGTCGCAGTATGTACTATACCACTGGCTTTCGGCGTGATGAGATTCAGGATCTTGCCGCTCTGGTGCATGAGCAGGATCAGCGGAACGCGACTGGCCTGCGACGGCCTTGGCCGCCGATTCTGGGATTGTTCTGGTCGGTGGTGATCACGTTGGCGTATCTGCGCGGGAATCGTGTGCAGTGGGAGTTGGCGGAAACCTACGGGGTGTCGCAGTCGACGGTCAGTCGAGCGATCGCGGGGGTGACACCGTTGCTGGCGCAGGCGCTGCGGAGTGTAGTTCCGACTGCGGAGGAGCTTCGTGCCGATCGGCAGTACATCATCGACGGAACCCTGCTGCCCTGCTGGTCATGGACCGCCGTACCAGGTCTGTGGTCGGGCAAGCATCGCACCACCGGCGTCGTCGTCCAGGTCGCAGCCACCCTGGAAGGGCAGCTGTCGTGGATCTCCGACCCGACCCCAGGCTCCCGACACGACCTACATTGCCTCGACCAATCCGGCGCCCTCGACCACCTCGCCACATACCCACCGATCGGCGATAAAGGCTACATCGGGCGCGGCATGCTCACCCCGTTCAAAAAACAACCCGGCCGGGAACTTCTCGACTGGCAGAAAACATTCAACAAGAGCCTCAACCGCACACGCGCCACCATCGAGCGAGTCATCGCCCATATCAAGTCGTGGAAAGTTCTCCACACAGACTACCGCCGACCCTACGCCACATTTAAAACGACGATCTCGGCAGTCATCGGACTCATCTTCTACGCACTTACCTGACGGAGCCTGAATAAGCCTCTATGGGCCGAGGGAAGAAGGGCAGAACATTCCGGCGGACCGTTGCAGGGATACCTACTGCTCGGCTGCGGGACCGACTCGCTGCGATGGTCCCCTCCGCAGGGTTGACGCTCTTGGGTGTCGACCCTGCTTACACCTCCATCTGGGGCGCACAACACTGGCGAAAGCCGCTGTCCACCCCTCAACACGAGGCCACCCGACACGAGGCCGCGGCCGTCGTGATCGGGCGCCGCGGTCAGGGTTACCGCGCACGGCGACGGGTAGGGAAGCCCGCGAGCGACCAGAGGATCGCTCAGCGGAGAACCACCACCCAGGCCGTGCACCACCCCGATCGTGGCGGCGGACGCACCCCCCGACCGGCCCGGTCACACGATGACCGCAGGCCCACGGGCAGGGAACGGCGATCCGTCAGCCGGGCAACCGTTACCCCGGCATCTCCACGTCAACGACGAGGAGCGGACACTGTCCAACAAAATCAGTAACGGTCGACCTGGTACAGCTGAGCGGGATCGAGCACCGGCGTCCTCCGAGTCGTGGCGTGCACCGCGACCCTATCCGGAGCCCCCCACCGGCTGCCCGGTCACCATGTGACCACCGACCCCGTGTGACGCGACCCCGCGAGGACACCCCGGACAGCCGGGATGGACCAGAATGGCCGTCCGTCATGCACTCGTCACGTCGCGCTTACCTCGTCTGGTCCGTCGGTCTGTTCGCCTACGTCGTGGCGGTGCTGCAACGCAGCTCCTTCGGCGTCTCCGGGCTGGAGGCGGCCGACCGGTTCGACGCGTCCCCGACCGTGCTCGCCGGCTTCCTCGTCCTGCAGCTGCTCGTCTACGCCGCCCTCCAGGTGCCGGTCGGGCTGCTCCTCGACCGCTTCGGCGCCCGCGCCATGGTGCTCGCCGGCGCCGTCACCATGACCGCGGCGCAGGTGCTCGTCGCCGTCGCCACCTCGCTGCCGCTGGCCGTCGCCGCCCGGGTGCTCGTCGGCATCGGCGACGCCCTGACCTTCATCTCGGTGCTGTCGGTGCTGTCCACCTGGTTCCCGCCCCGCCGGGTACCGCTGATGACACAGGTCACCGCCCTGCTCGGCCAGTTCGGCCAGGTGCTCTCCGCGATCCCGCTCGCCACCGTCCTGCACGCCTACGGCTGGACGACGGCGTTCCTGTCCGCCGCCGGGATCGGTGTCGTCGCCGCGGTCGCGGTGCTCGCCGTGTTCCGCGACCGCCCGCCCGGCAGCCCCGCCCCGGCGCCCGCGAGCAGCCCCCGCGAGGTCCTCGACGGCCTCACGGGCGCCTGGGCACACCCGGGCACCCGGCTCGGGCTCTGGTCGCACGCCGGCACCCAGTTCTCCGGCCTGGTGTTCGCGCTGCTCTGGGGCGTGCCCTACCTCGTCGCCGGGCAGGGGATGAGCCCCGCCGGTGCGTCGGTGATGCTGACCCTGCTCGTCCTCGTCGGTGCCGTCGTCGGGCCGGTGTTCGGCGAGTTCACCGCCCGCCACCCGCTCCGCCGGTCCTGGCTCGTGCTGTCGGTCATCGGCGCGACCGCGCTGGTGTGGACGGTCGTGCTGCTCGTTCCGCCGCCCGCGCCGCTGTGGCTGCTCGTCCTGCTCGTGGTGGTGCTCGCCGCGAACGGCCCCTGCTCCGCGGTCGGCTTCGACTACGCCCGGACGTCCAACCCCGCGCACCGGCGCGGTACCGCCGTCGGGATCGTCAACGTCGGCGGGTTCACCGCCTCGCTCACCACCACGCTGCTGGTCGGGCTCGTGCTCAGCATGTCCGGCGGCTACACCCCCGAGGCGTTCCGGCTGGCCTGGCTCGTGCAGTTCCCGATCTGGGCACTGACCGCCGTCGCGGTCGTCCTCGCGCGACGCAAGGCCCGCCGGGTCATGGCCGCCGAGGGCACCGTCGTCCCGCCGCTCCGGGAGGCGCTGCGCCGCAACCGGCGCCGGAGACGGGTCCGGTAGACGACGACGGGGGGCGGGACCCGATCGGTCCCGCCCCCGTCCCCGCCGGGCGGTCTGGTCACCCGGTGCGACCTGCTCGTTCGGCGAGCCTCACTCGGCGAGCAGCCGGTACAGCGCCTTGCGCGCCTCGGTCAGTGCCTCGGTCGCGGACGCGACCTGCGCCTCGGAGCCGGCCTCGGCGACCTGCCGCGCGGCGGCGGCGAGCCGGCCGAGCTCGGTGACCAGACCGCTCGCCGGGTCGGACTCGGCCTCCTCGGCGTCCTCGGCGAACGGCGCCCACACCGCGTCGAGCTCGGCGCGGTGCTCCTCGACGTGCCGGGTGCCCTCCTCGGTCAGGTGCACGACCCTGCGGCCCTCGGTCTGCTCGGAACGCACCAGACCCTCGTCCTCCAGCTGGGACAGCATCGGGTAGACCGAGCCGGGGCTCGGCTTCCACTGCCCGCCGGAGCGACCGGTGATCTCCTGGATGATCTCGTAACCGTGCCGCGGGCCGTCGGCGACGACCGCGAGCACCGCGGTGCGCACGTCGCCGCGGGCACGCTTGCCGCGGCGGCCGCGATGCCCACCCGGGCCGAACCCGGGGCCGAAGGCGCCGGGCCCGAACCCGCCCGGGCCGAAGGGGCCGCCGGGGCCGAACGGCCCACCGGGGCCGAACCCGCGGCCGGGGCCGAAGCCCCGCCCGTCAGGGCCACGTCCTCGGCCGCGGGTGCGGCCCCGGCGGTGGCCGGGTCCGCCCTCGTGGCGGGTGTCGTCACGGTCGTCGCCGTGAAAGTCGGGGGTGTCGTGCATGGCTGCCTCCTCCGGGCCGCAGGGGAACCCGGCGCCGCGGTGGCCCCGGGGGTGTCGGCGGGTGCGGGGCCCGAACGGGCTCCGGAACATGTCGCGCGTGGTCATGACGCGTCGTCCTCTCGTCGCGAGCCTCCCTCTTCGATCGGCTCGTGTGCCATCACGATATATCGCGACTGCTCGCCGATGCAACATGGATTGCCCACGAATCTCCTGAGGGTGCGCGCGGCGGCCCGTGGCGGGTTCACTGTCCCGGCGGGCCGGCGGGCGGCCCGCCGGACGTGAGGGGGAGTCGTGGGCCGTCACGACGCAGGGGCCGGGCCGGCCGGCGAGGCACCGGAGGACACGGCCGAGGAGATCGACCTCAGCGAGGTCTCCGCCGAGCAGCTGCGGGACCGGCTCTCCGCGCGGTCCGACGGCCGCGACGACCAGGTCGTCGCGGCCGCGCGCGAGCTGCGGGCCAGCCTGGACCGACTCGGCGAGGGGCTGGCGGCACGGCGCGCGGCGCTCGTCGGACGGGCGGGGGAGATCGCCAGGGCTGCCGTCCCCTATGTCGGCGGCGCCGTCGCGACCGGGGTGGGTGCGGTGCTGGTGGTGCGCCGGGTCCGCCGTCCGCGCCGCAGTCGGTAGGTCGCAGTCGGGTAGTGCGGCGCGGTCCGACCCGGGCCGCTGCGGGGCGGCGGCGGCCGAGCTCGGCGCACACCCGCAACGGGGCGAAGTCCGGCAGGTTCAGCCCTGGCCGGCGGTCCGGTGCGCCGAGGTCGGGGGCGTCGTCGGGCCCGCCGCGTCGGCCAGCGCGTTCAGCAGCTCCGCCGCACCCGCCCGTCGCTCGGGCGGCACCCGGTCCAGCAGGTCGGCGACCGCGGCGCGACGGTGGGCGTCGATCTCGCCGATCAGCTCCCGTCCGGCCGGGGTGAGCTCGACGAGCAGGTGTCGTCGGTCCTCCGGGTCGGGTCGACGGTCGACCAGACCGGCCCGGCCGAGACGGACGAGGACGCGGGTGGCGTTCGACGGGTGGACGTCGAGCTCCCGCCCGACCGCGGCGACGTTGGTCTGCCCCGCCTCGGCGATCAGCATGAGGACCCGCAGCTGGGGCACGGTCACGGCATCCCCGGCCGCCGCCACCGCGCGCACGCTGATGCCGGTGAACGCGCGCGCGAGCGCCAGGCCGGCCTCCACCGCCGCGCCGTCCGGGTGATCCCGATCTCGGTCGTCCGTGTCGATCATCCCCGTCCACCTCCCTCACCAGCGATCTTTACCCCGCACTGACCGTTGCGTCGATCAATCTTTGCCATTGCACAACTACTGCGCAAGCGCAACAATAGGGGCCGTCGAAGGGAGAGTTCCATGAAGGTGTCGGACATCCTGCGGATCAAGGGCGACACGGTGCAGACCGTGTTGTCGTGGAACACCATCGCCGAGGCCGCGACCCGGCTCGCCGGCCCGCCGGCGATCGGCGCGCTCGTCGTCTCCGACGACGGCCGTCGGGAACGCGTCGACGGCATCGTCTCCGAACGCGACATCGTGCGCCGGCTCGCCACCGACGGCGCCGGCCTGCTCGACCTCACCGTCGGCGACGTCATGAGCCGGCACGTCGTGACCTGCTCGCCGGAGGACTCGCTCGCCGACGCCATGGGGCTGATGAACCGCTGGCGGCACCGCCACCTGCCCGTCGTCGACGGCGGACGGCTCGTCGGGATGATCAGCATCGGTGACGTCGTCAAGCAGCGGCTGGCCGAGATGAGCACCGAGGCCGGGGTGCTGCGCGACATCTACCTGGCCTCGCACTGACCCGCACTGGCTCGCACTGACCCTGGACCGCACGACCGCCCCGGTCGTCCCCGGTGTGACCTGACCGTTTCGCCGGGAACGACCGGGGCGAGCCGTGCGTTGGACCGGACATGACTGCAGCGAGTGCCACCGCAGGTCGCCGCGCCGGCCGCACGGCCGCGTTCGCGACGCTCTTCCGTGCCCTCACCCGTCGCGGCCGCCCCGGCGAGCCCGGACCCGTCGAACGGTTCCGGGCGCTGCCCGCCATGGTCGGCGACGCCTGGCGCGGCACCTACCCGCACCTGGGCAGGGGCCGGGTCGCCCTGTTCCTCGCCGCGCTGGCCTACCTGGTGTCGCCGGTCGACCTGGTGCCCGAGGCGTTCCTGACCGTGTTCGGCCTCGGCGACGACGCGATCGTCGCGATGTGGCTGGGTGGGGCGCTGCTGGTCGAGGCCGACCGCTACCTCGGGTGGCGGCGGACCGCACCGGCGGTCGTCGACGGTCAGGTGCAGGTCGACCGGACGTAGTCCCGGATCCGCTGTGCGGCGGCCTGGTACTCCGGGTCCGTCCGTTCCTGGGCGATCCCCGGGTCGCGGGCGACGGCGAGGGTGTCCCCGCCGTTGGCCTCCAGCAGCGCCAGCTGACGCTCGACGAGCTGGTCCACCCGTTCGAAGTCCGCGCGGATCTCCTGCGGTGCGAGCGAGGTGACCTGCTGGTTCGCCCGCCGCACGTTCGCGGTGACCTCGCCGACGTCGGAGATCGAACGGCCGATGCCCACCCCGCTGAACGGCTGGGTCGCGGTGCGGCTGGCCTCGACGGCGTCGCAGAACGGGCTGGAGGGACGGTTCTGGGTCGTGGTGACCGGGCGGGACGAGCTCGGCTGGGTCGCCAGCGAGCTGCCGCAGCCCGCCACCAGGAGCAGGGCCAGTACCGCCGGGACGAGCAGTCCTGGCCGCCGTACAGCCGTCATCCCCGATCCTCCGCTCACCGGCCGGGACGGTGCCCGATCCGTGAGTGAAGTCTAGGTCGCGGGGTGTGAGGTGGATGTCGTGGCCTGCGAAACCGGCTCGCCGGGGACACCCTCGGTCGGCGATCCTCGTTCCTCCCGTGGCACACGGCCGCGGGACGAACGAGAAGGAGACGAGGCGTGTACACCCTCACCGGCACCGCGGCGCCGGTTCGTCTGTGGACGGACCCGGAGACCGTCGAGCCGGGTGCACTGACCCAGCTGCGCAACTGCGCGGCACTGCCGTGGACCCACGGGGTCGCGGTCATGCCCGACGTCCACCAGGGCTACGGCGCGACCGTCGGCTCGGTGGTGGCGATGCGTGACGCCGTGTCGCCGGGAGCGGTCGGCGTCGACATCGGCTGCGGCATGTCCGCGGTGCGGACCGACCTGACCGCCTCCGACCTGCCGGACTCGCTGTCGCGGGTCCGCGCCCAGATCGAGCGCGACGTCCCGGTCGGCCGGGCCGGGCACCGCGAGGGCCCGGATCTGGCCCGCCTCGGGATGGACGACGAGCTCGACTGGGCCGGGTTCTGGCGCGGCTTCGACCAACTGCACCATCTGCGCGACGCGTCCTGGACGAGTGAGGACAAGCTGCGCGGCAAGGCGCACCAGCAGCTCGGCTCGCTCGGGAGCGGAAATCACTTCGTGGAACTCTGCCTCGACGGCGACGACCGGGTCTGGCTGATGCTGCACTCCGGGTCGCGGGGGATCGGCAACATCCTGGCCAATCTGCACATCGAGAAGGCCAAGGCGCTGCCGCACAACCAGGAGCTGCCCGACCGCGACCTGGCCGTGTTCCTCGCCGGCACCCCGCAGATGGCCGCCTACCGGGCCGATCTGCACTGGGCGCAGGAGTACGCGCGGCTCAACCGCAGGGTGATGATCGAGTTGTTCAAGGCCGCACTGGTCCGGTCGCTGGGCCGCCCGATCGGCTTCGAGCCGGAGGTGTCCTGCCACCACAACTACGTGTCCGAGGAGATCTACGACGGCGTCGAGCTCATCGTGACCCGCAAGGGCGCCATCTCCACCGAGGGCGGCCGCAAGGGGATCATCCCCGGCTCGATGGGCACCGGGTCGTTCATCGTGTCCGGGCTGGGGAACGAGCAGGCTTACCGGTCGGCCTCGCACGGGGCCGGGCGCCGGATGTCGCGGGGCGCGGCGCGCCGGCAGTTCTCGGTCGCCGACCTGCAGGCCCAGACCGAGGGCGTCGAGTGCCGCAAGGACGCCGGTGTGATCGACGAGATCCCCGGCGCGTACAAGGACCTCGACACGGTCATGGCGCAGCAGACCGATCTGGTCCGGGTGGAGCACCGGCTGCGCACGGTGCTGTGCGTGAAGGGCTGACGACGGCCCTGAGACGGTGCTGACGACGGCGGCGGGGCCATCCGGTCCCGCCGCCGCCACCGTCGTGGGTGACCTGGGACCGTGACGGCCCGCCGCGGTCTCATCCGCGCGATGCGGTCCGGACGAAGCCGGTGCCCGTCACGACGGCGACCGCCAGCGACACCGCCACCGCGAGGACGGCCCGGTCCGGCGTCGCGGCGGAGAGGGTCCAGGCCATGGGCCCGGCCAGCCACAACGGCGTCGCGGCCAGGACGCTCCCGCCGAACAGCAGCCCACCGGTGATGCCGAGCAGCCCGGCCACCGCCGCGACCGCGACGTGCAGCCGCACCTGTAACCACAACGTCACCGCCAGCACCGCCCACCCGAGCGGAACGGCGACGGCCAGATGCAGCGCCGCGTCCCCGCCCGGGGCGCCGGCCACGACGAGCAGACCTGCCACCACCACCGTCACGACGACCACCACCGCTCCCAGCACGGCGAGCAGGTCCCGCGGTGCGCGGGCGCCGCGGGTGAGCACCACCCGCCACGCCGGTTCCTGTGCCTGCCACGCCAGGATCGCCCGCGCGGCCGAGCCACCGGGCAGGACGGCGAGCCCGAAGACCGCCACCACCCGCTGCACCGGGTACACCACCGCCACCGCGACCAGCACGAGCAACACTGCCCCGGCCAGCGGGCCGATCGCGGTGCGGCGCAGTGACGTCGCGATCCCGGTGACCGGGCCGGTCCGGACCGGGCCTGCCACCGCCGCCGGAACGAGGACCGCCGCCAGCAGCGCCGAGGCGAGCACCGGCGGCCACCACGGCAGCGACCACACCGGCGAGCCCGGTTCCAGCGGGACTCCGTTGAAGTGGACGCCGATCAGCGGCAGCACCGGGCGCACCGCCCAGGCCGGCGGCACGAGCCACCATGTGTCGGACTCCGCGGACACGGTCCCCCCACCACCTGCCAGACGACACCCAGCCCGACGACCGGCCACGGCCCGAGCAGGCGGGCCGCCGCCGTCGCCGCGACCAGCCAGCACAGGCCCCCCGCCCACACCAGCAACGCCGCCGAGGCGAGCACCCCCACCGGTGCGGCGCCGAACCCGAGCAGCATCCCGGCGGGTGCGTAGGGCAGGAACACCAGCAGCGACGTCACCAGCGACAGCCCCGCCAGGACGACGAGCCGGGCCGCCCGCGTCGCCGACGGCCGGGTTGCCCGCCACCCGGTCCCGCCGCCGCGTGAGCGCCGCTCCCGCCGCTCGACGAACGCCACCAGCAGCGCGACCAGGACCGCCGCGAACGCGGTGACGTACCCGACGTGCCACATCAGCAGCGACGACCAGCTCCGCTGTCGTGACACCAGCAGCTGTCCGGCGACCGACAGCAGCGCGACGACCGGCCCCACCCACAGCAGGTACGCGGGGGTGCTGCGCCGGGTCCGCAGCAGCTCCGCCTGCAGCACGCTCACGCCGGCACCTCCGGCCCGGTCCCGCGGGTCAGGGCGAAGTAGGCGCGTTCCAGCTCGCCGTCGGGCGCGAGGCGGGCCAGCGGCCCCTCGTGCACGAGCCGCCCGCCGGACAGGACGCCCACGTCGTCGGCGGTGCGGGCCACCTCGCCGAGCTGGTGGGAGGACAGCAGCACGGTCCGGCCCCGCGCGGCGAGACCGCGGATCAGCTCCCGCAGCTCGACGACGCCCTCCGGGTCCAGCCCGTTCTGCGGTTCGTCGAGCAGCAGCAGCTCGGGGTCGGTGAGCAGGGCGACCCCGACGGCGAGCCGGGTCCGCATCCCGGTGGAGAACCGCGACGTCCGACGACGGCCGGTGCCGGAGAGCCCGACGAGGTCGAGCACCTCCTCGACCCGGCTCCGGGAGGTGCCGGTGAGCAGGGCGTGCACCCGCAGGTTCTCCGCGGCGGACAGATGGCCGTAGAGCGCCGGACCGTCGAGGGTCGCCCCGACCCGCGCCAGCATCGTGCGCCGCCACGGCTCGCCGAACAGCGCGACCGAGCCCGACCGCGGCCGGCGCAGACCGAGCAGCACCCGGAACGTGGTGGACTTGCCGGCGCCGTTGCGGCCGAGCAACGCGTAGACGGTGCCCGGCCGGACCTGCAGCGACAGCCCGTCCAGCACCCGTCGGCGGCCGAGGACGACCGACACGTCGTCACAGCGGACGGCGGGCGTGACGTGGATTCCCATGGCGCGCAGTGTCATCGCCGGCTGCGGGCCGCCGCCTCCTCCCGTGGGACGGTCCAGGGCCCCCGGCTCCTCCCGGGGGAGGACGGGGTCAGCGCGCCGTGGTGTGGGCGAGCACGACGAGCGCCACCCGGTCGCGACAGCCGAGCTTGGTGAGCAGGTTCCCGACGTGGGTCTTCACCGTCGTCTCCGCGATGTGCAGGCGCTCGGCGATCTCGGCGTTGCTGGCACCGGCGGCGATCTCCCCGAGCACCTCCTGCTCGCGCGCGGACAGCGGCGCCAGCGGGTCCGGCCCGGGTGCCGGCGCGCCCCGGGGCGCGCCGAGCCGGGCGCGGAGCAGCTCCGAGGGCTCGGTCCCACCGCCCAGCACAGCCCGGCCCTCGTGGACCGCCCGCACCGCGGCGACCAGCTCGGCCGGCTCGGCGTCCTTGAGCAGGTAACCCCGTGCCCCGGCCCGGGCCGCCGCGACGACGAACTCGTCGACGTCGAACGTGGTCAGCACCAGCACCCGTGGCCGTTCCCCGCGGGAGGTCAGCCGTCGGGTCGCCTCGACGCCGTCGAGCACCGGCATCCGCAGGTCCATCAGCACGACGTCGACATCGTGCTGCCGGCACAGCTCGAGGGCCTGGGCGCCGTCGTGCGCGGTGCCGACGACGGTGATGCCCGGTCGCCGGTCGAGGAAGGCGGCGAACGCCGAGGCCAGCAGCGGCTGGTCGTCGACGACGGCGACCCGGATCATCGGGTGCCGCTCGCGACCGGTGCGTCGGGCCCGGCCGGCGCCGCGTGGGGTGTGCCGGCCGGGGGCAGCCACACCGCGAGGACGTGCTCGTGGTCGTCGGCGTGCACGGTGACCCGGCCACCGACCGCGGCGACCCGTTGGCGCATCCCGGCGAGACCGTGCCCCGAGCCTCCCACCGCCGTGCCCGGGCGGTTGCGGACCTCCACCCGCACTCCGCCGCCACCGCCGTCGGCGTACAGGGCGGCGGTCACCGGCCGGGCACGGTCACCGTGCTTGACCGCGTTGGTCAGTCCCTCCTGCAGGACCCGCACCGCGACGAGCGAGGTGGCCGGGCCGAGCAGCGCGTCGACGTGGGCGAGTCCCTCGTCGTCGGGCACGTCGGCGTCGAGGAGGAGGCCGGTGTCCCGGATCCGGTCGAGCAGGGCCGGGACGGCGGTCCGTGTCCCGCCCGGGACGAGGTCGGCGGCGGCGGGGGAACGGAGCAGGCCGACCAGCGTGCGCAGCTCGGCCATCGCCTCCCCGGCGGCGTCCTTGATCGTGGCCAGGGCCCGGACGGCGTGCTCCGGCTCGTCCTCGGCGATGCACAGGCCGGTCGCGGCCTCGACCCGGATCAACGCGACGGTGTGGGCGACGATGTCGTGCACGTCGGCCGCGATCCGGTTCCGGTCGTGGGCGGCGACGAGCTCTGCGTGGGCCAGCGCCCGCGCCCGGACCTCGGCGAGCTCGGCGGTGTGCCGGTCGGCGACCTCACGTTGGCGCAGCGCCCACAGGTAGGCCACCGCGATCACCAGCACGTGCACGGCGATCATCGGCGCGAGCTCCCCGAGCCGCTCGAAGGGCTGCAGCCCCTGCCCCGCCCTGAACAACTGCAGCGCCGGGCTGACCGGGATCCCGGCCAGTGCCACGGCGACGGCGACCACGCCCCACCCGCGCCGGCGGCAGTAGCGGGTCACCGCGACGACGGTCAGCGGCGCGCAGAGCAGCAGCGGCGACACCCCCATGCCGACCGGTGCGGACCAGAAGTTCAGGGCCAGCACTCCCAGCAGCACCGCGGTGGCCACCGCGGAACCGGTGAGGTGCCGCCGGCGCACCGCGAGGGCGGCGGTCAGACCGGTCGCGACGAGCGCCTGGACGAGGTAGGCGGTCGCCCCCCACGTCCACCACTGGGCCCACTCGGCCAGCGTGCACACCAGTCCGGCCGCGGCCAGGCCGACGTCCAGCAGCGGGATCCTTCGCACCGGCCACCTCCTCCCGGGATCGCGTCAGTGCACCACGGGACACCGACGATCACCAGGATTCAGCCGGCGAGGACCTTCCGCAGCACCCGGGCCGGTCGGTGATGATCCGGTCCACCCCGGTGGCCGCGACCTGCCGCATGTCGTCGGTGTCGTTGACCGTGTAGACCCCGGTCTGCATCCCGCGGGCCCGGACCTCGGCGACCAGGGCGGCGTCGACGACCCGGAACGACGGGTTGATCTGGGTGACCCCGTGCGCGGCGGCGTCGTCGAGCTGCGCCGTGGTCGGGCGCCCGCCGAACAGCCATCCGGCCGGGATCTCCGGGGCGGCCTCGGCGAAGCGGCGCATCGCGTCGTGGTCGAAGGACTGCACGACGACGCCGGAGCGGAGGCCGTCGACCTCGTAGGCGACCTCCTTCTCCACACCCGGGTACCGCGCCGGGTCCTTCAGCTCGACCAGCAGGTCCGCGCGGCCGCGGAGCCGGTCGGCGAACTCGGCGAGGGTCGGCACGCGCTCCCCGGCGAAGGCGGGGGAGAACCACGACCCGGCGTCGAGGCGGCGCAGCTCGGCGAGGGTGAACGTGCCGACGGGCGCCAGGGCGCGGGTGGGGAAGACCCGTTCGACGTCGGTGGTGCGGGCGAGCGTGGCGTCGTGGACGAGCACGAGGTGGCCGTCGGCGGTGCGCTGGACGTCGACCTCGACGGCGTCGGCCGCTGGGCCAGCGCCTCGTCGGGGCGGCGAGGGTGTTCTCCGGGGCGTCGGCGGAGGCGCCGCGTGCGCGACGACCTCCGGGCCGGTCCGGGGACGGTCGGTGTCGGCGAGGGCGACCGTGGCTGTCGCGAGGAGGGCGGCGGGGACGAGAAGGGTACCGAGCAGGCGTCGCACGAGGTGAGTCCTCAGGATCGGGGGCGGTACCTGGGAACCATCGTGGCGCGGCCGGTCCGGCCGGTGTCGCGCGAGTGTCCTCCGGTGGACGACCCGGCGAGGACCTGGTGGTCAGGGTCGGGTGACGGCCGCCTCGAACGCGGGCAGGTAACCGTCGCGGTAACCCTGGGGGGTCGGGTGGTAAATCGCCGGGGCCGACGCCGGCGGGGGAGTGATCCACGGGTCGGCGGCGGAGCAGACCCCGTGTCCGGCGAACGCGGCGCGGACGTCGACGAACTGGCCCCGGAAGCGTCCGGCCGCGTCGGCGAGGGCGGCGTCGAGGGTGTCGGCGGCCCGGTTCAGCGCCTCCCGGCGGACGGCGTTCGGGACGCCGGGGACGTCGCAGTCGGGGCCCGGCTCGACAGTCGTCGCGGGTAGCCCAGGACCAGGATCTTCGCCCCGGGGGCCTGCAGCCGGACACCGACGATCGTCGAGATCAGCCCGCCGGGAGCGATCCAGCGGGCGGCGCGCTCCCCGCCCCGGATGGCGCGCAGGCAGGTCTCGTCGTCGCGGGCGGTGCTGCAGACGGCCAGGATCGGCCCGAACCCCGGTGTCGTTGCCGCCGACGGTGATCGTCACCAGGGTGGTGTCGGCGGAGACCGTGCGCACCTGCCGGGCGATCACCTCGCCGCTGGTGGCGCCGCTGCACGCGACGCTGACGAACGACGCCGGGTCGTGGCGGGCCGCCCACAGCGCGGGTAGGACGCGGCGCTGCGCCGGCAGTCGCCGGTGGCCGGGTCCGGCCGGGCCCCGACCCCGCGCGTAGGTAGGAGTCGCCGAGCGCGACGTACCGGACGGGGGCCGCGGTCGCGACGGCCGGTGCCGGGTCGGCGAGTGCCGCCGGCGCCAGGACGACCAGCAACGCGCACGTCAGCAGGGGGACCAGGAGGCGGCGCACCCGTTCAGACAACCCCGGCGGCACCCCTGCGGCAATCCGGGCACCGGGTGAGGGGGTGCACGCGCCGTCGACGACGAGGTGCGCCGAACGGGTCCCGGCCGGGCCGCGTCCGCGGACGACACGCCGCGGAGCCGCCGCGCACGCGTCATCACTGTGGGTGAGTGCGCCCAAGGCGCCATGCCCGGCCACGACCACTCGACCCCGGCGCACTACAGGCGGAAAATCCAGCTCAGGGCCCTGTCCGAGGTGGACCGACCGGATCGGCGGCACGGTGAACGGCAGGTGGCCGGGGCGAGTGGCCGGCCTCGTCCGCTCACCGCCCGCAACGTCCCGTCGGTCTCGTGATCACCCGTTCGGGTTTGTCCGTCCGGTGCGTCCGGCTAGCGTCGGAATCAGATCACGGAACGGTCACGAACCGGACGCGGCTTCTCCCCAGGGGGCCGCCCGCTCCCCACGGGTTGTCCGCCGTTCCGCGATCCGGAAGGAATCGTCGTGGCACGGCATCGCTCCCCCCGGAGCCGTCGGACGAGCCTCGCGATCCCGGCCCCGCAGCTCGCGGTGGCCGGGATCGGGGCCCCGGTCGGCTCGTTCCCCGCAGGTCCCTACGTCCGGCGTGCCCGTGACATCCGGACCGAGGACGGTTCGCGCTGGTCGGCGTCCACCCGGATCGCCGCCGCCGTCGTCGCGGTGGGCGGCATCGCGGCCACCGCCCATGCGACCGTCGGCTCCGGCGACCTGCCCGGGACCGTGACGTCCTGGTTCGACGCGGCGGGATCGTCGTCCGTGTCGAACCAGGACGCCGCCCTTGCCGCCGCGGTGCCCGCGCCCCGGCCCGCCGCGGACACCGCGACCTCCCCGATCGCGGACCCGGCCACCATCGCCTCGCTCGCCGCCCCGGCCGCCGCCCCCTCCGCGGCCGCGCGCACCGTCGCCGCCGCGGACGCCGGCCGTGCCAGGGCCGCCTCCGCGGTCCAGGCCGCCACCGCCTCGGTCGACCAGGTCCGCAAGGCCGCCGAGGAGCGCGCCCGGGCGGTGGAGGCCGCCCGCGCCGCGGGCGCCACCGGCGCGCTGCAGTCCGCGTCCGCGGGCGGTGCGGTGTCGATCGTGACCGGCCGGGTCACCTCGGGCTTCGGATCCCGCTGGGGCACCCAGCACATGGGGCTCGACATCGCCGCGCCGATCGGTACCCCGATCCACGTGCCGCTCGCCGGCACCGTCATCAGCTCCGGCCCGGCCAGCGGGTTCGGCATGTGGGTCCGGGTCCGGCACGCCGACGGCACGGTCACCGTCTACGGCCACATCAACCGCTCGCTGGTCTCGGTCGGCCAGAAGGTGGCGGCGGGCCAGCAGATCGCCGAGGTCGGCAACCGCGGCCAGTCCACCGGCCCGCACCTGCACATCGAGGTCATGGACCCGAGCGGAACCAAGATCAACCCCAAGCCGTGGCTCGACGCGAACGGGTTCCGCTACACCTGAGTCACGAGCTCTGGACCGCCTCCAGCGCCCGGATCTTGTTCGTCGCGTCCAGCGCGGCGACCTTGTAGGCCTCCGACAGCGTCGGGTAGTTCAGGACGGTGTCGACGAGGTAGTCCACCGTCCCGCCGCAGCCCATGATGGCCTGCCCGATGTGCACGAGGTCGGTGGCGTTGGTGCCGAACACGTGCACCCCGAGCAGCCGGCGGTCCTCGGGCGACACCAGCAGCTTGAGCATGCCGTAGGAGTCGCCGACGATCGCGCCGCGGGCGAGCTCGCGGTAGCGGGACAGCCCGGTCTCGTACGGGATCGCCGCCGCGGTCAGCTCGGCCTCGGTCCGCCCGCAGAACGAGATCTCCGGGATCGTGTAGATGCCGATCGGCTGCAGCTCGTGCAGCTCGCGGACCGGCTCGTCGAACAGGTGGTAGGCCGCCAGGCGGCCCTGGTCCATGCTCGTCGACGCCAGCGCCGGGAACCCGATCACGTCGCCGACCGCCGCGATGTGCTCGACCGAGGTCCGGTACTGAGCCTTTTTCAACCTGACGTTTGTGCTGGTCAGGGGCGTGAAGGCCGGCCGGGGTGGGGCTCCTGGTAGACGGATGGGTGTCGAACCGTCGTCTGCCAGGAGCCCCGTGTGCTGTCCTACCCATCCGGGATGAACGTGTCCAGCCGTAGCGTCCGTGATCTTGCTGATCTTCTCCGGGGGCATCGGCGTCAGCGTGGAACACGCTGGCGCCGGCTCTCAGCCGGTCGGCAGGCCTTGCTGGTGCTCGCCTACCTGCGTAAGGGCGAGACCTACGCTGCCCTGGCCTGCGGGTTCGCGGTGAGCACCGCGACGGTGTACCGGTACCTGACCGAGGCGATCGGTCTGCTCGCCGCGCTCGCCCCGACCCTGGAACAGGCCATCACCGTCGCCGCTGGGAAGGCGTTCGTGATCCTGGACGGCACGCTGCTGCGTATCGACCGGGTCGGCATGACATCCGGCTACGACCGGGCGTTCTACTCCGGCAAACACAAGTGCCACGGCCTGAACGTGCAGGTCATCGCCGACCCCGTCGGCAGGCTGGTGTGGATCTCCCCACCGCTACCCGGAGCCCGGCACGACATGGGTGCCGCCCGCGCCCACGGGATCATCGACGCGGTCAACACCGCCGGGGTGCGGGCGATCGCTGACACCGCCTACCAAGGCGGCGGGCCCGCGATCACCGTCCCCCACCGACGCCGCCGCCGCGACCTCGACACCGGCCGGTACCGGCCCCTGTCAGCGAATCAGAAAGCGGTCAACGCCGCCCACGCCCGACGACGGGCACCCGGTGAACGGGTCAACGCCGAGCTGAAGAACTGGAAGATCCTCCGCAAGATCCGCTCCAGCCCCAACCAGGCCACCCAGCTCGTCGCCGCGGTCCAGACCCTCATGATCACAGCTACCTGACCAGCACAAACGTCAGGTTGAAAAAGGCTCACTGCTTGTCGACCTCGATGCGGCCCCGGTCGTCGGCCTGGATGCCCGCGGCGTCCAGGCCCAGCTCCTCGGTCATGCCCTGCCGGCCCGCCGAGTACATGACCATGTCGGCCGGGATCTTCTTGCCGCTGGCCAGGCTGGTCACCGTGCCGCGGCCGTTCACCTCGACCGAGGACACCTCCTCGCCGAACCGGAAGGTGACCGCCGAGTCCCGCAGGTGGAACTTCAGCGACTCCACGACCTCCGGGTCACAGAAGCCGAGCATCGAGTCCCGCTTCTCCACCACGGTCACCCGGGTGCCGAGCGCGGCGAACATCGAGGCGTACTCGATGCCGATGACCCCCGCCCCGACGACGACCATCGAGCCCGGCACCCGGCCGAGCTGCAGCACCTGGTCGGAGTCGACGACCCGCTCGCCGTCGAACGCGACGGTGTCCGGCCGGGCCGTGCGGGTCCCGGTCGCGACCACGAAGTGCGAGGCGGTGACCTGGTTGTGGTCACCCCGCCCCGACCCCTCGACGACGACGGTGTGCGGGTCGGCGAAGCGCGCCGTCCCGGTAAGGATGTCGACGTGGTTGCGCAGCAGCTGGTTGCGGACGATCTCGGTCTCCCGGCCGATCACGTGCCGGGTGCGGGCCAGCAGGTCGTCGATGGTGATCTCGGACTTGACCCGGTAGCTGGCGCCGTACATCTCGCGCTGGCTGAACCCGGACAGGTACAGCACCGCCTCGCGCAGCGTCTTCGACGGGATGGTGCCGGTGTTGACGCAGACGCCACCCATCATGTGGCCGCGGTCGGCGATCGCCACCCGCTTCCCCAGCTTCGCCGCGGCGATCGCGGCCTTCTGCCCGCCGGGACCGGAGCCGATCACCAGCAGGTCGTAGTCGTGGGCGGGTGACTCGTCGGCACTCACCCGCACAGCGTGGTGGTCGGGGTGCCGCGCGGCAACCGTGCGGGTGTGAACAGCGTGTCACGGCCGGTAGGAGCGTCTCCGCTCGTCGGCGAGAAGTGCGCGGTCTCCCGGGTGGCGGTGTAGAGCGAGCGGTAGTGCGGGTGGAAGCGGTCGTACACCTCGCGGGCCGCCGGGTCCGGCTCGATCGTGCGGGCGACCGGGTTCCAGTCGCGCAGCCGCGGCTCGGCCCCGGTCGCGACGGCGGCCAGCCACGCGTCGCCGAGCGCGGCGCCGACGGTCTGCTCCGGCACGTCCTGCGGGACCCCGGTCACGTCGGTGACGATCCGGGTCCACAGCCCGCCCTGCACCCCGCCGCCCACGGCGACCAGGCGCTTCGTGCCGCCGCCCGCGGACCGCATGACCTCCAGGTTGTGCCGCACGCCGTGCGCGATGCCCTCCAGCGCGGCCCGGTAGACCTCGCCGCGGGTGTGCCCGGTGGTCAGCCCGGCGAGGACGCCGCGGGCGTCCGGGTCGAACAGCGGGGTCCGTTCCCCGGCGAAGTAGGGGAGCAGCAGCAGCCCGCCGCTGCCCGGGGGCACCTCGGCGGCCTCGGCGACGAGCTCGGTGAACCCCTCCCCGGTGAGGTCGCGCAGCCAGTTCGTGATCGCCCGGAGGTCGCCATCCCGGCGGCCAGGGTGAACGACCCCGGTTCGACGCCGCGGGTCGTCCACATCGCCGGGTGCGGGTGCGGACGGTCGATGACCTCGATGAGGAACATCGTCGTCCCGTACATGACCATCACCTCCCCGGCGCCGGTGACGCCGGCGCTGGTGGCCTCGGCCCACGCGTCGACGGTGCCGGCGGTGACCGGCAGCCCCTCCGGCAGACCGGTTTCGCGGCGGCCGCCGCCGCGGTCACCCGCCCGGCGACCCTCGGTCGGCCACAGCACGCCGGGGCAGCGTGATGCCCGGGG
>NZ_JAHLJA010000048.1:0-4268 GCF_020496245.1 Pseudonocardia sp. ICBG601 | reverse complement strand
GGCCGACGTGACCGCAGCCCCACCGGAGCCGGCCCCTACTCCTCTCTCTCGGGTGGTGAGGGGTGCTCGGCTGCTGCGGGAGCAGAGGCCCTCCCCGGAGGGGCCGCCGGAGGCAGCTCTTGGGTGTCGGCCTGCGCTGGGGGTGTGGCCCAGCGGCGGGCGGTCATTCGAGGGATGCCGGTCGGGATCTGGTGCGGGACTGGGGGTCTGAGGCGCACATGGCGATCCAGGGAGTCACGCGGTCGGGGAAGAGCAGGTTCGTCTACGGCTTCCTGGGCCAGCTCGCGGAGAGCCCGCTGGTGACTGTCGCGGGGTGTGATCGGCCGTCTGCTGGCCGAGGGCGCGAAGGCTGGTGTCCGAGTGGTGCTGGTCGTGCAGCGGGCGGAGGCGGCTCTGATGGGGGCGTTTGAGCGGGCTCAGTGCTCGGTGAAGGTCAGCTTCCGCAGCGACAACCCGGCTGCGGTGGAGCTTCTGCACCCCGGTGCGGCCCGGGATGTGGCAGAAGCCCAGGTCAGCGCCCTACCGGGTGTCGGTTTGCTGTCGGTGCCGGGGGCTCCGCTGGCGAGGTTCCGAGCCCTGCACGTCGGCTCCTACGCCGATTACGTGAAAAAAATCCGGTCTGCTTCGGCGGTTCGCGCCCCTGGTGCGGCCTGAGATAGGCCAGATTAGGACCCAACAAGAGCAGAACGCCGTGGCCAGTCGGAGTTTGAGCCCTCCGAGTTGGCGTCCAGCGCGGCCCGAGAATCAGGAATCAGGTCGTCTGGATGTTCACGGCGTTTGCTCCCTCCACGGTAGAGCCCCTCTCGCGGGTTCACCAGTCGACTCTCCGAGACCACGTCTCGTCTCGTCCTCCTTCGCTGCTCGGGGCCTCCTCCGGGTCTGTCGTGCTGCCTGCGGGTGGCCCGGCGGGCCGCGGCGCCGGAGGCGTGAGCGGCCTGTCGGGGCCGCCCCTTGGCACTTACACGGATGTACCTTCCACTGCAGGTCACAGCGTTGCTGGGGGCTGTTGTCAGCGGTGGTTCTCGTTGCGGGAGTGGGTGCGGAAGAAGAGCGGTGATCCGGCTGCGGAGCAGGTCCGGCGGGACGAGGCGCGCGCGGCCCGGTACGCGCAGCGAGAGGGTCTCCGTAAGGTGTATCGGGGTCGTCGGGTGCGCGCGTGCGGGCTCCCGGGCCTCCGTCCGGACGCCTCCGTCGTCGCGAAAGTGACGGAAGTCACAGAGGGTTGTGGGAGGGTGAAGCGGGTCGCGGGGCTCGCGGGGTTGATGCGGTGCGGGACGGTGTGGACGTGCCCGGAGTGCTCGATGCGTATCTCGGTGGAGCGGACGGCGTTGCTGGGGAAGGTGGTGACGCGGCACGTCGAGGATGGCGCTCGGGTGATGACGCTGACCCTGACGTTGCGGCACTTCGCTGAGCACGAGCTGGCCCTGTCGGTGAAGGCGTCACGGACGGCTTTCAGTCGGGTGACTGATGGCCGTGCGGGGATGCGTGACTACGTTGAGCTGGGGCTTCGTGGTTGGTCGCGGTCGCCGGACCTGACCTGGGGTGTCGAGAACGGTTGGCATCTGCATCAGCATGTGACGCTGGTGTTCGAGCCGGGCACGACCGATGAGCAGATGACCGAGCTGGCTGAGGGGTGGTTCACCCGCTGGTCGCGGGGTGCGGTGGCCGCGGGCATGCCCGCTCCGGATCGGGAGCACGGTCTGGACTTCGAGATCCTGCCTGACGGTGACACCGAAGCGGCCCAGGCCTGGGCGGCTTACCAGGCCAAGGGCATCGCGGCTGAGCAGCTGATGGCCGGTCACAAGAAGGCGAAGGGGACCTCCCGCACGATCGGCGAGCTGATTCACGACGCAACGATCGGGCGGACCTACGAGAACCCCGAGACCGGTGCACAGGTCCAGATGGTCGATCTGCAGGCTCAGGAGCTGCTGCGCGAGTTCGAGAAGGCGATCAAGGGAGTCCCGCAGATGACCTGGTCACGAGGCAAGCACGACCTGCGCAACATCTTGTCCGAGGAGGAGAAGACCGAGCGTAGCGACGAGGAGATCGTCGACGACGACTCCCTGGACGGGGAGGAGGTCGCGGTCATCCCTCGCGAGTCCTGGCCGCAGCTCCAGCCCCGGGTCCCGGAGTTCCTCTCGATCATCGAACGAGAAGGCACCGATGCTGCTCGGGCCTGGCTGGACGCGAACGGCATCGGCTGGGAGATGCCGACCCGGCTCACAGATACGAGACGCCGAGGTGTCAGACCCGGCTCTGAGATTTAAACGACCATGATTTTCATTGTTGATAGGTGGCGAAGGCGTCACGAGGAGAAGAGTTGAGATCGTCTGATGAAAGAGTTTGGGGTCCGGTTATTCTGCAAGCGGCTGAATCTATTGTTGTGCATGGGATAGACCTGAATGTCGAGGATGAGGTGGAGACGTACTGGGATATTGTTTTTGCCAACAGTTATCAGTATGCAGTGGAAGAATTTGCCGATCGAGCCGACGAACGTCTCGACGAGACAGCTGCAGCCCTTGCTCAAGTTCTGAGTCGGGGGTGGTTAGGGTCCGCCGACGTTGTCTCGCCTCAAGGGGTCTTCTCTGACTCAATTACTCTTCGGGCCACCCAGATTGAGAACCCCGAGGATGACCTGTACGGAGACAAGCCGCTGGGAGCATTCTGGACATCTTCTTATCTTCCTAATGGAGATAGCGCATGGTCTCGCAGTGAAAAAAGTGAGTTTGCCAGCCTAAACAGAAAACTGCGTAACTTCACATTTCGCTTGCCTCCGCCGCGGGATATATTCATTATTCGGTATCCGGAAGATTACCGACGGCTCGTTGCTGATTATCCACGCAAACTTCAGAACGGCCGGACTGTGGTTGATTGGCGCCGAGCGTCGGATGACTATATGGCGGTCCGCCTGACAGCGTGCGGTCTCGCGCTGGCACACCATTTTCGTGTCGTAACTCCGGCGGGAGTTGCATGGCTCAGCGGATGGGACGCTGAGTCTACTGCGTGGCTTCACTTGCCCTGCAACGCGGACCTTGATAACTGAAGTCGTGGTCATAGAGGTTCATCCAGGGTGATCACGAAGTGTTGTAGTGTTTCCCCAGGTCGGGATCGTAGTGAGGTCGCTCGCTAGGAGTTCCTGAATAATCCTCATAAAGTTACTAAACGTGTGTAAAAGCAATAGTTGGTAATTCTGAGCGAGCCTGTTCGGCTTACCGATATACGGAGGAAAAATGCGCGTTCTGAAGATTTTTATTGCCGTACTCTTTATCTCTGCAGTGGTTGTCGGATCAGCTTTTCTTAACCCTTCGGAAGCGTATGCTGCTACCAAGACGATCGGCGACTGTGACATCATTATGGAAGTGCCTCACGCTTCAGGGCACGTCCGAGGAAATGTTACGGTTGATCCGCGAATCAAGTGTAAGACCAAGCAACGATATCTTGGCGTAACCGCAGTAATGGAGCGCAAGTTTCCCGGTTCGCAGTACACGTGGAAGATTTCAGCTAAGCGTAAGGGAGGCAACGTAAATTATATGAACGCCACTCCTAATGAACGATGCCAGAAAGCAGACTACCGAGTTAAAGCGGATTTCTTGATTGTCGATAATCGCGGAGTGCGCCATGGAGAGTTCGGCTATGTCTCGATCTGGAAGTCCAATCCGTGTAGACTGCCGTGATAGCCTACTAATTGGGTCGAGTTGTCTGGTTTTAATTAGCCGACTGTGCAAAGTTAGTTCTATGTGCCACAACTGTTCTGCACGCTTTCATTCAGGGTGCGACTTGCTCCGGTAAGTCCGTGTGGTGCTACTTGGCACTGGCGCAGCTTGCCTGCCTCGCTGATGTCCTGATGATTCACGGCTAGCGCGCATCCCGTAGCGGAACAAGCTGCCGTTCTCCGCGGGCGTCGGTGGCCGGGAGTGAAGTGTTTGTGCGGAACCGGCGTCGGGACCGGCGGGATCACAGCACTGTGTATAGGTGTGGTGGCAGTTGATCTTGGAGCGGCTGCGACGAGCGCGTCGTACGCGAGCCACCGAAGGTCAACCGCCACCACACCTACCCGGACCGCACCCCGCCCCAGCGGGGGGGTACGAAAACGCGGGTGTCAACGTATGATTGACGCCTGGGGTGGTCGTCGATACGACGACATGCAGCTGGTGCTTGGAGGGTGGGGCTGCGCGGTCACGTCGGCGCGCGGAGCGCCGTCAGAGGGCCGCAGGTGCCCGCAACATGCCCGGTGGGGTCCGCGGAGATGTTGCTGCCCAGGCTTGCGG
>NZ_JAHLJA010000047.1:0-8510 GCF_020496245.1 Pseudonocardia sp. ICBG601 | reverse complement strand
CTGCGGGTGGCCCGGCGGGCCGCGGCGCCGGAGGCGTGAGCGGCCTGTCGGGGCCGCCCCTTGGCACTTACACGGATGTACCTTCCACTGCAGGTCACAGCGTTGCTGGGGGCTGTTGTCAGCGGTGGTTCTCGTTGCGGGAGTGGGTGCGGAAGAAGAGCGGTGATCCGGCTGCGGAGCAGGTCCGGCGGGACGAGGCGCGCGCGGCCCGGTACGCGCAGCGAGAGGGTCTCCGTAAGGTGTATCGGGGTCGTCGGGTGCGCGCGTGCGGGCTCCCGGGCCTCCGTCCGGACGCCTCCGTCGTCGCGAAAGTGACGGAAGTCACAGAGGGTTGTGGGAGGGTGAAGCGGGTCGCGGGGCTCGCGGGGTTGATGCGGTGCGGGACGGTGTGGACGTGCCCGGAGTGCTCGATGCGTATCTCGGTGGAGCGGACGGCGTTGCTGGGGAAGGTGGTGACGCGGCACGTCGAGGATGGCGCTCGGGTGATGACGCTGACCCTGACGTTGCGGCACTTCGCTGAGCACGAGCTGGCCCTGTCGGTGAAGGCGTCACGGACGGCTTTCAGTCGGGTGACTGATGGCCGTGCGGGGATGCGTGACTACGTTGAGCTGGGGCTTCGTGGTTGGTCGCGGTCGCCGGACCTGACCTGGGGTGTCGAGAACGGTTGGCATCTGCATCAGCATGTGACGCTGGTGTTCGAGCCGGGCACGACCGATGAGCAGATGACCGAGCTGGCTGAGGGGTGGTTCACCCGCTGGTCGCGGGGTGCGGTGGCCGCGGGCATGCCCGCTCCGGATCGGGAGCACGGTCTGGACTTCGAGATCCTGCCTGACGGTGACACCGAAGCGGCCCAGGCCTGGGCGGCTTACCAGGCCAAGGGCATCGCGGCTGAGCAGCTGATGGCCGGTCACAAGAAGGCGAAGGGGACCTCCCGCACGATCGGCGAGCTGATTCACGACGCAACGATCGGGCGGACCTACGAGAACCCCGAGACCGGTGCACAGGTCCAGATGGTCGATCTGCAGGCTCAGGAGCTGCTGCGCGAGTTCGAGAAGGCGATCAAGGGAGTCCCGCAGATGACCTGGTCACGAGGCAAGCACGACCTGCGCAACATCTTGTCCGAGGAGGAGAAGACCGAGCGTAGCGACGAGGAGATCGTCGACGACGACTCCCTGGACGGGGAGGAGGTCGCGGTCATCCCTCGCGAGTCCTGGCCGCAGCTCCAGCCCCGGGTCCCGGAGTTCCTCTCGATCATCGAACGAGAAGGCACCGATGCTGCTCGGGCCTGGCTGGACGCGAACGGCATCGGCTGGGAGATGCCGACCCGGCTCACAGATACGAGACGCCGAGGTGTCAGACCCGGCTCTGAGATTTAAACGACCATGATTTTCATTGTTGATAGGTGGCGAAGGCGTCACGAGGAGAAGAGTTGAGATCGTCTGATGAAAGAGTTTGGGGTCCGGTTATTCTGCAAGCGGCTGAATCTATTGTTGTGCATGGGATAGACCTGAATGTCGAGGATGAGGTGGAGACGTACTGGGATATTGTTTTTGCCAACAGTTATCAGTATGCAGTGGAAGAATTTGCCGATCGAGCCGACGAACGTCTCGACGAGACAGCTGCAGCCCTTGCTCAAGTTCTGAGTCGGGGGTGGTTAGGGTCCGCCGACGTTGTCTCGCCTCAAGGGGTCTTCTCTGACTCAATTACTCTTCGGGCCACCCAGATTGAGAACCCCGAGGATGACCTGTACGGAGACAAGCCGCTGGGAGCATTCTGGACATCTTCTTATCTTCCTAATGGAGATAGCGCATGGTCTCGCAGTGAAAAAAGTGAGTTTGCCAGCCTAAACAGAAAACTGCGTAACTTCACATTTCGCTTGCCTCCGCCGCGGGATATATTCATTATTCGGTATCCGGAAGATTACCGACGGCTCGTTGCTGATTATCCACGCAAACTTCAGAACGGCCGGACTGTGGTTGATTGGCGCCGAGCGTCGGATGACTATATGGCGGTCCGCCTGACAGCGTGCGGTCTCGCGCTGGCACACCATTTTCGTGTCGTAACTCCGGCGGGAGTTGCATGGCTCAGCGGATGGGACGCTGAGTCTACTGCGTGGCTTCACTTGCCCTGCAACGCGGACCTTGATAACTGAAGTCGTGGTCATAGAGGTTCATCCAGGGTGATCACGAAGTGTTGTAGTGTTTCCCCAGGTCGGGATCGTAGTGAGGTCGCTCGCTAGGAGTTCCTGAATAATCCTCATAAAGTTACTAAACGTGTGTAAAAGCAATAGTTGGTAATTCTGAGCGAGCCTGTTCGGCTTACCGATATACGGAGGAAAAATGCGCGTTCTGAAGATTTTTATTGCCGTACTCTTTATCTCTGCAGTGGTTGTCGGATCAGCTTTTCTTAACCCTTCGGAAGCGTATGCTGCTACCAAGACGATCGGCGACTGTGACATCATTATGGAAGTGCCTCACGCTTCAGGGCACGTCCGAGGAAATGTTACGGTTGATCCGCGAATCAAGTGTAAGACCAAGCAACGATATCTTGGCGTAACCGCAGTAATGGAGCGCAAGTTTCCCGGTTCGCAGTACACGTGGAAGATTTCAGCTAAGCGTAAGGGAGGCAACGTAAATTATATGAACGCCACTCCTAATGAACGATGCCAGAAAGCAGACTACCGAGTTAAAGCGGATTTCTTGATTGTCGATAATCGCGGAGTGCGCCATGGAGAGTTCGGCTATGTCTCGATCTGGAAGTCCAATCCGTGTAGACTGCCGTGATAGCCTACTAATTGGGTCGAGTTGTCTGGTTTTAATTAGCCGACTGTGCAAAGTTAGTTCTATGTGCCACAACTGTTCTGCACGCTTTCATTCAGGGTGCGACTTGCTCCGGTAAGTCCGTGTGGTGCTACTTGGCACTGGCGCAGCTTGCCTGCCTCGCTGATGTCCTGATGATTCACGGCTAGCGCGCATCCCGTAGCGGAACAAGCTGCCGTTCTCCGCGGGCGTCGGTGGCCGGGAGTGAAGTGTTTGTGCGGAACCGGCGTCGGGACCGGCGGGATCACAGCACTGTGTATAGGTGTGGTGGCAGTTGATCTTGGAGCGGCTGCGACGAGCGCGTCGTACGCGAGCCACCGAAGGTCAACCGCCACCACACCTACCCGGACCGCACCCCGCCCCAGCGGGGGGGTACGAAAACGCGGGTGTCAACGTATGATTGACGCCTGGGGTGGTCGTCGATACGACGACATGCAGCTGGTGCTTGGAGGGTGGGGCTGCGGTCACGTCGGCGCGCGGAGCGCCGTCAGAGGGCCGCAGGTGCCCGCAACATGCCCGGTGGGGTCCGCGGGATGTTGCTGCCCAGGCTTGCGGGCACCTGCGGCCCTCTGATGCCCTGTGGGGCCGACGTGACCGCAGCCCCACCCGGAGCCGGCCCCTACTCCTCTCTCTCGGGTGGTGAGGGGTGCTCGGCTGCTGCGGGAGCAGAGGCCCTCCCCGGAGGGGCCGCCGGAGGCAGCTCTTGGGTGTCGGCCTGCGCTGGGGGTGTGGCCCAGCGGCGGGCGGTCATTCGAGGGATGCCGGTCGGGATCTGGTGCGGGACTGGGGGTCTGAGGCGCACATGGCGATCCAGGGAGTCACGCGGTCGGGGAAGAGCAGGTTCGTCTACGGCTTCCTGGGCCAGCTCGCGGAGAGCCCGCTGGTGACTGTCGCGGGGTGTGATCGGCCGTCTGCTGGCCGAGGGCGCGAAGGCTGGTGTCCGAGTGGTGCTGGTCGTGCAGCGGGCGGAGGCGGCTCTGATGGGGGCGTTTGAGCGGGCTCAGTGCTCGGTGAAGGTCAGCTTCCGCAGCGACAACCCGGCTGCGGTGGAGCTTCTGCACCCCGGTGCGGCCCGGGATGTGGCAGAAGCCCAGGTCAGCGCCCTACCGGGTGTCGGTTTGCTGTCGGTGCCGGGGGCTCCGCTGGCGAGGTTCCGAGCCCTGCACGTCGGCTCCTACGCCGATTACGTGAAAAAAATCCGGTCTGCTTCGGCGGTTCGCGCCCCTGGTGCGGCCTGAGATAGGCCAGATTAGGACCCAACAAGAGCAGAACGCCGTGGCCAGTCGGAGTTTGAGCCCTCCGAGTTGGCGTCCAGCGCGGCCCGAGAATCAGGAATCAGGTCGTCTGGATGTTCACGGCGTTTGCTCCCTCCACGGTAGAGCCCCTCTCGCGGGTTCACCAGTCGACTCTCCGAGACCACGTCTCGTCTCGTCCTCCTTCGCTGCTCGGGGCCTCCTCCGGGTCTGTCGTGCTGCCTGCGGGTGGCCCGGCGGGCCGCGGCGCCGGAGGCGTGAGCGGCCTGTCGGGGCCGCCCCTTGGCACTTACACGGATGTACCTTCCACTGCAGGTCACAGCGTTGCTGGGGGCTGTTGTCAGCGGTGGTTCTCGTTGCGGGAGTGGGTGCGGAAGAAGAGCGGTGATCCGGCTGCGGAGCAGGTCCGGCGGGACGAGGCGCGCGCGGCCCGGTACGCGCAGCGAGAGGGTCTCCGTAAGGTGTATCGGGGTCGTCGGGTGCGCGCGTGCGGGCTCCCGGGCCTCCGTCCGGACGCCTCCGTCGTCGCGAAAGTGACGGAAGTCACAGAGGGTTGTGGGAGGGTGAAGCGGGTCGCGGGGCTCGCGGGGTTGATGCGGTGCGGGACGGTGTGGACGTGCCCGGAGTGCTCGATGCGTATCTCGGTGGAGCGGACGGCGTTGCTGGGGAAGGTGGTGACGCGGCACGTCGAGGATGGCGCTCGGGTGATGACGCTGACCCTGACGTTGCGGCACTTCGCTGAGCACGAGCTGGCCCTGTCGGTGAAGGCGTCACGGACGGCTTTCAGTCGGGTGACTGATGGCCGTGCGGGGATGCGTGACTACGTTGAGCTGGGGCTTCGTGGTTGGTCGCGGTCGCCGGACCTGACCTGGGGTGTCGAGAACGGTTGGCATCTGCATCAGCATGTGACGCTGGTGTTCGAGCCGGGCACGACCGATGAGCAGATGACCGAGCTGGCTGAGGGGTGGTTCACCCGCTGGTCGCGGGGTGCGGTGGCCGCGGGCATGCCCGCTCCGGATCGGGAGCACGGTCTGGACTTCGAGATCCTGCCTGACGGTGACACCGAAGCGGCCCAGGCCTGGGCGGCTTACCAGGCCAAGGGCATCGCGGCTGAGCAGCTGATGGCCGGTCACAAGAAGGCGAAGGGGACCTCCCGCACGATCGGCGAGCTGATTCACGACGCAACGATCGGGCGGACCTACGAGAACCCCGAGACCGGTGCACAGGTCCAGATGGTCGATCTGCAGGCTCAGGAGCTGCTGCGCGAGTTCGAGAAGGCGATCAAGGGAGTCCCGCAGATGACCTGGTCACGAGGCAAGCACGACCTGCGCAACATCTTGTCCGAGGAGGAGAAGACCGAGCGTAGCGACGAGGAGATCGTCGACGACGACTCCCTGGACGGGGAGGAGGTCGCGGTCATCCCTCGCGAGTCCTGGCCGCAGCTCCAGCCCCGGGTCCCGGAGTTCCTCTCGATCATCGAACGAGAAGGCACCGATGCTGCTCGGGCCTGGCTGGACGCGAACGGCATCGGCTGGGAGATGCCGACCCGGCTCACAGATACGAGACGCCGAGGTGTCAGACCCGGCTCTGAGATTTAAACGACCATGATTTTCATTGTTGATAGGTGGCGAAGGCGTCACGAGGAGAAGAGTTGAGATCGTCTGATGAAAGAGTTTGGGGTCCGGTTATTCTGCAAGCGGCTGAATCTATTGTTGTGCATGGGATAGACCTGAATGTCGAGGATGAGGTGGAGACGTACTGGGATATTGTTTTTGCCAACAGTTATCAGTATGCAGTGGAAGAATTTGCCGATCGAGCCGACGAACGTCTCGACGAGACAGCTGCAGCCCTTGCTCAAGTTCTGAGTCGGGGGTGGTTAGGGTCCGCCGACGTTGTCTCGCCTCAAGGGGTCTTCTCTGACTCAATTACTCTTCGGGCCACCCAGATTGAGAACCCCGAGGATGACCTGTACGGAGACAAGCCGCTGGGAGCATTCTGGACATCTTCTTATCTTCCTAATGGAGATAGCGCATGGTCTCGCAGTGAAAAAAGTGAGTTTGCCAGCCTAAACAGAAAACTGCGTAACTTCACATTTCGCTTGCCTCCGCCGCGGGATATATTCATTATTCGGTATCCGGAAGATTACCGACGGCTCGTTGCTGATTATCCACGCAAACTTCAGAACGGCCGGACTGTGGTTGATTGGCGCCGAGCGTCGGATGACTATATGGCGGTCCGCCTGACAGCGTGCGGTCTCGCGCTGGCACACCATTTTCGTGTCGTAACTCCGGCGGGAGTTGCATGGCTCAGCGGATGGGACGCTGAGTCTACTGCGTGGCTTCACTTGCCCTGCAACGCGGACCTTGATAACTGAAGTCGTGGTCATAGAGGTTCATCCAGGGTGATCACGAAGTGTTGTAGTGTTTCCCCAGGTCGGGATCGTAGTGAGGTCGCTCGCTAGGAGTTCCTGAATAATCCTCATAAAGTTACTAAACGTGTGTAAAAGCAATAGTTGGTAATTCTGAGCGAGCCTGTTCGGCTTACCGATATACGGAGGAAAAATGCGCGTTCTGAAGATTTTTATTGCCGTACTCTTTATCTCTGCAGTGGTTGTCGGATCAGCTTTTCTTAACCCTTCGGAAGCGTATGCTGCTACCAAGACGATCGGCGACTGTGACATCATTATGGAAGTGCCTCACGCTTCAGGGCACGTCCGAGGAAATGTTACGGTTGATCCGCGAATCAAGTGTAAGACCAAGCAACGATATCTTGGCGTAACCGCAGTAATGGAGCGCAAGTTTCCCGGTTCGCAGTACACGTGGAAGATTTCAGCTAAGCGTAAGGGAGGCAACGTAAATTATATGAACGCCACTCCTAATGAACGATGCCAGAAAGCAGACTACCGAGTTAAAGCGGATTTCTTGATTGTCGATAATCGCGGAGTGCGCCATGGAGAGTTCGGCTATGTCTCGATCTGGAAGTCCAATCCGTGTAGACTGCCGTGATAGCCTACTAATTGGGTCGAGTTGTCTGGTTTTAATTAGCCGACTGTGCAAAGTTAGTTCTATGTGCCACAACTGTTCTGCACGCTTTCATTCAGGGTGCGACTTGCTCCGGTAAGTCCGTGTGGTGCTACTTGGCACTGGCGCAGCTTGCCTGCCTCGCTGATGTCCTGATGATTCACGGCTAGCGCGCATCCCGTAGCGGAACAAGCTGCCGTTCTCCGCGGGCGTCGGTGGCCGGGAGTGAAGTGTTTGTGCGGAACCGGCGTCGGGACCGGCGGGATCACAGCACTGTGTATAGGTGTGGTGGCAGTTGATCTTGGAGCGGCTGCGACGAGCGCGTCGTACGCGAGCCACCGAAGGTCAACCGCCACCACACCTACCCGGACCGCACCCCGCCCCAGCGGGGGGGTACGAAAACGCGGGTGTCAACGTATGATTGACGCCTGGGGTGGTCGTCGATACGACGACATGCAGCTGGTGCTTGGAGGGTGGGGCTGCGGTCACGTCGGCGCGCGGAGCGCCGTCAGAGGGCCGCAGGTGCCCGCAACATGCCCGGTGGGGTCCGCGGGATGTTGCTGCCCAGGCTTGCGGGCACCTGCGGCCCTCTGATGCCCTGTGGGGCCGACGTGACCGCAGCCCCACCCGGAGCCGGCCCCTACTCCTCTCTCTCGGGTGGTGAGGGGTGCTCGGCTGCTGCGGGAGCAGAGGCCCTCCCCGGAGGGGCCGCCGGAGGCAGCTCTTGGGTGTCGGCCTGCGCTGGGGGTGTGGCCCAGCGGCGGGCGGTCATTCGAGGGATGCCGGTCGGGATCTGGTGCGGGACTGGGGGTCTGAGGCGCACATGGCGATCCAGGGAGTCACGCGGTCGGGGAAGAGCAGGTTCGTCTACGGCTTCCTGGGCCAGCTCGCGGAGAGCCCGCTGGTGACTGTCGCGGGGTGTGATCGGCCGTCTGCTGGCCGAGGGCGCGAAGGCTGGTGTCCGAGTGGTGCTGGTCGTGCAGCGGGCGGAGGCGGCTCTGATGGGGGCGTTTGAGCGGGCTCAGTGCTCGGTGAAGGTCAGCTTCCGCAGCGACAACCCGGCTGCGGTGGAGCTTCTGCACCCCGGTGCGGCCCGGGATGTGGCAGAAGCCCAGGTCAGCGCCCTACCGGGTGTCGGTTTGCTGTCGGTGCCGGGGGCTCCGCTGGCGAGGTTCCGAGCCCTGCACGTCGGCTCCTACGCCGATTACGTGAAAAAAATCCGGTCTGCTTCGGCGGTTCGCGCCCCTGGTGCGGCCTGAGATAGGCCAGATTAGGACCCAACAAGAGCAGAACGCCGTGGCCAGTCGGAGTTTGAGCCCTCCGAGTTGGCGTCCAGCGCGGCCCGAGAATCAGGAATCAGGTCGTCTGGATGTTCACGGCGTTTGCTCCCTCCACGGTAGAGCCCCTCTCGCGGGTTT
>NZ_JAHLJA010000046.1:0-82476 GCF_020496245.1 Pseudonocardia sp. ICBG601 | reverse complement strand
CGGCGCACGGCCGGGACGAGATCGTCGTCGACACCGACAACTCCCGACCGACCGCTACGTGGTCGAGGGCATCGCCGCCGAGCGCGGCGCGTCGCTGCGCTGGATCGAGTCCGACCCGGCCGCCGGGGTAACGCCGGAGCAGGTCGCGGCGGCCGTCGGGCCGCGCACCGCGCTGGTGCTGCTGTCCCACGTCGCCTACCGTCCGGGTTCCTCGCCGACGGCCCCGCGATCACCAGGGTCGCGCCCACGACGCCGGCGCCCTGGTGCTCTGGGACCTGTCGCACTCGGTCGGCTCGGTCCCGGTCGAGCTCGACGCCTGGGGCGCCGACCTCGCGGTCGGCTGCGGCTACAAGTACCTGAACGGCGGGCCGGGGGCGCCCGCATTCGGCTACCTCGCCGCCCGGCACACCGGCGCGCTGCGCCAGCCGATCACCGGCTGGTTCGGCCACCGCGCCCCGTTCGCGATGGGCCCCGGCCACGAGCCGGCGCCCGACGTGCGGGCGCTGCTGTCCGGCACCCCGCCGGTGCTGGCCTCGGTGCCGCTGGAGTGCGGCGTGGAGCTGCTCGCGAGGCCGGGATCGACGCGGTCCGGGCGAAGTCGCTGCGGCTGACGGCGTTCGCCCTCGACCTGGCCGACACCCTGCTCGCCGAGCACGGCGTGCAGGTCGCCTCACCGCGCGACCCCGACCGCCGCGGCGGGCACGTCACGCTGCGCCGGTCCGACTTCGCCGAGGTCAACGCCCGGTTGTGGGAGCGCGGCGGATCGCGACTTCCGCGCCCCGGACGGCATCCGGATCGGGCTCGCGCCGCTGTCGACGTCGTTCGCCGAGGTCGCGGCGGGCATGGCCGCGCTGGCCGAGGAGGTCGCGCGATGAGCACGGAGGACGAACACGCGTGTGTCGAGGACGGCGTCGTGCGCGACTTCCGGGAGAACCTGTCCTACGGCCGCTACCTCGACCTGGACCGGATCCTCGGGGCCCAGCACCGCTCAGCCGGCCCGAGCACCACGACGAGCTGCTGTTCATCGTGCAGCACCAGACCTCCGAGCTGTGGCTGAAGCTGGTCCTGCACGAGCTGGGCACCGCCGCCGACGACATGGCCGCCGACGAGCTGGCCCCCGCTCAAACGCCTGGCCCGGGTGAAGCCCGTCCAGCGCACGCTGATCGAGCAGTGGTCGGTGCTGGCCACGCTGACCCCGTCGGAGTACGGGCAGTTCCGCGGCGCCCTCGGCACGTCGTCGGGGTTCCAGAGCTACCAGTACCGGGCGGTGGAGTTCCTGCTCGGCAACAAGAACGCCGCCATGCTGGAGCTGTTCGGCGAGGACCCGGCCGCGCACGCGCTGCTGGAGGCGGCGCTGCACCGGCCCAGCCTCTACGACGAGTTCCTGCGGCTGCTCGCCCGCCGCGGCTTCGCCGTCCCGTCGGACCTGCTCGACCGCGACGTCACCGTCGCCCACACCCGGCGCGAGGACCTCGTGCCGGTGTTCGCGGCGGTCTACGCAGACCCGCGGACCACTGGGACCTGTACGAGACCTGCGAGGAGCTGGTCGACGTCGAGGAGAACTTCCAGCTGTGGCGCTTCCGCCATCTCAAGACCGTCGAGCGGACGATCGGGGTGCGGCGGGGAACCGGTGGGTCCAGCGGCCGGGACTTCCTGCGCCGGGCGCTGGACCTCACCTTCTTCCCCGAGCTCTACGACGTCCGCACGGCCCTCTGAACACGGAGCACCGACGCTCCGGCCCGGCCGTCGCGTCCGCGCGTCACCCGCAGGGCAGGACGTGTGGCTCACGGCTCCTGTGCGCGGCGCCGCGCCGAGAGCCCCGACCGGTACTGCTTCGGGATCGCGTGCCCGCGGAAGTCCTGGTCCAGGCCTGCGTTCAGCGTCCAGTACGGGTCCACCAGGTGCGGACGGGCGATGGCACACAGGTCCGCCCGGCCGGACGCGATGATCGTGTTCGCGTCCTCGACGCTGGACACCGCGCCGACGGTGATCGTCGGGACGCCGGTCTCCTGCCGGATCCGGTCGGCGAACGGCGTCTGGTAGAGCCGCCCGTAGCGCGGCCTCGCCTCGGTGCTGGTCTGGCCGGTCGAGACGTCGACGATGTCCGCGCCGTGCGCGTGCAGCATCGGGGCCAGGGCCACCGCGTCGTCGCCGTCGAAACCGCCTCGACCCAGTCGGTGGCGCTGATCCGGACGCTGATCGGCCGGTCGGCCGGCCACACCTCGCGGACGGCGTCGAGGATCCGCAGGCCCAGTCGGGCCCGGTTCGCCAGGCTGCCGCCGTAGGAGTCGGTCCGCCGGTTCGACACCGGGGACAGGAAGCTCGACACCAGGTAGCCGTGCGCGAAGTGCAGCTCGATCATGTCGAACCCGGCGTCGTGGCGGCGCGGCGTGCCGCGGCGACGTGGTCGGCGACGACCTGGTCGAGGTCGGCCTCGGTCGCCTCGCGCGGGACCTGGCTGTCGGGCCGGTAGCGCACGGCGACGGCGCCAGGATCTCCCAGTTGCCGTCGGAGAGGGGCTCGTCGATGCCCTCCCACATGACCTTCGTCGAGCCCTTGCGCCCGGCGTGCCGATCTGGGCGGCGATCTTCGCGCCGGTGTTCTCGTGCACGAAGCGCACGACGCGGGCCACGCGTCCCGCTGGTCGTCGGTGTACAGGCCGGGGCAGCCGGGGGTGATCCGGCCGTCGGCGGAGGTGCAGATCATCTCCGTCATGACCAGCCGGCGCCGCCCTGCGCCCGCCCGCCGAGGTGCACGAGGTGCCAGTCGGTCGGCACGCCGTCCACGGCGGAGTACTGGGCCATCGGCGAGACGACGATCCGGTTCGCCAGGGTCATGCCGCGCAGCCGGTAGGGGTGGAACATCGGCGGGGTGTCGGTCTCGACGTCGCAGCCCAGCTCGCGGGTGCGGTCGGCGAGCCAGGCGTCGACCCGGCCGACGTAGCCGGCGTCGCGCAGCTTGAGGTTGTCGTAGGTGACCCGCTGCGAGCGGGTGAGCAGCTGGAACACGAACTGCTCGGGGGCCAGGCCACGGTAGCGGCGCACGCCCTCGAACCACTCCAGGCTGGTCTGCGCGGAGCGCTGCAGCGACTCGACGACCGGCTTGCGGTCCTCCTGGTACGCCTTGAGCGCGGCCTCGACGGTCGGTTCCCGGTCCGACCGCGCCGACCAGCCCGATCGCGTCCTCCAGCGCGAGCTTGGTGCCCGAGCCGATGGAGAAATGCGCGGTGTGCGCGGCGTCGCCGACGAGCGCCACGTTCCCGGCGCGCCAGGACCCGCTGCGCAGCACGCCGAAGGACAGCCAGCCGGAGTTGTTGCCGATCAGGCCGTGGCCGTCGAGCAGGTCGGCGAAGACCTCCTCGCAGAAGCGCAGGGAGCGCTCGTCGTTCTCGCCGGGCCTGCGCTCGGCGGCGGCGAACTCCGCGAGCCCGGCCCGCTCCCAGGTGTCGGAGTCGGTCTCGACGATGAACGTGGAGCGCTCCCGTCGAAGGGTAGATGTGCGCCCAGAACAGCCCGAACCTGGTCTCGACGAACTGGAAGGTGAAGCAGTCGAACGGCCGGGTGGTGGCGAACCAGACGTACTGGGCGGTCCGCCGGTCCAGGGTGGGCCGGAACTCCTCGGCCAGCGCCTCGCGGATGCGGGAGTTCACGCCGTCGGCGGCGATGACCAGGTCGTGGTCGCGGCGCAGGGTGTCCAGGTCGGCGCCTCGGTGGAGAAGCGCAGGTCGACCCCGAGCTCCGCGGCCCGCTCGCCGAGGATGCCGAGCAGCCGCTTGCGCTCCAGCGCTGCGAAGGCGTGCCCGTCGCTGCGATCGCGTACCCCGAGGACGTCGACGTCGATCGCCGACCAGTGCCGGAACTCCGCGGCGATGCGTCGAGCGACTCCGGGTCGGCGGCGCGGATGTTGTCCAGCGTCTCCTCGGAGAACACGACGCCGAAGCCGAAGGTGTCGTCGGCGCGGTTGCGCTCGTAGACACCACCTCGCGTGACGGGTCGGACTTCTTGAGCAGGATCGCCGAGAACAGCCCACCGGGGCCGCCACCGACGGAGACGATCTTCTGGGCTGCAGCGCCCACGGGAGAGCTCACGGGAGACTCACCAGTCCTTCCTGGACGACCGAGGCCAGCAGCCGGCCGTCGGCGGAGTAGAGGCGGGCGGTGCCGAGCCCGGTGCCGCGGGTGGCGACCGGGGAGGTCTGGACCAGTGCGACCCAGGAGTCCATGCGGCCGTCGTGGTGCCACCACATGGCGTGGTCGAGGCTGGCGGTGACGACGCCGTCGTCGGCCCAGGCCGAGCCGTGGCGGCGCAGGATCGGCTCGAGCAGGGTGTAGTCGCAGACGTAGGCCAGGGCGCTGCGGTGGATCGCCGGGTCGTCGGGCAGCCGTTCCCAGGCCTTCAGCCACACGGTCTGCGGGCGACGCGCTCGCCGCCGGCGTCGGTGTAGAGCGCCGAGGGGGAGTGCCGGATGTCGAAGCCGCGGTGGAAGCGCCAGTACTCGGCGTCGCGGGTGTCCGCGCCGACGAGCACGTCGGCGGTGCTCGGCAGCTCGCTCGGGTCACCCGCCTCGGGCGGCAGCGTGTCGGAGTGCTCGACGGCACCCGCGGTGGGCACCGCGAACTGGGCCATCGCCCGGAAGATCTCCTTGCCGCCCTGCAGGCCGCGCACCGCGCGGTGGGAGAAGCCGCGGCCGTCGCGGACGCGCTCGACCTCCCAGCGGGTCTGTGCGTGCACGTCGCCGGCGCGCAGGAAGTAGCCGTGCAGGTTCGCGACGCGGCGGTCCTCGCCGACGGTGAGGGTCATGGCCCGCTCGGCCTGTGCGACGAGCTCGCCGCCGTAGGCGCGGCCCGACGGGATGACCTGGTGGCGGGCGAGGAACGCGTCGTCGCCGTCCTTCTGCAGGTCCAGGGCGGTGAGCAGCGGGGCGACGACCGCTCGGTGTCCGCGGGCATGGGCGTGGTGTGCTCGGTGCTCATGCGCGGCGGTATCCCTCGAGGCTCGCGTCGTCGACCTCGGGGAGGTTGACGACGATGTTGTCCGGTGTCCGGCAGGTCAGCCACACCAGTTCCTCGGTGGTCGACATGTTGCCCTCGACGTGCGGCATGAACGGCGGGACGAACACGAAGTCGCCCTCGTTCATCTCGATCCACTGCGCGTAGTTCTCGCCGTACCAGATGCGGCCGGTGCCCTTCAGCACGTAGCCGCCGGTCTCGGCCTCGCCGTGGTGGGCGGCAGCGAGCGGTAGCCCGGCTCGTTGGAGACCGGCCGAACCAGATCCGGGTGGCCGGGGTGTGCTGCGGCGACACGCCGGAGACACGGACGCAGCCACCGGACTGGCCGGTGCCGGTGTCCTCGGACCCGGCCCGGGTCACGACGGGGACGGCCGACCAGGCCAGCTCGGTGGCGTCCTTGCTCTGCTCACTCATGCGCACTCCCTGTGCTCGGTGCCGGTCTTCTCGATGCGGATCGGGGTGGTCAGGACGCCGACGCCGACCAGCTCGACCTCGACGACGTCGCCGTCGGCCAGGGCGCGGGGCGGGGACATCCCGGCGCCGACCCCGGCGGGGGTGCCGGTGAGCACGACGTCGCCGGGGGACAGCCGGGTGAACGCCGAGACGTAGGCGAGCAGCGCGGGCGCGTCGAACACCAGGTCCGCGGTGTCGCCGGACTGCACGAGCTCGCCGCCGACCCGGCAGGTCAGTGAGAGACCGGCGGCCGGGTCCAGCTCGTCGGGGGTGACGAGCACCGGGCCGAGCGGGGTGGTGGCGTCGAACGCCTTGCCCGGCAGCCACTGCCCGGTGTGGCGCTGCCAGGAGCGGACCGACAGGTCGTTCGCGGCGGTGTACCCGGCGATCGCGGCGGTCGCCTCGTCGCGGTCCGCGCGGTGCAGCGGTGCCCCGACGACGACGGCGAGCTCGGCCTCCCAGTCCAGGCCCTCGGCCCAGTCCGGCACCGTCACGGTGTCCGCGGGCCCGGTGAGGGTGTCGGCGAACTTGGTGAACAGCGTCGGGTGGGCGGGCAGCTCACGGCCCATCTCGCGGATGTGTCCCGCGTAGTTGTGCCCGCAGCACACGACCTTCGCCGGGTGCGGGACGACCGCGGCGAGGTCCTCGCCCCCGGGGACCGCACCCGGTGCGGCGACGGCGCGGGCCCGGCCGGGGCCGTCCGGGTCGGCCAGCAGCGCACCGACGTCGCGGTACCCCAGCGGCACCCACCGCCCGTCGGCGGCGACGGCGGCGACGGTGGTGTCCGCGCGGCGCAGGGTCGCCAGGCGCATCCCGACCTCCTGTTGTGTCGCCTCCTTGACGGGAACCACTGAAACACGATGAACGGTGTCGCGGCAAGCGCGTCGCGATCATCTGCGTCAGGTGGACAGCGTTCGCGTTTCGCGGCCATGACGTGCTGATCTCGTTCTCCGGATGCCTCGGTGGTGGGGGTTGTCGGCGGTCGCCGTTCCGTGCTGTGATGACTGTCGTCACGTCAGCGATATACGGCTTGTGCTGGGAGAAGGGGACGTCGTGACCGACCAGCCGTTCTGGAACCCCAAGACCGAGCTCATGCCGCGCGCGGAGCTCGTCGAGCTGCAGCTCGCGAAGCTGCGCCGGGTGCTGGCCTGGGCGAAGGACCGCAGCCCGCACTACCGGCGCACCCTCGCCGGCGTCGACCCGGACCGGATCCGCACCCGCGACGACCTGGCGCGCATCCCGTTCCTCACCCGCGAGGAGTGGATGGCGTCCCAGGACGCGCACCCGCCCTTCGGTGAGCTGCCGGTCACCGGGCCGGAGTCGGCGATCCGGCTGCACACCACCTCCGGAACCTCCGGACGCACCCCGCTGCGTGCCTTGGACTCCCGCAAGGACTGGTCGTGGTCGGCGGAGATGTGGTGCTACGCGCTGTGGGGCGCCGGGGTCCGCCCGCACGACGTCGGCTACGTCGCGTTCGGCTACGGCTCGTTCATCGGGTTCTGGGGCCTGCACAACGGGCTGGAGAAGATCGGGGCGCTGACCATCCCCGGCGGGGCGCAGTCCACCGCCCAGCGGGTGCGCCAGATCCACGACTTCGGCGCGACCGTCGTCGCGTCCACCCCGACCTACGCGCTGCGCCTGGCCGCGGAGGCCGAGGAGCTGGGCATCGACCTGGTGAACGGCCCGGTCCGCCGGGTGATCCTCTCCGGCGAGCCCGCCGGGTCGATCCCGGAGACCACGGCGCTGATCGAGCGGAAGTGGGGCGCGCGGGCCTACGACACCGCGGGCATGACCGAGGTGTCGACGATCGTCATGTTCACCCCCGCCGAGCAGCCCGGCGGCTGCCACGTCATCGAGGACCACCTCCTGGAGGAGGTGATCGACCCCGAGACCGGGCGCGAGGTCGGCTACGGCGAGCGCGGCGAGCGGGTCTGCACCTCCTTCGGGCGCTCGACCACCCCGTTGCTGCGGTACCGCACCGCCGACCTGGTGGTGAAGGTCCCCGGCACGGCGACGACCTCCGGGCGCACCTGGGACCTGTACCAGGGCGGGATCATCGGCCGGGTCGACGACATGAAGCTCGTCCGCGGCACCAACGTCTACCCGGGCGCCGTCGAGGCGATCGTGCGCGGCTTCGACGGTGTCGAGGAGTTCCAGATCCGCATCTCCCGCCCCGGCGACCGCGACGAGATCGAGCTGCTGCTCGAACCCGCGGCCACCGTCGACGGCACCGCCTGGGACCTGCTCTCCGGGCGGGTCGCGGCCGAGCTGGCCGACGCGCACGAGGGCCTGCGCTTCCACGTCCGCCGCGCCGCGACCGGGGAGCTGCCCCGCTTCGAGCTGAAGGCCAAGCGGCTCACCGACCTGCGTCCGGCCATCTGACCGGGCCCGCCGCCGACCCGACCCGCGAGGAGCCCCCCATGAGCACGACCACCGCCACGACCACCGCCACGACCACCGCGCCGTCCGCCCCGCGCGCCGCCGCCGACCGGGCGACGGACCTGCTCGGTGTCCCGCTCGACGACGCCGAGCAGGCCCTGCTCGACGTCTACGACCGGATCGTCGCCGCGCTGCGCCGCGACGACCTCTCGCCCTGCGTCGCCGCGAACCTGCGCGCCGCGCTCGCCCCGGTGGCCGTCGCCGTCACCGACCTCGGCCTGCGCTTCGAGCACCTGACCGACGTGGGCGTCTGACCGCCGTACCCGCCCCCGTACCCGCCCCGCGGCGCCGATCGGACAGCGACCACGTCCACGGGATAGGCGCCGCGCGATCCGGTGCCTAGCGTCGGTGCCGACGACCACACCCACCACCACGACCACCACGACGAGAGGACGGCCATGGCCGAACGGTCCTTCGCCGCCGAGGTGCAGAAGCTGCGCGCCGGTGCCGGCGAGACGCTGCACGTCGAAGGCATCCTGGCCGTGACGAAGGCGCTGCTGCAGTCCGGCGTCGCCTACGTCGGCGGCTACCAGGGCGCGCCGATCTCGCACCTCATGGACGTCCTCGGCGACGCCCGCGAGATCCTCGACGAGCTCGACGTCCGGTTCGAGAACTCCGCCTCCGAGGCGACGGCCGCGGCCATGCTGGCCGCGTCGGCGCACCACCCGCTGCGCGGCGCGATCACCTTCAAGTCCCCGGTCGGCACGAACGTCGCCTCCGACGCCCTGGCCAACCTCGCCTCGGGCGGGGTCACCGGTGGTGCGCTGGTGATCCTCGGCGAGGACTACGGCGAGGGCTCCTCGATCATGCAGGAGCGGGTGCACGCGTTCGCGATGAAGTCGCAGATGTGGCTGCTCGACCCGCGCGCCGACACGACCGCGATCGTGAACGCGGTGGAGTCCGGGTTCGCGCTGTCCGAGGCGTCGAACACCCCGGTCTTCCTGGAGCTGCGGCTGCGGTCCTGCCACCTGCACGGCGGGTTCGTCGCCAAGGACAACGTGCGGCCGCCGATGACCGTCGCCCAGGCCGCGGACGCCCCGCGGCGCAGCGTCGACCGGATCGTGCTGCCGCCCGCGTCGTTCGCCCACGAGCGGGAGAAGCTGGAGGACCGCTGGCCCCGGGCGGTCGAGTTCATCCGGGAGCACGGACTCAACGAGCTGTTCCCCGGCGACGGCACCGCCTCCGACGTGGGCATCATCGTCCAGGGCGGGCTGTACAACACCCTGAACCGGTCGATGGAGCTGCTCGGTGCCTCCGACACGCTCGGCCGCACCCGCGTCCCGACCTACGTCATGAACGTGACCTACCCGGTCGTCGACTCCGAGATCGTCGAGTTCTGCGCCGGCAAGCGCGCCGTGATCATGGTCGAGGAGGGGCAGCCCGACTACATCGAGCAGAACCTGCACGCGATCCTGCGCCGTGCCGACGTCCCGACCGTGCTGCACGGCAAGGACATGCTGGCCGCGGGCGGCGAGTACACCGCCCAGGTCATCACCCGCGGACTGGACCAGTTCCTCGGCAAGTACGCCCCCGACGTCGTCACCCACCGGCCGTCGCTGCTGCGCGACCCGGCCGACCCGGCGAGCCCGTTCGCGCCGCGGGTCGCTGCCGAGGTCGTGCGCCCGCGCCCGCCGGGCCTGTGCACCGGCTGCCCGGAGCGCCCGATCTTCTCCGGCCTCAAGCTCGCCGAGCGCGAGACCGGGCAGCACCAGATCTCCGCCGACATCGGCTGCCACCTGTTCGCCATCAACGCCCCGTTCGACCTGGGCGCGACGACGATGGGCTACGGCATGGGCGCCGCGGGCTCGTCCGCGCTGGCCGGCGGCGGCGCCGAGAAGCGGCCCGTGTCGATCATGGGCGACGGCGGCTTCTGGCACAACGGGCTCGTGTCCGGCGTCGGGAACGCGGTGTTCAACAAGTCCGACCAGGTCATGGTGGTCGTCGACAACGACTACGCCGCCGCCACCGGCGGGCAGGACGTGCTGTCCAGCCACGCCGACCTCGAGCGCCGCTCGACCAAGCACCCCATCGAGAAGGCCGCACGGGGGCTCGGCATCAACAACGCCACCACGATCGACAACACCTACGACGTGGCCCGCGTCCGCGACACCTTCCTGAAGGCGTTCCGCCGCAGGGAGCCCGGCCCCGAGCTGCTGGTCATGCAGTCGGAGTGCCAGCTCAACCGGCAGCGCCGGGTCAAGAAGGACCGCGCGGCCAGGCTCAAGCGCGGCGAGCGCGTCGTGCGCGAACGCTTCGGCGTCGACCCGGAGACCTGCACCGGCGACCACGCCTGCATCCGGATCTCCGGCTGCCCGTCGCTGACGATCACCGACAACCCGGACCCGCTGCGCACCGACCCGATCGCGACCGTGCTCGACTCCTGCGTCGGGTGCGGGGTCTGCGGCAACAACGCCCACGCGGCGGTGCTGTGTCCGTCGTTCTACCGCACCGACGTCGTCGACAACCCCACGGCCGGCGAGCGGGTCCGCGCCCGCGTCCGGTCCTGGTGGATCACCCTCGTCGGACGCGGCCTGGAGCGCCGCGCCGCCCGGATGGAGGCAGCCTGATGCCCACCGTGATGCCCGCACCGACCCGGACCGGCACCGCGTCCTGGTACGCCGGGAACCGCCCGATCACCCTCGCGATCCTCGCGATGGGCGGCGAGGGCGGCGGGGTGCTCGCCGACTGGGTCGTGGCCGTCGCCGAGGCCGCCGGCTACCACGCGCGCAGACCACCTCGGTCGCCGGCGTCGCCCAGCGGACCGGGGCGACCGTCTACTACGCCGAGCTGCACCCCCCGCTGCCCGAGAGCGACTCGGCCGACGGCGCGGGCCGGGCCGAGCCGGTGCTGTCGGTGTTCCCGACGCCCGGCGAGGTCGACGTCGTCGTCGCCTCGGAGCTGATGGAGTGCGGCCGCGCCGTGCAACGCGGCTTCGCCACCCCCGACCGCACCACGCTGATCACCTCGACGAACCGCGTCTACTCCATCGACGAGAAGATGCACCTCGGTGACGGCCGCGTCGACTCCGACGAGCTCGTCGCCGCGGCGGGCCGCGCCGCGCGGCACCTGGTCGCCGCGGACTTCGCCGCGATCGCCGAGGAGCACCGCAGCGTGATCTCCGCGGCGCTGTTCGGGGCGCTCGCCGGGTCGGGGGCGCTGCCCTTCTCCCGGGACCGCTTCGAGCAGGCCATCCGCGACGCCGGCAAGGGCGTCGAGCCGAGCCTGGCCGCGTTCGCGGGCGGGTTCGACGCCGCCACCGCCGCACTCGCCCCCGCACCGCCCGCGCCGCCCGCGCCGCCCGCGCCCAGCGCGCCGGCGACCGTCGACATCGCGATCGGGCCCCGCCCCGTCTCCGCCGAGGAGCGCAAGGAGCGCGAGGAGGCGCGGCGCAACGACATCGCCGCGACCGACCCGGAGTCCCTGGTGGGGGAGGACCTGCGGCCGCTCGCCCGCACCGTCGCCGACCTGCCGGCCGCGTCGCGGTCCACGGTCCTGCACGGGCTCGTGCGGACCGGGGTCTACCAGGACCTCGACTACGCCGCCCGCTACCTCGACCGGGTCCGCGCGTTCGCCGCCGTCGACCCCGACCGGTCCGGCGATGCCCGCCTCACCACCGAGGCGGCCCGGCATCTGGCGCTGTGGATGTGCTACCAGGACACGATCCACGTCGCGCTGCAGAAGACCCGCAAGCGCCGTCTCGAACGGGTCCGTGAGGAGGCCCGGGTGACCTCGGCGCAGCTGTCCCAGGTGCGTGAGTACCTGCACCCGCAGGCCGAGGAGATCACCGACACGCTGCCGTACCGGCTCGGGAAGGTGCTGCGCCGGTCGCGGGCGTTCACCCGCACCGTCGACCGGGTCACCTGTGAGGGCATGGTTCTCGACACCACCTCGGTGTCCGGCTACGCGATGCTCGCGACGATGGCGCGGATGCGTCCGCTGCGGCCGCGGTCGCTGCGGTTCGTCGAGGAGCAGAAGGCGATCGAGGCGTGGACGGCGCTCGCGCTCGGGATCGCCGCCGAGGACACCGACCTCGCCACCGAGGTCGTCGTCTGCCAGAAGGTCCTCAAGGGCTACGGCGCCACCTACGCCCACGGCAACGACAGCTTCGCCCTGCTCTGCCGGGCCGCCGGCGAGCTGCGCGGCCGCGCCGACGCCGCGGCGGTGCTCGCCCGGCTGCGGTCCGCCGCCCTGGCCGACGAGGACGGCGCCGCCCTGCGGCAGCAGCTGTCCGGGGCCGGGCTGCCCACCACCGTCCCGTCGAAGAAGGGGAAGCACTGACATGACCACCGGCACCGCATCCGACGTCGAGCTCATCAACCCGGACACCCTCGCGAGGCCGTCCGGTTTCACCCACGCCGTCCGGCACGGCGACACCGTGCACCTCTCCGGCCAGACCGCGATGGACGCGACCGGCACGATCGTCGACGGCGACATCGTCGACCAGTTCCGCCAGGCCCTGACCAACGTGATCACCGCCCTGCGTGCGGCGGGCTCCGAGCCCGCGGACCTGCTGTCGGTCCGGATCTACCTGCTCGACGTGCCGGGCTACCAGGCCCGCGGCAGGGAGATCGGCGCGATCTGGAAGGAGCTGTGCGGGCGGACGTACCCGGCCATGACCGGTGTCGGGGTCACCGCGCTGTGGCAGCCCGAGGCGCTGATCGAGATCGAGGCGGTCGCGGCGCGCCGGGTCTGAGAGCGTGTTTGGAAATGGTGGGTGTGTCGGGATGGTCGACACGGCTGGGGTGCTCCATCGTGGTCGGCATGCAGGAACGACCGCGCCGGTACCCCTCGGACACCAGTGATGCCCAGTGGGTGGTGATCGAGCCGTTGTTACCGCCGCTCGCGCGGCGGGGGCGGCCTGTTGCTCATGCTCGTCGGGACGTGCTGGACGCGATCTTGTATGTCGTGCGGACCGGGTGTGCCTGGCGGGCGTTGCCGGTGGACTTCCCGCCCTGGCAGACCGTCTACTGGTACTTCAACCAGTGGGAACAGCAGAAGGTCACCGAGAAGATCCTCCCGGTCGTGCGGGGGCAGTTACGTATCGCCGAGGGCCGTGATCCGGAGCCGAGTGCGGGGATCATCGATTCCCAGTCGGTCAAGGGCGCCGACACCGTCGGCCAGGACTCCCGCGGCTACGACGCCGGGAAGAAGACAGGCGGACGGAAACGGTTCATCGTGACCGACACCCTCGGTCTGCTGCTGACCACGATGGTGTGCTCGGCCTCGGTACAGGACCGCGACGGCGCCAAGCCGATCCTGCTCAACCTCTACCTGCGCACCAGGGTGCGGTTCGTCTACGCCGACGCCGGCTTCGCCGGGCGACTGCTCGACTGGGCCGCCACGATCCTGCAGACAACGATCGAGATCATCCGCAAGCCACCCGAGCAGCGCGGATTCACCGTCCTCCCACGAAGGTGGGTGGTCGAACGGACCCTGGCCTGGCTCACCGCACACCGACGCCTGGCCCGAGACTACGAACGCCACCCCACCACATCCGAAGCCATGATCCGCTGGGCCGCGATCAACACCATCACCCGCCGCATCGCCCGTGGATACCCCGCCACCCGCCAGCAGAAACACACGACACCCTCAACCCACTAGAATTTCCAAACACGCTCTCAGAGCTGGTAGGTCGAGTTGATGATCGCGCCCTTGCGGGCGTAGTAGATGAGGGCGTCCTGGACGTCGAGCGGGTGCGTCGGGATGACGCCCTCGATCAGGTCCTCCTCGCGGGCACCGTGCAGCGACAGCCCGAAGCGGCAGCAGTAGACCTTGCCGCCCTCGCTCATGAACGTCTTGAGCTGGTCGTTGATGTTGTGCTCGCCGGGGAACGCGGACGTGCCGGTGGTCGGGAAGCCGCGGGTGGCCAGGCAGTTCAGCGAGCCGGGGCCGTAGAAGTACATGGCCGACTCGAAGCCCTTGCGCAGGGCACGGGTCGCCTGCAGCACGGCCACGAAGCTGACCGAGGACTCGTGGGCGATGCCGTGCACCAGGGTGAAGTAGGTCTCGCCGTCCTCGGCCTGCAGGTCGGGGAAGACCTTCGTCCCGCCGTAGATGCTCGAACCCTCGGGCAGCGAGGGGTGCGGGATCTCCTCGAGGCTCTTCTTCTCGACGTCGGACAGCTCGGCGCTGGTCATGGGGATGCTCCTCGTGGTGTGACGGATCCACGCCGGGAAACGTATGCGTGGGAGCGCCGGAGAGGGAGAATGCGATGGAATCGGGTCCCACCGTTTCCGGCGATCACTACGACACCAGTGAGGCTTATTCAGGCTCCGTCAGGTAAGTGCGTAGAAGATGAGTCCGATGACTGCCGAGATCGTCGTTTTAAATGTGGCGTAGGGTCGACGGTAGTCTGTGTGGAGAACTTTCCACGACTTGATATGGGCGATGACTCGCTCGATGGTGGCGCGTGTGCGGTTGAGGCTCTTGTTGAATGTTTTCTGCCAGTCGAGAAGTTCCCGGCCGGGTTGTTTTTTGAACGGGGTGAGCATGCCGCGCCCGATGTAGCCTTTATCGCCGATCGGTGGGTATGTGGCGAGGTGGTCGAGGGCGCCGGATTGGTCGAGGCAATGTAGGTCGTGTCGGGAGCCTGGGGTCGGGTCGGAGATCCACGACAGCTGCCCTTCCAGGGTGGCTGCGACCTGGACGACGACGCCGGTGGTGCGATGCTTGCCCGACCACAGACCTGGTATGGCGGTCCATGACCAGCAGGGCAGTAGGGTTCCGTCGATGATGTACTGCCGATCGGCACGAAGCTCCTCCGCAGTCGGAACGACACTCCGCAGTGCCTGTGCCAGCAACGGTGTCACCCCCGCGATCGCTCGACTGACCGTCGACTGCGACACCCCGTAGGTTTCCGCCAACTCCCACTGCACACGATTCCCGCGCAGATACGCCAACGTGATCACCACCGACCAGAACAATCCCAGAATCGGCGGCCAAGGCCGTCGCAGGCCAGTCGCGTTCCGCTGATCCTGCTCATGCACCAGAGCGGCAAGATCCTGAATCTCATCACGCCGAAAGCCAGTGGTATAGTACATACTGCGACAACCCGTTCATCTTGGATTGATTCGGCAAATTAATCTTCGCGATGGACGGGCTGTCGCCCAACCCGACACGCCGGGCTAGATCGTTATTTCACGGGCCCTGAATAAGCCTCAGTGTTCTGTTGCCGGAACGTTGAGAGCGGACTACGACAACAATTCCGGATCAGCCCTGTGTGACCGTCGTGTTGCGTAACACGGGGCAATACTCCCGTCGTCCGAACGACACGATTCGGTAATGCGACGGGTCGACCGTGGGTCCGTTCCCCGACCACCCACGAGGAGGCCCCGGCGCGATGATCCGACGCGAGGACCGGCGTCCCCCGCCCGCCGAGCTGGACGGTGAGCACCGGACGGTCGTCGTCGTCGGCGGCGGGCAGGCGGGTCTGTCGATGAGCCGGTGCCTGGACGTGCGCGGCATCGACCACCTCGTGCTCGAACGCGACGTCGTCGCCTCGTCCTGGAAGCGGCACCGCTGGGACACGTTCAGCCTGGTCACGCCGAACTGGCAGTGCGACCTGCCGGACTTCCCCTACGCCGGGCCGGACCCGCACGGGTTCATGGTCCGCAGCGAGATCGTCGACTACCTGGAGGCCTACCGGGCGTTCGTCGACCCGCCGCTGATCGAGGGCGTCGAGGTGAGACGCGTGCACCAGGACGAGCGGGGGACCTTCGTCGTCGAGACCTCCGCCGGGACGTGCACCGCGGACCAGGTCGTCGTCGCCACCGGCGGGTACCACACACCGCTCACCCCGCCGCTGTCCGAGCCGCTGCCGGCCGACATCACGCAGATCGGGTCCCAGGACTACCGCAATCCCGGGCAGCTGCCGCCGGGGGAGGTGCTGGTGGTCGGGTCCGGGCAGTCCGGCGCCCAGATCGCCGAGGACCTGCACCTGGCGGGGCGGACGGTGCACCTCGTCGTCGGGCACGCACCGCGGGTGGCCCGCTTCTACCGGGGTCGCGACGTCACCGACTGGCTCGACGAGATGGGCTACTACCGGATGCCGGTCACCCGGCACCCGCGTCGCGAGGCCGTGCGCGCGCAGGCCAACCACTACGTGACCGGCCGCGACGGCGGTCGCGACATCGACCTGCGCCGCTTCGCCACCGAGGGCATGCGGCTCTACGGCGCGCTCACCGACCACGCCGCGGGGCGGCTCACCTTCGCCCCCGACCTGGAGTCCTCGCTGGACCACGCCGACGAGGTCAGCGAGTCCATCAAGGACACCATCGACGGCTGGATCGCCGACAAGGGCATCGACGCCCCGGTCGAGGAGCGCTACACCCCGGTGTGGCGCCCGGAGCGCGAGGTCACCGAGCTGGCGCTGGCCGACACCGGGATCACCTCGGTGGTCTGGTGCATCGGGTTCCGGCAGGACTTCTCCTGGGTCGACCTCGGTGTGTTCACCGGCCGCGGCTCGCCGGTGCACAGCCGCGGCGTGACGAGCGTCCCGGGGCTGTTCTTCCTCGGTCTGCCCTGGCAGTGGACCTGGGGGTCCGGGCGGTTCTCCGGGGTGGGCGCCGACGCGGCGTTCCTCGCCGAGCGGATCCGCTCCCAGCGCGGCCTGGCCTCGACCGGCGGCCGCGGCGACGTCTGCAACGTCCTGGCCCTGGGGTCCTGAGTGGACGGGTCCGTCGACCCCGACGACCCGGCCGACCTGGGCGGGACGACGGGCTGGGGCCGGGTCGTCGCCCCGGGCGACGTCGAGCCCGAGCCGCCGTTCGCCCGGGCCTGGGAGGGGCGGGCGTTCGCACTGACCGCGCTGACCATGGGCCGGATCTCCGGACGCAACCTGGACGCGTTCCGGCACGCGCTGTCCCGGTTGGACCGCACCCGCTACCTCGACGACGGCTACTACGGCCGCTGGCTGCACGCCGCCGAGCTGATGCTGGTCGACTCGGGCGTGCTGGCGCCCGGCGCGGTGGAGGCCCGTGCCCGTCGCACCCGCGGCGAGGACGTGCCCGAGCCGGCCGACCCGCCCCTGGCGAAGCCCGACTACGCACCCACCGCGCCAGGGTCGCTGCGCACCGTCGACGCCGCGCCGCGCTTCGCCCCCGGCGACCCGGTCCGCGCCCGCCGCGAGCTCCCGGACGTCGCGCCGCCCGCGCCGTCGGCGGGTCCGGTCGGGCGGGGACCGTGCAAGCTGCCCCGCTACCTGCGCGGAGCGCCCGGTGTCGTGACCGCGGTCCGGCCCGCGCACGTGCTGCCCGACACCCACGCGGTGTTCGCCGGGGAGCACCCCGAGCACGTGTACACCGTGGCCTTCGCCGCCCCCGACGTGTGGGGCCCCGGCGCGGACCCGGACGTGATCGTGCACGCCGACCTGTTCGAGTCCTACCTGGAGCCACGATGACCGACGACGATCCCGGTCCGGCGCTGCGCACCGCGGCGCTGGAGGAGCTGCTGGTCGAACGGGGGCTGGTGGACCCGGCCGTCGTCGACGGGTTCGTGCGCACCTACGAACGCGACGTCGGTCCCCTGAACGGGGCGACGGTCGTCGCCCGCGCCTGGACCGACCCGGAGTACCGGGAATGGCTGCTGCGCGACGGCACGGCGGCGATCGCCGCGCTCGGGTTCAGTGGGCCGCAGGGCGAGCACATGGTGGTGCTGGAGCAGACCGACCAGGTGCACCACGTCGTGGTCTGCACGCTGTGCTCCTGCTATCCGTGGCCGGTCCTCGGCCTGCCCCCGAGCTGGTACAAGGACCCCGCCTACCGGGCCCGGGTCGTGCGCGAGCCGCGCACCGTGCTCGCCGAGATGGGGCTCGACGTGCCCCCGGAGCGCCGGATCGAGGTGTGGGACTCCTCGGCCGAGGTCCGCTACCTGGTGCTGCCGCGCCGACCCGCCGGCACCGACGGGTTCACCGTCGAGCAGCTCGCCGGGCTGGTCGGGCGGGACGCGATGGTCGGGGTCGCCGACGTGGCCGGGCCGTCGTGAGCGGGCCGGTGCTCGACACCACGGGTCCCGCGGCCCCGCCTCGCAGCAACGGCGAGCTGGTGTTCGCCGCGCCCTGGGAGGGACGCGCGTTCGGGCTGGCCGTCGCGCTCGCCGAGGCGGGGGTGTTCACCTGGGACGGGTTCCGCGACCGGCTGGTCGCGCGGATCGCCGCCGATCCCGCCGCCCCCTACTACGGCTGCTGGCTCGCCGCCTGCGAGGACGCGCTCGTCGCCGCGGGCCGTCTCGACGGGGCGGAGGTCCTCACCCGGGCCGCCGACCTCGCCGCCCGCCCGGCCGGGCACGACCACGACCACGCCGACCACGACCACGCCGACCACGCTCGGTAGGAGAACGTGCACCGATCGTCACAGAATGGTTCGGTGGTCGCATTCCGCGCATTACCCCGCGCGAATGGGGAAGGGAACTGCGCCGACCCGATCGGGGCGGTGAACGACCCGGCCGGTGTCACCGCTCGGTAACCGATCATGTTTCGCGGGGCCGATGTCCCGGTGCGCGGATAGATTGTGGTCATGAGCGGATCGCGGCCGATGGTCCTGCGGACCGTCGCCTGGTGCGCGGGCGTCCTGCTGGTGGGTGCCGGCGTGCTGGCCGCCGTCGTCGTCGGTGTCGGGGCGCTCGTCGCACCGGGGAGGCGCGCGCGTCCCGCGAGATCGACCCGGCCACCGAGTTCGCCCGGCTCGCCGTCGACGACCCGGCCGCCGCGCTGCGCTCGTGCACCCCCGCGCAGGGGACCCTCCTCGACGCCCTCTCCGGCGCGCTCCCGGCCGGTGCGGTGCCCGGCGCGGCCCGGTTCACCGCGACCGACGGGGACCTCACGTTCGTCTCGGCGCCGATCACCGGCACGGTGCGCGGCGCCGGGGACCGCGCCGTGTGGGTGTGGGGGCGCCAGGGCTTCGCCGCCGTCACCGACGACGCGCGCGCCCTCACCCCCGAGCTCCCCGGGCCCGCGCTCTACGCCACCGGCCCGGACGCCGCGGGCGCGGTCCGCGCCGCGACCTGCGTGGAGGCCGCGCAGCGCGCCGAACGCTCCGGCGTCGCGCCGACCCAGGGCCCGATCGTCCCGCGCTGATCCGGGATCGCCCCCGGGCACGATCAGCCCGGCCCCCGGGCAGGGTCAGCTCGGCCCGTGGGCGGGATCAGCTCAGTCCCCGGGCAGGATCAGGCAGCTCGACGTGGCCTCGCCCAGCAGCCTGCCCCGGGCGTCGGTCAGCTCGGCCCGGGCCAGCGCGGTGCGGCGCCCGGCCTGCACGACGTGGCCGGTGCACGTCACGGTGCCCGTGTCGACGGTGATCCGGCGCAGGAAGCGCACCGACAGGTCCAGGCTGGTGTAGCCGGTCCCGGCGGGGAGCGTGGAGTGCACCGCGCACCCGCAGGCGGAGTCGAGCAGCGTGGCGTACACCCCGCCGTGCACCGAGCCGATCGGGTTGTACTGGTGCTCGCCGGGTTCGAAGGCGAACGCGACGCGCCCGTGCTCGGCGGAGACGGCGCGGAAGCCGACGAGACTCGCGACGGGCGCGCCGGGGAGACGGCCGTCGACGATCCGGCGCAGGTACTCCAGTCCGTCCAGACCGGACGCGGCGGCGGCGAGCGCCATCGGGTCGGTCCACTCGTGCTCGCGGCGGCGCGTGGCGGCCGGCCCGGTGGCGGGCCCTGCTGCGGAGGTCATCGTGGCTCCTGGTCGGTGTCGGTGTCGGTGTCGGGGGCTCCGGGCCCCGGTTCGAGGTGGACCTCGTCGGTACGGCCCAGACGGTGTCCGGCCCCGCACACGCTCACCAGGCGCACCGGGGCGCCGCAGCCGGTGTGCACGCGGACCACGGGAGGTCCGGCGTCGCCGGCGAGGTGCCGGTCACCGAAGTCCATGAGTGCGGCCAGGACGACGCCCAGATCGCGGCCGCGCCGGGTCAGGCGGTACTCGGCACGGGTCCGCGCCCCGGGTTCGCGGTAGTCCACCCGTTCGACGACGCCGTCGTCGACCAGCTCGGACAGGCGCCGGCTCAGCACGGTGCGCGCGACACCCAGGCCGCGCGCCAGCTGGTCGAAGCGGGTGATCCCGCGGCCGAGGTCGCGCACCAGCAGCACCGTCCAGGGGTCGGCCAGCAGCGCCGCGGTGCGGGCCACCGAGCACACCTGGGACGCCGCCGCCGTCCGTGCGTCCATCCCGCCCCCTGGGTATCGCCGAGCTACCCAGGCAGCGTAGCCCGGCGGGGAGGACGGCGACAGGTGCCGGTCCCTCGTGCGCGATTGACCGCGCCCACAGCGGGAAGGCGGGACGGGACACCGCACGAGCACGAGACCGAGGAGGAACCCACGGTGGCGAACGAACTGCAGGGCCGGACCGTCGCGATCCTGGCCACGGACGGCGTCGAGAAGGTCGAGCTGGTCCAGCCCCGCGACGAGCTGCGCAAGGCCGGCGCGCGGGTCGAGGTGGTCTCGCTGTCCACGGACCCGATCCAGTCGATGTCGGCCGACATCAACCCGGACGAGAAGCTCGACGTCGACCGTGCCGTCGCGGACGTGTCCGCCGACGACTACGACGCCCTGGTGCTGCCCGGCGGCACCGTGAACCCGGACAACCTCCGGGCCGACGCCACCGCGGTGGCGTTCGTGAAGGCGTTCTTCACGGCGGGCAAGCCGGTCGGCGCGATCTGCCACGGGCCGTGGACGCTGGTCGAGGCCGACGTCGTGAAGGGCCGCACCCTCACCTCGTTCCCGAGCATCCGGACCGACCTGCGCAACGCCGGCGCGACCGTCGTCGACGAGCAGGTCGTGACCGACGAGGGGCTGGTCACCAGCCGCAACCCCGACGACCTCGACGCGTTCTGCGCGAAGCTGGTCGAGGAGTTCGCCGAGGGCAGGCACCCGGTGCACCCGGAGGGTGCGACCGCCTGAGCGCCCCACGGACGACGGACGGGGCCGTCCTCCCAGGTGAGAGGGCGGCCCCGTCGGCGTCGGTCCGGGTCAGCCCTCGACCGGGCCGGGCATCTGCGCGTCGTCCTCGGGGTGCTCGCGACAGCGGTCGGTGTCGGGGCGCACCTCGAGCCGCTCGTCGTCGATCCGTCCGCCGCACACGTCGCAGCGGCCGTACTCGCCCTTGTCGAGGCGGGTCAACGCCGCGCGCACCCGCTGCGTGCGGGCGCGGCGGGTGTTCTCGTCCAGGTCGTGGGCCATCGTCTCGTAGGCCCGAGCGCCCTCGTCGCCGAAGTCGAGACCGTCGCCGACGCGGTCCTGGCCCGGGGCCGGCCGCTCGGTCGCGGCCGTACCGCCCTCCAGCCGGTCCAGCTCCTCGGTCAGCAGGGACCGTGCCCGCTGCGCGTCCATCGGGGTCTCCTCTCCTCGTCGTGCGACCGTGCCGGCCGCACGGGGACCGGACTACCCCGCCCGCCGTCCGGCACACGCGCACCGTTTCGCTGCCGGAACCACGGGTAGCCGCGGACCGGTCGTCGGGCGCGGCCGTCGATCCCCTCGGTCGTGCCCGTCGGTCTCCCGCCCGCCGTCGCACCGACGCGGGACGACCGTGAGGAGCCCCCGTGCCCGACAGCCCGCCCGCTCAGCAACAGACCCCACCCGGTGACACCGCGGCGATGACCCCCGAGCCCCGCGACGAGATGCGCGGCTACCGGGGCCGTGACCTGCTCGCCGGCACCGTCGCACTGGTCACCGGCGGCGACTCCGGCATCGGGCGCGCCGTCTGCGTCGCCTTCGCCAAGGAGGGCGCGGACGTCGCCCTGGCCTATCTCGACGAGGACGCCGACGCCGAGCACACCGCGCGGCTCGTTCGCGACGAGGGCCGCCGCTGCCTGACCCTGCCCGGTGACCTCGGCGACGCCGGGCACTGCGCCGAGGTCGTGCGCCGCACCGTCGACGAGCTCGGCCGCCTGGACACCGTGGTCAACAACATCGCCACCCAGGAACCCGTCGACGATCTCACCGACATCGACGACGACGCCTGGCTGCGCACCTTCGAGGTGAACATCCACAGCTACTTCCGCGTGACCAAGGCGGCCCTCGCGCACCTGCCCGACGGCGGCGCGATCGTCAACACCGGGTCGATCAACGGGTTGCGCGGCAACAAGAGCCTCATCGACTACTCCGCCACCAAGGGCGCGGTGCAGTCCCTGACGTACTCGCTCGCCCAGTCGCTGACCCCGCGCGGCATCCGGGTCAACTGCGTCGCCCCCGGCCCGGTGTGGACCCCGCTGATCCCGGCGACCATGCCGGAGGAGAAGGTCGAGGGCTTCGGGGAGCAGACCCCGATGGGGCGGCCCGCGTCCCCGGACGAGATCGCCCCGTCCTTCGTGTTTTTCGCCGCGCCGCGGCTGTCCTCGTACTACACCGGGGAGGTGCTCGCCCCGGTCGGTGGCGAGACCCTGCCCGGCTGACACCGGGAGGTCGCGGGGAGGCCGCCGCCGGGGAGGCCCGCACGGGTCAGTCGCCGGTGAGCCGCTCGCGCAGCCGCGACAGCGTGCGGGACAGCAGCCGGGACACGTGCATCTGGGAGATGCCCAGGTCGGCGGCGATCTGGGACTGGGTCCGGTCGCCGTAGAAGCGCAGCACCAGGATGCGGCGCTCGCGCTCGGGCAGCTCGGCCAGCGCCGCGCGCATGCCCGGGCCGTGGGCCGCCAGGTCCAGCGCCGGGTCCTCTCCGCCCAACCGCTCGACGAGCGGCAGGGTCTGACCGGGGCCGTCGCCGTCGCCGACGGGGGCGTCGAGGGACCTGGCGTGGTGCGACTCCAGCGCGCCGAGCGCATCGACGACCTCGTCGACCGACACGCCGGCCTCCTCGGCGATCTCCGACGGCCGCGGCGGGCGCCCGAGGCGCTGGCCCATCTCGTCGGCGATCCGGCCGACCGCGACGGCCAGCTCCTTGAGGTCGCGCGGCACCCGCACCGACCACGAGTGGTCGCGCAGGTGACGCTTCATCTCGCCGCGGATGCTCGGCACCAGGTAGCCCAGCGGGCCCCCGGTCGCCGACCCCGGGTCGTACCGGTCGACCGCCTTGACCAGGCCGAGCATGCCGGCCTGCTCGATGTCCTCGGCGCCCCGGCCGGGAGCGGCGAAGCGCCGGGACAGGTTGCGCACCAGGGGACGGAACTCGGTGATGACGTGGTCGCGCAACGCCGCCCGGCCGGGTGCACCGTCCGGGGTGGCCGCCAGCTGGTGCAGGTCGGGGATGAGGTCGTCGTAGCCGTGGCGGCCGTCGCGGGTGCGCTCCGCGGGCCGGGTGGGAAGTGTGGGACTGTGCATGGTCCCTCGCAATCGCCGATGGCAGTGCGGGGTCCGCTGCGTGTTGAACGGATCTCGGATCGGCTCCCTCGGGCACGGTACGTATCGGAGCCGGACGATCACCGTAACCCCGGGCCGCGGCCCCCACAACCCGTCGGAGCCGCTGCCGGGCAACGCCGTGACCGCACCCCTCGTCGGGCGCGGCGCGTCCGACGAGGGGTGCGCTCGTCTCCGGGGAGTCGGTGGTCGGTCAGGCGTCGACCTCGGCGACGGTGGCGCCCTCCGCGGCGCGCTGCACCGCCTCGCAGCCCTTGTGCGCCGCCGCCTTCGTCTCGTAGGCCTCGCCGACCGCGACGACCTGTCCGTTGCTCGCCTTGAGCCGGAACCGGAACTTTCCGCCCCGGTCCTCGTACACCTCGAACTTGCCTGCCACAGGGACCTCCTCGTCTCGACCGGTACCCGCGGTTGCTGCGGATGGGGGCGCACGTTAGTCCAGATGGCGTTGCGATGTGGAACGACGCGGCGGGCCCGGGGTCACCGGTCCCGGTGGTCCCGGAAGGGTCTCAGCGGGCTCTCAGCGGGCCGTGACCTTCTCAGGGGCACCACAGCGTCCGGGTCCTAGCGTCCCGGACATGCCGACTGCACTGGTGACCGGAGCGAGCCGAGGGCTCGGCGCCGTCTACGCCCGCGAGCTCGCCGAGCGCGGGTACTCCGTCGTCCTCGTGGCGCGCGACGCCGCCCGCCTCGCCGAGGTCGCCGAGTCCGTCGGCCGGGCCACCGGCGCGATCGTGGAGACGCTGCCCGCCGACCTCACCGACCCGGCGGGGCTGGCCGCCGTCGAGCGCCGGATCACCGACCGGGACCTGCCGATCGACGTGCTGGTCAACAACGCGGGCGTCGAGACCGACGCGGTGTTCGCCGAGGCGCCGGTCGAGGTGCTCACCGGCGAGATCGACCTCAACGTGACGGCCCTGATGCGCCTCACCCGCGCGGCGGTCCCGGCGATGACCGCCCGCGGCCACGGAGGGGTCCTCAACATCGCGAGCGTCGCTGGGTACCTGCCCTCGGGGGGCAACGCCTACGGCGCGTCGAAGTCCTGGGTGCTGGCGTTCAGCGACACCGTCGCGGCGTCGCTGCACGGCACCGGGGTGACCGTGACCGCAGTCGCCGCGGGCCGGATCCGGACCGACGACGACCCGCAGGGCCCGCTGTGGCTCGACTCCCGCGACGTCGTGCGCCGTTCGCTCGACGACCTGGCCCGCGGCCGCACGCTGTCCGCGCCGGGCTGGGTGTACCGGGCGCTGGTCGGCTACCTGGAGGCGCCGCGCACCGCGCTGCGGCTGGCCGCACGGGTCGCGGGCCGGGGCCGGGAGCGCTGCGAGCGGCTGGAGCGGGGGAGCGGGCACACCCGGCCGTCGCCGGTCCCGACGCCGTTCCGCGACGAGCCCGCTCCGTCCCGGCCGCTGCCCGCCGTGGCGGTGGGCCCGGCGACGCCGGTGCCGCCGGTCCTGCCCGAGGAGCCGGTGCGGCCCGCGCACGTCGCCGCCGCGACCGTCCCGGCGCCGCGGGTGTCGGGCACCGGGCCGCTGCCCGTCGTGACCCGTCCGGCCGTGGCAGGGTCCGGGGCCCTCCCGGGTCGCCCGACCGCCGCGCGGGCGGCCACCTCCGCGACGGCCCGCGCCGCCGTCCGCAGGCTGCCCGCCGCCCCCCGTCCGGTGCAGCCGGCCCGCGAGGTCGCGACCGTCCGGCTCGCCGCGGGCTGAGAGCCCCGGGCCGGCTCCGGGGCCGGTTCCGGGCCGTCGGCGGGGACCGCGCGTTCGACGGCGGAAACGGACAGATGTGACGAGGCTCGCGTACCCCCCCGTTGTCGGAACCCAGAGCCATGCCCTAGCGTTTGCCCGGTCGAAGGGGAGTACTCCCGAACACGGCGTCGCCGTCAATACGGAACCAGGACGAGCTGGTCCCGGTGGCGCCGGTCCATCGCGGTCACCGCGGCGGGCGGAGGAGACCTTCAGCGCCCCTATCTGCGCTGGAGGATCCCGCAATGAATGTTCCCCTCTGGGTGTGGCTGGCGACGGTCGCCGTCGTCATCGGCATGCTCGTGTTCGACTTCGTCGGGCACGCCCGTGACCCGCACGAGCCCACGCTGCGCGAGTCGGCGATCTGGTCGGCCGGCTACATCGCGATCGCCCTGCTGTTCGGCGTCGGTGTCGGTGTCTTCTCGGGCTGGCAGTACGGCGGCGAGTACATGGCCGGCTGGCTGACCGAGAAGGCCCTCTCGGTCGACAACCTGTTCGTCTTCCTGCTGATCATGACCAGCTTCGCGGTGCCGAAGGTGCACCAGCAGAAGGTGCTGCTGATCGGCATCGCGATAGCGATCGTCATGCGCGGTGCGTTCATCGCGGTCGGTGCGGTGATCATCGAGCAGTTCGTCGCGGTGTTCTACCTGTTCGCGATCATCCTGTTCTGGCTCGCCTGGTCCCAGATCCGCGAGGCGCTGTCCTCCGACGACCACGAGCAGGCCGACGCCGGTGACTCGAGGCTCATCCGCCTGGTCCGCAGGGTGCTGCCCACCTCCACCGAGTACGACGGCGCGAAGCTCGTCACCCGCATCGACGGCAAGCGGCTCCTCACCCCGATGGCGCTGGTCATCGTCGCGATCGGGCTGACCGACCTGCTGTTCGCGTTCGACTCGATCCCGGCGATCTTCGGCCTCACCCAGGAGCCGTTCCTGGTGTTCACCGCGAACGCCTTCGCCCTGCTCGGCCTGCGCCAGCTGTACTTCCTGATCGGCGGCCTGCTGGAGCGCCTGATCTACCTGGCGCACGGCCTCTCGGTGATCCTCGCGTTCATCGGCGTCAAGCTCACCCTGCACGCGCTGCACGAGAACAACGTGCCGTTCATCAACGGCGGGCAGCCGGTGCCGGTGCCCGAGGTGCCGATCTGGCTGTCGCTGCTGGTCATCACCGGGACGATCGCCGTCGCCGCCGTCGCGAGCCTGGTGGTCTCGCGCCGCCGCGCCGCCGCGGCCGGTGACGCCCCCTCCGGTGCTGCCGGCACCGGCTCCGAGGGCACCGGCTCCGACGACGGCGGGGCCGCCGGTCACGGCGACGCCACCGGCCACGGCGACGCCACCGGCCACGGCGACGACACCGGGCACGGCGACGACACCGTGCGCGCGGGTCAGAGCCCCAGCACCAGCCGGGCGACCGAGAAGTAGATCAGCAGCCCGGTCGCGTCGACGAGGGTCGTGACCAGGGGAGCGGACACCACCGCCGGGTCGATTCCGACCCGGCGGGCCAGCAGCGGCATCGTCGCGCCGACCGTCGCCGCCCAGCCGCAGATCGCCACCAGGGTCACCGCCACCACGACGGCGACCTGGACCCCGACCAGCAGCGACGCGACGAGCAGGCCGAGCGCGCCGAGCAGGGTGCCCAGCAGCAGCCCGACCCGTAGCTCCCGCCAGACGACGGCGGGCAGGTCGGCCAGCCGCACCTCCCCGACGGCGATCGCCCGACCGCCGCCGACGCGGACTGGGCACCGGCGTTGCCGCCGGTGCCCACGAGCAGCGGGATGAACAGGGCCAGTGCGGTGACCTGCTCCAGGGCGTCCTCGAAGATCTGGAGCACGTTGACCGTGAGCACCGCGGCGAGCAGCAGCACCGCCAGCCACACCGCGCGGGTGCGCGCCAGCTTCGTGACCCGCACGTACATGTAGTGGCCCGACCACGGCGTCGCACCGGACTGACGGGCGGTGTCCTCGGTGTCGGCCCGCTCCAGGATCTCGACGGCGTCGTCGATGGTGAGCAGGCCCAGCAGCCGGTCCTCGGAGTCGACGACCAGCAGGTCGAGCAGGTTCGCCTCGCCCATCAGCCGTGCGGCGTCCTCGGCGGTGTCGGTGGCCCGCACCCGTGGGGCGCCGTCGTCGACGAGGTCGGCGACGGCGTCGTCCGGGCGGGCCAGCACCAGGTCGCGCAGCGAGACGGTGCCGATCACCCGGCGCCCGGCGTCGGTGACGGCGAGGGTGTAGACGGTCTCGGCCCGGGCGCCCTTGCGCCGCACGACGGCCAGCGCCTCGGTCACGCTGCTGTGCAGCGGTACGGCGACGGTCTCCGGGGTCATCACCCGCCCGACCGAGCCGTCGGGGTAGCCCAGCAGCGCCGCGGTCATCTCCCGCTCCGAGGCCGAGAGCCCGGCGAGCATCCGGGTCGCGACCTTCGCGGGGGCCTCGCCGAGCATCCGTGCGCGGTCGTCGGGATCCATGTCCTCGACCAGGGCGGTCACCGCGTCGTCGCGCAGCCCGGCCAGCAGCTCCTGCTGGTCGACCGGGTCGAGCTCCTCGAACACGTCGAGCGCGCGGTCCTTGTCGAGCAGCCGGAACACCCATCCCGCGTCGACCGGTTCCATCCGGGCCAGCGCGTCGGCGATCTCGTGGGCGGGCCGTCCGTCGAGCCGGTCGAGGACTCCGGCGGGGTCGTGGCGTTCGACGAGATCGGTCCAGCGTTCCATGCGGCCGATCCTGCCGCCGGGGCCTGCCGCGTGCAGCGGCGGGAGTATGTCCGTTTCGGTAGGATCGGTGACATCTTCAGCACATCCCGGATGGCTGTGGCCGGGAGCGGGAACCCGGTCGGTGGCACCGAGGAGGTCACGATGTCCGTCACACCCCCGCCCCTGCCGCCGTCGTCGCCCGGCGGGGGACCGGCGATCCCGATCCGCACCCGTCCGCGCGGCCCCTGGACCGCGACGAGGAGCTCCGCCTCTCCGCCCTCGAGCAGGAGCTGCGCCGTTCCGACCCGCGGCTCGACACCGAGCTGACCGCACCGCACCGGCCATCGCGCGCCGCGGGCGGCCGTGCCGACCGGATCCTGCAGGCCGTCGCGATCACCGTGATCGTGCTGGTCCTCGTGCCGGGCGACTGGATCGCCGGGCTGCTGTCGTTCGGGCTGCTGCTCGGCATCCCGGTGGTGATGGCCTGGATCGCCGTCCGCGCGCACCGGGAGAACGTCGCCCGGGAGCAGGCCGAGGGCCGCGACGACGAGCGCCCCTGAGCGCCGGGCCCGCCGCGGCCCGATCGGATCCGGCGGCGCCGTCGACCAGCGTCGACCGCGGGAGCCACCGTCGAGCACGACGCTACCGTCAGCGGCACCGTCAGCCCGCGGTCGGAGCCGCCGTCGCCGCCTCGGTCGGGTCGGTCGTCGAGCGGACGGCCGGGAGCCCGAGGTGCTCGCGCAGCGTCGTCCCCGTGTAGTCGGTGCGGAACGACCCGCGCTCCTGCAGCAGCGGCACGACCGTGTCGGCGAACTCGTCGAGCCCGCCCGGGGTGACGTGCGGGACGAGCACGTAGCCGTCCGCGGCGTCGGACTGCACGGCGTCGTCGATCGCGTCGGCGACCGTCCGGGGGCTCCCGACGAAGGTGTGCCGCCCGGTCACCTCGATCACCGTCTCCCGCAGCGAGAGGCCCTTTTCCGCGGCGAGGGCGCGCCACTGGTCGGCGACGGCCTTCGGGTCCCGGTACTGGCGCACGCTGGCGCGGCCCTTCGACACCAGCTCGCCCTCGACCGGGTCGAACTCGGGCAGCGGGCCGTCCGGGTCGCGGTCGGACAGGTCGGTGTTCCAGAGCTGCTCGGCGAACACGATCGCGGTCTGCGGGCTGACCTGCTGGGAGCGGATCACCTCGGCGCGCTCGGCGGCCTCGGCGTCGGTGTCACCCAGCACGTACGTCGCGGCGGGCAGGATCTTCAGGTCGTCCCAGGCCCGGCCGTAGCGGGCGAGGCGGCCCTTCACGTCGGCGAGGAACGCCCGTCCGGCCTCGGGCTCCGCGTGCCGGGAGAAGATCGCGTCGGCCGACGCGGCGGCGAACTCGCGCCCCTCCTCGGAGTCCCCGGCCTGCAGGATCACCGGGCGGCCCTGCGGGCTGCGCGGCAGCGAGAACCGGCCGTGCACGTCGAACTGGTCGGAGGTGTACGCGAACTCGCCGCGGTCGCCCGCGCCGGTGCGCGAGTCCCAGATCGCGGCGGTCGCGGCCAGCTGCTCCTTCGCCCGGGAGTAGCGCTTCTCCTTCGGCAGGAAGCCGCCGCGGCGGAAGTTCTCACCGGTGAACGCGTCCCACGAGGTCACCACGTTCCAGGCGGCCCGGCCGCCGGACAGGTGGTCCAGCGACGCGAACTGGCGGGCGACGTCGTAGGGCTCGGTGAAGGTGGAGTTGATCGTGCCGGCGAGGCCGAGCCGGTCGGTGACCGCCGCCAGGGCGTTCAGGATCGTGAAGGTGTCCGGGCGGCCCATCACGTCGAGGTCGTAGATCTCGCCGCGGTGCTCGCGCAGGCGCAGGCCCTCGGCGAGGAACAGGAAGTCGAACCTCGCCCGCTCGGCCGTCCGCGCGAAGTGCGCGAACGACTCGAACTCGATGTGGCTGCCGGACGCCGGGTCGCTCCAGACCGTGGTGTTGTTGACGCCCGGGAAGTGGGCGGCGAGGTGGATCTGCTTGCGTGGCATGCGTGTCCTCCCGACGTGGCTCCTACCGGTGCAACACCCTCCGGGCCAGGGTGTTCCCGAGCAGCTGCGCGCACTGCACGACGACCACGATGATCGCCACCGTCAGCAGCGTCACCGGCCAGTCGAACTGCTGGTAGCCGTAGGTGATGGCGAAGTCGCCCAGCCCGCCGCCGCCGACGTAGCCGGCCATCGCCGACATGTCGACGACCGCGACGAACACGAACGTGTAGCCGAGCACCAGCGGTGCCAGCGCCTCGGGTACGAGCACGCTCCACACGATCCGGAACCGGCTCGCGCCCATCGCCCGCGCCGCCTCGACGACGGCCGGGTCCACCGACACCAGGTTCTGCTCGACGATGCGGCCGATGAAGAACGTCGCCATCGCGACCATGGGGAACAGCACCGAGCGGGTGCCGATCGTCGTGCCCATCACGAGCAGGGTCAGCGGGCCCACGGCGGTGATGAAGATGATGAACGGGATCGGCCGCACGATGTTGACCAGCACGTTCAGCACGCCGAACACGGCGCGGTGCGCGTACAGGCCGCCGGGACGGGTGGTGTGCAGGGCGACGCCGAGCAGCAGCCCGAGCAGCCCGGCCAACAGCATCGTCCAGAACACCATGTAGGCGGTCTGGAGCACCGACAGCCACAGCACCGGGCTCAGGGTCTCCCAGTCGGCCTTCATGCGGACTCCTCGTCCTGGGTGGTGACGGCGTCCGGGGTGACCCGGGTGATGCGCGAGAGCTCGTCGACGCAGGCGTCGACGGCGTCGTCGTCGCCGGTCAGGGCCAGGGTGAGGCTGCCGACGGGGCGACCGGACAGCTCGCGGATGCCGCCGTGCACCACGGTCGCGCGGACCCCGTGTGCGGCCGGGACCCGCGCGATCGCGTCCTGGGCGTCGGCGGCGGCCGAGCCGGGCCCGCCGACGCCGACGGTCACCAGCCGGCCGGGGTGCCGGTCGCGCAGCCGGGCGAGCGTCTCCGGCGACGGCACGTCCTGCAGGACGCCGTGCACGAAGCGGCGCGTCGCCGGGTGCGACGGCGCGGCGAACACGTCGTACACCTCGCCGTCCTCGATGACCTTGCCCTGCTCCATGACCACGACCCGGTCGCACACGTCGGCGACGACCTCCATCTCGTGGGTGATCACGACGACCGTGGTGCCCAGCTCGCGGTTGACCCGGCGCAGCAGGGCCAGCACCTCCCGGGTCGTCTCCGGGTCCAGCGCGCTGGTCGCCTCGTCGGCGAGCAGGATCGACGGCGACGTGGCGAGCGCCCTGGCGATGCCGACCCGCTGCTTCTGCCCGCCGGACAGCCGGGCCGGGTAGCGCCCGGCCAGCTCGGCGAGCCCGACGAACTCCAGCAGCTCCGCGACGCGGGCCCGACGCTCCTCCCGCGAGCGGCCGGCGACGGCGAGCGGGTAGCCGACGTTGCCGGCGACCGTGCGCGAGTTCATCAGCGCGAACTGCTGGAAGATCATCCCGACCTCGCCGCGCAGCTCGCGCAGCCCCCGCTCGGACAGCTCGGAGGTGACCCGCCCGCGCACCGTGACGGTGCCCGCCGTCGGCAGCTCCAGTGCGTTGATCATCCGGACGAGCGTGGACTTTCCCGCCCCCGACCAGCCGATCACGCCGGTGATCCCGCCCTCGGCGATGTCGAGGTCCACGTCGTCGACGGCGGTGACCCCGGGCCGCGGCGGGCCGGGAACGTGCGGGTCGCGCCCGAGAACGAGATCACCGGCTCCGCCATCAGCGTGCCCGCAGCTGCTGCTCGATGCCGGCCAGGGTCTGGCGCAGGTCCTCCGCGGAGTTGTCGCGGAACACACCGCCGTCGCCGAGGTCGCGGCGGGCGGCGGCGAGGACCTCCGGGTCGTGGTAGATCCGGACCAGCGTCGCGTACACCGGGTCGTCGGCCTGGTCGGCCCGGGCGACGAACAGGTTGATGTAGGGCTTGGCCTTCTCCGAGTCCGGGTCCTCCTGGTAGAGGACCTGGTCCTGGGTCAGGTCGGCCGACTGCGCGTAGTTGTTGTTGACGATCGCGGCGTCGGCGCTCGCCAGGTTCGCCGCGGTCTGGGCCGCGTCGACCGGGGTGACGGTGACCTTCGAGGCGGCGCGGTCGATGTCGGCCGGGGTGGAGGTGGTGGTGCCCCCGTCGGTCAGCCTGAGCAGCCCGGCGGACTGCAGGACGGTCAGCGCCCGGGCCTGGTTCACCGCGTCGTTCGGGATGACGACCTGCCCGCCCTGCGGGATCTGCGCCAGGTCGGTGTGCTTCGTGGAGTACAGCGGCAGCGGGTACACCGCGGTCGCGCCGACCGGCACCAGCGTGTCGTTGTTCTGGACGTTGTAGTTCGCCAGGTACTGCAGGTGCTGGAACTGGTTGAGGTCCAGCTGGCCCTGGGCCAGAGCCGGGTTCGGCTGGTTGTAGTCGGTGAAGTTGGTCAGCTCGACGGTGATGCCCTGGGCGGCGGCCTTGTCGGTGAAGACCTTCCAGTAGGGCTCGGCGCCGTCGGAGACGCCGATCCGGACGGTCCGCGACCCGCTCTCACCACCACCGGACGAGGACTCGCCGGGGGCGGAGCAGCCGGCCGCCAGCACGGCGAGCACGGCGACGGGGACCAGCAGGGACAGTGCGCGTGGCAGGCGCATCGGACTTCCTCTCGGCTCCGGCCCCGGGACGGGTCGCGTCCGGGTGCCGGTGCGGCGGTGCAGCGGGGGGATGTGCCGGGCACCGGGTACGGCGCCCCGCGAAGGTGACGCCGGGCGGGAGCAGGTGCTCCGGGGGCGTGACCGGGGAGACCGGGCCACCGGACCGGGTCCCGCCGGGTGGGCGCGACCGGCCGCGGCGGGGCGGTCGGCACGATCGGAGAACCTACATCGGACGAACCACCCGGACCGCACCGCCGCGACGAAGCTCACGGTGGCCGGGCGTGGCGTCCGGAACCCGGCCGACCGGAGCCGACCGGAGCCGACCGGGGCCGGTCGCTCAGCGGGGCGGCTCGGCGAGCAGGCCCCGCCGGCGCAGCTCGGGCAGTACACCCTCGCCGACCCGGTAGGCCTCCTCCAGGTGCGGATAGCCCGACAGCACGAACTCGTCGATCCCCAGCTCGTGGTACTCGGCGATCCGGTCGGCCACCTCGCTGTGCGACCCGACCAGCGCGGTCCCCGCACCGCCCCGGACCAGGCCCACCCCGGCCCAGAGGTTCGGCGCGATCGTCAGCGCGTCGGCCGAGCCGCCGTGCAGCGCGAGCATCCGTTGCTGTCCGACCGACTGGCTGGCCCGCAGGGTCGCCTGGGCGCGCTCGATCTCGGCCGGGTCGAGCGCGTCGAGTAGCCGGGCTGCCTCGGCCCACGCCTCGTCGGCGGTGTCGCGGGTGATCACGTGCAGCCGGATGCCGAAGCGGGGGCTGCGGCCCAGGTCGTCGGCGAGCTTGCGGACCCGCCCGATCTTCTCGGCGACGGCAGCGGGTGGCTCGCCCCAGGTCAGGTAGACGTCGGCGTGCCGGGCGGCGACCGGCAGCGCGGCGTCGGAGGAGCCTCCGAAGTAGACCGGGGGCAGCGGGTCCGGCGGGGAGAGGGTGGTGGCGCCGTCGACGTCGTAGTGGGCGCCGGTGAAGTCGAACGGCTCGGGTGACCAGGCGCCGCGCAGCACGGTGAGGAACTCGTCGGTGCGGGCGTAGCGCTCGTCGTGGGAGGCGTGGTCGCCGAAGCGGCGCTGCTCGACGGCATCCCCGCCGGTGACGATGTTGAGCATCAGCCTGCCGCCGGAGACGCGCTGGTAGGTGGCGGCCATCTGGGCGGCGAGCGTCGGGGAGAGCACACCGGGCCGGAACGCGACGAGGTAGCGCAGCGTGCGGGTCTCGCGCAGCAGCGCCGCGGTGGTCAGCCAGGCGTCCTCGCAGAAGGTTCCGGTCGGGGTGAGGACGCCGTGGAAGCCCTGGGCCTCGGCGGCCCTGGCGATCTGGGCGAGGTAGTCGATGCTCGCCTCGCGGGCCGTCGAGCCGGCCTCGCCGCGGTCGGCGTGCCGGCGGGCGACGATGGTGCGGCCGTCGCCGGAGGTGGGCAGGAACCAGTGCGGGACGATGCTCATGGTGCTCCCGTCCGTCGGTCGGTGGGGGTGCCCGGGATGCCGTCCCGGGCCGCGGCCAGCGTGGTGGCCTCGAAGCGGCGGTCGACGAACGCGCCGACGTCCGCCCGGCCGGGGATCACCCCGGCCTCGGAGAACGCGTCGGCCAGCGCCTGCTGGGAGGCGACGACGGTGTCGTCGAGCGGGACCGGCAGGTCCGGGCCGCGTGCGACGGCCCGCCGGGTGATCGGCAGCGGGATGGTCGTCTCCTCGCTCCACACCCGGGCCCGCTGCTCGCGGTGGGAGTCGGAGTAGACCTGGGCGGCCGCGACCCGGGCGAGGTAGTCGGCCAGCGCGGCGCTGCGGGCCGGGTCGGCGAGGGTGGCGTTGGACGCGACCTGGAAGCCGTAGCCGTTCGCGTTGCCGGTGCCGTCGGCGACGATCCGGGCGCCGGCGTCGAGCTCGGCCTGGGAGGTGTAGGGGTCCCAGACGGCCCAGGCGTCGACGTCGCCCTGGCGGAACGCGCCGTAGGCGTCGGCGGGGGCGAGGAAGGTCAGGTCGACGTCGTCGAGGGTCATCCCGGCGGCCCGCAGCGTGGACAACACCTGCCCGTGCGCCGACGTGCCCTTCCCGACGGCGATCCGCGCCCCGCGCAGGTCGGCGACGGTGCGGATCGGCGAGTCGCGGCGCACGAGGATCGCGTCGCTGGTGACGTTGCCGCGGTTGGCCGACACGACCTGCACCCGGGCGCGCGCCGCGGCGGCGAAGATCGTCGGTGTGTTGCCGGTGCCGCCGACGTCGATCGCGCCGGCCCGGGCCGCCTCGATCAGCGGGGGGCCGGCGGTGAAGGTGCGCCACTCGATCCGGTAGGGCAGGTCGTCGAGGAGATCGGCGGCCCGCAGCAGTGACCGGGAGCCGCCCTTCTGGTCCCCGACGACGAGGGTCACCCCGGCCAGCGCGGCCGGGTCGACCGGCGGCTGCACCGGGGGCCGGGACACCGGGACCGAGGAGCACCCGGCGAGCACCAGCGCCGCGACCGCGACGGCCAGGACGGTGACCCGCCGGCGCACCCGCGCGGCGGTCGTCGCACCCGCCGCACGGGTCGCGACGACCGCATCCGGGGTGCGACGGGGACGCTCACGCGGCATCGGCGGCGACCCCCAGCTCGTCGAGCACGGTGCGGCGCAGCGCGGCGAGCCGCTCGGGGTCGCGCGGGCGGTCGCCGGGGCGGTGCTCGTCGCCGATGCGGCCGTCGGTCAGCACCAGCACCCGGTCGGCGAGCAGCAGCGCCTCGTCGACGTCGTGGGTCACGAGCAGCACGCCGGGGCGGTGCCGGTGCCACAGGTCGAGGACGAGCCGGTGCATGGTGATGCGGGTCAGCGCGTCCAGCGCGCCGAACGGCTCGTCGAGCAGCAGCAGGTCCGGCTCGCGGACCAGGGCCCGGGCCAGCGACGCCCGCTGGGCCTCGCCGCCGGACAGGGTCAGCGGCCAGGCGTCGGCCCGTGCGGTCAGCCCGACCTCGGCGAGCGCGGCGTCGGCGACCCCGGCGGGGGTGTCGCCGCCCAGGTCGCGGTGCAGGCCGAGCGCGACGTTGTCGCGGACCGTGCGCCACGGCAGCAGCCGCGGCTCCTGGAAGGCCACCGCGACCGAGCCGGGCACCTCGACGGTGCCCGACACCCCGGCGTCGGAGGCGTCGTCGAGGCCGGCGAGCAGCCGCAGCAGCGTCGACTTGCCCGAGCCGGACCGGCCGAGCAGGGCGACGAACTCGCCGTCGCCGATGGTGAGGTCCAGCCGGTCGAGGACCCGGCGGCCGTCGAACTCGCGGACCAGGTCGTGCACGCGGGCGCTCATCGGTCGGCCCCCGCCGGTCCGGCCGGGCGCCAGGCCAGGACACGGCGCTCCAGCCGGCGCACCAGGGCGTCGGTGCCCAGGCCGAGCAGCGCGTACACCGCCAGGCCCACGACGATCACGTCGGTGCGCAGGAACTCGCGGGCGTTCATGATCATGTAGCCGAGTCCGGCGTCGGCCGACGTCGTCTCCGCGACGATGATCGACAGCCAGGCGATCCCCAGTGCCAGGCGCAGGCCGGTGAGCGTGGAGGGCATCGCGCCGGGCAGCACCACGTGGCGCAGCTGCTCGGCGCGGGTGAACCCGGACACCGACGTCGCCTCGATCAGCTTCGGGTCCACCCCGCGGACCCCGGAGTGCACGTTGAGGTACATCGGGAACAGCACGCCGAGCGCGACGAGCAGCACCTTCGGCAGCTCTCCGATGCCGAACCACAGGATGAACAGCGGCACCAGGCCGAGGTGCGGCAGCGTGCGCAGCATCTGCACCGGCGGGTCCACGAGCAGCCCGCCCCAGCGCGAGAGCCCCGAGACCACGCCGAGCCCGACCCCGACGACCAGGCCGAGGACCAGCCCGGTCGTGACCCGGGCGAGCGAGACCAGCAGCCCCTCGGGCAGCTCCCCGCTGCGGGTGAGGTCGACGGCGGCGGTCACCACCCGCAGGGGCGAGGCGAGCTCGTCCTCGGCGAGCAGCCCGGTCGACGACGCGAGCTGCCACGCGAGGATCAGGGCGACCGGGGAGATCCAGCGGCGCAGGTCGGGGCGGCGCCGGGTCCGGCGGGCGACGGGTGCGACGACGGGTGACGACGGCGTGGCGGGTGGTGCACCGGCGTCGGCCGGTGCGGGGGTCCAGGTCGTGGACACGATGGCTCCCGGGATTCACGGTGATGACAGGGGTGGGCAGGGGTGGGCGCACGACGGGGCGGCCCCGCGGCACGGGCGGCACGGCGCGGCGGGATCGCCGCGGTCAGCGACAGGTGCAGCCGGCGAGGCGGAGCAGGTCCACGTGGCGACGACGGGTGAGGTCCCGGCCCGGACCGACGGCGACCGTGCGTGACGGGGTGCGCCGGCCGGTGTTCATGCCACCAGGTGACCACGGCGTCCGGACCTTCACAAAACGGTGTCCGGACCGCGGGACGGGTGACAGGAGGTGTGCGGACCGCCGGCTCCCGTGCGTCCCGCTGGGTGGGATCTCAGGCTCGGGTGGCCCATTCCCGCGCCAGCAGCTCCTGCGAGGCGACCCGGTCGGTGTGCCGGTGGGTGATGGTGGTCAGGAGCAGCTCGTCGGCGCCGGTGACGGCGCGCAGCCGCTCCAGACCGTCGGCGACGGCGGCCGGTCCGCCGACGAGGCGGGTCCCGACCCGGTCGGTCACCAGCGCCGGGTCGGCCGGGAGTGCCTCGGCGTCCTCGGGGCGGGGGTAGGGGATGGCGCCCACCCCGGTGCGGATGCTGTGCACCCACGGGGCGAAGCCCGCCGCGATCCGGGCGGCGTGCGCGTCGTCGGTGCCCACGACGACGTCCGCGGACACCATCACGTGCGGTCGGTCCAGCCGGTCCGACGGCCGGAACGCCTCCCGGTAGGCGGCCACGGCGTCGAGCACCGTCGCCGGGCTGACGTGGTAGTTCGCCGCGAACGGCAGCCCACGGCGCCCGGCGAGCACGGCGCTCTCCCCGCCGCTGGAGCCGAGCACCCAGGTCTGCAGGCCGGCCCCCTCGCCGGGGACGGCCCGGACCTGCACCCCGCCCGGGGCCCAGGTGCCGGCGATCAGCCCCTCGACGGCGCCGAGGAACTGCTCGTACGGCGGCGCCTGCGCCCCCGGCTGGCGCAGAGCGACCGTCGTGGCGCGGAACCGGGGCGAGGTCGCGAGCGCGGCGAGCGACACCGGGTCGGGGATCAGCACGCCGTCGACGACGCGGTCGCCGCGTCCGTCCGGTTCGCGGCCCGGCGGGCGCGGCCCGCCGGAGCGGCCGAGTCCGAGGTCGATCCGGCCGGGGTGCAGCCCGTCGAGGGTCCCGAAGTCCTCCACCACCGACAGGGGGGTCCGGTGGCCGGTCTGCACCGCCCCCGAACCGACCCGGATCGTGGTGGTCGCGGCGGCGACGGCGCCCATCAGGACGGCGGGCGATGCCCCCGCGACGCCCGGGTTGAGGTGGTGCTCGGCGAGCCAGAACCGGGCGTAGCCGGCCCGTTCGGCGGAGCGGGCCAGGCCGAGGGTGTCGCGCAGGGCGTCGGCGACGGTCGAACCGGCCGGCACCGGGGAGAGGTCGAGTACGGACAGCGGTACGGGCACGGCGGCAGACCTCCGGACGTGCCCGGGCGGTCGCGACGACCGGGCCGGGCGAGGGGTGTGCGCCCCCGGCGAGCCCGACGCGGGACGTGGGCGGGCCGGGGCGCGGGCTCGGGCGGTGCGCTCCGGGCGGTTACGGCCCGGAGCGACGCCGTCGCCCGCCGATCCTCACCCCGCGCGCGACGGTGGCGCAACCCCGGTGCTGCTTGCTACCGTCGACGTCGTGTCGGCCGCCCCGCCGCGCCGCCCGCCCGCGGGACCGCGCGACGGCCCGGTCCGGCCGGGACGCCCCCGGCGCACCCGCGCTCCGCCGGCGCCCGGCCCCACCCGGCACGTCCGGTGACGACGCGTGCGGCGCGGCCGCGCGTGAGGCGGTGCTTCCCATGAGGTTCCAGGTTCTCGACATCGTTCCGCACGCCCCGCACCCGGTGACCGGCGAGATCGTCGACACCCACGAGCGGCTGCGTCGGGTGGTGGACACCGCGGTGCTCGCCGAGCGGCTGGGGTTCGACTCCTACGCCGTCGGCGAGCGGCACGCCGGAGAGTTCGTCTCGTCCGCGCCCACCGTGCTGCTGGGAGCGATCGCCCAGGCCACGTCCCGGATCCTGCTCTCCACCGGGGTGACGGTGCTGTCGCTGCTCGACCCGGTCCGTGTGGCCGAGGACTACGCGACGGTCGACCAGCTCTCCGGCGGCCGGCTGGAGATCGTGATCGGGAAGGGCAACGAGGACCGGCACTTCCCGATGTTCGGGCTCGAGCTCGGCCGCCAGTACGAGTACCTCACCGAGAACTACGAGCTGCTGCGCCGCCTGCTGCGTGAGGACGGGGTGGACTGGAAGGGCACCCACCACGCCGACCTGGCGGGCGTGACGACCTTCCCACGACCGTTCGCCGGCCCGTTCCGGATCTGGCACGGCTCGGCGACCTCGACCGTCGCCGTCGACCTCGCCGCCCGCTGGGGCGACCCGATCTTCTCGGCGAACGCGCTGCAGCCGCGGGAGAACTACCGCGTCCTCATCGACCGCTACCGGGAGAAGCTCGTCGAGCACGGCCACGACCCGGCGCTGGGCTACGTCGGCTCCGGCTCGGGCGGGCTGTTCCTCGCCGACACCGACGCCGAGGCGATCGCGGAGTACCGCCCGGTCTACGAGGGGTTCGCCGCGAAGATGCGGGCCGCGCACGCCGGGGACGACCGTCCGGGCAAGGCCACCTCGTTCGCGACCGTCGAGGAGGCGGTGGCGCACGGCCCCGCGCTGGTCGGGAGCCCGGAGCGGGTCGCGGCGAAGATCCTCGACTACCACGGGGCCTACGGCCACGACGTCCAGTCGGTGTCGGTCAACCCGGTGCTGCCCTACGCACGCCAGCACGAGGTGCTGACCCGGTTCGCGACCGAGGTGGTGCCGCTGGTGCGTCGCGAGGTGTCGACGACGCTGTGGGGCCCCGACGACGCCGGCCGTGCGGCCGGGTTCACCGCCGCCGCCTGACCCCGGCCCCTCCCACCGGCCGCTGCCCGGCGCGACGGGCGGGCCGGTCGCACTGGTCCAGCGCGACCGGTCCGCCCGTGCGGTGCGGGGAGCGGGACGGCGGTGCCGGGTCAGTCGGCGTCGGGCAGCGCCACCGGGGTCCAGTCGTTGGCGAACTCCAGGCCGCTGCGCTCGAACAGCTGGGTGACCGGGCACCGCCGCGCGGTCTCCGACACCAGCCGCTCGAACTGCTCGGGCGTCGCGTCGGTCTCGACGGTGGCCCGGACCTGCACCCGGTCGAAGTTGGCGTTGCCCTCGGCGCCACCGACGAGCACCGCGGTGTCGAGGTCACCGTGCACCTCGAAGGTCCAGTGGCCCAGGCGGATCCCCAGGTCCTTCGCGACCAGGCTCGCCGTCACCTGGTTGCACGAGGTCAGGGAGCCGAGTGCGTAGAACAGCGGGCTGGGCGCGGAGTCGGCGCCGCCGAAGGCCGGGTAGGCGTCGGCGGTGAAGACGTGCCCGGCGTCGCCCTCGGGGCGCAGGGTCTGGAAGACCCCGGTGCCCTCGGAGTGCACGACGAACGGAACGACGGTCTGCTTCGGACGGACTGCGGTCATGGGTGTCCTCCCGGACGAGGTCGGTGCGGCGGGAACGGGCGTGCGCAGCGGGCCGGCACCGCCGCCGGGCGGGGTGCGGTGGGCTGCGGGCCGAGGGGGTGACCGGGTCAGCGACAGAGTGCGGACCGGGTACGACCCAGGTCCACGTGCAGGCGCGCGACGAGACGCGCGGTTCCGGTCACGGGAGCGATCGTGTCCGATCCGCTCCACGGGCGGCAAGCCACGCCCGCCCCCCCCGTCCGGTCGGTGGACGAACGGCGGTCGCGGTCCGGACAACGTGGGTCTCCGTCCCGCCGGTCGGGAGACCGGGACGGTCCGGCCGGTGTTACGGGGCCGGTGCGTGGTGTTCCTGACAGCGGGTCCGTCCTTGTCCGCGGCACAGCCGTCCGGTATCTGTTCTACGGTGCCGCGGGGGACGACGGCAGGACGCGCGACGTCCGGCCACCGTCCCCGGTGCACGGTCGGCTGCCGCTGACCGTGCACGCCCCGTCCGGCCCGCCGGCCCCTGCTCCCGCGGGCCCCGGTGGAGGGCGAGCTGCACCCGAACCGTGACCGGCGAGCCCTCAGACGACGGAGCCCTCGTCCGCACCCGTGCCGACGGCCGCGCCTGCGGCCGCCCCCCGGCACGTCGTCCGCGCGCGGACGACCCGGCCCACCCCGGCGCCGGTCCGCGCCCCGTGCCCGCCGAGAGGTCCACCGTGTCCGCGTCCACCGACACCCCGTCCGGGGCGGCTCGTGCCGCACCCCCGTCCCCGCGCCGCCTGGCGTTCGACCCCCGTACCGCGCTGCTCCCGGTCCTGTCGGTGCTGGTGTTCCTCGCCGTCTGGCAGGCCGCCGCGGCGAGCGGGGTCTGGAACGAGACGTTCGTGCCGTACCCGTCGACGGTGTGGCGCGCGTTCGTGGAGGTGTCGACCACCCACGACGGCACCCGCGGCTACGGCGGCTACCTGCTGTGGGAGCACCTTTACATGACCCTGCGCCGGGTCCTGGCCGGTGTCGTCCTCGGTGTGGTCGTCGGTGTGCTGGTCGGTCTGCTCATGGGCACCGTCGGCTGGGTCCGCCGGGTCCTGGAGCCGTGGCTGACGTTCCTGCGGGCACTGCCGCCGCTGGCGTACTTCTTCCTGCTGGTCATCTGGCTGGGCATCGACGAGGCGCCGAAGATCACCCTGCTCGCGCTCGCCGCCTTCCCACCGGCGGCCGTCGCCACCACGGCGGCCGTCGCCGCCGCCCCAGTCGGGTTGGTCGAGGCGGCCCGCGCGCTCGGCGCGACCCGCGGCCAGGTGGTGCGGGACGTCATCGTCCCGTCGGCGCTGCCGGAGACCTTCACCGGCATCCGGCTGGCCGTCGGGATCGCCTACTCCTCGGTCGTCGCGGCCGAGCTGTTCAACGGCATCCCGGCATCGGCGGGATGGTCAAGGACGCCAGCAACTACAACAACACCCCGGTCGTGCTCGTCGGCATCTTCGCGATCGGCATCTCCGGCCTGGTGATCGACGCGCTGCTGCGCGCCGTCGAGCGCCGCACCGTTCCGTGGAGGGGACGAGCATGACCACCCGCACCCGACTGACCGCACTGCTCGTGGGCCTGCTGGCCGTCGGCGTCCTCGCCGGCTGCGCCGTCGGCCCTGCCGGGCAGGACTCCGGCAAGCCGACCATCCGCATCGCCTACCAGAGCTTCCCCAGCGGCGACCTGGTCGCCAAGCACAACCGCTGGCTGGAGGACGCCCTGCCCGACTGGAACGTGCAGTGGACCAAGTTCGACTCCGGCGCGGACATCAACACCGCGTTCGTCGCCGGTGAGCTGGACTTCGGTGCGATCGGGTCCAGCCCGGTCGCCCGCGGGCTCTCCGCGCCGCTGAACATCCCGTACCAGGTCGCGTTCGTGCTCGACGTCGCCGGCGACAACGAGGCGCTCGTCGCCCGCAACGCCACCGGGATCACCGACGTCGCGGGGTTGCGCGGCAAGCGGGTCGCCACCGCGTTCGCGTCCACCTCGCACTACAGCCTGCTCGCCGCCCTGGACCGCGCCGGTCTGAAGCCCACCGACGTGCAGCTGATCGACCTGCAGCCGCAGGCCGCGCTGGCTGCCTGGGAGCGCGGCGACGTCGACGCCGTCTACACCTGGCTGCCGACCCTCGACGAGCTCCGCAAGACCGGGAAGACCCTGGTCACCAGCCGCGAGCTGGCCACGGCCGGCAAGCCGACCCTCGACCTGGGGGTGGTCTCCACCCCGTTCGCCGAGCAGCACCCCGAGGTCGTCGACACCTGGCGCAAGGTCGAGGCCCGCGCCCTGGAGACCGTGCGCAACGACCCGCAGGCCGCCGCGCAGGCCGTCGCCGCCGAGATCGGCACGACCCCCGAGAACGCCGCGTCCCAGCTGAAGCAGGGCGTGTTCCTGTCCCCGCAGGAGCTGGCCTCCGCCGAGTGGCTCGGCACCGACGGCGCCCCGGGCAACCTCGCCCAGAACCTGCAGAGCGCCGCCCAGTTCCTCGCCGCGCAGAAGCAGATCCCCACGGCGCCGGACCTCGCGACCTTCCAGAAGGCGATCTACACGAAGGGTCTCCCGGATGTCCTCGCCGCAGGCTGACACCGACGCTGACACCGACGCCGACACCGATACGGACCCCGACACCGGGGCCGTGGCGGGGGAGGGAGTGCCGGCGATCGCCGCGTCCGGGCTCGGGCACTCCTACCCGGGCCGCCGGGACCGGGTCCACGCGCTCGGACCGCTCGACCTGACCGTCGAGCGCGGCGAGTTCCTGGTGCTGGTCGGGGCCTCGGGCTGCGGCAAGTCGACTCTGCTCCGGCTGGTCGCCGGGTTCGAGCGGCCCACCGACGGGACGCTGACCGTCGCCGGCCGGGCACCCGAGCCGGGTGTCGGCGCCGGCGTGGTGTTCCAGCAGCCGCGGCTGTTCCCGTGGCGCAGCGTCGGCGGCAACGTCGACCTCGCCCTGAAGTACGCGGGGGCGAACCCGTCCGACCGTCCCGTGGCCCGCGAGGGGCTGCTGGAGCGGGTCGGGCTCACCGGTGTCGCGGACCGGCGGATCTGGGAGATCTCCGGCGGCCAGCAGCAGCGGGTCGCGATCGCCAGGGCGCTGGCCGCCGACCGGGACCTGCTGCTGCTCGACGAGCCCTTCGGTGCGCTCGACGCGCTCACCCGCGAACGCCTGCAGGACGACGTGCGCCGGGTCAGCCACGAGACCGGCCGGACCAGCGTGTTCGTCACCCACTCCGCCGATGAGGCGGTGTTCCTCGGCTCCCGGTCCGCGCTTGACACCGGATCGGTGCGTCGGCTGCAGTGGTGAGGTCCATCCAGAGCGGTCGAGAGTCCCGGCTCGTCGACGCCGCAGCAACCCGCCCCGTTCCGGGCAGGGTGCTACCGCCGGGTCCGATGGGAGACCCCGATGCCCCACCGCCCCGCGAGACACCGGCCCGACGCCGGGCAGCGGGCCCGGATCCGGCTGCGCTGGGTCCGTCGCCGGCACGTCGACCTGTGCCGCACCGGCGCCGCGCTCTGTCGCTGACCTCTCCACCCGTGCCCCGCACCGGACCGCCCGCCACCGCGGGCGGCCGGTCCCCGCCTGCCCGAGGGCAGCGCTCGCACCGAGAGGTCCCCACCGTGACCGCGCTCCACCCCGCTCCGCCCACCACCTCCGCCCGTCCGGAGGTCCGCTGGGTCGCCTACACCGACCCGCTCGTCCGCCCGATGCTGGTCGAGCTCGACCAGGAGTACGGCGTCCGCTACGGCCACACCCTCGGCGACCTCGACGCCGAGACCCTCCGCGAGGCGAGCCGGTTCGCCCCACCGTCCGGCGGGGTGGTCCTGCTGCTCGACGGCGGTACCCCCGTCGCGGGGGGCGCCTTCCGCCGGTGGGACTCCGACACCGCCGAGCTCAAGCGGATCTGGACCGGCTCGGCGTACCGCCGCCGCGGCCTGGCCCGCCGGGTGCTCACCGAGCTGGAGGACACGATCGCCGCCCGCGGCTACCGGCGCATCTACCTGACGACCGGTCCGCGCCAGCCCGAGGCCCGCCACCTCTACCTCGCCGCGGGCTACACGCCGCTCTACGACCGGACCCTGCACCCGGAGACGGTCGGGCCGCACCCGTTCGAGAAGTACCTGACCGGGGGCTTCGCGTGAGCAGCCGCACCGAGGCCCGGGCCGCCCCGGGCGCCGTCCCGCCCACCGGGGACGACGCCGCCGGCCTGCGGGTCGTCCCGGCCCGGCACCCGTGGCGGTGGGCGGGGACCGCGGTGGTGGCGGTCCTGGCCGCGATGGCGGTCAACGCGCTGGTCACCAACCCGGCCTGGGACTGGCCGACCGTCGGCCGCTACCTGTTCGCCCCGTCCATCGTGAACGCGGTGCTGCTGACGCTGCAGCTCACGGTGCTCGGCATCGTCGTCGGGTTCGTGCTCGGCACGGTGCTCGCGGTGATGCGGCTCTCGCCCAACCCGCTGCTGCGCTCGGTCAGCTGGACCTACATCTGGATCTTCCGGTCCGTGCCGCTGATCCTGCAGCTGCTGTTCTGGTACAACCTCGCCCTGCTCTACGACCGGCTCTCGATCGGCATCCCGTTCGGGCCGTCGTTCGTCGAGTTCGGCACGATGGAGCTGGTCAGCCCGGTCACCGCGGCGGTGCTGGGGCTCGGCCTGCACCAGGCCGCCTACGCCGCCGAGGTCGTGCGCTCGGGGTTCCTGGGCGTCGACGCCGGCCAGCTGGAGGCCGCCACCGCGCTCGGCATCCCGGCCTGGCGCCGGTTCCGGCGGATCCAGCTGCCGCAGGCGATGCGGATCATCGTCCCGACCGCGGCGAACGAGCTGATCGGCCTGGTCAAGGGCACCTCGGTGGTCTACATCATGGCGCTGTCCGAGCTCTTCTACCAGGTGCAGGTCATCTACACCCGGACCGGACGGGTCATCCCGATGCTGCTTGTCGCCGCCGTCTGGTACCTGGTGCTGACCAGCGCGCTGTCGGTCGGCCAGTTCTACGTCGAGCGGTACTACGCCCGCGGCGCGCAGCGCACGCTGCCACCGACCCCGTTGCAACGCGCGCGGGCCGCGGTGTCCGGACGGCGCCGGCGGGGGGCCACGGCATGACCGCCGCCGGCACTGTCCCGATGGTGGAGCTGCGCGGGGTGCACAAGAGCTTCGGTCCGCTGCCGGTGCTGCGCGGGGTCGACCTGACCGTCGCCCCCGGCGAGGTCACCGTCGTCATCGGGCCGTCCGGGTCGGGCAAGTCCACCCTGCTGCGCACCATCAACCACCTGGAGAAGGTCGACCGCGGCACGGTCCGGGTCGGCGGCGAGCTGATCGGCTACCGGCGGGTCGGCGACCGGTTGCACGAGCTGCCGGAGCGGCGCATCCTGCGCCGGCGCAGCCGGATCGGCTTCGTGTTCCAGAGCTTCAACCTGTTCGCCCACCTGACGGTGCTGGAGAACGTCGTCGAGGCGCCGCTGTCGGCGCAACGCCGCGACCGTGCCACCGTCCACGCCGAGGCCCGTGAGCTGCTCGCCCGGGTCGGGCTCGCCGACAAGGCCGACGAGTACCCGCGGCGGCTGTCGGGCGGTCAGCAGCAGCGCGTCGCGATCGCCCGCGCGCTCGCCCTGCACCCGCAGCTGCTGCTGTTCGACGAACCGACCTCCGCGCTCGACCCGGAGCTCGTCGGCGAGGTCCTCGAGGTCATCTCCGATCTCGCCCGGGACGGCACGACGATGGTCGTGGTCACCCACGAGATCGGCTTCGCCCGCGAGGTCGCCGACACCGTCGTGTTCCTCGACGAGGGCCGCGTCGTCGAGTCCGGCCCGCCCGCCGCGGTGCTCGACACCCCGCGTGAACCCCGTACCCGCGCCTTCCTCGGCGCGGTCCTGCGCTGACCCCGGTCTGCGCCGACCTCCCCACAGGAGTATCGATGTCCCGGATCCCCCGGCCGCTGCGCCACCTGCGCCTCGCGGCCGTCGCCCTCGTCCTGCCCCTGGTCGCCGCCGTCGGCTGCTCCGGCGCCGATCCCGACCAGGCCGCCCCGGTGGACCCCGGGACGGCGGTGAACACCAGCCCGGAGCAGAACCGCGTCCGTGCGGACCGCATCGAGGCCATCGCCGCGACGGTCCCCGCCGCGGTCCGCGAGTCGGGAAAGCTCACCGTGGCCACCACCGGCAGCGGTAACCCGCCGCTGTCCTTCCGCGCCGACGACGACCGCACCGTCATCGGCGTCGAGCCGGACCTGGCCCAGCTCGTCGCGGACACGCTCGGGCTGCGGCTCGACCTGCAGCCGACGTCGTGGGAGAACCTGTTCCTCGGCGTCGAGTCCCCCACCTACGACGCGGGGTTCTCCAACATCACCGTGACCGAGGAGCGCAAGGACAAGTACGACTTCGCGACCTACCGCGTCGACACCGTCACCTTCGAGGCCCGCAACGCGGGGAGGGTGGAGCGGATCGAGAAGCCCGCCGACATCTCCGGGCTCACCATCGGCGTCTCACCCGGCACCAACCAGGAGCAGATCCTGGTCGAGTGGAACCGGCAGAACGAGGCCGCGGGGGTCGCACCGGCGACGATCCAGTACTACCAGAACACCGGTGACTACTACCTCGCCCTGGACTCCGGACGCCTCGACGCCTACCTCGGCCCGAACCCCGGCGTCGCCTACCACGTCGCCACCGGTAGCACGACGAAGGCGGTCGGCTCGCTCAACGGCGGCGGCGGGGGAGTGCAGGCCGACATCGCGGCCATGACCCGCCGCGGCGACGGGCTGGTCGGCCCGATCCACGAGGCGATCGACGCGCTCATCGCGAGCGGCAAGTACGGCGAGGTGCTGGCGCGGTGGCACCTGGAGAACGAGGCGCTGCAGGACTCCCGGATCAACCCGCCCGGGCTGCCGCGCCGGGCGGCGTCCTGAGCGACGCGCGGTCAGCCGGCCGGGGGCGGGTGGTCCCCGGCCGGCGGCAGCACCGCGGCCAGCGCCGCGCTGGCCGTCTCGACCAGCCGGGGGTCGGCCCCGGCCCGGACCCGCAGGTGCAGCGGCTCGGACGGCGCCCCGGGCAGGTCGGTGCACTCCTCCAGCCCCTCGGGTGGGTCGCCCAGCCCGGCGACGAGCGCGACCCCCAGACCACCGCGCACCGCGTTCAGCACCCCGGCGAGGTAGGCGGCCTCCCCGACGACGGTCGCCGCCATCCCGGCGGCGGACAGCGTCTGCAGGGCGCGGCGCCGGATGGTGCACGGCGAGTCGATCACGACCAGCGGCACCGGACCGTCCGCGGGACGACGCCAGCCCGGCGCCGCGTACCAGGTCAGCGGGATCGCCCCGGCGGCGACGCCGGGGCCGTCGACCACGTCGCCGATGTACATCGCCAGATCGAGCGTGCCGCGGTCGACGGCGTCGTTCAGCCGGCTGGAGCGGTCGAGTCGGAAGCGCACCGCGGTGCCGGGGAACACCTCCTGCAGCCGCTCCATGACCCGGGGCAGCAGCTCGTCCGCGGCGTGCTCGGTGGAGCCCAGCACCAGGGACTCGCGGGTGTCGCCGACGCCGAGACGGCGCAGTGCGTCGTCGTGGGCGGCCAGGATGCGACGGGCCTCGCCGAGCAGCGCCTCGCCCTCGGCGGTGAACCGGCTGACCCGGCCGTCCTTGCGGACCAGCGGGCGTCCGACGGCCTTCTCCAGGCGACGGACGTGCTGGCTGACCGCGGACTGGGACAACGTCAGGGACTGCGCCGCGCGGTGGAACCCGCCCTGGTCGGCGACGGCGACGATGCTCCGCAGCGCGGTGATGTCGAGGACGGCGGGCACGGTACCGAGGCTACCGACAATGATCGCGGATCGCGATCGGTTGTGATGCGCATTCGTCGTTGGACCCGGGCGCCCCGGCCGTCTGTGATGGTGGGCATGACCCGCCCGCGCTTCGCGACCCCCGGCCGGCACGTTCCGGCCGCGGTCGCGTGCCGTGACGGCGGGTTCACGCGTCGCCGGGTCGTCGACCACGGCACCGTCTGCTCCGCGGCCTGTCCGGCCCGCTGAACCACGGGTCGGTCGCGACCCGTCCGGAGCGCGCGGCCCCGGTCGCCCTCCGCCGGCCCTCCCCGGGCCGGTGTCCTCCGGCGTCACCCGAGACGACGTCACCCGAGAAAGAGATGAGTCCTCCATGACTGCAGTCGGCACGACCCCGGTCCTCGCGTCCTGGACCGAGCCCGAGGGCATCCGTCCCCGCGGCACCGTCGTCGTCGTCCCGGGCCGCGGCGAGCACGCCGCGGTCTACGAGCGGTTCGGCAGGCGCATCGCCGCCGACGGCTACCGCGTCTGGGCGGTCAGCGACCCCACCGTCGACGCCGCCCGCACCCTGGGCCAGATCCGCTCGCTGCTCGACCGCACCCCGTCCGAGGAGCCGGGTGAGGCCGGTCCGCCGCCGCGGGTGCTGGTCGGCTCCGACACCGGCGCGCTGTTCGCGGCCGGGCTGGTCGCCGACGGCGCCGCCGGCATCGACGGCCTCGTGCTAGCCGGGCTCCCGCTGCACACCACCCCGGGCGCACCGGACTGGGCCGACGAGCTCGCGCTGCGCACGTCCTGCCCGACCCATCGCGGCCGCCTCGACGCCGACGACACCGTCCGCCGCGGCGCGCTCACCGGCCGGCTCCCCGACGGCTGGGTCGACCGGGCCCGCCCGGCCGCGTTCGGGGTGCCGGTCCTCGGCCTGCACGGCGCCGCCGACGCGGTCAGCCCGCTCGCCGACGTCCGCGACTTCTACGCCGCCCTCCCGGACGGGGAGCTGGTCGGCGTCGCCGGCGGTGTGCACGACGCCCTCAACGACGCGACCCACCGCATCGCCGCCGCCACCGCGGTGCTGTTCCTGGAGCGGCTGCGTGTCGGGTCCCCGCTGGCCCGTGTCGAGGTCGCGGCGGTGCCGCGGTGACGCGTTACGTCGTGGTCGGCGCCGGGGCGGTCGGCGCCACGCTGGCCGCCGAGCTGCACCTCGCCGGGCGCCAGGTCGTGCTCGTCGCCCGCGGTGCACAGCTCGCCGCGCTCCGCGGCGGCCTGCGGTACCTGCGTCCCGAGGGGGAGCAGCGGGTCGGCGTGCCCGTCGCCGGGCAGGACGAGGTGACCCTGCGCGCCGACGACGTGCTCCTGCTGGCCACGAAGGCCCAGGACGCCGACGCGGCGCTGGCCCACTGGGCCGCACGCCCAGTCGCCGGCGGCACCGCGGCCGCGTCGCTCCCGGTCGTCGTGCTGCAGAACGGCATGGACACCGAGTGGGCCGCACTGCGCCGGTTCACGACCGTGTACGGCGCCGTCGTGCGCTCGCCGACGACCTACCTCACCCCCGGCGAGGTCGTCTCGCCGGGCGCACCCGCGGCCGGGCTGGTCTGGCTCGGCCGGTACCCGGCGGGCCGCGACGCGCGCGCCGAGGAGATCGCCGCCGACCTGACCGGCGGCCCGCCACCCCACCCAGCTCGTCGACGACGTGCCGCGCTGGAAGGCGGGCAAGCTCCCGCAGGTGCTGGGCAACGCCCTCGACGCGCTCTACCCGCCGGGGCGACTGCGTGAGCGGGCCGCGGCCGCGCTGCGCGCCGAGGCCCGCGAGGTGTACCGGGCCGCGGGCGTCGACCCGGCCGACCACCGTGCGGAGTCCACCGTGGACCTCGGTTCACTGATGGTGCGGCCGGTGCCCGGAGCACCGGCCGCGGGGCGTTCCACCTGGCAGAGCCTGCGCCGCGGGGTGAGCCCGGAGACCGACTTCCTCAACGGCGAGATCGTGCTGCTCGCCGGTCTGCACGGCACCACGGCGCCGCGCAACGCCGCCGTCGCGGACCGGGTGCGCCGCGCCGTCGCCGACGGGGCCGGGGCGCACGACCTCGACGACGCCGACCTGGCCGCGACCCTGCCCTCGGTGTCCGTGCTCGTCGACGCGGGTGCGCTGGCCGCCGAGCTGGCGGGGGACACCCCGCCGGTGCTGCTCGACGTCCGCTGGGCCCTCGGCGACCCGCACGGGCGCGAGCACCACCGCGCCGGGCACCTGCCCGGCGCGGTGTACGTGCCGCTGGACACCGAGCTCGCCGCGCACTCCGACGACCCCCGCGACGGCCGCCACCCACTGCCCGACGTCGCGGCCCTGCAGACGGCGGCGCGGCGCTGGGGCGTGCGCGCCGACCGCCCGGTCGTGGTGTACGACGCCGCCGCCGGGCGCGCGTGGTGGTTGCTGCGCTGGGCCGGGCACGACGACGTCCGGCTGCTCGACGGCGGCCTGGCCGCCTGGACCGCCGCGGGCCTGCCCGTCGAGTCCGGGGACGTGCCCGACCCCGAGCCCGGCGACGTCGTGCTCACCGGCGGCGCGCTGCCGGTCCTCGACGCCGACTCCGCCGCCGCGCTGGCCCGCGACGGGCTGCTGCTCGACGCCCGCGCCGGGGAGCGCTACCGCGGTGAGACCGAGCCGGTCGACCCGCGCGCCGGGCACGTCCCCGGCGCGGTGAGCGCTCCCACCGGGGACAACCTCGCCCCCGACGGCCGCTTCCGCGACCCCGCCGCGCTGCGCGCCCGCTTCGCCGCGCTCGGTGCGCTCGACCGGCCGGTCGGTGTCTACTGCGGATCCGGGGTGACCGCCGCCCACCAGGTGGCCGCGCTCGCCGCGGTCGGTGTGCGCGCCGCGCTGTACCCGGGGTCCTGGTCGGCGTGGTCGAACGACCCGGCGCGCCCGGTCGCCACCCGGGCGCAGCCGTGACCGGCGCCGAGGCCCGCACGCCGCCCGGACGGGGCACCACGCGGTCATCGATCGCGTCGCGTGATCGGAACCGATCCCGATTCGTCGCTGGACCCCGACCGGTCGTCCGGGATTCACTCGTCGGTGTGGACACGACGACCTCGACCGGGCCCGCGGCGCCGCGCCGCCGTCCGGCACCGTCGTGCCCGCCGCCCGCGCCGACCGGTTTCACCCGGCGCCGCGTGATCGACCACGGCACCGTGTTCTCCGCGGGCTGTCGCGCCCGCTGAGACCCGGCCGCAGCGCCGCCCCCCGGGTCCCTCCTCCGGTCCCTGCGTGCCCCCACCGCACGCCGCCCTCCCGACCCGCCCTCCCGGCGGGCCCGCCCCCGCCGTACCGCCCTGCGGTCCGCGGCGGGGCGCCGAACCGGAAGCAGACCTCCCTGTGCCCAGCCGTGCCGTCAGCACCGTGACCCACCCCCGTACCGACCCGTCCGCCCTGGCGGGATGGAGCACCGACCCGGCCGTCCGGACCGCCGCCCGCCTGGACCGCTCCGGGTTCGACCCGGGCTCGATCCCGGATGCCGTCGTCGCCGCCCGCTCGGTGGACGACGTCGTCGAGCTGCTGACCCACGCCCACGCCACCGGCACCCCGGTCGTCGTCCGCGGGGCCGGGACCGGGCTGTCCGGGGGAGCGGTCGCCGGGGCCGGGAGCGTGGTGCTCGACCTGAGCGGTCTCGACCGGATCGTGGAGATCTCCCCGGTCGACGAGCTCGCCGTCGTCGAGGCCGGGGTCCTCACCGCCGACCTCGATGCCGCGGCCGCCGCGCACGGCCTGCGCTACGCCCCGGACCCGGCCAGCGCGGCGATCTCCACGATCGGCGGGAACATCGCGACCAACGCGGGCGGGCTGCGCTGCGCCAAGTACGGCGTCACCCGCGAGGCCGTGCTCGGCCTGGACGTCGTCCTCGCCGACGGCCGCCGGGTCGCCACCGGACGGCGCACCGTCAAGGGCGTCGCCGGCTACGACCTGACCGGACTGTTCGTCGGTTCCGAGGGGACCCTCGGGGTGGTCGTCGGCGCGACCGTCCGGCTGCGGCCGGTCCCGGTCGCGACCGCGACCCTGGCCGCCTGGTTCGACGACGTCACCACGGCCGCCGCCGCGGCCGCCGCGATCACCGCGGCCCGGCTGCAGCCCGCCGTCGCCGAGCTGCTCGACACGACGTGCCTGGACGCGATCGCCGCGGCCGGCGGGGCCGCGTCGCACGGGGCGGCGTTCCTGCTGGTCCAGACCGACGGGTTCGGCGCCGCCGCGGAGATCGACGCGGTGCGCGCCGTGGTCGCCCCGCTCGCGTCGCGGGTCGACCTCGCCACCGACGACGCCGGGTCGGAGGCTCTGCTCGCCACCCGCCGCGCCGGGCTGCCGGCCCTGGAGCGGCTGGGCCGGGTCCTGGTCGAGGACGTCGCGGTGCCGCGCTCGCGGCTCGCCGAGGCGGTCACCGCGATCGCCGCGATCTCGGCCCGCAGCGGGATCCGGATCGCGACGATGGCGCACGCCGCCGACGGCAACCTGCACCCGATCCTCGTCCTCGAACCGGGCCGTGAGCTCGACCAGCAGGTGTGGGACGTCGCCGGGGAGGTGTTCGCGACGGCACTGCGCCTGGGCGGCACGCTGACCGGGGAGCACGGCGTCGGCTGCTCAAGCGCCGCTGGCTGCGCGACGAGCTCGGCGACGACCTGGTGGACCTGCAGCAGCGGCTGCGGTCGGTGTTCGACCCCCGCGGCGTCCTCAACCCCGGCAAGGCCCTCTGACATCCCCGGGACGCCGCGCCCGACCGCCCACCCGTGACCCGACACCCGCCGGACGTGCCGCACCGCCGCGCCCCGGCCGTCCGCCCGTACCCGCACCGAGGAGACACCGTGCCCGACACGCCCGTGACCGCTCCGTCCCACACCGCCCGTCCGACACCGTTCCCGAGACGGCCGCCCGCGGCGTCGAGTTCATCTCGCTGTCGCACCTGAACCCCTCCACCGAGCTCGCCCCGCTGCCGACCCGCGGCATCGACCTGCCCTACTTCCGGCGCTACGTGCGCACCCTGGAGGAGTCCGGCTACGACTACACGCTGCTGCCCTACGGCTCGAACACCGCGGACTCCTTCGTCGTGGCCTCCGCGGTCGGACAGCTCACCGAGCGGCTGCGCCCGATCGTCGCCGTCCGGCCGAACACCGCCTTCCCCCTGGTGGTGGCCCAGCAGCTCGCCACGCTCGACCAGCTGACCGAGGGGCGCGCCGTCGTCCACCTCATCTCCGGCGGCAGCGACGCCGAGCAGGCCCGCCAGGGCGACTACCTGCCCAAGGCCCGCCGCTACGCCCGCACCAGCGAGTTCATCACGCTGCTGCGCCGCGCCTGGACCGAGACCGAGGCGTTCGGCCACGACGGGGAGTTCTACCGCTTCGACGACTTCGGGCCCGGCTTCGCGCCCTACGGCGACACCATCCCGATCTCCATCGGCGGCCAGTCCGACGAGGCGTTCGAGATCGGTGGCCGGCAGGCCGACGTGTTCAGCTTCTGGGGCGAGCCGCTCGCCGACATCCGCGCCCAGATCGGCCGGGTGCACGCGATCGCCGACGCCGCGGGCCGGCCGCGGCCGCGGATCTGGGTGACCTTCCGCCCGATCGTCGACCGCACCGACGAGCTGGCGTGGGCCAAGGCCTACCGCTACGCCGACGCCATCGGTGCGAGCTTCCGGCGCGGCGCGACCAAGCACCGCTTCACCGGCAGCCCGCAGAACGTCGGCTCGCAGCGGGCACTGGAGTTCGCCGCTCGCGCCGAGGTCTACGACCGTGCGCTGTGGACCCGCACCGCCGCCGTCACGAACGCGGGCGGTGCGTCGACCGCGCTGGTCGGCACCCCCGAGACCGTCGCCGCGGCGATCGTCGACTACATCGACCTGGGCGCCGACCTCGTGTCCATCCGCGGCTACGACACCCTCGCCGACGCCGCCGACTACGGCCGCCGGGTGCTGCCCCTGGTCCGTGAGGAGCTCGCGCACCGCGACGCCACCGGGCGCCGGGGCACCCTGCAGGCCGACCACCCGGGCGCGTTCGCCCCCGGTTTCGACGCCGACGCGCTGGCCGGTGTCCGGTGACCGCGCTCGACGAGCGGACCGCGGCGCTCCCGGTCCCCGACCTGTCCGACGCCGCGCTGGCCGCGGTGACCGCCGAGCTCGCCGCCACGGCCGAGACCTACGACCGCAGCGGTGCCGTCCCCGAGGCGGGCATCGCCGCGGTGCACCGGGCCGGGCTGCTCACCGCCACCGTCGCCCGGCGGCACGGCGGCCCCGGGGTGTCGCTGCTCGACGCGGCCCGGATCCTCGTCGCGCTCGGCGAGGGCGACCCCTCGGTCGCCCTGATCACCGCGAACACCCTCAACGCGCACCAGGGCCAGGCCGCCGCCGCGACCTGGCCGGAGGCCACCTACGCGGAGATCCTGCGCCGCTCGGTGCACGAGCCGGTCCTGATCAACGCGGTGCGTGCCGAGCCCGAGCTGGGTGCCCCGGCCCGCGGCGGGCTGCCCGCCACCGTCGCCCGCCGCACCCGCGACGGGTGGTCGCTCTCGGGCCGCAAGGCCTACGCCACCGGTGGCACCGCGCTGGCCCACCACGTGGTCTGGGCGGTCACCGACGACGACGAGCCGCGCGTCGGGCACCTGCTCGTGCCCGCCGACGCCCCGGGCATCAGCTGGGTCGAGACCTGGGACCACCTGGGCCTGCGCGCCTCGAACACCCATGATGTGGTCTACGACGACGTCGCGCTCCCGCTCGACGCGTTCGTGGAGATCCCCCGCGGCGACGACGGCGTCTACCGCGACCCGGCCGCCGTCGCCGGCCCGGCGAGCCTCGGCCACCCCGCGCTCTACGTCGGGGTGGCGCGCGCCGCCCGGGCCGCGTTCGTCCGCTACGTCCGCGAGCGGGTCCCCACCGCGCTCGGGCGCCCGATCGCCGAGACCGACCGCATCCGCACCGTCGCCGGCGAGATCGACGCCCACGTCGCGCAGGCCGAGACCCTCCTGTACGGGGCCCTGCTGCGAGCGGGCTCCGGCGAGACCTCGCACCTGCCGCAGCTCTCGCTGCTCAAGGTGCAGATCGCCCACTCGGCGATCACGGCGGTCGAGACCGCCGTCGCCGCGCTGGGCAACCCCGCGCTCACCCGACACCTGCCGTTCGAACGGCACCTGCGGGACGTGCTCTGCGTGCGGGTCCACCCGCCGCAGGCGGACGCCGCGTTCCTCGACGCCGGCCGCCGCCTCCTGTCCCGCCCCACCCCGCAGGAAGAGAACCCCCGATGACCACCCCCTCCCGCCGGTCGGTGCTGCGCGCCGCCGCCGGTGTCCTCGCCGCCGCCGTCCTCGCGTCGGCCTGCGGCACCGGAGCGGTGCAGAACACCGCCGCCGGCGCCCCCACCGACGGCGGCGACCTGACCTTCCTCATCGACTCGCTCGGCGACACCTGGGTCCCGAACGACAGCTCGATCTCCAGCTTCCAGGGCCACGTGTGGGGTCACGTCACCGACAAGCTCGTCTACGTCGACGACAAGGGCGCCGTGTCGCCGTGGGTCGCGCAGAGCTGGCAGCAGAACGCCGACGCCACCGAGTTCACCCTGAAGCTGCGTCCCGGTGTCACGTTCTCCGACGGGTCCCCGGTCGACGCGGCCGCCGTCGTCGCGAACCTCGACATCTGGGCCAAGGGCCGCCCCGACGAGGGCATCAAGCCGATCGGGCTGTTCCCGAAGACCTACCAGGCCGCCCGGGCGGTCGATCCGACGACGGTGCAGGTCACGTTCCGCTCGCCGACGCTGGGCTTCATCCCGACCCTGGGCTACCACGGCTCGATCCTGATCTCGCCGAAGACGCTCGCGCTGCCCGCCGCCCAGCAGGCCGACCTGTCGAACGACATCGGCTCCGGCCCGTACGTCGTCGAGTCCTGGCGCGACGACGACAACGTCGTGCTCCGCAAGCGCCCCGACTACGACTGGGCGCCCGCCGCGCTGGACCACCAGGGCCCGGCCCGGATCGACACGCTGACCTACAAGGTCGTCTCCGAGCAGCAGGTCCGCACCTCCTCGGTGCAGTCCGGGCAGGCCGACGTCGCCTACAACCCCTCGCCCAAGGAGCTGGAGACGCTCAAGGCGCAGGGCCTGACCACCGCCACCCCGCGCTACCTCGGCTTCGTCAACGGCTTCGCGCTGAACACGACGGTCGCCCCGTTCGACGACGTCCGCGTCCGCCAGGCCGTGCAGCACGCCATCGACCGCGACGAGATCATCGCGACCGTCTACACCCCGGACTGGCAGAAGGCCGAGTCGTTCATCCAGAGCAACGTCCCCGGTGCCACCGACCACTCGTCGTCGTTCGCCTTCGACGTGGCGAAGGCCACGGCGCTGCTCGACCAGGCCGGCTGGGTGCCCGGCCCCGACGGGATCCGCGTCAAGGACGGGAAGCGTCTCTCGGTCACGCTGCACCCCAACCCCTACCTCGCCACCTCGAGGGCGATCGACGAGCTGATCGCCCAGCAGCTGCGCAAGGTCGGGATCGAGGCGCCGATCCAGGCACTCGACGTCGTCAACTACACGCAGAAGGTCGTCGTCGGGAGCCCCACGGTGCCCGCCTACGAGGTCACCCGCAGCTTCATCGACGCCGGCACCGTCTCCGGCGTGCTCACCGACGCGAACAAGGGGGAGAACTGGTTCGGCCTCGGCCGCAGCGACCAGAAGCTCGACCAGCTCGCCGACGGCATCGCCGGGGCGAAGGACACCGCCGCGCGCAACGAGCTCCTCGACCAGCTGCAGGCCCACGTCCTCGACCAGGGGTACTTCGTGCCGATCACCCAGATCGTGCAGCGCATCTACGCGCAGTCCCCTCGGGTCCAGGGCGTGACCTACAACGGCGTCGCCTACGCGAACTACTACACCGCATGGCTGCAGGACTGATCGCGCGATGAACCGGGACTACGTCAGCTACGCGCTGCGCCGCGCCGGGCAGTCGCTCGTCGTGGTGGCCCTCGCCTACGTGTTCACCTTCGTCGTGATCAGCGTCCTGCCGGGCGACCCGGTGACGACGACGCTGCGCAACCCCGAGAACGGGTTCACCGAGGAGGAGATCGCGCGGATCGTGGCCTACTACGGCCTCGACCGCCCCGTCCCGGTCCAGCTGTGGGAGTCGGCGTCCCGGTTCGTGACGGGCGACCTCGGCCTCTCGCTGCGGTCCAACCTGCCGGTGTCCGGGATGGTGGCCGAGGCGCTGCCCTCCACCCTGGCGCTCGCCGCATCGGCCATGACGATCGCCGTCGTGATCGCCTTCGGCGTCGCGTTCGGTGTGCACCGGCTGCCCGCCCCGTACAGCTCGATCCTGCGGTCGGTGCCCGCGCTGTCGCTGTCGGCGCCGACCTTCCTGGTCGGGCTGCTGCTGATCCAGGTGTTCTCCTTCCGGCTCGGGTGGTTCCGGGCCATCGACGCCGACTCCGCCGTCGCGACCTTCTTCGCGGCGCTCACCCTCGGGATCTGGGTCTCCGCCCAGATCGCCGAGGTGCTCATCGCCAACCTCGACCACGAGGCCGACCAGGAGTACGTGGCGGTGGCCCGCTCCCGCGGGCTCACCCGGACCCGGCTGCTGGCGCGGCACCTGCTCCGGCCGTCGTCGCTGCCGGTGGTGACGGTCTTCGCGCTGATGGTCGGTGAGGTCCTCGGCGGCGCGGTGATCATCGAGGCGGTCTTCGGGCGCACCGGGCTCGGCAGTCTCGTCGAACGCTCGGTCGCCATGCAGGACCTGCCCGTCCTGCAGGCGGTGGTCACCCTCGCCGCCGTCGTGTTCGTCGTCGTCAACCTCGTCGCCGACCTGGTCTATCCGCTGCTCGACCCGCGGGTGCGACCGGTGGCCCGCCAGGAAGCAGGAGTGACCGCATGAGCGCCCCCGCCCTCACCCGCACCGACGGGGCACCCGAGCCGGACGCCCGCGCCGCCCGGACCCGTCGGTGGGCGCCGCCGACGGTGCTGGCCTCGTTCGTGGTCGTCGCGCTCGTGCTGGCCTGGGCGGTCGCGCCCGGGCTGTTCACCAGCCACGACCCGGTCGACGGGATCCCCTCGGAGCTGTTCCGCCCACCCGGTGCCGGGCACCTGCTCGGCACCGACCAGCTGGGCCGTGACGTGTTCGCCCGGATCGTGCACGGCACCGCCTCCTCGGTGACCAGCGCGCTGGTCGCGGTCGCGATCGGTGTCCTCGTGGGTGGCGCGATCGGGCTGCTCGCCGGGTTCCTCGGCGGCCTCGTCGACGTCGTGCTCGCCCGGCTCGTCGACGTCCTGCTTGCCATCCCCAGCTTCCTGCTCGCCGTGGTGATCGTCAGCGCGCTGGGGTTCCAGACCATCAACGCCGCCGTCGCCACCGGCATCTCCGCGATCGCGGTGTTCGCCAGGGTGATGCGCTCGGAGGTGCTCAAGACCCGCTCGGCCGTCTACGTCGAGGCCGCCCTGCTGCTCGGCGGCTCCCGCTGGCACGTGCTGCTGCGCCACGTCCTGCCCAACGCCTCGCGCTCGGTGCTGCAGCTCGCCGTCCTGCAGTTCGGGCTCTCGGTGCTGGTCATCGCCAGCCTCGCGTTCCTCGGCTACGGCGACCCGCCGCCCGCCTCGGACTGGGGTCTGCTCGTCGCGACCGGCAAGGACTACCCGCTGGCGCCCTGGCTCGTCTGGGCGCCGGCACTCGTCACGATCGTCACCGTCCTCTCCGTGAACAGGATCAGCCGATGGCTCCGCACGACCGACTGACCGGCACCGTCCTCGACGGGGCTTGACCCCAGATCTTGGACACGCTGATTCCAGCACTGCTGGGGAAGCGAGATGATCCAGCGATCATGGCCAGGAAGAGTTTCACCGACGAGTTCCGTCGGCAGGCTGTTGATCTGTATGAGTCCACCCCGGGTGCCACCGTCCGTGGTATCGCCGACGACCTGGGCATCGCGCGGGGCACGTTGCGGGACTGGCTCACGATCCACGGCACGGGGAACAAGACCGCAGCTGATGGCAGTAGCTGCCCCAGCCCGGTACAGCCCATGCGTACCACGCCGGGGTCGGGCCTGGGTGGGGAGGAACCACCGAGGCAGAAGATCGCCCGTCTCGAGGCCCGGGTCCGTGAACTCGAGATCAGCGAGAAGAAGCTGACCGCCGAGCGGGAGATCCTGCAGCGGGCGGCCAAGTATTTCGCGGGGGAGACGCGCTGGTGACCCGCTTCCAGTTCGTCGCTGACCACCGGCACACCTTCGAGGTGAAGCGGTTGTGCGAGCTCGTGCACGTCTCGAGGTCGTCGTTCTACGCCTGGTTGGCTGCGGCCCCGGTCCGGGCGCGGCGGGCCGCTGGTGATGCGGTGTTGGTGGCGCGGATCCAGACGATCCATGACGGCGACAACACCATCGGTGCGCCGCGGGCCACCACAGAGCTCAACGACGGTGTCGCCGCCGCCGATCGGGTCAACCACAAACGCGTCGCGCGGGTCATGCGCGCGGCCGGGATCGCCGGCTACCGCCGCCGACGCCGCGTGCACACCACGATCGTCGAGCAGCCCCGGCAGACGGTGCCCGACCTGCTCAGGCGGGATTTCACCGCCCCAGCACCGAACCAGGTCTACGTCGGTGACATCACCTACCTGCCCCTCGCAGGCGGGACGAACCTGTATCTGGCCACGGTGATCGACTGCTGCTCCCGCAAACTCGCCGGCTGGGCCCTGGCTGATCACATGCGCACCGACCTGGTCAACGACGCGCTCCACGCCGCGGAACGGGCTCGTGGGTCGCTGCGCGGGGCGGTCTTCCACAGCGACCACGGAGCGGTCTACACCTCGAGTGCCTACGCCGAGCTCTGCGACCGGCTCGGGGTGACCCGTTCCATGGGCGCGGTCGGGTCGTCGGCGGACAACGCCTTGGCCGAGTCGTTCAACGCCACCGTCAAACGCGAGGTCGACACCGACACCGACACCGACACCGACACCGGCGCCGATCCCGCCGGCGCCGCGGAACCCACCGACCTGCCCGGACCGCCGCTGCTGCGGGTCTCGGACCTGACCGTGCACTACGGCCACCACCGCGTCGTGTCCGGTGTGGACCTGACACTGGCCGCCGGCGGCTCGCTCGCGGTGATCGGCGAGTCCGGATCGGGCAAGTCCACGATCGCCCGCTCGCTGCTGCGGCTGCTGCCCACACCCGGCCGGGCCACCGGCCGGGTCGAGGTCGACGGCCGCGAGGTGCTGGGCCTGTCCGAGCGCGCGTTCCGGCCACTGCGCGGACGTACCCTCGGGTTCGTCCCGCAGGATCCGGCCAGCTCGCTCAACCCGGTCCGCACCATCGGCTCGCAGGCCCTGGAGGCGGCCGCGCTCGCCGCCGGCGTCGCGCCCGCCGACCGGCGCGCCCTGGTGCTCGACACCCTGGAGCGCGTCGGGCTGCCCGACCCGGTCCGGGTCTACGGTGCCTACCCGCACCAGCTCTCCGGCGGGATGCTGCAACGCGTCCTCATCGGCCTCGCGGTCCTGCCCCAGCCGTCGCTGCTGGTCGCCGACGAGCCGACCTCGGCACTCGACGTGACCGTGCAGCGCCGCATCCTCGACCTGCTCACCGGTCTGCGCACCGAGCTCGGCATTGGCCTGCTGCTGATCACCCACGACCTGGCCGTCGCCGCCGACCGGGCCGAGGAGCTGCTCGTCCTCAAGGACGGCACCGTGCAGGAGACCGGCCCGACCCGGCAGGTCTCGCAGCGCCCGGCCTCGGAGTACGCGCGCCGGCTGCACGCCGACGTGCCCGCACTGCACCCCGACCGCTGGGCCGAGCTGCGCGCGGTCGGCCGGTCCCGGTCCGGGGCCGAGCCGCGGATCGAGCTCGACGGCGTCGCCAAGACCTTCCCGGGCGGTGTCGTCGCCGCCGACGACGTGTCGTTCCGCGTGCCGTCGGGCACCACCCACGCGCTGGTCGGCGAGTCCGGGTCGGGCAAGACGACCGCGGTCCGGATGCTGCTCGGTCTGGAGCGGCCCGACGCCGGGCGGATCGTCGTCGCGGGTCGCACGCTGCACGGCCGCTCGCGCGCCGAGCTGCGCGACATCCGTCGCCACCTGCAGCTCGTCTACCAGAACCCGTTCACCTCGCTGGACCCGCGATGGAAGGTCGGACGGCTGGTCCGCGAGCCGCTGGACCGGTTCCGGGTCGGCGACCGCGGCGAGCGCACCGCGCTGGTGCGGGCCGCCCTCGCCTCGGTCGGTCTGGCCGAGGAGCTGCTCGACCGGCGCCCGGCCGCGCTGTCGGGCGGGCAGCGGCAGCGGGTCGCGCTCGCCCGCGCCCTGGTGCTGCGACCGGACGTGATCGTGCTCGACGAGCCGACCTCCGCGCTCGACGTCACGGTGCAGGCTGGGATCGTGGAGACGCTGCTGCGGCTGCAGGCCGAGCTGGGGCTCACCTACGTGTTCGTCTCGCACGACCTGGCACTGGTCCGCCAGCTCGCGCACACGGTGTCGGTGCTCCAGCACGGACGCGTGGTCGAGTCCGGTCCGGTCGCGTCGATCTTCGACGAGCCGCGCGCGGAGTACACCCGCACGCTGCTCTCCTCGCTGCCCGGGACCGGGCGGGCCGCCGCGTGAACGCCCCGGCCACGTCGTCGACCGCGTCGGGCCCACGGACGGCCGCTCCGGCGGGCGGGCCCCGCCCGGTGACCGGGCTCGGCTTCAACACCCGGGTGTCCTGGTCCGACGACCACGGCCCCGCCGCCGGGCTCGCCGAGGGGATCGCGCTCTACCGGGCCGCCGAGGACCTCGGCTACGACACCGGGTGGGCCTACCAGCGTCACTTCGACCACTACCTGTCCTCGCCGCTGCCGTTCTTCGCCGCCGTCGGGCAGCACACGTCGCGGATCCGGCTCGGTTCCGCGGTGCTCCCGATGCGCTACCAGGACCCGGTGCTGCTCGCCGAGGCCGCCGGGACCACCGACCTGCTCGTCGGCGGCCGGCTGGAGCTGGCGCTCGCGACCGGCTCCCAGGCGTCGTGGGACGCGGTGTTCGGCGGTGTCGACACCGACCCGCGGACCGAGGCGCTGCGCCGGCTCGACCGGTTCCTCGCCGGGGTGTCCGGCGAGGCGCTGCACGTCGTCGACGGGCCGGGCCAGGGCGCCCCGGTCGGCACCCCGATCCGGGTCACCCCGCACAGCCCCGGGCTGCGCGGCCGGCTGCGGATCGGCGCGGCGAGCACCGATTCCGCGCGCCGCGCGGCCCGCCTCGGGCTCGGCCTGATCACCGGCACCGTGCTGCACGGCCTCGCCGAGGGGGAGACGTTCGCGCAGTACCAGGCCCGGGTGATCGCGGCCTACCGCGACACCTGGTACGAGGTGCGCGGCTCCACCCCGCCGCCGGTCGCCGTCGCCGCGTCGATCCTGCCCGGGACCACCGCGGCGCTGCGCGAGACCTACGCCGCCTACGACCACCAGCGCCGCACCGAGGGGATGGCCGCGTCCCGGCCGCGCGGCGCACTCGAACCGGTGGTCGGCGCGCAGCTCCCGGCCGGGCAGCGGATCAGCCCGGTGCACCACGGCACCCCCGACGAGGTCGCCGCCTCGGTGCTCGCCGACCCCGGGATCGCCGCCGCCGACGAGGTCGTGCTGTTCCTGCCACCGGGCTTCGGGCCCGGGGCGAACGTCCGGCTGCTCACCGACCTCGCCGCCGTCGCCCCGGCCTGGGGCTGGTCCCCGGCCTGACCCGCGCCCGGGTCACACCGGCGGCCGGTGCGCCCCCACCGGGCGCACCGGCTCGTCGTGGCGGGTCAGCTCGACGGCCGCGTGCTGGCCGGTGCAGCCCTGCGCCAGCGGCGAGGAGCCCACGTCGCGGGTGAGCACGTTCGGGTTGCCGTGCACGCAGAACGGCCGCTCCGCCGCCGGGTCCAGTGGGTCGAACCAGGCCCCGGTCGGCAGCTGCACCACCCCGGCCCGCACCTCGTCGGTGACCCGGGCCGCGGCCAGACAGGCCCCGCGGTCGTTGTGCAGCCGGACCAGGTCGCCGTCGGCGATGCCGCGGGTCGCGGCGTCGTCCGGGTGGACGGCGACGACCTCGCGGCCGTCGATCTTGTGCGCGGCGCTGTGCTCACCGAAGTCCAGCTGCGAGTGCAGCCGGGTCGCCGGTTGGTTCGCGACCAGCCACAACGGGTGCCGCGCGGTCGGCGCGTCGGTCGGTGCCCGCCACACCGGGTACCCGGGGGCGTCGGCGTAGCCGAATGCGGCGACGGTCGCCGAGTACAGCTCGATGCGGCCCGACGGCGTCGGCAGCGGGTGCGCTGCGGGGTCGGCGCGGAACGCGGCGAGCACGTCCCCGTCGTCGGGACGGGTGGGGAGCGCGAGCTCGCCCTCGACGCGGAACCGGTCGTAGGACGGAGCGGGCAGACCGCGGGCGGCCAGGTCGGCGCGGGTCACCTCGTAGAGGTGGGCGAGCCAGCCGTCGGTGTCCCGGCCGCCGGTGAACGCCGCGCCCGCGCCGAGCCTCTCGGCGAGCGCGGCGAGGACGGCATGGTCGTCGCGGGCCTCGCCGGGCGGGTCGGTGAGCCGGTGCATCGCGGTCATCACCGGGTCGTGGCGGCTCGCGCCGATGTCGTCACGCTCGATCGTCCAGGTCGTCGGGAGCACGACGTCGGCGTGCCGGGCGGTCGCGGTCCAGGCCGGCTCGTGCACCACGAAGGTGTCGAGCCGGGCGACGGCCCGGCGCAGCCGCCCGAGGTCCTGGTGGTGGTGGAACGGGTTGCCGCCCGCCCAGTAGGCGAGTCGCACGTGCGGGTAGCGGCCGCGGCGGCCGTCGTGGTCGTAGGGCTCGCCGGGGTGCAGCAGCATGTCCGCGACCCGGGCCACCGGGATCGCCTCGTCGACGCCACCCGTGCCCTGGGGGAGCGCCCCGATCGCGACGTCGACCCGGGGCCTGCCGTAGTGCCCGATCGAGCCCAGCCCGTAGCAGAACCCGCCGCCGGGCAGCCCGATCTGGCCGAGTGCGGCGGCCAGGGCGATCCCCGCCCAGACCGGTTGCTCGCCGAACTCGGCGCGCTGCAGCGACTGCGCGACGGTGACCAGGGTCCGCCCGGCCGCCGCGCACCGCGCGAGCCCGCGGATCGCCTCGGCCGCCACCCCGGTGATCCCCGCCGCCCAGACGGCGTCCTTGACGACGCCGTCGTCGCTGCCGCGCAGGTACCCGGCGACCCGGTCCCAGCCGACGCAGTACCGGTCCAGGAACGCCCGGTCGTGCCGGTCCTCCTCGAGCAGGGTGTGCAGCAGCCCGAGCATCAGCGCGGTGTCGGTGCCCGGCGGCAGCGACAGCCACCGCGGGCGCGCCTGCGCCGGCAGGTCCGAGCGCAGCGGCCCGATGTTCACCAGGTGCGCGCCGCGCGCGGCTGCCGCGGCCAGCGCCGAGCGCTCCACGTGGGCGCTGATCCCGCCCGCCCCGACCGTGGAGTTCTTCAGGTTCATCCCGCCGAAGGCGAGCACCGTGTCGGTGTGCGCGGCCACCTGGTCCCAGGTCACCGGCCCCTTGGAGACGACATCGGTGGGGCCCAGCACGTGGCGCAGCACCGTCTCCGCGGCGGCCGCGCTGTAGGTGCCGACCGAGCGCACGTACCCGCCGAGCACGGTGTTCAGGAAGCGGTGGACCTGGCTCTGCGCGTGGTGGAACCGGCCCGCGCTGGCCCAGCCGTAGCTGCCGCCGTAGACGGCCTGCGGGCCGTGGGTGTCGCGGACCCTGGCGAGCTCGGCGGCGAGCCGGTCGAGCACCTCGTCCCAGCCGACCTCGACCCAGCGGTCGGCGCCGCGTCGCGCGTCCGGGCCGGGGCCGTCGGTCCACCACCCGAGCCGCACCGCGGGGCGCCGCACCCGTGCCGGGTGGTCGACGGCGGAGGCGACGTTGCCGAGCAGCGGCGACGGGTCGGGGTCGCCGGGCCGGGGGAACACGGCGAGCCCGGAGGGGGAGGTGACGGCCCGGAACGAACCCCAGTGCGAGCTGTGGTGGCGGGCGGACGGCGGGGGAGCGGGGACGGCCACCGTCCGAGTCAAGGCGGCCGGGACCGGCGGTGTCCAACGACGATCCGCCATCGCCGTCGATCGTCCTGCGCGATCGGTCCGGCCGGCGGTGCCGGGTCGCACCCCTGTGGGGCACCCGACGACGCGGTGCCGGGAGCGGAATCCGGCGCCCTCTCCCAGGACCGGACGGGCGCCCTATGGCGCCGCCCCGGTGTCGGCGCCCCCGTGGCTGCGGGACCTGGAGCGGGCTACCGGGCCAGGGCACGGCGCCACTGGGCGGTGACGCTCCGGCGCAGCGCCTCGGTGTCGACGCTGTCCGGGGCGAGCAGCCGCTGCAACGCGATCCCGCGCAGCTGCCCGACGACGGCGGTCGCGACCTCGTCCGCGCCGGCGTCCGCCGTGATGCTGCCGTCCGCGATGCCGGCCTCGACGTCGTCGCGCAGGTCGGCGCGGAAGGCCGCGTCCCGTTCGCGGAAGATCGGGGCGAGCTCGGGCTGGGTGGCGGCCTCGGCCCACAGCAGCAGGAAGGCCTGATGGAACGCACCGATCCGGCCGAGCTCCCCGAGGTAGCCGTCGATCAGCCGCAGCAGGCGGTCGAGGCCGGGTGGGAGGCCGTCGAGTCCCGGGGCGAACCCGGCCTGGGTGGCGCGCGCCAGCCGCTCCACCAGCGCCTGCTTCCCGCCGAAGTGGTGGGTGACGATGCCGCGGCTGTACCCGGCCCGTTCCCCGACACGGGCGAGCGTCAGCGACCGCACGCCCTGCTCGACGACGAGTTCGGCGGCAGCGGTGAGCAACGCGGCTTCGGCCTGGTCGCGGCGTTCCTGCTGGGTACGGCGCATGGCCGGACACTAGCAAACGAACTTGCGTGTTATCCAACAAGTATGCGTAGGGTGGGTGTCAGGAGGTTCCGATGATCGAGATCGAAGACCACGCCCTGGACGCCCTGCTGGCCGACGACCCCGGTGGCCCGGTCGTGATGCTGAACCTGTTGCGGTTCCGCCCGGACGGCGGCCGGGAGAGCTACCAGCGCTACGCCGACGCTCTCCGGGCCGAGCTCAACCCCCGCTACGGCCTGCAGGTGGTGTACCTCGGTGTCGGTGAGCCGGCGCTGGTCGCCGAGAGCGGGCAGGCGTGGGACATGGTGGTGCTGGTCCGCTACCCGGACCGGGAGGCCTTCGCGGCCATGGTGCGCGATCCCGAGTACCAGGCGATCACCCACCTGCGCACCGAGGCGCTGGTGGAGTCGGTCCTGCAACCGACGACGCCGGTGGCGGGCTGATGCCCGCGGTGTTCGTCCACGGCAACCCCGAGACGTCGGCGGTCTGGGACCTGCTGCTGGCGGAACTCGCGCCCACGCGGACCGACGTGGTGTGCCTGTCGCCGCCCGGTTTCGGTGCGCCCCTGCCCGCCGGGTTCGAGGCCACCCCGGCCGGCTACCGCGACTGGCTGGCCGGCAAGCTGGCGGCCTTCGGCGAGCCGGTGGACCTGGTGGGCCACGACGTCGGCGGCATCCACGTCCTCAATGTCGTGCTGAGCCACCCGCACCTGGTCCGCAGCTGGGTCAGCGACGCCCTCGGAGTGTTCGACCCGGACCACGAGTGGCACGAGCTCGCCCGCCGCTGGCAGACCCCGGGCGTCGGCGAGGCCGACGTCGCGGCGCGCTTCGGTGCCGCGCCCGCCGAGCGCGCCGCGGTGCTGGTGGAACGCGGGATGGGTCGGGCGGTCGCGGCGCGCGTCGCAGCCGGGCAGGGCGAGGAGATGGGCCGCGCGGTGCTCTCCCTGTACCGGTCCGCCGCCGCGGCCGGTGCGCCCGGCCTCGGCCTGCCGCTGGAACGCGCGGCGGCCCGGCCGGGTCTCGCCGTCCTGGCGACCGCCGACCACGTCGTCGGCACCGAGGAGCAACGCCGCAGGGCGGCCGCCCGCGCCGGGGCCCGGGTCGCGGTCCTCGACGGTCTCGGCCACTGGTGGATGACCCACGAGCCGGCCCGTGGCGCCGCGGCGCTGACCGGGTTCTGGGCGTGCCTGCACTGAGGCACGGCGGGCGGTGCTGGTCGGCCCGGGGGCGGACGGGGGAAGCGCGACGGCGCCGCGCCCGGCCGCCCGTTCGACGGGTCAGTCCGCCCGGGACGCGGCCTCGGCGGTGACCGCGCGGGCGACCTCGTCCGGCACGACGCGGGCGCCCGGCCGGTAGGTCACCGACCGCAGGTCGCCGGTGAACCGGAAGATCCCGCGCTGCCGCCGCAGCGCCCAGGACACCGGCCCGCGGGCGTCGCGGCCGACCGAGATGCCGCTCCAGGGTGCCATCCCGGTCAGCGCCCACCGGTCGGGCAGCGCGGTGACCGGGGCCCCGTCGGCGGAGACGGCGAGGTGCCAGCGCAGGTCCGGGGTCGCCGTCACGGACAGGACGACCGTGCGGGTCCCGGCCGGGGCCGGGCCGTCCGCGGTGGACACCCGGCCGCCCGCGTTGTGCAGCACGACCAGCCGCCCGTCCTCGACTGCGAGCAGGTAGCCGCCGAACGCGTCGCCGTGCGCGACGAGCACGCCCTCGTCGCCCGGGGCGAGCCCGCCGAGAGCGACCTCGACGTCGAACGACCGGAACGCGACGAGCTGCGCGGACCGGTAGCGCTCCAGCACCGGGGTGCCGGGCAGGATCCGCACCGGCTCGGCCAGGCGGGCCTCGCCCGGCCGTCGCACCGCCAGGTCACCGCGGTCGAGCAGCGGGAACACGGTGTTCTCCCAGGCGGCGCGCTCCCAGGCCGCGGCGAGCTCGGCGGCCCGCTGCGGATGGGCGGCGGTGAGGTCGACCAGCTCGGCGGGGTCGGTGCGCACGTCGTAGAGCGCCCAGGCCGGGTCGTCGATGTCGCGGTGGCCCGGCTCGTGGCGGGCGAGCAGCTTCCAGCCGTCGCGGTAGAGGCCGCGGTGCCCACCCATCTCGGAGTACTGCTCGAGGTGCGGGCTCGCGGTCACCTCGCCGCGCAGGAACCCGCCCAGGTCGACGCCGTCGGGCTCGGCGGTCGGCGTGCCCGCGCGCTCGGCGAGCCGGGGCACCCCGGTCAGCGCGAGCAGTGTCGGGACCAGGTCGGTGACGTAGGTGTAGTCGCGCAGCACCCGTCCGGCGGGCAGGCCCCGCGGCCAGGACACCAGCAGCGGCACCCGTACCCCGCCGGCGTAGGTCTGCCCCTTGTAGAACCGGAACGGGGTGTTCGACACCTGTCCCCAGCCGCGCGGGTAGTGCGCGCCGAGCTCCTCGGACCCGATGAGCGACTCGTCGTGGTCGACGTCGCGCTCCCAGTCCGCGGGGACGGGATGGTGCACGAAGCGGGTGAAGTAGCTGCGGGTGCCCTCCGGGCCGCCCTCGGCGGTGCCGCCGTTGTCGGAGGTGAACACGATGATCGTGTCGTCGAGCTCGCCCAGCTCCTCGAGCAGGGCGGTGACCCGGCCGAGCGAGGCGTCCACGGTGGACACCATCGCCGCGTAGACCTCCATGTAGCGGGCGTAGCGGCGGCGTTCGTCGGGCGACAGCGACTCCCACGGCGGCACGTCGTAGCCGGGTTCGGGGTTGCGCGGGGCCTGCCGGGTGCCGGGCGGGAACAGGCCGCGGTCGAGCTGGCGGGCGAAGCGGGCCTCGCGGACGGCGTCCCACCCGGCGGCGTAGCGGCCCTCCTGCTCGGCGAGGTCGGCGGCGGGCACCTGCAGCGGCCCGTGCATCGCGACGTGCGCGAGGTACAGCAGGAACGGCCGGGTGGCGTCGTGCGCGCGCAGCTCGGAGACCATCGCGCACGCGCGGTCGGTCAGATCGTCGGTGACGTAGTAGCCCGGCGGGTACTCGTCGACGTCGAGGGCGTGCTCGTCGACGGTGATCTGGTTGGGGTGGAAGAAGGAGTTCAGGCCCTCCAGCGAGCCGTGGTAGCGGTCGAACCCGCGCCGGGTCGGCCAGGAGTCCCGCGGCCGGCCGGGCGCCAGGTTCGCGTCGCGGACCAGGTGCCACTTGCCGACGGCGAACGTGGCGTACCCGCCGGCTTGCAGGTGCTCGGCGAGGGTCGCGGCGTCGTCGCCCAGCTCCAGGCGCATGCCGGGGAAGCCGGGGTCGGCGTTGGCGACCCAGCCGTACCCGGCCCGGTGCGGGTTGAGCCCGGTCAGCAGCGCGGCCCTGGCCGGGGAGCACAGCGGTGCGGTGTGGTGCTCGGCCAGGGTGAGCCCGGCCTCGGCCAGCCGGTCGAGGTGCGGGGTGGGGATCTCCGAGCCGTACGGGCCGATGTCGCTGTAGCCCAGGTCGTCGACGACGACCACGACGACGTTCGGTCGCCGGACCCGCGCGGGCTCGGGCGGCCACCAGCGGGTCGAGGTCGCGGCGGTCCGGCCGATGGTGCCGCCGAACCCGTCGTAGCCCCGCGCGCCGGGCGGGACGGGGGGGGACCGGCGACGCCGCGGTGGGCGGGGGATCGGTGGGCACGGCGGGACCTCCGGGCGGGGACGGGCGGGACGGGGCGGGGCGCCGACGGACGGGTGACGCAGGCCGGCCCGGCGTCCGCGGGTGCGGGCACCGGGCCGGCGGCCGGGCTCAGTTCGTGTAGTGCGAGGAGTCGCCGGTGCGCACGACGCTGCGCGCCCCGCTGGGCGAGACCGGGATGTCGCCGGCCAGGGTGATCCGTCGCAGCGCGCGGTGGTGGTCGTCGTAGTCGGCGACGGCGTAGTGCTGGGTCGCCCGGTTGTCGAACAGCACGAAGTCGCCGTCGGACCAGTTCCAGCGCACGGTGTTCTCCAGCCGGACGATCCGGTCCTGGAGCAGGTGGTAGACGGTCTGGGACTCCTTGGAGTTCAGCCCGACGAACTCCCGGACGAAGTGGCCGAGCACGAGCACCCGCTCGCCGGTCTCCGGGTGGACGCGCACCACCGGGTGCTCGGTCTCGTAGGTGGTGGAACGGAACTCGGCGCGGTAGGCGGCGATCCGGTCGTCGTCGGGCGCCGTGGTGGTCTCGGCGTCGCGGGCGTAGTCGAAGGCGTTGGTGTGCACCGCCCAGAGCTCGTCGACGAGGTTCTTCAGCGGCAGCGGGAGCGAGGCGTAGGCGGCGCCGGTGTTGGCGAACACGGTGGTGCCGCCGTAGGGCGGCAGGTCCAGCGTGCGCAGCGAGCTGATCGCGGGGATGCGGTCGACGAAGGTGACGTCGGTGTGCCAGCTGTTGGCCTTGCCCCGGTCGGAGTCCACCGGCAGCACATGGGTCTTCTCGCCGCGCACGGTGGGGTGCGCGGTCGTGGGCCGGCCGAACAGCGAGACGAACGCGAGGTGCGACTCGTCGTCGAGGTGGCCCTGTCCGCCGAAGAACAGCGCCTTGTGCTCGAGCAGCGCCGCACGCAGCGTGGCGACGGTGGCGGCGTCGAGGTCGCCGCCCAGGCGGACGCCCTCGACGCGGGCGCCGATGCGCCCGCCGACCTTGCGCACGACGGGCTGCGCGGCTGCGGTGGGGGTCGGGTTCTCGGCCTGCAGGGTCATCGGATCTCCAGACGTGGGGTGCGGGTGGCCCGGGGGCGCCGGTCGCGGCGGCAGGGGCGGGAGGACGCCGGCGGGCGGGCCGCCCACCGTCCACTCCGGACGGAGTGGGGGAGCGGGGCACCACGGTCCCGGCACGTCGTCGACGGTAGGGAGGCGCCCGCCGCGGCGGCAACGGTTGCGCTCATGCCGATCCCAACCCCTGCGCCGGGACCGCGCGGGCCGCGGTTGTCAATGTGATCCGCTGCCGTGATTCCAGGCATCGACCCGGTCTCCCGGCCGCTGCTAGCGTCACCGGTGTGAGTGACGACCGCGACCGACCCGGGCCGCGGCCCGGCGTGCGCCGCGGCCTGGTCCCCGGCGTCCTGCCCTTCCTGGTCCTGCGCCGGCACGTCGATCTGTGCCGCACGGCGACCGCACTCTGTCGACCGGTCTGACCCACCCGACGCCCTGACGCGTCCCGCGACCCCGGAGCGGGCGCGGCGCCACCGCACCCGCGGTCCCGCCGCGCCGTCCCGCCCGGAACGCGCGCCCCCTCGAACGGCCCCGCCGGGTCCACGTCCCACCGGCGCCGCCGTGCCCCGACCGTCCGCCGCCGCGGCCCGGACGGGGCCCGCCGACACCCAGGACCACCCGGCCACCGCGCGCCGCGGACCCCACCGGGGGGCCGCGCGACGTCGTGGCCCGCGCCCCGAGGACCACCGATGCCCGGCTCCACCACGCCCGGACCCTCTGCCGACCTCCCCTCCGCACCCGCCGACCCGGCCCCGCGCCCATCGGCCCGGCCGCGTCCGCACCACGTCCGCCAGGTCGGCGGCCACCGTCCCGCCCACCGCGCCGTCGTGCGCGCCGCGGCCCCCGAGCCGGTCACCGGGGCGGGCGTGCCGGCCGCGGCGGCGGTGCTCGGCGCCGTCCGCCGGGCCGGGGTGGTGTTCCGCGACGAGCTCGTCACGGCCACCGGGCTGTCGCACGCGACGGTCAACCGCCAGGTCGTCGCGCTCGTCGCCGCCGGAGTGGTCCGCGAGCGGCCCGACCTCGTGCCCACGGGCACGGTCGGCAGGCCCCGCATCCCGCTGGAGATCGACACCGACCGGTTCGGCGTGCTCGGCCTGCACGTCGGTCTGCACCGCACCACGCTCGCCGTCGGTGACCTGCGGGGCACCGTGGTGTCGGCGACCGACGTGCCCACCCCGCGCGACGCCGAGCCCGGCACCGCGCTGGCGGGGCTCGCCGCCCGGTTGCGACGGTTCGCCGCCCGCGGCCCGGGGCGGACCGTGCTGCAGGTCGGCCTCGTGGTCGGCGGCCAGGTGTCGGGTGAGCGCGACCGGTTCGGTCATCCACGGCTCGGCTGGGACCCCGCCCCGCTCGCCGACATCGTCGACCGGGTCGGGCTGCCGGGGGTCGTCGTCGTCCCGCAGATCGAGGCGATGGCCGGCGCCGAGTCGCTGCTGTCCCCGCACGTCGACGAGGGGACCACGCTGCACGTCTACGCCCGCGAGGCCGTCGGTGCCGTGCTCACCGTCGACGGCAGGGTGCACGCCCCCGCCGGCGGCCCCGGCACCGTCAGCCACCTGCCCGTCGGCGGGGACGGGGTGCTGGGGCGGGAACGCTGCCACTGCGGGCGGACCGGCTGCCTGGAGGCCGCCGCCGGCGACTCCGCCGTGGCCCGCGCCGCGCACGCGGCCGGGATCGTCGACGCACCCGTGATCGAGAAGGTGGTCGGCGCGGCCGAGGGCGGCGACCGACGGGCGCACGACCTGCTCGCCGAGCGGGCCGCCCTGCTGGGCCGCGGCGTCGCGCTGGTCCGCGATGTGCTCAACCCCGACCGCGTCGTCCTCGCCGGGCAGGCGTTCACCGCCTACCGGGCCGGACTCGCCCACGTCTCCCGGAGCTTCGCCGAGGCGAGCGCGCTCCCGCCGATCAGCCTGCAGGCGGGCACCTTCGGGTCCGCACTGCAGGCGGTCGCCGCGTGCACCGCCGGCCTGCGCCCGATCTACGCCGACCCGCTCGGCACCACCCGCCGCGCCGCCGCGGTCGCCGCCGACGCGCGCGCGGCGCCTCGGCCGTTCCCGACCCCCACCACCCCCCGAGAGGCGAACCACCGATGACCACCCGACTCCTGTCCTCCCCGCTCGACCGGCGCAGCCTGCTGCGCCGCGCCGGACTCGGTGTCCTGGCCGCCGGCGCGGCCGGCGCGGGCCTGACCGGGTGCGCCTCCGCCGTCGACGAGCGGCGTGCCGCCGGGAACGCCGCCGCGAGCGCACCGGTGCGCGGCGGGACCCTGAAGCTGGCCGACCGGACCGACCTGGTGCCCGGCAACTTCCTCACCAACTCCAACGACGGCGTCACCACCACCGTCGGCCTGGTCTACGACACCCTGGTCCGCCGGCCGAACACCGGGTTCGAGCCGCAGCCGCGGCTCGCGACGTCCTGGGAGATCAGCCCGGACGGCCGCACGGTGACCCTGCAGCTGCGTGACGACGTCTTCTTCCACGGCCGCGGCACCGAGCGGGGCCGGCCGTTCACCTCGGCCGACGTCGAGTTCTCGATCCGCACCTACGCCGACCCGAAGTGGACCGCGCAGCTGCGCAGCACCGCCGCCGCGGTCACCTCGTTCGACACCTCGCAGCCGCACCGGGTGGTGCTGGGGCTCGCGGAGCCCCTGTCGAACATCCTCGACCTGCTCGACACCGTCCCGATCCTGGACTCCGCGACCATCGACGCGCTCGGGCGTGGCGAGGCGTTCGTCGGGACCGGCCCGTTCCGGTTCGAGTCCTGGACCCCGAACACCTCGATCGTCTACGTGCGCAACGAGCACTTCCGCGACCCCGAGCGGCCCTATCTCGACCGGGTCGAGCTGAGCATCGGCGGCGACGCCCAGGCGCTGCTGGCCGGCCTGCGGTCCAACCGGTTCGACGTCGTCGGCGGGCTCCCGTTCCGCGACATCGCGACCCTGGACGCGGCCGAGGGCTTCCACGCGATCACCATGGAGGGCGCGGAGCTGCAGACCTACGTGGGCGCGAACGTCACCGCCCCCGGGCTGTCCGACGTGCGGGTCCGCCAGGCCGTCGCCTACGCGATCGACCGGCAACGGGTCGTCTACGAGGTGCTGCGCGGCTCCGGCTACCCGATCAACCTGCCGTGGCCGAAGAGCTCCCCGGCCTACGACGAGGCCCGCAACGCCACCTACACCCGCAACCTCGACCGGGCCCGTGCGCTCGTCGCGGAGGTCGGCACCGTGCCACCGCAGCCGCTGACGTTCCCGGCCAGCCACCCCGTCCACGACCCGGTCGCGCAGATCGTGCAGGCCGACCTCGCCGAGATCGGCATCACCACCACGCTGCAGCCGGTCGATTCCGCGCAGTTCGTGAAGCAGCTGATCGGCGCGCAGTTCCCCGGGCTGTGGACGACGTTCCACTCGTGGGCCCAGCACACCCCGTCGACGCTGACCGTCAGCGCCTACCCCTTCAACGCGCAGAAGAACTCCTCGCGGTTCGTCTCGCCCGACTACCAGCGGGCCGCCGCCACCGCGTGGACGCTGCCCGCGACCGACACCGCCGGCCTCGGCCGCGCCTACACGGCGCTGTCCGACGAGCTGCTCGAGCACCTGTTCCTGGTCGAGATCGGCGTGGTGCTCAACCAGCTCGCCGCCTCGGACCGGGTCCAGGGGGTCGGTTGGTCCAAGCGTGCCGAGATCGACCTCACCGACGCGTACACGGCGGCCTGACATGCTGCGCTTCGTCATCTCCCGGCTGCCGTCGGCGGTCGCGGTGCTGTTCCTCGCCTCGGTGCTGATCTTCGGTCTGCTGCGCCTGGTCCCCGGCGACCCGGCGACCACGCTCGCCGGGCCGGACGCCTCGCCCGCGGTGGTCGAGACGATCCGGGTCTCGCTCGGGCTCGACCGGCCGGTGTGGGAGCAGTACGTGCTGTGGCTGGGGAACGTCCTCACCGGTGACCTCGGCCGCTCGTACCTGATCGGCGGTGAGATCGGCACCCTGGTGGCGGCCGGCCTGGTCAACACGCTCTGGCTGGCCGGCGCCGCGCTCGTCCTGGCCGTGGGGCTGTCGCTGGTCGTCGGGGTCGCGGCCGTGCTGTCGCGGGCCCGGTGGGTCGACACCGTCGTCACCGGGTTCACCACGCTGGCGCTCGCGGTCCCGACGTTCGTCACCGGTGTGGTGCTGGTGCTGCTGTTCGCGGTCGCCTTCCCGGTGCTGCCCTCCGGCGGGGCCCCGCCCGGGGGGTTCCTCGCCCGCCCCGACCTGACATGGCAGTACCTGCTGCTGTCGGCGGTGTGCCTGGCCCTGCCGGTCGCCGGCGCGCTGTCGCGGTTCGTCGTGGAGTCGCTGCGCACCGAGCTCGCGCAGCCCTACGTGCTCACCGCCCGCGCGCTCGGCGTGCCCCGCCGGCGTCTGGTGCTCGCCCACGCCCTGCCCGCCGCGCTGCCCACGGTCGCCACCGTGCTGGGGCTGCAGATCGGCAACCTGCTCGGCGGCGCCGTCCTGGTCGAGCTGATCTTCACCTGGCCCGGGCTCGGTCAGCTGATCGAGCAGGGCATCAGCCGCCGCGACTACCCGGTGGTGCAGGTCCTGCTGCTGCTGTCGGTCGCGGTGTTCGTCGCCGTCCAGCTGGTCACCGACATCCTGCACGCCGCGCTGGACCCGCGGGTGCGGATCGGAGGGAACTCATGACCGTCACCGCCCCCGGCGAGATCCTCCCGGCGAGGACGGCCGCGCCGGCCCTGCCCGGTCCCACCCGCCGCCCGCACGCGCTGTCGGCGCTGTACCGCGGGCGCGGGCTGGTCGGGGCGGTGCTCGTCGGCGTCGTCGTGCTCGCCGGTCTCGCCGCACCGCTGCTCGCGCCGTACGACCCGTTGGCGCAGATCCCGGGTGCGAACCTGCTGCCCGCGTCCGGTGCGCACTGGCTGGGCACCGACGAGGTGAACCGCGACGTCTTCAGCCGGACGCTGTACGGCATCCTCGCCAACCTGTCGATCATCGCGGTCGCGGTGCCGCTCGGGGCGGTCGCCGGTGGCCTGGTCGGTCTGGTGTCGAGTCTGTCGGCGGCCGTCGACGTCGTCGCACAGCGGGTGTTCGACGTGCTGCTCGCGTTCCCGGTGCTGATCCTCGGGATCGCACTGGCCGCGGTCCTCGGGCCGGGCACGACGGCGGTGGTCGTGGTGATCGTCCTCGCCGAGATCCCGATCTTCGGGCGGCTCGTGCGGGGTGCCGCGCTGCGGGTGCGGGAGATGCCCTACGTCGAGGCGGCCACCGTGGTCGGGGCCGGGCGCTGGTGGGTGCTGCGCCGCCACGTGCTGCCGGGCGCCGCCGAGCCCGCCGGTGTGCAGGTCGCGGTGTCGTTGTCCGTCGCCGTCTTCGTGGAGGGGGCCATGAGCTTCATCGGTATCGGGGTCCGGCCACCGGACCCCTCGCTCGGGTCGATCGTCGCCGACTCGGTGCTGTACCTCGACGTCAACCCGGCGATGGCGCTCGGCCCGCTGGCCGTGGTCACGATGCTGACGCTGGGCTTCCTGCTCGTCGCGCAGGCCCTCGCGGCGGGACGGCGGGTGGCCGGATGAGCACCGTGCTGAGCGTGCGGGACCTGCGAATCTCCTTCGGCGACACGGTCGCCGTCGACGGCGTCGACCTCACGGTGCGCCGCGGGGAGGTCGACGCGCTGGTCGGTGAGTCCGGGTCGGGCAAGACGCTGACGGCGCGGTCGGTGCTCGGCCTGCTCCCCGACGCCGCGACGGCGTCCGGCTCGGTCGAGCTCGCCGGGGACTCCGTCCTCGGCGCACCCGAGGAGGCGCTGGACCGGGTCCGCGGGACCCGCGCCGCGATGGTGTTCCAGGAACCGCAGACCGCGCTGAACCCGGTGCGCACGGTCGGCTGGCAGCTCGTCGAGGCGATCCGGGCGCACGCCCGGGTGCCGCGCGCGCAGGCCCGCCGCCGGGCGGTGGAGCTGCTGCGGCTGGTCGACCTGCCCGAGCCCGAGCGCCGCGTGCGGTCCTACCCGCACCAGCTCTCCGGCGGCCAGAAGCAGCGCGTCGTGATCGCCCTGGCGCTGGCCGGGGAGCCGGACCTGCTGCTGGCCGACGAGCCGACGACCGCGCTCGACGTCACCGTGCAGGCGCGGATCCTGGAGCTGCTGCGCGACCTGCGCGACCGCACCGGCGTGGGCGTGCTGCTGGTGACCCACAACATGGGCGTCGTCGCCGAGCTCGCCGACCGCGTCGTGGTGCTGCACCGCGGCCGGGTGGTGGAGCAGCGCTCCGTCGCGGACCTGTTCGAGCGGCCGGCGACCGACTACACGCGGGCTCTGCTCGCGGCGGTGCCGACGCTCGCCGACCGGCCGCGGGGGAGCGCCGTCGCGGCGGTGGCGCAGGCCGCCGACGTCCCCGCGCCGCGCGACCCGGAGGGGCCGGTGCCGGTGCTGTCCCTGCAGGACCTGTCGGTGGTGCACCCGGCCCGGCGCGGCCGGCCCGCGTTCCGGGCCGTGCACGCCGTGAGCCTGGACGTGGCGCCCGGCGAGGTCGTCGGGCTCGTGGGCGAGTCCGGGTCGGGCAAGACCACGATCGGCCGGGCAGCGGCCGGGCTGCTCCCGCCGGCGCAGGGCCGGGTGCTGCTCGACGGCACCGACCTGGCCGGGCTGTCGCGCTCCGGGCTGCGCCGGGTGCGTCGCGGGCTGGCGATGGTGCACCAGGACCCGGCGGCATCGCTGGACCCGCGCCGGTCCGTGGAGGACTCGGTCGCCGAGCCGCTGCGGGTGCACGGCGCCCGGCCCGGCCCGGAGCTGCGCTCCCGGGTGGGCGAGCTGCTGGAGTCGGTCCGCCTGCCACGGGAGTTCGCGACCCGCCGGCCCGGCGAGCTGTCGGGCGGGCAGCGCCAGCGGGTCGCGCTGGCCAGGGCCCTGTCGCTGTCGCCGCGGCTGCTGATCGCCGACGAGCCGACCAGCGTGCTGGACGTGTCGGTGCAGGCCGAGGTGCTGGAGCTGTTCGCGTCGCTGCAGCGCGAGCTGGGGTTCGCCTGCCTGTTCGTCAGCCACGACCTCGCGGTCGTCGACCGGGTCTCCGACCGCGTCGCCGTCCTGCGGGCGGGGGAGGTGGTCGAGCTCGGCACGCCGGCCCAGGTGTTCGGGACCCCGCGGCACGACTACACCCGCCGCCTCGTCGACACCGTGCCCCGCGTCCCCGCCCGGATCTGACACCCGCCCCGCACGAGCGGACCGGTCGTCCGGCAGGGTCCGTACGACCGGTCCGCTCGTGCAGTGGGGAGCAGGACCGTGGGTCCGGGTCCGGGTCCGGACCGGGAACCGGGGTCAGGCGGGGGCGGCGCCCCGGCGCCGGGCGTGGACGGCCGCGGGATGGTCGGCACGGACCCGTGCCTGGCCCGCACCCTGCAGGTGCTCGCGCAGGGTCGCGCCCTCCGGGGCCTCGGCGAGCACCCCACGCCGGCGCAGCTCGGGCACCACGTGCTCCACGACGTCGGCGAAGGTGCCGGGGGTGACCGCGTAGGCGAGGTTGAAGCCGTCGACGTCGGCGACCTCGGCCCAGCGTTCCAGCTCGTCGGCGACCGTCTGCGGCCCGCCCACGACGACGGCGCCCATCCCGCCGATCCCGATGTGCTCGGCGATCGCCCGCGGCGTCCACTCCCGTGTCGGATCCGCCGTGGTGAACAGCTCGACCGCGCTGCGGATGGCCTCGGTCTCGGCGAACCGCAGCGGCTCGTCGGGGTCCATCGTGGACAGGTCCAGGCCGGACCAGCCGCCGTAGAGGGTGAGGGCACCTTCCAGGCTCACGTACTGCGCGAGGTCGGCGTAGCGCTCGCTGGCCTGCTCGTCGGTGGCGCCGGTGACCACGGTGACCATCGTGAAGACCTTCACCGCACGGGGATCGCGGCCCTGCTCGGCGGTCTGCCTGCGCAGCTCGGCGACCCGCGGGGCCAGTGTCTCCGGGGTCGGGGAGATGACGAAGACGCCCTCGGCGTGCCGGGCGGCGAACGTCGTGCCGCGCGCGGAGGCGCCTGCCTGGAAGATCGTCGGTGTGCGCTGCGGGGAGGGCTCGGTCAGGCCGATGCCCGGCACGTCGAAGAACTCGCCGTGGTGGCCGATCGGACGGACCTTCGCCGGGTCGGTGTAGACGCCCTTGTCCCGGTCGAGCAGCACCGCGTCGTCGTCCCAGGACGCCTCCCACAGCTGGTAGCAGACCTCCATGAACTCGTCGGCGACGTCGTAGCGCCGGTCGTGCGGCACCTGCTTCTCCAGCCCCAGGTTGCGGGCCGCGGACTCCAGGTAGGAGGTGACGACGTTCCACGCGACCCGGCCCCGGGTGTAGTGGTCCAGGGTGGAGAAGCGCCGGGCGAGCGCGTAGGGCTTCTCGTAGGTCAGCGACACGGTGATCCCGAAGCCGAGCCGCTCGGTGACCGCGGCCATCGCCGAGACGGCCAGGGTCGGGTCGCCGACGGGGACCTGCACGCCGTCGCGGATCGCCGGTTCGGGGCCGTCGCGGTAGACGTCGTAGAGGCCGACGACGTCGGCGATGAACAGGCTGGTGAACCCGCCGCGCTCCAGCAGCTGCGCCAGCTCGGTCCAGTAGCGCAGGTCGTGGAAGGTATGCGAGCGGTCCTGCGGGTGGCGCCACAGGCCGGGGGACTGGTGCCCGGCGCACGTCATGTCGAAGGCGTTGAGATGGATGCGGCGCGGTGCCGGGTCGATCGCGCGGCTCATCGCTTGCCGGCGCTCCAGGCGTAGGGCAGGTCGGTCCCGTTGAGCACGTGGTCCCCGACCGACTGCAGCTTGTAGATCAGCGGGTTGTGCACCGAGATCACCCGGGCGTTGCGCCAGTGCCGGTCCAGCCGCAGCTTCTCCGAGGTCACGGAGGCACCGCCGACCTCGAACAGCTGGGTGGTCGCGTCGAGCACCGCGGGGATGATCGTGGCCTGGGCGTGGGCGACGTCGAGCTCGACCCGGTCGAGCAGCTCCGGGTCCTCCCCGCCCGCGGCGAGCAGCGTGTCGAGCTGCTCGGCGATGGCCAGCACCAGGGCACGGGATGACCAGGCGGCCGCGGACAGTCGCCCGATGACCTGCTGGACGAGCGGGTCGTGGCGGGGCAGGTCGGCCGGGGCGTGGGTGAAGGTGCGGGTGCGCTCGCGGACCCAGGCGCTGACGTCGTCGGTGGCGCGCCGGGCGATCCCGGCGAGCACGGCGAGCTGGACGAGCTGTAGGTAGGAGGTGCCCCAGCCGCGGCCCTCGGTGCCGTACCCGGGTCCGAGGACCCGCTCGCGGGGGACGGCGACGCCGTGGAACTCGGTGGTGCCGCTGGCGGTGAGGCGCTGCCCGAAGCCGTCCCAGTCGTCGTGCTGGACGACGCCCTGGGCGTCGCCGTCGACGAGCACGGACACGCGCTGCCCGTCGAGGTCGGCGGCGACCAGGATCTGGTCGGCGTAGAGGCTGCCGGTCGAGTAGTACTTGGTGCCGTCGAGGCGGTAGCCGTCGCCGTCGGGGGTCAGGGCGGTGCGGTACCGGTCGATCGCGCCGACGCCGGGCTCGGTGATGGCGTTGCCGACGAGCCGGCCCTCGGCGACGGCCGCCAGCCGGGCGTCGCGGTCCGGGCCCGGGGCGGCGAGCAGCAGGTCGTCGACGTACCACCAGTGCACGCGCAGCGCCTGCGGCAGGTTCGACTCGGCGGCGGCGAGGTCGACGAGCAGCCGGAACTGCTGGCGCACGGTGGCGCCGTAGCCGCCGAGCTCCACGGGCAGCCGCAGGGCGCCGAAGCGCTCCGCGCGCAGCGCGGCCACCTCGTCGTGGGCCAGGGTGCGGCCCTGCTCACGGGCGACCGCGCCCTCGGCGATGCGGGCGAACACCGGGGCGAAGACGGCGTCGAGCTGCTCGTCGGTCCAGGCGGCCCGGCCGTCGGTGCCGGTGGGGGCGGGGGAGGTCGTGGTCATGGGGGTCCTTCCGGTGGGGCCGGCGGTGCGCCGGGCACGGTCGCGCGGTGATGGCGGGGTGGGGGGACGGACGGTCACCGCCGTGCGGGGCCGGTCGCACGGGCATGTCCGCTCCGCCCTGTGGCAGGCGGGCCGGCCGGTGGTGGCCGTCGGAGACGGTCCCGGTGCGGCGGGCGCGTGGGGCGGGCGCAGAGCGGATCCGGGTCGGTGGGTGCGCGGCCTCAGAGCGTGTTTGGAAATTCTAGTGGGTTGAGGGTGTCGTGTGTTTCTGCTGGCGGGTGGCGGGGTATCCACGGGCGATGCGGCGGGTGATGGTGTTGATCGCGGCCCAGCGGATCATGGCTTCGGATGTGGTGGGGTGGCGTTCGTAGTCTCGGGCCAGGCGTCGGTGTGCGGTGAGCCAGGCCAGGGTCCGTTCGACCACCCACCTTCGTGGGAGGACGGTGAATCCGCGCTGCTCGGGTGGCTTGCGGATGATCTCGATCGTTGTCTGCAGGATCGTGGCGGCCCAGTCGAGCAGTCGCCCGGCGGAGCCGGCGTCGGCGTAGACGAACCGCACCCTGGTGCGCAGGTAGAGGTTGAGCAGGATCGGCTTGGCGCCGTCGCGGTCCTGTACCGAGGCCGAGCACACCATCGTGGTCAGCAGCAGACCGAGGGTGTCGGTCACGATGAACCGTTTCCGTCCGCCTGTCTTCTTCCCGGCGTCGTAGCCGCGGGAGTCCTGGCCGACGGTGTCGGCGCCCTTGACCGACTGGGAATCGATGATCCCCGCACTCGGCTCCGGATCACGGCCCTCGGCGATACGTAACTGCCCCCGCACGACCGGGAGGATCTTCTCGGTGACCTTCTGCTGTTCCCACTGGTTGAAGTACCAGTAGACGGTCTGCCAGGGCGGGAAGTCCACCGGCAACGCCCGCCAGGCACACCCGGTCCGCACGACATACAAGATCGCGTCCAGCACGTCCCGACGAGCATGAGCAACAGGCCGCCCCCGCCGCGCGAGCGGCGGTAACAACGGCTCGATCACCACCCACTGGGCATCACTGGTGTCCGAGGGGTACCGGCGCGGTCGTTCCTGCATGCCGACCACGATGGAGCACCCCAGCCGTGTCGACCATCCCGACACACCCACCATTTCCAAACACGCTCTCAGCGGCGGCGGAGCGGGCGACGACAGAGCGCCGACGCCACGCGCGCGAGATCGACATGCCCCCGCGTGGTCAACAGCACCGATCCGGTCACGGGGTCCACGGTAGCCGCGACCGGCTCCGCTTCCCAAGACGTCGGCGACCCGGATCACCGGCGTCCTGCCTGGTGGGAGGCCCGGTCCCGGGCGTCCGGACAGGTGTCCCGCGGGGTGGACGGTCCACTGTGGAGCATGATGTGACCGTCGTCCCCACCGACTTGCGCCGGCCGGTGCGGCCCTGTTGCGTCTGCCGGATGGGAGTCACGCTGCACTGGTTCCTGCCCACGATGGGCGACGGCCGCCATCTCGTCGGGGGAGGCCACGGGAACGCGACCGGGTCCGCCGGCGCCCTCCGCCCCGCCTCGATCGGCTACCTCACCCAGGTCGCCCGTGCCGCGGAGCAGGCCGGGTTCGACGGTGCCCTCACCCCGACCGGCGCCTGGTGCGAGGACGCGTGGCTCACCACCGCGATGCTCGTGGCCCACACCGAGCGCCTGAGGTTCCTCGTCGCGTTCCGGCCCGGGTCGATCTCCCCGACGCTCGCCGCCCAGCAGGCCGCCACCTTCCAGCGGCACTCCGGCGGCCGGCTGCTGCTCAACGTCGTCACCGGCGGCGAGTCGCGCGAGCAGCGCGCCTACGGCGACTTCCTCGACAAGGACTCCCGCTACGCCCGCACCGGGGAGTTCCTCTCGGTCGTCACCCGGCTGTGGCGCGGCGAGACCGTCGACCTCGACGGCGAGCACGTGCGGGTCGAGCAGGCGTCGCTGTCGCGGCTGCCCGACCCGGTCCCGCCGGTCTACTTCGGCGGCTCCTCGCCGGCCGCGGCCCAGGTCGCCGCCGAGCACGCCGACGTCTACCTGACCTGGGGCGAACTGGTCGAGGCGGTCCACGAGAAGATCGAACGGATCCGCAAGCTCGCCGCAGACCGCGGGCGCACCGTGCGCTTCGGGATCCGGCTGCACGTGATCACCCGCGACACCGCCGACGAGGCGTGGGCGCAGGCGCACCGGCTCCTCGACGCGCTCGACCCCGAGACCATCGCGGGTGTGCAGGCGGGTCTGGCCGCGAGCGAGTCGGAGGGCCAGCGCCGGATGCGCGCGCTGCACGGCGGGGTCAAGACCTCGGTCGAGGAGCTGACGATCGCGCCGAACCTGTGGGCCGGTGTCGGCCTGGTCCGGGGTGGTGCGGGGACCGCGCTCGTCGGCAGCCACACCGAGGTCGCGGATCGG
>NZ_JAHLJA010000045.1:0-7918 GCF_020496245.1 Pseudonocardia sp. ICBG601 | reverse complement strand
CACTCCTGGGGCTGGGTTGCACGCTCTTTGCGCTAGCATCGCGTTTTCGCGGCTCGTTGTCATCACGCACAATTCGCTTCAGCCGCCTGACGCAGCTATCTCTGCGATCAATACCGCCAACTTCATCGCGAGCAGCGTCGGGCAGCTCTGCGCGGCCCTGGCGATCATCGTGTTCGGGATTCTCCGACTCATTGACTACCGGCAGAGGCGCTGGGCGATCAGCCATAGCGACACCCTGCGCAACCGTCTTGTCGACACCATCCCGGCGTTGAGATCGACATATCAGACAACGGCGATATCGCTAAACTGTTCGACCAGGCCGACAGTCCAGAGGGCCAGGTCAGAGTCTCATGCGACTACGAGAAACGACTATTTGAAGTCATCGAGGACTTCTCCGGATAAGTGGCGTCCTGAACCAGTTCCTCGAAACGTACGGTCCGACGCCCGCGCCCCGCGAGTTCGCGGCAGTCGTGTACTACGCCACCAGCTTCACGCCGCCACTCAGCTCGCAAGACGCGGCGGCGCGAGTCCGGCGCTACTTGATCTACTCTACGGCCACAATGATAGCGAGACTGCCGCCGCCGACGCCGTCTACTTCCTCGTCCAGGTATCGCAAGAATTGAAAAAGATGACCTTTGGAGGCTAGCTGGCCCGCTGGCGCGACCCGCGACCCTCAACAACAACAACATGGCTAGAAAAAATCAGGATGCGCCCGATGAAACTTTCGACTGAAGACCGGATCACCGTGACCGCCTACATCGATCCGGTGTGCCCGTATGCGTGGGTCACGTCCCAGTGGCTACGAGACGTCGCCCGCGCCCGCCCTCTCGACCTGGACTTCCGGACGACGTGCCCTTGCGATCCTCAATCAGGACCCGGCCGATCCGCTGGAGCTGACGCGGGTTATGAGAGTGCTTGGCGCCCGGTCCGGGTCGCGGAAGCGATCGCCGCGACCCGCGGGCCGAGCACCGTCACCGTTACTTCTACGAGTTCGGTCACCGCTATCACGACCTGCGGGAACGTCCCGCGCGACACCGTCCTACGCGACACACTCGCCGCCCTCGACGCCATGACCCTCTACGGCGCGCGGACGACCAGGTCTGGGACGAAGCGGTGACCACCAGCCACACACGCCGCCCTCGACGGGGTCGGCGACGACGTCGGCACCCCGATCGTGCGGATCGGCGGACGGGGATCTTCGGACCGGTCCTCACCACCGTCCCCGGACACTGCACGTGGCGCGGCGATCTTCGATGCGGTCGCGACCGTGTGATCGCGCAACCGGAATTCACCGAACTCAAGCGCACCCGAACGACCGACAACGATGAATGACCTCACGAGGGTGCTCGCCGCGCGGGCCCCGGACCTTCCGGATATCCCGTTGTTCGGTTCGGTGACGGTGGGTCAGGTGTTCGTGGCGGTCGCGGCGGTCGTGGTGCCCGCGACCGTGGTCGGGCATGTGCTGGTGTTGTGGGCGTGGGCCCGTGGCTGGGAACCGCGCCGGCTGCGCAACCTCGCCCTGGTCGTCGTGGCCGCTGCGGCGCTGGCCGGGCCGATCGTCGGCATGCTGCCCTGGTGGGGCCTGGAGCTGACGGCCTCGGCGGTGCGTCAGGCATGGGACGGGCACTACCTGCCCGCTGGATCGACCTCCGCCGCCGCGACCGCCCCTCTGGTGGCGATCACGTCCTGGGGTGTGGTGGCACCTCTACACCAAGCGGATGCGGTCCGGTGTCGACCAGGCCGCCGGGGAACCGCCACGTCCGCCGCCAGCTACACATCCGCGCCGGTGCGGCGGCCCGCCGCGCCCGCCGCGAGCGCACCCCACTGGCCAGCCACGGCCGTGACGGCACACCCTCGGTCATCCTCGGCCCACGTTATGACACCGTCCGCGCCCAACCGGACCTACTCACCGACACCCTGCGTCGACGCGCGCCGCGCCGTGGTTACAGGTCCCGATGCCCGCGATCGCCCTCCACACTGTCTGCCTGGCCGAGACGGCGCCGGGAAGACCACGATGCTGGTGCGCTGCTCAGCCAGCTGGGCCGAGATCACCTGGACCGCCTACAACCAGCAACAGCACGGCGCTCGGGGGATCACGGCCGTTGGTGATCTTCCTGGCCGCGAAAGGCGGCCCGACGCCGACACCGACGCCCACGAATGGGCCGACGCGATGGAAGACCTCGGCCTGCACCCGGACCGGATCGGCGTGTTTCCCGTTCGAGACCCGCTGAACATGTGGCGCATGCCCGCCACCCAGCTCCGCGCCGCCCTACACAACTCGCGAAAACCGATCACCGCTTCTACGACGTCCTGCAACGCGGCCTACTCCACCTGATCATCGACGCACCCACCGAGAAGCCACCCGCGTCGTCGGCGGAGTTCCTGCAACGCCTCGACCCGGCCTGGCTCACGGCGGCGTGGGCGGGACATCCGGTCGAGGAACGCGCCATCGCCGCCCTGACCAAGACCACCGGCGGCGGCGCGGGCGCCTCATCGCTCGACAGCGACCTGTTGCTGTTCGCGGATTTGTTCCGCAGCATCGTCGGCGACTTCGACGCCGGCCAGCCCTTGTCGGACTTCGACGCCCTCTACGTCTCCGTCCCCGGCGCCACCGACCAGGTCGTCGCCGCCACGAAGACCGCCGTCCTCATCGAACTGCTCACCTACGAACTCGGTGTCGCTCACGACGGGCAACGCCGTCAGGTGTTGTTCGTCATCGACGAGTTCTCCGCGGTCTCCGGTGACACCGCAGGTGACGTCATCAACCTCGTCGAACGGCTGCGTTCCCTGGGCGGCTCGGTCATCGTGTCCGCCCAGTCCTATGAAGGCCTCGCCGACACCGAAGACCAACGCCGCCGCCTGCTGGGCGCGATGGGCGGCGGCGCCCTACTCGGCCGCACCAGCAACGCCGAACAACTCGCCGAGCGGTTCGGGACGCGGCTGGTCGACGAAGTCGGCTACCAACTCGACGGTGGCCGTATGACCGGTGTCGGCACCGTGCGCCGCCAGCACACCTACCTGCTCGACCCGAACCGGCTCCGACAGCTCCCCCGCCACCACCTCGCCTACGCCACACCCGACCAGGTCATCTACGGCGTCGTCGCCCCACTCGCCGCCTCGCCCGCGATCGTCGGCTCGCCGCGGCGGACCGCACCCACCAACGGCCCGGCACTGTCCCGGCGCCGACTCACCGCAGGCCAGGCCGCCGCGATCAACCGGCGGCTCCGCCGACCCGGCACCACGACCGGTAACGGCGCCCGGGCCACCGGCGGCGGAGATGGCCAGGCCCCGGACTGGACCGGGGACGACTGGACACACGACACCAGCAACGAGGACCCACGATGAGCCCGAGCCCGAGTGTCCATCCTGAACAGGCGCGGGCCGCCGCAGCGGCGCTGCTCGGTGTCCCCGCCGGCGCCTCACCTGAGCTGCTACGGACCGCGTGGCGGGCCGCCGCCCGCCATCACCACCCCGACCGGGGCGGCGACCCGGAACGGTTCATCGCCCTGACCAGCGCCTACGAACTACTCACCACACCACCAGCGCCCCGGACGACACCGCATCCGCCGACACCGGCGGGCCCGGCCACGCCAAGCAGCGACCGCCCGGGCTCTCCTCGTCGGCGGGCTCCTGATCCTGCAGGTCGCCGGGCTTCTGGTCGCCGCTGGTGTCCTCACCGCCAGTGTCGCCATGATCGCCGCACCGGTCGCGGCCGCCATGGTCGCGTTGGTAGCCACCGCAGCGGTCGCCCACACGCCTACCTCGCCACCGAGACTCACCGCACCGAGAACCACCGCCCGGGCTGAACCCAGCAACTCGTCGCAGGCCGCAGTGGGGTCGTGGGGCGGGCGCCGACCAGACCGCGCTTTGCTCCGACCGCGAAACAGGAACTCCGGCGCCCGCCACCAGCGACGATAGTCCTCAACCGGTCGTCGTTGTGTCTGACGAGGTCACCGAACACCCGACAACGGAGGTGACTACGGCCCGTCTCGACGGCTCGTTCTTCCTCGATACAAGGCCGCCCGAATGGTGGGCAGAACCTGTCAAAGGGGCGACGGAGTCGATCGCGCAGCGACGCCGTAGGCGCCCATTGACAGGTTCTGACCTGCATTCGACACTCGGGCCGCTTCGAGGGAGGGCAGCAAGACCGCCGCCCGCCCCCGGAGCGTGCTCTGAGCGTTGACGCTCAGGGGACGTCGTTCGGCCAGACCTTCGGGCAACTGACGCCCGCGTAGGACGTCGCGTCCTGCTGGCCCTGCTGCTTGGCCTGCTGGCCCTGAAGCTTGGACTCCTTGGTGTGGTTCACACACCAGTCCTTCACCCAGCTCCAGTCCTTGTTGACCCGCCACGGCTCGTCAGCCATGTCGTCACTGTGCTTACCGCCGAACTCGGTCTGGCTCCAGCCCCGGTCGTCCACCGGCTGGTAGTCCTGCACCGCGACCGGCCCCGCAGCAGGAGTGTCAGCGACAGCAGTACCGGCGAGACCGACCAACGGCGCAGCAGCCAGCGCGGCGACCGCGAGACCACCACCAAGACAACGACCGAACTTCATCAGACGAACCGTTCCTTCCCTCGAGTCCCCACACACCTGACAGTGACTGTGCGTAGGTGACGTCACCCTAACCGGGGTGCGGTGGTGAACCTGAGCGCCGCGAAACGCTCGGCGTGTCACGACGTCCCGGGACTGCCCGCCAGGCCGCACACGAGCGCAGCCCCGCCGGTGCCCTGCCGCCCGTGACGCGGAATTCCCTACGGGTGCCCCGGGGCCTGCGTGGGCGTGGGGCCCGGCACCATCGGGTTCCCGTTCGCGGTCTCAACGGGGATGTCCTGGATGACGTCCCAGTGCTCGACGATCTTCCCGTCCTCGACACGGAAGAAGTCCGCGACCGCGGACCGTTTCCCGTCCTTCTCCGTGGACTCGGCGTGGACCACGACGATGTCGCCCTCAGCGACGACCTGCCCGATCCGGAAGCTCACCCCGCTGTCTTTGACATAGGGGCCCATCGTGTCTACGAACGCCGCCCGGCCATTGGGGACCTGCGGGTGTGCTGGATGTAGTTCTCCGCCACATAGGTCTGCGACGCACCAGCGACATCACGCTGGACGAACGCCTGGGTGTAGAAGTCAGTCACCAGCTTCGCGTTGCTCCCCACCGGTACCGGAGTCGTCGTCGGCGCCGGCGGCGCCGAGGCGGCCGCGGAATGCTCAGTGGGAGGCTGCCCGGCGGAGCTACACCCACCGGCGACCAGCAACACCACCGCCGACCCCGACACCACTGCCATCACGCCCAGACGTGTCCCCTGCGATGTCCCCACCGCTCTCAACGCTGCTCTCAACACCCGGCATCTCTACCACCGGGGCAAGGGCCAGCCCACGGCGTGTCACACGACGCCGCGACGACGCCGGCAGCGGGCGCTACCGTCCGTGACCGGGGAACCCGCGGGCGCCGCGTCCGTAGCGGGGTGGAGCCGGGCCCGGACCTGCCCGCCAACAGCGTCGTCGGAGACGAGGACCTCGAGCAGAGCGTGCACGGTGTCTTGCACACTCACCACACCACGACCGAGGTCGAGCGCGGTCTGCGACCGCCACGCCGCGAACGCTTGATGAAGATCGGCGGGCACGTCGATGCTGAGCCGGACGGTCGTGGGCCGCCCGAAACCGGCCCCGATCTGACGTACCTGGCCTGGAAGCTGGGCGATGCTCATGCCCAGGTCATAACAGACCGTCGGATCGGCGGCGAGCCGGACGAACCCAGGATAGTGCGGTTCAGAGCCCGCCACCGATCTCACGGGTGCTGGTCTGAAGATTGTCGGCGCCGACGACCCTGCCCGCGAGGTGCTCGACCTCGGCGGTGCTGAACCGGTCGGGCAACGCGACCGGCAGCAACCGAAACCATCACGGATGCTGTTCAGCGCGGCCGCGAGCCCGGCGACGTGGTTACGGGCAACGACATCGACCTGCACGCTGAGCAGGTCACGGTCATGGCCGTGACGAGCCGGATTCGCGATGACCGCAGCGACCGCGCGGGACAACACACCACGGCGCAGCAACCCGCTGAAATGCTCACCGAGGACCTCCGCCGCCCGACGAAGATCCCTCCCCGGCGGCAGATCGAAATCCTGCCGGCAGACAACCACACCCCACGAGCCCGGCCCGGCGACCCGACCAGCGACGACAGCGACATGGACACCACCCTATTCGGGGCGCCGGTAAGGGAGTTGTCACCAGCCGCAAACGAGTCGATCATTGCTGGTCAGCGGGTTTATTTTCGGTGAGGTTGCGGTAGAGGGTGGCGCGGCTGACGCCGAACGCGGCTGCGATCTGGTCGGCGGTCTGGCCGGTGTCGAGGGCGGCCTGGGCCGCGGCGAGCTGGTTGGGGTCGAGTTTGCGGGGTCGGCCGGGCAGTTTGCCCGTGGCTGCGGTGGCCTCGCGGGCGTGGGCGGCGCGTTCGCGCATGAACACTCGTTCCATGTGTGCGAACAGCGCCAGTAGCGCGACGGCGAGTTCGGCCATCGGCGAGTCGTCGGTGGTGTCGATCGGGATCGGGTCCTTCAGGGTCTTGATCCCGATGCCCTGCTCGCGCAGCTCGTGCACGACGTTGAGGCATCGCGCAGATTGCGGCCGAGTCGGTCGAGGTTGGTCGCGATGATCGTGTCGCCGGAGCGGGCGTAGCGGCGCAGCTCGGTGAAGCCGGGCCGGTCGATGGTGGCGCCGGTCTTCTTGTCGGTGTAGATCCGCTCGTCGGGTATGCCGTGGTGGCCCAGGGCGTCGAGCTGTCGTTCGAGGTCCTGGTGTGTGGTCGAGACGCGGGCGTAGCCCAGTTCCATCACGTCACCGTCCTGGCCTGGTCCCGGTCGGCATCCAGGGCGGCGGCGATCCGCGGGTCGGTAATGGCGGACTCGCCGGTCATGATCGTCTCGTTTCCTCCCGCAACTGTCTCATAAGTTTACCATGTGGCCGTGTTTCGAGGCGGTGTTTCGACGTTAGATTGTGAGACAGCGTGACCTGGGGTGATGTCGATGTCCGAACTCGCCTGCACGCTGTCGCGGAACCTTGGTTTCGAGACCGGCCAGTCAGCCGCTGGAGGCGGCGGCGGCCAGGCGAAGACGGGCGTCCATGTTCAGCCGCACCTCGCCGTAGGGCAGCACGTGCGCCCAGAACAGCGGCGTCAGCCCGCGCCGATCCTCAGCGGTGAGCGCGTCGTCCCACTCGGAGCCAGCGAGCAGGTCCTGGATCATCAGGGTGTTCACGTACACCAGGGCGGCCTGCAAGATCCGCAGGCACAGCACGCTCATCTCCTGCTCGTCGCGCCGGTTGGTGGCCAGGTCCCCCGCCCTTGCCGTAGAAGATGACCGCGTTGGCCCGATTCCACGACTCGACCACGTTCAGGCCCTCGTGGATCTCTCGCTGGAGTGCCCGGCTGTGCAGGTAACGGGCCAAGAAGATGGTCTTTTGCGCCCGGCCCAGCTCGATCATCGCCTGGTAGGTCGGGTGCGCTGCGTTGGCCTTCATGAATCGCCGCAGGATCGCCTCGGTCGAGGCGGTGCCCACGCGGATCGCGGTGGCGTACTTGAGCATCTGGTCGTACTGCTCAGCGATGCGGTCCCACCGGACGGGCGGGTCATCGCCGGTGCCAGACCCGGCCAGGCGTCTGGCTCGCCAGCAGCCGGGCGGTACAGCTTGACCTTGTTGATCGCTTGATCCTCGGCAGCAGGTCGAACCCGAGCAGCTTCGTGATGCCGAACCCGATCTCGGACTGACCATGCGTGTCCACGTAATTGGCCTCGACCTGCATGTCGGTGCCATGCCGGATCGCGCCGTCGACCATCGCGTGCACCTCGGAGGCCGAGCAGTTCAGCCGCTGCGAGTGGATCACCACGGAGCCGCGCTCGACGTGCCAGTAGATCAGCACCCCTCG
>NZ_JAHLJA010000044.1:0-77324 GCF_020496245.1 Pseudonocardia sp. ICBG601 | reverse complement strand
CCACCCGCGCATGCTCTCGGCGCTGGAGATCGCCAAGAAGAACGGCGCGCGGATCCTCGCCGTCAACCCGCTGCCCGAGGCCGGGCTGTTCAAGTTCGACAACCCGCAGACCGTGCGGGGCATGAGCGGCATCGGCACCCACCTGGCCGACGAGTTCCTGCAGATCCGCTCAGGTGGCGACCTCGCGCTGTGGCAGGCGTTCGGACACCTACTGCTCGCCGCCGAGGACCGCAACCCGGGCAGCGTGCTGGACCGCGACTTCATCGAGCGCCACACCCACGGCTTCGAGGCCTACGCCGCGCACGTGAAGGACCTGGACCGCGACGCCGTCGTCGCCGCGACCGGGCTCACCTGGGGCGAGATCGAGAAGGCCGCGGAGATGCTCGCGACCTCGAAGCGGATCGTGAACTGCTGGGCCATGGGCATCACCCAGCACCGCAACGCCGTGGCCACCATCAAGGAGTTGGTGAACGTCGCCCTGCTCCAGGGCATGATCGGCAAGCCGGGCGCGGGCCTGTGCCCGGTCCGCGGCCACTCCAACGTGCAGGGCGACCGCACGATGGGCATCTGGGAGCGGGTCGCGGACAGCTTCCTCGACGCGATCCGCGACGAGTTCGGCTTCGAGCCGCCCCGCGAGCACGGCTACGACTCGGTCGCCGCGGTGCAGGCGATGGCGGACGGGCGGGCGAGCGTCTTCGTCGGGCTGGGCGGCAACTTCTCCCAGGCGATGTCGGACACCGGCGTCACCGAGCCCGCGCTGGAGCGCTGCGCGCTGACCGTGCAGATCTCCACCAAGCTGAACCGGTCGCACGTCGTCGCCGGGACCGACGCGCTGATCCTGCCCACCCTCGGCCGCACCGAGAAGGACCTGACCGGCGGCCGGGCGCAGCGGGTCACCGTCGAGGACTCGATGTCGGCGGTGCACGCCTCGCACGGCCGCTCGGAGCCGGCCGGTGAGCTGCTGCGGTCCGAGGTCGACATCCTGTGCGGGATCGCGCGGGCCACCCTCGGCGCGGACCACCTCGTCCCGTGGGCCGACTTCGCCGCCGACTACGACCGCATCCGCGACCGGATCGGCCGGGTCGTCCCGGGCTGCGAGGCCTACACCGAGAAGGTCGCCCGCTCCGGCGGGTTCACCCTCCCCCACCCGCCCCGGGACAGCCGCACCTTCCCGACGGCGTCGGGCAAGGCGGAGTTCACCGTCAGCCCGCTGGAGGTGGTGACCCTGCCCGAGGGCCGCCTGGTCCTGCAGAGCCTGCGCAGCCACGACCAGTTCAACACCACGATCTACGGCCTGGACGACCGCTACCGCGGCATCCACTCCGGTCGTCGGGTCGTGTTCATCTCCGACGCCGACCTGCGTGAGCTGGGCTTCGCCGACGGCGACCGGGTGAACCTGGTCAGCGAGTGGACCGACGGCAGCGAGCGGCGCGCGGACGACTTCCGGCTGGTGTCCTACTCGACGCCGAAGGGCTGCATCGCCGCGTACTACCCGGAGACGAACCCGCTGATCCCGCTGGAGTCCTACGCGGAGTCGTCGCGGTGCCCGACGTCGAAGTGGGTCCAGGTCCGGCTGGAGCCCGCCACCCGGTGATCGACGTGTGAGCGCGCTCACCCGCCCGGTGACCCCCGGGCGGAATCGGCGTCACCCCTCGTGAGGTTGCACCGTGCGGCCACACGAGGGGGGACACACCGGTGACCACAACCGCAGTCACGGCGCCGAGCCGGTTACGGATCGCGCTGATCCTGGGTGCGTTGATCGCACTCGGCCCGCTCACGATCGACACCTACCTGCCAGCACTGCCCGACGTCGGGCGCGACCTCGTCGCGTCCGAGCCGGTCGTGCAGCTGACGCTGACCGGCACGCTCGCCGGTCTGGCGCTCGGCCAGCTGGTGATCGGCCCGCTGTCCGACGCCTACGGCCGCCGCAGGCTCCTGCTCGCCGGCACCGCCGTGCACGTGCTGGCCTCGGCGCTGGTCGCCGTCGCCCCGAGCATCGAGGTGCTGGCGGTGCTGCGGGTCCTGCAGGGCGTCGGCGCCTCGGCGGGCGCGGTGATCGGCCTCGCCGTGGTGCGCGACCTGTTCACCGGCCGGGCCGCGGCGACCATGCTCTCGCGGCTGATCCTGGTGATGGGCGCCTTCCCGGTGCTCGCCCCGACCCTCGGCGCTGCCCTGCTCAACTGGGTCTCCTGGCGCGGGGTGTTCCTGTTCCTGGCCGGCTACGGCCTGGTCATGCTGGCCGTGGTCACCTCGGGGCTGCCCGAGACCCTCCCCGTCTCCCGACGCCGGTCGGCCCGGTTCGGCGCCACCGTGGCGACCTACGGCGGGCTGCTGCGCGACCGGACCTTCGTCGGGCTGGTGCTCGTCGCGGGGCTCGCGATGGGCGCGCTGTTCAGCTACGTCTCCGGCGCCGCGTACGTCTACCAGCAGCAGTTCGGGATGGACCAGCAGACGTTCGGCATCGCCTTCGGCGCCGGTGCGATCTGGCTGGTCGTCGGCACCCAGCTCAACCCGGTGGTGCTGCGCCGGGTCGAGCCCCGCCGGGTGATGTCGATCGCCGTCGCCGCCGGCGTGCTCGTCGGGCTCGTGCTGGCCGTGCTCACCGCGACCGGCACCGGCGGGCTGCCCGCTGTGCTCGCCGGCGTGTGGGCACTGCTGCTGGCCTGCGGCTTCGTCCTGCCGAACGCGCCCGCGCTGGCACTGGCCCGGCACGGCGAGTCCGCCGGGACGGCGTCGGCACTGCTGGGGTCGCTGCAGTTCGGGATCGGCGCGGCGACGTCCCCGGTCGTCGGGCTGCTCGGCAACGACGCGGCCGCGATGGGCACCGCGATGTTCGGCGCGATCGCGCTCGCCGGGATCGCGCTGGTCGCCGTCGCCCGGCCGTGGACGCTGCCGGACCTGAACGAGGAGCCGGAGCTCGCGACCGCATGACGGCCGGCTCTTGACCTGAAGTCAGCTTCAGATCATAGCGTCCCGCACCATGGACGCGAGCACCTGGACGGCCCTGCGCACCGCGAGCACCGAACCCGGCAGGCGCACCCGCCCTGCGGGGGAGACGGCCCGCCGGATCCTGGACTTCGCCCGGCCGCACCGGCGGCGGATCGCGGCGTTCCTCGCCGTCAGCACCGCCGCCGCCGTGCTGACGGTGGCGGTGCCGCTGCTCGCCGGGCGGGCCACCGACGCGGTGACCCGCGGCGAGCCGCTGTCGGTGCTCGCGCTGCTGGCCGGTCTGATGGCGGCCGTCGCGCTGGTCGAGGCGGCGCTGTCGATGCTGACCCGCTGGTACTCGGCGAACCTCGGCGAGAGCCTGATCCACCAGCTGCGGACCACCGTGTTCGACCACGTACAACGGATGCCGGTCGCGTTCTTCACCCGCACCCGCACCGGCGCCCTGGTGTCCCGGCTGAACTCCGACGTCCTCGGGGCGCAGCGGGCGTTCTCCGACACCCTCGCCGGGGTGGTGTCCAACGTCGTCGTGCTGGCGCTGACGCTCGCCGCGATGCTGGTGATCTCCTGGCCGGTGACCCTGCTGGTGACGCTGCTGCTGCCGGCGTTCCTGGTCCCGGCCCGGCTGATGGGACGGCGGCTGGCCGCGCTGGAGCGGGCGGCCGCGGACCACAACGCAGCGATGAGCACCCGGATGACCGAGCGGTTCTCCGCGCCCGGCGCCACCCTGATCACGTTGTTCGGCCGCCCGGAGCAGGAGTCCGCGGAGTTCGCCGAGCGGGCCGACCGGGTCCGCGCGATCGGGGTGCGCTCGGCGATGCTGCAGTGGACGTTCGTGACGGCGCTGACGCTCGCGTCCTCGCTGGCCGTCGCCGTCGTCTACGGCGTCGGGGGCGGGTTCGCGCTGGCCGGGGCGCTGTCCGCGGGGAACGTCGTGGCGCTCGCGCTGCTCCTGACCCGGCTCTACCAGCCGCTGACCGCGCTGGCCGGGGCCCGGATGGAGATCATGGCGGTGCTCGTGAGCTTCGAGCGGGTGCTCGAGGTCCTCGACCTGGAGCCGATGATCACCGACGCGCCGGGCGCGCGCCTGGTGCCCGACGGGCCGGTCGGCGTCGAGTTCGACCGGTGTCGTTCGCCTACCCGACCGCCGACCAGGTGTCGCTGGCGTCGCTGGAGGAGGTCGCGACGCTCGACACCCGCGGCGGTGAGCAGGTGCTGCACGACGTGTCGTTCACCGCGGCGCCCGGGGCGATGGTGGCGGTCGTCGGTTCGTCGGGGGCCGGGAAGTCCACCGTCGCCCAGCTGCTCGCCCGGCTCTACGACGTCACCTCCGGGGCAGGGCCCCGGCAAAGTCGTGATGGGTGGGTCCTGAGCTGCGGTGATGTGGGGGGTGGGGGTGGGTGCGGACACAGGCTTGGCGTGATCATGAGGGTGTCGAATCCTTGCTCACGTCAGGAAGCCTGTGTCCGCAGTGTCAGTGAGCCTTTCCCAACCTGTTTGTGCTGGTCAGGCGGTGGTGATCATGAGGGTCTGGATCGCTGCGACGAGCTGAGCAGCCTGGGAGGGGCTGGAGCGGATCTTGCGGAGGATCTTCCAGTTCTTCAGCTCGGCGTTGACCCGCTCACCCGGTGCCCGCCGTCGGGCGTGAGCGGCGTTGACGGCCTTCTGATTCGCTGACAGGGGCCGGTACCGGCCGGTGTCGAGATCGCGGCGTCGGCGTCGGTGCGGGACGGTGATCGCGGGACCGCCGCCCTGGTAGGCGGTGTCAGCGACCGCCCGCACCCCGGTGGTGTTGACCGCGTCGATGATCCCGTGGATCCGGGCAGCGCCCATGTCGTGCCGTGCCCCCGGTAGCGGCGGGGAGATCCACACCAGCCGACCCGCGGGGTCGGCGATGACCTGCACATTCAGCCCGTGACACTTGTGCTTCCCGCTATAGAACGCCCGGTCATAGCCCGAGCCCATGCCGACCCGGTCGATACGCAGCAGCGTCCCGTCCAGGATCACGAACGCCTTCCCGGCCGCGACCGTGATGGCCTGCTCCAGGGTCGGCGCGAGCGCAGCGAGCAGCCCGATCGCCTCGGCGACATACCGGGACACCGTGGACTTCCCGACTCTGAATCCGCTGGCCAGGTCGGTGTAGGTCTCGCCCTTACGTAGGTGCGCGAGCACGAGCAGGGCCTGGCGGGCCGGGGTCAGGAGCCGCCACCGGGTCCCGATCCGGCGACGATGTCCGCGCAGCAGCCCGGCCAGGACACGAACCGTGCGAGTGGACATCGACATCCCGGATGGGTAGGACAACACGCGGGGCTCCTCGGTAGGCGGTGGCGCGACAGCTATCCGTCTACCAGGAGCCCCACCCATCTCACGACAAGCCACGCACCTCACACCCCTGACCAGCACAAACAGGTTGGGAAAGGCTCAGTGTCTCCGATCGTTGCTGCTCTGGAAGGCCTGGAGGTCGGTCCTGACGCGGGGAGAGCCGCGCCGGTCGGTGAGGCGGCGGGGTTGTCGCTGGTGGAGGCCCTGTCGCGAGTGCCGGACCCGCGGAAACCACGCGGTGTCCGCCACGGTGTCCTCGCGGTGTTGCTACTGGGGGCGTGCGCGGTGTTGGCGGGGGCCCGGTCGTTCACCGCGATCGCCGAGTACGCCCATGACGTCGGCCGCGCCGTGCTGGACGTGCTCGGGGTGGGCGCGGTCGCTCCGCACGAGTCGACCATCCGCCGGGTCCTGCAACGGGTCGACGCCTCGGCGCTGGAGGCGGCGTTGCAGTCCTGGGTGTTGCCCCAGCTCAGCGCCCAGCCGGCCCCGGAGGGCACACCCCGGCGAGAACAGCGTCGCGTGCTGGCCTTGGACGGCAAGACCCTGCGCGGCGCCCGCGTCCGTGCCGCCGACGGCAGGGTCTGGCTCCCGCATCTGGTGTCGGTGCTCGACCAGACCAGCGGTGGCGTGCTCGGCCAGGTTCAGGTCGCAGAGAAAGGCAGCGAGATCACCGCGTTCACCGCGCTGCTCGACCCCCTCGACCTCGACGATGTACTGGTCACCGCGGACGCTCTGCACACCCAGCGAGCCCACGCCGACTACCTACACCGCCGCGGCGGGCACTACCTGATGACGATCAAAGCGAACCAGCCCACGCTGCTGGCACGGGTACGGGCGCTGCCCTGGACCCAGATCGGCGTCGCTGATCGTCAACGCGGGCGTGGGCACGGCCGCGTCGAGACCCGCACGATCAGCGTGGTCAGCCTGCACCCCTGTCCCGACCTGGGCGCAGAGTTCTTCCCCCACGCATCCCAGGCGATCAAGCTGGTGCGCCGGCGTCGCCCACTGCGGCCTGGCGGGAAGTGGAGAACCGAGACCGCCTACGCGATCACCAGCCTGACCAGCACCGACGCCGATCCAGGACTGCTCGCCCGCTGGATCCGTGGGCACTGGTCGATCGAGAATCGCCTGCACTGGGTCCGTGATGTCTGCTTCGACGAAGACCGCGCCACCGCCCACACCGGTCACGCCCCGCAGGTCATGTCGGCGTTGCGGAACCTCGCGATCACCGCGCTACGCCTGCACGGCGTCAGCAACATCGCCGCAGCACTCCGCCACCACGCCCGCGACCCCCATCGACCACTGACCACCTACAAGATCATCTAGCGACTTTGCCGGGGCCCTGACCTCCGGGGCGGTCCGGATCGGCGGTGTCGACGTGCGGGAGCTGACCGCGGCGTCGGTGCACCGCGCGGTCGGGTTCGTGACCCAGGACGGGCACCTGCTGCACGACACGGTGGCGGCGAACCTGCGGATCGGGGCACCGGAGGCGACGGACGCCGAGCTGTGGGCGGCGCTGCGCCGGGCCCGGCTCGACGGCCTGGTCGCGTCGCTGCCCGACGGGCTCGCGACGGTCGTCGGGGAGCGGGGGTACCGGCTCTCCGGCGGGGAGCGCCAGCGGATGACGATCGCCCGGGTGCTGCTGGCACGCCCGCGGATCGTGGTGCTGGACGAGGCCACGGCGAGCCTGGACACTACGTCGGAGGCCGCGGTGCAGGCGGCGCTGGCCGAGGCGCTGGACGGGCGGACCGCGCTCGTCATCGCGCACCGGCTGTCCACCGTCCGCGACGCCGACGAGATCCTCGTGCTCGAACAGGGCCGGATCGTCGAGCGCGGGGACCACGCCGCGCTGCTGGCCCGGGGCGGGCGCTACGCCGAGCTGTGGTCCGGTGCGGCGCCGGCCGCGGTCTAGCGGAAGTCCTCCGGAGACACCTCGTCGATGAACTCCCGGAACTCCTGCATCTGCTGCTCCGGTGGGGCGTCCGCCGGTCCGGCGGTGGCGGCGCGGGCCTGCGCGGCGGCGCCGGTGGTGTCGTCGCCGTCGGGGGGCAGGACGTCGTCGACGGCCTGGCCGACCTCGTCGAGGACGTGCTCGGCCATCCCGATCGGCAGCCCCTCGCGCACGGCCAGCGCCAACGCGTCCGACGGACGCACCACCAGCCGGGTGTCGCCGTCGAAGACCAGCTCGGCGGTGTAGACGCCGTCGACGAGGTCGGAGATCTCCACCCGTTCCAGGGTGCGCCCGAGCGCCTCGACGACCGGGAGCAGCACGTCCTGGGTGAGGGGGGTGCCCTCGTCGTCCCGCGGGCCGACGGCGATGACCTCGGCCTGCGGCGGCCGCAGGAACACCGGCACGCAGCGGTCGCCGTCGGCCTCGCCGAGCAGCAGCACCGGCTGGCGTGATCTGGCGTGCACGATCAGGCGCAGGACGTGCATCGTCCGGGTCATCTGCCCAGTGTCCCCCGCGACGGGGGGTGACGGAAGTCTCAGAACGAGACGATCCTCAGCCGCGGGCGAGCCAGGGCATCGTCGTCGCGGCGATGGTCAGGAACTGCACGTTCGCCTCCAGGGGGAGCCCGGCCATGGAGACCACGGCGTCGGCGACGTGCCGGACGTCGAAGGTTGGCTCGGGCCGGACCGAGCCGTCGGCCTGCTTCGCGCCGGTGGCGATGCCCGCGGTCATCTCGGTGGCCGCGTTGCCGATGTCGATCTGCCCGCAGGCGATGCCGAACGGACGGCCGTCGAGCGAGAGCGACTTGGTCAGCCCGGTGATCGCGTGCTTGGTGGCGGTGTAGGGCGCGCTGCCCGGCCGGGGGACGTGCGCGGAGATCGAGCCGTTGTTGATGATCCGGCCGCCCTGCGGGTCCTGGCCGCGCATCGCCCCGAACGCCGCCCGGGCGCAGAGGAACGAGCCGGTGAGGTTGACCGCGACGGCCGCGTTCCAGTCGTCGACGGAGATCTCGTCGACGGTGCCGCCCGCGCCGAACGTGCCGGCGTTGTTGACCAGCAGGTCGACCCGACCCCAGCGCTCGTGCACCGCAGCGAACAGGGCCTCGACCGACCGGGGGTCGGTGACGTCGGTGGGGACGACGAGCGTCCCGTCGCGACCCGCCGCGACCTCGGTCAGTGCCTCGCGCCGACGACCGGCCAGCGCGACCCGCCAGCCGGCGTCGAGCAGACCGCGGGTCACCGCCTTGCCGATGCCCGACCCGGCCCCGGTCACCACCGCCACACCGCTCATGGGCCCACCCTGCCACGGCCCCGGCCGGTGCCCCCGGACGCAGATCGTCACGCGGCCGGCCCGGTCGACGGCACCTCGGGCTCTCTCCGACCGTCTCGCGCGCGCACTAGAGAGCCGCAGACGACCCGAGCGCGCGGGCGTACGTAGCGCCCTCTAGCCCCGTCTCGGATCAACCCGAGAGAAGCGCAGACGAGTGCATCGGCCGTCGATCCAACTCTGTACCGCTCTCTTGCCCAGGAACTAGACAGCCCCATACGGCGGCATCGACACGCGCACATGCCACCGCATACCGCTGTCTAGGACGGTCGCGAGAGATCCGGATACGAGACGATCGACTCGATGCACTGCTCCTCTCCTGGCGGCGTCGTCGCAGCGTAGCAGGCCTGTGTCGAACGTGTGTGCGAGGGCCCGGATCAGGCTCGGAAGGCGGCCAGGGCGTCGGCCGTGCCTGCGAGCCCGTGTCGGCGCACCCGTCCGGCGGGTTCCCCGACGACGCGGGCGAAGGCCCGCGCGAACGCCGCCTCGGAGCGGTAGCCGAACCGGTGGGCCGCCTGCGCCACCGTCCCACTCCCCCCTGACAGGAACTCGGCGGCAGCGTGCATCCGCCACCGGGTCACGTAGCTCATCGCGGGCTCGCCGACGAGCTCGGTGAACCGGGCGGAGAACGCCGAGCGCGACATGGCCGCCGTCGCGGCGAGCGCGGCGACGGTCCAGTCCCGCTCCGGCTCGCGATGCACCGCGGCGAGCGCGCGGCCGATCCGGTCGTCGGCGAGCGCCCCGAGCCAGCCGGTGCGGGTGGCCGCGTCGGCCTGCAGCCGGCCGCGCACCGCCTGCAGGACCAGGACGTCGGCCAGCCGGGTGATCACCGCGTCGCTGCCGGGGCCACCGTGCTCGACCTCCGCGGCCAGCAGCCGCAGCGTGTCCTGCACCCGGTCCCCGATCGGCGACGGCTCCACCCGGACGAGGTCGGGCAGGCTCGCGACGAGGTCGCCCGCGGCGGGGTGGGAGAACCGGACCGCGCCGCACACCATCCGGGTCACCGGACCGTCGCCGCCGTGCCGGAGCAGGGCGTAGCGCCCGTCGAGCATCGGGTGCGGGATCGACCGGATGTCCGGAGCGAGCACGCCGGGCGCGCTGCGCAGCGCGTGCCCGGTCCCCCGCGGCACGACGACGAGCTCACCGGGCCGCAGCTCGCGGTCGGTCCCGTCCGCCGCCCCGCGGGCAGCGCCGCCGGCAGCGCCGTCGACGGTCAGCCGGCATCCGCCGGAGGTGACGACGTGGAACCAGAGACAGCCCGGCGTCGCCGGCAGCGTCATCCCCCACGGTTCGCCGAGCTCGGAGCGGCAGTAGAAGACGCCGTCCATGCGCAGCACGTGCAGCGCCTCCCCGAGCGGGTCGGCGGCCGGGAACGGCGGCGCGGTGGACACGGTGCACAGCATGACAGTTCGTCCACAGCTCATCCCCACCTGTGGACGAATTAGCATCATCTGTGGATACACAGCCATTCTGCGTCCGCTCGTTGGCGGTGATCGTGGACGGACACCGACGAGAGGAGTTCGACATGATCACCGTGCTGGGAGCGACCGGGAACGTGGGAGCACAGGTCGTCCGGGAGCTGACCGCCGCCGGGGTGGACGTCCGTGCCGTCGCCCGCCGCCCGGCCGTCGCCGCGCCGGGGGTGCGGCCGTGGCCGGGCGACCTCGGTGACCGGGACTTCCTGCGCCGGGCGTTCGACGGAGCGGCCGCAGCCTTCGTGCTGCTGCCCTTCGACGTCACCGCGCCCGACCACGCCGCCCACCAGGCCCGGCTCGGGGAGTCCGTCGTCGCCGCGCTGCGCGACGCGGCCGTGCCCCGGGTCGTCGCGCTGAGCTCGCTCGGGGCGGAGGTCCCGGGCGGCCCGGACCTCGCCGTGACCGGCTACCTGGGCAGCCTGCACGACCAGGAGGCCCGGCTGGCGACGCTCGACGCCCACGTCACCCAGGTCCGGCCGGGCCTGTTCCTGGAGTCGTTCCTGTGGTCGCTCGCCGCCATGCGGGCGCACGGGGTGCACGCGGACTCCGTGGACCCCGACGTCGCGCTGTCGATGGTCGCCACCCGCGACGTCGGACGGGCCGCCGCCGCGGCGCTGCTCGCCCCGGACGCGCCGGAGGTCGTCGAGGTGCAGGGCGCGGCGGACCGGACGGCGCCCGAGGTCGTCGCCGCGCTCGGGCCCGCACTGGGCCTGCCGGACCTGACCTACGTGCACGTCCCGGACGAGGAGATGGAGCAGCTGCTGCGCGGAGCCGGGATGCCGGCGGACGGGGCGCGGCTGCACGTCGCGATGAACCGGGCGTTCAACCGCGGGGAGATCCGCGCGCACGGGCCGCGGGGCGCCGTCGACGACGTGCTGACCGTCGAGCAGTGGGCGGCGGGGGTGACGCGATGACCGGGTTCCTCGACGACGCCGCCGCCACCGGGGCGGGTCTGCTCGGCGGGATCTACCTGGCGTTCTCGGTCGCGGTGCTGCCCGCCCTGCGCCGTCGTCCCGCGGCGGAGACGGTCGCGGTGATGCGCGGGGTGAACCGGGCGATCGTGAATCCGCTGTTCGGGACGCTGTTCGCCGGCACAGCGCCGCTCGCCTGCGCGGTGACGGTGGCCGGTGTGCTCGACGGGCAGCCGCTGCGGATCGCCGGCGGGGTCGCGGTGCTGGCCGGCTTCGTCGTGACCGCCGCGGTGAACATCCCGCTCAACAACGCCCTGGAACGCGACGGCGACTGGGTCGCCTTCGCCCCGCGCTGGAGCGCCGCGAACCACCTCCGGGGAGCGGTCTCGACACTCGGCGTGGCCCTGCTGCTGCTCTGAGTCGAACGTGTGTGCGACATCTCGGGGACCCGCCTGGCGCCGGCCGGGGAGGGCGGGGCACGCTGGTCGCCGCGCCCGCTCCCCCGGGTGCGGACCGGCCGTCGTCCGCGACGGCTCCGCGACGACGACCGGGGGAGCATGAACATCCACGAACGACAGCGACTGGCCGCCCTGCGCACCGACCGCGAGACGGTGCTCGCCGCCGCGGCGGCCCTGCGACACGAGGCCGTGCAGGCGCACTACGCCGGGCTCAGCCGACCCGAGATCGCGTTCGGGCTGGCCTCGATGCTGGAGATGCTGGCGCTGCGGATCGCCGACCAGCCCCCGGACATCCGCGCGCACGTCGTGCGGATCGCCCGGGAGATGGCCGGCGACACGATGGACTCACCGACGGTCCGGCGCACCCGTCGTCGGTGATCCACCGGAGTTGTCCACAGGACTGTGCACAGCTGGGGACGGATCGAACCGGTGTTCGATCAGAGTCTAGCGGACGCCCTCCATCAGCACCTTCAGCTTCGGCACGAGCGCAAGCACCACGATGCCGACGACGATCGCAGCGGCCCCGGTGATGCCGAAGTACGCGGCTTCGTTCTCTTCGCTGTAGAAGTCTGCCAGGACTCCGGCGAGTACCGTCCCCATCGAGACCGACAGGAAGAACAGGGCCACCATCTGGGTGCGGAACGCCGCCGGGGCCAGCTTCGTCGACAGCGACTGACCGACCGGCGACGTGAAGAGCTCGCCGATGCAGAACACCAGAAGGATCCCAGCGACGGCCAGCATCGGGGTGCCGTTCGCTCCGGTACCTGCCAGCGGCACGAACAGCAGGAAGCCGACACCGATGATGATCGTGCCGATCGCCATCTTCGCCGGCGACGCCGGCTGACGCGGGCCGAGCTTGGTCCACACCGCGGCGAACACCCCGGCCAGCAGCACGACGAACAGCGGTTCGATCGCCTGGACCGATCCGGCCGGGATCTCGAACAACCCGAGTACCGAGCGGTTCAGGCGCTCGTCCGCGTAGATCGTCAACACGGTGAAGATCTGCTGGAAGATCGCCCAGAAGACGGCGCTGGCGATCCACATCGGCAAGAAGGCCAGCACACGGCGGCGCTCGACCCGGTTCACCTTGGAGCTGGTCAGCATGACGGAGAAGTAGGCGATCGTGGCGACCGCGACGACCCCGGTGACGATGTAACCCAGGCGCCCCGCCGTGATCACCCCGGTGACCGTGAGAATCAGCAGCACGACGACGACGGCCACACCGATCAGCCCGGCACGGGTCCGCTGGGCGGCTGGAAGTGGGTTGGGTGCAACCTTGCCCGCTGCAGGAAGGCTCCGACGGAAGAACGCGTACTGGACCAGACCGATCGCCATGCCGACCGCGGCGAGACCGAATCCGATGTGGAAGCTGTCCGTCCGGCTCTGCACTACCGGGGTGAGAATCTGTCCGAGCAACGCGCCGATGTTGACGCCCAGATAGAAGATCGAGAACCCGGCGTCGCGGCGGTCGTCACCCTCGCCGTAGAGCATCGCGACGATCGTCGATGCGTTGGCCTTGATTCCCCCGCTGCCGAGCGCAACCAGCACGAGACCACAGGCCAGGCCTACACCGCCTGGCAGGAGCGCCAGAGCGATGTGCCCGGCCATAACCGACACCGCGCTGCCGAAGAGAACCTGCTCCGGGCCGAACAGCCGATCGCCGAGCCATGCGGCGAGGATCGTCGAGAGGTAGACGGTCCCGCCGTAGGCTCCGACGACTCCTGCCGCAACTCCCTGGTTGTAGCCGAGGCCGCCGGCGGTGACCTCGTAGTACATGTAGTACAGCAGGATCGCCTGCATGCCGTAGAAGGAGAACCGCTCGAACATCTCGACGCCGAAGAGCGTCGCGAGCTGGACCGGATGGCCGAGAAAGGTCCTCTCCCGGCGCTGAGGGTTGGTCGTTGTATCGGACACCCGCTCGGTCTACCCCCTGCGTTTCAAGAGGTAAAGATCGGACACCCGCTGGTGGCTCACCGCCGCTCGGCGGAAGTCGTACGTGCCGCTGCGGTCCACTGCGGCCAGTGCGTCGGCGCAGCCGGGGCGAGCCGGGTCGACTGCGCGCGGGTCCTGCGTCCGCAGCCGACGACCTGCTGAGTCACGGTACCGCCTTGCAGGGCATGCAGACCGTCATCGGCTTCGTACAACAGCCGTCGACGGTGGCGGCACAGCCCGCAATACACGCTGCACATGCAATGTAGGCCGCAGTCCCCTTTGCGTTCTTAGAGCGTGTTTGGAAATGGTGGGTGTGTCGGGATGGTCGACACGGCTGGGGTGCTCCATCGTGGTCGGCATGCAGGAACGACCGCGCCGGTACCCCTCGGACACCAGTGATGCCCAGTGGGTGGTGATCGAGCCGTTGTTACCGCCGCTCGCGCGGCGGGGGCGGCCTGTTGCTCATGCTCGTCGGGACGTGCTGGACGCGATCTTGTATGTCGTGCGGACCGGGTGTGCCTGGCGGGCGTTGCCGGTGGACTTCCCGCCCTGGCAGACCGTCTACTGGTACTTCAACCAGTGGGAACAGCAGAAGGTCACCGAGAAGATCCTCCCGGTCGTGCGGGGGCAGTTACGTATCGCCGAGGGCCGTGATCCGGAGCCGAGTGCGGGGATCATCGATTCCCAGTCGGTCAAGGGCGCCGACACCGTCGGCCAGGACTCCCGCGGCTACGACGCCGGGAAGAAGACAGGCGGACGGAAACGGTTCATCGTGACCGACACCCTCGGTCTGCTGCTGACCACGATGGTGTGCTCGGCCTCGGTACAGGACCGCGACGGCGCCAAGCCGATCCTGCTCAACCTCTACCTGCGCACCAGGGTGCGGTTCGTCTACGCCGACGCCGGCTTCGCCGGGCGACTGCTCGACTGGGCCGCCACGATCCTGCAGACAACGATCGAGATCATCCGCAAGCCACCCGAGCAGCGCGGATTCACCGTCCTCCCACGAAGGTGGGTGGTCGAACGGACCCTGGCCTGGCTCACCGCACACCGACGCCTGGCCCGAGACTACGAACGCCACCCCACCACATCCGAAGCCATGATCCGCTGGGCCGCGATCAACACCATCACCCGCCGCATCGCCCGTGGATACCCCGCCACCCGCCAGCAGAAACACACGACACCCTCAACCCACTAGAATTTCCAAACACGCTCTGAGGTTCTCGGTGCACCAGTCGCGGTAGGTGGTCGGGGTGGTCGTGGCGGGAGTGCGGGTGACGCCTTCGTCGAGACCCTCGTTCTTCGCGGTGGCCATGTCGGCCATGGCACGTGCCATGCCGGGGGATGCGCCGTGGTCGAGCATCGCGCGTCCGGCGAGTTCCGGGTCCGTCTGCGTGTAGCGCACCGGTCGACCGAGGAGGTCGGCGAGTACGTCGGAGAGCACGGCTGCCATGTCGTTTCCCGTGCCCTGCTCGACGCCGCGTACGCTGCGGGCGTCCGCTACGTCGACGTCGCCCGCTCCTACGGCCGCGCCGAGGAGTTCCTCGCCGGCTGGCTCGCCGACCGGCCCGGGGTGACCGGCGGCGAGGACCCCGTCGAGATCGGCTCGAAGTGGGGCTACCGCTACGTGGGCGGGTGGCGGACCGACGCCGACACCCACGAGATCAAGGACCACTCGCTCGACGCCTTCACCGAGCAGTACGCGATGAGCCACCAGCTGCTCGGCGACCACCTCGGGATCTACCACGTGCACTCCGCGACGCTCGACACCGGCGTCCTCGACGACGAGCGCGTCCACCGCGCGATGGCCCACCTGCGCGACCGGGGGATCCGGGTCGGGATCTCCACCTCCGGCCCCGCCCAGGCCGACGCGGTGCGCCGGGCGCTGGAGGTCCGGGTGGACGGCGAGCCGCTGTTCACCTCGTTCCAGAGCACCTGGAACCCGCTCGAACCCTCGGTGGGTCCGGCGCTGGCCGAGGCCGCCGACACCGGAGCCCGGGTGATCCTGAAGGAGGTCTTCGCCAACGGCAGGCTCGCCCCGGGCGGTGAGGACGGCACCGAGGGGGCCCGTGCGGCCGCGGCGCTGGCCGCGCGGACCGGGATCGGGCTGGACCGGATCGCCGTCGCCGCGGCGCTGGCGAACCCGTGGGCGTGGCGGGTGCTGCTCGGCCCGGTCGGGACCGACCAGCTCGCGTCGAACCTCGCGGGCGCGGAGCTCACGCTGCCAGCGGACGTGGCCGAGGAGCTCGCCGCGCTGGCCGAACCGGCCGAGAGCTACTGGCGCACCCGCTCCGCGCGCCCCTGGAGCTGACCCGGCGTTTCCCGGCGGTCATACGCTCGTTTACCTTCCAGCCACCTTGCGGTCGGAGTCGACGTCGCCTGCTGATGCCGCCCGGCCGCCGGTGAGGAGGAGGGGACATGACCGCCCAGGACCATCTCGCCCGGGGCCGCAGCGCCCAGGGCGGCGGCGCGCACAGCGCCGACGACGACCCGGCCACGGTCGTCATCCCGCGCGTCACCGAGGACGCCGGGGCCGGTCCGCGGCCCGCGGGGGCCTCCGGGGCCGCGAGCCCGGCCCCCGCGGAGCCGTCACCGCAGGCGCAGGCCGCCGCGCCCGGCGCACCGCACCTGGCGCTGGTGCGTCGCGGACCGGTCGTCGGCACCGCCGCCGCGATCGTCGCCGTGCTGGCGCTGGCCCACTACGGCGCCGCCGTCTACGGCATCGGGCGGCCCGGCTTCGAGATCCCGGCCCCGATCCGGCTGGGCACCGAGCTGAACATCTCGACCTGGTTCAGCTCGGCGCTGCACCTGACCAACGCGGCGCTGCTCGCGCTGATCGCGGCGAACTCGGTGCGCCGCGAGCGGTGGCGCTGGATCCTGCTCAGCCTGTCCTGCGCGGTCGTCGCGATGGACGAGACCGCGGCGAACCACGAGCAGGTCGGCTGGATCATCCACACCACGTTCGGCACGAGCGGCTTCCTGACCTACGCCTGGATCATCCCGGCCGTGGCGCTCGTCGCGGTGGTCGCGGTGCTGTGCCTGCCGATGGTGCTGCGCCGGCCGGGGGCCTGGCTCGTCGTCGCCGGGGCGGCGGTGTTCCTGCTCGGCGCGGTCGGGCTGGAGTCGGCCGGTGGGGCGCTGTTCGAGCAGACCGGCGACGTGCAGTCCTTCACCTACAACGTCCTGGCCGGCACCGAGGAGACCCTCGAGATGGTCGGTCTGGTCATCGCCATGGCCGGGCTGCTCCGCATGGCGGGCGGCAGCGGCCTGCGGATCGCCGGCGCCGGGTTCGTCGACCGGTCCCGCTGACCCACCCGCACACGACGACGGGGCCCCGGTGATCCGGGGCCCCGTCGTCGTCGGTGTGCGGTCGCTCAGCCCACCCGCGAGTGCGCCTTCTCCTCGGCCAGGCGCAACACCAGGTCGGCGCGACCGGACTCGATGTCCAGTGCAGACCGCAGCCGCGGCAGCGCGTGGTCGGTGATCCGGGTGCGCAGCGCGGCGAGGTCGGCACCGTCGTCCGCCGTCACGTCCAGGTGGATCTCCGGACGACGGCGGTCGCCCACGAGTGCGGCGGCGGCGCGCTGGACGCCCTCGTAGCTCTCGATGTCGGCGGCCAGGGCGTCCGCTGCGTGGTCGGAGTGGATCCGGGTCGTCCCGGCGTCCCGGCCCGCGACCTGCGCCGACGGCAGCGTCCATGCCGAGGTGCGGGGCGTGCGACGAGCCTGGGCGAGCAGCCAGCGCAGGGCCAGCAGCCCGACCACGACGGCGACGGCGAGGGTCACCCACGGCGCCCACCCGGGCAGCGTGAGACCGGCGGGCAGCAGCGGGACCGACGGGTCGATCCCGGGGAGCACCTGGCGCAGGACGCCGGTGCCGAACAGCAGCCCGAACACCCCCGCGGCGAGCAGGACGAGCCCGATCAGGAACAGCAGGGTCCGGTTGAGCCGGGACGGTGGGGTCGCGCTGGCCATCACGCCTCCTGCTGCTTCGTGCCGGTCACGGACACCGTGACCTTCGGGCTGCGGGCCGGTCCGACGGCGTCGAGCCGCTGCGCGACCGCGCTGCGGACCCGGTCGCGCAGGTCCCTGGGGTCGCCGAACGCGGCGTGCGCGGTGACGGCGGCGCGGCGGCCGGTGTTCTTCACCGACGCCTTGGTGATGCCGTCGACGTCGGTGGCGGCGTCGGCCAGCGCCCGGTTCAGGCTGCGCCGGGTGATGCCGGAGTCGAGCTTCTCGGCCCCGTCCGCCGAGGCCAGCGGGAACACGGTCGGCGTGCCCGGCCGCAGCGCGACCACGACGAGCACCAACCCGACCAGCGCGACGACGCCGGAGGCGACGAGCACGGGCACGTCGGCGCCGGTGTACCCGGCGACGGTGGAGCCCAGCAGGCCGAAGTCGACGATCGGCTGCTGCCCGAGGAGCAGCTGCACGACCGCGACGGCGACGACGACGCAGAGGGCGAGCAGGACCAGCGCCACGATGCCCGCGGCGAGGGACTTGCGGGGGCGGCGGATCATTCGAGCTCCCTCCCGGCCGGGCGGGCGGCGCCCGGGACGGTGAGCGCGGTGACGACGACGTCGACCCGCGCGACGGACAGCCCGGTCAGCGCCTCGACCTGCCGCACGACGTGCGCGCGGGCGCGGTCGCAGACCGCGGCGACCGGGGACGGGTAGGCGACGGAGATCCGCGCGTCGATCCGAGCCCACTGCCCGGAGACGGTGGCCTCGACGCGCGGGTGGCCGTCGGCGTCGTCGCGGCCGAGCATCCGCCCGACCGTGCCGGTGCTCCCGCCGACGCCCTCGGTCTCCTCCAGGGCGCCGAGCGCGATCTTCTGCACGACCTGGTCGGCGACATCAACCCGGCCCCGGTCCTCCGGGGCCGTCCCGGCGGAGGCGTCCGCGGAGCCCGTGCCGGTGTCGATCGAGCGGGTCGGGGTGTCGTCCGGCGGGGGCGGGGGGAGACGGGTGGCCCGGATCGTGTCCGGGTCCCCGGTCGCCGTCCCCGTCGGCTCGACGGTGCTCACCGGGTTCACCGGACCTTGTCGCGGCCGCGTCCGGACAGCCCCGACCGCTCGGAGAGCTCGGACAGGTCGAGGTCGCCGTCGAGCCAGCGGCCGACGCCGAGCCCGATCGCGCCGAGGATCAGGGCGAGGACGAACCCGCCGAAGCCGCCGACGATGCCGGCGATGGCCAGGAGGAGACCGGCGATCAGGCCGATCTGGGTGTTGGTGGACAGGGACATCACAGTCACGTCCTTCGAGACGAGGAGGTACCGGACGTCCGGGGATGTGGACGGGCGTCCGGGCGGGTCAGGGGGTGGCCGCGGGAGGGACCGGGAACTCGCCGGTGGCGGGTGCCGAGTCCGACTGCCGGACGGGCGTCGGCTCGGTGGGACCGGCGTAGTCGCCGACCACCACGTCCACCCGCGCGCCCCCGACGACCGGGAGCAGCGCGGTGCGGACCTGGTGGTCGATCTCGGCCACGGAGGCCGGGTAGCGACCGACCACGTGCACCTCGACGGCCGGGGCCGTGGGGTCCACGCGGATGCCGCTCACCCGGCGTCCGGGCAGGTAGGTGGCGACCTCACCGAACCGGCCGCCGTGCAGCTGCGCGACGCCGGGGCAGCCCAGCACCGCGTCGGCGATCCGGTCGGTGTCGATCGCACCCGTGGCGACGATCCCGTCGCCGCCCGCGGCGGTACGGGCGCTCACGCCACCCGCGAGGTGGACTCGATCTTCTTCGGCTCCTCGTCCTTGCCGTCGTCCTCGGACGGCAGGTGGACGTCGTCGACCGAGATGTTGACCTCGACGACCTCGAGCCCGGTCATCCGCTCCAGGGCGGAGATGACGTTGCGGCGCACGGCCTTCGCCAGGTCGGCGATGGAGACGCCGTACTCGACGACGACGTTGATGTCGACGGCGGCCTGCTTCTCGCCGACCTCGACCGACACGCCCTGCGAGGCGTTGGTGGTGCCGCCCGGGATGCGCTCGCGCAGCGCGCCGAACGCGCGGGCCGCGCCGCCGCCGAGGGCGTAGATGCCACTGACCTCGCGGGCGGCCAGCCCGGCGATCTTCGAGACGACGGTCTCGGCGATGCGGGTGCTGCCGTGCTCGGACTGCAGGGCCGACGGGGTGCCGGTGACAGCCGGGGCCTTGGTCGCCTTGGTCTCGGTGGTGCTCATGTGTGCCTCCAGGTCATGGCCCGGTATCGGGCCTCACAGTGGCCGGATCGGGGGCCGGTTCGCACCGGTGGTGCCCTGTCGATCCGCTCGACACACATGGGAGTCCCGGGGGTGGCGCATCCTCACGGACGAATTCGGGTGGTCGTCGTCACACCTGCGCTCCGCCGATGGGCCGCTGACCTGGGCAGAGAGCGTCTGACCTGCGAAGGGAGGCTGTGGCGGGGTCCGGATCCTGCGAGTTTGCGATCACGTGTTCGGGTGTTCATCGGACGTGGTGGTCAGGCGGGCGGCAGGCCGATCGTCCAGCCGGTGACGTCGCGCAGTGCCACCTGCCAGCAGGCGGGTTCGCCGTAGTTCGGCCCGCCCGCCGCGGTCGGGACCACGAGTGCGTCGGTGAAGTAGATCCAGTGGATGTCCTTCGTCGGGACGTCCGGGCCGGGGCGCTCGTCGCCGCGACCGCCGACCATCTCGTCGAACATGTCGGCCATCGACGCCGCGGACTCGTTGCCCGGATCGTCGGCGGTGAGCCGGCGCAGCTGGTCCCCCAGGCCGCGCAGCCAGGCCGAGGGGTGCACGGCGTTGCCGAACACCAGCCCGGCCGGGGTGGCGACGGTGAGCGGGACGCTGTTGCGCTCGTCGCGGTAGGCGATCGACAGCACCGCCTGCAGGTAGCTCGGTGCGCTCAGAGCGTGTTTGGAAATGGTGGGTGTGTCGGGATGGTCGACACGGCTGGGGTGCTCCATCGTGGTCGGCATGCAGGAACGACCGCGCCGGTACCCCTCGGACACCAGTGATGCCCAGTGGGTGGTGATCGAGCCGTTGTTACCGCCGCTCGCGCGGCGGGGGCGGCCTGTTGCTCATGCTCGTCGGGACGTGCTGGACGCGATCTTGTATGTCGTGCGGACCGGGTGTGCCTGGCGGGCGTTGCCGGTGGACTTCCCGCCCTGGCAGACCGTCTACTGGTACTTCAACCAGTGGGAACAGCAGAAGGTCACCGAGAAGATCCTCCCGGTCGTGCGGGGGCAGTTACGTATCGCCGAGGGCCGTGATCCGGAGCCGAGTGCGGGGATCATCGATTCCCAGTCGGTCAAGGGCGCCGACACCGTCGGCCAGGACTCCCGCGGCTACGACGCCGGGAAGAAGACAGGCGGACGGAAACGGTTCATCGTGACCGACACCCTCGGTCTGCTGCTGACCACGATGGTGTGCTCGGCCTCGGTACAGGACCGCGACGGCGCCAAGCCGATCCTGCTCAACCTCTACCTGCGCACCAGGGTGCGGTTCGTCTACGCCGACGCCGGCTTCGCCGGGCGACTGCTCGACTGGGCCGCCACGATCCTGCAGACAACGATCGAGATCATCCGCAAGCCACCCGAGCAGCGCGGATTCACCGTCCTCCCACGAAGGTGGGTGGTCGAACGGACCCTGGCCTGGCTCACCGCACACCGACGCCTGGCCCGAGACTACGAACGCCACCCCACCACATCCGAAGCCATGATCCGCTGGGCCGCGATCAACACCATCACCCGCCGCATCGCCCGTGGATACCCCGCCACCCGCCAGCAGAAACACACGACACCCTCAACCCACTAGAATTTCCAAACACGCTCTCAGGGACCTCACGCTCACCGCGCGCGACCACCGCTGGTCCCGTCCGATCGGCCTCCGACGGCACGCGCAGGGCCGAGGACGGGGCCGACGGCGGCGGCACGTCCGCGCCCGGCCGCGGCGGGCCCGAGCCCGGCGGTCGACCACGGAACACCCTCGTGGCGCCGCGGTCGGACGGCAGGTCGGACGGCACGGCCGCGCCCCTGGCCGGGGCGCGGCCGGGTGACTCCGTCAGGCGGAGACGCGCTCCCCCGCGCGCACGCCCTCGGCGAGCTCGCGGGCGAGCGACTCGACCGCGGACGGCCCACCGGACTCCAAGGCCTGCACGAACGCCGTGCCGACGATGACGCCGTCGGCGTAGGAGGCGACGTCGGCCGCCTGCTCCGCGGTCCGCACACCCAGGCCGACGCACACCGGCAGGGTCGCGTGCTCCCGCGCGCGGGTGACCAGGTCACGGGCCTCGACGCCGACCGAGCGGACGCCGGTGACGCCCATCAGCGACGCGGCGTAGAGGAAGCCACGGCTCGCGCCGACGGTCATCCGCATCCGCTCGGGGGTGGTGGTCTGGGCGACCAGGAAGACCCGGTCGAGGTCGTGCTTCTCCGACGCGGCGAGCCACTCGTCGCAGTCGTCGGGCAGCAGGTCGGGCGTGATCAGACCGGAGCCGCCCGCCTCGGCGAGGTCGGCGGCGAACCGCTCGATGCCGTAGCGGTCGACGAGGTTCCAGTAGCTCATGACCAGCGCCGGCGCGCCGGCGTCGACGACCCCGCGGACGGCGGTGAACGCGTCGCGGGAGCGGGCGCCGTTGTCCAGCGCCTGCTGGGTGGCGCGCTGGATGACCGGGCCGTCCATCAGCGGGTCGGAGTAGGGCAGTCCGACCTCGACGACGTCGACGCCGCCCGCGACCATCGCCCGCATCGCCTCGACCGAGCCCTCGACGGTCGGGAAGCCGACCGGCAGGTACCCGACCAGTGCGGCGCGGCCCTCGGCCCGGACCGCCTCGATCCGCTGCTGCACGCTGGCCATCAGACCGCTCCGTCCGTCACGGCGTTGCCCTCGTCGTCGATGAGCTGGAAGTACTTCGCCGCGGTGTCGACGTCCTTGTCGCCACGGCCGGACAGGTTGACCAGCACGACCTTGCCCTCGCCCAGGCGCTTCGCCTCGCGCAGCGCACCGGCCAGCGCGTGCGCGCTCTCGATGGCCGGGATGATGCCCTCGGTGCGGCAGAGCAGGCGGAAGGCGTCCATCGCCTCGGCGTCGGTGACCGACTCGTAGCGGGCGCGCTTCATGTCGTGCAGCCAGGAGTGCTCCGGGCCGACGCCCGGGTAGTCCAGACCGGCGGAGATGGAGTGCGAGTCGCGGGTCTGGCCGTCCTCGTCCTGGAGGATGAAGCTGCGCGAGCCGTGCAGGACCCCGACGTCGCCGCCGCCGATCGACGACGCGTGCCGCGGGGTGTCGACGCCGTCGCCGCCGGCCTCGAAGCCGACCAGCTCGACCGAGGTGTCGTCGAGGAAGGCGTGGAAGATGCCCATCGCGTTGGAGCCGCCGCCGACACAGGCGCACACCAGGTCGGGCAGCGCACCGGTCAGGTCCTGGACCTGCTGGCGGGCCTCGACCCCGATGATCCGCTGGAAGTCGCGCACCATCGCCGGGAACGGGTGCGGCCCGGCGACCGAGCCGATGAGGTAGTGCGTGTCGGCCACGTTGGTGACCCAGTCGCGCATCGCCTCGTTCATCGCGTCCTTGAGGGTGCGCGTGCCCGAGGTGACCGGGCGGACCTCGGCGCCGAGCATGCGCATCCGGGCGACGTTGAGCGCCTGGCGCTCGGTGTCGACCTCGCCCATGTAGACGACGCACTCCAGCCCCATCAGGGCCGCGGCGGTGGCCGAGGCGGCACCGTGCTGCCCGGCGCCGGTCTCCGCGATGACCCGGGTCTTGCCCATCCGCTTGGTGAGAAGAGCCTGGCCCAGCACGTTGTTGATCTTGTGCGAGCCGGTGTGGTTCAGGTCCTCCCGCTTGAGCAGGATGCGTGCACCGCCCGCGTGCGCAGCGAACCGCGGCGCCTCGGTGAGCAGGCTGGGCCGCCCCGAGTAGGTGCGGTGCAGCTCGGCGAGCTCGGCCTGGAAGGCCTCGTCGGTCATCGCCGCGTGGTAGGCCTGCTCGAGCTCGTCCAGCGCGGCGACCAGCGCCTCCGGGACGTAGCGGCCGCCGAAGCGGCCGAAGTACGGGCCGGTCTGGTCGACCAGCCGCGCCGTGTCCCCGGCCGGGGGAAGGGCGGTGTCGGTCACGAGTACTCCCTGACGGATCGAGGACCCCGATCTCGGGCCGCCGCCGGGCGGGGATGCGCCGGGAGATCGGACGTCCACGACGGTACACCGGGCCCACGACGCCGGACGCGGCACCGGGGGCTCTCATATATCACCGCGACGGTGCCGCGCGGCCGGCCTTCAGACGAGTCGCGGGCGTCCCGCGACCCAGCCCAGCACCATCTCGACGACGATCACCACGCCGAGCAGCACCAGCGACGGCGTCCAGGAACCGGTGGCGCCGTGCAGGACCCCGAACAGGAACGGACCCGCCGCGCCGATGAGGTAGCCGAAGCCCTGCGCCATCGCCGACAGGTCGGTGGTCTCGGCGGACTCGCGGGTGCGCAGCGCGATCACGCCGAGCCCCAGCGGGAAGACCGCCATGCCGGTGCCGAGCAGGACCGTCCACAGCCACGGCGCGGCGGCCGGGGCGATCGCGAGCCCGGCGACGGCGGCCAGCGAGCAGCAGGCGAGCCCGACGATCCAGCCCGACTGCGACGGCCGGTTCAGCGCGATCGGCGGGATGATGAAGCTCAGCGGGATGCCGATGAGGTTGATCAGGGCGAGCATCAGGCCGGCGTCGGTGCGGGTCACCCCGACCGAGACGAACAGCTCCGACAGCCAGCCCATCGCGACGTAGGCGACGCAGGCCTGCAGCCCGAAGAACGCGGTGACCACCCAGGCCAGCGGGCGGCGCACCATCGGGCGTCGCTCCACGGCCTCCGCGGTGCGCACGACCGGCTCCGGCTCGCCGTGCCGGGCCCCGGCGGCCCACACGACGAGTGCGGCCAGCGACAGCAGCGCCCACGCCCCGACCGCGCCGCGCCAGCCGCCGAGCAGCGGCTCCAGCGGCGGGGTGAACGCCGCGCCGATCCCGCCACCCGCGGCCAGCGCCGCGGTGTAGATGCCGGTGACCCGGCCGACGGCGTGCGGGAAGGACTGCTTGACCACCACCGGGATCAGCACGTTGCCGATCGCGATGCCCGCCGCGGCGACGAAGGTGCCGCCGAGCACGACCCACGGGCCGTCGACGACGCGCAGCACGAGCCCCGCGGTCAGGACCGCCATCGCCAGGCCGATCGCGCGGGCCGTGCCGAGGCGACGGGCGAGCAGCGGGGCCGCGATCGCGGCGAGACCGAAGCAGATGGTGGGGACGGCGGTGAGCACGCTGGCCCAGATCGCCGAGGCACCGAGGCCGTCGCGGACCTCGCCGAGCACCGAGGACATCGAGGTCACGGCCGGGCGGAGGTTCGCGGCGGCGAGCGCCACCCCGACGACGAGCAGGGGGGTCCCGACGAGCGCACCACGGCGCGACGGCCCGATGTCCTCGGCCCGTCCGGTGGCGATGGTCTCCTCCGCGCGTGTCTCCTGCTCAGCAATGCTCACGAAACAGTATTGTTACAGACGTAGGATGTTCGGATGGAAGGCTGTTCCGGTGCCTCTCGTCACAGCGCGCCGCGGTGGCCTGGTCGACCAGGTCATCGGCCAGCTCCGTTCCGCCATCACCGGCGGTGAGTGGCCGGTCGGCGCCCGGATCCCGCCGGAGTCGGAGCTGGCCTCGTCGCTGGAGGTCGGCCGGAACACCGTCCGCGAGGCCGTCCGTGCCCTCTCCCACGGCGGTCTACTGGAGGTGCGCCAGGGCGACGGCACCTACGTGCGGGCCACCACCGAGCTGTCCGGGGCGCTGCGCACGCTGTGCGGCCCGGAGCTGCGCGAGGTGCTGGAGGTCCGCCGCACCCTGGAGGTCGAGGCGGCCCGGATGGCGGCCGCCCGCCGGACCGACGCCGACCTGACCGTCCTGCGGGCCGCGCTGGCCGAGCGCGACCGGGCCGTCGCCGCCGTCGCGGAGTGCGGCCGTCGCGGTGAGGAGCCGGACACCGCGGACGTGGAGCTCGCCGCGCGCGCCGACACCGACTTCCACGTCGCCGTCGTCCGCTGTGCGGGCAACAGCCTGCTCGTCGAGCTCTACCGGGGCGTGGTGGAGGCGGTCGCGGACAGCGTGAAGACCACGATGCCCGGCACCGCGGGCACCGACGACGACATCTCGCACACCGGGATCGTCGATGCCATCGCCGACGGCGACGTGGACCGCGCCGCCCGCGAGGCCGGGGACTTCCTGGACCGGCTCATCGCCGCCCGCCCGGGCGTCCCGGACGCCCCCTCCCGCACGGACGCTCCGGCCGCCGGGGCCGGCCCCACCGCCTGACCCCCACCGCCCGGGCCGGTGCTGCACCGGGCGGCACCGGGCAGCCGCAGGCCCGGCGCGGCGGTCCCGGTCCGGTTACCCTCCTGCGCCGGACCCACCCCGCCCCCGACCCCGAGGAGTGCTCCGGCGTGCTGAAGGGCTTCAAGGAATTCCTGCTGCGCGGCAACGTGATCGACCTGGCCGTCGCCGTCGTCATCGGTGCGGCGTTCACGTCCGTGGTCACCGCCTTCACCAAGGCGTTCCTGGAGCCGCTGCTCCGGTTGTTCTCCGGCGGGGAGAACGCCGTGCCCCCGGGCACGATCCCGCTGACCGACGAGGTGCAGCTCGACTACGCGAGCTTCCTCAACGCCGTCATCACCTTCCTGATCACCGCCGCGGTCATCTACTTCCTGGTCGTCTTCCCGATGAAGTGGCTCCAGGACCGCCGCAGGCGCGACGCGGAGGACCCGGCCCTCGAGACCGACCTGGACCTGCTCAAGGAGATCCGCGACCTGCTCCGCGACCAGGCCGAGCGGGACCGCGAGCGGACCCTCGCGCCATCGCCCGGTGCCGTCGGGCAGCCAACGGCGCCGGCGCCGCCGGTGCCGCCCGGCTCGCCGCAGGGCCGTCCGCTGCCTCCGCCGCCGGCACCCCGGCCCGGCCCGGTCGACGACGGCCACCCCGAGCCCTACCCGGACACTCCGCGCCGGCCCCGCCACCGCGGCTGAGCCCGATCCTCTCCGGGGCGCCGCCCGACGGCCCGCGAGCAGACATCGGAGGGTGGCCGTCCGGTGGCCGACGGCACACACACTCGTTCCGGAGGAAACACGCCGCCCTTTCGACTCGACACGGCACGAACCCCCCACCAGGCTGGCCCGGTCGCGGGCGGCACCGGGCCGCCGCGGAGGGGAGCACGGCACGATGGCGGAAGCCACGACGCAGGTGGCGGAGGACGGTCCCGGGCTGAAGCGCGTCATGGGGCCCAAGCTGCTGCTGCTGTTCATCATCGGCGACATCCTGGGTACCGGGATCTACGCCCTGGTCGGTCAGGTCGCCGAGGAGGTCGGCGGGGCGGCGTGGGTGCCGTTCCTGGTCGCCTTCGCCGTCGCCATGATCACCGCGTTCTCCTACCTGGAGCTCGTCACCAAGTACCCGCAGGCGGCGGGTGCGGCGCTCTACACGCACAAGGCGTTCGGCATCCACTTCCTGACCTTCATGGTCACCTTCGTGGTGATGAGCTCGGGGATCACCTCGGCGTCGACGGCGTCACGGGCGTTCGCGGCGAACCTGAACGAGGGCTTCGGGCTGGACCTGGGCAACGGCGGGATCGTCCTGATCGCGCTCGGCTTCATGCTGCTGGTCGCGCTGGTGAACTTCCGCGGCGTCGGCGAGAGCGTGAAGCTCAACGTGGTGCTCACCCTGGTCGAGCTGTCCGGCCTGCTCCTGGTGATCCTGATCGGGATCTACGCCATCGCCGGCGGCGACGCCGACTGGTCGCGCGTGGTCGCCTTCGACACCCCGGAGGACAAGGGGGTGTTCCTCGCCGTCACCTCGGCGACCTCGCTCGCGTTCTTCGCGATGGTCGGCTTCGAGGACTCGGTGAACATGGCCGAGGAGTGCCACGAGCCGCGCCGCATCTTCCCCAAGATCATGATCACCGGCCTGACCGTCACCGGGATCATCTACGTGCTCGTCGCCATCTGCTCGGTGGCGCTGGTCCCGGTCGGCCCGCTGGCCGCGAGCGAGACGCCGCTGGTCGAGGTCGTCCGCGCCGGCGCCCCCGGCATCCCGGCCGACGTCGTGCTGCCGTTCATCTCGATGTTCGCCGTCGCCAACTCGGCCCTGATCAACATGCTGATGGCATCGCGGCTGCTCTACGGGATGGCCAACCAGGCCGTGCTGCCCAAGCCGCTGGCCAGGGTGCACCCGTTCCGCCGCACGCCGTGGGTGTCGATCATCTTCACGACGCTGATCTCGTTCGCCCTGATCAGCTACGTGTCGCTCGACTCGGACTCCGACGTCGTCTCCGCGCTCGGCGGCACCACGTCGCTGCTGCTGCTCGCGGTGTTCACGATCGTCAACATCGCGGTGCTGGTGCTGCGCCGCGACCGGATCGCCGAGGACCACTTCCGGGCCCCGCCCGGACTGCCGATCGTCGGCGCGGTCGCGAGCCTGTACCTGGTCCTGCCCTTCTCCGGGCGGGACGCGATCCAGTACGAGCTGGCCGGGCTGCTGCTCCTGCTCGGCCTGGTCCTCTACGGGATCACCCTGCTGCTCAACCGCAGCCTCGGGGTGAAGACGGCGACCCTGGACCCGTCGAAGCTGGACGGCTGACGAGGGGCCCGCTCGTCCCGGTGCCTGCCGCGGCGCGGTCACCGGGACCGTAGGACCGACCGGCCGTGGTCACGGTCGGGCACCGGACACGTCGCACGCCGACCCGTCCGGTGCCCGATCCGTGGTCACCGGCCGGCGAGGTCGCGCAGGCGGCCGGCGAGCTGCTCCTCGTAGAAGGTGAAGAACTCGTCGACGTCCGGTCCGGCGCTGATCAGCGCGAGCCGGTCGTAGCCCGCGTCGGCGAAGCCCTGCACCGTCGCGACGTGGGCCTCGACGTCCGGGCCCGCTCCGAACGCGTCGGCCATGTCCTCCTGACGGACGAAGGCCGTCGCCGCCTCGAAGTTGCGCACGTTGGGCAGCTCGGCCTGGATCTTCCAGCCGGTCGGGCCGAACCGGAACAGCCGGTGCGCCGACTCCAGCGCCGCGTCGACGGTTCCGGCGTAGGCCAGCGGGACCTCGGCCCAGCGGGAACCGGTGCCGCCTGCGGCGGTGTAGGCGTCGATCAGGTCGGTGCGGGGCTCGGTGGCGAACAGGCCGTCACCCAGCTCACCGGCGATCCGGGCCGCCTTCGGCCCACCCGCGGCGACGACGATGTCCGGCAGCGTCTCCGGCAGGTCGAACACCCGCGCGTCCTCGACGGACAGGTGGGTGCCGCGGTAGGTCCGGTAGCCACCGGTCCACAGCAGCCGGATGATCTCCAGCGCCTCGCGGAGCATCACGTGCCGCACGCCGACGACCGGCCACGGATGTCCGGTGACGTGCTCGGACAGCTGCTCGCCCGAGCCGACGCCGAGGGTGAACCGGCCCTCGGACAGCAGCGCGGTCGTCGCCGCGGCCTGGGCGATGATCGCCGGGTGGTAGCGGATCGTCGGGCAGGTCACCCCGGTGGCCAGGCCGATCCGCTCGGTCCGCATCGCGATGGCGGCGAGGATCGACCAGGCGAACCCGGAGTGGCCGTGGCTCTCCAGCCACGGGTGGTAGTGGTCGGAGATCTCGACGAAGTCGAAACCGGCCTCCTCGGCACGGACGGCCTGACGGACCATCTCCTGCGGTGTGTAGGCCTCGGCGAAGAGCTTGAAGCCGATCTGCACGACGGGTGTCCTCTCCTCGGGTGTGCCCCGACGGGATTCCCGGCGGGCGGCGGATCACTCCTGCGGCGGCCGGACGATCGTCCCGGCGGGTGTGCCGGCGCCCGCCGGCCCGCGCCGCACGACGGTCACGGCCCCGTCGCCGGCCGGGTCCTCCGGCCGCGGTGATGCGGAGGTGGTCACCCGGTGAAGACTGTCCCTCGGGCCGGGATCCTGCAGGTCGACCGGTGGACAACCGACCCGGGCCCGGTACGGTGAGCCCATCGGAAACTCGGCCGCACGTCCCCGGACACGCGGCCCCGCCCCATCGGGCAGGCGGGGTCGCCGGCCAGGGGTGCCCGGCGTCGGGCGGCCGTCGTGACGGCGGCCGAGCCCGACCGCCGGCGGCTCGGCCACACGGGCAGCTGGCCGGAACCGCACTCCCGGGTGAGCCTGCGCGAGCACACCCCGGCGCCCGGGGTGACCGTCCTCGAGGTGATCGGCGAGGTCGACCTCGCCGAGGCCGAGGCGATCCGGGTGCGGATGTCGGAGATGCTCCACCAGACGCGACCGGCGCGGGCCCTGCTGGACCTGTCCGGCGTCGGGTTCCTCGGGTCGCACGGTCTGACGGCGGTGGTCCGGTCCTCGCGGGCGGCCGGCGAGGCCGGGGTCCGCCTGGACGGGGTCACCGGCCCGGACAACCGGGCGGTGATCCGACCGGTGCGGATGACCGGGCTGGACCAGGTCATCACCTGGTACCCGGACCTCGACACGGCCCTGGCTGCCTGCTGAGCCTGCACCTCGACGGTCCCGTCCGCGGCGCCCGTCCGGCGCGGCCGGGAACCTGCGGTGCCCCGGAACCGGTCATCGGTGAGCCGCGAGCCGCACCAGGACCAGCGCGGGCCCGGACGGCGCGCGGCCCCGCCGCCAGGCGGCGCGCAGGCGTCGCTGCAGGTCGGCGCCGCGCACCGGGACCGTCCGCAGCGTTCCGGCCGCCACCTCGGCCGCCACCGCCAGACCGCTGATCACCGCCGGGCCCGCGCCGCCCGCGACCGCGTTCTTGATCGCCGTCGTCGAGCCGAGCTCCAGCACCGGCGGCGCGACGTCCCCGAGGGCGCGCTCCAGGAACTCCCGGGTGCCCGAGCCGGGCTCGCGGGCCACCAGCGGCGTCGTCGCGAGCCGCGACGCGTCCACCGCGCGGCGCCGGGCCCACGGGTGGTCCGGCGCGACGACGAGCACCAGCCGGTCCCGCCCGACGACCTGGCCGTCGAGGTCGGCGGGCAGGTCCGGGCCCTCGACGAACCCGAGGTCGGCGTCGCCGGAGCGGACGTCGTCGACCACCTCGGCGGTGTTGTGCGAGGTCAGCGTGACCGCGGTGCCGGGCAGCTCGGCGCGCAGCGCGACCAGCCAGCGGGGCAGCAGGTACTCCGCGACGGTGAAGCTGGCGGCCACCCGCAGCCGGGCCGCCCGGTCGGTGCGCAGCGCGGCGACGCCCTCGTCCAGGGCGTGCGCGGCGTCCAGCACGGCCCGCGCCCGTTCGACGACGAGCGCCCCGTCCGGTGTGAGCCGGGTACCGCGCGGCGACCGCTCCAGCAGGGTCAGCCCGAGTGCGGCCTCGAGTGTCCTGACCCGGGCGCTGACCGCGGCCTGGGAGATGCCGTGGGCCGCGGCGGCCCTGCCCATGCTCCCCAGGGTGGCGACCGAGACCAGCAGGTCGTAGGGCACGAGGTCGGCGACGCGCGGGGACAGGGTCACAACCTCTGATTGTGACTCCGCAACGCCGCGACGGGTACCGCCCGGTCACCGACCGGCCGACCGTGGGGACATGACCACGCACCTCCGTCCCCCGGCCGCGGCCGCTCCGCCGCACGCGTTCGTCCGCCTCGGGCTGCTGCGCGGGCTCGACACCCCTGGCGACGCGGTCCGCTCGTTCGGGCCGAACTGGTTCGCCGCGGTGATGGGCACCGGGATCGTCGGCGGGGCCGCCGCGACGCTGCCGTTCCGCTCCCCGCTGCTGACCGCGTGGGCGACCGGGGTGTGGGGCCTGGCCTCGGCACTGCTGGTGGTGCTCGTGGCCGCGGCGGTGGCGCACCGGGTGCGCTCCCCCGAGCGGGCCCGCGCGCACGCCGCGGACCCGGTGGCCGTGCAGTCCTACGGCGCGGTCGCGATGGCCTTCATGACGGTCGGCGCCGGCGCGGTCCAGTTCGGCCCTGCCGTGCTCGGCGCTCCGGCCGCGCTCGCGACGAGCGCGGTGCTGTGGCTCGTCGGGACGGTGTTCGGGCTGGTCACCGCGGTCGGCGTGCCGTATCTGATGATCACCCGGCACACGGTCGGGCCGGACGCGGTGTCCCCCGCGTGGCTGCTGCCGGTGGTGCCGCCGATGGTGTCGGCCGCGGACGGGGCGCTGCTCGTCGTGCACCTGGCGCCGGGCCAGGGCCGCACCACGCTGCTGCTCGCCTGCGTCGCGCTGTTCGGGATGAGCCTGTTCGCGACGCTGGCCCTGCTCCCGCAGATCTGGCACCGGCTCGTCGTGCACGGGACCGGACCGGCGGCGGCCGTCCCCACCCTGTGGATCGTGCTCGGCCCGCTCGGCCAGTCGGTCACCGCGGCCGGGCTCCTGGCGAACGCCGCGCCCGGCAGCGTGCCGGAGCCGTACGCGGGCGCCGCGGCGGTGATCGCGGTGGTCTACGGAGTCCCGGTGTGGGGGTTCGCGATGCTGTGGCTGGCGCTCGCGGCCGCAGTGACCCTGCGGACCATCCGGCGGGGACTGCCGTTCACGCTGACCTGGTGGAGCTTCACCTTCCCGCTGGGGACCTGCGTGACCGGCACGAACCTGCTGGTGGAACGGCTGGAAACGCCGGCGCTCGCCGTCGTCGCGACAGCGCTGTACGTGCTGCTGGTGGCGGCCTGGCTCCTCGTCGGGGCCCGGACCGTGCACGGTGCGCTCGCCCGCTCCGAACCTGCTCGCCCCGCATAGGGGCGTTCAGCGACGCGGGTCGCTGCGGTCGGGGTCCTTGAGCAAGTCGAGCTGGTAGCCGTCGCGGGTGGAGAAGTCGGCCCGCAGCACGAAGCGGTCCCCGCGCACCAGCGTGCGGCGCCACTCGACCGGGCGCCCCTTCGCGCTGCCGAGCCGGGACACCGAGAACGCGGCGGTCGACGGGCTCCCGCCCAGCAGCCGGTGTTCGGCGGGGGTGGGCAGGATCGGCGCGATGGTCTCGTGGCCGCCGGTGAGCACCACGCCGCACAGCTCGGCGTAGCGCTGGTAGAGGGCGACCCCGGTGAAGTCGGCGTGCAGCAGCGGCGCGGCCAGGTCGTGCGGGAGCCACACCCGGTCCAGCGCGAGCGGCTCCCCACCGGCCAGCCGCAGCCGTTCCAGGTGCACCAGCGGTGTCGACTCCTCCAGACCGAGCCGCGCCGCGACCACGCCGTCGGCGCGGACGTCCAGCGAGCGCACGACGCTGCGCTGCTCCAGGCCCATGGCCCGGACGGACTCGTGGATGCTGTACAGCGCGCCCAGGCGCTGGGCGGTCTCGACCGGCGCCGCCTGCCGCGACGGCCGGCCCCGCGTCCCGACGACGCGGCCCTCGTCGCGCAGCACCTTCACCGCCTGGCGGACGGTGTGCCTGCTGACGCCGTACTCCCGGCCCAGGGCGAGCTCGCCGGGGAAGCCGTGGGCGAACGCGTCGGAGTCCAGGCGGCGGCGCAGGTCCTCGAGCAGCTGCTCCCAGAGCAGCCGCCCCGGCTCGCGACGGAGCACGGCAGGTCCGGGGACCGGTCCCGACTCGGCGTCACGCACCCCGCTGAATGTACGGACCGGGCACGCGGACGGGCGATCCCGACCGACGGGTCAGCGGAGCGACCAGGTGCAGGAGCCGGTCAGGACGACCGACTCGCCGTCGAGGATCCGGGCGGCGGCCGGACCGTGCAGGACCCCGCGGGACACCTCGGTGCCGTCCACGCCGGTGCGCGTGTAGCCGCACTCCCGGCCCGGGGTCGGACCGTCGGTGGCCCAGGTGCCCGGTGCGAGGTCGAGACCGGCCCGGTACACGCCCTCGGTCGCCTCCCGCGCCGGGACGGGCGCGGCCTGGTGGACGGTGGTCGCCTCGGCACGGTCGTCGCCGTTCACGAACGCGCCGCCCAGCAGCACCACCGGTACGACCAGCGCCAGCAGCAGCCACGGCCACAGCACGGTGCGCTGACCCGCCGCGGCGCGCTCCGCGTAGTACCGCCCGTACGGTCCGGTGCTGTCCATCCACCCGCCTCACGTCCGACGTCACTCTGGTGATCGAAGCGGATACCCGAGAGTGTTACGTCCCGTCCCACGATGTGAGCGGACGAGTGTCGTCGTCGATCATCGACACCCCCTCGGACGACGAACCCCGGGGGCGGGTGGAGCAGCACGTACGGCCGTCCGTCACGCCGCCGAGGGCTACCCTCCCCGGCATGGCTTCCCCCGCGGGCGGACCGCATTCGCCCCGCCCCCGCCGCACGCAGGACGAACGCCGGGCCAGCAGCCGGGCCATCATCCTCGCGGCCGCCCTCGACGAGCTGTACGAGCACGGCCACGCGCACTCGACGACCGTGACCGTGCAGCGGCGTGCGGGGGTGTCGCGCGGGCGGCTGCTGCACCACTTCCCGAGCCGCGAGTCGCTGCTCATCGCGGCCGCGCAGCACCTGGCCGCCGAGCGGATCGCCGACATGGAGCAGTGGGTGGTGGACTCGGAGTACGGGGGGACCACCGGCACCGCCCGCTGTGAGCGGGCCGTGGAGCTGCTGTGGGGCACGTTCATGCAGCCGTACTTCTGGGCGTCGATGGAGCTGTGGGTCGCGGCCCGCACCAACGACGACATCCGTGCCGAGCTGCTCCCCGCGGAGCGGCGCCTCGGCACCGCGGTGGCCCACGTGGTCGCCACCCTGTTCGGCCCCGCGCTGTCCAGCCACCCGGCCTTCGACGAGTGCCGCGAGCTGCTGTTCACCAGCATGCGCGGGGTCGCGATGACCTACGCCATCAACCCCCGCGACCACGAGACCGAGCCGCACCTCGCGAGCTGGAAGCGCCTGGCCCGCCGGATGCTCGAGGTCGACGACGGCGATGCCGCGGACGCCTCGGGTCAGCACGGCCAGCGGAACGGTTAGCCCACCCCGGCGAACTGCAGCGCCTCGGCCCAGCTCGCCCGCTTCGAGATCAGCCGCTTGTACTTCATGATCTGGGTGGGCCGGTCGATCGTGATCGTCCCGACCAGCCGGTCGCCGCGCCGGTAGAGCGCGAGGAAGCGGTCGTCACCCTGCTCGGAGGACACCACCCGGATCTCGTCGGCCGCGGGCCGGCCGACGAACTGGATCCGGCTGGAGTACCAGTCCGACCAGAAGTACGGAACGGTGCCGAGCTCGGTGGCGTTCGCCGGGTCCAGCGCGTTCCTGGCGGCCACCGCGCCCTGCTCGGCGGCGGTGGTCCAGTGCTCCAGCCGCATGACCTCGCCGTCGAACAGGTGGTTCGGGAAGTGCACCACGTCGCCCGCGGCGTACACCCCGTCGGCGGCACGCAGCGTGGCGTCGGCGACCACGCCGCGGTCGCGTTCGTGCAGCTCGACGCCCGAGCCCTCCAGCCAGCCGGTGCACGGGGACACCCCGATCCCGACGACGACCAGGTCCGCCGGGACGATCTCGCCCGACCCCAGGCGGACCCCGGTGACCGCGCCGCCGGAGGACTCCAGCCCGTCGACGGTCTCTCCGCAGCGCAGGTCGGTGCCGTGCGCGCGGTGCAGGTCGGCGCAGGCCTTGCCCATGTCCTCGCCGACCGAACGCACCAGCGGGACCGGCAGGGTCTCCACGATCGTCGCGGGCAGGCCGCGCTTGCGCGCCGAGCTCGCGACCTCCGAGCCGATGAACCCCGCACCGATGACGACGGTGCGGGCACCCGCGTCCAGCGCGGAGCGGACGGCGAGCGCGTCGTCCCAGGTCCGCAGTGCGTGCACCCCGGAGAGGTCCTCGGTGCCGGGCAGCGTCCGCGCCGCCCCGCCGGTCGCGACGACCAGAGCGTCGTAGCCCAGCTCGGAGCCGTTGCCGAGCCCGACCAGCCTCGACGCGGTGTCCAGCGAGGTCGCCGGGACGCCGAGGCGCAGCTCCCCCCCCCCCAGCTCGTGGCGCAGGTGCTCCTCGGTCCGGAACCGCGGGTCGGCCGGCTCCTCGCCGGTGTCGTCGAGGAAGGCCTTCGACAACGGCGGGCAGTCGTAGGGCAGGTGCCGCTCGGCCCCGACGAGGGTCACGGCGCCCTGGTGGCCGGCCTTGCGCGCCGCCTCGACGGCCCGGATGCCGGCCAGCGACGCACCGACGACGACGAGGTGCTCCACGGTGTGCTCCTCCGGAGAAGGGAGTGGGGACGCCGGGAGTGGCGGTCTCCCGGCGTCCCCGCGGTGAGGGGGTGCGTGCGGTCAGCTCTCGACGAGGCGCAGTGCTTCGGTCGGACAGGAGGCGATCGCCGCCTCGCAGGCCGCCCGGTGCTCCTCGGCCGGGGTGGCGTCCAGCACCGCGAGCGAACCGTCGTCGCGGACCTCGAAGAGCTCCGGCGCCTCGGCCTCGCACAGGCCCAGGCCGCTGCACTTGCCCTCGTCGAGCTCGATACGCAGACCCATCACTTCTCCAGGGAGAATCGGAACGGCATGCGCTTCACCCCGCGCATGAAGTTGGTGCCCAGCAGCTCGGGCTCGCCGACCTCGAACTGCGGGATGCGGAACAGCAGCTCGCGGAACAGCGCCTTGAGCATGGACTTCGCGAGCTGGTTGCCGAGGCAGAAGTGCACGCCGCCGCCGCCGAAGCCGGGGTGCGCCTTCGCGTTCTCCCGGGACAGGTCGAACTTCTCCGGGTCGTCGAAGACCTTCTCGTCCATGCAGCCCGACGGGTAGAACATGACGACCTTGTCGCCGGGGACGATCTTCTTGCCGCCCAGCTCGGTCTCGACGACCGCGGTGCGGCGGAAGGTCATGACCGGGCAGGCGTACCGGACGAACTCCTCGATCGCGTTGTTGATCCGGCCGTCGAAGTCCTCCATGAGCCACTGCTTCTGCTCGGGGAAGTGGGTGAAGGCGCGGACGGTGAACGCCGAGGTGTGCCGGGTGGTGTCGGTGCCGGCGACCGCCATGAGCACGAAGAACGAGCCGATCTCGAACTCGTCGAGCTTCTGGCCGTCGACCTCGGCGTTGATCAGCGAGGTGATCAGGTCGTCGGACGGCTCCGCGGTCTTCAGCTCGATGAGCTCGGCGGCGATGTCGTGCAGGTTCGTCGCGGCCTGCACCTGCACCTCGTCGGCGGCGCGGCCGGCGAGGACCTCGTCGTCGGCCCAGGCGACGATGTCGGCGGCGTTGCGCTCAGTGGCCTCGCGCAGGTGCTCGGGGACGCCCATGATGTCGCAGAAGATGCGGGTGGGGAGCACCTTCGCGACCCGCTGGACGAAGTCGATCTCGCCGGAGGGCTCGGCGACGACGTCGTCGATGATCTCCTTCGCGGCCAGCGCGATCCGGTCGTCGATCAGCTTGATCTGCTTGGGCGTGAACGCCGAGGCGACGAGCTTGCGGAGCCGGTCGTGCTTGGGGTTGTCCATCGCGAGGAAGGACTGGGTCAGCTCGAGGAAGATCGGCGGGAGCAGGTCGAACAGCACACCCTGCCCGGAGATGTAGGTGTCGTTGTCCCGGCTGACCGTGACGATGTCGGCGTGGCTGACCACCGCCCAGTAGCCGGGGTCGTCGGGGTCGGGGGTGACGGCGTCGTCGACCGGACGCTGCCAGGAGACCGGCTGCTCGCGGCGCAGGACCTTGAAGGTCTCCTCACGCTGCTCCGAGGTCTGGTTCCAGAACGCCTTGGTGGAGATGTCGATCGGGTAGTGCTCGGGCTTGCCCTCGCTGGTGGCCGGGATCATGTCCACGGCATCCGGGTCGTACATCTCCGACTCGAAGTCGGTGGCGTCGAAGGTGGCGGTCATCGGATCTCCTCCGAGCCCGGCGGGGTGCTCCGCGGGCGGAAAGCTGGTGACACGGGGTCACTGACGAGTGTGCGGAGAGACGTGGGGACGGTCGTCTCCCCGGGAGGGGGAGGTCGTACCCCCATCGGGAGAGGCGGCCCCGTCCCCCGGTGAGGGGGTACCGGGGGACGGGGCCGATGGCGGGGCAGGCCTCAGTCGTCGGCGTGGCTCAGCAGGACGTCGTACGGACGCGCCTCGCGGGTGCCGGACAGGTCGAGGTGGACGTTCTTCTCCTCGACGTAGGGGGCCAGCGCGCGTGGGCCGAGCTCACGGCCGACGCCGGACTGCTTGTACCCGCCGAACGGCACCTCGCAGTTGATCTGGTGCGCGTCGTTGATCCAGACCGAGCCGGCCTTGATCTTCTCGGCGACGTCCAGGGCCCGGGAGTTGTCCCGGCTCCACACCGACGACGCCAGCCCGTACTGCGTGTCGTTGGCCAGGGCGACGCCCTCGGCCTCCGAGCCGTAGCGGATGACCGACAGCACCGGACCGAAGATCTCCTCGCGGGCGATCCGCATGTCGTTGCGGACGCCGGTGAAGATGGTCGGCTGGATCCAGTGACCCCCCTCGTAGCCCTCGACGTGGGCCTCGTCGCCGCCCAGGACGGCGGTGGCGCCCTCGTCCTTGCCGGACCGGATCAGCTCGAGGATCCGGTCCTTCTGCTTCGCCGAGACGACCGGGCCCATGTCGGTCTCCCAGTCCCGGGTGTCCCCGAGCCGGATGGTGGACGCGCGGGCGACCATGCGCTCCACGAACTCGTCGTGCAGCGAGTCCGGCAGCAGCAGCCGGGTCATCGACTCGCAGACCTGACCGGAGTACAGCATGCAGCCGTACAGCACCCCGTCGACGGCGATGTCGAGGTCGGCGTCGTCGAGGACCAGCGCCGGCGACTTGCCGCCGAGCTCCAGGGTCACGGCCTTGACCGTGCCCGAGGCCAGGCGCATGATCTCGCGTCCGACGTCGGTGGATCCGGTGAAGCCGATCTTGCCGACGCCCGGGTGGCTGGCCAGGCGCGCGCCGGCGTCCGGGCCGGGGCCCGGGACGACGTTGAACACACCCGGCGGCAGCCCGCACTCCTCGGCGATGGCCGCGAACTCCAGCGCCGACAGCGGGGTCTTCTCGTCCGGCTTGAGGATCACCGAGTTGCCGACGGCCAGGGCTGGGGCGAACTTCCACAGGCTCAGCAGCAGCGGGAAGTTCCACGGTGCGATCGCGCCGACCACGCCGATCGGCTCCTTGCGGAGCGTCGACTGGCCGAGCACCGGGAACGTGGCCCGCGGCATGGGCGTCTCGAACTCGTAGCGCTCCGCCAGGCCGGCGAAGTACTCCAGGTGCGGGGCGCAGTAGCCGACGTGGAAGCCGGTGGCCTGACGCACGGTGGCGCCGTTGGCCATGATCTCCAGCTCGACCATCTCGTCGAGCCGCTCGCCGAGCCGGTCGGCGATCGCGCGCATCACCGAGGCGCGGTGCGCCGGGGTGGCTCGCGACCAGCCGCCGTCGTCGAAGGCGGCCTGGGCCGCGTCGACGGCCGCGTCGATCGCCGACGCGCCACCGGAGGCGGCGGTGGCGACCAGCTCACCGTTCTGCGGGTCACGGATCTCGAGGCGGTCGTTCGAGTCCACGTCCTTGCCACCGATCCGCATCGGGAAGTGGCGGACGGTCGTCCCGGCGGTCATGCGGTCGGGTCCAGGACGATCTTGGTGGCTTCGCGCTCCTCGAACATCCGGTACGCCTCGGTCGCCTGCGACATCGGCATGCGGTGCGAGATGAACCGGCTCGGGTCGAGCTTGCCCGCCGCGATGAGCGCCAGCGTCTCGTCCATGTAGTTCGTGATGTTCGCGACGCCCTGGGCAATGGTGACGCCCTTCAGGTACAGGTCGCCGAAGGGCAGCTCGATGCTGTCCTCGGTGTACACACCGGGGATCGAGATCGCGCCACCGGAGCGGACCAGGGTGCAGGCCGACAGCAGCGCCGACGGGTGCCCGACGGCGTCGACCACGACGTCGGCGCCCCGCCAGTCGGTGAGGTCCTGCACGGCGTCGGCCGGGTCGGTCTCGTCGGCGTTCACCGGGACGGCACCGATGGCCTCCGCCTCCTTGAGGCGGGCCGGGACCTTGTCCACCACGATCGTCTGCGCGGCGCCGAGCACGTTCGCCGACATCGCGGCGCACAGCCCGACCGGGCCGGCCCCGACCACGGCGACGGTGTCGCCGGGCTGGATGAACTTGCGGACGGCCTCGTAGCCGGTCGCCATGATGTCGCCGACGAACAGCTTGTCCTCGTCGTTGCCCTTGCCCTCGTCGGAGAGCTTGCGCAGCGTGCGGTCGGCGTTCGGCACGATCACGTACTCGGCCTGGCCGCCGGACAGGCTGCCGAAGGTCACCCCGAGCCCGAAGATCATCGTGCCGAAGCACTGGCCCGGCCGGTTGCGGCGGCAGTTGTAGCAGTTGCCGCAGCTCACGACGCAGGAGGCGACGGCGCGGTCGCCCTCGGAGACGAGGTTGACCGCGGATCCGACGGCCTCGACGGTGCCGAGGAACTCGTGGCCGAGCACCACGTCGTCCTCGATCACGATGCGCCCCTCGTAGGGGTGCAGGTCGGTCCCGCAGATCGCCGTGAGGTCGACCCGCAACAGGACGTCACCGGGGTCGGTGATCTCCGGCTTGGGGACCTCCATGACCTCGATCTTGTGCGGCTCGCGGAGCACGACCGCCTTCATGGTCGCCATCGGATCGGCGTCCTTCCTCTGCTCTGGGACGGGGCGGTCAGGCGTTCGCGGTCGCGTCCTTCTCGGCGACCAGCTCGCGGTACATCGGGAACATCGGCTTGGTCAGCGGGACCAGCTTCAGGATCTTGTTGACCGGGCCCTTGGCCTTGACCTCGCCCTTGGCGAGACCGACGGCGAGGTTGTACTCGCCGCGCCAGAACTTGTCGCCGGTGTCGGCGCGCATCATCAGGGTGATGTCGGCCTTGTCGTCGTCGGCGCCGGTGTGGACCTCCATCGCCGGCTCACGCATCTTGACCCACATCTCGGTGTCCGGGTCGGTGTAGAGCACGCGGAGGTTGATGCCGGCGGCACGCATCTTCGGGCCGGACTCGGGGTGGTCGTTGGCCGCGCGGAAGACGCCGCCGATGTAGGTGTCGACCTCGTTGCTGTCGGCGAAGAAGCCCATGGTGATCTCCTCGTTGAGTGCAGGGGCAGACGTCCGGGGGCCGGGCGCTGCCGTCGGACCAGATGGTGGCCGGGGAGCGAGGGGGGTCACATCGCTCCCGGGGGGTGGTTCCGTACTCCCTACGGAGGCACGGTGTGTGACCGGCTGCCCGGGGAGTGACCGCCGTGGGCCGTCAGGCGGTGGCCGGCTCCGCGTACCGCGCGCGCAGCTCGCCCTTGACGAGCTTGCCGGTGGCGCTGCGGGGCAGCTGGTCGGTGAAGTCCACGCTGCGCGGGGCCTTGTAGCGGGCGATCCGCTCGCGGACGAACTCGAGGAGCTCGGCCGCCAGCTCGGGCGAGCCCTCGACGCCGTCGGGGGTCTGCACGACCGCCTTGACCTGCTCGCCCATCTCCGGGTCCGGCACGCCGATGACGGCCACGTCGTAGACCTTGGGGTGCAGGGTGAGGACGTCCTCGACCTCCTGCGGGTAGATGTTCACCCCGCCGGAGATGATCATGAATGCCTTGCGGTCGGTGAGGAACAGGAAGCCGTCGGGGTCGAGGTAGCCGACGTCGCCGGTGGTGGACCAGTTGTCGTGCTCGGGGTGGCGGCCGGCACGGGTCTTCTCCGGGTCGTTGTGGTACTCGAACGGCGGTACGTCGCGCTCGAAGTAGACGGTGCCGACCTCGCCGGTCGGCAGCTCGCGGCCGTCGTCGTCGCAGACGTGGATGACGCCGAGGCCTGCCTTGCCGACCGAGCCGGGCTTGTCCGCCCACGCCGCCGGGTCGATGAAGGTGACACCGTTGCCCTCGGTCGAGGAGTAGTACTCGTACAGGACCGGGCCCCACCAGTCGATCATCTTCTGCTTGACGTCGACCGGGCACGGCGCGGCGGCGTGCACGGCCACCCGCAGCGAGGAGACGTCGTAGGACGTCCGGACGGCGTCGGGAAGCTTGAGCATCCGGACGAACATCGTCGGGACGAACTGGCCGTGGGTCACCCGGTGGTGCGCGATGTGCGCCAGCGCGGCCTCGGCGTCGAACTTCTGCGCCATCACCACGGTCCCGCCGAGGGCGTGCACGATGCCGCCGAAGCGCAGCGGCGCGGCGTGGTACACCGGCGCCGGCGAGTAGTAGACGGTGTCCTCGCCGAAGCCGTACATCGGGCCGAACACCGCGGTGTAGAGGTCACCGGGCTCGTCGACCTGGATCGTCGGCAGCGCGGGCTTGATGCCCCTCGGGCGTCCGGTGGTGCCCGAGGAGTAGAGCATGTCCGCGCCGCGGGGCTGCTCGGGCAGCGGCCCGTCGGCGGCGAGCTCCATCGCGGAACCGAGGGACTCGTGGCCCTCGACCGCTCCCCCGAAGGCGAAGCGGCGCTCCACGCCGGGGGTCCGCGCCACGAGCGCCTCGGCGAGCTCGCGCTTCGCGGCCGAGACGAACAGCACCCGGGCACCGCAGTCGTCCACGATGTAGGCGGCCTCGTCCGCGGCGAGGTGGTGGTTGATGCCGGTGATGTACAGGCCCGAGCGCATCGCCGCCCAGTAGATCTCGAAGACCTCGGGGGCGTTGTCGGAGAGGAAGGCGACGTGGTCGCCGCGGCGCAGCCCGGCGTCGCGCAGGACGTGGGCGATCCGGCGCGAGCGGTCGTCGAGCTCGGCGTAGGTCGTGGTGGCGCCGGTCTCGGGCTGGACCACGGCCGGGTGGTCGGGCCGGGTGCGCGCATGGGTCCCTGGGAACACGAGCTGCTCTCCCCTTCGAGAGTGGGTGGAGCGGCGCCGGGCGTGGCCCGCCGTCGCAGCCCGCATCGTGTCGGCACGCTGTGTGACCCGGCATCCCTCCCGAGAGGGTGGTTCCTCCCCCGCTCGGGTGCGGCGCGGTCGCCGGCCGGCCGCGTCGTCACACGGTGCGGCGGTCCCGGTTCCGGCCCGCGAGATGCCCGGCGATCGCGCCCATGACCACGGCGGTGAGCAGGGTGAGGACGAGCTGGGTCGGGTCGAGCCCACCGGTGCCCAGCACCACCAGCGGCAGCACGAGCAGGTACCCGGCGACGGCCGCGCCGGCGCCGTGCACCCGCGGGTCGACGGCGTCGCCGATCCGGTAGCCCGCCAGCACGAACGCGACGATCGCGGTGATGATCAGCCAGGCCGGCCCGACGACCGGGATCTGCGAGCCCAGCGGCGCGGCGAGCCCGCCGATCACGAGCACGCTGAACGCCAGCGAGGCGCCGCGGACCAGGCTGACCCAGTCCACGCGGTCGGAGAACCAGTCGAACCCCGGGACGGCCACGAGGTCTCCCTTCGGTCGCTCAGCGCAGGTGTCGCAGCGCGGAGGGCGTCAGCAGCGGGACGGTCCCGACCACCAGCAGGGCCATCGCCGGGATGGTCTCCCAGCGCCCCGCCACGGCGAGGAGCACCACCGACACAACGGACAGGACGACCGCGGGGTAACGGGCGACGCGGCGGCGCAGCGCCAGGGCGGCGCCCGCCGCGATGAGCAGCACCGCGAGGACGAGCAGCAGCCAGGTCGGGTACGGCGCCGTCGCCCCGGACGCCACGACCGGGGCGCCCTGGCCCGCCAGCGTGCTCGCCGTGTCCTCGTCGACCGTCGGCTCCGGCCGCAGCCCGGCCCACGCGACGGCCAGCAGCACCGCGGTCAGCATCCACGCGGCGGCCGACAGGACCAGGGCCCACGGCATCGTGGACCGGCTCCGCACCTGCGTCATGACCGCAGGCTAGAGGGACCGCCCGGGCGTAAGCCCTCTCCGCACGCAGGGACACCCACTACGGGAGAGGGAGTCACCACCGCCGGGAGACGAGCCTGCGGAGCCCGGGGCGTCCACTGGTGCGATGACGGGTCCCGTGTCCGGCGGCAGGCCGCCCCGCGGGCCGGCGGTCGACTTCACCGACGTGACGACGATGATCGACGACACCCCGGTGCTGTTCCGGCTCGGGCTGCACCTGGCGCCCGGCACCGTGACGGTGCTGATGGGCCCGTCCGGCTCGGGCAAGAGGTGCGTCATCTCGCCGGGCTCGTCGCGCCCGGCCGGGGCACCGTCACCGTCGGTGGTGTCGACGTGCACGCGGCCGGTGAGACCGAGCTGCGACGCCTGCGCCGCGGCATGAGCGTGCTGTTCGGCGGCCCGTCGGTCTTCGAGTCGTCGCTGTTCGGATCCCTGTCGGCCTACGACAACCTGACCTACGCCCTCGAAGGCCGCGGTCTGTCCGCGGAGCGGGTGGAGCGCATCGCGATGCACCGGCTGCGCGAGGTGCGGCTGCACGACCGGGCCGACGCGCTCCCCGCGGAGCTGCCGGCCCACGGACGCAAACGGCTCGCGATCGCCCGCACCCTCGCCGTGGAGGCGCCGGTCCTGGTCCTCGACGAGCTGGAGACCGGGCTGGACGCCGCGCACGCGGACACGCTGGTCACGGCGGTCCGCGAGCAGCAGGAGCGGTCGGGGGCGACGGTGCTGGTCACCACGCACGACGTCGCGCTGGCCCGAGAGCTGGCCGACGTCGTCGCGATCCTGTGCCACGGCCGGATCGTGGCCTGCGGCCCGCCCGCGGAGCTGCTGCACGGCGTCGACGCCGCCTCCGACGTCGAGCGCCGCTTCCGGATCTCGGACCTCCTCGGCCCGCCCGACCCGGACGCGACCCGCGCCGAGCTGGAGGGGCCGCGCCGGCGCTCCCGGACCGTCGAGCTCGACCCGCGGCTGGTGGTGCCCGCGCTGGTGGTGCTGGCGCTGGTCACCTCGTACTGCCTGTTCCTGCTGCTGACCCGCTGATGACCTGCTGGTGACCCGATGAGCCTCACAGCAGCGGTGCCAGCACCCCGACCACGACGAACGCGACGCCGACCACCAGGCAGGCCGTGGCACCGCGGCGGATGACCGCCACCCGGTGCCGCTGCAGCTCGGCGGGCATCCCCGGGACGGCGCCGAGGCCCGCCGCGTGCCGGCGTCCCGCCCACCCCATGAGGGCGAGCAGGACACCGAGGCCCGCGAAGGTCAGGACGGTCCAGGCGGGACTGAGCCTTTTTCAACCTGACGTTTGTGCTGGTCAGGGGCGTGAAGGCCGGCCGGGGTGGGGCTCCTGGTAGACGGATGGGTGTCGAACCGTCGTCTGCCAGGAGCCCCGTGTGCTGTCCTACCCATCCGGGATGAACGTGTCCAGCCGTAGCGTCCGTGATCTTGCTGATCTTCTCCGGGGGCATCGGCGTCAGCGTGGAACACGCTGGCGCCGGCTCTCAGCCGGTCGGCAGGCCTTGCTGGTGCTCGCCTACCTGCGTAAGGGCGAGACCTACGCTGCCCTGGCCTGCGGGTTCGCGGTGAGCACCGCGACGGTGTACCGGTACCTGACCGAGGCGATCGGTCTGCTCGCCGCGCTCGCCCCGACCCTGGAACAGGCCATCACCGTCGCCGCTGGGAAGGCGTTCGTGATCCTGGACGGCACGCTGCTGCGTATCGACCGGGTCGGCATGACATCCGGCTACGACCGGGCGTTCTACTCCGGCAAACACAAGTGCCACGGCCTGAACGTGCAGGTCATCGCCGACCCCGTCGGCAGGCTGGTGTGGATCTCCCCACCGCTACCCGGAGCCCGGCACGACATGGGTGCCGCCCGCGCCCACGGGATCATCGACGCGGTCAACACCGCCGGGGTGCGGGCGATCGCTGACACCGCCTACCAAGGCGGCGGGCCCGCGATCACCGTCCCCCACCGACGCCGCCGCCGCGACCTCGACACCGGCCGGTACCGGCCCCTGTCAGCGAATCAGAAAGCGGTCAACGCCGCCCACGCCCGACGACGGGCACCCGGTGAACGGGTCAACGCCGAGCTGAAGAACTGGAAGATCCTCCGCAAGATCCGCTCCAGCCCCAACCAGGCCACCCAGCTCGTCGCCGCGGTCCAGACCCTCATGATCACAGCTACCTGACCAGCACAAACGTCAGGTTGAAAAAGGCTCACTGGTCGGAGACCTGCGGGTCGGTGAAGTCGTGCAGCCCGGGGTGCCAGGTGTCCTCGTCGAGGATCTGCAGCTCGGTCGTGTACTCGACGGTGTTGCCCTGAGGATCGAGGAAGTAGGAGAAGGTGTTGTCGTCGGCCAGGTGCCGACCGGGCCCCCAGATCTTCTCCACCCCGGCACGCAGGAGCCGCCCGGTGCCGCGCATGTACTCGTCGAGCCCGCGCATCTCGAAGCTCGTGTGGTGCAACGACGGGTGCGGGCAGCGGGCGACGGCGAAGCTGTGGTGCCAGGCGTTGCAGCGCAGGAACCACATCATGTGGCCCATCCGGGGGGTGGGTCAGGATGTCGGACAGGGCGAACCCGAGGTGCTGCTCGTAGAAGGCGACGGTGCCCTCCGGGTCCGCCGAGTTGATCACGACGTGGGACAGCCGGACCGGGATGGACTCGCCCTCCTCGATCCTGCGGTGCGTGCGCATCGCGACGTCGGCGGAGATCTCGACGGTGCGGCCCTCGTTGTCGAGAACCGGAAGCCGTAGCCGCCGCCGGGGGTCGGGACCGCGCCGGGCTCGGAGACCAGCCGTACCCCGGCCCGGCCCAGCCGGGCGGCCAGGGTGTCGACGTCGGCGGCGGTCGCGGCCCCGAAGGCGATCAGGTCGATGCGCTTGTCGGCGGCCTCGCGCAGCCGGACGATGTACTGCTCGGGGCTGCCCTCGGCGGCCAGGAACGACAGCCCGGTGTCGGTGTGCACCTCGGTGAGCCCCCATGCGCCGGTGTAGAACGCCTGCTGGGCGGCCAGGTCGGGGACCGCGAGGTCCACATGGCGCAGGTGGGTGATCAGGCGCTCGGCGGCCGGTGCCGTGGTCGTGGTCGGTGGGGTGGGCGGAGTCATCAGGAGTCCTTCCCGGGGACGAGCCCCAGCGTCTGCGCGGTGCCGCCGGCGATGGCGGCGCGGTCGCCGGGCGGGAGCCCGGCGGCGTCGAGGCGGGCCACCGGGTCGGGCACGCCCATGTCGAAGGGATGGTCGGAACCGAGCAGCACCCGGTCGGCGCCGACGGCGGCGACGAGCGCCCGCAGCGCCTCCGGGGTGTGCACCAGCGAGTCGAACCACAGGCGTTTCAGGTAGGACGACGGCGGCAGGGCACATCCCCGGGCCTCCGGCCGTACCTGCCAGGCGTGGTCCGACCGTCCCAGGTAGGTCGGCAGGTAGCCGCCGCCGTGGGCGGCGAGCACGCGCAGACCGGGTGCCGGTCCAACACCCCGGCGAAGATCAGGTGGGAGAGCGCGACGGCGTTCTCCACCGGCTGACCGACGGTGTTGGACAGGTAGAAGCGGTCGAGGCGCTCGTCGAGCGAGCAACCGAACGGGTGCAGGAACACCACCGCGCCGGTCTGCTCCGCCCGCGCCCAGAAGCCGGCCAGCCGGGGGTCGGACAGCTCGACCCCGGGAGCGGCGGAGGAGATCTCGACCCCTCTGAGCCCCCGGTCGAGCGCCTCGTCGAGGGCGTCCGCGCACAGCTGCGGGTGCTGCAGCGGGACCAGGCCGAGCCCGACGAGCCGGTCCGGCGCCTGCGCGACGACGTCGGCGACCCCCTGTCCCGCGGCCCCGCACACGGCCCGGGCGAGCTCGGGGTCCGCCCAGTAGTGGTAGTGCGACGGCGACGGCGACACGACCTGCACGTCGACGCCCGCGGCGTCCATGTCGGCCAGCCTGCGCGGCACGGTGGTCAGCGCGGGCAGCGCGACACGGATCATCGCGGCCGTCGGGCCGAGCGAGTCGGCGCCGCTGCGGAGCACGTCGAGCGCCTGCTGCTCGGCGAGTTCGGGTCGACCGGCGACGAGCTCCTCGACCGCGCCGACGAGGCAGTGGGCGTGGACGTCGACGACCGGACCCGGGGCGCTCACGGGGCCTGGCCGATCAGCGCGCTCATCCGGCCCATCAGCTGTGGGACACCCGCCTGGTCGCCGTCGCGCAGCGACCGGCACAGCTGCACCGAGCCCTCGACGACCGCGCGCGCCCGAGGCAGCCGGCGTGCGCCGAAGTCCGCCCACAGGGCGTCGTCGAGAGCGGGGCGGGTGGTGAGCAGCTCGGCGAGGACGAGGGCGTCCTCCAGCGCCTGGGCCGCGCCCTGGGCGAGTGTCGGCGGGCAGCAGTGCGCTGCGTCGCCGATGAGGACGGTGCGGCCGCGGTGCCACGGGCCGTCGAGCAGGTGCCACTCGAACCAGGTGTAGTGGACCCGGGAGGGGTCCACGAGGTCGTCGCGGATCTCGTCCCACGGGCCGTGGTAGTGCTCGGCCAGCTCGCGCATCGTGGCCAGCCGTTGCTCGGGGCCGAGCGTGCTGCGGTCCCGGGCGTCCTCCACGAGGTAGGCGTAGAGGCTGTCCTCGCCGGTCGGGCAGAAGCCCGCGATGTGCGCCGCGCCGCCGTAGCAGAGGTCGGTGCGGGTCACCGAGGCCGGACGGCGGGTGAACGCGCGCCAGATCCCCATCCCGACCGGCTCGGGCTCCAGGTCGATGCCGAGCTCGCCGCGGGTCCACGACCGCACGCCGTCCGCGCCGATCACCAGGTCGTAGCGGGTGCGGGTGCCGTCGGAGCAGCTCAGCACGACCCCCGTCGCGTCCTGGTCCAGACCGGTGGCCCGGACGCCGCCGCGCAGGGCGACCCCCACCGACACGGCCCGCTCCGCGAGCAGCCGGGCCAGGTCGGGCCGGTACATCCCGACGGTGGCGGGCAGACCCCCGTCGTCGGCGCGGGTGTCGGGGACCTCGGCGAGCAGCGTGCCGTCCGGCGCGCGCATCCCGAGCGAGCTGAAGCCGTAGCCCAGGCGCTGCACCTCGTCCAGGACGCCGAGGCGCTGCAGCACGCGCAGGGCGTTCTGCTGCAGGGTGATGCCCGAGCCCAGCGCCGACAGGTCCGGCGTGGCCTCGACGAGCTCGACGGCGATCCCGGCCTCGGCGAGCAGGATCGCCACACCGAGACCGGCGACGCCACCGCCGACGACACCGACCCGCTCGACGGCCGGACCCGTCCGGGCGCTCACGGCGCGACCACGCGGGTGCGCTGCGTCCCGAGGCCGGTGATCGTGCCGGTCATGACGTCACCGGCGCGCAACAGCCTGCCGTGGGCGATGCCGTTGCCCGCGGGGCTGCCGGTGAGCAGGAGGTCCCCGGGCCGCAGCCGGGCCGTCCGCGACGCCGCGGAGACGAGCGCCGCGACGTCGAAGATCATGTCCGCGGTGGACTCGTCCTGCATGGTGTCGCCGTTCAGCGACAGGGTGATCCGCAGGTCCGGCGCGACGAACCCGGCGGGCACCAGGTAGGGGCCGAGCGGGGTGAACCCGGGGGCGTTCTTGGCGCGGAACCAGTCGGAGCCGATCGCGGGCATGTCGCGGCGGAACACCAGGTCGCGGGTGGTCAGGTCGTTGGCGATCGTGTAGCAGGCGACGTGGTCGAGGGCGTCGCCCGGCTCGACGTGGAACGCCTCCCGGCCGATGACCACGGCCAGCTCCAGCTCCCAGTCGTGCTGCTCGGAGTAGGCGGGCAGCACGACGTCGTCGTAGGGGCCGGTGAGGGCCGAGTGGAGCCCGATGAAGAAGTACGGCTCGCCCTCGGCGCTGCGGCGGTCCATCATCGAGGCGGCCTCGGCGCGGACCTCGTCCTCTGGCCGGTCGCCGTCGGCGTGCTTCACCGCCAGTTCGACGACATGGGTGCGGTAGTTGGCGCCGGCCTGCAGGATCTGCCCCGGGACGTACGGCGCGCGCAGCGATCGGGGGTCCAGCGGCGCGTCGGCCGTGGCGGCGAGCCCGTCCAGCGTCGGGAGGACGGCTGCCCAGTCCCGGAACAGGGCGTGCACCGTCGGTGCGAGGTCGGAGAGGTCGCGCACGCGCGGGTCGCCCAGCGGGTCGGCGACGAGCACGGGGCGCTCACCGCCGTCGGCCGCGGCGACCGTGGCGAGGGCGAAGGGGACGGCCACGAACGGTTCCTTCCGTCGGGTGTGGCGGCGCCGTGGTCGGGCCGCCGTGCGGGTGGGGGAGGGCCGCGTAGCCGACGTGGTGGTCGGTGACGCGGCCGCCGCGCCGGTCAGGCGCGGCAGGTCAGGAGGCGTCCGCCCCGGAAGGCGACCATGTCCGCGAAGGCGCCGGGCACGTCGATCGGTGCTCCCGGCTCGGCGCCGCGCTCCTCGGCGTAGGCGCGGTGCAGGTTGCCGACGATCCGCTCGCTGTCCAGCCAGTCCGCGTACTCACCGAGGTCGGTGCCGCGGGCGGCCTCCAGCGGGCTGACCCCGGGCCTCGACGCCCCGGCGCGCGACGTCCTGGACGAAGCGCAGGTAGCCGAGCGTCCGTCCGATGACCTCCGGGCCGCACACCGGGCCGTGACCCGGCACGATCGTGCGGGCGCCGAGCCCGGCGACGACATCGGTCAGTACGGCCACCGAACCCGCGACCGAGCCGGACAGCAGGAACGGTGTCCCGCCCGCGAACAGCAGGTCACCCGCGAACAGCACGGCGTGCTCCGGTACCCAGACCACCGAGTCGTTCGTGGTGTGGGCCGGGACGCCGACGTGGGTGACCTCGCAGCGCAGGTCGTCGACCCACAGGGTGACGCCGTCGCGGTAGGTCAGGAACGGCCGCGCGGCGGGCAGATCGCCCTCGTCGACCGGTTCGAAGACCCCCTCCAGCGGCGGGAGCGCGGCCATGGCCAGCATCTCGGAGCGGGTCTGCTCCTGCGCGACGATCGTCGCGCCGGGGAACCAGCCGTTGCCCGCCGTGTGGTCGGGGTGGCTGTGGGTGTTGACCAGCGTCCGGACCGGTGCGGACGAGTGACGACCGACGGTGTGGAGGAACGCGCGGGTGCGTCGTTCGGTGGAGCACGAGTCGATGGCGACGACACCGTCCCGGCCGACGAGGAAGCCGGTGTTGTTGATCATCCAGCCGCCGTCGGGCTGGACGTAGGCGAAGAGCCCGCCACCGAGGTCCTCGACCCGGGGTGGTCCCGGGTCCGGGTGGGTGCGACTCATCCGTGGCCTCCTCGCCGATGTGACTCCAGCTACTCTGCGACCTGTGCAGCTCATCAGGGAAGCTGAGATCACTGATGACTCCCATCAGCGCCGTGAATAGGCGTCGTGAGTATCGGAACGGAGGGCGGAGGACGTCGTGAACCTCGCCGGTCTCGATCTCAACCTGCTCGTCCCACTGGACGTCCTGCTGGAGGAACGTTCGGTGACCCGGGCCGCCGCCCGTCTCGGCCTCTCCCAGCCGGCACTGTCCGCCGCGCTGGGCCGGCTGCGCCGGCACTTCGGTGATCCGCTGCTCGTGCGCTCGGGCAACACCTACGAGCTCAGCCCGCTGGCCCGGACGTTGCGCGGGCGCGCGTCGCGGGCCCTCGACGAGGTCGAGCGCGTGTTCACGAGCCGGGCCGAGTTCGACCCGGCGACCTCGCGCCGCACCTTCACCGTCCAGACCTCGGACTACGCGATGGCGGTGCTGGGCTCGCGGGTGGCCCGGATCGCGGCCGAGCGGGCTCCGGGTGTCCGGATCCGGTTCCAGAACCACTCCGTCGTCGTGAACGGCGACATGAGCACCGACTGGCTGCGCGCGGTCGACGGCATGATCCTGCCGCGCGGGTTCGTCTTCGACCTGCCGTCGGTCGACCTGTTCACCGACGAGTGGGTCTGTCTGACCGACCGCGGCAACCCGGAGATCGGGGACAGCCTCACCATGGACGACGTCGTGCGGCTGCCGTGGGTCCTGACCTACCACGGCCCGAGCCGGTTCATCGCGGCCGTCCGCCAGCTCCAGCTCCAGGGCGTCGAGCCCCGGGTGGAGGCGGTCGTCGAGAGCTTCCTGGCGCTGCCGTTCTACCTGGCGGGGACCTCGCGCCTGACCATGGTGCAGCGGCACCTCGCCCGTGCGCTCGCCACCAACGGGGCACTGCGCGTGCTGGCGTGTCCGTGGAACGTCGTCCCCATTGCCGAGACCCTGTGGTGGCACCCGGTGCACACCTACGACCACGACCACGTCTGGTTCCGGGAGCTCCTCGGCGAGGCGGCGGGGGAGCTCGCCGGGGACCCGGGTCCCCCCGGGCCGCGGACGTCGGCGCCGGTCACGTCGTGACCGGCGCCGCGGCGTCGTGCCGGCGGGAGCCGGGCCGTGATCCGGAGTTCACCGGCGGAAACACTGATGTGCCCTGGAGCGGTCATGCTTCGGTCACCCCGCGCACCCCCGCCGGGACCTGGGTTCCGAGGCGCCACCTCGATAGTGTCCTGGCTCACGGCGACGACGCCATCGGAGCCGATGCGAGCCGTCGAGGAGGCCCCGAGTGCGCTACTGGACCACTGAGGACCGCCCGGCCGGCGAGCAGTTCAGCTACTGGCGCGAGGTGATCTGCGAGGCGTTCACCCCGCTCGCCGCGGAGCTGCCCGGCGCCCGGCGGACCGGGCGGGCGTACGCACACGAGATCCGCAGCTGGGTGCGTTCCAGCAGACTGACCGCGACCAACTGCGCCGAGGTGTCGTCGGCGACCCAGCTCATCACCCACGGCCCGGCCGAGGTGCGCCGCACCGTCACCGACCACGTGTTCGTGAACCTGCAGATCAGCGGGCACTGCATCGGTACCCAGGCCGGGCGCCGCTGCGTCGTGGAGCCGGGTGGCTTCGCGCTGTTCGACACCACCCGTGAGTACGGGCTGGAGTTCGTCGCCGACGACCGGTCCCAGGAGTGGCGCTGCGTGTCGTTCCGGGTGCCCCGCGCCCGGCTGCTGCCGCTGGTGGCCGACCTCGATGCCGCCACCGCGACCACCCACGACGGCTCCTCGCCCGGTCTGGCCCGCATCGTCGCCTCCACCATGCTGTCCACCTGGAACGGCCTCGACGCACTCGACCCGGCCGGCGGCTCCGACCGGCTGCGCGACACCGGACGCGCGGATCTCGACGCGGGCCTGCGGGCCGCGGTCAACCGCTACCTGGCGGCGCACCTGCGGACCGGCGACACCTCGGCCGCGGCGGTCGCCGCGCGCTTCGGCATCTCGGTCCGCAAGCTGCACCAGCTCTACGAGGGCACCGACCGCAGCTTCTCCCGCACCGTCATGGCCCTGCGCGTCGACGGGTGCACCCGTGAGCTCACCGCACCGACACGGGCCGGGACCCTCACCGAGCTCGCCGCCCGCTGGGGCTTCGCCGACCTGTCCCACCTCAACCGGGTCTTCCGCGCCCACCACGGCTGTCTGCCGTCGGAGTTCGGCGACCGCGAACCGGCCGGACCGTGCACGCCGGTACCGGCCGCGGTGCGCACCGGTTCGATCCCGGGGCGGCCTCCGGCGGCCACGATCGCCCGGCGTCCCTGACCCGGGTCGGGTCGGGGCCCGAGCGGAAGGCATCCGACGATGACACTGGACTTCACCCTCGACGCCGAGCAGCTCGGCCTGCGTGAGCAGGCCCGGCAGTTCGCCGACACCGTCCTGACCGGTGTCGAGGCGGCGATCGCGCCGTTCCCGCAGCCCGCGGAGCGGTTCTACGCCATCGAGCCGTTCTACCGGCAGATGGCCGAGGCCGGGTTCGTGAAGGCGCTGATCCCGGCCGAGTACGGCGGCGGCAAGTTCACCTCGCTGCAGTTCGTGCTCGCCGTCGAGGAGATCGCCCGGGTCGACGTCAACGTCGCCTCCGCGATCCTCGGCACCGGCCTCGGGCTGCACCCGATCGTCCACTTCGGTACCGAGGAGCAGAAGCAGCGGTGGCTGCCCGCGTTCTGCGGGTCCGAGCCCAAGCTCGCCGCGATCGCCTACACCGAGGTCACCGGCGGTGCGAACTACGACTCGCCCGACCCGAAGGTAGGGGTCCAGACCTTCGCCCGGATCGAGGGTGACGAGATCGTCCTCAACGGCGCCAAGCACTACACCACCAACGGCTCCGGCTTCGACGGCCGCGGCGCCGACCTCATCTCGGTCGTCTGTCGTACCGACCCCGCGCTGCCGCCGCAGGAGTCGCTCGCGATCGTCGTCGTCGAGCGGGGCACCCCCGGTGTGGAGATCACCGGCATGCTCGACACCATCGGTCACCGCGCGACCAACTCGCGGCGGGTCGAGTTCCACGACGTCCGGGTCCCGCTGGCGAACATGATCGGCGGCCCCGGCGACGGCATGGAGATGGTGAAGACCGCGTTCACCTGGACCTGTGCGCCGATCGGCGCGGCCTGTGTCGGGCGGATGCGGGCGGCCTTCGACTACGCCTACGAGTTCGCGAAGACCGACAGCCGCTCCGGCCCGCACCCGGTCATCGAGTACCAGAACGCCGGGTACATGCTCGCCGACATCAAGATCCGCATCGAGGCGACCCGCTACCTGTCGTGGAAGGCGGCCGACCACTTCGACCGCACCGGGGGCAAGGACCGCGAGCTCGCGAACATCACGAAGATCTACGCCTCGGAGCGGTCGGTCGACGTCGTCTACGACGCGATGCGCCTGGTCGGGGTGGACGCCTACACCACCGAGACGCCGATCGCCGGGATCATGCAGGACGTCCTGTGCTTCCCCGTCTACGACGGCGGCAACATGGGCGTCCGCCGCCGGCACCTGCACGAGATGCTGATGGAGCCGAGCTACGACCCGCTGGCGTCGGCCGAGAACCGGCTCGCGACCGGCGCCTGACCCCGCGCCCCGCGGCCGGCTGCTCCCCGGTCGGTCGCGGGGCTCGCCGGGACGGCCGTCCCCGTCCCCCGCTCAGCGCACCAGGCAGGGCGTCGTCGGGTCGAACGTCCACCCCGGCACGAGGTACTGCATCGCGGCGGCGTCGTCGCGGGCGCCCAGGCCGTGGTCGAGGTAGCGGCGGTGGGCGGTGGCCAGCGCGTCCTCGTCGAGCGTCACGCCGAGCCCGGGGGTGTCCGGCACGGCGATCCGGCCGCCGGAGATCCGGAACGGGTCGGTGGTGAGCGCCTGGCCGTCCTGCCAGATCCAGTGCGTGTCCAGCGCGGTGATCTCCCCGGGTGCGGCCGCGCCGACGTGGGCGAACATCGCCAGCGAGATGTCGAAGTGGTTGTTGGAGTGCGAGCCCCAGGTCAGCCCGAAGTCCTCACACAGCCCGGCGACGCGGACCGAGCCGCGCATCGTCCAGAAGTGCGGGTCGGCCAGCGGGATGTCGACGGCGTGCTCCCGCACCGCGTGCGCGAGCTGGCGCGGGTCGGTGGCGACCATGTTCGTCGCCGTCGGGAGCCCGGTGCGCCTGCGGAACTCGGCCAGCACCTCCCGGCCGGAGTACCCACCCTCGGCACCGCACGGGTCCTCGGCGTAGGCCAGCACCCCGTGCGCGTCGCGGAGCAGCCGGACGGCGGTGTCGAGCGACCAGCCGCCGTTCGGGTCCAGGGTGATCCGGGCGTCGGGGAAGCGGTCGGCGAGCGCGCGGACCGCGGCCAGCTCCTCCTCCGGCGCGAGCACCCCGCCCTTCAGCTTGAAGTCGGCGAAGCCGTAGCGCTCCTGCGCGGCCTCGGCGAGCGCGACGACCGCGGCCGGGTCGAGTGCCTCCTCCCGGCGCAGGGACTCCCAGCGGTCGGCGGGGCCGGCGCCGTCGTCGTAGGGGAGGTCGGTGCGGGTGCGGTCGCCGACGAAGAACAGGTAGCCGAGGACCGGGACGTCGTCGCGGCGTCGGCCCCCGCCCAGCAGCTCGCACACCGGCACGCCCAGGTAGCGGCCGTGCAGGTCGAGCAGTGCCGACTCCAGCGCGGTCACCGCGTGCACGCCGACCCGCTGGTCGAAGGTCTGCGGGCCGCGCCCGCCGACGTCGCGGCCGGCGACGCGGCCCGCGACGGCGTGCAGCAACGAGCCGTACCGGGCGACCGGTGCGCCCAGCAGCAGCGCGGCGGCCTCCTCGACGGTGGCCCGGATCGCTTCGCCGCCGGGGACCTCGCCGAGCCCGGTACGGCCGTCGGAGTCGGTGACGACCACGACGGTCCGGGTGAAGAACGGCCCGTGTGCGCCGCTCAGGTTCAGCAGCATGCTGTCGTGCCCGGCGACCGGGACGGCGCGCACGGAGGCGATCGTCGGGCCGGTGCTCACGGCAGGACCAGCCGGCCGTCGATCCGGCGGGGGAGCCCGGCCGGCCCCTCGGCCAGCTCCGGCGGCAGCAGCTCTGCCGGGGCGTCCTGCCAGGTCACCGGGCGAAGGAAGCGCCGGATCGCGGTCGGTCCGACGGAGGTGTGCTGGGTGTTCGTCGACGGCCACGGCCCGCCGTGGGTCTGCGCCCAGGACACCGCGACCCCGGTCGGGAACGCGTCGAACAGGATCCGGCCGGCCCGCGGCCGCAGCGTGTCGGCGACGGCGCCGGGCAGCTCCGTCTCACCGGCCCCGCGCAGCACGGTCGCGGTCAGCGAGGACGGCAGCTCCGCCAGCAGGCAGGACAGCGCGGCCTCGCCGTCGTAGCGGACGACGACGCCGAGCGGCCCGAAGCACTCGTCGGTCAGGCCGTCGTGCAACCCGTCCGCGGCGAGGAGCAGCGGTGTGGCGGTGAACCCGTCGGTGGTCTCGGCCGGGGCGCCCTCGGCGACCGTCGACACCCCGGGCAGCGCGCGCAGGCGTGCCGAGATGCTCCGGTAGCTCCCGGCGATACCCTCGTTCAGCAGGACCGGGGCGGGCGCCTCCCGCACGGCGACGGCCATCGCGTCGAGCACGGCGTCGCCGTCCCGGCCGGAGGGGAGCAGGGTCAGCCCGGGCTTCGTGCAGAACTGCCCCCCGCCCAGGGTGAACGACCCGACGAGCCCCGCGCCCAGGTCGGCGCCCCGCTCCGCCGCGGCGGCCGGGGTGACGACGACCGGGTTCAGCCCGGCCAGCTCCCCGAAGAACGGGATCGGCTCGGGCCTGCGGTCGATGATCTCCATCAGCGCCGTCGCGCCGGTGGGTGAACCGGTGAACCCGACCGCCCGGATCTGGGGGGCGGCGACCAGCGCGGCGCCGGCGGCGAGGCCGTGGACCAGGCCGATCGTGCCGTCCGGGGCACCCGCCTGCGACGCGGCCGCGGCGAGGATCTCCGCGACCAGCGCGGACGTCGCCGGGTGCGAGCCGTGGGCCTTCACCACGACCGGGCAGCCCGCGGCGAGCGCGGCGGCGGTGTCCCCGCCGGGCACCGAGAAGGCGAGGGGAAAGTTGCTCGCCCCGAACACGGCGACCGGGCCGAGCGGCACGAGCATCCGGCGCAGGTCCGGCCGCGGGCCCATCGGGGTGTCCCCGGCGTGGTCGACGGTGGCCTCCACGTAGGAGCCCTCGCGCAGGACCTCGCCGAACAGCCGCAGCTGGAAGCAGGTCCGGGTGAGTTCGCCGTCCAGCCGGGCCTGCCCCAGCGCGGTCTCGCGGTCCGCGACGCCGACGACGTCGGTCCGCCGCGCCTCCAGTGCGTCGGCCAGGGTGTCGAGCAGGTCCGCCCGGCCGTCGCGGCCCAGCGCCTCCAGACCGGGCGCGGCGGCCGCGGCCGCCGCGCACCGGGCGTCGACCTCGGCCGGGGTGGTCTCCGGCGCGACGACCTCGACCGTCCCGCCGGTCCGCGGTTCGACGCTCACGACGTCGGTCATGCGTACTCCTCGTTCGGGGTGGGTGCGTGGGCTCAGTGCGGGGCGTCGACGGTGACGCTGTCGACGGTCCACTCGCGCAGTCGGGCGCTCGGGGTGACTCCGAGGCCGGGACGGTCGGAGACGTACATCCGGCCGTCGCGGATCTCGAGGCGCTCCTCGAACAGCGGGTGCAGCCAGTCGAAGTGCTCCACCCACGGCTCGTGCGGGTAGGCCGCGGCGAGGTGGACGTGGATCTCCATCGCGAAGTGCGGCGCGAGCTGCAGGTGCCGGTGCTCGGCGAGGGTGGCGAGCCGCAGGAACTGGGTGACGCCGCCGATCCGCGGGGCGTCGGGCTGCAGGATGTCGGTGGCGCGCGCGTCGATCAGGCGGACGTGCTCGTCGACGCTGGTCAGCATCTCGCCGGTGGCGATCGCGGTGTCCAGCGACGCGGCCAGTGCGGCGTGGCCCTCGGCGTCGTAGGCGTCGAGCGGCTCCTCGATCCAGACCAGGCCGAACTCCTCCAGCGCGCGGCCGACGCGCATCGCGGTCGGGCGGTCCCACTGCTGGTTGGCGTCGACCATCAGCGGCACGCCGTCGCCCAGGTGCTCGCGGACGGCGGCGACCCGGCGCAGGTCCTCCGCGGAGTCGGGCAGCCCGACCTTGATCTTGATGCCGCCGATGCCCTCGTCCAGGGTGCGCGTGGCGTTGGCCTTGACCTGGTCGATCGTCTCGTGCAGGAAGCCGCCGGACGTGTTGTAGCAGCGCACCGAGTCACGGTGCGCGCCGAGCAGCTTGGCCAGCGGCAGCCCGGCCCGCTTGGCCTTGAGGTCCCACAGCGCGACGTCGATCGCGGCGAGCGCCTGGGTGGCGGCGCCGCTGCGTCCCACCGAGGCGCCGGACCAGACGAGCCGGGTCCAGATCCGGCCGATGTCGCTGGGGTCCTCGCCGATCAGGTCGGGGGCGATCTCCTTCGCGTGCGCGAACTGCGCGGGGCCGCCGGCGCGCTTGGAGTAGCCGAACCCGATGCCCTCGTACCCGGCCTCGGTGCGGATCTCGGCGAACAGGAAAGCCACCTCGGTCATCGGGCGCTGGCGGCCGGTGAAGACCTTGGCGTCGGAGATCGGGTTCGGCAGGGGCAGCGTGACCGAGGACAGGGTGACCGAGGAGATCCGGTCGAGGACGGCCGGGGCGGATGCGGGCAGGGCGAGGCTTGCGGACACGGTTGCTCCTTCGCGAACGGTGCGGGTGTGGCTGCTCAGGCTGCGGTCGCGACCGGCGCGACCTTCTCGACGAGCGCGGTGAGCTCCTCGCGCTCGTCCGTGGTCAGGTCGGTCAGCGGGGGGCGCACGCGGCCCCCCGTCGCGGCCGACGGCGCTCAGCCCGGCCTTGACGATGGACACCGCGTAGCCCTTCCGGCGGTCCCGGATCTCGGTGTAGGGGAGCACGAAGGCGTTGAGCAGGCGGTAGACCTCGGGCCGGTCTTGCGCGCGTATCGCGGCGAAGAACCGCAGGGCGAACTCGGGCAGGAAGTTGAACAGCGCCGAGGAGTAGGTGGACACGCCGAGCTGCAGCAGCGGCAGCGCGAACGTCTCGGCGGTGGGGAGCCCGCCGATGTAGATCAGGCGCTCGCCGAGGCGGGCGTAGGTGCGGGTCATCCGCTCGATGTCGCCGACGCCGTCCTTGAGTCCGATGAGGTTCGGGTTGTGGTCGGCGATCCGGGCGACGGTGACGTCCTCCAGGACGGCGTTGGCCCGGCTGTAGGCGATCACGCCCAGGTCGGTGGCGGCGCAGACGGCGTCGACGTGCGCGGCCAGCCCCTCCTGGGACGCCTCGGTCAGGTACGGCGGCAACAGCAGGATTCCGGCGGCGCCGGCCTCCTGCGCGGCACGGGCCTGGGCGACGGCCGCGGCGGTGCCCCCGGTCGCCGGGCCAGCACCGGCACCCGGTGGCCGACCTCGTCGACGGCGACGCGCACCACGCGGTCGATCTCGGCCGGTGTCAGGGAGAAGCCCTCCCCGGTGCCACCCGCGGCGAACAGCCCGGCCACGTCGTGGCCTGCCTGCCAGGCCAGGTGGGCGCGGTAGCGCTCCTCGTCGACGGCCAGCGCGTCGTCGAAGTGGGTCACGGGGAAGGACAGCAGGCCGGCGGCCAGGCGGCCGGCCAGCTCGTCGGGGTGCATCGTCGCCACGGTGGTTCGTCCTCGTGTCTCGGCGGCCGCGCCGCGAGGGCGGCGGCACGGAACGGCGAGACCCACGCTAGGAACGGCCCGTGATGCCTGTACAGGACTGCTTAGGCATCGCGTGATGCTTCAGGAACATCGCCGAGCGCGCGCAGGGCTGACCACAGGGCCGGGTTACGGGAGTCCCGCCGCCAGATGAGGTGCAGCTCGACCGGGTCGGCGGGCACGTCGGCGGGGACGGCCAGCTCGGCGAACCCGACACCGTCGATGCCGAGCCGCCGCGCCGAGGCCGGGACGAACGCCAGTCCGCGCCCCGCCTCGACCAGCCACAGCATCGTGAGGATCTGGCTGACGGTGTGCACGACGTTCTGGTGGTCGAGGTGCACCAGCCGGACGACCAGGTCGTAGAAGTACCGCGCCTCCAGCGGCGAGTGCATGATCACCGGCTCGCCGGCGAGGTCGGCGCCGGTCAGCGGCCGCCCGGCCGAGAGCAGCGGGTGCCCCGCCGGGAGTGCGACGAGCACCGCCTCGCGGGACAGCAGGCGCGAGTCGAACACGTCGGCGTCGACGGGCGGGCGGCCCATCCCGAGGTCGATCTCCTCGTTGTGCAGGGCCGCGACCTGGTCGCGGGTGACCCGCTCGGACAGGACCAGCTCGACGTCGGGCAGGTGCCCGGACAACGCGTTGAGCAGCGCGCCGAGCCCGCCGAAGGCCGACGCGGCGGTGAAGGAGATGCGCAGCAGCCCGGCCGACCCCGACGACACCCGCCGTGCCAGACCCGGTGCGGCCTCGGCGAGGGCGAGCAGCCGGCGGGCCTCGGTGAGGAACGCGGCCCCGGCGGGGGTCAGGGCGACGCTGCGGTTGTCACGGTCGAGCAGCTGGGCGCCGACGGCGCGCTCCAGCTTCTGGATCTGGCGGCTCAACGGTGGCTGGGTCATCGAGAGCCGGGCCGCGGCCCGCCCGAAGTGCAGCTCGTCGGCGACGGTCACGAAGCCGCGCAGCTGCTCGAGCGTGAAGGCCATGCGCGGAAGGTAGCAACGACGCGGCCGGGGCCCGCCGCACGCGCAGCGGGCCCCGGCCGGGTGCCCTGCTCAGACGGTCGTCAGGTGGATGCGCCGGATGGTGCCCATCAGGGCGAGCCCGGCCAACGCGACGACGCCGTGTGCCGCGACGAACCAGAGCGCGACGTCGAAGGAGCCGGTGGTCTGGACGGTGTAGCCGATGACGATCGGGGTGACGATCCCGGCGATGTTGCCGAAGGCGTTCATCGTCGAGCCGACGAAGCTCGACGCCTCCCGCGGCGCGATGTCGGTGGTGATCGCCCAGCCCAGGGCGCCCAGGCCCTTGCCGAAGAACGCGATCGTCATCAGCGCGACGATCAGTACGGTGCTGTCGGTGAGGCTGCACAGCGCGATCGCGGTGGCCAGCGCCATCCCGACGACCGAGGGCAGCTTGCGGGCCGTGGTCAGGGACCGGCCGCGGCGCAGCATGCCGTCGGAGAGGAACCCGCCGGCCAGGCCGCCGAGCAGGCCGCAGAGCGCGGGCAGCGCGGCGACGAACCCGACCTCGAGCAGCGACAGTCCGCGGCCCTGGATCAAGTAGACCGGGAACCAGGTGATGAAGAAGTAGGTCAGCGCGTTGACCGCGTACTGCATGACGTAGACGCCCCACAGTGCACGGGAGGAGAAGATCTCCCGGATGGTCGCCGGACTCAGCGCGGAGCGGGCGCGCGGGGAGGTGTCGTCGGTCGCGCGGTCGAGGTCGACCAGGGCGCCGCCGTCGCGCATGACGGCCAGCTCGTCGGAGGTGACCCGCGAGTGCGACGCCGGCGGGAACATCCAGCGCAGCCACAGCAGTGCCAGCGCGAAGCCGAGCACCCCGAGCCCGACGAACACCCAGCGCCAGCCGAACTCCGAGGTCACCCAGCCCATGAGCGGGGCGAACAGGGCGGTCGCGAAGTACTGCGCGGAGTTGAACACCGCCGAGGCGCGGCCGCGCTCGGCGGTGGGGAACCAGGTCGTCGCCACCCGGGCGTTGGCCGGGAACGCGGGCGACTCGAACAGCCCGAGCAGCACCCGCAGGCCGAAGATCACCGAGACGACGGCGAGCACCGACATGCTGACCAGGCCGACGAACGCGATCGAGAACGTCACCAGGGTCCAGAGCGCGATGCTGACCGCGTAGATGCGCCGGGCACCGTAGCGGTCCAGCAGGATCCCCCCGGGCAGCTGGCCGACGACGTAGGCCCAGCTGAACGCGGAGAAGATGTAGCCGAGCTGCACGGAGTCGAAGCCGAGCTCGTCCTGCATGGTGCTGCCGGTGATCGACAGGCTGCTGCGGTCGGCGTAGTTGACCGCCGTGATGATGAAGATCAGCCCGAGCACGAGGAAGCGGGTCGGCACGCGCCGCCCGGCCGCGCGGGTCGGGGTCCTCCCGGTACTCGGGGCCAGGTCGCTCTCAGAGCGTGTTTGGAAATGGTGGGTGTGTCGGGATGGTCGACACGGCTGGGGTGCTCCATCGTGGTCGGCATGCAGGAACGACCGCGCCGGTACCCCTCGGACACCAGTGATGCCCAGTGGGTGGTGATCGAGCCGTTGTTACCGCCGCTCGCGCGGCGGGGGCGGCCTGTTGCTCATGCTCGTCGGGACGTGCTGGACGCGATCTTGTATGTCGTGCGGACCGGGTGTGCCTGGCGGGCGTTGCCGGTGGACTTCCCGCCCTGGCAGACCGTCTACTGGTACTTCAACCAGTGGGAACAGCAGAAGGTCACCGAGAAGATCCTCCCGGTCGTGCGGGGGCAGTTACGTATCGCCGAGGGCCGTGATCCGGAGCCGAGTGCGGGGATCATCGATTCCCAGTCGGTCAAGGGCGCCGACACCGTCGGCCAGGACTCCCGCGGCTACGACGCCGGGAAGAAGACAGGCGGACGGAAACGGTTCATCGTGACCGACACCCTCGGTCTGCTGCTGACCACGATGGTGTGCTCGGCCTCGGTACAGGACCGCGACGGCGCCAAGCCGATCCTGCTCAACCTCTACCTGCGCACCAGGGTGCGGTTCGTCTACGCCGACGCCGACTTCGCCGGGCGACTGCTCGACTGGGCCGCCACGATCCTGCAGACAACGATCGAGATCATCCGCAAGCCACCCGAGCAGCGCGGATTCACCGTCCTCCCACGAAGGTGGGTGGTCGAACGGACCCTGGCCTGGCTCACCGCACACCGACGCCTGGCCCGAGACTACGAACGCCACCCCACCACATCCGAAGCCATGATCCGCTGGGCCGCGATCAACACCATCACCCGCCGCATCGCCCGTGGATACCCCGCCACCCGCCAGCAGAAACACACGACACCCTCAACCCACTAGAATTTCCAAACACGCTCTCAGACATCGGTGTCCTCCTCCGGCGGGGTTGCCGGAGACGGTAGGAACCCGCACCGATACCGGTCCAACACCACTACGGCATCACGTGATGCCCACGGGGTATCGGGCCCGGTCCGGGCCCGGCGGGGCGACGCGCATCAGCCGGGCAGCGCGGGCGGCGCGAGCTCGGCGAACCGGTCCCCGGGGCCGGGGTTCTCCGGCGGGGTCGCCCCGCCCAGGTGCGCGACGATCCCCCAGACCGCGTTGAGCGCGGTCTGCACGGCACCCTCCGCCCAGGCCGGGGTCCACGACACGTCGTCGCCCGCCATGAAGATCCCGCGCTCGGCCGCCGGCAGGTCGTCCTGCACGAAGTGGCAGTACATCCGCCGGTTGTAGCGGTAGTGGCCGGGCAGGGCGCCCTTGAACGTACCCAGGCTGTGCGGGTCGGACTCCCAGGTCACCGTGATCGGGTCGCCGATGACGTGCGCCCCGATGTCGACGGACGGGTAGATCCGCCGCAGCGCGCCCAGCGCCAGCTCGACCCGCTTCTCCACCGGGTACGGCAGCATCTTCAGCGAGTCGCTCATCCACGAGTAGGACAGGCAGATCACCCCGGGCCGGCCCGGTCCGTTGTCGAACAGGTAGGTGCTGCGGGTGAGCCGGTCGGTCAGCGTGGTGGACATGACCTCGCGGCCGGTCGACGGGTCGATGTCCCGCCAGAACGGCCGGTCCACCATCACGAACGTCTTGGTCGACTGCATGTAGCGGGTGCGGTCCAGGGCCATCCACACGTCCTGGCCGAACAGCGACTCGTCGGTGTCGATCTGGGTGGACAACAGCCAGCTCTGGCAGGTGGTGAGCACTGCGGACACGTCGCGGATGCCGCCGTAGACGTCGGTGACGCGGATCGTGTCCGCGTCGAGCCGGTGCAGCCGGGCGACGCCCGGGCGGGTCCCGCCCCCGTGCAGCGACGACAGGCTGGTCCCGGCGGGCCAGTGCACCAGGTCGTCGGGGGTGCGCGTCCACAGTCCCTGCGGCACCTGCTCCACCCCGCCGACGACCAGCTGCTGGTCGTCCTCGCAGCCGGTCAGCACCACCCGCAGGATCTCCAGCATCGAGTTCGGGAAGTCCGAGTCCCAGCCACCGGTTCCGAACCCCACCTGGCCGAACGCCTCGCGGTGGGCGAAGGACAGGTCGGAGAACGCCTTCGACGTGGACACGAAGTCGTAGAAGGTGCGGTCGTCCCACACCTCGACGAGCTCCGCCCACAGCGCCCGGATGCGCGCGGTGTCGCGCTCGCGGATCGCCTGCTGCAGGTCGCTGAAGCCCGCGCCCTCCTCCAGCGCGCTCGCCCAGGCGTCGGCGACCTCGGTGAAGAACGGCGGCAGGTCGGCCAGGGTCCGGCCGTAGTACGTCCGCCCGTGCAGGTCGATCACCGTGCTGCCGGCGGCCTCGGTCAGCGGGTTCGGGAACGGCGCAGTCTCCAGCCCGAGCAGGTCCACGTAGTGGTGGAACGCGGTCGAGGAGCGGGGGAAGCGCATCCCGCCCAGCTCGGCGACGATCCCGTCGGCCCCCTCGAAGGGCTGTGAGCGCAGCCGTCCACCCAGGTGCGAGGACTCGTACACGACCGGCCGCAGCCCGATGCGCATCAGCTCGTAGGCGGCGACGAGCCCGGCGATCCCGGCCCCGACGACCACGACCTCGGACCCCAGCCGGTCCGGTGGGACCCGGCCGAGACCGGCCGGGTGGGCCAGCCAGTCGTCGTAGGGGAAGGGGAAGTCCGGGCCGAACGCGGTGAGGGGTGGCTGCTCGGGGCTCATGGGTGGGCTCCTCGGGTCGTGTGCCGGGGGTCACCCGGCCCTACGACCCTAGTCAGGGCCCACCGGGGAATCAGCCCTTTCCGCGTCGCGAGCGCACGGCCCCGGTGACGATCCGCTGGTAGGTGGTCGGCAGCAGCCGCACCATGGAGTCGATCGCCCAGGCGTCCGGTCCGATGAGGACGCGGCGCTGGTTGCGCCGCACGCCGTCGAGGATGGTCTTCGCGGCCCGGTCGGGGGTCGTGTTCAGCATCCGCTCGAACTCCGCGGTGGCCGCGGCGGCGGGCTTGCCGGTGGCGGTGGCGACGCTGTCGTCGACCCGGGCGGCCTTCGCGATGTTGGTGCGGATCCCGCCGGGGTGCACGCAGGTCGCCGACACCGGGGAGCCGGTGAGCTCGAGGTCCTGGCGCAGCGACTCGGTGAACCCGCGGACCGCGTACTTGGAGGCGTTGTAGCCGCTCATCAGGGGCTGCGCGGCCACGCCGAAGATGCTCGACAGGTTGACGACGTGCCCCGCCCCGGCGGCCTCCAGGTGCGGCAGGAACGCCTTGGTCCCGTGGACCACGCCCCAGAAGTTGATGTCCATGATCCAGCGGTAGTCCTCGAGGGACAGGCCCCCGACGGTCCCGGACAGCGCGACCCCGGCGTTGTTCACGATCATGTGCACCGCGCCGTGGTCGGCGACGACGGCGTCGGCCCAGCCGTAGACGGCCTTCTCGTCGGCGACGTCGAGCTCGGCGGTGGTGACCCGCACCTGCGGCCCGGCGAGCGCGGCGGTCTCGGCGAGGCCCGCGGCGTCCCGGTCGGCCAGGGCGAGGTGGCAGCCGTCGCCCGCGAGGCGCAGGGCCAGCGCGCGCCCGATGCCGGACCCGGCTCCGGTGATCGCGGCGGTACGACCGGTGAAGGACTTCATCGTCGAGCTCCCCCTCCTACGGGTGTGCCGGAGACCCTAATCCGACGACGGCCGACTCCTCAGGTCCGGGTGATCGGCACCACCCACCGGGCGACCGAGCCCACGGAACGGAACCGTTCCGTCTGCTAGCTTCGAACGAGACGGAACGGTTCCGTCTCGTTCAACTGGGAGGTTCCGATGAAGTTCCTCTACGACGACGAGTCCTTCTCCTTCGAGGCGCTGCGGGCCGCGGGCTACGCCCCCTACGGCGGCGCCGAGCTGGGGGAGGTCCTGGTCACCTGCCGGGCGATCCCCGAGGGCGACGAGGTGGCGTGGTCGACCCGGTGGGCCGCCACCGCCGCGCGGGTCGAGCGCATCGGGCGCGACGCACTGGCCGACGGTCACCGGGTCAGTGCCCGTGAGGCGCTGCTGCGGGCCTCGAACTACTACCGGACCGCGGACTTCTACCGCCGCGAGGACCCGGCCCGCGACCAGGAGTCCGTCCGGCTGCAGACCGCGTCGCGCCGGACCTTCGCCGACGCCGCCGCGCTGCTCGACACCCCGGCCCGCGCCCTGGAGATCCCCTACGAGGGCACCACGCTGCCCGCGTACCTGTTCACCGTCGACGGCTCGGGCGTCCCGCGCCCGACCGTGATCTACCACGGCGGCTACGACTCCACCCTGGAGGAGGACTACTTCGCCCTCGCCGCCGGGGCGCTGCGGCGCGGCTACAACGTGCTCGCCTTCGACGGCCCCGGCCAGGGCGCGACCGTGCGCGCCGGGCTGCACTTCCGCCCCGACTGGGAGGCCGTGGTCACCCCGGTGGTCGACGTCGCGGTCACCCTGCCGAGGTCGACACCGCGAAGATCGCCCTGGTCGGCACCAGCCTCGGTGGCTACCTCGCGGCCCGCGCCGCCGCCTTCGAGCACCGCCTCGCCGCCTGCGTGCTCCACGACGGCGTCTGGGACATGTACGAGACCGTGGCAGGCGTGGCCGCCGCCGCAGCGGACGCCGGTGGGATCGAGGCACTCGTGGCCACGAGCACCTCGGCGCGCTGGCTGGTCGACAACGGGCGCTGGACCTACGGCGTGGCGACCTTCGACGACCTGCTCGAGGCCACCAGGGCCTACACCCTCGACGGCGTCGCCGACCGGATCACCTGCCCCACGCTGGTGCTCGAAGCCGAGAACGACCAGTTCTTCCGTGGCCAGCCACAGCGGGTCCACGACGCGCTGACCTGCCCCAAGGACCTCGTGCTGTTCCCGGAGGACGAGGGCGGCGGCGAACACTGTCACGAGGGCGCCACCCTGCGGTTCCACCAGGTCGTCTTCGACTGGCTCGACGGCGTCCTCGCTGACTAGTCCCATCGGGTGAACCTCGCGGCGCGCGACCGGCCTGAGCGCGCCACGACCGAAAACGGTCCGACCGCTCGGAATCTGCACTCTTCGTGACCGAATCATGCCTCCGGGAGGGGCATTCACCTGCGTGTTCGGGTGGCAGCACCCCGGTTGATTTGCGGTGGACGTGACTTCTGTCGCACTGTAAAACAGTCAATGATGACCGTAAGTGAGGCGGATCCGAGGATCCGGGCGGTCGCAACCCGGGCGTCCCCACCTCGTTGCAGGGGAGAGCAACACACCCCGGGGTCGATGGTGACGTCGACACCGCCTCAACGAGGAGGAGGACGGTATGGGCGAGAGCACGAGCCGCGTGGCGTTCATGCGTCGCTGCGACACCGGCGGCCGCTGGCCCGGCCAGGGGCGCCGGATGCCGCGGGCCCAGTCCTCACGCGTCGTGGACCTGCTGTTGGCCGCTCGCCGCCTCCTCGACGACGGTCGCCTCCCGCACCCCGAGCACGTCGTCGACCTGGGGTCGGCCCGCGTGGTGCTGCGGACGGTGTGGGCCGAGGCCATGTCCTCGCTCGGGTCGGGCTCGGTCCCGTCGCCGGACCTGGTGAGCATGCTCGGTGAGGTCAAGGAGCTCGACGAGCAGCTCCTGCTCGACGAGCTCGCCCACTCCGACCGTGCGCTGCAGGGCGTCCGCACCGCGCTCGCCCAGCTCGGTGAGGCCCGCACCAGCACCACCCTGCTGGACACCGCCGCCTCCACCGCCTGCAGCCTCGGCTTCGACCGCTCGATCATCTCCCGGGTCGCGGACTCGCTGTGGATCCCGGAGCGCGTGCACGTGGAACGCGACCCGGCCTGGGCCGAGGAGATCCTCGAGCTGGGGCGCTGTCACCCGCAGACCCTCGACGGCCGGATCGTCGAGACCGAGATGGTCCGGCGCCGCACCTCGCTGCTGGTCGACGAGGTGCAGGAACGCCCCGGCGTCAACCGGCCGATCGCCGACGCCTCGATGTCGCGCAGCTACTGCGCGGCGCCGATCCTCGTGCACGGCGTCGTCGCCGGGTTCGTCCACGCCGACTGCTACTACCAGCAGCGCAACGTCGACCCGCTCGACCGCCAGCTGCTCACCCTCTACGCGCAGGGACTCGGCCAGGCGCTGACCCGCACGATGGTCCTCGACGAGATGGACCAGATCCGCGCCGACGCCGACCGGCTCGCCCGCCGGATCACCGACGCCCGCGAAGGCGACCTCGGCGACGGCTGGTGGGGCCACGGCGAGAACGGCCGGGTCACCGAGGGGGTCCCGGGCGGACAGACCGGTCCGCAGCGCAGCATCGTCGACGGGTTCCTGCGCTCCGCGCCGGTCGACCCGTCGCTCACCCGTCGCGAGGTCGAGGTCCTGCGGCTGATGGCCACCGGCGACACCAACGCCCGCATCGCCACCCGCCTGGTGATCTCCGAGGGCACGGTGAAGTCGCACGTCAAGCACATCCTGCGCAAGCTCGGCGCCGCGAACCGCGCCGAGGCCGTCTCGCACTGGCTGCGGGCCGAGCACGACCGGGCGGTCCGGACGCCCGCGGGTCCGGCCGGCTACCGGTGACCGCTCGCGCGGGTTCGTCCCGCGGAGCGCTGCCCCCGCCGTTGCGGGACTACCTGGGCCGGCTCGACGCGGCCACCCGCCACCTCACGTTCACCGCCCGCCAGGACCTGCGGTCCCACGTCTGGACCGAGCTGGCGCGCACGGCGGGTCCCGCGCCGGCCGAGGAGCAGCTCGTCCGCGCCCTGGAACGCCTCGGCCCGCCCGAGGCCCTCGTGCCCTCCCCCGTGGGGGGTGCCCCGCATGCCCCCCGCGACCCCGCGGTCGTGCACCTGCTCGGCTGTTCCCTGCTGACCGTGGGGGTGACCGGGCTGATCGGGCTGGTCCGGGTCTGGCGTTCGCCGACCTGGCCGGTCCGCGACGCGCTGACCGCCACCGTCCTGGTGGTGGCCGGTGCCGTCGCACTTCCCCTGGTGACCGGGATCCACCCGGCCGCCGGAGCACTGCTCGGCGGCCTCGGAGCGGGAGCCCCGACGGCCGCGCTCGTCCTCGGTGCGGTGCTGCTGATCCAGCGCCGGGCCCAGCGCAGGGAAATCCGTACGGAGCACGCCGCGGAGCCGGTCGCCCGTACCACCGATCCCCCCCAGGGGGAGGGTGATCCGCCCCCCACGGGAGGTGTGACCCCCGCCTCCGCGGAGCGAGACTTCAGCTCGGTGGACCCGGACTGTTCCGGCCCCGCACTCGAAGGAGAGTTATGACCACGCCTGGGACCCTCACCCAGACGCCCGACGAGACCGTCGAGGTACCGCGCAGGACGGCGGGTTCCGGCGGGGCGGGCGTGCTGCGTCAGGTCGCCGACCCGTTCGTCACCGCGGGCGAGATGTGGCAGCTGATGGTCAAGGTGTTCGTCCTTGCCGTCCGCAAGCCGGTCGGCTTCTGGGCCGACACCCGCGACCAGTGCTTCGACATCCTCAAGCTCACCTGGCTCCCGATGTCCCTCGCGGCGTTCGGGTTCGGGTTCGGTGCGCCGGGGCTCACCGGCGGCGCCATCTTCTACACCTTCGGCATCCCGTACCGGCTCGGAGCGTTCTTCGAGTTCGCGTCGGTCCGCGAGTTCGCCCCGTTCATCAACGGGATGGTCGTCGCCGGTGTCGTCGGAACGGCCATCACGGCCGACCTCGGAGCCCGCCGCATCCGCGACGAGATCGACGCCATGGAGGTCCTCGGCGTCGACCCGATGCGGACGCTGGTGCTGCCGCGGGTCCTGGCCTGCACGATCATGACCGCCGTCCTGGACATCCTGGCGCTGGTCGTCGGTCTGGTCAGCGGCTACGTCGCGGCAGGTCCGATCTTCGACGCCAGCTACGCGGGCTACTACGGCTCCCTGTTCGACCTGCTCAACACGGTCGACCTGTGGGGCAGCGTCGTGAAGTGCGCGATCTACGGGCTGATCATCGGCGTCGTCTGCTGCTACGTCGGGCTCAACGCCAAGGGCGGTCCGATCGGTGTGGGGAAGGCGGTCAACCAGGCCGTCGTCATCTCCTTCGCCGGCATCTGGGTCATCAACTTCGTGTTCACGCTGACCATGCTCGGCCTGAACCCGCAGATGAGCGTCTACAAGTAAGGGAGGTGTCACGGACATGACGCAGCTCGACGACCGGGGGCCGCAGGGCGACCCCGACCGCACCGAACTCCGGGCACCCGAGAAGCAGGGCGTGGACGTCAGCTTCTCCTCGATCACCGCGAAGCTGAAGACCGGCCTCACCGAGGCCGGCGACATCGGCCGGTTCACCGCCGACGTCGTCCGGGACTTCCCGGACATGTTCCGCCGCTACGTGCCCGAGGTGTTCCGCCAGGCGGGCATCCTGATCTTCAGCTCCGCTCTGATCATCTGGTTCATGATGTTCATCATGGGCGGGCAGTGCGGCCTGGAGGCCAGCTACACGCTCAAGCAGATCGGCGCCCCGCTGTACTCCGCGGTGTTCGACGCCTACTGCGGCCTGCGTGAGCTCTCGGTCTACATGTGGGGCTGGATCCTCGCGGCGAAGGTCGGCTGCGGCTACGTGGCCGAGATCGGCTCCATGCGGATCTCCGACGAGATCGACGCCATGGAGGTCATGGGCATCAAGTCCAAGTCGTTCCTGGTCGGTACCCGGATCGCGGCCACCGTGATCGCCGTGCCGTTCATGTACTTCGTCGGCCTGGCCATCCTCTACGTGGCGATGTACCTGGTCACGGTGGTGAACCTCGGCGGTGTCTCACCCGGCGGGTTCCTCTACCTGTTCTGGCTGTACCAGAGCCCGTACGACATGTTCGCGGTGATGGTCAAGATCATGACCGAGTCCATCGTGATCGTCGGCGTGGGCCTCTACTACGGCTACAACGCCAGCGGCGGGCCGGTCGGCGTCGGCCGTGCCACCGCGAAGTCGATGATCATCAACCTGGTGCTGATCTCGGTCATCGGGACCATCGGCACGCTGGCCTTCTGGGGGCTCGAGACGAACTCTCCGATCGCCAACTGACCTCTCCGGGGTCGTGCCGCTCATCCCCGGCGGCCGGCCCCGGAGTTCCCCGCCCCGACAACCCCCGAACCCCGACGACAGCCCCCCGCCACGGTCCCGGCCCTCCCCAGCCGGCCACGGTCCGGACGTCGCTCCCCGCCGCCCGGTCCGCCGCACCGCGCCCGCTCCCCGGGACCGAGGTGCCCGCTCGCAGTCCCGCCGGACGCGTCCCCCGCGTCCACGGTCCCCGGAAGCCTCCGGGGCCGCTCCCCTCAGCACGTGATCCGCGTGCCGGTTCCCCCGCGCCGGCACGCGCCAGGTCGTCCAGGAGGATCAGTGACCTCGCCGAACCAGCCCCGGCACACTCGACCGGGCTCCGAGTACCCCACCCAGCAGATTCCACCCGTCCACGACGGGGGGACCCAGGCCGCGGCCACCCGCGGACCCGGCTGGTCGACCGAGACCCGGGAGTTCCGGTACGGAACGGACCCGATCCTGCAGGTCGAGGGCCTCGTGAAGTCGTTCGGCAGCACCCAGATCCTGAAGAACATCAACTTCAACTTCCAGCACGACGCCATCACCACCGTGCTGGGCCCGTCGGGCACCGGGAAGTCGGTGCTCATCAAGCACCTGGTCGGGCTGCTCGCCCCGGACCGCGGCGCGGTCTACGTCGGCGGTGTCGACATCTGGTCGATGAGCGAGAACGAGCGCTACGACATGCGGACCCGGTTCGGCGTCTGCTGGCAGGACGGCGCGTTGTTCGGCTCCATGAACCTCTACGACAACGTCGCCTTCCCGCTCCGCAAGCACACGCGGATGTCGGAGAAGGAGGTCGAGAAGACGGTCATGACCGCACTCGACGAGGTCGGTCTGGCCAAGGCCGCGCACAAGGCGCCCAACGAGGTCTCCGGCGGCATGAAGAAGCGCGCCGGCTTCGCCCGCGCGCTGGTGATGAACCCCGACATCGTGCTGTTCGACGAGCCGGACTCCGGTCTCGACCCGGTCCGCACCTCGCTGCTCTGCGACATCATCATGGACGTCCACAACCAGCACGGCGGCACGTACCTGCTGGTCACGCACGACATCAAGACCGCCCGCAAGGTCAGCGACTACGTCGGCCTGATCTGGAAGGGCGAGGTCGTCCACTACGGACCGGCGCACGAGGCCTTCGAGCACCAGGACCCGTTCGTCAAGCAGTTCCTCGCGGGACAGTCCGCCGGCCCGCTCGGGATGGACTGAGCGATGAGCGGACTCCTCGGCAAGATCGCCGCCGGTCTGGTGGCGCTGCTCGTGGTCGGCGGTGTGTTCGTCGCCGTCGGCGGCACGCAGCCGTACACGGTCAGCGCGGTCCTGCCCGCCGGCAACCCCAACCTCATCCCCGGCGCACCGATCTACATCGACGGCTTCCAGGCGGGCGAGATCCGGTCCGTGCGGCCCGAGGAGGGCCACGCGGTCGTCGACTTCACCGTCGACGACGGACTGGCCCCGCTGCACGCCGGCGCGTTCGTCCACGTGCAGTGGAAGGCCGTCGTCGGTGAGCGCCTGCTGTTCGTGCAGGACGGCCCGAAGGACTACGCCGAGATCCCGAGCGGCGGCATGGTGCAGGGCGACTTCCCGAAGCCGACCGAGGTCGCGGACGTGCTCGCCGCCCTCGACGAGCCCACCCGGGCGCGGCTGACCAGCCTGGTCGGCACCCTGCAGAACACGGTCACCGGGCACGAGCAGGACCTCAACGCCACCGTGAACACCGCCGGACCGGCGCTCGCCGCGGTCGGCAACGTGCTGCGCGGCATCGGCACCGACGGTCCGGCGATCTCCAAGCTGGTCACCGACCTCAACGGCACGGTGGACACCCTGGCCAGGCGCCAGCAGGACCTCGGCTCGGTGGTCGACGAGCTGGGCACCAGCGCCCGGGCGCCGGCCGCCCAGCGCGAGCAGCTCCGCTCCGCGCTGGCCAAGCTGCCCCCGACGCTGCGCACCGCCCAGGGCACGCTGAACAAGGTCCCCGGCGTCACCGACGAGGCCCTGCCGCTGCTGGAGGACCTGCGCCCGGCGACCGAGAAGCTTCCCGGCGTGTCCGAGCAGCTCGCCCCGCTGCTGCAGGACCTGCGGCCACTGGTCGCCGACCTCAAGCCCACGCTCGAGGCGGCCTCGGCGCTGCTCGACCGCACCCCCGGCCTCCTCGACTCGTCGAACCGGGCGCTGCCGGGCCTCGCCGAGACCGTGGGTGGCTACGCGCCGGTGCTCGAGGCGCTGCGCCCCTACACCCCCGATGTCGTCGGATTCCTCTCTACCTGGGGATCCGCCGCGCAGAACTTCGACTCGAACGGCCGTTACATGCGGATCTTCGCGCAGGCCGGCCCCGCCACGCCGGTCATCTACCCGCCGGGCGTGACGCCGCCGGGGATCGTCCCGAACCTGAACCCGGCCCCTGGCTCCGCCGACCAGACCTCGGGCAACGGGGAGCAGGGGCCCGGCGCCCCGCTGCTGCCGCAGCTCGGCGACGCCAGCGGGGAGGGTCCGCGATGAGTCTCGGAGTCTCCCGCTGGCGGGTCCTCGCCGTCGGCCTGGTCGCGCTGCTCGCGGGCACCGGTGCCGCCGCCGGCCTCTCCAACGCCGAGTCCGGCCGGATCCTGATCGCGGAGTTCGCCGACGTCAGCCCGATCCTCGCCGGCCAGCAGGTCAAGATCAACGGCGTCACGGTCGGGGAGGTCGGGCAGCTCCAGTTCGACCCGCAGCGCAAGGTCGCCGAGGTCCCGCTGCGCGTCGACGCCCGCGCCCTGCCGATCCACGCCGACGCGAAGGTGACCGTCGCCCCGGTGTCGCTGCTCGGGGAGCGCTTCCTCAACCTGAACACCGGCACCCCGGGCTCGCCCGAGCTGCCCATGAACCAGCCCATCGGGGTGGAGCGGACCGGCCAGGAGGCCGACCTGCAGAACATCCTCGACACCCTGGACGACCCGACGGCGGGCGCGCTCGCCGCACTGGTCACCACGCTGGGCCAGGGCACCGCGAACAACGGCGAGAACATCCAGAAGACACTCGCCGCGCTCGCCCCGGCCATGAAGGACACCCACCAGCTCGTCGGCGTCCTGTCCGACCAGAACGAGCTGCTCGGCCGGGTCATCGACCAGGTCGAGCCGGTCACCGGCGCACTCGCCGTCGACCAGGGCAGGCGGCTCGACGGCCTGGTCGCCTCGACCACGTCGCTGCTCGACACCACCGCCGCCCGCGACGCGCAGCTGCGCGGCACCCTGCAGGAGCTCCCCGGCACCCTGGCCGCTGCCCGCGCCACCCTCGGCGAGCTCGCCGGCACGGCGCAGTCCACCGCGGTCACCTTGGGCAACCTGCGGCCGACCACCGACAACCTGGTGGACATCAGCCGTGAGCTGCAGCGCTTCGCCGACTCGGCGGACCCGGCGCTGGCCTCGGCCGACCCGGTCCTGGACCGGGCGAGCGAGCTGCTCGACCAGGCCCGGCCGGTCGCCGCGGAGCTCCGGGCCGCGGGCCCGGACCTGCAGCACACGGTCACCGGGGCCGAGCCGATCGTCCGGGAGCTCAACGGGAACCTCGGCAACGTGCTCGGCTTCATCCGGAACTGGGCGCTGACCACCAACCAGAAGGACGGGCTGTCCCACTACTTCCGGGCCAGCTACGTGCTCAACGGTGACCCGGTCACCGGATTCCTGCCGGGTGGCGTGCCGGACTCCGCGCCCGCGCCCGGACCGGACGCCAGCCCGAACCCGCAGGTGAACGAGCCCGCCCCGTCCCAGCCGGGGCCGGGGACCGCGGCCCAGCCGGGCCAGGACTCCAACACCCTGCTGCAGAGCCAGCCCACCCCCGAGAGCAGCGCCACCGGGCTCAGCCCGGAGCAGGAGCAGGGCGCGCTCGGAACCCTGCTGGGAGGCCAGTGATGGCGAGTGCCAAGCCCAAGCGCGGCGCGCGCTTCCGATCCGGTGTGATCGGCCTGCTGATGTTCGTCGCGGCGGGGTTCTTCCTCTACGTCGCGCTGACCGCCCAGAAGGGTCTGCCCTTCGCCCAGCACGAGTTCCGCACCGCGGCCGTCTCGGACACCGGTGACCTCGCCGTCGGCAACGACGTCCGGGTCGGCCAGGTCCGCGTCGGACGCGTCGACGACATCACCCTCGCCGACGGCGTCCCGCAGGTCCGGATGCAGCTCGACGACGCCGCCACGAAGGTCTTCAAGGACGGCTCGGCCGCGGTGACCGGCCGGTCCGGTCTCGGTCAGCAGTACCTGGACCTCGACATCGGCACCGAGCAGGCCGGCGTCCTCGGCGAGGACGACGTGCTCCCGGTCCAGCGCTCCCGCGGCGCGGTGCAGCTGCTGGACCTGGCCAAGGTCTTCGACCCGGCCACCCAGGACTCCACCCGCTCCGCGTTGCAGCAGCTCGGCAACGGTGCGGCCGGACACGGCCAGGACCTGGCGGACGTGGCGAAGGCCGGCCCGCAGATCCTGCCCTCGCTCGGCACGACCGCCCGGTCGCTGTCGGTCGACGGCGGCCGCGACCTGACCGGGATGCTGCAGTCGCTGGAGAGCCTGTCCTCGCGCTTCGCCGGACGGGAGCAGGAGATCTCCTCGCTGGTCGGGCAGCTCGACACCACGTTCGCGGCGATCGACGCGGACAAGGGCACGGCGCTGGGGGACACCCTCGACATCGCCCCCGAGGCGCTGCCGGCCGCCCGCAAGGCCCTGGAGGACCTGCAGCAGCCGCTGGCGTCGACGAACTCGGCGATGACGCAGCTGCAGACCGGGTCCCGCTCGCTCGGCGACGCCACCCCGGACCTGCGGGGCGTGCTGGTCGAGGCCCCGCAGCCGCTGGACAAGCTGCCCGGCGTCTCCGACTCGGCCGAGCCCGCGCTCGGCTCGCTGACCCCCGCCGTCGCCGATGCGCGCCCCGTCGCGCCGAAGGTGACCCAGGGAGTCGGCTTCGCGAACACCCCGCTGCAGGTCCTGGCGCCCTACGCGCCGGAGATCGCGCAGTGGTTCACCAGCGCCTCGTCCGGCCTGTCCGACGGCGACGCCGCGGGCCACCACCTGCGGTTCACCCTGATGGTCCGGCCGGAGTCCTTCGTCGGAGCGGCGGGTCTGCCCGACCCGACCGCGGCGAGCAACCCGTACCCGGCCCCCGGCCAGGCACCGAACGACGCATCGCTGGGCCTGCTGCCCGCCCCGGGCCCGTCCAACCGGACGCCCCAGGAGCAGCCCGGCCAGGGCGACAGCGCCGCCGGCGGCGGCCTTCTGGGAGGTAACCGATGACCGCCCCCGCACAGGGCACCGGCACGCCACGGCTGCGCCGGCGGCTCCCGCTCTGGGTGGCCGCTCTCGCGGTCATCGGGATCATGCTGCTGTCGCTGGTCCTGGGCCTGCTCAAGCCGCAGGTCACGACGCTGCTCATGAAGCTGACCGGCGCCTCGACCCGGACCGTGCACTTCACCGCGAACCAGTTCCTCTTCGAGGACGTCTCGAAGGTGAAGGTCGCCGGTGTCGACTCCGGTGTCGTGAGCTCGGTCGACCCGGCGCCCGACGGCGGCGCGATCGTGACCGTCGTCGTCGACCCGGAGGTCGTGGACACCGTCGGCGACCAGCCGTCGGCACGGCTGCGGCCCACCACCCTGCTGTCCGGCCTGTTCTACATCGACCTCGTCCCGGGCGGTGACCGCTCCGCGGAGTGGACCGAGCAGATCCCGGTGGACCGCACCCGGCTCCCCACCGAGGTCGACGACGTCGCCGAGCGTCTCCAGCCCGACGCCCTCGAGGGCGCGAAGGCCGCGGTCACCCAGTTCGACGAGACCCTCGGCAACGCCGGCGGCAACGAGGCGCTCCACGAGCTCCTCGCCACGGCGCCGGGGACCCTCGGTCCGGCCGCCGGGGTCGTCGAGTCGCTGCGCGGCACCCAGCCGGAGAGGGACCTGACCGAGGTCGTGCGGGGCCTGCAGCGCACCACCGGCACGCTGAACCGCGAGCCGGGGCAGCTGGACGGCATCGTCGCGAACCTGCAGGACACCACGCAGGTCCTGGCCGAGACCTCCGGTCCGGTCGCCGACGCGGTCTCCAGGCTGCCCGGCGTCCTCGACACCACCGACGCCGGCCTGAAGCGGCTGAACGTGTCGCTGGACAAGCTGCGCGACACCGCGGGCCCGGCCCGGCCCACCGTCCAGGAGCTGGACGAGCTCCTGGGCCGTGCCGAGCCGGTGCTGGCCGACGCCCGCCCGCTGGTGTCCGACCTGCGCGCGGCGCTGGTCGACGCCCGCCCGCTGGTCGAGGGCCTGGTCCCGGCGAGCGAGGGCGCGACGCGGGTCCTCGACGACCTGCCGGCGCCGCTCGAGCGACTGGGCGGACCGGTCCTCGACTCGCTGAACACCCCGTTCGTCGGCGAGGGCCCGTACTCCGCGGTCGACAGCCGCGGTGTCCCCCTCAAGGACGAGGTCGGTCACATGTTCTCGAACCTCAGCAGGACCGGCGCCTACGTCGACCCCAACGGGCACGCGGTGTCCTTCCACCCCGGTCCCGGCCTCGGCACCGTGCCCGGCCTGGGCTCGGTGAGCCTGGAGAACATGTTCCAGCAGATCTTCCACGGGACGGGTGGTCGGTGATGGCGGCAACTCCCACACCTGCACCGGAGGCCCCCCGTGGGTTCCGGGCCAGGTTCCGGTCCGGACTGGACCGCGTCCGCAACGAGCCCGGTCTGGGCCGGAACGTGATCGCCCTCGGCGTCGTGATGGTGCTCGGCCTGGTCTGCGGGGGCTACATCCTGTCCCAGCAGCGGTTCGTGCCGCCGTGGGCGAACGGCGGATGGTCTACGCGACCTTCTCCGAGACCCCGGCGCTCGCTCCCGGCCGCGGCCAGGAGGTCCGGATGTCCGGCGTCCCGGTCGGCGACATCCGCTCCTCCGAGCTCACGCCGGAGGGCACCGCCCGGGTGCTCCTGGCGATCGACCGCAACGACTACGACGGCCCCGTCTACGACAACGCCACCGTGGTCCTGCGGCCGCAAGAGCCCGCTCAACGAGATGTA
>NZ_JAHLJA010000043.1:0-77673 GCF_020496245.1 Pseudonocardia sp. ICBG601 | reverse complement strand
GACCCCCGGTTCGCCGTCCGCGAGATCGTCACCGAGCCGCTGCGGGCGTTCTCCGTCGGGTCGGCCGCCGAGCAGGCCGACCGGGCCGCGGAGCTCGTCGACCGGGTCGCGCTGCCGGCCGGGGTGCTCGACCGGCGGCCCGAGGAGCTGTCCGGGGGACAGCGCCAGCGGGTCGCGATCGCCCGCGCTCTCGCGCTCTCGCCGGACCTCGTCGTCGCCGACGAGCCGGTGTCCGCGCTCGACGTCTCGGTGCAGGCCCAGGTGCTGGAGCTGCTCGCCGAGCTGCAGCAGCGCGACGGCCTGTCCTACCTGTTCATCTCGCACGACCTCGCCGTGGTGCGGCGGGTCGCGCACCGTACCGGCGTCCTGCGCGACGGACGGCTCCGCGAGCTGCGGCCCACCGCGGAGCTGTTCGACGATCCGCAGGACGAGTACACCGCAGAGCTGCTCGCTGCGATCGCCGGTAGACGGGCGGGGGTGGTGTCGTGACCCGCACCGTCCTGTCCCGGCGGCGTCACATCGACTACGTGCGGATCTCCTCGACGCTGTGTCGTCGCGGCCGATCGACCCCGACAGCCACGTCACCAGGAGACATCCCATGAGCGTTCCGACCCTGCCCACCACCGATCCGGGTACCCAGCTGCTCGACGGGCTCGACGCCCTCGTGCGGCGCCACCGCGCGCTGCGTGGCGGCGGCGACCCCGTCAACGACGCCCTGCACGCCGAGCTGATCACCGCCGAGGTGGCCCAGCAGCTCGCGGCGGCCCGCACGGCGCTGCGCCGCCGACCGCGCGTCGCCTGATCCCCGCCCGCCGGGACGCGGCACGCCCGTCGCGTCCCGGCGGACCCGGGGGAGACGCCGAGATGCAGCTCAGGGGGCGCGGAGTGACCCCGTGCGCCCGCTGGGTCGCATCTCGGCGGGCGAGGGAGCGCGCGCCACGGCGCCACCGGGCAGCCGGCGTACGGCCACCGCCCGGGCGCGGTACTGCTCAGGACCGCGCGATCCGGCCGAGTACGGCCACGGTGCGGGCCCGCTCGGCGGCGTCGCCCAGCGGGCTGACCAGCAGGTCGGTGGCGCCGGCGTCGGCGTAGCGGGCGATCCCGGCCGCGATCGTGTCCTCGTCCCCGGCGACGACGAGCCCGCCCGGGGAGCCCAGCCCCTCCCGTTCCAGCACCCCGGCGTAGGACGGCAGCCGGGCGTAGTCCGCGTAGTCGACCGCGGCCGCTGCCCGCACCCGGTCCGGTGCGGTCGTCGCCGACACCGGCACCCCGACGACCACCCGCGGCGACGGCCGTCCGGCGGCCGCCGCGTCGAGCAGCGGCCGGACGTGCTCGGAGATCGTCCGCGGCCCGGTGAGGAAGGTGATGGTGCCCGTGGTCCGCTCACCCGCCAGCCGCAGCATCCGCGGGCCCAGCGCACCGAGCAGCAGCGGGACCTCGGGCGTGGCGCCGGGCACCGCCGTGTCCGCCGGGTCCGACCCGGGACCGGACGAGCCGGGGACCCGTTCGCCGCGCAGCAGCGGGGCGAGCACGTCGAGGTGGTCGGTCAGCGCGGCCACCGGCCGCGTGAACGGCATGCCGTACACCTCCAGCAATCCCGGGTGGCTCACCCCGAGACCGAGCGTGAGCCGCCCACCGGACGCCGCCTGCACGGTCAGCGCCTGCGCGGCCAGCACCCGCGGGTGCCGCGGCTGCACCACGACGACCGACGCGCCCAGCTCGACGTCGGGGACCTCGCGGGCGACGGCGGCGTACAGGGTGAGCGTGTCGGCCCCGTACCCCTGGGGCAGCCACACCGTGCGCAGCCCGGCGGCGGCCACCACCCGCGCCCGCGCCACGATCTCCTCGACCAGGTTCGCGGGTGGGGGATCATCGAGCCCGGCCGCGAGGTTGACACCGATACCGATCATGGGGTCCACCGTCCGCCGGCGGCCGGGACCGGACCAGGAGCGAACCGATGGGGGTACCCGTGGTGACAGGATCGGCGTCGGCGCGTGTGCGGCCCACGACGACGACCGACCGCCGCCGGGAACTCGGCGCCTGCCTGCGCTCCTACCGTGAGCGCGTCGCGCCGGCCGCGGTCGGTCTGCCCGACCGCGGCCGGCGCCGCACGCCGGGGCTGCGCCGCGAGGAGGTCGCGGCGCTCGCCGGGGTCGGTCTCACCTGGTACACGTGGCTCGAACAGGGCCGGGTGACCGCCTCGGACGAGGTGCTCGCCGCCGTCGGCGGGGTGCTCGGCATCGACGCCCCCGGGGTCGCACACCTGGTCCGGCTGTCCCGCGACGGCGCGGCCCCGGCGGCGACGGCGCCCGAGGAGCTGCTGCCGGTGCTCGCGAGCTGGCCCGGTGACCCGGCGGCGCTGCTCGACGCCCAGCTCGGCGTCGTCGCGGTGAACGACGCCTGGGAGGCCGCGATCGGCCGCCCGGCCGACGGGCACCCGGGACGCCGGCACGTGCTGTGGCAGCTGGCCGCCGACCCCGCGGCCCGTGCCCGGATCGGCCCCGACCCCGACGAGCTGCTCACCGCACTGCACCGCAGGTTCCGGATGGCCTCCGACCTCGACCCGGCCGCCCCGGGCACCCGCGGGGTCCGCGACGTCCTGCACGCCGAGGCCCCGGAGCGGGCCCCGCTGTGGGAGTGCCGCGGGGTCGGCGCGTTCGGGCGGCCCCGGGTACGCCTGGGCGGTGTCGAGCGCACGGCCTACCTGCTGGGCGAGGCCGGCGCACCGGGCGCGGCAGTGCTGGTGCTGCTGCCGTCCTGACCCCCGCGGCCCCGGTGGCGGCCCGCCGACGGTCGCACCCGGGCCGCGGTCGTCGCACCCGCCGCGACGGGTGCGACGACCGCACGGGCGGTGCGGCGGGCCTACTTCACCTCGTTCAGCCGCCCGGTCGCGACGTCGAACACGAAGCCGCGGACGGCGTCGGTGTGCGGGATGAACGGGTTGGTCCGGATCCGGGCGAGCGACTGGCGGACGTCCTCGTCGAGGTCGTCGAACGCCTCGGCGGCCCACTGCGGCTTGATGCCGGTCTCGTCGCGGATCGAGGCCTTGAACGCGTCGTCGGTGAAGGTCAGCATCCCGCAGTCGGTGTGGTGGATGAGGATGATCTCCTCGGTCCCCAGCAGCCGCTGGCTGATCGTCAGGGAGCGGATCTCGTCGTCGGTGACGACGCCGCCCGCATTGCGGATGACGTGGGCGTCGCCCTCGGCCAGGCCGAGGATGCGGTAGACGTCGAGCCGGGCGTCCATGCAGGCGACGACGGCGATCTTGCGTGCCGGCGGCAGCGGCAGCGGGCCGGAGAAGCTCTCGGCGTAGCGGGTGTTGTTCTCGAGCAGTTCGTCGGTGACGGACACGGGGTCCTCCGGAGTGGTGGTCGGTGACGCGGGCGTCGTACCCGCGCGCGATGCACGGGGCGGCCACGCGGCGGCCCGGGGGTCGCTACGCGGCCCACCGACACAGCTCGTCGAACGCGACGATGCGCCGACCGGGCCAGAACGGCTCAAGCAGGGTGCGCATCACCGCATGATTCGATCGCGATACCCGGTCCGGAGCAAGGAGCCGTCCACCGGATGGACCTGCGGCGGGATGTGTCCGGACACATCCCCGACCCACGGGGGTCAGGGCACCGGGAGGGCGGGGTACCCGATCGGACTCCGGTCGCCCTCCCAGCCCCAACGGCGCACCGGGACCGAGCTGACGTCGTAGGCGTCGACGGCGAGGTCGGTGTCGATCCGGACGACCGCACCCCAGTCGGCCTGGCCCGGGACGTCGGCAGTGTCGATCCGGGTCGCGACGACCTGCTCGGTGGTGGTGCGGCGCATCGCCGCGAAGCTGCCCCCGGCGACGTCGGCGAAGGACACGTCCACGGCGAACCCCAGCGACGACGGGCCCAGGACCAGGTAGCGCGGGGTCTGCACCAGACCGGCCCGGACGGCGGGCAGGTCGCGCAGACAGGGCGCCGCCCAGAGGATCGACCAGTCCACGTAGACCGGCCCGTCGGCGTCGCGCAGCATCGGCACCACCGGCGCCGAGGTGACCACCCGCGGGGCGGCGGCGGCCACCCAGCCGCCCGGCCCGACGGTGGTGTCGACGGCGTGCAGCCGCACCCGGTCGACGTCCGCCGGGAACGCGGAGACGGGCACCCGCACGGTGCGCCAGCCCGACCGGTCCAGCGGCACGGCCTCCTGCACCCGCTCGGCGGGGTAGGTGCCGCGGGCGCCGGTCGCGGTGTCGTCCAACGACACCTGGCCGTCCGGGCCCGGCGAACCGGCGCAGGCGTACTCCAGCTCCAGGGTGTTGCCCTGCCCGGTCCGCCCGGCGACGTCGACCGACAGCACCCGGTCCGGTGGCCCCGGTGTGACGGCGAACCAGCGGGTCCGGAGCTCGCCGGTGGTGCCCGCTCCGCCGTCGAGGCTGCCCCAGGCGAGCCCGCCGCGCGGCGGGGCGTCGACCCAGCCACGGCCCTCGGTGAACCCGGTGAGCGTGTCGGCGCCGCCCGCGGCGGGCAGCGCGCCCCCGTCGACCCCGACCGTGACGTGGTCGAGGATCCCGCAGGTGTCGCGGCCGGTCAGCTCGCTCCACAGCTGTCCGCCGACGCTGTAGCCCCCGCCCTGGCGCACCGGGGCGACGACGAACGACGCCACCACCACCGACACCCCGGTGAGCAGGGCCACCACGACCACCCCGGCGGGCAGTGCCGCCGCGGCCCGGGCCACGCAGTCCCGCCCGGTCCGGTGCCGTCCGTGATCCGCCCGTCGACCTGCCAGCAGACCTGCTCGTCGGCCCGCCCGGTGGACCGCGGCGGCCGACACGACCAGCACCGCCAGCGCCACCAGCGCCCACACCAGCGGCGAGTCCAGCGGCGTGAACGGGCCGTCGGCGCGCGGCACACCCCAGCCGGACCACAGGAACCACTCGTTGCGCCCGCTGAAGGCCAGCGCGGCGAGTACAGCCGCCGCCACGGTCCCGGCGGCGGCCGCGCCGCGCACGGTCGGGTCGCCGGGCCGCCGGGCCGCGGCCACCACCAGCACCACCCCCGCCGCGGCGGCGAGCGCCCCGGTCCCGGCGAGCGTCCCGAAGTAGTGGGTCCACTTCGACGGTGCCGGGGTGAGCAGCACGAACCCGAGTGCGAGCCCGACCAGCGGCACCGGGGTCCACCGCAGACCGGGACCCCACCGGTGCGCGCCGCGGGCGACCAGCGGCAGCGCCGCGACCAGCAGGGCGATGGCGAGCAGCACCGGCACCCGGCGGCCGAGGCCGCCCTGCTCGGTGCCGAATCCGAGCAGGTAGTCCCATCGGCGCAGCTCCTGGAACCACGGTGTGGCCGGACCGTAGAACTGGTGCATCTGCGTGGCCCGCGCGACCGTGTACAGACTCTGCCCGGTGAACACCGGCGTGAGCCCCGCCGCGGCGATCCCGGCCGCGGCGACGGTCGCCGCCACCCCGACGGCGATCCCCCCGCCGCCGTGGCGGACGACCCGCCGCCACAGCGCGGGCAGCAGCAGCACCAGCGGACCGGCGACGGTCACCGCCGACGGCGTCACCGCCAGCGCCAGCCCCGCGGTCAGCGCCGCGGCCGCGGTCCACGTCCGCCGCGGAGCCCCGGCCGGGCGGCGGCGCGCAGCGCACAGCACAGCGCCGCGGTCGTCGCGAGCGCCGCGAACGGCTCGGGGCGGACCCCGAGGTTCAGCGGCAGCCACCACGCCAGCAGTGCGACGCCGAGCGTGCCCCGCACCCAGGCCCGTCGGTGGTGGCGGGCCAGCACCGCGGGCAGCGCGACCCGCGACAGCAGCAGCCACACCGCGATCCCGGCGAGCACCGACGGCACACGCAGCACCAACGGCCCCACACCGGTCTCGGCCAGCGCCCGGACCAGCCGGATCACCAGCGTGTACGGCGCCTCCGAGGCGTTGCCCCAGCGGTAGACGTTGCCGAAGTCGCCGGTCGCCGTGCCGGTCGCGTTGCGCGCGATGGCCTCGGTGAAGCCGTCGTCGGTCGACAGCGGCCCTAGCACCGTCCACCCCGCCAGCGTGGCGACGACGAGCACGTCCGCGGCGGCCCGCCCGATCCCGGCCGGGGTGCCCACCGCGGCCAGGCGGGCCCGCCGGACCCGGGCCGTGCGGCGGCGGCGCCGGAACCGGTCACCGGCCAGACGTGCCAGCAGCACGGCGGCGACGGCGGCGGCGAGCCACTGCAGCCCGAGCAGCGCCGTCTTGGCCGGCGACGAGGCGGCGGCGAACCAGTCCGCGGTCCGCGCGGTGACCCGCAGCCCGTCGGCGTCGGCGGGGGAGAGCTGGGTGCCGAACGCGGCCACGGCGCGCACGACATAGCCGGGGAAGGCGCGCGGGGCGTCGTCGCCGAGGGTGACCCGGGACCCGGCCTCGTCGGTGTCGAGGACCAGCCCGCAGGCGTCGCCGGACGGGACGGGCGCGCGCAGCAGCTCGCGGCCGCCGACCTGGACCCGCAGCTCCCCGCCCGCCCCGGTGAGCACGGCGAACCCGGTCCCCGGGGCACCGGGCCGCTCCGAGCCGACGACGGTCGTCGCGGCCCCGGTGCCGGCGGAGCGGGCCTGCGCGGCGCGCAGCACCCGGCAGGGCACCTCGACGCGCACCGCCTCCGGCGCGGCGGGCTGGAACGCCGCCGTCGTCGACGTGGGCCGCTCGCCCGCCCGCGGCCAGGACACGGTCGTCGTGCGGGTGTCGACGGGGGCGAACGGCACCAGCACGGCGAACAACCCCGCCAGCAGTCCGGCGACCAGGGTCGCGACCACCAGGCGACGGGAGACGGGCGACGGGGCGGAGCGGTCTGAGGGGTGCATCGACTTCCGGATCGACTCGGCGGGGGGAGCGCGGCGCGGGACCGGGCCGTCCGTCCGACGGCGGCGACCGGCACCGTGTGCAGGCCGGTCACGCCGTCGGGGATCGAGCCGTGTTCCCGTTCCGTCTGCACCGTGCCGGTCCGCTCGGTCGCGCGCACGCGCAGGGTGCGCTCACCGGGTCCCGGTTCGATCTCGATGCGCCACGTCCGTCGTGACAGCAGGGTGTTCGTACGACGGCGGGCCCGGGGTTCGCACCCCGGGCCCGTCGTGTCGTGCGGCGGTCGTCAGCTCTTGGGCATGAGGACCTTGTCGATCACGAAGACGGTGGCGTTCGCGGTCGGGATGTTGCCGCAGAGGATGTTCGCGGTGTTGCCCTGGCCGTCGGTGACGGTGGGGGCCTCGGGGGTGCCGCCGATGGTGAGGTCGCCGCCGGCCAGCTCGGTGAGGGTCTTCTTCTCCACGATGCCCGCGGCGTCCAGGCGCTCGGGGGTCACGTGGTAGGAGAGCAGCCCCTGCAGGGCACTGGTGTCGGCCAGCAGGGCGTTGAACTTCTGCTCGCCGAGCTGCTTCTGCACCGCGGCGAAGGCGTCGTTCGCCGGGGCGAAGACGGTGATGCCCTTCTGCTGGTTCAGGGTGTCGGCCAGGCCGGGGACCTTGCCGACGGCGGTGACCAGCGTGGTCAGCAGCGGGTTGGTGCTCGCGGCGGTGGCGACCGGCTGCGGGCCCATCGAGTCGAGCGAGCCGGGCTCGTTGCCCTGCGGCAGCTGGCTGCAGGCCGGGCCGAAGACGTCGGCGTTGGTGGTGACGCCGTCGGCGGCGGCGGTGGTTGCCGGTGCCGAGGAGGTGGCCGGGGCCGCGGCCGGCGGGGCGGCGGTGTCGCTGCCGCCGCCACAGGCGGTGAGGCCGAGCGACAGGGTGGCGAGCAGACCGACGGTGGCGAGGGTGCGAGAAGCGCGCATGGCTGGATTCCCTTTCGAGGAAACTGTCTGTCCTACATGGACTGTCGATTGATTGTTCGGGTCGTGGGGCCGGGCGGTTCGGGTGTTCCGGAAGATTTCCGGATCTTTTTTCGACGGCTCGGGAATCGGTTCAGACGACGGTGACGATGGTGCTGGGCCACCCCGTCGCACCGTCCGGGATCGGGTCGACACGGACGTCGGTCTGGACGAGCCCGCGGCGGTCGGTGGCGCGGGCGGTGAGCGTGTGGCTGCCGGGGGAGAGGTCGAGCTCGGCCCGCCACATCCGCCAGGTGTTCGGGTTGACCTCGGTGGCCAGCTCGGCGCGGACCCACGGGCCGTCGTCGGCGCGGACCTCGACGGCGGTGATCCCGACCGGCTGCGCCCACGCGACCCCGGCGACCTGCACGCGCCCCGCCGGCAGCCGGGAGAACCCGACCGGGGCGTCGATGCGGCACTGGGTCTTGATCGGGGCGCGCTCGGCCCAGCCGCGGTCGCGCCAGTAGACGCTGCGCTCGGCGAAGGTCGTCAGCTCGATGTCGGCGAGCCACTTGGTGGCCGAGACGTAGCCGTAGAGCCCCGGGACGACCATGCGGACCGGGAACCCGTGCTCGACCGGCAGCGCCTCGCCGTTCATGCCGAGTGCGAGCAGCGCGCCGCGGCCGGGCTCCAGCACGGTCGCGGTCGGGGTGCCCGCGGTCCAGCCGTCGCGGCTGGTGGAGACGATCTGGTCCGCGGCCGGGTCGACGCCGGCCTCCAGCAGCAGCGGGGCCAGCTCGACGCCGACGAAGTCCGCGGTGGACACCAGGTTCCCGCCCACGGTGTTGGAGACGCAGGTCATCGTGATCGTCCGCTGGACCAGCGGACGTCGCAGCAGGTCGTCGACGGTGAGGACGAGCTCGCGCCCGACCCGGCCGTGCACCCGCAGCGACCAGTCCTCGGCCCGGACCGCGGGGATCGTCAGGGCGACGTCGATCCGGTAGAAGTCGGCGTTCGGGGTCACGAACGGAACGGTCCCGAGCTGGGGGAACGCGGCCGAGGCCGGCACCGGCGGCGCGGTCTCGGCGAGCGTCGCCGCGGCCAGCCTGCCGGTCAGCGCGGCCCGTGAGGCCACGATCCCGCTGCCGGCGGAGGACAGCGCCAGGCCGGTCCCGCCCACGACGAGCGTCCCGGCGGCGACCGCCGCCGACGCCCCGGCGAGCACGGTGCGCCGGGGGACACCGTCACCGTCACCGGCGCCGCCGTCCCCGGTGCGGGTGGTGCCGGGACGGCGGGCGAGGCCGTCCAGCCCCCGCTGCACCGCCACACCCACCACCAGCGCGACGACCGGCGCGGCCAGGTCGGTCGCGGTCGGCACCGGCCCGGTCAGCACCGCCGCCACCGCGAGCAGCCCCAGCACGGCGACCGCGGCGGTCCCCACCACCGCCTGCCGGCGCGCCGCGAGCCCGGCCAGTGCGCCGAGCAGCACCAGCAGCACACCGATGCCGGCGAGCAGGACCGGCTTGTCGGCCGTCCCGAACGCGGACTTGGCGAACTCCACCACCGGCTGCGGCGAGAGCCGCACGACCGCGTCGCCGACCGCCACGAACGGTGACGACGCCGGCGCCACCAGGGCCGCCACGAGGTGCCCCGACGCCACCGCCGCAGCGATCGCCAGCAGTTCCACCAGGATCGCCACGGAACGCGACGGAAGGACCAGGGGCCCGTTTCCCTCGGTCCGGTTCTCGGTCAGCACAACCGTTCTTCGGAACCCCGGCGGAAACGGTTCGACCGGCCCGCGGATTCCGCTGCGGAACGGGGTCAGGTCAGGCCGAGCGACTCCGGCTGCACCGGGATCGGGGCGTCGGCGCCGAGCCCCTTCTGCGCCGCCGCGGTCCGGACGGCCTCGATCACCAGCGGCACCGCGGCCCGGCGCGCGGTGGTGGTGCGGTAGGCCAGCGACACCGTGCGGGTGAGGGCGTCGCCGAGTGCGACGATGTCGACCCCCGGCGGGCGCAGCGCCAGACCCAGGTCCGTCACCAGGGTGACACCGAGCCCGGCCGCGACCATCGCCATGGCGGTGGCCTGCTCCTCGACCTCGTGGTCGATCCGCGGCTCGAAGCCCGCGCTCTGACAGGCCAGGCGGGCCGCCTGACCGAAGTGCGACCGGGCGGGCGAGACGATCCACGGGTGCTCGGCCAGCTCCGCCAGCATCACGCTCGCGGCGGGCACCGCCCCGGCGGGCACCGCCGCGTAGACCCGCTCGACGGCGATGACCGCCCGCTCCAGGCCCTTGTCCCACGTCATCGGGTAGTTCGAGTAGTCGATGACGAACGACAGGTCGAGCTCGCCGTCGCGCACCGCGGCCGCGGTCTCCTCCGGGGCGAGCTCGCGGGTGCGGACCTCGACACCGGGGTGGGTGCGGGCCAGCGCGGTCAGCGCGTCGGGCAGCAGACCCGAGGCGACCGAGGCCCACACCCCGGCGGTGAGCTTCGCCGCAACGGTCTCGCCCGCCTCCTCCAGCGCCTGGGTGGCGCGCTCGACCGAGGCGAGGATCTCCTCGGCGTGCTCGGCCAGCAGGACACCGAGGTCGGTGAGCTGGACCCGGCGCCCCCTCCGCTCGAACAGCCGCGTCCCGACGTCGCGCTCGAGCTGCGCGAGCTGCTGGGACACCGCCGACGCCGTGTAGTGCAGCGCCGTCGCCGCCGCCGTGATGGTTCCCCGCCGGTGCAGCTCGCGCAGCATGCGCAGCCGGGACAGGGACAGCTCCATGCGACCGAGCCTATTGCGCTGTGCAGGAACGGTGAACAGCGGCGTGAATGATCCGTAAATGGACGCGGAGCCCGGTGCGCCCGCAACCTGGGGCCACCGGTCGGGAACGACTGCCGCCGGGGGGACGACGAGGTCCGCGATGTCGACGAGACCGGAACGGCCCCTGGTGGCGACGACCGGTGCAGTACGAGCAGGAGGTGGGTCGCCATGACGACGATGCAGAACCCGGCCGGGGGCACCCCGCAGACGGCGGCCACGGCCGCCCCCTACGTCCCCGGCGCCCCGGCGCCCACCGTCGCCCCGGTCGTCCGCCGTCCCGAGCCCTACATGCGCCTGCAGTGGAACGACGCCGTGACCGGCGCCGTCGGCTACCTGGTCGTGCACACCCTGCGGGCAGGGCTCGCCACCGGCGGCACCCGGATGCGGGCCGGCTGTACGTTGTCCGAGGTCGAGGACCTCGCACGCGGCATGGCCAACAAGACCGCCACCTTCGACCTGCCGATCGGCGGGGCCAAGGGCGGCATCGACTTCGACCCGAAGGACCCGCGCGCCGTCGAGGTGCTGCAGCGCTTCTGCGAGGCCATGCGCCCCTGGATCGACGCGCACTGGGTGACCGCGGAGGACCTCGGCGTCCCGCAGCACCTGATCGACGAGGTCTTCGAGAAGCTCGGCCTCGGCCAGAGCTACCACGCCGCGATCAGCCGCGCCGCCGACCCGGCCGCCACCCTGGAGCGGGTCCGCACCGGGCTGAAGGCCGAGGTCGACGGCGGGTTCGAGCTGGGCGACGTGATCGGCGGCTACGGCGTCGCGCACGCCTGCCTGGCCTCCGCGGTGTCCTGGGGCCAGATCCCGGCCGACACCACGGTCGCGATCCAGGGCGTCGGCACGATGGGTGGTGCGGCCGCCTACTACCTGCACGAGGCGGGGATGAAGGTCACCACGCTGGCCGACGCCGCGGGCACCCTGCACTGCGCGGACGGGCTCGACGTGCCCGCGCTGCTGGACCTGCGCGACGGCTACGGCGAGATCGACCGCACCCGGCTGCCCGCCGGCGTCGAGCAGCTCCCGCGCACCGCGATCCTGTCGGCCGAGGTCGACATCCTGGTGCCGGCCGCGATCTCCTACGCGATCACCCCGGACAACTCCTACGACGTCCGCGCCCGCGTGATCGTCGAGGCCGCGAACGCCGCGACGACCCCGGAGGCCGAGGCCATGCTCGCCGCGCGCGGGGTGCCGGTGCTGCCGGACTTCGTCGCGAACGCCGGTGCGGTCGCCTGGGCCTGGTGGCTGCTGCTCGGCGAGGTCGACGACGACCCGCAGAACTCCTTCGACCGGCTGCGCACCGTGATGCACGCCAAGGTCGCGCAGCTGCTGGCCGCGTGGACCGAGGACGGCGTCACCCCGCGCGAGACCGGGCACCGTTGGGCCGACGACCCGGCGCCGACCACCGGTCCGGTCGTCATCCCCTGATCCCACCCCCGGCGCCCCGGGCCGCCGTGCGACACTCCGACGGTGGGTGCCGCGCGTCGGCCCGGGGTACCGGCACGTGTCGGGGTGGGTACCCGCGTGAACCGCGGCGCGCGCCGGGCCGGATCCTCGGGGCATGACTCCCGCGACCACACCGCAGCCGGTGCTCGGCACCATGAACTTCGGCACCCGGGTCGACGAGGCCACCTCGTTCGCGCTGCTCGACCGCTTCGTCGAGCGCGGCGGCGTCTGGCTCGACACCGCCGACGTCTACGCGTTCTGGAACGACCCGGCCGGGGAGCCCGGGGCGAGCGAGCGGGTGCTCGGGGCGTGGCTCGCGGCGCGGCCCGGCGTCCGCGAGCAGGTCCGGATCTCCACCAAGACCGGGGTGCGGGGCGGGCTCGGAGCCGCCGCGGTCCGCACCGCCGCACGGGGCAGCCTGGACCGGCTCGGCGTCGGGTCGGTCGACCTGTTCTGGGCGCACGTCGAGGACCGCGGCACCGACCTCGACGAGACGGTCGCCGCGCTCGGTGCCCTGGTCACCGACGGGCTGGCGGCGCGGCTGGGCGCGTCCAACCACGCGTCGTGGCGGGTCGAGCGGGCCCGCGCGGCCGCCGCGGCGCAGGGCGTCGCCGCGTTCGACGCCGTCCAGTACCGGCACTCCTACGTGCTCCCGCGCCCGGGCGCGGCGCTGCCCGACTCCGGGCACATGCTGCTCGACGCCGGCGCGGCGGACCACGCGGCGACCGAGGGCCTGACCCTGTGGGCCTACACGCCGTTGGTCAACGGGGCGCTCACCCGCACCGACCGCGCCCTGCCCGACGCCTACGACCACCCCGGCACCACCGCACGGCTGGCCGCGCTCGACGCCGTCGCCGCCGACACCGGCGCCACCCGCAACCAGGTCGTGCTCGCCTGGATCATGACCGGGGGTCACGGCCGGACCGGGCTCGCGGGCGAGCTCGCCGTCGGACCGGCATGGCCGCTGGTCGGGGTCAGCCGGACCGCCCAGCTGGACGAGGCCCTCGACGCCCGGGACCTGCACCTCACCGAGGAGCACCGGGCGGTCCTCGACGGCGCGGCGTGACCGCGACCGGTCAGCTGCGGCGCACCTCCCGGGGTGCCGCGGCCGCCCCGCCGGGTAGGCGTGCGGGCACGGGGTCAGGCGCCGAGGGCGGCGATGCGGCCCGCGAGACCGTCGTCGAGCACTCCGACCTCGGCGAGGACGCGGAAGGCGTCGCCGTAGTCCCGGGGTGTCCGGTGGCCGTCGGCGGCGATGACGTGGTTGGCCAGGTCGATGCAGATCTGCGCGGCCGTCTGCACCAGGTGACGACGTCGGAACGGGTCGGGTGCGTCCTCGGCGAGCAGGTCTCGGTAGCGCTCCAGCATCACCAGCAAGCGACGGACGCGGTCGGTGTCGACCATCAGCGCAACCCCTCCCGTGCGACACGGGCGAGGAACGACCGGGTCGTCTCCTCCAGGACGGGGCGGAACTCGATCCAGCGCATCCGGGCGTCCACCTCGAAGCGGACCCGCGCGACCTCGTCGGCGCTGTAGAGGAGCCGGCCCGACTCGGCGACCCGTCCCCGCAGCTCGAGGCCGGCCCGCGCGAGGTCGACGACGTCGACCCCGGTCCCGAGCAGGGCGGCGAGGTCGCCGGCGAGCAGCTCGGTGGCCACGGGGGAGGGGACGCCGGCGAACAGCACCGCGACGTCGTGGTCGCTGTCCGGGCGGGCGGTACCGGCGGCACGCGACCCGAACAGGTAGGCCACCGCGACATCGTGCGCGGCGAACACCGGGTCGAGGTCGGGCTCCACGCCGGTCATCGTGGCACACACCCGTGCCCCGACGTGGGCGTCGACCCGGACGGGCCCGGCCCGGCGGCGCGGCGTGAGCGCGACCGGGGCGCACCGCGGCGGCCACTCAGCCCCGGCGGCCGCTCAGCCCCGGCGGTCGTCCCGCTCGCGGTCCGCCCCGAACTCCCGGTCGTGCCGCAGCCGGGCGTCGACGTGCTGCTCGGCGCGGCGCGCCTCCCGGGTCGCCGCGGCCGCCCCCACCGGGTAGCCGGCCTTCATCACCCGGGTCTCGCACGCCTCGACCGTGTAGACCGCCGAGTAGAAGTAGCCGATCACCGCGCCCGAGGCGATGGCGCCCAGCCGCACCCACGGCGGGCCGGGCACCACCAGGTAGAGCAGGGCCAGCAGCGGGATCAGCTGGACCGTGGTGCGGACGAGGTGGCGCAGCACCCAGGTGCGGGTGGTGACGTCGTGGAGCACCCAGCGCCGGTTGCGGGCCGGCAGCCGGGCGCCGAACGCGTAGGCCACCCAGCGGAACGGGTTCGGCCGCCGGATCGGGTCGTCCATCTGCAGGTTCCCTCCGGGTCGGGCACCCGGGTCAGACACCCGGATGCCGGACGAGCACGGCGAACGGGTCCGTCCAGTGCCGTCCGGCGTTCTGCGGGGCGACGGTCACACCGTCGGCACCCGGCAGCGGCTGCGGCAGCGGCCTGCCCGCCGCCGCGCCGGCGACGAGCTCACGCACTCGCTGCCCGGCCCGATGGTAGAACTCCAGCTGCACCGCCCGGCCGAACAGCCCGAAGCCGAGCCGGAACAGCGGGTTCGGGATGTGCGCGGGCCGGGAGAACGCGCGGATGACGAACTCGACGTCGCCGGTCGTGAGGTCCTTGACCACCTCGTAGGTGAGCCGGCCCTCCTCCAGGTGTCCGTGCAGGGTCTCGTAGGTCCAGCCCCAGACGCGCCGACCGTCGACGGTCTCGTCGACCAGCCCGGTGACCCGGACGCCGAGGTGGAAGCGCATCGGCCCGAACCGGCCCTCCAGCAGCATGTCGCGGCCCAGCAGCGGGTCGGCCGGGCGGAACACGCCACGCAGCCGGTTCGGGGCGGTGAACTGGTAGTCGCGCAGCACCGCGCAGGCGCGTTCCCAGGGGCCGTCGGGCACCGGGTCACCGGGCGGCTCGGTGCCGACCAGCGCCCGGCCGTGGTCGACGTGCCAGCGCGGGTCGTGGGAGTCGGTGGGGGTCTCGGCGTCGTCGAAGTTCACGCCGCGTGCGGCGAGCCCGTCCAGGTCGGCGCGACGGTCCTCGGGGCCGGGGCGCTTCAGGACCGAGCGCCCTTCTCCTCGCGCCGCATCGCGTCGCCGATCAGCCAGAACATCGACGGCCACAGGCCGACGAAGATCGCGCGGCGTTCGGCGTTGCCGCGCTCGTCCTGGTCCACGGTCTTCGCGCGCAGCCACAGCGCGATGGCGAAGCCCACCGAGCCGAGGGAGAACCACTGGAGCTGGGCACCGCGCAACCCGGCCCGGTGCAGGACACGTCCGACCGTCATGGCGGTCCGTTCCCCGCTGCCGGCGGATGTAATCCCGCACAGGGGGGGTACCCGTGGTCGATGCGGACCCCCACGACGGCCTCGACGAGCGGACGGACCACCCCGGTCACCGGTGACCGGCGGTCCCCGCCGGGTGTCGGCGGTGCTCCGCTGGCCGGTGGGTCTGCTGCTGGTGTCGTGGCGCTACTTCTGGCGCACCACACCGATCCACCGCAGCGACGTCGTCGGGGACCTGGGGGACCTGCCGCCCGCCTCGCCGCAGGGCGCCGACGCCGACGACGTCCAGCGCCCGTCGGACGGGTACGGCACCCTGCTGCACCGGCGCTACGGCGTGCGCATCCGCGGGTCCCGGTGCAGCCCCGAGGAGCTCATGACGCGCCTCGGCGCGGACCCCGACCGCTGGTCACCGGAGTTCGCGGTCTTCCGCCGCACCCGCGGCGAGCCCGGCGGGATGGACGTCGGCGACGAGTTCCTGATCCGCATGCCCGGCCCGTGGGACGGCCCGGTGCGGGTGGCCGCCGCCGGGCCCACCGAGTTCTCCTTCGTCACCCTGGACGGGCACCTGGAGGCCGGTCGGATCGACTTCCGCACCCGTCGCGACCCGGACCACCCGGAGATGCTGCGCTTCGACATCGAGTCCTGGGCACGGCCCGGGGACCGGCTGTCGCACGTGCTCTACAACACGCTGCGCGTGGCCAAGGAGGTGCAGTTCAACATGTGGACGCACGCCTGCATCCGGGCGGCCGCCATCGCCGGCGGCCGGCCGGACGGCGGCGTGACGGTGCACACCCGGCGGTTCCCGACCACCGGGTGACGCGGCGGGGCAGACTCGCCGGTCATGAGCACCGACGCTCCCGCCTTCACCGAGATCTCCTATGACGTCGACGACCGGGTCGCCACGATCACCCTCGACCGTCCGGACCGGCTCAACGCGTTCACCGCGACGATGGCCCGCGAGCTGATCGCCGCCTACGACCGCGCCGACGCCGACGACACCGTCCGCGCGATCGTGCTCACCGGTCGCGGCCGCGGCTTCTGCGCCGGCGCCGACCTGGGCCGCGGCGGCTCCTCGTTCGACCCGACCGACCCGGAGCGTGCCGCGGACCGCGCGGACATCGGCACCATCGGCGGCGTCGTCCGCGACGGCGGCGGCACCGTGACCATGCGGATGGCGGCGTTGCGCACCCCGGTGATCGCCGCCGTCAACGGGCCCGCGGTCGGCATCGGGGCGACGATGACGCTGCCCGCCGACATCCGCCTGGCCGGCGCCTCGGCCCGGTTCGGGTTCGTGTTCGCCCGCCGCGGGCTCGTCCCGGAGGCCGCGTCGAGCTGGTTCCTGCCCCGGATCGTCGGCGTCTCCCGGGCGATGGAGTGGGCCGCGACCGGCCGGGTGTTCGACGCCGCCGAGGCCCTCGACGGCCGGCTGGTCTCCCGCGTCCTGCCCGACGACGAGCTGCTCGGCGCGGCGTACGCGATCGCCCGCGAGATCGCCGACAACACCTCGGCGGTGTCGGTCGCGCTGACCCGGCAGCTGCTGTGGGGAATGCTCGGCGCGCCCAGCCCGTGGGACGCCCACCGCGTCGACTCGGCCGCGATCGCGCACCTCGGGCAGGGCCGCGACGTCGCCGAGGGCGTCACGTCGTTCCTGGAGAAGCGCCCGCCCGCCTTCCCCGACACCGTCTCCGAGGACTACCCCGGCCACGTCCTGCCGCACTGGCCCGCCCCGCCCGCCGACCTGACGGACTGAAATCCGGGTGCGCCGGCGCCCCCGGCGCCCCTACCGTGCCCCGTGGCCTCGATACGCCTGCGCGTCGCCCGTCGGCGGCGCCACACCTGATCCCTGCCGATCTCCTGGCGCCGTCCGTCCGAGCAGCCGGTCCTCGTACCCCTGCCGGGCGGCGCCCCGCCGCGCCCCCGGCTCCCCACCCGGGAGCCTCCTGTGCGATCCCCTCTGCCACGTCCGCTCGGCCGTCACGAGCACGGCCAGAACTTCCTCGTCGACGACGCCGTCCCGGCCGCGATGGCCGCCGTCGTCGCCGGGTACCCGCCCGGCCGCTGCTGGAGCTGGGCCCCGGTGACGGCGCGCTGACCGCCGCGCTGCTGCGCCTGCCCGGCAGGCCCTGACCGCGGTCGAGCTCGACCCGTACCGGGTGGCCCGCCTGCGACGACGCTTCGGCGACGCCCTCACCGTCGTCCACGGCGACCTGCTCGACGTCCGCCTGGACCGGCCCGTCGACGTGGTGTCCAACGTCCCGTTCGCCCTGACCACCCCACTGCTGCGACGCCTGCTGGCCGCCCCGCGCTGGGCGCACGCGCTGGTGCTGGTGCAGTGGGAGGTCGCCCGCAAGCGGGCCGCGGTCGGCGGCACCAGCGCCCTCACCGCCCGCTGGTGGCCGTGGTTCACCTTCACCCTGCACGACCGGGTCCCGGCCAGGGCGTTCCGGCCGGTCCCGGCCGTCGACGGCGGGGTGCTGGAGATCGCCCGCCGGGAGGTGCCGCTGCTCGACGCCCGGCCCCGGGACCACCACCGGATCGTCGACGCGGTGTTCACCGGCCGTGGTCGCGGGGCCGTCGACGTCGTCGGACGGCGCTTCGGCCGCGCGCTGGCACGGGACTGGGCGCGCGAGTGCGGGCTCGGGCCGCGGACGCTGCCGCGCGACCTCGACGCGGGGCACTGGGTCAGCCTGCACGCCAGGGTGGCGGGGCGGAGGTGACCCCGGTCCCGCTCCGTTGCGCCGGGCGGGGGCGGTCTGCTCGGGTGGGCGACGTGGAGCACTCGGAGCTGACCCGGCGGCGGTGGCTGGACCACGGCCGCCTGTCGTCGCACGCCTGTCGCTGACCCGCCCCCGACGCCCCGCTCCGCCTCACACCGGCAGGTCACCCGTGTCCAGTTCCCCTCCTGCGACGCCCGGCGCCACCCCGCGCCGCGCCGCCGTCGCCAGCCTCGTCGGGACCACCATCGAGTGGTACGACTTCTACCTCTACGCCACCGCCGCGGCGCTGGTGTTCGCCCCGCTGTTCTTCACCGACGCCGACCCGGCCACCGGGGTGCTGGCCTCCTTCGCGACCTACGCCGCCGGGTTCGGGGCGCGGCCGATCGGCGCCGTCGTCGCCGGGCACCTGGGCGACCGGATCGGCCGCCGCGCCGTCCTGGTCGGGTCGCTGGTGCTGATGGGCGTCGCGACGACCCTGATCGGGCTGCTGCCGACCTACCCGACCGTCGGACTGCTGGCCCCCGTGCTGCTGGTGGTGCTGCGGCTGGCCCAGGGGCTCGCCGTCGGCGCGGAGTGGGCCGGTGCGGTGCTGATGGCCGTCGAGCACGCCGAGCCCGAGCGTCGGCGCGGTCTGTTCGGCAGCTTCCCGCAGATCGGCTCCTCGGCCGGGATGCTGCTGGCCTCGGGCGTCTACACTGCGGTGCTGGCGATCGCGGGCAGGGAGGCGTTCCTCGTCGGCGCCTGGCGGATCCCGTTCCTGCTCAGCGCGGTGCTCGTCGTCGTGGGGCTGGCCATCCGGCTCACCCTCGCCGACCCCGCGGTGTTCACCGCCGCCCGCGACGCCGGGACGCTGGCCCGCCGTCCGGTGCTGGAGGTGCTGCGCACCGACTGGCGCACCGTGCTGCTGACCGTCGGCAGCCGGATCGCGCAGAACGCGCTCTACATCCTCGCGACCACCTTCGCCCTCACCTACCTCGCCCGGGCGACTCCGGCGCGGCCGAGAGCGCCGGCCTGACCGCGGTGATCATCGCGTCGGCGATCGGGCTGTTCTCCACGCCGCTGTGGGCGGTCCTGTCCGACCGGGTCGGCCGCAAGCCGGTCTACCTGTTCGGCGCGATCGGCGCGCCGCTGTTCCTCGGGGCGTTCTTCCTGCTCCTCGACACCGGGTCCACCGTGCTGGTCGTCGTCGCGATGGTCGTGCTGGTCAACCTGTTCCACGACGCCATGTACGGCCCGCAGGCCGCCTGGTACGGCGAGCTGTTCGACACCCCGGCTGCGCTACAGCGGGGCCTCGCTGGGCTACCAGGTCGGCTCCGTCCTCGCCGGGCGACGCCACTGATCGCCACCGCCCTGCTCTACGCCGGCGGCGGACCCCGTGGCTGATCTGGGCTACCTCGGGGTGCTGTTCGCGATCTGCATCGTCTCCACCGTCCTGCTGCCCGAGACCCACCGCGGCGGGCTCCGCACCGCCCGCGAGAAGGTGGTGGCATGACCGGCCGCATCCTGCTCAACGCCTTCGACATGGCCTGCGTGGGCCACCAGTCCGCGGGGCTGTGGCGTCACCCGTCCGACGAGGGGCACCGCTACACCGACCTCGACCACTGGACCTCGCTCGCCCGGATGCTGGAGGACGGCGGCTTCGACGCGCTGTTCCTCGCCGACGTCCTCGGCGTCTACGACGTCTACGGCGGCTCCCGCGACGCGGCCGTCCGCGCCGCCGCGCAGGTCCCGCTCGCCGACCCGCTGCTGCTGGTCCCCGCGATGGCCGGGGTGACCTCACGGCTCGGGTTCGGGGTGACCGTCTCGGTCGCCTACGAGCACCCCTACGCGCTGGCCCGGCGGTTCACCACCCTCGACCACCTCACCCGCGGCCGGGTCGCGTGGAACGTCGTCACGTCCTACCTGGACTCCGCGGCGCGCAACCTCGGCCGGTCCGGGCAGATCCCGCACGACGAGCGCTACGAGCTCGCCGAGGAGTTCCTGGAGGTCTGCTACAAGCTCTGGGAGGGCTCCTGGGACACCGACGCCGTGGTCCGCGACCGCGACCGCGGCGTGTTCACCGAGCCGGACCGGGTGCACGACATCGCCCACCACGGCCGCTGGTTCGACGTGCCCGGCCCGTTCCTGTCCGAGCCGTCCCCGCAGCGCACCCCGGTGATCTTCCAGGCGGGCGCGTCGCCGCGCGGCGCCCGGTTCGCCGGCACCCACGCCGAGGCCGTGTTCGTGTCCGGCCCGTCGCCCGCGGTGGTCCGCCGCTCGGTCGACGCGGTGCGCGCCGAGGCCGCCAGCGCCGGGCGGGACCCCCGCTCGGTGAAGGTGTTCGCGATGCTCACCGCGATCGCCGGGGAGACCGACGACGCCGCCCACGCGACCCTGGCCGAGTACCTGGAGCTGGCCGACCCGTCGGCGGCGCTGGCGCTGTTCGGCGGCTGGTCCGGCGTCGACCTGGCCGGGGCGTCGCCGGAGCAGAAGCTCGAGTACGTGCAGACCGACGCGACCCGCTCGGCGCTGGCGTCGTTCCACCGGCCGGACCGCGACTGGACGGTCGGCGAGCTCGCGGAGTTCATCACCGTCGGCGGGCGCGGGCCGGTCGTCGTCGGGTCCGGGGCGACGGTCGCCGACGAGCTGGAGCGCTGGGCCGACGCGGCCGACCTCGACGGCTTCAACCTGGCCTACGCCGTCACCCCGGGGACGATGGCCGACGTCGTGACCCACGTCGTGCCCGAGCTGCGACGCCGCGGCCGGATGCCCGCCCCCGCCGACGCGGGCGGCCCCACCCTGCGCGAGCGGTACGGCACCGGCGACGGCGCCCGGCTCGCGAAGGACCACCCCGGGGCGGCGCACCGGACCCGCTGGACCCGCGCCGGACCCCCGGCCCGCGCCGGCTCGCGTGATCGCCAGGAGTGGAGCGGCCGGACGGGTGCACTGCCTCCGGCGCTCCACTCCCGGCGATCATCGGCGGAGCCCCGGGCGCACGGCCCGGGGCCCGGGGTCACCCCGCCGGGCACCACCGGGCCCCGACCGGGTGGCCCTGCGCCACCGTCGCGTGACGCCCCGCGCCGTCGCCGCACCGGCGTGGTCACCTCGGCCCCGGCCGGGTGGCGATCGGGGGAGTGCGGGCATGGCGGGATGGACGGGCAGCCGGGGCGCGGCGGTGGCGACGGCGGTCGTGGTCGGGCTGCTGGTACCGGTCACCCAGCAGGCGTCCGCGGGCCCCGCCCGGGTCGCGCCGCCCGTCGCGGCCGTCGTGCCCGCGGCGCCCGGGCCCACCGTGGGGACCGCGTCCACCGGTCGACCGCGTCCACCGGGGCCACTGCGGAGGCCGCGTCCACCGCGGAGACCGTGGCCACCGGGCGCTCGGGTCCACGGTGACGGCCGGGTCCACGGGTCCACCGGGTCCACCGGGGCCGATGCGCCCGTCGCCCCGGCCCCGCAGGCCCCCGCCATCACCCACCGCGAGGAGCGGGTCGACACCCCGGCCGGGCCGGTGACCGTCGACGTCGTCGTCGCCGACCTGAACCGGGCCGAGCTGCGCGCCACCCTGCTCACCGGTGCGACGGTCGGCGAGCGGTCCTCGGTTCCCGCGCACGCGCAGCGTGGCGGGGCGGCCGCCGCGATCAACGGTGACTTCTTCGACCTGGGGCGCAGCAACGCCCCCGCCGGGCCCTCGGTCCGCGACGGCCGCGCGCTGACCTCCGCCGTCCCACCGGGCGGCGGCTCGCCCCGGGCGTCCCCGGCGCCGAGCAGGGCGACGTGCTCGCCGTCGACGACGACGGCACCCGCGCCTGGACCGGCTCACCCTCGACGCCTCCGCGACCGGCCCGCAGGGCCGCCTCCGGATCGACACCCTCAACGCCTACGCCGTGCCCGTCGGCGGGATCGGGCTGTTCACCTCCGACTGGGCGGGTGATCGGGCCGCCACGCTGTGCGGCAGCGACACCGACCGGAACGCGCCGTGCGCACCGGACCGGGTCGAGGTCGTCGTCCGCGACGGCGCGGTCACCGCGGTCCGCCCGCCCGGCGGGGGAGCGATCCCGGCGGGGGACCAGGTCCTCGCCGGCCGCGACCAGGGTGCCGCCGCGCTGCGACGGCTCGCCGTCGGCGACCGGGTCACCGTCCGGTACGCGCTCACCGCCGCGTCGGGGACGCCGCCGCGGACCGCGGTCGGGGCGTCGCCGATCCTGCGCGACGGTGCGCCCGTCGCCGGGTTGGACGCCCGCTCCCGCGACCCGCGCAGCGCCGCGGGCCTCACCGCGCAGGGACGGCTGATCCTGCTCACCGCCGACGGCCGCGAGTCGACCTCGGTCGGCATCACCCTGGCCGAGACCGCCGAGCAGCTGCGCCGGGCGGGCGCCGTCGACGGCGTCAACCTCGACGGGGGCGGTTCCTCGACGATGGTGTTCCGCGGCCAGGTCGTGAACAGCCCGTCCGAGGACGCCTACCGGCTGGTGCCCAACGCGCTCGGCGTCGTGGAGAACTGAGCGTCGGGGTCGCGGGCCACGGTCACCCCGAGCATCGCGAACAGCTGCTCCACCAGCCAGTCCCGCAGCTCGGCGCGGGCCGGCACCCGGCCCGCCTCCAGCCACACCAGCACCGAGCCCTCGACCAGCGCGACCCAGCCGCGCAGCGTCATCAGCTGCAGCGGCGTCGGGTCGGGCACACCGCCGCGCACGCACAGCAGGTCCACGATGTGGTCGCGCACGCCGTCGACCATCGCGTCGGTCTCCCCGGTGGAGACGACCGAGCCGCTGCGCAGCAGCGCGACGTAGGCCCGCGAGTGCCGGCCGACGACGTCGAGGAACACGTCCAGCGCGTCGGCGAGCTGGGAGTCCAGCGGACCGTCGGTGGGCAGCGCGACCCGGTCGATGAGCTCCTCGGCGACACTGCCCAGCGCCGCGACGTGCAGCTCCTCCATCCCGGAGAAGTACCGGTAGAACAGCGCCCGGGACACGTCCGCGGCCCGGGTGACGTCCTCGACGGCCACCTCCTCCGGCGAGCGGGCGCCGTAGAGGTCGAGCGCGGCCGACACCAGCTGCGCGCGGCGGGCCTCGGGCGTCATGCGCCGGGGTGGACGTGCGGGTGAGGTCATCACCGACGAGGGTACGGACCCCATACCTCAGAGCGTGTTTGGAAATTCTAGTGGGTTGAGGGTGTCGTGTGTTTCTGCTGGCGGGTGGCGGGGTATCCACGGGCGATGCGGCGGGTGATGGTGTTGATCGCGGCCCAGCGGATCATGGCTTCGGATGTGGTGGGGTGGCGTTCGTAGTCTCGGGCCAGGCGTCGGTGTGCGGTGAGCCAGGCCAGGGTCCGTTCGACCACCCACCTTCGTGGGAGGACGGTGAATCCGCGCTGCTCGGGTGGCTTGCGGATGATCTCGATCGTTGTCTGCAGGATCGTGGCGGCCCAGTCGAGCAGTCGCCCGGCGAAGCCGGCGTCGGCGTAGACGAACCGCACCCTGGTGCGCAGGTAGAGGTTGAGCAGGATCGGCTTGGCGCCGTCGCGGTCCTGTACCGAGGCCGAGCACACCATCGTGGTCAGCAGCAGACCGAGGGTGTCGGTCACGATGAACCGTTTCCGTCCGCCTGTCTTCTTCCCGGCGTCGTAGCCGCGGGAGTCCTGGCCGACGGTGTCGGCGCCCTTGACCGACTGGGAATCGATGATCCCCGCACTCGGCTCCGGATCACGGCCCTCGGCGATACGTAACTGCCCCCGCACGACCGGGAGGATCTTCTCGGTGACCTTCTGCTGTTCCCACTGGTTGAAGTACCAGTAGACGGTCTGCCAGGGCGGGAAGTCCACCGGCAACGCCCGCCAGGCACACCCGGTCCGCACGACATACAAGATCGCGTCCAGCACGTCCCGACGAGCATGAGCAACAGGCCGCCCCCGCCGCGCGAGCGGCGGTAACAACGGCTCGATCACCACCCACTGGGCATCACTGGTGTCCGAGGGGTACCGGCGCGGTCGTTCCTGCATGCCGACCACGATGGAGCACCCCAGCCGTGTCGACCATCCCGACACACCCACCATTTCCAAACACGCTCTCAGCGCCCGAGGTCGACGACGATCGTCCCGTCCGTGGCCCGCCCGACGCACAGCGCGGTCAGGCCCGGCCCGGCCGGGTCGCCCACGGTCGTGCCCTCCACCAGCCGGACGTGGCAGGTCCCGCAGAATCCCTGCCGGCAGGAGTAGGGCACGTCCGGGCGCAGCGCGCGGACGGCGTCCAGCGCGGTCCGGTCGGCCGGGACCGCGACGTCCGGGCCGCCGACGATCCGGACGGTGAACGGGCGGCCGCCGCGGATCGGGGGCGGGGAGAACCGCTCGGAGTGGAACCGCTGCCCGGCGGGCAGCGCCCGGCGCAGCGCCTCGATCATCGGCGGCGGCCGCAGCAGTAGACGGCGGCGTCGGGGTCGGTCCCGGCCAGCAGCTCGGCCGCCGTCGGGACACCCGCGACGTCGTCGGGGCGGCGGACCACACGATCCGGGGCGAGCGCGGCGAGGGCGTCGGACAGCGGCATCGACGCCCGGTCCCGGCCGGTGTGCACCAGCCGCCACCCCACCCCCGCGGCGTGCGCGGCCCGGACCATCGGCGCGATCGGGGTGATCCCGATGCCACCGGCGACGAACAGGTACGACGGCGCCGCGGCCAGGGGGAACGCGTTGCGCGGGCCGTGCAGCCGCAGCCGCACCCCGGGGCGCAGGTCGTGCACCTCGTGCGAGCCGGAGCCCCCGGGCACCCGCCGCACCGCGATCCGGTACACCGACCGGTCGCCCGGGTCGCCGCACAGCGAGTACTGCCGCAGCAACCCCGAGGGCAGCTCGACGTCGACGTGGGCGCCGGGCCGCCAGCCCGGCAGCGGCGCGGTGCCGGCCGGGACGAGGTCGACCTCGGCGACGTCGGGGCAGGGGCGGCGCACGGCGTGCACCTCGACGACCACGGTGCGGTCCACCGGGGTGACCGGGCGACGGCGCCGGCCACCGGCCGTCGCCAGGGTCTGGGTCACCGCGGTGAGCACCGACAACGCGGTCGCCCCGCGGTTCGGGTGCGGCGGCGTCGCGGCCGAGCCCGCGCCGGACAGCAGCGCGGTCCTCATGCCGCGGACCCCCCGGCCGGGTCGGCGTGCCCCGCCTCGGCGGCACGGGCGGCGGGGGAGACCGCGAGGTAGGCCACCGCCGCGTCGGTGTCGCCGTGTGCGGCGGGGTGGAACCGCGGGCTCAGATAGGTCAGCACGGCGCGGGCGAACAGCCACGGGCCGGGCACCAGCCCACGCCGGGAGTCCCGCAGGTAGTCGCGCAGCCGGGCCCGGCGCTGCGGTGTCCCGCGCAGGTGCGGGTCGCGGGCGCACAGGTGCCGGGTGCCGTCGGCCCACAGCTTCGCCAGCGCCGGGCCGGCCACCGCCATCGCCCGGATCCGGCGCAGCCACCGCCCGTCGAGGTGGGTGTAGAGGTCGTGCGCGACGCTGCGGTGCTCGACCTCCTCGGCGCCGTGCCAGCGCAGCATGTCCAGCATGTGCGGGTCGGCCCCGGCCGCGTCGAGAGCGTCGGCGTCGAGGATCCACGAGCCGAGGACGGCGGTGAAGTGCTCGATCGCCGCGATCAGCCCGACCCGCTCCACCAGCCACTCCCGGGCCGCGTCGCCGCTGAGGCCGCGGTCGCCGAGCAGCTCCGTGAAGATCCACTCGACCTGCTCGACGAAGCGGGTCACGTCCACGCCCGCCTCGACGAGGTGGTCCAGCGCCCCCTGGTGCGAGGTCGCGTGCACGGCCTCCTGGCCGATGAACCCGCGCACGTCCTCGGCCAGCGCCTCGTCACGGACCATCGGCAGCGCGCGGGAGAAGACCTCCACGAACCAGCGCTCCCCCTCGGGCAGCAGCAGGTGCAGCACGTCGATCAGGTGCGAGGCGAACGGCTCGCCGGGGATCCAGTCGGTCCGCAGGGTGCTGAAGTCGAACCGGACGTCGCGGGCCTGCAGCGCGATCCGGTCCTCGGTCGGGTCGGTCATGGCGATGCTCCTGGGAGGCTCAGCGGGTCCCGTCGACCCGGGCGAGTGCGCGGACGAGTGCGGGGGACAGCCGGGAGGCGAGCAGCCCGACGTGCGCCTCGGCGGTGACCGGGGCGATCGGCAGGTCCCGCTCGACGGCGCGGACCAGCCGGGCGGCGACGCGCTGCAGGGTGTACCCGCGTCGGGCGTAGGCCGCCGCGACGTCGCGACGGCGGACGGCCTGCGTGGCGTCGTCGGTGCCGGCGAAGCGGGTGGCACCGGTGATCGGGGTGTCGACGAACCCGGGGCACAGCGCGGTGACCCCGACCCCGGCGCCCGCCAGCTCGGCGCGCAGGCACTGCGACAGCATGAGCACCGCCGCCTTGGTCGTGGCGTAGGCCGGCAGCGAGCGCGACGGCAGGTAGGCCGCCGCCGACGCGGTGTTGACGATCGTGCCGCCCTCGCCGTGCGCGGCGAGCAGCGCGCCGAAGTGCCGGCAGCCGTGCACGACGCCCCACAGGTTCACGTCGACGATCCGCTGCCACTCCTGCGTCGTCGTGTCGGCGAACGACCCGGCGACGGCGATCCCGGCGTTGTTCACGACGAGGTCGGGCACCCCGTGCTCGGCGGCGACCCGCTCGGCGAGCGCGGCGACGGCGGCCTCGTCGGCGACGTCGACGACCGCGGCCACCGCACGCCCTGGCCCGTGCCGCCGGGTCACCAGGTCGACGGTCTCCGCGGCGCCGGCCTCCGAGACGTCGGCGACGACGACCCGTCCCCCCAGGTCGGCGAGCCGGCGGGCGATCTCGCGGCCGATCCCGCTGCCGGCCCCGGTGACGACGGCGAGCGAGCCATCCCAGCGCGACGCCCGGCCCGGCCGCCCCCCGCTGCGGACCAGGGCGGCGCCCCGGGCCGCCGCCCGCTCCAGCGCGGGCGCGGTGGTGCCGCCGGAGCGCTCGGCGACGAGCTCGCGGACGCAGCGCGCGACGACACCCGCCCGCTTGCGGACGATCCAGTGCCCGCCGGGCAGGTACCGGACCCGCAGGTCGGGGGCGTACGCGGCGGCGCTCGTCGCCATCGCGGGGGTGACGTAGGCGTCGCCGAGCGGGGCCAGGATCTGCACCGGGACGTCGGTGCGGCGCGGCCGGGGGCGTCCGAGCCGCCGGGGCAGGTTCCGCCGGTAGAGCTCCAGGCCGTTGACCGCGTCGCGCACCGAGGGCCGCGGGATCCGCTCGGTCCGCGCCACCATCGCGCCGAGCAGCCCGCTGCGGACCATCAGCTCGGGCAGCACCGGCATCCGGAACGCCAGGGTGTACCAGGAGTGCAGCGCCTGGATGAGGACCGGCCGCAGGTCGCGCAGGCCGCGGCGGCGCAGGAACAGCCCCACGTGGTCCAGGCACGGGCCGGAGACCGAGGTGAACGACGCGACCCGGCCGTCCATCGCCGAGGGGGCGCCGTCCTCGCGCGTCACGGCGTGCCAGGTCTGGATCGCGCCCCAGTCGTGCGCGAGCAGGTGCACCGGGGAGTCGGGGGAGAGGGCGTCGGCGACCGTGCGCAGGTCCGCGGCGAGCAGCTCCAGGTCGTAGCCGGCCGGGGCTCCGGGGGCGGCGGAGCCACCGTGGCCGCGCACGTCGTAGGTGACGACGTGGTGGTCCGCGGCGAGGTCCGCGGCCACGCGGTCCCACACGTGCCGGTCGTCGGGATAACCGTGCACGGCGACGACCGTCGGGTGCGACGGGTCGCCCCGTTCCTCCACGACCAGGTCCAGGTCGTCCCGGCTGCGCACCGTCCGGACGCGGCCGGCGGGCTCCACCTCGTTGTGAGACACACCGTCATCGTAGAAAACGTGTCAACAAGACGCCACCCCTGGTCGCCGCCGCGCTGCCGGACGTCGTCGGGGCCGCGGGGAGGTAGGTTCTCCACGGCCGTCCCCGCACCACGATCCGAGGTCCCAGCGTGTCCACCGCTCCGCCCACGTGGTTCACCGACGCACTCGCCGATCCGGGCGAGCCCGGGCGCACCGAGAGCGACGGCGTCGAGATCCGTTTCCGCAGCTGGGGCACCCCGGGCGGGCCCGGCGTGCTGCTCGTGCACGGCGGCGCGGCACACCTGCACTGGTGGGACCACATCGCTCCGCTGCTGACCGAGGGCACCCGCCGGGTGGTGGCGGTCGACCTGTCCGGGCACGGTGACTCCGGGCGCGCACCGTCCTACGACCTGGACCGCTGGGCCGCCGAGCTGCGTGCCGTGATCGACGCCGCCGGCCTCGGCCCGCGTCCGACGCTGATCGGGCACAGCATGGGCGGGTACGTCACGCTCACCGCGGCACTGCGCTACGGCGAGGAGCTGGCCGGGTCCGTCGCCGTCGACTCCCCGATCCGGGACCGGTCGCCGGAGGAGCTGGCGGCACGGGAACAGCGGGCGTTCGGTCCGGTGAAGGTGCACCCCGACCGCGACGCGCTGGTCGCGCGGTTCCGCACCATCCCCGGCCAGCCCGGTGACCTGCCCTACGTGCACCGGCACATCGCCGAACGCAGCGTGCGCGCCGTCGACGGCGGCTGGAGCTGGAAGTTCGACCCGCGCATCTTCGGCGGGATCGCGCTGACCCCCGGCGACCTGGGCCGGCCGGGCTGCCGGATCGCGCTGTTCCGCGCCGAGCACGGCCTGGTCCCGGCCGACATGGGGGAGATGGCCGTCGACCGGATGGGCCGGGCCGCGCTGGTCGTCGAGATCCCCGGTGCCGGGCACCACGTGATGATCGACCAGCCGCTGGCGCTGGTGACCGCGCTGCGGACCCTGCTCGCGGACTGGGAGCACTCGGTTCCGGTGGTGGCGCCCGAGATCTAGGGTGGGCCCATGACAGAGCAGTCAGAACTGACTCCTTCCGGGACGGCCGCGTCCGACGAGGACGTGCTGGTCGAGCGGCGGGACGGCGTCCTGCTGATCACGATCAACCGCCCGCACGCCAAGAACGCCCTCAACGAGAGCGTCGCGCGGACCGTCGCCGCGGCCGTCGACGAGCTCGACGCCGACCCCGACCTGCGGGTCGGCGTGCTGACCGGGGCGGGCGGGGTCTTCTCGGCCGGGATGGACCTCAAGGCGTTCCTGCGCGGCGAGCGGCCGTCGGTGCCCGGGCGCGGCCTCTGCGGGATCACCCAGGCCCCGCCGGTCACCCCGATGATCGCCGCCGTCGAGGGCTGGGCCCTGGCCGGCGGGTTCGAGATCATGCTGGCCTGCGACCTCGTCGTCGCCGGGCGGGGCGCCCGTTTCGGGGTGCCGGAGGTCAAGCGGTCCCTGGTCGCCGCCGCGGGCGGGGCGCTGGAGCTGGCGAACCGGGTGCCCCGGGCACTGGCGCTGGAGATGCTGCTGACCGGGGACCCGATCGACGCCGCGCGGGCCGAGGCCGCCGGCCTGGTCAACTCCGTTGTCGACGACGGCACCGCGCTCGAGGCGGCGCTGGCGCTGGCCGCGCGGATCGCGGTGAACGGGCCGCTCGGCGTCGCCGCGTCGAAGCGGATCGTGCGGGAGAGCCCGGACTGGGGCGCCGACCGCTGGGAGCGCCACGACGCGATCGTCCGCCCCGTGCTGACCTCGGAGGACGCCCGCGAGGGCGCCACGGCGTTCGCCGAGAAGCGCGACCCGGTCTGGCGCGGTCGCTAGGGGGTCACGCCACTCCATCGGGTGCCGCACCGATCGTTTCAAATCTTCGTTAAGAAGGTGTCCCTGAGCGTTCACCGTCGAACGGAGACACGATGTCCCTCCCCCTCGCGCGCCCGCTGCGAGCTGCCGTTCTGGCGGTGGCGACCGCGATGATCGCCACCACAGTGGGCGTCGTCCCCGCCCTCGCGGCCCCGGCCACGGACTGCCGCGAGGTCCGGGTGCCGGTCCGGGTCGTGGGCGGAGCGGGGGACATCGCCGGCACCCTGTGCGCCCCGGCCGGTGCCTCGGTGCTGCAGGTCCTGGTGCACGGCTACACCTACGGGCGGTACTACTGGGACCTGCCGTACCAGCCGGAGACGTACTCCTACGTCGACCGCTCCACCGCCGCGGGCATCGCCACCCTGAACATCGACCGGATCGGCACCGGTGACTCGTTCCACCCGCTCGGCGCCACGCTGACCTACGACAACCACGCCGACGCGGTGCACCAGGTCGTCCGGGCCGCCCGGGCGGGCGAGCTCGGGCGGGCGTTCGAGCACATCGTGCTCGTCGGGCACAGCTACGGCTCGGTGACCGCCTACCTCGAGGCCGGGCGGTACCAGGACGTCGACGCGCTGATCGTCACCGGTGCCGGGCACCAGCTCAACGCGGTCACCCTCGCGAAGGACGTCGCCGCCAACAGCATCCCGGTCGCCCTCGACCCGAAGTACCACGACGCGGGGCTCGACCCGACCTACATGACCACCCGGCCCGGTACCCGCTCGGTCTTCTACCGGGTGGAGAACGCCGACCCCGCGGTGATCGAGCTCGACGAGGAGCTGAAGGGAACCGGCAACGACATCGAGCTGGCCACCGCGGCGACGTACCTGGCCAGGCCGGAGTCGAGGTCGATCGACGTGCCGGTGCTGACCGTCAACGGCGACCAGGACAGCATCTTCTGCTCCGTCGGTGCCTCGGACTGTTCCTCGGCCGAGGCCCTGGCGGCCCAGGAGGCGCGCTACCTCGGCCCCCGTGCGGTGTCGGAGGCGGTCGTCCTGCCCGGTGGCGGGCACGACGTGAGTCTGGAACGCACGACGCCGCAGGCGCACGATGCGATGATCGACTTCATCGAGCGCCACGTCGGGGGCTGACGACGGCCGCCCGGCCGAGACGGCGGGCGGTCAGGCGACGAACGCCTCCCAGATCAGGAAGGCGTTCAGCCCCACCACGACCGCGGCGACGACGACCGCCGCGGCCGTGGTGACGCGGTGGTTGACCATGTCGCCCATCACCTCGCGGCGCGCGGTCAGCCACACCAGCGGGACCAGCGCGAACGGGATCCCGAACGACAGCACGACCTGGGAGAGCACCAGCGCCTGCGTCGGGTCGATCCCGATGCCCAGCACGACCAGAGCGGGGGCGAGGGTCAGCAGCCTGCGCAGCAGCAGCGGGATCCGGCGGCGCAGGAACCCGGCCATGATGACCTGCCCGGCGTAGGTCCCGACGCCCGAGGACGCGAACCCCGAGGCGAGCAGTGCGATCGCGAACCCGTACGCGGCGACGGCGTCGAGCTCGCTGCCCAGCCCGGCGAAGATGCCCTCCAGGGTGTCGGTGCCGGGCACGTCGGTGCCGGCGAACAGGGCGGCCGCGACGACCAGCATCGACAGGTTGACCAGCCCGGCCACGCCCATCCCGAGCGCGATGTCGGTGCGCCCGACCCGCAGCAGGAACCGGGTGTCCTCCGGGCCACGGGCGACCAGGCGGCCCTGGGTCAGCGCCGAGTGCAGGTAGATCACGTGCGGCATCACGGTCGCGCCGAGGATGCCGGTGGCCAGCACCAGCGACCCGACGCCGTCGAAGCCCGGGACCAGGCCCGCCGCGAGCGCGGGACCGTCCACGTCGGTGCGCGCCACGGTGGAGACCAGCCCGACCAGGATGATCGCGAGCAGGAAGACGATCGCCCGTTCGAACGGCCGGTGCCCGCGCGACTGCAGTCCCAGCAGCACGAACGCGATCACGCCGGTGATCACCCCGCCGGTGAACAGCGGGATGCCGAACAGCAGGTGCAGTGCGACGGCGCCGCCGATCACCTCGGCCAGGTCGGTCGCGATCGCGACGAGCTCGGCCTGGGCCCACATGAACCGGTTCCGCCACGGGGTGAGGTGCTCGCGGCACAGCTCGGGGAGGTTCTTGCCGGTCGCGAGCCCGAGCTTGGCCGAGAGCGACTGGATGAGCATCGCCATCAGGTTGGCGACGACGATCACCCAGACCAGCAGGTAGCCGTAGCCGGCGCCGGCGGAGAAGTTCGTCGCGAAGTTGCCCGGGTCGACGTAGGCGACGGCGGCGACGAACGCGGGCCCGAGGACGGCGAGCCTGCCGCGCCACCCGCGTCGGCGCAGCTGCTCCACGCTGACCGGTGCGGCCGTGTCCGTGCTCGTCATGTGCGCCCCCGTGCAGTGATGAGGTCTGGCGAAGACGCAGTGTAGGCACGACTAACTCTGCAGGTACAGAGGTGCAACGATGCAGACCGTGCGGGTCACAGGTAGCGGTGCATCACGTGCAGGCCGGTGGTCGTGCCGTCGGGCAGGGCGAACGCGTCGGGCACCGTGCCGACCGTGGCGAAGCCGAGCGAGTGCCACAGCGCGACCGCGCGGGTGTTGGTCGCAACGACGGCGTTGAACTGCATCGCGGCGTACCCGTCCGCGCGGGCGAGGGCCAGCACGTGCTCGCCGAGCGCGCGCCCGGTGCCGCGCCCGGCCTCGCCGGCGTCGACGGCGAAGCTCGCGGTCGCGACGTGCGAGCCCGGCCCCGGCTGGTTGGGCCCGGTCTTGGCGGTGCCCACGACCCTCCCGTCCCGGACCGCCACGACGACCCGTGCCGGCGGCGGGAGCATCCACATGCGGGTGATCCAGGCGTCGTCGGCGTCGGGCGGGACGGTGTAGGTCCGGCCGTCGGCGAAGATCGGGCGGAGCACGTCGAGGACGGCGGGGAGGTCGTCGGCGGTGGCGGCGCGGATGTGCACGCGCTCAGGGTAGGTAGAGGTCGCGCGGGCCGGCGTCGAGCGCCTCGACGTCGCCGCCGGTGTGCTCGGCGAGCCAGTCGGCGAAGGCACCGGTGTCGGTCTCGGCGACGGCCACGGTCAGCGTGACGTCCGCGCCGTGCGTGACGTCGCACAGCCGGTACGGGGAGTGGTGCAGGTCGTGCTCCAGGCGCCCGGCACGGTCGTGGCCGACGGCGAGCAGCAGCTCGCGGTGCCGGACCCGGCGCAGCTCGCCCACCGCGTCCAGGGTGGCGGTCAGCGCGCCGGAGTAGGCGCGGACCAGCCCGCCCCCGCCGAGCTTCGTCCCGCCGAACCAGCGCGAGACGACGGCGACGACGTCGGTCAGCCCCCGGCGGGTGAGCACCTCCAGCATCGGCACGCCCGCGGTGCCCGACGGCTCCCCGTCGTCGCTGCTGCGGGCGGTGAGGTCCCCGGTGGCGGGGTCGCCGATGCGCAGCGCGGTGCAGTGGTGGGTGGCGTCCGGCCCGGCCCGGCGGACGCGGTCGATCACGGCCTGGGCCGCTGCGACGTCGGTGACGCGGGCGACGGTGCAGCGGAAGCGCGACCGCGCGATCTCGATCTCGTGCGCGCCGTCGCGGGCGATCACCCGCACGCCGCGACCGGCCTCACATCGTGACCGCGCTCGCGATCGGCGGCGCGTCGGGATCGATTCAGTGCATCCTGGAAGGGTCCGGTGACGAGGCCGCCCGCCTCACCCGGCGGGCTCCCTCGTCCACAGCTGGCGGTTCTGCCGCCGACACCGAAGGGAATCCCATCCATGATCGACACACTCCGCGTCCTGCGTTCCGGCCTGACCCGCGTGGTGCGCCGGATCGACGACTACACCCTCGCGGCGTTCAACCCGGTCTACCCGAACCCCGCCGGCCGCGAGCGCTGAGGGCACTCCCGGCCGGCGTGGTCCGGGTCAGTCCTGCTCGTCGGCCGCCGGCGGGGCCAGCTTCAGCGGCCGCAGGTACACCCACAGCAGGAACAACGCCCCGATCACCAGCATGCCGATGCCGATGTCCAGGTTGAGGTTCGTACCGCCGGTCTTGGCGAGGTTCTCCGGGTCGTTCCCGGACACGGTGCCCATGATCGTCAGCACGATGCCGTAGACCCCGAACAGCAGGGCGATCACCGTCCGCAGGTCGAACAGGTTGGCCGCGGTCGTCGAGACCGGGGCGTCGGTCCCGGCGCGGTCGCCGGGGGTGTGGTCTGCACTCTTCGAGCTCATCGCAGGTCTCCGCTCAGCCGAACGCGATGTAGAGGACGACGGTCATCGCGAGCACCAGCGCGCCGAGCACACCCGGGCTGCGGTACCAGCCCGCGTCGTCGCCGTCGGTGGAATGGGTGCGGGCCTCCTTGGGCGTGAGGCTCCAGGTCAGGCCGACCAGCTCGGCGTCCGGCTTCGGGGTGGTCACCAGCGAGACCCCCGCGGCCACGCCGACACCGACGACGAACGCCGCGATGGCGCCGACGAAGCTGCCCGCCTGGCTGGACATCGTCCAGACCTCGGCGCGCACCAGGATGTCGACGAGCACCGCCGCAGCGGTACCGGAGAGCAGGCCGATCCAGGCCGACGGCCCGGTCATCCGCTTCCAGAACAGACCCAGGATGAAGATCGCGAACAGCGGTGCGTTGAAGAAGCTGAACAGCGACTGGATGTAGTCCATCAGGTTCGCCGAGCCCGAGGCGATGAACGCGGTGCCGATCGCGAGCACGCAGCCGACGATCGTGACCAGCCGGCCGACGCCGAGGTAGTAGCGGTCGGCGCGGCCCGGGCGCACCCAGTCCTGCCAGATGTCGTAGGTGAACACCGTGTTGAACGAGCTGATGTTCGCCGCCATGCCCGCCATGAACGCGGCCAGCAGGCCGGCGATCGCGACGCCGAGGATCCCGTTGGGCAGGACCTCCTTCATCAGCAGCGACAGCGCGTTGTTGTAGGTGATGCCCTCGACGGCGTCGCCGCCGCCGGACTTCACCGCGGCGATCTGCGGGACCAGGATCCCGGCGATCATGCCCGGGGTCACGATGACCAGCACGACCAGCGCCTTCGGGAACGCACCGATGATCGGGGTGCGCCGGGCGGCCGACATCGACTTGGCCGACAGGGCGCGCTGGACCTCGGCGAAGTTCGTCGTCCAGTAGCCGAAGGACAGGACGAACCCGAGGCCGAACACGATGCCCAGCACGGACAGGAACGGGTTGGCGATCTCGGTGAGCGGGGTGCCGGGCCAGGCGTTGAGGTCCGCACCGCCGCTCGGGCCCTCGGTGACCGCGCGGGTCAGGCCGTCCCAGCCGCCGACCCGGTTGAGCCCGGCGACGGTCAGCGGGATCAGCAGCGCAAGGATCACGAAGAACTGCAGGACCTCGGTGTAGATCGCGGCGGACAGCCCGCCGAGGGAGATGTAGCCCAGGACGACGACGGCCGCGACCGGGATCGCCAGGTACAGCGACCAGCCGAGCAGCGCCTCCAGGACCAGGCCCAGGGAGAACAGGTTGACCCCGGCGATCAGGATCGAGGCGACCGCGAAGATCACCGCCTGCACCCGCTGGGTGGTCTTGTTGAACCGCTTGAGCAGGAACTCCGGCACGCTGCGGGCCTTGGAGCCGTAGTAGAACGGCATCATCACGATGCCCAGGAACACCATCGCCGGGATCGCGCCCAGCCAGTAGTAGTGCACCGTCGGGATGCCGAACTGGGCCCCGTTGGCGACCATGCCGATCAGCTCGATCGCGCCGAGGTTCGCCGAGATGAACGCCAGGCCGGTGATCCAGGCCGGCATCGACCGGCCGGACAACAGGAAGTCGAGGCTGGAGGAGACCGAGCGGCGTGCCGCGAAGCCGATGCCGAGCACCAGCACGAAGTAGAAGGCCACCAGCAGGTAGTCGACCAGGTTGGGGTTGAGGCGCAGGACCTCCTGGGCGGTCATGCCGTGCCCTCCCGGGACGTCCCCGGGGCCCGCCGGGCCGTCTCGTGATGCTCCATCTCGGATAGCTCCTCGCCGTCGAGTGCGTGTGCTGCCGGTCCGCCGGCCGGTGGTGCACGACGGCGCGTTGCGCGGACCAACGCACAAGCTAGACCGGACTCGATCAGAAGTGAACACTTTCGCTCGATTTCGAGACCGGTCGGTGACCTGGATGCCCCTCGGGTGGCCGATCGATACGCTCGGTCGACCCTTGCCGCACGTTCGGTTGTGTTGCATTCTGTGCGGGTGAAGCCCCGACGGTGTCCGGCCCGGACACGATGAGCCTGCTCGCCGAGCAGCGGCGCGAGGCGATCGTGGAGCAGGTCCGCACCCGCGGCGCGGTGCGGGTGTCCGAGCTCGCCGACCACCTCGGTGTGTCGGAGATGACCGTGCGCCGCGATCTCGACGTGCTGGCCCGGCGCCGCCTGGTGGACAAGGTGCACGGCGGCGCGACGGCCGTCGGCGAGCACACCACGTCCGAGCCCGGGTTCGCCGCCAAGTCGGTGTGCGAGCTGGAGGAGAAGGACGCCATCGCCGCCGCGGCCGCCGAGCTGGTGACCCCCGGTGCCGCGATCGGGCTGTCCGCGGGTACGACGACCTGGCGGCTCGCCCGGCTGCTCGCAGCCGTGCCGCGGCTGACGGTCGTGACCAACTCCGTCGCCGTCGCGGACGCGCTGCACACCGGCGGCGCCGACTCCCGCGGGACCACGGTGATCCTGACCGGAGGTGTGCGGACGCCGTCGGAGGCGCTGGTCGGCCCGGTCGCGATCGCCGCGCTGCGCTCGCTGAACCTGGAGACGGTGTTCCTCGGGGTGCACGGGATGAGCGCCGCGGCGGGCTTCTCCACCCCGAACCTCACCGAGCGCGACACCAACCGCGCCCTGATCGAGTCCGGCAGCAGGCTGGTGGTCGTCGCCGACCACACCAAGTGGGGCACCGTCGGGATCTCGACGATCGCCGAGCTGTCCGAGGCCGACGTGCTCGTGACCGACAGCGGTCTGGCCGACGCCGACCGTGCGGTCCTCGAGGGCGAGGTCGACCACGTGATCATTGCCCGGACCGGAAGGTGACGTACGTGCAGAAGGTGCAGAAGCTGGCCACCCGGATGGCCGACGGCCGGGAGATCCTCTGGTTCGACGGCCCCGACCACGCTCCCCGGGACCCGGCCGACCTGGTCGACGCCCGCGACCTCCCGCGGGTGGTGCCCGCCTCGCAGCTGCGCTACGACGCGCTGGCCGGGGAGTGGGTGACGATCGCCGCGCACCGGCAGGACCGCACCTACAAGCCGCCGGCCGACCAGTGCCCGCTGTGCCCCAGCCGCGACGGTCGCCACACCGAGGTGCCGAGCCCGGAGTACGGCGTCGTCGCGTTCGAGAACCGCTTCCCGTCGTTCGGGTCCGCACCCGGCGCCCCGCTGCCCGAACGGGCCCGGTGCCGCAGGCGGCGTCGGGGCGGTGCGAGGTCGTCTGCTTCACCGACGACCACGACACCCCGTTCTCCCGGCTCACCCCCGACCGGGCGCGCCTGGTCCTGGAGGCGTGGGCCGACCGGACCGCCGAGCTGGGTGCCCGGCCGGGGGTCCGCTACGTCTTCCCGTTCGAGAACCGGGGCGCCGAGATCGGCGTGACGCTGTCCCACCCGCACGGACAGATCTACGCCTACCCCTACGTCCCGCCGTTCCCGCAGCGGATGCTGGCCCACGTCGCCGCGCACCGCGAGGCCACGGGGGAGAACCTGTTCGACACGCAGCTGGCCGCCGAGCGGGCGGGGGAGCGCGTCGTCGTGGCCGGGGAGCACTGGACGGCGTTCGTGCCGCAGGCGGCGCGCTGGCCGGTCGAGGTGCACCTGTACCCGCACCGGCCCACCCCGGACCTGCCCGCCTTCGACGAGGCCCAGCGCGCCGAGTTCGCGACCCTCTACCTGGACGTGCTGCGCCGCCTCGACGCCCTCTACGACGACGAGCTGCCCTACGTCGCGGGCTGGAACCAGGCACCGGTGCTGGAGTCCGACGGTCGCTCCGACGCCCGGCTGCACCTGCGGCTGCACTCGATCCGCCGGGCCCCCGGGAAGATCAAGTACCTGGCCGGGTCCGAGTCCGGCGCTGGCGCGTTCATCTCCGACGTGCTGCCCGAGGCCGTCGCGGAACGGCTCCGCTCGCTGTAATCGCTGCCCTCCCACGGGGAGCCACCCGCCGGTGCTGCCCGCGGTCCGCCATGATCCGCAGCTCGCTCGGTGATCCGTTGTTCGCGTGCGTTCAGACGCGCGCGCCGGGCGGATCACCGCGCGTCTGACGGATCACCGCGCGGGCTGCGGGTCTGCGTGCGGGCTGCGGGGCGCCGGGCGGGCCCTGGGCTGCGAGGCGAACGGGTCCGGACGTGCGTCGAGGCCGCACCCCTCCCCAGGGGTGCGGCCTCGAAGGCAGGGTGCGGCGGGGGTCAGACCCGGACGGCGTTGTGGAACGGCATCGAGTCGATGTCGGAGTACTTGACCGGCTCGCCGCTGGTGGAGGCGTGGAGGACCTTGCCGTTGCCGGCGTAGATGCCGACGTGGCTCACCGGCGAGTAGAAGAACACCAGGTCGCCGGGCTTGAGCTGGCTCTTGGAGACCGGGGTGCCGTCCATCTGCGACTGCGCGCTGGAGGTGCGCGGCAGGTCGATGCCGATCTGCTCGAACGCCCACACCATCAGGCCGGAGCAGTCGAACGCGCTCGGGCCGGTGGCGCCCCACTTGTAGGGCTTGCCGAGCTGCTGCTTGGCCTGCGCGAGCGCCTGGGCGCCCTCGGCGGAGCCGCCGGTCAGGCCGCCGACGATGTCGCCGATCACGCCGCCACCGTCGCCGTCGTCGTCCCCGCCGTGCCGGGCCGACGCCGCGGCGGCCTTCGCCCGGGCCTCGGCCGCCTTCGCCGCGGCCTCCTTCTGGGCGACGGCGGCGATGCGGGCCGCGTCGGCCTTCTCGAAGGCCTGTGGGACCGAGGCGGTGACGTGCTCGAACCCGCTGGTCAAGGTGGACGCGGCGTCGCTGGTGCCGGTGCCGCCGTGCTCGGAGCCCGCGGCCGGGATCGACAGCTTCATCGTGGCCTCGTTGGCCGCGCCGGTGAGGTCCATGTCCGCGGAGGCATCGGGGGACTGCTCCGGCGAGCTGAGGGTCGACACGACGCCCATGACCGCGGTGGCGCCGACGAGCGTCGCCGACATGGTCGCGACGACGGCGCGCGGGTTGCGCCCGAGCGGCCCGGTGTCCGAGGTGCCGCGGAGCAGGCCGACCGCGGTCCGCGAGGTGACGCCGGCGGGGGTGTCCGGCGCGTCGCGGGTGATGACGGTGTCGCTGCCGGACGCGGCGGGCAGACCGGTCGCGGGGGTGCCGATGCGCTCCAGGTCCGGGCCGGGGGCGTCGGCACGGCGGGCGCGGCGGCCGCCGGTCGCGGGGGTGTCGAACCCGGCCTCGGAGTAGCGGGCGAGCAGCTCGGCGGCGGAGATGCCCGCGCCGGCGTCACGGTCCCGACGACGCCGGGGGACATCGCTCTCGGGTGTATGGAGTTCCGGGGTGAGTGCAGTGGTCATTCGGGGGTCCTCGCCGCCTCGAACCCGCCCCGGTCCTCGTGACCGGACACGGCTCCGCCCCGCTGCGTGCTGGGTGGGCGCCAGGGGGAGTGTCGGCCAGCGGGGAGCAGGCGACCGACCAGGCGCACCAGCCGACATCTCGTCGACCAGCCGAGAGGGACCGTAACCGATCCGTGACTCGGACACCGACGGGGCTCGCCGGGTGTGCGGCGAGCGGCCGGTCCGGCGCGATCCGCGCACCGGGGCCGCGCCCAACGGTGCAGACGGTGTGTTGTTCGGGTCGTACGGTCGTTCGGCTGCGCCGAACGGTGTGCGCGCGCGGATGTCGCAGTGCGCACGGTGACCGGGAGAGCCCCGGACGGACCACCCTGTCCCGAACCCGGCGGTGCCGCCGGTGGCGCCTCGTCGGCGTGACTGGGCCGGGAGGTCGTCCGGACCGCGGCGGACGGAGCAGCGCACGATGCGGGTCCCGTGCCTGGTGAGCGCGGGTGCCGGGTGCTCTGCGACGATCGGGGCGGGTGCCCGTCGCGACCGGCGGGGCGTGCGCCGGTCGGGTCGATGCCCGGGCCGGTGCCCGGAGCGGGAACCGGTGCGGCTCGGCGTGACGCCGGCCGCACACGGTGAACCGGGCGGCGGTCCGCGACGTAGGCATCCGGGAGGCACGCGGGGGGCGTCCGGGAACGGACGGGCTCCGGAGCCGGGCCCACCGACCCGGACCCCCACACGGACCCGCCGACACCGACCACCGACACCGACCCACGATCCCGGGAGGCCGCAGCAGTGCCGGACCGAGCAGGCGACCCCGTCTGGGTGGGTGAGCTCGCCCACCACCGCGGCGTGCACGGCAGCGGCCACGGGGCCGGCGACCTCGTCGTCCCGGCGCGGTTCGGCTCGGCCCGGCTGCTGGTCACCGACGGCGGTGTCCCCGTCGGTCAGGCCGTCGTCCCGCTGCACGGGGGCCGGGCGCGCGCCGCGGACCTGGCCCGGGCCGCCGCGGCCGTCGCCGGGCGCGAACCACCGGCCGAGCCCGCGGTGTCGGCCGAGTCGCTGACCGTCGTCGTCGCGACGCGGGGGCGGCCGGAGAGCGTCCGTCGCTGCCTGGCCGCGGTGCTGGCCGGCGACCACCCCGACGTGACCGTGCTCGTCGTCGACAACGACCCGCCCGACGAGCGCACCCGCGAGGTCGTCCGCGACTGCGCGGACCCGCGGGTCCGCTACGTCCGCGAGCCGCGCCGCGGTGTGTCGGTCGGGCGCAACCGCGGCCTCGCCGAGGCCGGCACCGCGGTCGTCGCGTTCACCGACGACGACACCGAGCCCGACCCGCGGTGGGCGTCACGGATCGCCGGGTCCTTCGCCGAGGACCCCGAGCTCGTCGCGCTGAGCGGTCCCGTGCTCGCCGCGCGGCTGGAGACCCCGGAAGAGCGGGCCGCCGACGTCGCGCTGGCCTGGAACAAGGGCTTCCTGCCGCGCCGGTTCCGGCTCGACGACCCACCCGCGGACTCCCCGGTGTTCCCGTTCTCCCCGGGCCTGTTCGGGATCGGCGCCAACCTGGCGGTGCGTGCCGAGCCGGTCCGCGCGCTCGGCGGGTTCGACGAGGCGCTCGGCCCGGGCAGGCCCACCCGGGGCGGCGAGGACATCGAGCTGCTGGTCCGGATCGTGCTCGACGGCGGCACCCTGGCCTACCTGCCGTCGGCGTGGGTGTGGCACCACCACCGGCCGTCGTCGGGGGAGCTGCGCGACCAGATGGGCGGCTACGCGCTCGGGCTGGGCGCGTTCCTGGGCAAGGTGGCGCTGGACCCGCGGGCCCGGCGGCTGGCGGTGCGCCGGTTCCCGGCGGCACTGGGGCGGCTGCGCGACATCGTGCGCCGCGAGTCCGCGGAGCCGAAGCCCGTCGCGCGGGCCCGCCACGAGCAGCACGCCCCGGCCGCTGTCGGTGGGCGCGGGCCGTCGCCGGAGCCGTTCGGTGCCCCGCTCCCGGAGGAGGAGCGCCCGGCGCCGCAGGACGTCGTCGCGCTGCCGAGGGGGTCGGGCGCTCGCAAGCTGCGCGGACTGGTCTCCGGTCCGGCGCTCTACCTGCAGGCCCGCCGGCAGGTGCAGGCCGAGGGCGGGAGCGCTCCGCCGCTGACCGGCCCGGCCCGGCCGCTGCGGCGGCGCTGACCGCGGTCCGGTCCGTCCCTGCTCCGAGCCGGCCGACCGGGACCTCCGCGAACGAGGCACCCGGCGGCGCACCGGGAGCCCGGTCCGGGCAGCCGGAGCCCGGGACCGGCTCAGCCCCGGCCCACCGGCTCGGGGGTGTCCAGCTCGGCGGCGGCCGGTGCGCCGGCGACCCCGACGGCACTGCGGTAGACGTCGCCGAGCCGGGCCGCCCACGGCGCGGCCGCGAACCGGTCGAGGAACCGCCGTCGGGCCCCGGCCCCGAGCCGGGCGCGCAGGTCGGCGTCGCGGGTGAGGCGCACCAGCTCGTCGGCGATCCGGGTGGCGTCGACCGGGGCCAGTAGGCCGGTCTCGCGGGTCACGATCTCCGGGATCCCGCCGACCCGGGTCGCGACGGCCGGGGTGCCGGTGCCGTGACCGAGCAGCAGCATCCGGGGCATCGTGTCGTGCCGGGTGGTGTGCAGCTGCACGTCGGCCGCCCGGAGCAGTGCCACCGGGTCGGTGCTGCGGCGGAAGGCCACCCGGCCGGACAGGGCCTCGTCGGCGGCGACCCGGGACTCCAGCCACGGCCGCAGCGGTCCGTCGCCGCCGAGCACCACGGTGAGCGGCTCGTCCGGCGCGATCCCGGCGACGGCGTCGAGCAGCATGTCCTGCCCCTGGCCCCGGCGCATCGGCGCGACCGAGACGGCGACGACCTCGTGGTCGGCCACGCCGAGCCCGCGCCGCAGGCGCTCCCGCTCCTCGGCCGTGCCCTCGCCCGGGTCGGCGGCGCCGTCCGGGATCACCGACAGGCCCTCGGTGGACCCGGCGGCGCGGCGGTACCAGTCGCGCTGCAGGGCCGACGTCGCGATCGTGCGGGTCATGAACCGCTTGCGCGCCAACGTCTTCGCGGTCCGCCGGAGCTGGTCGCCGCGGTCGGCGGGGTGCTCGTGGATGTGGTGCAGCGTGGACACCGCCGGCACCCGCAGGCGGGCCGCGGCGGCCGAGCCGACGACGTCGGGCCGGGCTCCGTGGGTGTGCACCAGGTCGACGCCGTGCTCCCGGAAGGCGGCGAGCACCTTCAGCACGGCGCGCGGGTCCCACGGTGCGACGTTCAGCTCGACCGGCGGCGCCCCGGCACGGGACAGGAGTTCGGCGACGTCGGAGTGCCCGGACGGGGCCAGCGCGACGACCACGACCCGGAACCCCGCGTCCGGGCCGGCGACGGCGAGGTCGCCGAGCGCGGCCGCGACGCCGCCGTCGTCGAGCGACTCGACGAGGTGCCCGATCGTCAGGATCCTGCTGGTGCTCTCGCTGGTGGGGCACGGTGACGTGGCCTCCCGGGGTGGCGCGTGGGGGTCGGTCGTCGGCGGTCGGCCGGTGACGCGGCCCGGCTCGCCGGCCACTCCGACACTACCGAGTGACGACGGGGCGAGACGGGGTCGCGCGCTGCGCGCATCGGGCGACACCGGACCGGAGGTGCCTGCCGATCGGGGGAGTGCCCGGGCGTGTCCGGGGTCCATTACGGTCATTCCGGTGCGCACGGTTCTCGTGATCGGGATCGGGGCCGGTGACCCCGACCACCTCACCCTCCAGGCGGTCCGCGCCCTGCAACGGGCCGACGTCGTCTTCGTCATCGACAAGGGGCTCGACGGCGGGGGGTCGCAGGACGACCTGCTGGCGCTGCGCACCGAGATCCTGCGCCGGCACCGCCCGGACGGCGGCTACCGGCTGGTCACTGCGCCCGAGGTGGGCCGGGACCGCGGCACCGAGGTCGAGCGCGACGACGAGCGCTACCGCGAGGTCGTCGTCGACTGGCAGGACCGGCGGGCTCGCCTCTACCGCGAGATGCTCGACGCCGAGCTGGCCGACAGCGAGACCGGCGCGTTCCTGGTGTGGGGCGACCCCTCCCTCTACGACGGGACGCTGCGCCTGCTCGACCGGGTCCTGGACGGTGCCGGGGAGCAGTGGGCGGTCGAGTCGGTCGCCGGCATCTCCAGCGTCGCCGCGCTCGCCGCCGCCCACCGGCTGATCCTCAACCGGGTCGGCCGCCCCGTCCTGATCACCACCGGGCGTCGGATCGCCGAGGGGATGCCCGACGACGTCGACGACGTCGTCGTGATGCTCGACGGCCGTACCGCCTTCGCCACGCTGCCGGCCGAGCAGCGTCGTGAGCTGCACATCTACTGGGGTGCCTACCTGGGGACACCCGACGAGCTGCTCGTCGCCGGGCCGCTCGACGAGGTCGCCGACGAGATCCTGAAGGTCCGCGCCGAGGCCCGGGAGCGCAAGGGGTGGATCATGGACACCTACCTGCTGCGCCGGGGTGCCGACGAGCGCTGACCCGCCGCGGGCCGACGACGAGGAGGTCGCATGCGCTACGCCGACGGACCCACCACCGAGGCCACCGCCCGGGTCGCCGCACCGCCACGGGCGGTGTGGGCGCTGGTCACCGACCCGCAGTTCCTGGTGGAGGTGTCCACCGAGATGCAGCGCGCCGAGTGGGTCGACGGCGACCGCCCCGGGCCCGGTGCCCGGCTGCGCGGCGAGCACCGCCACGAGGCCATCGGCGGGTGGAGCACCGTGTCCACGGTGACCGCCTGGGAACCCGAGCGGGTCTTCGAGTGGACCGTCGAGGCCGGTGCCGAGTGCGGCGAGACCGCCGTCTGGCGCTTCGAGCTCACCCCCGACGGCGACGGCACCGTGCTGCGTCAGTGGGCCCGGATGGGCCCCGGGCCGTCCGGGCTCACCGCGGCGATCGAGCGGTGGCCGGACAAGGAGGAGCGGATCGTCGAAGGCCGGCTGCGCGAGTGGCGGGCCGGGATGGAGCGCAACCTCGATGCCGTCCGCGAACGCCTCGGCTAGATCGAGGTCGCGCCGGACCGGGTAGCGGATCGATGTCCGGCTTACTTGACATGAAGTCGAGTAGCCTTGACAATCGTCGATGTGGGACGGACATCGGCGAGGGGACGGCGCAACGCCGTCCGCGCGGCCCGGACGGCGGCCGGCATGACGCAGGCCGAGCTGGCCGAACAGGTCGGCGTGACCCGGCAGACGGTCGTGGCCGTCGAGGCCGGCGACTACGCACCGTCGGTCTACCTGGCCCTGGCCATCGCCCGGTCGCTCGACGGCACCGTCGAGGGGCTGTTCGGGGCCGAGGCGGAGGCCGGCCGGACCGCAGGGAACGCGACCGGGACATCGGAGTGAGGCCGCGCCGAGGCGCGGCGGGGGGAGGACGTGTGATGGGTGACGAGACGAAGCGCGACAGCTGGTTCGTCCGGGCGGCCGCCGCGGTCGGCGACCTGGGCAATCCGTTCTACCGGGAGGAGCGCCGCCGGGACGTCTGGAACGAGGCGTCGGCCGTGGGCTTCCAGCTGATGCTGTGGCTCGGGCTGGCGGCCGCGGGGGCGATGATCTGGATCGGTGGACCGCCGGCGCTGCCCTACGTCCTGGTCGTGATCGGCGTCGTCGGTGTGCCGTCGCTGGTCAGCGGCATCTACGCCGCGAGGCTCGGGGTCCGCGCCACGGAGGGTGCGCGGATGTCCTGGTGGCGCATGGCCCCGGTCCTGGTCCTGTTCCTCGTCATGGCTGCCGGGCTGCTGGTGCGCGGGAGCAGCGACGGGGTCAGCGCCTCGACGGTCTGGGGGTCGTGGCGGGCGGCGTGGCCGTCGTCGGGCTGATGAGCTGGACGGAGATCCGGGCGCGCCGTCGCGAGTCCACCGCCGACGACGTCGCGGCCTGACGGGCTGATCGACGCGCGGGTGGCGCGGCGCTGTGGTCGGATCGATGCGTGCCCGGCAGCGTCGTCCCCTCCGTCCTCGACACCCTCCTCGACCGCACCCTGGTCCCCGGCTACTCGCGGATCGGCTACCTCCTGCGGCGCCCGGGGTGGAGCGGCGACCGCGCCGACCCACCCCGCGGCGCCCTGGCCGGGCGCGCCGCGCTCGTCACCGGCGCGGGCGGCGGACTGGGCGAGGCGATCGCGACCGGGCTGGTCCGGCTCGGCGCGACGGTGCACCTGCTCGTCCGCTCCCGGGACAAGGGCGTCGCGGCACGGGACCGGATCCTGGCCGCCGTGCCGGGGCTGTCGGCCGACCGGCTGCCGGTGCAGGTCTGCGACCTCGGCGAGCTCGCAGACGTCCGCGCGTTCGCGACCCGGTTCGCCACCGAGGTCGACGCCCTGGACGTGCTGGTGCACAACGCCGGGCTGCTCCCGCCCGGCCGCAGCGAGACCTCCGAGGGCAACGAGCTGACCCTGGCCGTGCAGGTCCTCGGGCCGCTGCTGCTGACCCGGCTGCTCACCGACACCCTCGCGGCCGGCGCCGAGCGGTCCGGCAGCGACTCCCGGGTGATCATCATGTCCTCGGGCGGCATGTACGCCCAGCCCCTGCGCGACGACGACCTGCAGTTCCGCACCGGCGACTACGGCGGCACCGCGGCCTACGCCCGCACCAAGCGGATGCAGGTCGTCCTGACCGGGCTGCTCGCCGACGAGCTGGCCCCCCGTCGGGTCACCGTGCACGCACTGCACCCCGGCTGGGCCCGCACCCCGGGCGTCACCGGGTCGCTGCCGCTGTTCGACCGGGTCGTCGGCCCCGTGCTGCGCACCCCGGCCCAGGGTGCGGACACCGCGGTGTGGCTCGCGGCCGCGCCGTCCTCGGCGGTCGGGACCGGCCGGTTCTGGCACGACCGCGCCCCGCGGCCCGAGCACTACCTGTCGCGCACCCGGGAGACCCCCGCCCAGCGCGAGCGGTTCCGCGCCGAGGTGGACCGGCTCACCGGCTGACCCCGGGTGCCTCCAGCAGGGTGCGCGCGGCGCGCGTGACGTGGGCCAGCACCGTGTCCGGCTCGGCCCGCCCGACCGCGCCCTCCGGCAGCAGCGGCTGGACCAGGCTCAGCCCGAGCAGCCAGGTCAGGACCAGCTCCGCGCGCAGCTCGGCCTCGGCCCGGTCGGCGGCGCCGGTGGCCTGCGCGGCGAACGCCTCGGTGAACGCCCCGGCCAGCTCCCTCCGCACGGCCGTGGCCGCCTCCGACGTCCCGGCCGAGCGCACGACGGGCCCGAACAGGTCGCGCTCGGGGCCCTGGCTGCTGTCGAGGACGGACCGCAGCAGCCGGGGCAGGAGGTCCTCGGGCGGGCCGTCGTGCAGCACGGCGAGGGCGCGCTCGGCGGCGACCCGGGCGAACAGGGCGTCCTTGCTGCCGAAGTAGCGGAAGAGCAGCGCCTGGTTCACCCCGGCCCGGTCGGCGATCGCACGGACCGAGGTGCGGTCGTAGCCGTGCTCGGTGAACAGGTCCGCGGCCGCGGCGAGCAGGGCCCTGCGGGTGCTGTCACCGGAACGGGTGGACGGGTCGGCGGTCACGGGGGAGTGCTCCTTCGTACGTGCTGGAGGTGCGGCGCGCCAGGGGCGCGGCGCGGGGGACCGGCGACGGCGGGTCCGGTGTCGGCGACCGTAGCGTCCGGGCGTCGGCGCATGGCGGGAGGCGACGCCGGGTACGCACGGTCGATACCGAACACCCGAGACCGAAGACCACCCGACACACGGCCACAGCGAGGAGACCCGCAGGCGATGGCATCCGCTTCAGGTGACGAGAACGAGTTCCAGCCGGAGGCGCCGGACATGGCGTCGGCGATGCAGCTGGACACCGACGAGGCGCTGACCGGGCCGTCGGACACCGACCCGCTGGACTCCGGCTACGTCCCGCCGGACCGCCCCTACGGCGTCGAGGACAACGCGGTGACCGCGGCGGGACAGGAGGAGGGCGAGTCGCACGAGGCGCGCCTGGCCCGGGAGCTGCCCGACGACCTGCCGGAGGGCGACCCGGGCCGCTCCGGTCGGCTGACCGCGGCCACCGACTCCGTCGCGGGTGACCCGGCCGTCGACGGCGCCGGGACCGACGTCGGCATCGACGGGGGCGCGGCCAGCGCCGAGGAGGCCGCCGTGCACGACGTCGACGAGGGCGTCGTGCCGGTGGTCGACGAGTCCCCGGTGGGGGACCCGGAGGTCAGTGACCAGCTTGCCCGCGACGCCGACCACGCCGACGAGGCCGCGGCCGACGCCGAGTGGGACGCCTCGACCGACCCCGAGTGGGCCGGGCAGAACCGCTGAGTGTCCGGGACACCCGGTCGACAAGAGGGCCCCGGTACCGCGTCGTGCGGTCCGGGGCCCTCGTCGTCGGTGGGAGCGTGGGCTCAGGGGGTGGTGGGGCCCGCCGCGCTGCCGGTCAGCCGGGCGATGGCGCCGTCGATGTCGAGGTGGTCGTGCTCCTCGCCGAGGTCGACGATCTCCAGCGTCGAGTCGACGAACTGGGCCAGCAGGTCGCGGTCGACCTCCAGCACGGCGGAGCCGCCGTCGGAGCGGATCTCCAGCTCGACGACGTCGTAGCCGTCGATGCGGCGCGGCGCCATCCGGATGTCACCGATGCCGGTGGGGGTGGTCAGGCCCTCGATCACGAGATCACGCGCGACGAGCCACTCGATCCAGCGGTCGGAGGACCGGCGCACCGAGAAGGAGATCGCGAACGGGTCCGCGGCGCGGTACGCCCATCGGCTCACGATCGGCGACGCCTGCCCGTGCAACACGGTGAAGACGTCCTGCTGGACCGACTCGCTGGCCATCGTGCTCCGCCTCTCCTGGACCCCCCGACCGTCGCGGTCTCGCGACGGCCTCGTACGGAACATCGTCGAACCGGGCCCTGGCGCTGCACTCGACGCCGGGTTTCACCCGTTCGTGCCAACTGTCATTCACCTCACGGTACCCACGGCGCGCACAGGGCGTAACGCGAGGTCGGCTTCCGGCGAGGCGCACCGTCCGGCACGAGGCTCCGGTGACGTCGGGTGCCGGCGCGGGCCGGGCCGTGACCGGCCCCGGCAGTCGGCCCCGGTCGGCCCCGTCGGGTCCGGTCAGCCGCGGTCGACGTGGTCGACCACCCAGATCCCGCCGGTACCGGAGCGGACCGGCTGGGTGAGCCGGATCGTCGCGCGCTGCGGCGTGCGACCGTCGGTGGCGGCGTAGACACCGTTGCCGAGGCGGGTGACGGTCGGGTTCCGGTAGCCGAGCTCGCTGCCGACGAAGGAGAGCGTCACCTCCTCCGGATCGAGCAGCCACGGGTCGCCGCCGGCGTCGGACTGCTGCTGCATCCGCCGCGCGGTCGCCGCGTCGCCCGCGGGCCACATCGGCGACGGCGCCGCGGCCGCCCCCGGGGCCCCGGTCCGGCCCGACCCGCCGCCGTCGGCACCACCGCGCCCGGGCGCGGGGGCCGGGGCGGGGGCGGCCGTCGTGCGCGACGGCTCGGCGGTGCGGCTCGGCGTGGGGGTCGCGGTGGGCGTCGGGGACGGGGTCGGCGTGGCGGTCGGCGACGTCGTCGTCGGGGCCGGCGACGGGGTGCGCCACGCCGCGGGCAGCTCGCCGTTGCCGCAGCCGGTCAGCAGCAGCACGAGGAGCACCAGCGCGAGCCCCACGAGTACGACGCGGAGCAGCGTCCGCGGTCCGTACCGGCCCACCCGCAGGCGGGACACCGACACGTCGGGGGTCGTCACCTTCGGCAGGTTCGGCACGGTCACGCGGGCACCTTACGATCACCGGCCGGCCCGGGCGGGCCGACCTCGCCGCCACCATCGCGTGATCGAGGTCCTACGGCCCGAGTTCCTGCGGCGGCCCCGTGCGGCGGCCCCGTGCGGCGGGGCCGTCGCGACCTGCCGAGCCTGCGGCGGAGTGACTAGGGTCGCGGTACGGCCGCACGGGCGGCCCCGCACGACGGGCCCGGGGCACGGGCCCCCCGCACGAGCCCACCGAGGTGCACCCCATGGCGACCGGCAGCCCGGCGACGGAGACGTTCCTCGCCGCCCGCGACTTCCTGCTGACCCACCGCGAGGACTACGACACGGCCTACCGCGACTTCCGCTGGCCGGAGCTCGACGAGTTCAACTTCGCGCTCGACCACTTCGCCGTCGTCGCAGCCGACCCCGAGCGGGGCGCCCGGAAGGCCCTGTGGATCGTGGAGCAGGACGGCTCGCAGGCGCACTGGACGTGGGCGGAGCTGTCCGAGCGGTCCAACCGGGTCGCGAACTGGCTGCGCGAGCAGGGCGTCGTCCGCGGCGACCGGGTCGTCCTGATGCTCGGCAACCAGCTGGAGCTGTGGGAGACCCTGCTGGCGGCGATGAAGCTGGGCGCCGTCGTCATCCCCGCAACCACCCTGCTCACCCCGGCCGACCTGCAGGACCGGATCGACCGGGGCCGGGCGCGGCACGTCGTCGTCGGTGCGGGCGACACCGCGAAGTTCGACGGCGTCGACGGCGACTACACCCGCATCGCCGTGCGCGGTGCCGTCGCGGGCTGGCGCGACTACACCGGTGAGGCCTACTCGGCCGCGGCCGAGTTCACCCCGGACGGCGTCACGAAGGCCTCCGACACGCTGCTGCTGTACTTCACCTCGGGCACCACGGCCAAGCCGAAGCTGGTGGAGCACACCCACACGTCCTACCCGGTGGGGCACCTGTCGACGATGTACTGGATCGGGCTCGAGCCCGGCGACGTGCACCTGAACATCTCCTCGCCCGGCTGGGCCAAGCACGCCTGGTCCAACGTGTTCGCGCCGTGGATCGCCGAGGCCACCGTGCTCGTCATGAACTACGCCCGGTTCGACGCCGAGTCCGTCCTGTCGGTGCTGGACTCCTGCGGTGTGACGAGCTTCTGCGCGCCGCCGACGGTGTGGCGGATGCTGATCCAGGCCGACCTGTCCGGGCTGACGACGCCGCCGTCGAAGGTCGTCGGGGCGGGGGAGCCGCTCAACCCCGAGGTCATCGAGCAGGTCGAGAAGGCGTGGGGCCTGCGCATCCGCGACGGGTTCGGCCAGACCGAGTCCTCGGTCCAGATCGGCAACCCGCCCGGGCAGCCGGTCAAGCCGGGCTCGATGGGCAGGCCCATCCCCGGGTTCGTCGTCGCGCTGGTCGACCCGGCCACCGGGAAGGCGGCCGACGAGGGCGAGATCTGCCTGGACCTCGCCCACCGCCCCACCGGGCTGATGGTCGGCTATGCCGACGACCCGGAGCGCAACGCCGAGGCCATGGCCGGCGGGTACTACCACACCGGCGCCGTCGGCTCCCGTGACGAGGCGGGCTACATCACCTACGTCGGCCGCGCCGACGACGTGTTCAAGGCCAGCGACTACCGGATCAGCCCGTTCGAGCTGGAGAGCGTGCTGATCGAGCACCCGGCCGTCGCCGAGGCGGCGGTCGTGCCGTCCCCGGACCCGGTCCGCCTCGCCGTGCCGAAGGCATACGTGGTGCTCGCGAACGGGCACGAGCCGACCGAGGAGACGGCGAAGGCGATCCTGCGGTTCGCCTACGACAACCTCGCGCCCTACAAGCGGATCCGCAGGCTCGAGTTCTTCGAGCTGCCGAAGACGATCTCCGGCAAGATCCGCCGGGTCGAGCTGCGCGGCCGGGAAGGCGAGATCCACGCCGACCCGGCCGCGACGCCGCCCACCGAGTACACCCTGTAGACCCGGCGGGGCCGGGTCACGCGTCGCCGAAGTGACCCGGCCACTGCTGGTAGGGGATGCGGGTGATCTCCAGGACCTCGCCGAGGCGCGACCACTCGTTGCGGCCCAGGCGGGCCAGCGGGGCGAGCCGGTGGATGTCGGGCAGGGAGTTGCCGCGTTCGTCGGTGACGAACACGCTCTCCTCGATGGCGGCGTGCACGACCCGGCCGATCACGACGGTCGAGTTGCCCAGCTCGATGCTGGCGTGCAGCACGCACTCCAGCGCGACCGGTGACTCGGCGACCCGCGGTGGTGCGACGACCGACGACGCCTCGGCGGTCAGCCCGACCGAGGAGAACTCGCTGATCTCGGCGGGGAAGTCGGTGCCGGTCGCGTTGATCTTCTCGAACATCGGCTCGTTCGCCAGGCAGACGACGAACTCGCGGGTCTCCGAGACGTTGCGCAGCGAGTCCTTCTTCCCGACCGACGTGAACTGGATCATGGGCGGGTCCACGCAGGACACCGTGAAGAACGAGTGCGGGGCGAGGTTGTCGACGCCGTCGGCCGAGCGGGTGGAGACCCAGGCGATCGGCCGGGGGACGACGACGCTGGTCAGGAGCTTGTAGAACGGGCCGCTGCCCAGCTCCTCGGGGACGATGTCCGTGCGCATGCCCCTGATCCTCCCCGGCCCGGCGCCGGACCGCCCACCGCGAGGGTCAGTTCCCCACGCCGAGGGCACCCATGAACGCCGACGGGTAGCGGTCCCCGCGCGCGGAGCCCGCGGGCAGCGCGTCGGTGATCGCGGCGAGGTCCGCCGGGCCCAGGTCGAGGTCGTCGGCGGGCAACGCCTCGGCGAGCCGCTCCCGGGTGCGGGCACCGACGAGCGGGACCACGTCGTCGCCCTGCGCGGCGACCCAGGCGATCACGAGCTGGGCCACGGTGACCCCGCGCTCGGCCGCCAGCGCGCGCAGCGTCTCGACCAGGCCCAGGTTGTGCGTCAGGTTCTCCCCGCTGAAGCGCGGGCTGCGGGTGCGGGCGTCCCCGGGCCTGCCGGGCTCGTAGTGGCCGGAGAGGAGCCCGCGGGCCAGCACGCCGTAGGCGGTGAGGCCGATGCCCAGCTCGCGCAGCGTCGGCAGGACCTCGGCCTCGACGGCGCGGGAGATCAGCGAGTACTCGATCTGCAGGTCGGCGACCGGGTGCACGGCGTGCGCCCGGCGGACGGTGGCGGCGTCGACCTCGGACAGCCCGAGGTGGCGGACGTACCCGGCGTCGATCATCTCGCTGATCGCGCCGACGGTGTCCTCGATCGGGACCTGCGGGTCGAGCCGGCCGGGCGGTAGACGTCGACGTGGTCGACGCCGAGGCGGGTCAGGGAGTACGCGAGGAAGTTCTTCACCGCGACCGGGCGGCAGTCCTGGGTCAGCGGTGGCAGGCCCGGGCCGCCGAGCCCGCCGAACTTCACCGACAGGACGTAGCCGTCGCGATCGCGCCCGCGCAGCGCCTCGGCGAGCAGCAGCTCGTTGTGGCCCATGCCGTAGAACTCGCCGGTGTCGATCAGCGTGACGCCGGCGTCGAGCGCGGCGTGCACGGTCGCGACGGCTTCCGCGCGGTCGGCGTGTCCGTAGGAACCGGACATGCTCATGGCGCCCAGGCCGAGAGCGGAGACGGTGGGGCCGGTGGTGCCGAGGGTGCGTGTCTGCATGGGAGCCAGCGTGCGCCGCGTCGGCCCGTAGCGGGAGCGGAGCGTCGATCGTGGGAGCGGCGCTCCCTGGTCGGGCGGCCTGCCCACGGGGACCATCGCAGGGTGCAACGTGAACAGCTCGCGGACTTCCTGCGTCGCCGGCGGGACTCGGTCCGCCCGGCCGAGGTCGGCATCGCGGCGGGGCCGCGCCGGCGGGCCACCGGCCTGCGCCGGGAGGAGGTGGCGATGCTGGCGGGGATGTCGGTCGACTACGTCGTGCGCCTCGAACAGGGGCGCAGCAGCCGGCCGTCGACGCAGCTGCTCGCCGCGCTGGCCCGGGCCCTGTGCCTGACCGACGACGAGCGCGACCACCTCTTCCGACTGGCCGGGCACCGGCCCGCTCCCGGGGAGGGGGTGGCCCGGCTCGCCCGCGCCGGGCTGCTGCGCCTGCTCGACCTGCTGCCGGCCACCCCGGCGATGGTGATCTCCGACCTGGGGGAGGTCCTGGCCCAGAACGCGATGTCACGGGTGCTCGCCGGGGAGCAGACCGGGTTCACCGGCGATGACCGCTACCTCGCCCACCGCTGGTTCACCCGGTCCGACCAGCGCGACGGTCACCCGCCGCAGGAGCAGGTGCGCCACTCCCGCCAGCTCGTCGCGGACCTGCGGGCGGTGGCCGGGCGGCGTGCGGGGGACCCGGTGGTCGACCGGCTCGTCGCGCGGCTGGCCGCGGCCAGCGCCGAGTTCCGCGAGCTGTGGGCCGAGCACGAGGTCGCCGTCCGCCGCGCCGACCGCAAGACGCTGCGGCACCCGCGGGTCGGCGCGCTGGTGATGGACTGCGAGACCCTCGTGACGCCCGACCTCGGCCAGCAGCTGGTCGTGCTCACCCCGGCCGACGACGAGACCCGCGAGCGGCTCGAGTTGCTGCGCGTGCTCGGCGTGCAGGAGTTCCCGACCGGGCCTGCGCCGGACGGACGCCCGGTGGCCTAGTTTCCCCGGCATGGGAACACGGGGCCGCGCGACGGGGCTCGCCACCGGGATCGTCGCCGACGCGCTGCTCGGCGACCCGCGGCGGGGGCACCCGGTCGCCGGGTTCGGTGCCGCCGCCGCCCGGCTGGAGCGCCGGCTGTACCGCGACGCCGTCGCGCCCGGTGCCGCCTACACCGCGCTGCTGGTCGGTGGCACGGTCGCGGCCGGGGCGCTGGCCGAGGCGGTCGCCCGCCGGGCCGGGGGTCGGCGGGCGACGGTCCTGCGGGCCGGGCTGACCGCCGTCGCCACCTGGGCGGTGCTCGGCGGGACCTCGCTGGTGGGGGAGGGCGCCGCGCTGGCCGCGTCGCTCGACGCCGGCGACCTGGACGCCGCACGCGCCCGGATCCCGCACCTGTGCGCGCGTGACCCGGACCTGCTCGACGCCGACGGCATGGCCCGCGCCGGAGCCGAGTCGCTGGCCGAGAACACCTCCGACGCCGTCGTCGGGCCGCTGGTGTGGGGCGCGGTTGCCGGGATCCCGGGGCTGCTCGGCTACCGCGCGGTGAACACCCTCGACGCGATGGTCGGCTACCGCTCCGCCCGGCACGCCCGCTTCGGGTGGGCCTCGGCCCGCCTCGACGACCTGGTCAACCTGGCGCCGGCCCGGGTCACCGCGGTGGTCACCGTGGCCGTCGCGCCGCTGGTGGGGGGCTCGCCGGCGACCGCGCTGCGGACCTGGCGCCGCGACGCCGCGGGGCACCCCAGCCCGAACGCCGGTCCGGTCGAGGCGAGCGCCGCCGGTGCGCTCGGGCTGCGTCTGGGCGGGCCGACGGTCTACGCCCACGGCACCGAGGACCGCCCGTCGCTCGGCGACGGGCACCCGCCCCGGGTCGCCGACCTGCACCGCGTCGCGCGGCTGTCCCGGCTGGTGGCCGGGACAGCCGGGCTGCTCGCCGTCGCGACGGCGGCGGTCCTCGCACGGCGGGATGTACCCACCCGGTCGGCGAGAGTGCATCGGGGGCGGTCGCCGAGCGGGTGAGCGGGTCCGGAGGGAGGGATCGCGGGCGGTCGGTGTGTTCGGGGGGCGAATTCGCTTACCCGGTAAGCGAATTCGCAGAAGGACGGCCCTCCGGGACGGCCCTGGTCCGGTGCGCGGGCGGCGCGGGTACGGGTGGGCTCGGTGAATTCGCTTACCCGGAGGCTTATTCAGGCTCCGTCAGGTAAGTGCGTAGAAGATGAGTCCGATGACTGCCGAGATCGTCGTTTTAAATGTGGCGTAGGGTCGGCGGTAGTCTGTGTGGAGAACTTTCCACGACTTGATATGGGCGATGACTCGCTCGATGGTGGCGCGTGTGCGGTTGAGGCTCTTGTTGAATGTTTTCTGCCAGTCGAGAAGTTCCCGGCCGGGTTGTTTTTTGAACGGGGTGAGCATGCCGCGCCCGATGTAGCCTTTATCGCCGATCGGTGGGTATGTGGCGAGGTGGTCGAGGGCGCCGGATTGGTCGAGGCAATGTAGGTCGTGTCGGGAGCCTGGGGTCGGGTCGGAGATCCACGACAGCTGCCCTTCCAGGGTGGCTGCGACCTGGACGACGACGCCGGTGGTGCGATGCTTGCCCGACCACAGACCTGGTACGGCGGTCCATGACCAGCAGGGCAGCAGGGTTCCGTCGATGATGTACTGCCGATCGGCACGAAGCTCCTCCGCAGTCGGAACTACACTCCGCAGCGCCTGCGCCAGCAACGGTGTCACCCCCGCGATCGCTCGACTGACCGTCGACTGCGACACCCCGTAGGTTTCCGCCAACTCCCACTGCACACGATTCCCGCGCAGATACGCCAACGTGATCACCACCGACCAGAACAATCCCAGAATCGGCGGCCAAGGCCGTCGCAGGCCAGTCGCGTTCCGCTGATCCTGCTCATGCACCAGAGCGGCAAGATCCTGAATCTCATCACGCCGAAAGCCAGTGGTATAGTACATACTGCGACAGCCCATTCATCTCGGATTGATTCGACAAACCAATCTTCGCGATGGACGGGCTGTCGCCCAACCCGACACGCCGGGCTAGATCGTTATTTCACGGGCCCTGAATAAGCCTCCCGGTAAGCGAACTCGCAGAAGGACGGCCCTCCGGGACGGCCCTGGTCCGGTGCGCGGGCGGCGCGGGTACGGGTGGGCTCGGCGAGTTCGCTTACCCGGTAAGCGAGTTCGGAGAGTGAGGCCCGCGAGGTGGTGCTGGTCCGGTGCGGGGGGCAGCGCGGGAGACGGGTCGGTCGGGCGGACTCACTGACCGGGTGAGCGCACGGGACTCGCGGGGTGCAGACCTGCCCGCCCGGCGCACCTGGCCGGGGCGGAGTCAGCCGGCGCCCGGACCTGAACCGGCGGCGTCGCGGGCGGTGTCACGGGGGCCGTCGTCGGCGCCGTCGGTGACACGGTCGGTGACACGGCCGTCGGGGGCGGGCTCGTCGCCGAAGCCGTCGCGGCCGGAGAGCTGGTCCCGCAGGCTGCCGGCCGTCTCGCGCTTCCCGTTGCGCTGCAACAGTTCCAGTCGGATGAACAGGCCCAGCGCGATCAGGGCGACGGCGCCGAAGGTCAGCCACTGCAGGGCGTAGGAGAAGTTGCTGAACGGCGCTCCGCCCCCGACCGGCGCGATCGGGATCGGGTCCAGCACGCCCGGCTGACCGGCCTCCAGCACGACGACGCCCTCGACCGGCGTCAGGCCGGTGGCGGCGGCGACCGACCGGGAGTCGGACACGTAGACCTGGCGGGTGCCGTTCTCGACCAGCGGGGGGCGGCCCTGCGGGTCGGTCTCGTCCAGGCGCAGCCTGCCCTCGACGGTCACCAGCCCGGCGGGCGCCGCGGCGTACTCGGGCACGGCGCCCCGGTCCGCGGCCGGGACCGACCCCCGGTTCACCACGACGGTCCGACCGTCGGTGAGCCGCAGCGGCGTCAGCACCTCGAACGCGGGCGCGCCGTCGACGACCCGAAGGCGGACGAGGGTCTCCGCGGCGCGGTCGAAGGAGCCGGTCAGGGTGACCCGGCGCCACTGGTCCTCGACGCCGATCCCGGTGCCCGGCGGCACGAGCGTGTCGAACCCGACGGCGGGGGTCGCGTCGGCGTTGGCGATGGCCCGGCTCTGCGCGGAGCGCTCGGACTCCCGGTCGAACTGCCACGGCGCGAGCAGCGTGTAGCAGGCGACGGCGAAGGCCAGCACCGCGACGACGAACGCGATCCACCCGGGACGCAGCAGGAAACGCACGCCGCCCAGGGTAGCCGCGCCCGCCGACGGTCCCGCCGGGGCGATACTTCGCGCCGTGGTGGTTCAGGGAGCGGTCCTCGTCGCGGGGACGACGTCGGATGCGGGCAAGAGCGCCGTCGTCGCCGGCATCTGCCGGTGGCTGCACCGGCGCGGGGTCTCGGTGGCGCCGTTCAAGGCACAGAACATGAGCAACAACTCGGTCGTCACCCCGGACGGCGGGGAGATCGGGCGGGCGCAGGCGATGCAGGCCTTCGCCTGCGGCATCGCCCCCTCGGTCGATCTGAACCCGGTGCTGCTCAAGCCCGGCGGGGACCGGACCTCGCAGGTCGTGGTGCGCGGCCGTGCCGACGGCCAGGTGTCAGCGCTGTCCTACCGGCACCGGACCGCGGCGCTGTCCGACGTCGTCGCCGACTCCCTGGCCCGGCTGCGCGCCCGCCACGACGTCGTGGTCTGCGAGGGGGCGGGCTCGCCCGCGGAGATCAACCTGCGGGCCACCGACCTCGCCAACATGGGCTTCGCCCGGCGCAACGACCTGCCGGTGCTCGTCGTCGGCGACATCGACCGCGGCGGGGTGCTCGCGCACCTGTTCGGCACCCTCGCCGTGCTCGACCCGGCCGACCAGGCGCTGATCGCCGGCTTCGTGATCAACAAGTTCCGCGGGGACCCCCGCCTGCTCGAACCCGGCCTCGACCGGCTGCGCGAGCTCACCGGTCGGCCGACGCTGGGCGTGCTGCCCTTCGCCGAGGGCTCTGGCTCGACGCCGAGGACTCGCTCGCCGCCGTCGCCGACGGGGTGCTCGGGCGTCCGGCCCCGCCACTCGGCACCCAGTGGCTGCGGGTCGCGGTCGTCCGGTTCCCGCGGATCTCCAACGCCACCGACGCCGAGGCGCTGGCCTGCGAACCGGGCGTCGCCGTGCGGTACGTGACCGAGCCGTCGCGGCTCGCCGACAGCGACGTCGTCGTCCTGCCCGGGACGAAGGCGACCATCTCGGACCTGGCCTGGCTGCGGTCCTCCGGGATGGCCGACGCGGTGCGCGCGCACGCCGCGTCCGGGCGTCCGGTACTGGGGATCTGCGGGGGCTACCAGATGCTCGGGCACACCGTCGCCGACCCGGACGGGGCCGAGGCGGCCCCCGGCACCTCCGTCGCCGGGCTGGGGTTGCTGGACCTGGAGATCGCCTTCGACCCGGTCAAGCACCTCGGCACCCCCACCGCGACGGCGTGGGGCGAGACCGTCACCGGCTACGAGATCCACCACGGCCGCGTCGTGCGCTCCGGCGACCCCGGCCTGATCGGGGAGGAGGGCAGCGACCGCGGCAACGTCCTGGGCACGCACTGGCACGGCCTCGCCGAGAACGACGGTTTCCGACGGCTGCTACTCACCCGCCTCGCCGACGAGGCAGGGCGGACCGGGTTCCGGGTGGCACAGGACACGTCGTTCGCGGCCGAGCGCACCCGGCAGGTGGATCTGCTGGCCGACCTGGTCGAACGTCACCTGGACACGTCGTCACTTGAACATGTGATCGGACACGGTGCGCCGTCGGACCTCCCTGTGCTGACCTCCGGTCTGGCAGCCTCACCGGCGTGAACACGAGCACCGCCCCCGCCGCCGGACCTCCCCGTTTCCCGTTCTCCGCCGTCGTCGGCCACGACGACCTGCGGCTGGCGCTGCTGCTCAACGCCGTGCACCCGGGCGTCGGCGGTGTCCTGGTGCGCGGGGAGAAGGGCACTGCGAAGTCCACGGCGGTGCGCGCGCTGGCGGCGCTGCTGCCCTCGCACGACGTCGTCGAGGCCTGCCGGTTCGGCTGCGACCCCGCCGCGCCGGACCCGTCCTGCCCGGACGGCCCGCACCCGGCGGGCGCACCGGGCGGCCGCCGCCCGGCCCGGCTGGTCGAGCTGCCCGTCGGTGCGACCGAGGACCGCCTGGTCGGCTCGCTCGACCTGGAGAAGGCGCTGTCCGAGGGGCGCCGCGCCTACCAGCCCGGCCTGCTCGCCGACGCCCACCGCGGGGTGCTCTACGTCGACGAGGTCAACCTGCTGCACGACCACCTCGTCGACCTGCTGCTCGACGCCGCCGCGATGGGCCGCGCGCACGTCGAGCGCGACGGCGTCTCCGTCTCGCACGCGGCCCGGTTCCTGCTGGTCGGGACGATGAACCCGGAGGAGGGCGAGCTGCGCCCGCAGTTGCTCGACCGGTTCGGGCTGACCGTGGAGGTCCGGGCCAGCCGCGACGTCGACACCCGCGTCGAGGTGACCCGGCGGCGGATGGCGTTCGAGGACGACCCGGCCGGGTTCGTCGCCCGCTTCGCCCCGGACGAGACCGCGACCGCGGCCCGGCTCCGCGCCGCGCAGGCCCGGGTCTCCGCCGTCGCGGTGAGCGACCGGGAGCTGCGGCGGATCGCGTTCGTGTGCGCCCGGTTCGACGTCGACGGCATGCGCGCCGACCTGGTCATCACCCGCGCCGCGGCCGCGCACGCCGCCTGGGAGGGCCGCGACGCGGTGACCGCCGACGACGTGCGCGTCGCCGCCCGGCTCGCGCTGCCGCACCGCCGTCGCCGCGACCCGTTCGACGAGCCCGGCCTGGACCCGGCCGAGCTGGACCGCGCCCTCGCCGACGCCGAGGACCACCTGGGTCCCGAGGACGGCCCGGACCCCGACGACGACCCCGACCACGATCCGGACCCCGGCCCGGGCCCCGGCGACCCGGCCGAGCCGCAGGACGCCCCGGACGGCTCCGGGGCGGGCGAGGAGCCCGACGGGACCGGGGGCACGACCCCCGAGGCGGACGACCCGCGCGGCCCCGCGACCGGGTCCGGCGGGCGCGCCGAGGCCCCCGGCACCGACGGCACGGAGAGCGCCGACGGCGCGACCGACCCGACCGAGGCGACGGAGACGACCGAGGAGACCGGGGCGACGGACCCGGGGGACCGGGAATCCGGGGCCGAGCAGGCACCGGCCGGGGGCGACGGCGGGGAGGGCCGCGCCGTCGTCGTCGGGGAGGCCGCCCGGCTGCTCCGGGCCACGGTCAGGAAGTTCACCGTGCCCGGGCTGGGCGCGGGCGCCCCGGGGCGCCGCTCCCGGGCCCGCACCGACACCGGGCGCGTCGTCCGCCCGTCCGGGGCGGGGACCACCCGCGCCGCGGACCTGCACCTGCCCGCGACCGTGCTCGCCGCGGCCCCGCACCAGGCCGGTCGCGGGCGCCGCGGGCCCGGCCTGCTGGTCCGCCGCGACGACCTGCGCCGCGCCGAGCGGGAGGGCCGCGAGGGCAACCTGGTGCTGTTCGTGGTCGACGCGTCCGGCTCGATGGCCGCGCGCAGGCGGATGACCGCGGTGTCCGGCGCCGTGCTGGGCCTGCTCCGCGACGCCTACCAGCGCCGGGACAAGGTCGGGCTGGTCACCTTCCGGGCCCGGGAGGCGGAGCTGGCTCTGCCCCCGACGTCGTCGGTGCCGCCCGCCCAGCAGCGCCTGTCCCGGCTGCGCACCGGCGGGCGGACCCCGCTGGCCGGCGGACTGCTCAAGGCCCGCGCCGTGCTCGACGCCGAGCGCCGCCGGGACCCGCGCCGTCGCCCGCTGGTCGTGCTGCTCACCGACGGGCGGGCCACCGTCGCCGCCCGCGACGGCGGGGACCCCGTCGCCGACTCCCGCCGCGCCGCCGGGCTGCTGGCCGCGGACGGGGTGCACACCGTCGTCGTCGACTGCGAGGCCGGGCACGTGCGCCTGGGGCTCGCCGCGCCGCTCGCCGCCGCCGCGGGCGGCGAGCTGGTGACCCTCGACGAGCTGACCGCCGACAGCGTGGGGGACCTGGTCCGGGCGACCCGGTCCGCGCGCGCCGCCTGAGAGCGTGTTTGGAAATTCTAGTGGGTTGAGGGTGTCGTGTGTTTCTGCTGGCGGGTGGCGGGGTATCCACGGGCGATGCGGCGGGTGATGGTGTTGATCGCGGCCCAGCGGATCATGGCTTCGGATGTGGTGGGGTGGCGTTCGTAGTCTCGGGCCAGGCGTCGGTGTGCGGTGAGCCAGGCCAGGGTCCGTTCGACCACCCACCTTCGTGGGAGGACGGTGAATCCGCGCTGCTCGGGTGGCTTGCGGATGATCTCGATCGTTGTCTGCAGGATCGTGGCGGCCCAGTCGAGCAGTCGCCCGGCGAAGCCGGCGTCGGCGTAGACGAACCGCACCCTGGTGCGCAGGTAGAGGTTGAGCAGGATCGGCTTGGCGCCGTCGCGGTCCTGTACCGAGGCCGAGCACACCATCGTGGTCAGCAGCAGACCGAGGGTGTCGGTCACGATGAACCGTTTCCGTCCGCCTGTCTTCTTCCCGGCGTCGTAGCCGCGGGAGTCCTGGCCGACGGTGTCGGCGCCCTTGACCGACTGGGAATCGATGATCCCCGCACTCGGCTCCGGATCACGGCCCTCGGCGATACGTAACTGCCCCCGCACGACCGGGAGGATCTTCTCGGTGACCTTCTGCTGTTCCCACTGGTTGAAGTACCAGTAGACGGTCTGCCAGGGCGGGAAGTCCACCGGCAACGCCCGCCAGGCACACCCGGTCCGCACGACATACAAGATCGCGTCCAGCACGTCCCGACGAGCATGAGCAACAGGCCGCCCCCGCCGCGCGAGCGGCGGTAACAACGGCTCGATCACCACCCACTGGGCATCACTGGTGTCCGAGGGGTACCGGCGCGGTCGTTCCTGCATGCCGACCACGATGGAGCACCCCAGCCGTGTCGACCATCCCGACACACCCACCATTTCCAAACACGCTCTGACACATCACGCCCGAGAAGGAGGGACCGCCGTGCCGCAGGGACAGGTGTCCGTCACGCCCGCCGACGGGCTCACCACCCGTCAGCGCCGCAACCGGCCGCTGCTGGTGGTGCACACCGGGGTGATGAAGGGGAAGTCGACCGCCGCGTTCGGGATGGCGCTGCGCGGCTGGAACCAGGGCTGGTCGATCGGGGTGTTCCAGTTCGTCAAGTCCGCGAAGTGGAAGGTCGGCGAGGAGGAGGCGTTCCGCGCCCTGGGGGCCGTCCACGAGCAGACCGGGCAGGGCGGGCCCGTGGAGTGGCACAAGATGGGGTCGGGCTGGTCCTGGTCGCGCAAGGCGGGCACCGAGACCGACCACGCCGCCGACGCCGTCGAGGGCTGGGCCGAGATCCGCCGCCGCATCGAGCGCGAGGAGCACCAGGTCTACGTCCTCGACGAGTTCACCTACCCGCTGAAGTGGGGCTGGATCGACGTCGACGAGGTCGTCGGGGTGCTCACCGCCCGGACCGGCCGGCAGCACGTGATCATCACCGGCCGGGACGCCCCGCCCGCCCTGATCGAGGCCGCCGACCTGGTCATGGAGACCACGAAGATCAAGCACCCGATGGACGCCGGGCAGAAGGGCCAGCGGGGGATCGAGTGGTGAGCACCGTGAGCACCGTGAGCACGGCCCGCGCGCTGGTCGTCGCGGCGCCGTCGTCGGGCAGCGGGAAGACGACGGTGGCGACCGGGCTGATGGCCGCGCTGTCGCGGCGCGGCACCCGGGTCGCGCCGTTCAAGATCGGGCCGGACTACATCGACCCCGGGTACCACACGCTCGCCGCGGGCCGTCCGGGCCGCAACCTCGACGTCGTCCTGCAGGGCGCCGACCGGCTCGCCCCACTGGCCCGGCACGGGAGCCGGGACGCCGACGTCGCCGTCGTCGAGGGGGTGATGGGGCTGTTCGACGGCCGCATCGCCGACGGCGCCGGGTCCACCGCGCAGGTCGCCGCCGCGCTGGGGGCACCGGTGGTGCTGGTCGTCGACGTCCGGGGGCAGTCCCGGTCGCTGGCCGCGTTGCTGCACGGGTTCCGCAGCTTCGACGAGTCCGTGCAGGTGGCGGGGGTGATCCTCAACCGGGTCGGGTCGCAGCGCCACGCCGACGTCTGCCGGGCCGCGGCCGAGGAGGTCGGGCTGCCGGTGCTCGGCGCCGTCCCGCGACGGGCCGAGCTGGCGGTGCCCTCGCGGCACCTGGGCCTGGTCACCGCCGCCGAGCACGGCACCGCCGCGACCGCCGCGGTGGACGCGATGGCCGAGCTCGTCGCCACACACGTGGACCTCGACGCCGTCCTCGCACTCGCCCGCCCGCTGCCCGCCGGCCCGGTCTGGGACCCGGCCGCCGAGGTCGGCACGAGCGGCACGGCGGGGCAGCGGCCGCTCGTCGCGCTCGCCGGGGGGCCCGCGTTCGGGTTCGGCTACGCCGAGCACGCCGAGCTCCTCACCGCGGCCGGCGCCGACGTGGCGACCTTCGACCCGCTGCGCGACCCCGCGCTCCCGGCGGGCACCGCCGCGCTCGTGCTGCCCGGCGGCTTCCCCGAGGAGCACGTCGGCGCGCTCGGCGACAACGCACCGCTGCGGGCGCAGGTCGCGGCGCTGGCCGCGTCCGGGGCCCCGGTGCACGCCGAGTGCGGCGGGCTGCTCTACCTGTGCCGGGACCTCGACGGGACGCCGATGTGCGGGGTCCTCGACGCGTCGGCGGGGATGACCCCGCGGCTCACCCTCGGCTACCGCGACGCGGTCGCAGTGTCGGCGTCGCCCCTGTTCGCGGCGGGCGAGCGGGCCGGGGCACACGAGTTCCACCGGTGCGCGGTCACCCCGCGGGCGGGTGCGGCCCCGGCCTGGGCGTGGCGGGGCGGGGAGCCGGAGGGCTACGTCGAGGACCGGGTGCACGCCTCGTTCCTGCACACCCACCCGGCCGGCGTGCCCGGCGCCGTAGCCCGGTTCGTCGCGGCGGCACGCCACACCCGGGCCGGGGCCGCCCCGGCCGCGTTCGCATGATCACCGGTCGTGGAGCCGACCGTCCGCGTGCCGAGCGCTCCGCTCCACGACCGGTGATCACGGTCGGGGTGGGGCTGCGCCCCGGAACCCCCGAGGCCGAGGTGCGCGCGCTGCTGGACCGGGTCGCCGCCGAGCACGGGCTGGAGCTCGGCGACGCCGTCGTCGCCACCCTGGACCGGCGGGTCGCCGAACCCGGTCTGCTGGCGGCCGTCGCACCGCGGGAACCGCACGGTTTCGCCGCCGCCGCACTGGCCGTGGTCGGGGTGGCGAGGCCGGATGCCCGGGTCGCCGCGGCCGTCGGGACCCCATCGGTCGCAGAGGCCGCCGCGCTCCTCGCCGCGGGCGACGGAGCCCAGCTGATCGTGGGCAAGACCGCTGGTCAGGGCGTCACGGTCGCCGTGGCCGCCGGAGCGGCGGATGTGGGATTGCCCTCCGGGGGCTCCTGTGACACATGCGGGCCCGGCTATCGTCCGGCGTCGCCGTCGAGCGGGGGCCCGGCGCAGGGACCCGCTGCCACCACCGGGCGTCGGAGTCCGGGAGAGGAACGTCGTTGAACGCGCACCACGAGCAGTACCTGGTCGGGCTGGACCTGGCCGGCCGCCGGGCCGTCGTCGTCGGCGGGGGACAGGTCGCCCAGCGGCGTGTCGCCCGCCTGATCGCGGCGGGAGCGGTCGTCGAGGTCGTCTCGCCCGAGGTCACCCCGGCGGTCGAGGGCATGGCCTCGGCCGGGGAGATCACCTGGACGGCCCGCCGCTGGACCGACGGCGACCTCGCCGGGGCCTGGTACGCGATCGCCGCCACCGACGAGCCGGAGACCAACGCCGCCGTCGTCGCCGAGGCCGAGCGGGACCGGGTGTTCTGCGTCCGCGCCGACGACGGCGACCGGGGCACCGCGGTCACCCCCGCCACCGGCGGCTACGACGGGCTCACCGTCGGCGTGCTGGCCCGGGGCGCGCACCGGCGGTCCGCGGCCGTGCGCACCGCGCTGGTCGAGGCACTGGCCGCCGGCGTCGTCGACGAGTCGGCCGAGCCCCCGCAGGCCGGTGTCGCGCTGGTCGGTGGCGGCCCCGGCGACCCGGAGCTGATCACCGTGCGCGGACGGCGGCTGCTGTCGCGCGCCGAGGTCGTCGTCGCCGACCGGCTCGGCCCGCGCGACATCCTCGACGAGCTGTCCCCCGAGGTCGAGGTCATCGACGCCTCGAAGATCCCCTACGGCCGCGCCATGGCCCAGGAGCGGATCAACGAGCTGCTCGTCTCGCACGCCCGTGCCGGGAAGTTCGTGGTGCGCCTCAAGGGCGGCGACCCGTTCGTCTACGGCCGCGGGTTCGAGGAGGTCCAGGCGTGCGCCGCGGCGGGGGTGCCGGTGACCGTCGTCCCGGGCATCACCAGCGCCTTCGCCGCACCGGCCGTCGCCGGGACGCCGGTGAGCCACCGCGGGGTGGCACACGAGATCGTCGTCGTCTCCGGGCACGTCGCACCGGGTGACCCGCGCAGCCTGACCGACTGGACCGCGCTGGGCCGGATGACCGGCACGATCGTGCTGATGATGGCCGTGGAGCGGCTCGGGAAGTTCGCCGAGGCGCTCATCACCAACGGCCGCCCGGCCGACACCCCGGTGCTGATCGTGCAGGACGGCACCACGCGGATCGAGCGGTCGGTGCGCGCGACGCTGGAGACCGCCGAGCGCGTCGCCGCCGAGCAGGAGATCAGCCCGCCCGCGATCGTCGTGATCGGGCCGGTCGCCGGTCTGCAGGCGCCCGTCGCCCGCTGACCACGCCGACCTCATTGCACACTGCAACCTTGCAGTGTGCAATCATTGGCGGCGTGACCGACGAGAACGGTGCTGCCGACGAGATCGACGATGTCGTCGACGCGGTGATGACCGCGAGCCGGGCGATGCTCTCCGTGGTCGCCGGGTCCCTGGCCGCCGCGGGGGAGCAGGCCGGCCCGACGGCGGGCGAGGTGACCCTGCCGCAGTACCGCGCGCTGGTCGTCCTGGCCCAGCACGGCACCCGGCGCCCGGCCGACCTGGCCACGGCGCTGACCGTGTCGGCCTCGACGGCGACCCGGATGTGCGACCGGCTGGTGAGCCGCGGCCTCGTCGTGCGCACCCGCACCGGCGACGACCGCCGCGAGGTCGCCCTCGCGCTCAGCCCCGCCGGGCGGACGCTCGTCGACGAGGTCACCCGGCTGCGCCGCGCCGAGATGCACCGGCTGCTCGCGATGCTGCCGGCCGCCGAGCGCACCGCGGTCCGCGACGCACTGCGCCGCTTCGCCGACGCCGCGGGCGAGGTCGGCGAGACCGACTGGGCCGTCGCGCCGGTGCCCGCCGAGGGCGGTGCGCGGTGACCGCGGTCCGCGCGCTGCACCGCGCGCTCGTCGGCACCCGGCCGGGGCTCGTCGGTCTGGCGACGGTCATCGGGGTCGGCGCCGGCATCGGGTCGGTGCTGTTCCACGAGCTGATCCTCGGCGTGACCTGGCTGGTCACCGGGCGGGAGGACTTCTCCGACGCCGGCCGGGTCGCCTCGCCGCACCTGCCCGGGCTGGGCGTGTGGTTCCTGCTGATCGCCCCGGTGCTCGGCGGCCTGGTGTACGGCCCGCTGGTCCAGCGGTTCGCCCCGGAGGCGCGCGGGCACGGGGTGCCCGAGGTGATGTTCGCCGTCGCGCGCAGGGGCGGGCGGATCCCGGCCACCGTCGCCGCGGTGAAGGCGCTCGCGTCGGGGATCTGCATCGGGACCGGCGGCTCCGTCGGCCGGGAGGGCCCGATCGTGCAGATCGGCTCCGCGCTCGCCTCGGCGATCGGGCAGTGGCTGCGGGTGCCCGCCACCCGGCTGGTGCTCATGGTCGCCTGCGGTGCCGCGGGCGGGATCTCCGCGACGTTCGACGCGCCGGTCTCCGGGGTGGTGTTCGGCCTGGAGCTGATCCTGCGGTCGTTCAGCGCCGAGGCGTTCGGCGTGCTGGTGATCAGCTCGGTGGTCGCGAACGTCGTCGCCGAGGTGATCGCCGGCGACCGCGCGATCCTGACCCTGCCGCACTTCGACCTGGGCAGCCCCGCCCAGCTGCCGCTCTACGCGCTGCTCGGGCTGCTCGCCGGGCTGCTGGGCTGGGCCTTCGCCCGGATCCTCTACGTCGTCGAGGACGCCTGTGACGCCGTCTGGCGCGGCCCGGAGTGGTTGCGCCCGGCCGTCGGCGGGCTGCTGCTCGGCGCGCTGCTGCTGGCACTGCCCCAGATGTACGGCGTCGGCTACCCCGTGCTGGAGGCCGCGATCGGTGGCCGGTACGTCGTCGGGTTCCTGCTCCTGCTCGTCGTCGGGAAGATCCTCGCGTCCAGCCTCACCATCGGCATCGGCGGGTCCGGCGGTGTGTTCGCGCCGTCGCTGTTCGTCGGTGGCACCGCCGGGACCGCCTTCGGCTACGCCGCCGCGGCCCTGTTCCCGGCGCTGGACCTGCACCCCGGCGCGTTCGGTCTGGTCGGCATGGCGGCGGTGTTCGCGGTGGCCGCGCACGCCCCGATCACCGCGGTGCTCATCGTGTTCGAGCTGACCGGCGACTACGCCCTCATCCTGCCGCTGATGGCCGCCGTCGTCCTGGCCACCGGCCTGTCGAACCTGGTGTCGCGGGACAACATCTACACGCTCAAGCTGCTGCGACGCGGGATCGACCTCGCCGCCGACACCCCGACCGACGAGGCACTGCGCCGGGTCGTCGTCGCCCAGGTGATGCGTCCCGCCGACGGCACCCCGCCCGGCCCGGAGCTGCCCGCGCTGGACCCGGCCGCCCCGGTGCACGACGTCCTCGGGGTGCTCGCCGCGCACCGGGGAGCCGCGCTGCCCGTGCGGGAGCCGGACGGGCCGCTGCTCGGGACGCTCGCCGAGCACGACCTGCTCGACCATCTGCGGGGGGTGTCGGGGCGGGGGACGGTTGACCACTGACCCGGTCGCGTGATGGGCTCCCCGACGACGACGGAACAGGAAGCCGGTGCGAATCCGGCGCGGTCCCGCCACTGTCACCGGGGAGTGCCCTCCCCACACCGGTGCCACCGCCCGCGAGGGTGGGAAGGCCGGGGAGGGCGTGGGGATCCGGGAGCCAGGAGACTGCCCGTCGTCGCGGATTCCCACTGGTGAGGGCGCGGACCCTCGAGGAGGACATGCGATGAGCCACGACCTGGTGGTGCTCGGTACCGACCCGTCCGGCGACGGCGCACCCCGCCCGGGTGCCCACGTCGCGGACCTGCTGGCCGACGCCGAGACCGTCTTCGCCTTCCCCCAGGCCGAGTCGACGGCCCTGTTCTACGCCGAGGCGTGGCGGGTCGAGCCGGTCACCCCGCGTGACGCCGTCGCCCGGATCGGGGCCTGGGCCGCCGCCGGACCCGCCGGCGGCGCGGTGCTGCTGGTCGGGGGCGACCCCGCGGCCGACGCCGCGCTCGGTGCGGTCCTCGACGGGCTGGCGCGCACCGTCCCGGCGTTGCGGGCCCGGGTCGCCGAGGGCAGCCGCGTCGCGCCGCCGCACCGCAGCCCGCTGATCGGCTGAGCCCGCCGGCGGGACGGCGCGCTCAGGCCCGCCAGCTGCCCAGCGGGTCGGCCCGGGTGAGGTCGGGGTCGGCGGCGTCGAGCGTGCGGGTGCGGCCGGGCCCGGTGTAGGCGGTCTCGAAGCGCACGGTGACCCGCCCGTGCCCGGCGCCCTGGACCCAGCCGTGGCCGTGCTCGGGGTGTGCGACGTCGTCGCCGGCGCGCCAGGGCCGGTCCGGGTCGGGTTCGCGGTCGGGGCGGCCCGGGCGGACGGGGCCGGGCACGTCGCCGGCGCCCGTGGTCGCGTCGGCCCCCGCGGTACCGCCGGTCCCCGCAGGACTGTCGGCCCCCGCGGCCGCGCCCGTCCCTGTCCTCGCGTCGGTGTCCGGAGGTGCGTCGGTGTCCGGCGGTGCGTCGAGCACGGCCACCCCCGCCGCGCCGGCCGGGGCGTCGGCCGCGGGTGGGGGGTCGAGGGCCGAGGCCGTCGTCCACCCGTTCTCCGAGGGCACCGCGTCGAACAGGGCCAGCGGCGGCTCGTCGCCGAAGCCGGACACCGACACTCCCAGCAGCCGCACCCCGCCCTCGCCGACCGCGCCCTCGGCCAGCCGGCGCGCCACCGCGACCAGGGTCGCCAGGTCCCGGGTGCCGAACGGGGTCGTCTCCGACCGGGTGTGGGTGGTGAAGTCCCCGGTCCGCGCCTTCACGGTGACGGTGCGGGCGGTCCGACCGTCGGCGACCAGCCGTCGGTGCACGGCGACGCAGATCGACTCCACCGCGGTGTGCACCGCGCTCATCGCGGTCAGGTCGGCGTCGAAGGTCGTCTCCGCGCTGATCTGCTTGGCGGCGCCGCGCGGGGCGACCGGACGGTCGTCGATGCCGCGGGCGAGACGGTGCAGCTCGGACCCGATCGCGCTGCCCAGCACCCCGGCGACCTCGCGGGCGTCCATAGCGGCGAGCTGCCCGATCGTCTCGATCCCGATCTTCCGCAGCGCCTCGCCGGAGACCGGCCCGATGCCCCACAGCGACCGCACCGGCAGCGGGTCGAGCACGGCCGCCTGCTCGGCGTGGGCGATCACCCGCAGCCCGTCCGGCTTGGCCTGCTCGGAGGCGATCTTCGCGATCTGCTTGCCCGACCCGGCGCCCACCGAGGCGGGCAGCCCGGTGCGGTCGCGCACCGCGCCGCGCAGCCGGGTGCCCCACTCCCGCACCTGGTCGGGGGAGGCGCCCACGAGGTCGGGCGGCTCCACGAACGCCTCGTCCACCGACACCGGCTCCAGCACGGGGGAGAACTCGCCGAGGACGGCCATGACCTCCTCGGACAGCGCCTTGTACAGGGAGAACCGGGGCGGCAGGACCGTCGCGTGCGGGCAGCGCCGCCGCGCCTGGCCCATCGGCATCGCCGAGCGTGCCCCGAACACCCGGGCCTGGTAGCTCGCCCCCGCGACGACGCCGCGCGGTCCCGCGCCGCCGACGAGGACCGGACGGTCGGCCAGGGTGGGCCGGGTGAGCTGCTCGACGGAGGCGAAGAACGCGTCCATGTCGAGGTGCAGCACCCAGCGGTCGGCCGCCGCGGTCACTCCATCATCACCCGTGCATCGTGCCCCGGCGCACCGACAGGATCGCGTCGCCGTCGGCGACGGTGACGGCCGGGGCCACCGGTCCCGCCCCGGCGACGGCGCCCGGGTGGTCGTCGAGGCCGGTGGGGACGTCGGTGACCCACCAGCTCCCGGCGGTGCCGGTCCAGTCCAGCACCCGGGCCGGGCTGTGCGGCGGGGACAGGGTGATCGCGTCCATCGGGCTCGACAGGCCCTCGCCGGTGGCCTTGAGCAGCGCCTCCTTCCGGGTCCAGGTGACCAGGAAGCCGGTCCCGTCGGGCGTCCCGGCGGCGAGCTCGGCGGGGGACAGGGCGTGCCGGACCAGGCCGTCGAGGCCGGACAGGGGGCGGTGTGCCTCGACGTCGACGCCGACCGGCCCGGTCCCGACCGCGACACCGACCAGCGCGCCGGAGTGGGTGAGGGAGAAGCCGGGGTCGTCGCCGCGCCCGGCCAGGCGGGGCTTGCCGTGCGGCTCCCCGCAGCGGCAGGTCCGGTCGAGGACCAGCTCGGCGGGGTCGGCGTCGAGCCGCTCGGCGAGCACGAGCCGGGCCAGCGCGTGCGCGGCGAGGTAGCGGGCGCGGTCCTCGGGCCGTCGCAGCGCGACGAGCCGTTCGCGTTCGTGGGCGTCCAGCAGCGCGACGAGGTCGGCGCGGGCGCCGGGATCGGCCGGGGCGGCCCACCAGACGGTGACGGTCACGGCGTCCAGCCTCCCACGTCGCACCCCCGTCGGGGCGCGCCGCCGGGAGTGATCACGGACCGGGCACACGAAGGGTCGCCCGTCGGCGTCTCCGGTGCCCGGTCCGTGCTCCCCGTGCGGTCAGCCGCTGCGGCGGGCGGCGAAGTCCGTGCGGACGTGGGCCGGGCGGGCCTGCGGGGCCGGCCCCGCCGTGCGCGGTGCCGCCGGGCCGCCCGGCGCGCCGGACCGGCCGCGCTCGGCCGCACGGCGCTCGGCGCGGTTGGCGGGTGCGGCGGCGGTGGCTCCGCCGGGTGCCGCCCCGCCGGCCGTGTCGGGCCCGGTCTCGCCGGTCAGGGGACCGGGAACCGCGGACGCGTCGGTCGGTCGGGCTGTGCTGTGGGCTGCGCTGTGGGCGGTGGTGTGCGCGGTGGTGTGGCGGGTCGTGGGCATACGACCTCCTCGGAACATCGGGTCGGACTCGGACCGGGTGGGAGGGGCCGGTGACGCGCGGGGACGCCGGAGGGGCCGCGCGAGGGCGGCGACGGTTCCGGGGCCCGGTGAGGACGTCACGGGCCGGCGACGGAGGGCGCGGAGATCGACCGCGCGGGTCGCTCAGAGGAACCGGATCAGCATGGCGGCGACGCTACGACGACGACCCCGACCGGTGCCACCGGTTTTCCCCGGCGCCGCCGCCCTATCGTCGCGGGCATGGGTACGGCGGGCACGGGTACGGCAGGGACGGCGGGCACGGTGACGGCGGACGTGCTGGTGATCGGCGGCGGCATCGCGGGGGTGTCGGTCGCGTGGGAGCTGGCTGCGCACGCCCGGGTCGTGCTGACCGAGGCGGAGGACGACCTGCCGGTCCACTCCACCGCCCGCTCCGCGGCGACCTACATCCCCGGGCACGGCTCCGGCCCGTTCCGCGCGCTGATCGACGCCTCGGGCCCGCGGTTCGCCGCGCTGCCCGCGCTGCTCGGCACGCCACCGCTGCTGAGAGCGTGTTTGGAAATTCTAGTGGGTTGAGGGTGTCGTGTGTTTCTGCTGGCGGGTGGCGGGGTATCCACGGGCGATGCGGCGGGTGATGGTGTTGATCGCGGCCCAGCGGATCATGGCTTCGGATGTGGTGGGGTGGCGTTCGTAGTCTCGGGCCAGGCGTCGGTGTGCGGTGAGCCAGGCCAGGGTCCGTTCGACCACCCACCTTCGTGGGAGGACGGTGAATCCGCGCTGCTCGGGTGGCTTGCGGATGATCTCGATCGTTGTCTGCAGGATCGTGGCGGCCCAGTCGAGCAGTCGCCCGGCGGAGCCGGCGTCGGCGTAGACGAACCGCACCCTGGTGCGCAGGTAGAGGTTGAGCAGGATCGGCTTGGCGCCGTCGCGGTCCTGTACCGAGGCCGAGCACACCATCGTGGTCAGCAGCAGACCGAGGGTGTCGGTCACGATGAACCGTTTCCGTCCGCCTGTCTTCTTCCCGGCGTCGTAGCCGCGGGAGTCCTGGCCGACGGTGTCGGCGCCCTTGACCGACTGGGAATCGATGATCCCCGCACTCGGCTCCGGATCACGGCCCTCGGCGATACGTAACTGCCCCCGCACGACCGGGAGGATCTTCTCGGTGACCTTCTGCTGTTCCCACTGGTTGAAGTACCAGTAGACGGTCTGCCAGGGCGGGAAGTCCACCGGCAACGCCCGCCAGGCACACCCGGTCCGCACGACATACAAGATCGCGTCCAGCACGTCCCGACGAGCATGAGCAACAGGCCGCCCCCGCCGCGCGAGCGGCGGTAACAACGGCTCGATCACCACCCACTGGGCATCACTGGTGTCCGAGGGGTACCGGCGCGGTCGTTCCTGCATGCCGACCACGATGGAGCACCCCAGCCGTGTCGACCATCCCGACACACCCACCATTTCCAAACACGCTCTGAGCCCGCGCCCGGTCCTGCACGTCGCCGACGACGACCTGGCCGCCGACCACCTCGCCACGACGGTGCGCGAGCAGCACGGCGAGCCCGGCGCCCCGGTCGCGCTGGACCCCGAGCAGGCCTGGCGACGCGTGCCGGTGCTGCGCCGGGCCCCGCGTGCGGCCGCGTGGACCGCCGGTGCCTGCGACGTCGACACCGCCGCCCTGCACGACGGCTACCGGCGCGGGCTGCGCGCCCGCGGCGGCACCGTGCTGCGCGGGGCCCGGGTGGCCGCGCTGGAGCGGGACGGCTCCGGCTGGACCGCCACGACGGCCGCCGGGCACCGGGTGCGGGCGGAGACGGTCGTCGACGCGGCCGGCGCCTGGGCCGACGCGGTGGCGGCACTCGCCGGCGTGCCCGGTGCCGGGCTGACCCCCTACCGGCGCACGATCGCGGCCTGCCCGGTCGCCGACCCGTCGGTGCTCACCGTCGACGGCGCCGTCCTGCCGATGGTCGTCGATGCCGCCGAGCGCTGGTACCTCAAGGCCGAGGCGGACACGGTGCTCGTCTCCCCGGCCGACGAGACCCCGGCCGAGCCGGGCGACGCCCGTCCCGACGAGCTCGACGTCGCCCTCGCCCTGGACCGGGTGGGCGCGGCGACCACGTTGGGGCTGCGGTCGGTGCGGACCGCGTGGGCGGGGCTGCGGACCTTCGCCCCCGACCGTGCCCCCGTGCTGGGTGCGCGGCCGGAGCACCCCGGCTTCTTCTTCGTCGCGGGGCAGGGCGGGTCGGGCATCGAGTCAGCCCCGGCGCTGGCCGCGCTGGCCGCGTCGGTCGTCCTCGGCCGCCCGTCGCCGGCCGACATCGATCTCGACCCGGCTGCGTGCTCCGTCACACGATTGACGTAAGCGCTCGCTTACCACTGGCTGGCACGATGGACCCATGGCGCTGACCACCACCGGCACCGAGACGCACGACCTGTTCTCGGGCGACTTCTGGACCGACCCGCACCCCGCCTACGCGGCCCTGCGCACCGAGGAGCCGGTGCGGGAGCTCGCACTTCCGGACGGGAAGGTGTGGCTGATCAGCCGGTACGCCGACGTCCGCGCGGCGTTCGTCGACCCGCGGCTGAGCAAGGACTGGCGGTACACGCTGCCCGCCGACCAGCGCGAGGGCCAGCCGGCCGCGCCGATCCCGATGATGATCCTGATGGACCCGCCGGACCACACCCGGCTGCGCAAGCTCGTCGGCCGCTCGTTCACCGTGCGGCGGATGAACGACCTGCAGCCCAGGGTCGAGGAGATCACCCAGGAGCTGCTCGACGCGCTGCCCGCCGAGGGCCCCGTCGACCTCATGCGCCAGTACGCGTTCCTCGTCCCGGTGCTGGTCATCTGCGAGCTGCTGGGCGTGCCCGCCGAGGATCGCGACAAGTTCTCCGCGTGGTCGTCGGTGCTGGTCGACGACTCCCCGCAGGAGGAGAAGTTCGCCGCGATGGGCAGCCTGAACAGCTACCTCGCCGAGCTGATCGAGCGCAAGCGCACCGAGCCCGACGACGCCCTGCTCTCCGGCCTGCTCGCCGTCAGCGACGCCGACGGCGACCGGCTGTCCTCCGAGGAGCTCGTCGCGATGGCGACCCTGCTGCTCATCGCCGGGCACGAGACCACGGTCAACCTGATCGGCAACGGCGTGCTCGCCCTGCTGACCCACCCCGAGCAGCACGCCCGGCTGAAGGCCGACCCGTCGCTGATCAACTCGGCGGTGGAGGAGTTCCTGCGCTTCGAGTCCCCGGTCTCCAACGCCCCGATGCGCTTCGCCAGCGAGGACGTCGAGTACTCCGGGGTGACCATCCCCGCCGGGTCGACCGTGATGCTGGGGCTCGCCGCGGCGAACCGGGACCCGGAGTGGCTGGCGGACCCGGATCGCCTCGACATCACCCGGGACTCCTCGTCCGGGGTGTTCTTCGGTCACGGCATCCACTTCTGCCTGGGCGCGCAGCTGGCCCGCACCGAGGGGCGGGTGGCGATCGGCAGGCTCATCGCGCAGCGGCCGGACCTGGCGCTGGCCGTCGACCCCTCGGAGCTCGTCTACCGCGAGTCGACGCTGGTCCGGGGCCTGTCCGGGCTGCCGGTCACGCCGGGCGCGCCCGCCTGAGGGACGCGCCGCCGCCGGACGCGACCGAGGGGGCGCGCCCGGCGGGCAGCCGTCGGTGCAGCGGGTCGGGGTCAGCGCAGCGGAGCGCCGGTCTTCTCCCGGACCTCGTCGGCGGTGACGCCGGGCGCGGTCTCGACCAGTGCGAGCCCGGCCGGCGTCACGTCGATCACGGCCAGGTCGGTGACGATCTTCGTGACGCAGCCGAGGCCGGTGATCGGCAGCGAGCACCGCTCCACGATCTTGGGGGACCCGTCCTTGGAGACGTGGTCCATCATCACGATCACCGAGCGCGCGCCGTGGACGAGGTCCATCGCGCCGCCCATCCCCTTGATCATCTTGCCGGGGATCGCCCAGTTCGCGAGGTCGCCGTTCGCGGCGACCTCCATCCCGCCCAGGACGGCCACGTCGAGCTTCCCGGCCCGGATCTGGCCGAAGCTCTCGGCGGAGCCGAAGAAGGCGGCACCGGCGGCGACGGTGACGGTCTCCTTGCCGGCGTTGATGAGGTCGGGGTCGACCTCGTCGTCGGTGGGGTAGGGGCCGACGCCGAGGATCCCGTTCTCCGAGTGCAGCACGACCGTCCGGCCCTCGGGATGTGCCCGGGGACCAGGGTCGGCATGCCGATGCCGAGGTTGACGTACGCGCCGTCGGGCAGCTCCGCCGCGACCCGGGCGGCCATCTCGTCACGGTTGAGGGCCATGGTCAACGCACCGTCCTGAACTCGACCGGCTTCTCGACGTCGGGGACGTGCAGCACGCGGTGCACGTGGATGCCGGGGGTGTGGACCTCGTCGGGGTCGATCTCCCCGGGCTCGACCAGGTGCTCGACCTGGGCGATCGTCGTCCGCCCGGCCGCGGCGCAGTCCGGGTTGAAGTTGCGCGCCGCGCGCCGGAACACCAGGTTGCCGTGCCGGTCGCCCTTCCAGGCGTGGACCAGCGCGAAGTCCGGGGTGAGGGCACGCTCGAGGACGTAGGTCACGCCGTCGAACTCGCGGGTCTCCTTCGCCGGGGACTCGACGGCGACCGAGCCGTCGGCCGCGTAGCGCCAGGGCAGCCCGCCCTCGGCGACCAGCGTGCCGACCCCGGCCGGGGTGTAGAACGCCGGGATGCCCGCGCCGCCGGCCCGCAGCCGCTCGGCGAGGGTGCCCTGCGGGGTCAGCTCCAGCTCCAGCTCGCCGGCGAGGTACTGGCGGGCGAACTCCTTGTTGTTGCCGACGTAGGAGCCGATCGTGCGCCGGATGCGCCCGGCGGCGAGCAGGGTGCCAGGCCGAAGCCGTCGACGCCCAGGTTGTTCGAGATCGTCTCCAGGTCCGTCGCGCCCTGTTCCAGCAGCGCCGCGATCAGCACCGTCGGAACCCCGGACATGCCGAACCCGCCGACCGCGAGCGACGCCCCGTCGCCGATGTCGGCGACCGCCTCCGCGGCGGATGCCACCACCTTGTCCATCACGCACCTCCGTCGCCGACGACGGTACGCGGCGTACGACAGACGCACAAGCGTTCGCTCTGCGAACACAGCCGGACCGGCGTCCACGCGCCGAGATGCAGCTCAGCGGGGCCCGAGGGCGCCTCGTACCCCGCTGGGCTGCATCTCGACGACCGCCGCCGTTGCGGCGCACCGTCGGTCGGGCGGGCCGGCGTGGGTCAGGCCGGGGCGGGGGCGGTGTGCGGGTCGCCGACGGCGATCTCCCCGCCCGCGGCGACCTCGGCGTACACGCCCGCGCACGCCCAGACCCCGCCGATCTGCGGGATCTCGATGCGGTTGTGCTTCGCGATCGTGCGCAGGGTGTCCGGGTCGTCGGGCAGGTCGCCCTGGGGGAGCGTCGTCATGACGCACCGCATGGTGGCGAAGGAGAAGGAGACCCGGACCTCCTCGCCGATCGTCGACGTGCTGCCCGGCCAGTCGTTCTCGACGAAGCCGTGGCCGTCGGGGGAGGAGTCGGCGCGGAGCACGATGTTCGGCCGGTAGCGCAGCGGGTCGAAGGTCGCCTCCGGCGCGAGCTCGCGGAGCCGGTCGAGGGTGGACTCGGTGAGCACGTGCAGCGACGACAGGTCGAAGAACGTGCCCGGCGCCCCGAACGCGGAGATGTCGAACCGGCTGATGGCCTCGCCGGAGTCCTCGTGCCGGGTCGTCGTGGCCTCGATGAGCGCGCGCGGGGCGAGCTGCTGCGGGGTGAGGCCCTCGATGTCGGGCCACAGCTCCTCGAAGTGGCTGCCCTCCGGCGGAACCGAGACCAGCGACACGTCCCGCCCGGGCGCGGCCGACAGCGCGGTGTCCAGGCCCTCGTCGTCGCTGCGCAGGACCGAGCCGTCCGGGAAGGTGATCTCGACGGAGGCAGCGGCTCCCCGGGCACCGGCTCGGCGACGAACCGGGCCGCGAAGCCGAGCAGTCCGAGCCAGCGCCTGGGCACCTTGGCGCTGGCGATGCTCCCGGTCTCGGTGTCGAGCACCGCATAGGCGCGGTCGCCCAGCAGCCCCCGCCCGGTGACGGTGGCCCGGGTCAGGGACTCACCGAGCATGGACTTGACCGGGTACCGGTACAGCGCGACGACCGTCATGTCCGGTGTATATCGGGCCCGTCCGCGTTCCCGGCACGGGCCGGGACGGAGGGGGCCGCCCGGCAGGGTCTCAGCTGAGGGACTGCCGGGGGAGGGTCGCCGCGGATGCGCCGTCCTGCCCCGTCGGACACCCGTTCGGCCCAGCAGGGCGACCCGGAGCTCGTCCGCGAGAGTCGTAGACGGTGTCCGCGCCGGCCGCGACAAGCTCACCGGGCTCGGCGTAGCCCCAGCCCGCGCCGACGCAGCGCAGCCCGTGCTCGGCGGCGCCCTCGACGTCGTGCAGCCGGTCGCCGACCATCAACGGCTCGTCGGCACCGGACGGGTGCCCGAGCCGGCGCAGCGCCTCGGCGACGACGGCGCCCTTGGTCGGCCGGTCCGCGGTGCGGGTGTCGCCGACGATCTCGGTGAACAGGTCGGTCCAGCCGTGGTGGGCGATGATCCGCCGGGCCGGCGGCCGGCCTTGCTGGTGGCCAGGGCCATCGTCACGCCGGCCGCGGACAGCGCGCGCAGCAGATCCTCGACGCGGGGTACGGAGTGCAGTCCAGGCAGCCGTCCTCGTCGCCGTAGATCCGCCGGTACACCGGCAGCACCGCGGCGGTGCCCTCCTCGCCGAGGATCGGGGGCAGGCTGCGGTACAGCGGCGGGCCGAGCAGGTGGGTGCCGATGCGCGGACTCGGGGAGTCCAGGCCCACCTCGTCGATGGCGCGGCGCATCGAGCCGAGGATGCCGGGG
>NZ_JAHLJA010000042.1:0-50346 GCF_020496245.1 Pseudonocardia sp. ICBG601 | reverse complement strand
CGGCCTTCGGCCCACGCGGGACGCCCTTCGGACGCCCCGTAGCTACGTAGCTCAGTAGCTACGTAGCAGTTAATGCGTAGCTACTGAGCTATAATATCACTAAGATCGCCCTTCGGGCGCCTTAATCTGCTGGTCAAGCTGCTTTTTATCCATTAGGGTATTACGTAGCTACTGGACTAGTATGGAGTAGTCGGTACTTCATCGCATATGCTACGTACATCAGTATCTACGTAGCATTTATCTCAGTAGCTACGTAGATGCTGAGATAAATGGCCAATCGGTCGCCTAATTTTTAAACGTCCAAGTAGCTTTCTTCGCAGACAAGAACTCGATCGCAGCACCCCACCTCTTCGCAAAACCGACATCGCCACCCTTTCTGCTCATTTACGACCAAAAGCCGCCAATCCTACTCCTCAATTCTAAGGGGTCACTCCAGAATCACCCCAAGAATCCCTAGTTGCAGAGCAGGAGCGCGAGCGAGGCGAGGCGAGGCGAGGCGAGGCGAGGCGAGGCGAGGCGAGGCGAGGCGAGGCGAGGCGAGGCGAGGCGAGGCGAGAGCCAGCTCGCCGATCGCAAGGATGGCCATGCCCCATGCTACTACGTAGCTACTGAGGAAACAAGAACGTAGATGCGTAGTGGTATATCTCTTTTTCTGCTGGCCATGGTGCTTGTTCGTTGCACCAGTCTGATGTTTATGGTCACGGCTCCTGGTGCTCACCCACGAAGCCCGCGGAGGAAAGAAGCGGGAGCGGGCGGACCGAGCGGCTGGGCGCCGGAACGCTGAGTTCCAGAGCCGAGCCCGAGACTCCGCCTGCCGACGGGGCTCAGGCGCTGATAGCGCCCGCCCGGGTCACGCGCGGCCGGACTGGCGATGGCGTTCAAGCTCATCGAGGCCGCCCAGAACCGATGGCGCGCCGTGAACGGACCGCACCTGGTCGCCCTCGTCCGAGCAGGGCCCCGGCAAAGTCGTGATGGGTGGGTCCTGAGCTGCGGTGATGTGGGGGGTGGGGGTGGGTGCGGACACAGGCTTGGCGTGATCATGAGGGTGTCGAATCCTTGCTCACGTCAGGAAGCCTGTGTCCGCAGTGTCAGTGTCTCCGATCGTTGCTGCTCTGGAAGGCCTGGAGGTCGGTCCTGACGCGGGGAGAGCCGCGCCGGTCGGTGAGGCGGCGGGGTTGTCGCTGGTGGAGGCCCTGTCGCGAGTGCCGGACCCGCGGAAACCACGCGGTGTCCGCCACGGTGTCCTCGCGGTGTTGCTACTGGGGGCGTGCGCGGTGTTGGCGGGGGCCCGGTCGTTCACCGCGATCGCCGAGTACGCCCATGACGTCGGCCGCGCCGTGCTGGACGTGCTCGGGGTGGGCGCGGTCGCTCCGCACGAGTCGACCATCCGCCGGGTCCTGCAACGGGTCGACGCCTCGGCGCTGGAGGCGGCGTTGCGGTCCTGGGTGTTGCCCCAGCTCAGCGCCCAGCCGGCCCCGGAGGGCACACCCCGGCGAGAACAGCGTCGCGTGCTGGCCTTGGACGGCAAGACCCTGCGCGGCGCCCGCGTCCGTGCCGCCGACGGCAGGGTCTGGCTCCCGCATCTGGTGTCGGTGCTCGACCAGACCAGCGGTGGCGTGCTCGGCCAGGTTCAGGTCGCAGAGAAGGGCAGCGAGATCACCGCGTTCACCGCGCTGCTCGACCCCCTCGACCTCGACGATGTACTGGTCACCGCGGACGCTCTGCACACCCAGCGAGCCCACGCCGACTACCTACACCGCCGCGGCGGGCACTACCTGATGACGATCAAAGCGAACCAGCCCACGCTGCTGGCACGGGTACGGGCGCTGCCCTGGACCCAGATCGGCGTCGCTGATCGTCAACGCGGGCGTGGGCACGGCCGCGTCGAGACCCGCACGATCAGCGTGGTCAGCCTGCACCCCTGTCCCGACCTGGGCGCAGAGTTCTTCCCCCACGCATCCCAGGCGATCAAGCTGGTGCGCCGGCGTCGCCCACTGCGGCCTGGCGGGAAGTGGAGAACCGAGACCGCCTACGCGATCACCAGCCTGACCAGCACCGACGCCGATCCAGGACTGCTCGCCCGCTGGATCCGTGGGCACTGGTCGATCGAGAATCGCCTGCACTGGGTCCGTGATGTCTGCTTCGACGAAGACCGCGCCACCGCCCACACCGGTCACGCCCCGCAGGTCATGTCGGCGTTGCGGAACCTCGCGATCACCGCGCTACGCCTGCACGGCGTCAGCAACATCGCCGCAGCACTCCGCCACCACGCCCGCGACCCCCATCGACCACTGACCACCTACAAGATCATCTAGCGACTTTGCCGGGGCCCTGCTCGTCCGAGCCGGAGCCCGATTCGACGCCGGCCGCCTCGTCGAACGACCCGACGCCCACACCCACACCGAAGCCGCCTAAAAGATCTTCATCCACAGGTCTTGACGATTGCTCGCCCCACGACCTCACCGCGGCCTGCGCCGAGTTGCTGGGTTCAGCCCGGGCGGTGAGTCTCGGTGCGGTGAGTCTGGATGGCGCGGTAGGCGTGGTGGGCGACCGCTGCGGTGGCTACCAACGCGACCATGGCGGCCGCGACCGGTGCGGCGATCATGGCGACACCGGCGGTGAGGACACCAGCGGCGACCAGAAGCCCGCCGACCTGCAGGATCAGGAGCCCGTCGACGGAGCAGGTGGCCGCGCCTACGAGGCGCAGCGCGGCCGGGGGGATACGCTCAACCGAGGCCCAGGAGGATCATTGCTGACATCAGTCGAAATCTGCACCGGAGCCGGTGGACAGGCCCTTGGTCTAGAGCAGGCAGGGTTCGATCACCGTGCCGTCGTCGAGATCGACCGGCACGCATGTGGCACCTTGCGCGCCAACCGCCCGGAGTGGAACGTCATCGAGCAGGACCTGCTTGCGTGGGACCCCATCGGGCACGAGGGCGTGGACCTGCTGGCGGGCGGCGTTCCATGCCCCCCATTCTCCAAGGCCGGACGGCAACTGGGAGCCGATGACGAGCGCGATCTGTTCCCGCGTGCCATCGAACTGGTGGACGCGCTCCGGCCCAAGGCGGTTATGCTGGAGAACGTCCGGGGGCTCCTCGACATCGTGTTCCAGACCTACCGCTCCGGGGTTGAGCAGCAACTAAAGGACCTGGGCTACGAGCCGGACTGGCGTCTGCTGAACGCTTCTGACTTCGGGGTTTCGCAACTGCGTCCCCGCGTGATCTTCGTTGCAGTCCGGAAGGATCTTGGGCGTCCGTTCGAGTGGCCGGTGCCTGCCCCCGAGGCGACGGCACCAACGGTTGGCGAGGCACTACGAGACCTCATGGCTGCCAACGGCTGGGAAGGTGCGGACGAGTGGGCGGCGCAGGCGAACACCATCGCCCCCACTCTCGTCGGCGGCTCCAAGAAGCACGGTGGTCCTGACCTTGGCCCGACACGAGCCCGCCGTGCGTGGGAGTCACTGGGCGTGAACGGCAAGACGCTTGCTGAGGAGGCACCGGCCCCGGGCTTCACCGGCCTGCCTCGTCTGACCGTCGAGATGGCTGCACGTATCCAGGGGTTCCCGCCTGAGTGGCACATCACGGGGCGCAAGACCAACGCCTACCGGCAGGTCGGCAACGCCTTCCCGCCGCCCGTGGCCAAGGCCGTGGGCGAGCAGATCAAGGCAACCATCCTCGGAGCAAGGCCCGGGCTCCAGGTTGTGGCATGACCGCACTGATCAGCAGTGCCCGGAGAGCCTTCCACCAGCGCCTGGTTGACGACAGCACGCTCTCACTTTCCGCAGACGGCGTAGCCTCCAACGCTGACGGCAGCCAGAAGACGAGCAAGGCAATCGCGCTGAGCATCGCCAGCGGCATCGGCGCGCAGGTGATGCCGAAGAAACTCGACGGGCAGCGCACCGGGCACCTCTTCGAGCAGGCGGTGCAGGAGTTCCTCGGTGCCACGTTCCCCGGTCTCGGGACCATCCGGCCAGGCAACTGGCGCATAGAGAACGTCGGCGGCTCACGAGCTGAGTACCAGATCGCCCGGTACGAGCCCTACACACATCTGGACGACCTCGCGACGGCCATCGAGCAGAACCCGACCCTTGCCTCCGTGCTCGGCAACTCCTACGAGATCAGCCCCGACGTGCTCGTCCTGCGCGAGCCGGAGCCGGACGAGGCGATCAACCGCGACGCACTGGTCGTTGACAGCGACACGGCCCGGCACGCCGTGATCCGCAGCGCCAATCAGGAGCGCGCAATCGTCCACGCCATCGCATCCTGCAAGTGGACGCTGCGGTCTGACCGGGCCCAGAACGCCCGGTCAGAGGCGCTGAACATGATCCGGAACCGCAAGGGCCGCACACCGCACATCGTCGTGGTGACTGCCGAGCCCACCCCGTCCCGTCTTGCGTCGCTGGCGCTCGGCACCGGAGATGTGGACACGGTGTACCACTTCGCCCTGCCCGAACTGACGAAGGCCGTCAAGGCAAGCGGCAACGACGAGGCCGAGTCCATGCTCGGCATCCTGGTGAACGGAAAGCGACTGCGCGACATCAGCGACCTACCGCTGGACCTGGCGGTCTAGGGGAGGCAGCCCGGGCGGCAGAGCACCCGGATGAGCCCTAGACTCACTCCCGCTCACTCACCAGGAACGGTCCTGCTTGAGTGCTGGCGGCGGCGATCACGAGCAAGGTCACCATTTGGATGATTAGAATTGCGGTGAAAGCGGTGGGGTGTCCACTGCTCAGCATCCCTGTGGTGAATAGTCCGCCTATTACCGTAATTCCGATGGCCATTGATCCTTGTTGCGTCGTGACGAGGACACCGCCGCCTGTGCCGGCATGACCTTTGGGCATTGCTCCGATGATAGATATTTGCGATGATCCGATTGCAAGTGCTTGGCCGAGCCCTATGAGCGATACTCCAGGTAAAAGATTTTGGATCGGCGCACCGAGTGTCAGTGAGATGATCAGCCACGCGACGCCTACCGCCTGAATTATCAAGCCCAACGAAAAGGTATTGTCACCATTCCTGCTTCGAAGAAAAGGCACCGTCAATGAGCCCAGAATGAAGGTGATCGGCATCGGAGCAATGATGCCGGCGGCCTCGATGGGGCTGAGCCCGAAGCCCTGCTGCAACGCTAAAGGTAGCGCGAACAGATAACCGGCCCACACTGCTAGGAACGGAATAATGAGTATCAGACCGCGGCGGACACGTGAGTCTGTGAGCACCTCCGGGGGGAGGAGCGGTGATGGTTCCTTCTTCTCTATGCGCCATAGCATTAGAGCTAGGGGAGGGATGGCCAGGAGCAATAGGAATAACCAGCTGCCGCGATTGAGGGCAATGAGAAGTGTCAGGATTAGCGAACTTAGAAGGGCGGTACCGCGGAGGTCAATATGGAGGGGGTGCGGCGAAAGTGTCTCAGGTGTGTATCGAAGCACCAGGGCTATGGCGACGATGCCGATCGGTAGGTTGATTAGGAAGATCGGTCTCCACGATGTGCCCAGTAGATCTGCGTGTACGAGCACTCCGCCGAGTACCAGCCCGATCACGGCAGCTAGTCCACTTACTACTGCAAACAGACTCATTGCCCGTGGTCGGTGTTCTTCCTCGACCGCTGTCGCGATGGTGCCGAGTACCTGCGGTGGAATCATCGCCGCTGTAGCTCCTTGCGCTACACGAGCCGCAATGAGTGCTTGAGTCGTGGGAGCTGTGGCGCAGAGCAGTGACGCAAGGGTGAACAGCGTCAGGCCGATCATAAGGACTCGCTTGCGCCCATAAATGTCACCAAGTCGTCCGCAGAGGACCAGCAGTACAGTGAAGGCTACGACGTAGCCGGCCACAATAAGCTCAAGTGAGCCCGGGCCGGGATTGAGCTCTGCATCGATCTCGGCGAGCGCGACGTTGACGATGAACGAATCTGCCATCGGCAACAACGCTGCCAGTAGTACGGCTGCCAGTCCGGCGGAACTTAGTCTGGGCGGCTTTTGGTCTTCGTTCACGGCAATTTCCTCTGAACGGCCCCCACACCAGCGCCGAAGGCGGATCAACCAGACACCGAGGTATCTACCTCGTCTGCGCCGCACAACTCCGCAATCTGGCCCGGTGGCAGACCCGTGACATCGATCAAGAACTTGACGATCTTCCAACAATCGGCCGTGGTTTCATCTATCACGCCGAAACAGCGCGTATAAAGCGGAATCCATCTGAGTGCCTGTTCAGCGAGTTCCTCGCGCGTCGGTTCCGTACTGAACTCGGAGTACCCGATGCTGCGGTGATGAATAAAGAATGAACCGGGGAGTCGTTCGCAGAACTCGGCATATTCGCGGGTTTGCAGGATCCAGTAGTGCCACACCTCATCTACGTCTTGGATCACTGGTAGAAATAGCCCCGCCAGTTCCTCGCGAAACGTGGAGACTAGATAGAGGTAGCGGAAGGCTTCCCGCGTCTGGCCTACAGCCGTTTCGGCAGACACCTGATTGTGATGTTGGGTGTAGGTGACTGTCTCTTGGTGGAGATCCCCCAGAAACAGCACATCGTCAGGGGGCGATATCTGTGCGTTCATCACATAACCACCGGTACTTTCCAGACTTTCCTATGTCTATTCGATAACGATGCTCTGTCGTTACTGGGAGGCCCGTGAGTTCCGACAAGGCCGCGCTTAGCTTAAGCGAGACTTCGCTCGACAAGGGGTCACCGGAGAATGTGGTGTAAGCGAGCTGGGCTTCCCTATCGGTCACGCCGAGCCTGTATAGGAACACTGCCGGGGCGTGATCAGCGACTATTTCATCGAGCTCGCCATGCGCGGTTAGCACGCCAGGGCCGGAAAGGAGTTCCGGTTCGCGGCCAACAAATTTCACAATCCTGCTAGGGTCCGCTGTTCCGTCCTCGGTAAGTACGCAATCACCTGTTCGGTATCGAATCAATGGCATGAAACGATTGCGGATCGAAGAGATGACCAGGGTATAAACCCCCCGGCTTCCGGCTATAGGGGCTAGCTCTACATCCATGTCTTCGAGGTAAGGAACGTAACTCGGAGAGTTATCGCTGTAAAACATGTAGCCGAGTTCAGTGCTGCCGAACAGGTCCACGACTGACCTGTTCAATCTGTGTTCGATAAATCTCCGCGTGTTCGCCGGCATCATTTCGTAGGCGTTGACGATACTGTCAGGAGCTGGGATGTATGCACGCAAGAGAAGGTGCGCCAAGTGGTTCGCCGAACAATCGAGGTGATAGCCGCCGACAGTCTGTCGAGCTTGAGTGATCTCTTCGACCATTTTTGCGACGTCAGCATTGGTCCAATCGGCTGGGTCGAGGACACGGTTGATGTACAGTGTTCGCGAGTCGAGCCATCGGCTTGAACGGTGTTCGTTTGAACCAGCTTCAGAGTTGACTCTTATTACATGGTCAGTTGCGAGGCGTGTAGTTATCGACACTCGGGGTATTCCCCGGCGAAAACTCTCGCCGATCACTGGATGCGCTTCCCAGATGGAGTAGTAGCTTTTGAGTAGAAACAGCGGCGGCCGAATCAATGCCATTCGTGCATGATTAGTTCCGGTGCTGAATACTATTTGGGCCGCACCTGTATCGAGCGCCGATGCAGTCGCCGCGCTCATGAAGGATTCAGGGAAATCTTTCGCGACTTCGCTTTTGGTGATGATCGGCGCTTGTCCATCGACGATTTTGTCACGATAGAAAGGTACATCGCAAACAGCATCGAGGAATTTTAATTCCATCGGGCGAAGCTGAGAGCCTGTCTGGGGAGGCTTCAGGGCGGGCTGCTTCCTGTTCATTGTTGACGTCCTCCCCACGGATAAATCCGGAGCGACGACCGAGGGTCGACGTTCCGGGGATGACTTGCGACGTGTAGGCAGCGTTAACCAGCCGTAACGACGAACCTCGCCGTTCCGACACGTCATGGAGTCCTTGGCCGAACAATGCTGGAAATCCGTTTAATCCACCTGCGGAAGCTTGTACAGGGGCTGTTACTCCGACCTCGGTGCAGCTCTCGATACCCGCTTCTCAAACACGCTTTGAGCGCGCGGCGGCTGCAACCGTGGCGGCGCGCTCAGGGCGCCGCCACGGTCCTCGGAATTCAGTTGACCGAGATGCAATCGGGAGGCTTATTCATAAGCCGCAAAGAAGTAGAGGCCTACGATTGCCGCAACTGTGCTTTCGTATTTGCTGATGGGGTAGCGGTATCGGCCACCTTCTTCGCTGAGCATGCGCCATGTTTTGAGGTGCGCGATGGCGTGTTCGACGGCTGCGCGGATTCTGCCGAGGGCGGTGTTGAACTCGACTTGGCTGGGGTCGAGGTCGATACCGGGGGATCGCTTGTGCGGGACCGTGTTGATGCCCTCGACGCCGATGTAGCCGAGGTCGGCGACGGACGGGAGATCGCGCAGACGCTCCGCCAGCCCGGATGCGGCGCAGGGCCCCGGCAAAGTCGCGATAGGCGGCGGTAGTCGCCCCACGCGGCCTTCTGATTGCCGCGCTGCACCTGCCCGGGACCAGCTATAGCGCCGAGCGGCGGCGCAGCTGCGCCGCTTGTCACGGCTCGCCACAAGATCATCTAACGACTTTGCCGGGGCCCTGGGATGCGGCGTAGGCATGTGCGTCGTGGCGGGCGCCGTGAATCGGGACTTCGCCGACCGCGACGAGGACTCCGTCGAGGGTGGCGGCGATCTGCAGGTTCATGCCCGAGTAGCCGGCCTTGACCGAGAACAGGTCGGACACTGCGTTCCAGTCCCACGTCGGGCACACGGTGCCATCGACCAGCACTGTTCCGCCTCCGAGGACCTCCCGCGGGTCGGGCACGACGTCGGCGAGGACCTCGCCGATCACCGGGCGCAGCAGGTCCCAGCGGCGACTGACCGTGGACTGGCTGACCCCGAAGATCGCGCCCGCGAAGTCCTGGGTCACGTTCTTGCGCATCAGCGTCACCACCATGGCCACTGACCGGAACAAGCCCAACGCAACAGGCCTACCTGCAGAAACGAACTTGCCGCCGCATCGGGCGTGTACTCTCACCACCAGATCGGTGAGTTGTCTATCGTCCAACCCTGTCATAGCTTTGAATCGCAACAGCTCTTCGCCGATCCTCGTTCGATGCCTGGGAACACCGAACAAACCGGCAAGGGCTGTTGCACTTCAAGCGCGACACACCGCCGTGCCGGTATCGAGACAAAATCGCCGGTGACGGCTTCCGCAGATCAACAGAATTACTCCCTTGTGAATAAGCCCCCGGGAATCGAGACGCAGCCGTCAATCGAGACGCAGCCCTCGGACGCTGCACCGTTCGCTGCGAGCCACTTGGTCCAGTTGGCATCCTGGGTCATCATCTGCACGATCGTGGACATTGAGTCCTCCATGTGTTGGCTTCACGGTTATCGTTATGGAGAGTACACGAGGTTCGCAAATCGGGCAAATCGCGCAAGGCGAGCAGCCTCCAGCCGGTACGCAACGCGGATGCCAACGGTAGTGCTGCGCCACACTCCAGTTGAGGCCTGCGACTAGCGAACAAGCGCTGCGACCAGCAAGAAAAGGGACATCATGCTACGTATCCACGTTCCTACGTAGGAACGTTCCTATTTACTCAGTAGCTACGTAGTGTCCTGAGAACGTGGTCATCATCGCGATCGGCTGGTCATACGGCCGCGGGTCGCCACCAGCGCCGGGCGGCACGCCTGTCCGCGCTAGCCATGGGGTGTGCTCGGCGGCGCGGCGTCGACCGTGGACTACCTGGCTCGGCCCGGCTCTGCCCGGACCAGCCCACGGTCAACATGCTGCACTCCGCGACCCGAGCGATCGCTGAACGAGGAAACGCCCTGCTCAAGAACACCTTCCGAGCGTTGAGACACCTCAGCCTGTGCCCACAACGGATCGGCGCGATCACCGCAGCAGCGTTGGTCCTGCTCCACACCGAGCACAACCGAACAACATGATCAACAAGCTAGTGAGAACACCTCACTCTGCGCGCCCCTCATATTTCACGGATAGTTCACTCTCGCCAGGTCTGAACCGGATATTCTCCTGGCTGTTCCCCGAGTCGTTCCCCCGAGTGCTCGACACCCTCTGCTGCCGTCACGTAACGACAGCAACCATGCAGAGCTGCTGAGCCCCGACTGAGAGGCAAGGTCCCCCTAGATGAAACGAATTGCTTGCGCTGCAGCTTCCCTGCTGGCGGCCTTGGCTCTGGGGCAGCTCGGTCAGGTTGCCGCAGCAACTCCCGCCAGCGCCACTGAACGCTGCGAGTTCCCCGGAAGAATCCAGAACAACTCCGACACCCAGTTCAAATTCACATTCGATGGCGAAACCGGCGGGCAGCAGACTAAATACCTCCGACCCGGAGACAACTCCGACCTCTACACCTGCGACGCGGACTTCATCGAAGTCCCTTACGGCTTCACTTTCACTTTCGCTAATATCGGCGGGGACCGCCGGGGCAACTACGAGGTCTACAGCGGAGAGTCATTCAAGCTCGGCGCTTACGATTACACATGCGTGCAGGATGGGCCTTGGGGTGTGCATTGCCGAGGCACCTACACCGGAAATCAGTAAGGGATTCCAATCACAGACCAGTCGTGCGACCGAACCGCCTACTGTCGTTTTGTCGATAACAGTATCGACCTCTAGAAAGAGATTGCCAGATCTCCAGACACAGGCCGAGGCCATCCCCCGGAAGGGGGAATCGAATATCCACTATCCGGGCCAAACAATGCCGCACCGAGCATCTCCTCATCTCTCTCACCAGGCACGCCATCAAGAGAGTCCAGCTCCATCTGCGCCCAGTCTCTCGCCCCATCGGGATCCATCGTCACCCAGCCGCCCGTGTCGCGATGCTGAGCCCTACGGCGCCCTCCCCGACCTCGATGCCCCCCTGACTGCATGTCCAGCTCGCCCGAGAACTGATACCGAGGCACCCCGACTCCAGCCGCGATGTTCTGCAGCGCGCAGCGCCATCGCACCTTCTCTATTCGTCCGGCAGAGGCCCGGCGTGATTGCACCGGCTTCCCCTCCTCTGCTGCGATCCAACGCTGCACTGATCTCTGACTCACTCCGGCCGCTTCAGCCACGGCGCGAGTAGAACCCAGCGCAGCCTTCACCTCGGCCCACGAACCAAAGCCGACAACGCCTTCAACAACTCGCCGAACACCCCCGGTCGTCAACGCCGGCCATCCCGAATCTCACGAACACGCTTCAATAGCGGTGCAGGCTGCGGCGCACGACCAGAACGACAACACGAATCTATCGCTTCGATAACCGCATCCATCGGTAGCGGCGACGTCTTCACCGACCACTGCCCCCATTCGTCCCCAATTCGCAAGCCCAGAGCGTCCGGGCTAGGATCGTCCGTTGCGAAAAAGACTTCATCTACATTCGCTGCGAACGGTCGCGCCTCAATCTTGTCCAAATTTCGCAGCACATCAACCCTGGCCCGGGAGATGAGCGACCCTGCCCAGTGGGGGCGATAAAGCGGATTGCGGGCCTGCTGAGCAGCCACCTCGGCATCTGCACTCAAATGTGGAGCAAGCGCGCCGCCTGTTGCTGCGTAGGTCTCCTTCAGTACTCCCAGGGCGACCTTTGCCCCCAGCTCCCCGGTTCGCGACCTCAGTCCTCGGCGACCCTCTCGGAATCTAGCTACGTAGCTACGTAGCGGAAAGCTTGGATTCTCCCAGGTCACGGACTCGCCGATATTCACAGACACCCCCTGTGAGAGGGCGTAGGTGATTGTCTCTGTTGAACGCCACTCTCCTCCTCGGGCGACACCGATGAGCGCGTCGGGGAGGAGCGGGTCTCTGCCTTCCGGCGGTGCTGCGCCAGTGATCCGGTGCATCCCAGGGGTTTTCGGGTCGTAGGCTGACTCTTCATGTCGGATCGGGTCGCCGAGCCCCAGGCGCAGGTCAGACATGCAGCCTGGGTAGGCCCCGTGTTTGTCCACTCCGATGATCCAGCGGGCCGATCGTTCCTGCTCTGTCAATGGGCGAGCCCAGAGCAATTCTCTTTCGCTGTTGGTGACTTCTCTCGGTGGATGCCAGGACGGCGGTGTCAGCTCAGCAGCCCCGGTCCTCTTGTGCAGCATCCCGAGTAGCCCCATCGCTGTTGCGGCTGGGCCTGCCCGGAAACGCATCCCGATCGCGGCTTCATACTCCGCCAGGGCTGCGGCTAGCTCACGACCCGTCTGTGGGTCAGTCCACGATCCTGTTCCTATCATCCACTCCGGGATCGCTACTTCCAGCTGGTCCGGTTCACCCCGGCCGTCAACGCTCCAGCCGTCCACGCCTTCCGGTCGTGTCTCCGGGTCGAGCCCGAGGCTCTCCAGGGCACTGGTGTGAATCCACAGAGCTTCGCAGTTCAGCTTCCGCGCGAAAGACACAGCTGCCCGCAGGGAAGAAGGCCGGTCTCCGTCCCATGGCTCAGTCGGCCCGGCCCGCCGATCAGCAACGATCGTGAAGCCTTCACCGCACAAGACTCCATACAGGTGAAGTCCCCGGCGGTCGCTGCGCCCTGAACGGCGACGGTCAGCAGACGGTGACGGTGCAGGAGTGTCCGAGGCCCTGGGAACCGGCGATCCGGAGGCTGTTCCAGGCGCAGCAGGTGTAGTCGGAGCCCCCCGGGGTCCCGCTTCGGCAACCTCATGGGTCACCGGTAGCGGGTCCGGGGTCGTTACGTCATCGTCCTCTCGTGGCGTGCAGTGTGCGTGCCGCGGAGTTCTGCATGGGGCACGCACCGCCGTCGGCTCGCCGCACAGAACACACGGTAAAGCCTCATCGGCGACCGTGACCGGCCCGCACGCCGGGCCCGGGCGCTTACACGTGTCGCAGTCAGCACCCATCAGGGGCAGTTCCTCCGCGGTCGGGGCAGGTTCGTGGCGCGACGGCACCCCAGCAGGGGAAGGCTGCTCTACATCCTCAGTAGCGGGCACCTCGATGACTCCGGAATCGCTGACCCCTGGCTGCGGGATGCAACGGATGGTCACCTGACGACGGGAAGCGCTGCGGCCTTCGCCTCTTACTACCTCGATACCGGCTGCACGCAGCGGACCCAGCACCCCATACAGACGCTTGCTGAACGCCGCGGCCGTCGCAGGCCAGTACCGGGACCGGAAAGCCCCGGGCGTCAACACTACATGCAGGTCAGAAGGACGTCCTTCCCAAGCCCCTTGACCCGCCTTGACCCGGTCGGCCATAAATACCGTCACCGCGGCAGCCACTTCGTCTTCGTCTGCGATATCGCCCGCCTGATCGTCCAGCAGACGGGCATAGGCACCGAACCGATCCGCCGCCGGAAGACCAGCATCAGCGTCAAGAACGTCAAGCGCCTTACACGCCTGGGCGAACTCTGACAACCGCGGCAGGTCCAGCGGCATCGACCGCACCCGCGGCAAGACCCCCAGCACCCCAGATACCCGGTCCAGCACAGCACCCAGCAGCCGAGGGAGAACCTCTTCCCGAGCCTCTCGGTGAGCATCTTCGCCGATACGGCCGCCACGGAACCTGTTCAGTCTGATCGGCAGCATTCGGGTGACCAGGTCCGCAGCCTGCGCGCCCAAGTCCACCGAGGTCAAAGTGACGCACTGCTGCCCCCCGAACGACGTGACCCCTCGGTTCGTATGGAGCGTGCGGAACGAGATCTCCCCTCCAGTCACTGCCATGCATAACGCATCGGACTGCCACTCCGTCAGCCCACGCAAGTTATCCAGTACCGGGCTGTAGGACTGGCTCACACGGACTGCCCAGTCACGGATGTCCTTCGGCTGCGATATCACCGGGGCCGGATCGATGAGCGACGCCAGGGTCACGGCAGCCGTGGTCTTCCCCGCCCCCGCCTCACCGGACAACGACAGGATCGGGTGAGAGACATCAGCGAAGTAACGGAACACCAGCTCCGCCTCAGCCAGACCCCGGTCAGCAGGGTCAACATGAACCAGTGACCACAGCTCGGACACATCTCCGCCCCGGACCGGGACCGGGAGAGTCTCTGTCTCAGGAGTTCGCCAGAACAGCACCGGCGACACCGCCCGGACCTCCCATCCTGCGGAGGTGATCACTACGGCCCGACCGGTCTCATCGCCCAGATCAAGCACCAGGCCGTCATCGTACCGGGCGACCCGGCGGTGCAAGCGCACCCGGGGACCCCGCTCAGCGATCCCCTGCAAGATCAATAAGCAGTCAATGAGGGCGTAATGACCAGCGACCCGCCCGGACTGCTCGTAGTACAGCGCCGCCAGTTCCGCTGAGAACAGGGGGGAGCCCTCTCGGAGCAGGCGCGCGATCCGAGGCCCTTCACGGGGGATCAGATACGACTCGCCCCCCTTAGAACAGATCGGCTCCCAACGCTCCAGCGCCAGCTTCACCAACGCCTGCGCGGCAGACAGCTTCCGCTTCTTCTCCGCACCAAGGCCGAAGCCGTGATCCTGCCGCTTCTCGTCCAAGTCCGCTACGCGTGCCGAAGCAACACCGCTCAATTCGACCTCTTCCGCCGCGCCTCCACCATCGGAGACAGCCAACCCAGATTCGACAGGCAGCCTCAGCAGCGCCGCCGGGACCTCTTCGAACTCTTCTAGCCCTAGACCTGCGTCGAGGTGATCTGAAGCGTCGGCATGCTCCTCGTTCAACGGTGTGCGGACTAGCCGCAACACCACTCCAGCACGCCGCAGAGAAGTCGCCACCCGAGCAGCATGCCGGTAACCAGGCCCATCCCGGTCAGCGACCACCGTGACCGCTGCCCCCGCCAGAACCTCGGCGTACTCATCGCGCCAGGAAGCGCCTCCGTCCGGGGGTGTTGTCGCTACTTCCCCCCGCGGAAGTACCGCACCGAGCTGATCAGCGTTCTTGCAGCCCTCCACCAGCCAGATCCGGGCACCCGCCGCGACCGCCGCCTTCACCTCCGACAGTCGGTACAGCGACACTCCTCCCGGGGGCTTCCCCGAGGCCCAGCTACCGCTAGCACCGTCCCAGTGCTGCCAGTTGAAGCCCTTGCGCTCACCTGATGAGGCATCGACCGGATCGAACCGAGTCAACCGAGCGACAACCTGCCCTGACCCATCTTCGAAGTCGTAGTTCGTCGATCTCGTCGGCCCACGCGATGGTCGCGGCGTCGTCTTCACCGGTTTGATGAGGGTGCTCGCGTCACGCGCGGCCTTACTCGAGGAGCCAGGTCGACGCTGCGGCCGGGGCTGGCCCGGGCGGCGGGGCTTGTCATCGAACAAATCCGTCATGGTCAGGCCGAGCGCACTCAACAACTCAGAGTTCCGCTCCTGGCCACACGCGCGACACCGCATCGCAATGCGGCCCACCGAGTGGTGGCCATCCGCAGCGAACCATCGAGCCCCACCCGACGCGTTCGAATCATCGTGGTCCGGCAGCGGGCACCGGAACGACACCTCATCGCCCCGGACCCGGTGCCACACTCCGGCGTGCTCCAGCGCTGCGACGAGCCGCGCCAGGGATGCCCGGGGATCCTCAGTCGCATCACGACGAGCCAAACCCCCCGGATCAAACGCCGACGCGCTCATCGCGCCTCACCCTCCAGGCCAGCAACACCCCAGGTCACAGCTGCCAGTGACCACCCGCAGTGGGACTCACCTACGGGGCGACTTCCTCCGTCAAGACCTAGCGTGTACCGTTGCACGGGCGATCCCCTTTCGGGTTCGAGATGCACTAACTGGATTGCACTGCTGGATTGCATTGCTGGGCTGCACTGGCTGCACTGGCTGCACTGGTTCGTGCTGGAGCTCGCTTCGAGCTCCGGGTTACACCGAGCCCCCCCCCCTTCCCGCCGGGTCAAAAGCGAAAACGGGGGGGGGCTCGCCCTTTCTAAGTCATCGGGCAGGCATCGAGGAGCATCGCCAGAGCGGCACGCTCAGCTGGCTTGACCCAGAGCGTGTAGCGTTCCTTAATCATGATCTGCCTCGTTCCGTAGTTGCACCATGCGGACCTCTGCGGCGGCAGCCAGGTCGCGGCGTCACCGTCGCCCTTGCTGGTGTTGGTCGGCCCGTCCACCGCGAGAAGATTGTCCGGATCGTTCGCGAGTCTTTCACGGTCCCTCTCACCGAGTTGCTGGGCACCGCTCTGCCACGCGTCCGACAAGGACACCACATGATCGATCTGGACCGCCGCTGAGGTGTCCCGGCCACGCTTGAACTCAACGACCTTCCCCGTGTAAGGGTCCGGATCGAGCACTCCTGAATCCACCACACACCGCGCCCCGCCCGGCCGGTGCACAACGTTCTTCAGGTCGCGCGCGAGGATGTCGTTACGTTGATCGCAGCCATTCCCGTCGGTGTCGGCCCATCGCTGGCCGAACGCTTCACGACTGTATCCAGTTTTCGGTGCGCGGCCTTTGGTGGGGAGCATCGCCAACTTCTCTCTCGCCGCCTCGGCACTCACCAGTGCTCCGGTCGAGACGCGAACGTCTGAACGACGAAAGTCTCCCATGGTCATCGGCCCAGCACAACCCGCCAACAGCATCGATGTCGACACCATCACGGCCGCCACAAGCCCTAACCGCGACCGGGGGCGCGGCGGCCCCGACATTCCGAGTGGAGCCGCCCGGCCCCGGCCGAGAAGTTTCATTCTTCCCAGTCACCTACAGAAGGAGTAGCGCCATCGGCAGGGCATCCACCAGCCCCATTTCTCTCCTTCACTGTTCTCCGATTCCGAGCCCAGCGCCCCAGTTCATCGGCCGGGTACAGATTCATCTGACCATGGCGGCCACGCGGGACCGGGAAATGCTCGTCACGGCGAGACTCTTTCCTTAAACTATTCAGCGACATTCCTTCGACGAGATCGTCATCAACAGCCTGTCGGAGTCCGACCAACTGCACTCTCTGCACGTACTCTTCGTCGTCGCAGCCATCATTTCGGGGCGACACGGGCGAGGGCGGGGTGGCTGTCCCAGGTTGGCAACCTGGGACAGTCCCAGGTTGGTTCCCCTGGTCAGTGCGATCCTGGGACACCTGGGACACCTGGGACAACCACCCTGGAGAGTCCGCCGCCGACTCGTCGACCGAGGTCTTCAAATCCTGCGGAATGCCCATCTGAGCCAATTCCCGAGCCTGTCGGGGAGTGAGAAACACGACCTGCGTCTCGGTTGCCGCGCCCCCGGTCACGATCTGCCAGCGACCCATTCTGCGAGACTTTTTCGGCATCGGCCACACCTCCGGGCACAGCATCCTCCACGCATTCACCGAATAACGCGCCAAGCAGCGAGTACCAAAATTCTCGCGCGCTTCCGGGCCGCCCACCGTACGAGCCGTCGCCAGCTGCGCAACCGTCACCACATGAACCTTGATCTGGCGCCCCATAAAGAGAATGTCAAGCAATGCCTCCACTGCCGGAGAGGTATTCGGCTCGCCTTTCTCTTTAATACTTCGCCAATACTTGGACAGGCGGCCGATCGTGGCGTTCATTTCCTCGATAGCAACCCAAATGCGGGGACCCACATCGATATGATCGGTATTGCCATCAATGTCTGCGTAACGCTCGACTAGCGCGTTGCGGCGATCCACCTCAGCTCGCAGGGAAAGGAGCCGCTCATGGATGGACTCGGCTGTGCGGTGGTATTCACAGTTTCGGAGGTTCCGGGCCCACATGTGCGAGATGCGCTTGACATCGCATATGACTCCGTAGCCGCCCTTCGCGAGTCCTTGAGCGGTGATCGTCCGGACGAGTACGGATTTCCCTCCGCCGCTGCCGCACGAGATCAGCACGTGCGGGGAGTCATTTTCCAGGTCAACCGGCACCGGGACTCGATCTGCCGCGAGTCCCACGATCGGAGCGGTCTCAGCCGAGGTCGCGAGCAGCGGCAGGAGGTCGTCATACCCGACCTTCGCGGGCGGACGGACCGGTTCCACGAAGGTCACGTAGGGCTTGTCACCTGCAAGGTGGAAGGAGAACACCGTCTCGGGGGCAAGTCCGAGCTTGGCGACCACCACTTCCCGTACGTGATCTTTAACACTTTCCAGTCCGGTGAAGGTTGCAGGCAGATCGATCCGCATCGTCAGACCCGGCGCGCGACTGAAACCCGGGGGGATGTGGAGCCATGTCTGCGGGTGTGTCGTCGGCGGGTCGAGCACTCCGGCCAAAGCGCGGTGCAGTGGCCAGAGGAACCGGCGGCGATGCGCGCGCAGCTCGACCCCGCCCCAGGCACCGAACGCCCCCCAGACCGCCGCGAGTACTCCAATGACGGCCCCGACGACGACGGTGACCTGCGGGGCCACCAGCATCCCTGTCGCCACCACCACCGCCAGGAGGGCCACTCTGACAACCGCGCGGCGCCACCCGGCCAGATAGGACCATCCGCTGGTCTCCCCCGGCAGGTCCGCGCCCTGGCGGCGAGCGCCGCGCCAGAACGTCGCGTCCGTGCGCGGCGGCCCCCACAGAGGCCGACCCGAGACAAACCGAGCCACTCCCCTCCCTACCACTGGGGCCGGGCGGCTCACCGTCACCGCATACACCCCCCGCGCCGATCGGCGGACGACCTCCCCCGTTCCCTTCCACCCCGCTCTCAGCCCCGACAACGCCACCGACGCCGCGGGAATCCCCCGCACCCGGTCCAAGACACTCTCCGGCCGGAGCAACAACTCCGCAGCCTGGCCTTCTGGCGACTTCACCTGACCTCGTTCCTCAGCGCCACCTCGATGATCATCGCTAACCTAGCGATCCTGCTCATAGCGTTACTGCTCGCGCGAGGGCGATCACCGGACGTTACCGAACCTACTCATCCTCTCTGTCCGCGATCCCATCCGGAGCCTGTCGGGGCGCTGCCCGTTTCCCCGGTGCGGCTCGACCCGGGCGCGGGCGGCGCCCGAGCGGTTCGGCTCGGGCTCCTCGGGGCGCGAACCGCTCTCGGACCTCGCTCTCCTCGCATTCTGCGCTCGCTGCCGCGGTGCCTCCGCTGGCCGCCAGTAACGCCCCAGCCGTAGCGGTAAGCGCGATCGCGACCGCCAGCACGACCGCCCCTACCCCTCTCGCTGCAAAGAATCCAACGATTTCCGCCACTCCCCCGAGAACGAGGATCGCCGCAGTTGTCTTCTTCCGTTTCTGCGCTGCGTCCCATGCCCGCCGCAACCTTCTTCCCGCCCTGCGAGGTTCAAACCACGGTTGTCGGCGCTCTTTACGGCGCTCCTCAATCGCAGTGCGGCGGCCGAGGCGCACTCCGTCCAGCTTGGATCGTTGATAGCGATCTACTCGAACAATTTTTCCCGACGACGTTCGGCGGGTATGCGATGACACCCGATGTTCGCCCATCACGCGCTCTTCTTTCTGCCCGCGATCGGGCGGGAACGATGCCACTGCCGCAACACCAGCCGGGTCCAGCACGGCCGCCCCGCGACCGTCTCTTCCCCTTCAATGCGGCGACGGCGCCGCGCTTTCTCGAAACTCACCGCAGTATATTTCGTCGCCTCCGCCTCGTTCAGGTATTCCACCGCTGCTGCGATACCGATAACACGCAGCATGTCCACCGCATCGTCACTGAGTCCGCCATCCGAGGGCATGTGATCAGGCGCCAGGTCCTTCGGGCCCGGCGAAGGCGCCTGCGGCGCAGCCCGCGGAGGAAGAAACGGTGGGGGTCGGGTGTCCCGGACAGGCGCGCCGATATCCGCAGGTCGGGGCAGGTGGACCCCGGGAAGGTCGTGCAGGGACAGACGGCCGGACGCATCCAGGTGACCGTGAGCCCTCAGCAAAGCGACACCTCGGCGAGCCAGCGCCCGTAACTGCTCGGTATCGGCCTTGACCGCCTGAATCTGCACCACCTCACCATTCCGGATATACGCCCCCGCGCCCCGCCGGCGCGGCGGGACCGGCGGACGAACCACTCCAGGTCCAGCCAGCATCGTCCACGACGTCGGCTCCAAATCCACCCCAAGCCCGATACGCTGACCGTACTGCCCCCGATCCTGAGTCCCGTTCGGGAACACATTCCGGTTCGCCTGCTGCGTAATCCCTACCGCCACCATACGAGCCTCAGCACCCCGCAAAAGCAGCGATGTCCACATATTCCGGATCGGCGCCGGACCCTTGTTCTTCGCCTTCCCCTTCGGGTCATCAACATCGACCTGATCACGCCACCACACATCCGACTCCAGCAACAGTGACGCGAACTCATCCGCTACCACCACCACTGTCGGGAACAAACCATCATCGGCGAGAAGGTCACCATCAGACGCCTGATCGATCATGTAGCGGCGCTGCATCTCCTCCCGCAAAGACAGCATAACGGTGTGCCATTCCTCCGGATCGTCATACACCACAACATTCGGAAGGCCCTTGAATATCTTCTTCCAGCGCCACTTCGGGTCCAGCACCACCACGATCGCTCCCCACGCCGCCGCCAGCGCGGCCACGAACCGCCCCAGCGTCGTCTTCCCCGTCTGCGTGCCCCCGGTGATCAACGTGTGCGGTGTGTCCGTGCCCGTCAGCTGCAAGTACTCGATGAGGTGCTGGGCGTTCTTCGCGAACGGCACGAGCAGATGCCTACGCATTGCCCACCACCTGCCTGTCCTCCGCCGCCGGAGAACCCACGACGCCACCGCCAACGACGGAGCCAGAGACCGAGCCAGCGGTAGGACCGGTAACCAGGTCGGCCTCGAATCCCTCATCGACCAGACCGCCCGCCAGGTCCTCGGCCACACCCGAACCAGCACCCAGATCGACACCGGCAGCGAGACCGACCTCAGCCAGGAGCTCATCGACCTCAGGAAACGCGCCCGCGCTCAAATCCACCAGACGCGGCGGCGCCGAATCAGGATGGCGCCGCACCAACACACACACCCGCCCCTGGTGATCGGTCTGCGCCCGCCACCGCTTCGGTAACCGCTGGTCAGCGATCCGGACCAACGCCTCGGTCAGCTTCACATCATCCGGACACTCATCCGGCAACACGATCCGAATGACAGCGTCATCCGCAGCCGAATCCACGGGCATCTCGATCCACACCGCCGGGTCATCCGCCGGGTCCAGCCCGAACAGGACCGCGACCGGCGCCCACAGCACCGGATCGACCGGACGATGACAGAAGGTCACCAGGCGCTTCTGCGACTCGATCTGCTCCACCCAGGCGCCCAACTCCAGACGCTCCCCGAACAGCTCCCGCAACGCCGCCGCCCGCCGTGCATCACCCACCACGCCGTCGGGCAGCCCAACCTCGATCACCGCGTCCGGAGCCGCCGGGTCCAGCGGGAACACGATCCACGACCGCGGCGGCGCACCCACGACCTCACCACCGAGAATCTCGACCACCGCAGGCCACAACGGCGCCACCCACCGCCGCTCATGCGCGGCCTCCCGCCACCGCTGCAAACCCCATCCGACACTCAGCAACAGCGCCCCGGCCCCGAGCAGCAGCGCCGCCGCCGGCGACACCGCCCACACCACCACTCCCAGCAGCGGTGACAGCCGCGCCGACGACCGCACCCACCCCGCCCGCGAGGCCCACCAGCCGCCATCGATCTGACGGGCCTGATGGACAAACGTCGCGTCCGTGGCCCGCGACCCGACCAGCACCCGACCCGCCACGAACCGAGCCACCCACCCGGCGCACCACCAGCAGATCGCCACGAGCACCCGATCCAGCATCGACCGGCCACCACGCGGCCTCAGCCCACGACTCCGGCCGCTAGCCGCCATGACCGCCCCGGCGCACCGCGCGCTGGCGTCGCGCCAGCGCTGCTCGATCCCGCCGCGACACCCGACGCCACCACCGCCGCGCCGACGCGTTCCGCAACACCCACCCGCTCACCTGCGAGCGCTGCGGAACACTCATCCAACCGATGACAGCGCCGAGCACGACCATGACCATGATTCCCAGTACGAGCGTCATGCTGCCCACCCCACCCGCTCCCAGGGGCCCATGACCAGCTCCGACACACCCGACCACTCATCCGCCGCGGTGCACAGCCCGATCCGGGCCTGCACCCAGCGGTAACGCACACCCAGCCGCTCGGCGATCACCGACGGCGCAACACCGAGTTCCGCGAGTGCTCCCAGGACCGCGACCTTCTCGTTCTCCCCGAGAACGACCTGCTCACCAGCCAGTGCACGCTCCACCGCGACCTCATCGACATAAGCCGGGTCCGGCCGCATATCCGGCCCGGTCAGGTCGAACTCGACCACCACCGCCTCATCGCGGCGCAGCGCTAACTCCCAGCACGGCCCGCACCCCACCACACCGGCCGTATGCCCGACTCCGCGGCACTCCCGACCGGCGACCTCGGCCACCGGGTGACCACTCCGCAGCCGGGACAGCGCCGCATGCACCGCATCGCGCTCCGCAAGCCGGTCCGACAGTTCGCAGCCGACCGCCAGCCGGGCACGTTCAACCGCCCGGACGCGCCGTTCCGCCTCGGCAGGACCCAGCCGCCGCGTCTCGGTCATCGCAGCGTCCCCTCCCTCAGCGCCGCCCGAACCGTTTCCACCTGAACACGACACTCACGGACGACATCCGCTGCCGCCTCATATACCGCAGCGCTCGGTTCCCTTTCCTCAACACCGGTCACCTCAGCACTGGAATCGTTCTTCCCCACGTCCCGCACCTGCCCTTCCGACACAGCTGCCCCGCAGCCGACGCCACAATTCGATGTCGACCACGCCTGCATTTCGTTGCGGTGGCGGAGCTCCTGCGCATCCCACATCGCGCGGACATCCACACGGCCACTCGCCTTCTCCGCCGACACCCACCCCGCCACGAACCCCAGAACCCCCATCACCCCCGCCACGATCACTACCGCCACCATCAGGAATTCACCGCCGGGACCAACGACACCGGACCCGAACGCCGCAACTCCTTCAGCGCACGCAGCCGCAACTCCCGCCCATACTTCCGATCCAGCCGGATCCCATGCTCATCCAGAAACTCGATCACCCGATCCACATCCCGCAACGTCGGCGCCTGCCCCGGCCCCACACCCAACATCCGCCACGCCTCCCGCACCGCAGGCGCAAGACCACTCGACTTCTCGATCTCCACCAGCGACAACCGGCCCTCCGTAGCTACGGTGGGCCGGACCTCCGCAGACCCGTAGCTCCGTAGCTCCTGCCCTGCGGGCGACTCCGACATCCCTCCCCGCACCGCTTCAGACACAGAAGAGCCCGACACCGAAGAAGCCCCCGCAGAAAGCGACACCGCCAACGCCTCACCCGGCGACGACACCCCATTCAACACAGCAACACGAAACGCCCGAAACGTCGTCGCCGGAGCCAACACCCACCGCAACACACGGAAACGCGGCAACGGACGCTCCAACAACCCCGCCCCACGCAACTGATCACGACGCCACGCCCGCAACGTCCGATCCCACAACAACACCGCCGACAACGACGCCCCACCAAAAAACACCGCCGACGCGAAACCCCGCCCCGAAGAGGCTGCAAACCAGAAGTTAAACCCCGCACCCGCCGACGCATACAACCACGTCAAGCCGCGCTCCACCACAGCAGAATCACCACGCAACACAAACCGCTGCGCTAGCAGGGCCACATAGAACGCCGCCGCACCGAACAACAGCGGAACCAGGAACTCCCAACCACCCGACAACCCCAGCGGCCCCCGAGCGAACCCGACTAGGCCCTGCCACGCCGCCGCCTCCGGCGCCAACACCACCACCGACAGCAACACCGCACGCGACACCGACAACAGCCCCGTCGGCCACACCCCCTCCCTCGACGCACCCACAGCCCCAGGGCCCACACCACGCCAACCACCCACCACGAACCTCCCGACCACGAGCAGCCACACCGACGAGACGGATCGTACTCATGGCCTATGCGTCTTGTACAGACCTGAGTGAAAGTTTCAGGACAGGAGCCCTCAGAGAGCGACGCGCTCCGGGGCGACGCGCTCCGGGGCGACGCGCTCCGGGGCGACGCGCTCCGGGGCGACGCGCTCAAGATCAATCCAGTGCAAAGCCCCTGGTCACCCGACTCATTGATAACCTCCAGAGAGGATGGAAGCTAAAATCTAAGGAGGGAATCCAGATGCCTGATCAGCCAGGACCAGATCCGACTGGTAACTGGTGGACCTCAACTGACGTAGCCCGCTACCTCGGTGTCCACCTCAGGACCGTCTCCGCCTACCGCGGACGACAGCAGATGCCCGCACCTGACGGTCGAATCGGGCAATCCTGGTTCTGGGCGCCAGAGCGAATAATAAAATGGAACGAGCAGGAAAGGCCAAGAGCTGTCACCAGAAATCTCAACAGCGCCAAGCCTGACTCAACAGCTAATGCATGGACCGCCGCAGAAGTCGGCGCCTATCTCAACATTCGCCCCACAACCGTCATTGCCTACAAATATAAAAAAATAATCCCCGAGCCAGTGGGTCAAGTAAATGGTGAACCAGTCTGGGATCCACAGAAAATAATCACCTGGGACCGGCATCGCAAAAAAAGAAATGCACCGAAAACTCAGTAAATTTCGCTCGATCGATGGTTGCGCGAGCTCACGGCTGACGCTAGCTCAATCGGTGATCTCCCCTATGATTTCACCGCCGATTCATGCTTACCTTCAAGTGATTCCAGTTGCCGCGCTTACTCCAATCACTTGGAAGGGCGCAACGCGCCTGTCAGTGCATTTAGATCCTCAGGATCGACGTGGGAGCTCCACAAGTAATCCCAATAAGAACCCTTCCAGCGCAGCAATAAGACCCAGACCAAACCTCCAAGCTAAATCCCAAGATGCCTGACTTTCTGTGCAATGAGGCTTATTCAGGGACGTTCAACAGGCTGCTGCGTTGAGGCGCTGACCTGAGGAAGCACCTCGCTTCATGATCACCCTGAATAAGCCTCAATCAGTCAGTAAATCTATCGGCTTTCATCTAAGGGCGCCGGGAACTCACAAGCTGGAACATTAACTGCCGACTCAAAACCTCAGAATCCCAACATGCTCCTGCACCTCTACAATCCCTCGGCCCTGCGGCGGCGCGATTGCCAGTAACCGGCCAGCGCGGCTGGTGCTGCTGCCATGAATAGCACGCCAATCGCCGTGATGGGTGATTCGAGCAATTCTTTCATGACGTTTTCGCCTGGGTGACCCTGCGCTATCATCCAGACCATCCATGTCGACATCACAATGCTGCACAGAACGAGCCCGAGGTAGCCGCCGATCCAGGCTGCGGTCTCTACTTTGAGGCTTATTCAGGGTTGCAAAAAGCACGCAGAACGACACGCCCAACAGCGCATTAATATGCTCTCCACGTAGAGCGTCTCCAAACTTCAATCCTCTACTGAGGCTTATTCAGGGCCCGTGAAATAACGATCTAGCCCGGCGTGTCGGGTTGGGCGACAGCCCGTCCATCGCGAATATTGGTTTGCCGAATCAATCCGAGATGAACGGGCTGCCGCAGTATGTACTATACCACTGGTTTCCGGCGTGATGAAATTCAGGATCTTGTCGCTATAGTGTATGAGCAGGATCAGCGGGACGCGACGGAGGCACGTTTGTCTTGGCCGCCGGTTCTGGGGTTGTTCTGGTCGGTGGTGATCACGTTGGCGTATCTGCGCGGGAATCGTGTGCAGTGGGAGTTGGCGGAAACCTATGGGGTGTCGCAGTCGACGGTTAGTCGAGCGATCGCGGGGGTGACACCGTTGCTGGCACAGGCGCTGCGGAGTGTCGTTCCGACGGCGGAGGAGCTTCGTGCCGATCGGCAGTACATCATCGACGGAACCCTACTGCCCTGCTGGTCATGGACCGCCGTACCAGGTCTGTGGTCGGGCAAGCATCGCACCACCGGCGTCGTCGTCCAGGTCGCAGCCACCCTGGAAGGGCAGCTGTCGTGGATCTCCGACCCGACCCCAGGCTCCCGACACGACCTACATTGCCTCGACCAATCCGGCGCCCTCGACCACCTCGCCACATACCCACCGATCGGCGATAAAGGCTACATCGGGCGCGGCATGCTCACCCCGTTCAAAAAACAACCCGGCCGGGAACTTCTCGACTGGCAGAAAACATTCAACAAGAGCCTCAACCGCACACGCGCCACCATCGAGCGAGTCATCGCCCATATCAAAACGTGGAAAGTTCTCCACACAGACTACCGCCGACCCTACGCCACATTTAAAACGACGATCTCGGCAGTCATCGGACTCATCTTCTACGCACTTACCTGACGGAGCCTGAATAAGCCTCACTGCTCCACCGATAAAGAGCAAACCCCCCGAGAGCAAAGGCTCCCACGATTCCCACCGCCACTTCAGCAACCCCAAGCTCCCCCACCACTACTCCTTCCAAAATAGCTTCCTTCCCCATCTGCGCTTCACGCTGACAAGTCAAGCTCCAGGTCGAATGACGAAAGGTAGAATCCTGCGGGCGTCGTACGATCCCGAGGTGACGTTTAAATCTCGGTCGCGGACCGGGGTTCCCGTGGTAGGGGCTTCCCTGATTCGATCATCACCCAGATACAGTGCCACGTGATGGATCCCCGGGATTGTTCCGTTCCTCGACCAGAACACCAAATCTCCTGGGCGGGCTTCACTCAACGGGACACGCTGCCCTGCGGTGGCCTGTTCTCGCGAGGTCCGAGGCAGCTGCACCCCAGCGGCCTGCCAGGCCCGCATCGTCAACCCCGAACAATCAAATCCGTCCGGGCCCGCCCCTCCCCACACATACGGTTTCCCGAACTGGGCTGCCGCGAAATCCAACGCTCTCTGCGCTGCGGTTGATGCTCCCTGCCCCACCCCTGTCGATGTGCCGCCCCCCGTGGTCTCTCCCGGCTCACACAGCACTCCCGCTAAAAGCCCACCAAGCCCCGGCGAGGTACCTGTCGCCAGTTCAGTTAGTAAATCCGCTGCGGCTTGTTCCCATTTCGCGTAAGCGTCGGGAAATCCCGAGCGCTGTACTGTCTGCGCAGCCACGGTCAACGGCATCGCCTCCCAACCCGGCACCCTCAGGAGACCTTCATAGAACTTCCGGGCCGCATAAGTCGGATCGGTGACCTGAGAATGGGTACCCCAGCCCTGCGAGGGACGTTGCTGGAACAGTCCTGCCGAGTCCCTGTCGCCGCCGCCGAGGTTGTTCAGTGTCGATTCCTGCATTGCCGTCGCCAGCGCGATCCACTGCCCGCGGCCCGGCACTCCCATCTGCTCTCCGGTGCGGGCGATGACTTCAGCGTTCGCACGCTGTGACTGCGACCACTCCACTGCTCCTCCCTGGCCCCCCGAGGGCGCCGCCAGATCAGACACACATCCCGGGGCCGCAAAGTCAAACCCCGGCTCGGTCGCGACCACCAGCGCGGAAAAGACTGCGACCACCACGAACCCAGCCAGGAGCAACGCTCCCGCGGCACCCGTCACCACCCGGCGGCCCGGAACCTTCTCGATCCCCTCGCCCGCAGCGCGATACCGGCTTCCGGAACTCTGCGGTCGATCCTCGTAGTCGAGCATCAGCCGCCTGTCAGCGGCGCGACCGCAGCGACCCGCCATCCTCCGTCGACCCCGGCGGTCTGTGCTGCTGCCTCCGGGCGGTCCGGCCCTTCCAGCTCCTCAGTCGAGAGGAGATCGAGCTGGATACTGATCCGGTCGAGTTCGATCACGACCATCACAACGCCTTCATCTGCAGAGACCACTCGGGGGGCGCCGACGACCCGGTCAGCGGGGATGTTCGCCGGGTCGACCTGCGGCAGGATGACGTGCCCGTATTCCGGAGTAGCCAACGGTTGCAACCGTCGCAGCCACTGTGCCTTCGGGGTGTTCGGCGAGGCCCAGAGGCGAGCGAACCGCTCTGCGGTCGCCACCGCCGCCTGCACCAATCCCACCGGCGGACCCGCCGTCGAGGACCTCGACGGCGGCGAGGGCTCCCCACCGGGGGCATTCTCACCTTGAGCCGGACCTGAAGGCCCCCCCGGAACCGGGGCCGTGGGCAAGTCCACCGACCGCGGTGGTGGTGGTGACGCTGCAACAGCTGCACTCGGTGGGAACTCTTGACCAGCGGATTCTCCATCCCTACCCGTCAACTGAGCGCACAACACCGCCGCAATCACCAGGGCGGCGGCGATGCCGTAGAAGCGACGTCGCGAGTACAACAGCCAGGACCGCGCTGCACGCAGGATCACCATGACCGACGCCGCCTGGTCTCCGGGCGACCTCGCACCGCACCAGCCGCCGATTCCGACCGCCCCCTGCCCAGCTGCCGCAGCCGACGAGAGCGGTCACCTCCACTTCCGGGCCGATACACACCAGGCCGTCTGCCCCCAGCCACCAACCATGAACTCAGCGACGGCGCCGGAGACGACCCCGTCTGCTCCTCAACAGCTACCGAGCGGCGGCGACCCTCCAACGACGGCCCCCTCGCCGGTTCCGCCGAACCTCCCGGCCGACCCGGCCTCGGAGCCGCACCCGCCATCACATCATGATCAACTCGCGGAATGGTCCCGTCCGACAGCGCCCTGGCCGAGCCTGCGAGCCCCCCGCGGCCCCGCCTTCCCCGCTCGCGGTCACCTCCCCCTTCTCCTCCCCCGGGCGGTCTGACCAGCTCCTCTCCCGGCCTAGGGCTCAGTGGGAGGCGGACCCGTGGCGTCGACTCCTCAGGATCGGAGCCCTCCCCCCTCCCCGCTCCGCCGGTCGCCACCGGCGGCGGCGACGACCGAGGGCCGCCGGTCACCGGGCCTGAACTCTGCGGTCCCGACGGACCCCGATCCGATGACCGACTTCCTCCGCCGTCCGGTGGCCCCGGTCGAGGCCCCCGCCCCCCACCACCAGCGACCTCACCTGCATCACCGTCCTCGCCCGGTCCGCCGCCCGTCCTGATCGCGACCAGGACTCCCGGACCTCCGCGGCGGCGGGCCTGCTCTCGATCGCGGCGATCTGCTGCCGAGGCCACCGCGCGGCGCACTCCAGACACCGCTCGCGCGCCCCGAGATCGCACCGCCCGCGCCGAGGACACGATCCCGCTCAGGCTCAGAATCGGCCGCAACACCATCCACAACAATATCGTCGACAACCACGACACCACGATCATCGCCACATCCGTCAATTCCCCCGCCCGTGCCAAACCGAGAATCAACACCGAATGCGCCACCGCGCACACGCACGCAATCCCCGCGCCGAACACCACCGCCCCCACCACCCGGGCAGCCTTCTCCGGGACATCGGTGCGGACAATCCCCCACAACCCCACCACAGGCGCCGCCATCGGAATGCACGCCAAAAACAACACCAACATATATTGGATCAACAATGCGAAAATCTGAATCAGTGCAATGGGTAACATCACCAGCAACGCGCCCGCGCCCAGAGCCGCTCGGGAATCACCCTTCCCCTGAGTATTCACGTATTCGGTCGGGGTGAGCTGCCCATCAGCATAAGCCATCCATTTTGCGCCCTTGTCCTCGAATACCTGTGATCGCTCGCCCTGGCCATCGAGAATCGACCACCATTCGTGGTAATCCAGTGCCTGGTGGGTGAACAACTCCCAGGCCGCCTCATCACGGCCCGAGACTCCGACCTGCCCGTCTGCCCACGACCGATACAGCACCTGCTGGTAAATGGCGTGCCGTAAGGCTTCCCCGCCCGCGCCCAGCTGATCGGGGAACGCTTCCCGGGTCACCCAGTTCTGGGTCGCCGACATCACCTGCCCGACCGAGCCACTAAGATTCTGTGCGATCTGCGCGCCCGACCCGAAAGACAATGCTGCAATCGTCAATGCCGCGACTATCAAGGCGCTGCGGGTCACGATCTCCCCAGCATCACCCCGACGAGACGCCATCAGCAGGATCGCCCCACCCACCACCAATGCCACGCCCGACCACGGGGAAAAAACTGCTGCGAACAGCGCCTGTGCCGTCTGTTCCGACGCCTGCCCCACTGCCGGACCGGTGGGATCCATCACCACCAATTCGTGAAGCCCGTTCTGGGCCGCGAACAGCATTTTTGCAGTGCCTAGGAAGAATCCGCCAATCATGGTGTCGATCGAGGCGCCCGGGTCTCGAACCCCACCCGCGCAGCCCAGGTTGTAGTTCGACCAGCTCAAGCCCGCATATCCATAAACATCCCCGAGGCGGGATAATGTTTGCTCGCTCGAATGCGGGCCGGGTGCCCCCATTGGCTCTCTCAGCGCGAGCTCGTCCAGGGTGCCGAGAAAACCTCCTGACGGATCGGTCGGGACCGGGGGTGCTTTGCAATCGTTGAACAGGTCACTGATTGGATCCGCCGCCGCCTCCGGCGCCGCCCCGATCAGCACTCCCCCTCCTAGCGTCCCCACCAACAGCGCTACGACCAGCACTTTCAGCCAGCCCCGAGCCCTGCCGGACCTGCCGAGGCCCTGACGGCGCCTGCGGCGCCGCAACAACGCCCGCGGAGGAAAAAGCCCGGGCCGAGCAGGGAGCCCGGTCACCGGGTCGCCGCCCGCGCCGGATTGGTATCCAGCGCCGCACGCAGACCCGCAAGATGAGGACCCGACAGATCCAGACGCACCTCTTCACAATGCGCGCCCGAACGCCACAGAAACTCCCGAGGCGCATCCCCCTCCACCCCGACACCCGAACCGTCGCCGTAGGGCGCCGACAGCTCACCCAGCCGCGCCTCATACCCGACCCCGGCCGGGACCCGTAGCAACCGCAACGCCTCCGCCTGAGCCGACTCATCCACCGTCCGCCCGACGAACACGTCGTGACACAACGCCGCCAACCCGGACTCATCACCATCCAGGCGCAACACGTCCGAGGCCAGCTGCGACGCGACCAGCACCCGCGCCCGATATTTGCGATTATCCCTCGACAACTGGGTGATCAGCGTCCGGCCTGTCGCCGTGGCCGACAACCACCGCAACTCATCGAGGCCGATCAGCTTCGGCTCCGAGCGCGGCACCTCATACACCCGCCGGTAGGCCAGCCACGCCGCCAGATGCAGCAGCACCGACGACAACCGCTCCTCCATGCTGAAATCCGCCGGGTCCACCTCATCCCGCGGACGGGTCAGCCCCCGGGTCGAGATCACCAACAACCGATCCGAATCCGCCGCCCACACCGACCCGGCACCCCCGGAGCTCTCACCACGATCAGCCGAGCCCCACAGCAGCCGCGCCGGTCCCGTCGGCGACACGATCGCCTCCAGCGACTCCGCCAGTCGGCGCCCCTCGACATCAGGCGAGGCCGCCAACGCAGCGCACACCTGCCCCAGATCGTGATCGGCGTCCGACCCGACCCGATGCACCGCCGACAAGATCAACTGCTGGGTGGTCGACTCCCGCGCGATCGCCGCCGGAAGCAACTGAGTCACCACGCTGATCACCAGCGTCGTGCGCTGAGCATGCGCCGCCGACCGCTCATCGAGCCACGCGCTGTCCCCCTCCGCACCGGCCGGGAAGTCCCCCCGGGCCGGGTCGGTGATCATCTGATATGGGTTCAGCGACCCGGCCGGGGCGTCGAGCAGTGACACCGCCCGCGCCACCCCGGCCAATTCCGGCAGCTCACACAACGCCGTCAACGGCCCCGACGGGTCCAGCAACGTCACGAACGCCGACCGCGCCCGCACCACCGACACCGCCAGCGCGCCCATCAAGAACGTCTTCCCCGACCCCAGCCCCCCGACCACCGGCGTGAGCCCGGAGACCTGGCGGGTGTCCATGTCATGCCACGGGTCCCAGGCCAGCGGGCGACCCGACACCGAGGCCTGGAACAGCAACGGGCCGTGCCCGTCCCCGATTACCTCCGAAGCCGCAGGCATCGCCATCGCCACATGCCGCACGCTCAACCGGCGCCGGAACGCCCGCGTCGCCAACGGCTCGCCCGGGATGAACTCCCGCGCCAACCCGTACTGGCCCTCGCTGCGCTCCAAGGCCACCGTGGGATGGAACTGCTGGCGCAGCTCGTCGAACATCCCGATGACCTGCTGCTCGGACTCGCCCGCGATCGCCAGACGCCACCACCCCTCACAGCGCGCCGACAGCCCGGAACGATCGGTGTCGAGGTCATCGCGGATCTCCGCGGCGAGCTGGGCCTGGCGGTGCAAACCCAGGGGTGCGTCCAGGCCGTGTTCGACCTCGTAGTGGCGCTGCTGGGCCGCGATCCGATCCGATGCCCAGCGCACCGACCGCTCCGCGACCTCCCGCGGCAGGATCCGCATCCGCCCCGACCACGACACCCGCGCGCCGTCGGCCATCGTCATCCACGGCAGATCCCGGCCCGGGACCTCTAGCTCCCCCATCCGCCCGACCGAGGCGATCAGCAGATGCCGGTCATGACGCACACCCTCGGCCACACCGGCGACCTGCACCGTCGGCGCATACGGCTCGACAGTCCAACGCGCCGCGCCGTCGAGGGCGGCCATGTCCTCGACGTCCCAGACCGTGTGCGGGGCCGCCGCCAGGCCCGCCTCCGGCGGCAGGCCCAACGCACACGACCGATACAGCAAGCTCAGCATCTGTGCCGCCGTCACCGGACGCGCCCACAACCCCGGCCCGGCCAGAACCGCGTCCAGGCGCTGCACCTGGGCATCGAGAGCTTCCAGCTCCGCATCCACCCAGCGAGCACCCCAGTCCGCGACCCGGCGCCCCAGGCCCGTGCCGATCCGATCGCCGAACCGGCCCAGCCGGCCACGCCCAGCGTGGACCTCGACCCCGAGATAGACCTGTTTGACCGACGCTCCGACATCGAGTGCCCGGTGCTGCTCGCCGACCAGGTGCTCCTCCCAGGACACCCCACCCCGCTGATCGGGCAGCGGATCGGCCCACTCGTCGTGCGCGCGAGCCCACGACGGCGCCGGATGCGGTTCCCAGCAGACCCGCCAGTGCATCCAGCGCCCGCTCAGCTGCGCCAACCCCAGCCCGAGCGCCGACATCATCTGCTCACGCTCATGATCGGCGCGCATCCACCACGACTGCGGCGCCAACCGATACCAGGCCATCACCGACGACTCCGTGCGCGCCAGATGCCCGGTGATCCCCCGCAGCGCAATCCCCGGCCGATACTCTCCCGCGCCGCCGCGAGGTCCTCCGCGATCTGCCCCTCTCCTCACTGCCGCGCCTCCTCAGACTCCCGCAGCTGCGGACCGGCCCACCTCGGCGCCGATATCCATCCCGGCATCGACTCCGGAGTCGGTTCGGGAATCGGGCGCGTCACCGCCACCGACACCGCGCTCGGATCGAGCACCGTCGTGCGCGAGTGCTCCCGGCCGCGGCGCGGGGCCCGCAGCTCCGCCGCGAACAGTCCCGCCGCCGACGCTGCCGAGCGGTCCGGGTTCACCCAGCGCATGCTCGCCTGTGTTGCGACCACCGCGACCACCGCGACCACGCCGTAGCCGATGACTCCGGGGAAGAGCCCGAGTTGGGCGCGGATCACCAGCGCGATCAGTGCGTAGACCGCCCACAGGCCATAGGCGCTGTAACGGGCCTGCCACGGCAACGTCCGCCCCGGCGGCCCCAGATAGCGATTCGACACCGCATACAACTCGTCATCAGCCCGTGACCGCACCCACGCCCCCCACCGACAGCGCCGACAGCGCGGTCATCGGCTGGTCACCAGGTTCGCCGCCCACTCCGCGACACCCTTCGCTCCGCCGTCGACCAGGCCGATCCCGACCACGACCAGTCCCAGTAGCAGGCACACCACCACCGAGATGATCTTCGGCAGGTCCGCCTTCGCCGCTGCGGCGACCACGCACAGCCCGATCACGATCACGATCACCGGGATCGCGTTCCCCGACAGCCACTCCATCAGCCGCGAGGCATCCAGACCCTGCGCCAGCACCGACCCGTTCACACCGTCCCCTCCCCTGCCATCCTCGCTCAGCCGTGATCAATCCTGGCCCGATCAGCCCTTCCTGGCTACATCAGGCATGCCTGCCTTTTGCACAGACCTCCGCGTGAGCTGCGACCAGGAACATATCCCTCAGACGGAGTCACTCATCACCCGCTCATGCCTCGCTCGGCTTCATCGCACACCATATTACTGACTCTAGGTAAGCATTACCGTGCGCAGCGTACACAATCCCCCTCTCTTTCGAAACCGCAACAGTCCATTTGCGTGAATCTCGCGACCTCGCACCGTCATCCCCCACGGCGGTCGTCATACGTTCACAGCGAGTCCCATAACGGACACATCGCCCTCTATCCGGCAGGCTTCAGTGAGACCCGGCCCCACTCAGTTAACAAATCTCATGTTAAGGTGGTCGCCAGCTCCGGGTGGCCGCTTTTCTCTCGAGAGAGAGAGAGAGAGAGAGAGAGAGTTCTCATGCAGGATCTTCCGAACACTACAGGGTGGGCGCTCCCAGAACGCTTCGATTATCTCCTCAAGAATGTGCACCCACCTTATCGGGGACCCTATACCCTCGAAGAGGTCGCTGAAGGCATCAGTGAGCAGAACGAAGGTTTCTACGTCTCCATCCCCTATCTCTCCCAGTTACGCACCGGTGCTCGCTCCTATCCTACTATTCGGCACGTCACCGCGATCGCCCGTTTCTTTCAGGTCCCTGTCACTTATTTTCTTGAATCCACTCAGTCCGAGCTCATGAACCACTCGTTGAGTCTCGCCCGTGCCGTACAGGCCGTCGGGGTTCACGACATCGCGCTACGGGCTGCCGCACTCTCCCCCTCGGCGCGGCTCACCATCCTGCGGATCATCGACGAGATTCAGCAGGCCACCAGCGGCCAGCAGCCACCGCAGCAGTCGTCCTACCAGCAGCAGACCGCCCCGGCACTCCTCAATCAGGGACCTGTCGACCAGAGGTCCACACCTGACGCCTTCGTCAACCCCATCGATCCGCAGCAGCTCGAACAGCCCACCCCCAAGCCTCCTCGCGGCCAGCGTAAATACAGCCGCATCACGCGCACCAAGAACAATTACACCAACCCTCACCCCCCGATCGGACCGGTGACATTCTCCGACGGGACCAACGCCGACTAAAGCACCAGCCCTGACCGTCCAGCCCTCGCAGTCCTCTCCTGCCGCTTCGCGAGCCTCCGTTCTCGGCGCTGAAGGACCCGGAATTCTCGGCCCCATTGCCGTAAAAGCGGGCGGGTCTTCGTGAGGTCCCAGCCGTCGTCGACCCGGTCGACCGGCCCCTGCGGGAACACTGCATGCCCGCTATTCCTGCGTGATACTGCCTCGCGGATCTCCAGGGCCGTCGGAGGGCGGCGGCCGACGGCTCCCGATTCAGCGAGGATCGCCTCAATTTCTTCAGCGATGACATCAAGGCGGTCCTCGCATCTCCCCATCAACCGAGTCGACAGAAACCCGAGTAAAGTCACGATATTGAGCAGGCCCGGTCGGGCCGCATCGTCAAGGTTTCCGATCGCCAAGTCGATCCCGAAATCAGGCCATTCCTCGGTCGTCACCATCAGCCTTCCTTATACCCGGCTCCACCACGGTCTCCGTCCCATCGGGCTGTCCGTTCCTTATTCCCGGGGCAGTGCGCCACGGTGATCGCGGAGTCGGTGTGACCGATTTCAGTTCGTCCCACAGCGGCCGCAACTCATACGTGTCATACAGCTCACGGCACACCATCAACACCGCCCACCCGAAGCCAATGAACATCGGCACGATCACCGCCGTCATCACCACAAGTGAACCAACCGCCAAGCCCGCCATTCCCACCAGCGGCAACAATCCCGGTGGCACTACACCCAACAGCCTGATCAGCCCGGACAGAAACAATAACGATGCGCCCGCCGCAATCGCTGCCGACCCCGCCCCCGCTACCGTCAGTGCCCATTTCAGTGAGCGCGACACACCTGCAACTCTCCGATGCCCCCAGGCCCACAACGCCACCGCACCGAAGATCACCATCATAAACACGTTCTCCGGCATGAAGAACAGCGCGATAAGCGGCGAGCCGACCGGGGCACCTTCGGTCACGCCCTGGGTCATAGCGGTCAGCCACTCCCGCTCCGATCCTGATATCAGAATCGTCACCGTGATCATTGACGCGAGCGCCGCCACCAGCGCCACGAACTGAATTCGCATCAGCACAACAGCCCGTCGAGTAGTCGCATTCACCCACTGCTCGCGCACCGGTTCGACCAGCGATCTCGGAGGCGGCACTGGAAACGACACAATGAATACCGCGAGGAAAAACGCGGTCACCTTCAAGGTCGCATGGAACGTCGTGTGCGCGACCAGCGAGTCCACTCCGGCCACGACTCGGCCGGTCACCACCCAGGCCCCCAGCAACGCGGACAGGACCCACCCCGAAGCCATCGCCACCAGCGGTAACAGCACCCGGAAACGCTCACCACGCGATCTCCACAGCAGCAGCATCGCCCAGACCAACCCCAGCAGCCCCAGCCCCGCCGACGCCGACGCCCACCACCCCAAACCCATCACAGCCAGCCCCTCTCTCCGTGCACCACCGGCTCACCCGTCCGCAATACCCGATCCAATCTCCGCGTACTCTCCTCCACCGGCGGAAACCCGAAACTGCTCCGATACAACATCGAGCGACGCCACAAAATCAACCCTCCGGTCTCCGCCACATACTCCTCGTCTGACACCACATCTCCGCGTTCATGTCTCGACAGCGACTCCCCATCCCTGTCTACATGTCCGCACAAAATGTGCATGCACTCATGGAATTTTCCGCGAACCTGCTTCTCTCCCGGCTTATTCACCCCCACCACCATCGTGTCCAGTAACGGCGAATCCTTCATCTGACACGTAAAACTTGTCACCCCAGGATCCAATCTTCTATACCATACTCTGGTCTCTCGACCCCTTAATTGCGCGACGCGATGAATCAACTCATCCGGATCTGCTAGACAGGGAAGTCCCGCCGCTCGGACGACATCCGAGCAGTAACGATTGATCCGGAAAAAACTCGGGCGCCCCACTAAAGGCTCCGGCAGTTCTCCCAGTCCAGTCGGAGGGTTATCCCGCAACCATTGAAACTCTTCCCTCAATGTCGACAGCCATCTGCCCCAGGAATCTTTTGACAGCAATAAAGATAAAGCACCACGCGGCAAACTTCCGCCCGCACCAACCTCAACTTCACCCTGGCGACCCCCGCTCGTCATCCCCCCGCCCCTCCCCTTCATCTGCGCCCACTCTCTTCGCTCTCATTCAGAGTGTTCGGATTAGACCACGGTCTCCACCCCCTCGACGCTCGTCACCGCCCCCTGCTCCCCAGTAAGAAAGACAAAGGGGATCGACCTTCCCTCGACCCCGTCAGATCCGGCACACTCTCACCCAGTCGCACGCAGTTAATCAAGCAGTCCCCCGTCGGCCTCCGCAGCCGCAAGGAGCAGGTCGCACACATGACAGTCCCTCGCGAGTCCGTCCGATGCAGCTGATCCCCCGGCGGCCCGCCCACGAGCGCGCCGCCAACGCCCGCGACCACTCCACGCTGCTCGCCGCCGCCGAGCAGACCACTCAGATCTATCGCCCCACACCGCCGCGACCGCAGCTCACCGCCCCCACAACCCCACTAACCCCTGCTCAGCCCGCCATCCAGTCCACCTCCCAGCGCGCCGCGCCCATGCCATCCCTCAGTGCAACGACACCTTCGGTGCCGCCCACCACCCCGCGGGGAGAAAAGCCCGAGCGCCGGCCGGAGCGCCCCCCTAGCGACGGTCAGCCCGGGCGGCAGCCGCCCACCTGGACTCCCCGCCCCCGGCGCGACATCGCCGGAGGCCGACATGCCGCCCCCGAACCCGAGTACCTGCCGCACCAAGCCCCTATCGATCCCGCCGACGCCGCCAGCCTCGCCTGGGCCTTCGCTCTCGACCTCGAAAGCTTCGACGAAGACCACCCCCACCGCCGCGACACCGTCCTCGCCCGCTACCTCCCCCACACCGACACCCGACACCTCGGCTGGGACCGCACCGGACGCCAGCGCGCCGAGACCGCCACCACCGGAACCGTCACCCACCACGACGACACCCACCTCACCGTCGACGTCCGCGTCCGCATCACCCCCTACACCCGAACCCCCCACCCCGCCCGCGGACCGAGGGCACCCAGCGCGACACCCGACCCTCCCAGCACCCCCGACGCCGTCCCCGCCGCCGCACCCGCCCCCACCGCCTCCGGCTGGACCCCCGGCGCCAGCGAATGGAAACGACTCCGCATCCCCATCACCCGCACCACCACCGGCGACCTCACCATCGACCTCACCCCCACCAGCCACCGCAACAGCGCATAACCCCCGCACCGCCACCCCGGAGCCCCCGTGCCCTTCCCCCATATCGCCGCCGCACTCACCCTCGCCATCGCCACCGCATTCACCCCCACGCACAACGACAACCACACTCCCAACGCGCCCAAAACCGCCAGCACTACCATCTCCCACAGCACTGCCATCGACAACAAGAATTGTTCCTGGAAAATCTCCGCGCTCTCCCTTTATCACGCCCTCCGAAACGACAACAGCAGCCGCACCAAACCTCTACGACAACACCTCGAAAACGCAGGCGTCACCGACCCCGACTTCATCCCCGACCGCTGCACCAGCATCCCCGACAACAACACTGACAACAACACTGGCGGCGGCAGCCATCCCGACGAAAACAACGCACAACGACGCGGTAATCCGACCTCACCCGCGCCGCCTGGAAACTCGGGAACCAGCGAGAACACCCCCAGTGCAGGAGAAACGTTCAACTGGGGTCCGCCCGAGGTCATCGACGACTTCGACGGCGACCTCGACCGATGGAGCCTCTATGACGGTCCCGGCCACGACGGCAACGGCACCCGCTCCCCCGACGCTGCTACCACCAGCAACGGCATCCTCACTATCCACGGCAGCGCCGACGGAACCACCGCCGGGCTCGCCTGGCCCCAACACAGCCAGCACCACGGCCGTTGGGAAGTCCGCATGAAAGCCCCCACCGGTTCCCCCTCCTACAACGCTCTCGCCCTGCTCTGGCCAACCCAAGAAAACTTCCCCATCGGCGGCGAAATCGACTTCGCCGAAATCATGGACCCCGAACGCAAAAAAATAGAACTCTTCCTTCACTACGGCGCCGACAACTCGCAAGTCCACGGCGAACTCGACATCGACGCCACCCAATGGCACAACTACGCCGTCGAATGGACCCCCGACGCCATCACCGCATTCGTCGACGGAAAAGAATGGTGGAAAACTACCGACACCAGCATCTCCCCGCCCGGACCCATGCACCTCACCCTCCAACTCGACTGGTTTCCCAAAGGCGACAACCAGACCGGGGAAGTCCACTACGACTGGGTCAAGCAATGGGCGCTCAACAACGGTGACAAACCCTCAACCACCACCCCCGCAAGTGAAGGATCAACCGACGCCGACTCCTCCACCACCGCCACCGACGAGGAAAACAACTGGAACGGCCGCAGTCGCACCAACAACAAATCCAGTAGCCGTACCGACAACTAATCCGATTACACGCCGGTTACCTTCACGGAGAACTCATGGCCGTCGCACTCCCCGCCATCGCTGCCGTCGCCCTCGCCGCGACCCTCACCCTTCCCGCCATCGCCAGCGACCCCCAGCGACCCCGCGCGCAGCCCGTGACCTGCGCCCAGACCAGCACCACCAGCCCCCAGCGCACCCCGCCCAGCCGCGGACCGAATCCCCCCAACGCGACACAGCGCAGCACGACCGAGCAGCTCGATCAGGCCATCGACGCCCTCGACGACGCCCGCGCACTACTCGCCAGCGTCGCCAGTGACCCCCAGCCCAGCGCTCAGCAGCAACGCACCGCGCACACCCTCCGCGACGCCGGGATCACCCCCGCCCTGCACCGAGGCTGGCGCCAGCACGCCACCGACACCTCCGACACCCTGCTGCACGCCACCGACCCCGAGCACACCCGCGCCGGACGCATCCTCGCCCGCGCCGGACATGGCCCCACCCCCGCCGACCTTGCCCCCCCCCTCTCTCACCGCCAGCACTGACGCCCCACCGAACGACCCCGAAGACTGCGCCACCGACACCACCAGCACCGAACCCACCAGCACCGACATCGACGCAGCACTCACCGACCTCACCGAGAACTTGCGACGACTCCGCGACTCCGACCCCGACGCCCGACAACTCCACGACCAACTCACCGACACCGCGCGCGCCGACACCCCCCGCGACAGCAGCGACACCAGCGCCGAGCCCCTCTCGCCCCCACCCTCTCCTGACCGCAGCGCCTCCACGCCCCGCGCAGGCGACACGATCACCCGCAACCACAGCACCGCAGGATCACCGCGCCGCGACAACGGCAACAGCTCCAATACCAGCAGTAATAACGACAACACCACAGCCACGACAGACGATCATGACAACTGGGAAAACCGCCGTAGCGATCTCCTCGACAAACTCGACAAAGCCGCAGACGACCCCGACGCACGCGACCTCGCCGCCGCACTACGCAACAACGACAACAGCAATCCCGAAAAAAGTAACCCCCGAAACGGCGAACCCGAAAAAAACAGAACCCTCAACCAGGAATCTACCTCACCCTCCGCGGCCTCGCCGCCCGACATCAGCACCAAGCCCGACGACACACACAACGACGCACCCAACGACACCGACACTCGCAGCAGGCCACGCAATTCCACCACCTCCAGCTCCTCCGAGACCTGGGACCAACTCGCAGAATGTGAAAGCTCCGGCAACTGGGCCGCGAACACCGGAAACGGATACCACGGCGGCCTACAATTCGACAAGAACACCTGGGCCGCCTACGGTGGCACCGAACACGCCCCCACCGCCGACCAAGCCACCCCCGACCAGCAAATCGCCATCGCCGAAAAACTACGCGCCGACCGAGGCGGATACAGCGCCTGGCCCGCCTGCGCGCGCAAACTCAACCTCCCCAAGTGAAACACAACAACAGAACGGACCGCCCTCATGTCGAGCAATCCATTCCAACGCGACTGGGACAACAAAGAAACTGCCTCCAGTATGCCCCCAACGCAAGCCGCTCAAGAAGAAAGTGGCGCACCTGATCAAATCATCCAGTCCCCCCCAACGGTCACAGCAACCACAGAGCCCACGACCACTACCGCCCCGACCTCCGACTCCAACGAAACCCCACCCCCCCTCGACGAATCCAACAATGACCAACAAGGAGGTGTCATCAATATAGCCGACCCCCACCGCAAGCGGCTCAATTCCAGTTCGCACAATATTAAAGAAATGTCCAACGAAACCGAGTTCGACAACACCGTCGTCGGCAGTCCACCCCCACCCCCACCCCCACCCCCCTCCCCTCATCCCGGCTCCCACCAGCACGGACACCAGCAGCCGAGCTCTCACACCCTGAACCACGACACCCTCACCAAACATCGCGCCGACATCCCCCAACACGGATGGCGACGCGCCACCTACCGCCTCACCGCCGGACTCATCAATCCCGGAATCAGCCCCACAGAAAAAGCGCGTCAACAACTCCGCGAACGAGTCCGCCGACGTCTCCACGCCCCCCACCGCGTCGCCGTACTCAGCGTCAAAGGCGGCATCGGAAAAACCACACTCACCGCCTGCATTGGCTACGCCATCGCCGAAATACGAGGCGACCAAGTCGCCGTCATCGACGCCAACCCCGACGCCGGAACACTCGCCGACCGACTCACCGGCGACACCAGCCTCACCATCCGACATCTCCTCAACGACATCCACACACTCAACGCCCTCACCGACGTCACCAGCTACATGACACTCGCCGGACGACTCAAAGTCCTCTCCTCCGACCAAGACCCCGCCACCAGCGAAGCACTCACCGCCAACGAATACACACAAGTCATACAACTACTCTCAAAATACTTCAACCTCATCATCACCGACTGCGGAACCGGAATATCCCACGACACCATGACCCCCACCCTCAAAATGGCCCACTCACTCATCATCACCGGAAGCCCCACCATCGACGGAGCCAGCCGCGCCGCACACACACTCGACTGGCTCAACAACCACGGCTACACTCACCAAGCAAACAACGCTATCGTCGTCCTCAACCACAAAGACACCTCACCCGATATCGACACACATCGCATCACCGAACACTTCCAAAATCGAACACGAGCCGTCATTACACTCCCCCACGACCCCCACCTCGCCGCCGGAGGCCGCATCAACTTCCACCGACTCCACCCCACCACCACCCACGCACTCACCGAAATCAGCGCACACATCGCAGACGGATTCCCCACCCCGTAACAACGAACAGGAGCAAGCTTGAAGATCAACACCATCACCGTCCCCGACGGAGCCGGGCCCGAGCTGGAGGCCCGCTTCGCCGTCCCCTGAGCGACATCCCCCGAGACCTAGACGCGCAGTCCCCTCACCCAGAAGATCGCCCGTGAGACCGGCCGCCACCGCGGCCGCTCCCGGCTGCGCCCCCAACACGTCACCCGAGCCGCAGTGCGCCGCCTGCTCGTCGACCCCGACCTCATCGTCGCCGTCACCGCCGACATCACCGAAGGACGCCACGAACTCCCCGGCCACTGACTCTCCCGCCGCCGCCCGGCCGGGCGCTGCTCTCCTTTACGACCAAACAGCCCCGCGGAGGAAAAAGCCCCCGGCGCCGCGACGGAAGACGAACCAGACATACCAGGACATACCAGACAAAAAGCAAGGCCGATGACAGGAGAGTGACAGGAGCCTGGGCTCCTGTCACTCTCCTGTCATCGCTCAAGCCCACCCTCTGACCTGCGGAAACGATGAGGCGATGACAGGATGACGGCAATGACAGGAGCAAGCCGATTTTTAGTAGAGGAGAAAAAGAGACAGAGGGTCGCCATCATCAAGTGACCCAGGTCACCATGTAGAGGTGTTATAAAAATTTGCCGGGCCTGTCACTGCTGTCACCCCTGTCATTGAGGCGCTGACCTGCGAAAACGAGAATGACAGGACCGATGACAGGAGGGACGGCTCCTGTCATCGGTCATCACGAGCCCGCCTCCCCCCTGTGCTGGTCGCCGGGATGTGGCTGCACTGCCGCGTGCGGCCGCTGCGCCGCCTCGCTTCGTCACCAGCGGCTCTAGAGCTCAGCGTTCCAGCGGCGCCCCCCCACCCGGCGCCCCTCTTTCCTCCGCGGGCTTCGTGAGTGAGGAGTAAGAGTCGAGACCTCGACTACCTCGGCCCAGAAACCGCTACAGCGCCGCCGGAGGCGGCGTCTGCGTGCTCCAGCCTGGTTCTGCTGGTCACAGCGAACAGGCGCCGTGACCAGCAGAACCAGGGATGTTCTACTACGTAGCTACCGACTTGTTCGTTCAGTAGCTACGTAGTAGTGTGAGGGCATGGCTATTCTTGCGATCGGTTCCCCCAAAGGGGGGGTCGGTAAAACGACCACCGCGACACACATCGCGGCGATCACCACCCAGGTCCACGGCCGCCGCACCCTCCTCGTCGATACCGACCCGACCCGCAGCACCCTGGACTGGGTCGAAGAAGGCCAATTCAGCGGACTCGACTTCGCCGACGGTCGGGACTTCAACGACCTCCACGGAGTCCGAGAGCATGAGGATCGCTACGACCTCATCGTCATCGACTTCCCTCAAACAAGCCCGCCAGCTCTTCACGCGATGCTCGGCGAACCCGGCGCCTACATCGCTGACGCTCTCTTGGTCCCGAGCCCTCCCGAGCTGATGGACCTCACCCCGATCATCCGCATGATCGAGACAGGACTGCCCATCCCGTATCTGCTCGCCATCACCAGAGCAGGCACCGCCGGGATGAAGACCTCCGCGACCGGAGCTCCCGGCCGCGTACTCGACCTGCAGAAACAACTTCGGGACGACTACGAGTTCCAGGTCGCCGACACCATCATCGCCGAGCGACGGACCCCTTACCGGAGCGCGCGCGAGCGCATGACCAGCGTCCTCAACATCGGAGGCCCGAAGACCCTCGCCGCACGAGCAGCCGAATCCGAATACCGGAACCTCACCCGCGAGGCATTCGCCCTCGTTGGGCTCGCCACCCGCTGACCAGCACGGATCGGAGACCCCCATGGCCACGAAGAAGACCCCGGCCGCAGGCAAGCGCATCCCTTTACGAACGGCAGTCAAAGTCGCCCCTGACCCGGCCCCCGACGCGCAGACCACCGCCCCCGACGCGCAGACCGCCGCAGCATCCGCCCAAGAACCCTCGTCCGCTTCTTCCCCGACCGATACATCGGTGAGGAAGAAGCGGGCGAGGGGAAGCCGCGCGACCCCAGACCGCCGAAGCCCCTCAGTCGAGAAGGGGGCCACTAGCTCCGCAGCAGTTCAGGAGACCTCGGTTCAGGAGACCTCGGCTGCTGTGACGACAACGTCGAGACCGGCGGTGGTTGTGCCCCGCTCAGGGGACATCACCCGAGCCACCCTCGATCTCGTCGCCTCCGAATCGGCCCGGCTGGAACGACTCACCCAGAAGATCGCCCGTGAGACCGGCCGCCACCGCGGCCGCTCCCGGCTGCGCCCCCAACACGTCACCCGAGCCGCAGTGCGCCGCCTGCTCGTCGACCCCGACCTCATCGTCGCCGTCACCGCCGACATCACCGAAGGACGCCACGAACTCCCCGGCCACTGACTCTCCCGCCGCCGCCCGGCCGGGCGCTGCTCTCCTTTACGACCAAACAGCCCCGCGGAGGAAAAAGCCCCCGGCGCCGCGACGGAAGACGAACCAGACATACCAGGACATACCAGACAAAAAGCAAGGCCGATGACAGGAGAGTGACAGGAGCCTGGGCTCCTGTCACTCTCCTGTCATCGCTCAAGCCCACCCTCTGACCTGCGGAAACGATGAGGCGATGACAGGATGACGGCAATGACAGGAGCAAGCCGATTTTTAGTAGAGGAGAAAAAGAGACAGAGGGTCGCCATCATCAAGTGACCCAGGTCACCATGTAGAGGTGTTATAAAAATTTGCCGGGCCTGTCACTGCTGTCACCCCTGTCATTGAGGCGCTGACCTGCGAAAACGAGAATGACAGGACCGATGACAGGAGGGACGGCTCCTGTCATCGGTCATCACGAGCCCGCCTCCCCCCTGTGCTGGTCGCCGGGATGTGGCTGCACTGCCGCGTGCGGCCGCTGCGCCGCCTCGCTTCGTCACCAGCGGCTCTAGAGCTCAGCGTTCCAGCGGCGCCCCCCCACCCGGCGCCCCTCTTTCCTCCGCGGGCTTCGTGAGTGAGGAGTAAGAGTCGAGACCTCGACTACCTCGGCCCAGAAACCGCTACAGCGCCGCCGGAGGCGGCGTCTGCGTGCTCCAGCCTGGTTCTGCTGGTCACAGCGAACAGGCGCCGTGACCAGCAGAACCAGGGATGTTCTACTACGTAGCTACCGACTTGTTCGTTCAGTAGCTACGTAGTAGTGTGAGGGCATGGCTATTCTTGCGATCGGTTCCCCCAAAGGGGGGGTCGGTAAAACGACCACCGCGACACACATCGCGGCGATCACCACCCAGGTCCACGGCCGCCGCACCCTCCTCGTCGATACCGACCCGACCCGCAGCACCCTGGACTGGGTCGAAGAAGGCCAATTCAGCGGACTCGACTTCGCCGACGGTCGGGACTTCAACGACCTCCACGGAGTCCGAGAGCATGAGGATCGCTACGACCTCATCGTCATCGACTTCCCTCAAACAAGCCCGCCAGCTCTTCACGCGATGCTCGGCGAACCCGGCGCCTACATCGCTGACGCTCTCTTGGTCCCGAGCCCTCCCGAGCTGATGGACCTCACCCCGATCATCCGCATGATCGAGACAGGACTGCCCATCCCGTATCTGCTCGCCATCACCAGAGCAGGCACCGCCGGGATGAAGACCTCCGCGACCGGAGCTCCCGGCCGCGTACTCGACCTGCAGAAACAACTTCGGGACGACTACGAGTTCCAGGTCGCCGACACCATCATCGCCGAGCGACGGACCCCTTACCGGAGCGCGCGCGAGCGCATGACCAGCGTCCTCAACATCGGAGGCCCGAAGACCCTCGCCGCACGAGCAGCCGAATCCGAATACCGGAACCTCACCCGCGAGGCATTCGCCCTCGTTGGGCTCGCCACCCGCTGACCAGCACGGATCGGAGACCCCCATGGCCACGAAGAAGACCCCGGCCGCAGGCAAGCGCATCCCTTTACGAACGGCAGTCAAAGTCGCCCCTGACCCGGCCCCCGACGCGCAGACCACCGCCCCCGACGCGCAGACCGCCGCAGCATCCGCCCAAGAACCCTCGTCCGCTTCTTCCCCGACCGATACATCGGTGAGGAAGAAGCGGGCGAGGGGAAGCCGCGCGACCCCAGACCGCCGAAGCCCCTCAGTCGAGAAGGGGGCCACTAGCTCCGCAGCAGTTCAGGAGACCTCGGTTCAGGAGACCTCGGCTGCTGTGACGACAACGTCGAGACCGGCGGTGGTTGTGCCCCGCTCAGGGGACATCACCCGAGCCACCCTCGATCTCGTCGCCTCCGAATCGGCCCGGCTGGAACGACTCACCCAGAAGATCGCCCGTGAGACCGGCCGCCACCGCGGCCGCTCCCGGCTGCGCCCCCAACACGTCACCCGAGCCGCAGTGCGCCGCCTGCTCGTCGACCCCGACCTCATCGTCGCCGTCACCGCCGACATCACCGAAGGACGCCACGAACTCCCCGGCCACTGACTCTCCCGCCGCCGCCCGGCCGGGCGCTGCTCTCCTTTACGACCAAACAGCCCCGCGGAGGAAAAAGCCCCCGGCGCCGCGACGGAAGACGAACCAGACATACCAGGACATACCAGACAAAAAGCAAGGCCGATGACAGGAGAGTGACAGGAGCCTGGGCTCCTGTCACTCTCCTGTCATCGCTCAAGCCCACCCTCTGACCTGCGGAAACGATGAGGCGATGACAGGATGACGGCAATGACAGGAGCAAGCCGATTTTTAGTAGAGGAGAAAAAGAGACAGAGGGTCGCCATCATCAAGTGACCCAGGTCACCATGTAGAGGTGTTATAAAAATTTGCCGGGCCTGTCACTGCTGTCACCCCTGTCATTGAGGCGCTGACCTGCGAAAACGAGAATGACAGGACCGATGACAGGAGGGACGGCTCCTGTCATCGGTCATCACGAGCCCGCCTCCCCCCTGTGCTGGTCGCCGGGATGTGGCTGCACTGCCGCGTGCGGCCGCTGCGCCGCCTCGCTTCGTCACCAGCGGCTCTAGAGCTCAGCGTTCCAGCGGCGCCCCCCCACCCGGCGCCCCTCTTTCCTCCGCGGGCTTCGTGAGTGAGGAGTAAGAGTCGAGACCTCGACTACCTCGGCCCAGAAACCGCTACAGCGCCGCCGGAGGCGGCGTCTGCGTGCTCCAGCCTGGTTCTGCTGGTCACAGCGAACAGGCGCCGTGACCAGCAGAACCAGGGATGTTCTACTACGTAGCTACCGACTTGTTCGTTCAGTAGCTACGTAGTAGTGTGAGGGCATGGCTATTCTTGCGATCGGTTCCCCCAAAGGGGGGGTCGGTAAAACGACCACCGCGACACACATCGCGGCGATCACCACCCAGGTCCACGGCCGCCGCACCCTCCTCGTCGATACCGACCCGACCCGCAGCACCCTGGACTGGGTCGAAGAAGGCCAATTCAGCGGACTCGACTTCGCCGACGGTCGGGACTTCAACGACCTCCACGGAGTCCGAGAGCATGAGGATCGCTACGACCTCATCGTCATCGACTTCCCTCAAACAAGCCCGCCAGCTCTTCACGCGATGCTCGGCGAACCCGGCGCCTACATCGCTGACGCTCTCTTGGTCCCGAGCCCTCCCGAGCTGATGGACCTCACCCCGATCATCCGCATGATCGAGACAGGACTGCCCATCCCGTATCTGCTCGCCATCACCAGAGCAGGCACCGCCGGGATGAAGACCTCCGCGACCGGAGCTCCCGGCCGCGTACTCGACCTGCAGAAACAACTTCGGGACGACTACGAGTTCCAGGTCGCCGACACCATCATCGCCGAGCGACGGACCCCTTACCGGAGCGCGCGCGAGCGCATGACCAGCGTCCTCAACATCGGAGGCCCGAAGACCCTCGCCGCACGAGCAGCCGAATCCGAATACCGGAACCTCACCCGCGAGGCATTCGCCCTCGTTGGGCTCGCCACCCGCTGACCAGCACGGATCGGAGACCCCCATGGCCACGAAGAAGACCCCGGCCGCAGGCAAGCGCATCCCTTTACGAACGGCAGTCAAAGTCGCCCCTGACCCGGCCCCCGACGCGCAGACCACCGCCCCCGACGCGCAGACCGCCGCAGCATCCGCCCAAGAACCCTCGTCCGCTTCTTCCCCGACCGATACATCGGTGAGGAAGAAGCGGGCGAGGGGAAGCCGCGCGACCCCAGACCGCCGAAGCCCCTCAGTCGAGAAGGGGGCCACTAGCTCCGCAGCAGTTCAGGAGACCTCGGTTCAGGAGACCTCGGCTGCTGTGACGACAACGTCGAGACCGGCGGTGGTTGTGCCCCGCTCAGGGGACATCACCCGAGCCACCCTCGATCTCGTCGCCTCCGAATCGGCCCGGCTGGAACGACTCACCCAGAAGATCGCCCGTGAGACCGGCCGCCACCGCGGCCGCTCCCGGCTGCGCCCCCAACACGTCACCCGAGCCGCAGTGCGCCGCCTGCTCGTCGACCCCGACCTCATCGTCGCCGTCACCGCCGACATCACCGAAGGACGCCACGAACTCCCCGGCCACTGACTCTCCCGCCGCCGCCCGGCCGGGCGCTGCTCTCCTTTACGACCAAACAGCCCCGCGGAGGAAAAAGCCCCCGGCGCCGCGACGGAAGACGAACCAGACATACCAGGACATACCAGACAAAAAGCAAGGCCGATGACAGGAGAGTGACAGGAGCCTGGGCTCCTGTCACTCTCCTGTCATCGCTCAAGCCCACCCTCTGACCTGCGGAAACGATGAGGCGATGACAGGATGACGGCAATGACAGGAGCAAGCCGATTTTTAGTAGAGGAGAAAAAGAGACAGAGGGTCGCCATCATCAAGTGACCCAGGTCACCATGTAGAGGTGTTATAAAAATTTGCCGGGCCTGTCACTGCTGTCACCCCTGTCATTGAGGCGCTGACCTGCGAAAACGAGAATGACAGGACCGATGACAGGAGGGACGGCTCCTGTCATCGGTCATCACGAGCCCGCCTCCCCCCTGTGCTGGTCGCCGGGATGTGGCTGCACTGCCGCGTGCGGCCGCTGCGCCGCCTCGCTTCGTCACCAGCGGCTCTAGAGCTCAGCGTTCCAGCGGCGCCCCCCCACCCGGCGCCCCTCTTTCCTCCGCGGGCTTCGTGAGTGAGGAGTAAGAGTCGAGACCTCGACTACCTCGGCCCAGAAACCGCTACAGCGCCGCCGGAGGCGGCGTCTGCGTGCTCCAGCCTGGTTCTGCTGGTCACAGCGAACAGGCGCCGTGACCAGCAGAACCAGGGATGTTCTACTACGTAGCTACCGACTTGTTCGTTCAGTAGCTACGTAGTAGTGTGAGGGCATGGCTATTCTTGCGATCGGTTCCCCCAAAGGGGGGGTCGGTAAAACGACCACCGCGACACACATCGCGGCGATCACCACCCAGGTCCACGGCCGCCGCACCCTCCTCGTCGATACCGACCCGACCCGCAGCACCCTGGACTGGGTCGAAGAAGGCCAATTCAGCGGACTCGACTTCGCCGACGGTCGGGACTTCAACGACCTCCACGGAGTCCGAGAGCATGAGGATCGCTACGACCTCATCGTCATCGACTTCCCTCAAACAAGCCCGCCAGCTCTTCACGCGATGCTCGGCGAACCCGGCGCCTACATCGCTGACGCTCTCTTGGTCCCGAGCCCTCCCGAGCTGATGGACCTCACCCCGATCATCCGCATGATCGAGACAGGACTGCCCATCCCGTATCTGCTCGCCATCACCAGAGCAGGCACCGCCGGGATGAAGACCTCCGCGACCGGAGCTCCCGGCCGCGTACTCGACCTGCAGAAACAACTTCGGGACGACTACGAGTTCCAGGTCGCCGACACCATCATCGCCGAGCGACGGACCCCTTACCGGAGCGCGCGCGAGCGCATGACCAGCGTCCTCAACATCGGAGGCCCGAAGACCCTCGCCGCACGAGCAGCCGAATCCGAATACCGGAACCTCACCCGCGAGGCATTCGCCCTCGTTGGGCTCGCCACCCGCTGACCAGCACGGATCGGAGACCCCCATGGCCACGAAGAAGACCCCGGCCGCAGGCAAGCGCATCCCTTTACGAACGGCAGTCAAAGTCGCCCCTGACCCGGCCCCCGACGCGCAGACCACCGCCCCCGACGCGCAGACCGCCGCAGCATCCGCCCAAGAACCCTCGTCCGCTTCTTCCCCGACCGATACATCGGTGAGGAAGAAGCGGGCGAGGGGAAGCCGCGCGACCCCAGACGCCGAAGCCTCAGTCGAGAAGGGGGCCACTAGCTCCGCAGCAGTTCAGGAGACCTCGGTTCAGGAGACCTCGGCTGCGTGACGACAACGTCGAGACCGGCGGTGGTTGTGCCCCGCTCAGGGG
>NZ_JAHLJA010000041.1:0-40733 GCF_020496245.1 Pseudonocardia sp. ICBG601 | reverse complement strand
GAGAGCGTGTTTGGAAATGGTGGGTGTGTCGGGATGGTCGACACGGCTGGGGTGCTCCATCGTGGTCGGCATGCAGGAACGACCGCGCCGGTACCCCTCGGACACCAGTGATGCCCAGTGGGTGGTGATCGAGCCGTTGTTACCGCCGCTCGCGCGGCGGGGGCGGCCTGTTGCTCATGCTCGTCGGGACGTGCTGGACGCGATCTTGTATGTCGTGCGGACCGGGTGTGCCTGGCGGGCGTTGCCGGTGGACTTCCCGCCCTGGCAGACCGTCTACTGGTACTTCAACCAGTGGGAACAGCAGAAGGTCACCGAGAAGATCCTCCCGGTCGTGCGGGGGCAGTTACGTATCGCCGAGGGCCGTGATCCGGAGCCGAGTGCGGGGATCATCGATTCCCAGTCGGTCAAGGGCGCCGACACCGTCGGCCAGGACTCCCGCGGCTACGACGCCGGGAAGAAGACAGGCGGACGGAAACGGTTCATCGTGACCGACACCCTCGGTCTGCTGCTGACCACGATGGTGTGCTCGGCCTCGGTACAGGACCGCGACGGCGCCAAGCCGATCCTGCTCAACCTCTACCTGCGCACCAGGGTGCGGTTCGTCTACGCCGACGCCGGCTTCGCCGGGCGACTGCTCGACTGGGCCGCCACGATCCTGCAGACAACGATCGAGATCATCCGCAAGCCACCCGAGCAGCGCGGATTCACCGTCCTCCCACGAAGGTGGGTGGTCGAACGGACCCTGGCCTGGCTCACCGCACACCGACGCCTGGCCCGAGACTACGAACGCCACCCCACCACATCCGAAGCCATGATCCGCTGGGCCGCGATCAACACCATCACCCGCCGCATCGCCCGTGGATACCCCGCCACCCGCCAGCAGAAAACACACGACACCCTCAACCCACTAGAATTTCCAAACACGCTCTTAGTGCTTCGCCGCGGGCTGACGGAGCGCGTCGAGGAGGGCCTGTTTGTCGGCGGGGACGGCGGGCGGGAAGGTCTGCTGGGTGCCGTTGATGGCGATGGTGGCCGAGCGCAGTGGTCGGAGCTGGCGGACGACGTTGCGGATGGTGAGCCCGGTGCGGTTCTGGATCTCGCGGGCGACTGCGAGGGCGGTGAACACGATGGTCAGGTGCGCTTCGATGGACTGGCGTTGGTGGTGGAACATCGGGCGGGCGCGTAGGTCGGTTTTGCTCATCCGGAAGGACTGCTCGACGTGCCAGAGGTCGTGGTAGTCGCCGATGATCTCCCCGGCCGCTGCGCCGCCGGCCGGGATGTTGGTCACGTAGCCCTTCAACCCGACCAACCGGTATGCCCGAGCCAAGGAGGCCTCGTCCAGGGCGCGGGAGCCGTTGGTGACCTTGACGAACCGCGGTGTGCGCGCGGGCTTCTCGCCGGCGATGACCTCGCGGGCCCGGTTCTCCTGCAGGGTCAACGTGCGCCGGTCCCGGACGGCCCGCTTCGTGGAGTAGGCCCAGACCGCCCGCCAGGATCCCGGATGCTGGTTGGGGTTCCAGACGGGCTCGGCCTTGACCTTCGGGCTGTTCTCGCTGCGCCCGGTGCGGCGGTCGCGTGGTGTGAGGGTGTCGATGATCTGCCCGTCGACGAAGGCGTCGCCGTGCCAGTGGAAGTGCGACTCCAGGTCAACCGGGGCCTTGGTGAGTCGGGAGCCGACGATGAACCGCAGGCCGGCCTCGTCGAGGTCGCGCAGGTTCGCGGCCGAGAGCATCCCTGCGTCGGCGACCACGACCATCCCGCCCGGCTCGACCGGCAGCTGGTGTCGGGCCCGGAAGGCCTCGATGATCGGCAGGATCGTCGCGGTCTCGGTCTTGTTGCCCTCGAAACAGCCGATCTCGAGGGGGAACCCTGCGCGATCGACCAGCAGCCCGACGACGACCTGCGGGTCGACCCGGCGTTCCTTGGAGAACCCGACCTTGCGCAGGTCGTCCTCCTTCTCCGCCTCGAAGTAGAGGGTGGTGACGTCGTAGAGACACAACGACACATCCCCACTGCCACGGGCGTGGGTGAAGCAGGCCCTCGCGATCTCGTCGCGGTAGCTGCGCCCGGTGCAGCGCAGCAGGGTGCGGCGCATCGTCTTTTCGCTCGCCGCGGTGACGCCCAGACCGGCCAGCACCCGACCGGTGTCCAGGATGGACGTGGGCTCGACGATCCGGGCGATCACCAGGTCGCGGAACGTGTCATCAGCGACCTCTGCGAACCCGAGGCCCGCGTAGACCTCGGCGAGGATGTCGAACAGCACCCGCGACCCGGTCGTGATCACCTGCGGCGCACCCACCCGCCGGGTTGTGGTGCTCGGGGCGCGCCGCGGCATCTGGCCGAACAGCCCCTCCTGCGTGGCACCGCCGGCCGCGGTGGGCGCGATCAGCTCGGCCCGCCGGGGTGACGGCGCGACGCCCAGATCCAGGGCCTGCTGTGCAGCGTCGTCGATCAGCCCACGGGCCTGCTCGACCAGCAGGCCCAGCTCGGCCTCGGTGTGCGCTGACCCGACATGGGCCACGATCCGTCGATGGCCCTGCACGGACTCGGCGATCTGGACCGCGGTCGCCCCGGAGGCCGTCCGTACCCGCCTCACCCACGCCACCTGACCGAGCGTAGAGCACCGAATTAGTGCCTCACACCGCTCCCGCGCAAACACATCACCGCAGCTCAGCGCAGTACAAGCTGCGAAACCAGGCTCGGGTGACCAAAGTCAGGACGGGCGGTCCGGCGGGTCCGTAACGCGATCAACTCGCGAGCCAGGGTGGACACCGGGGTGGCATAGACCCACTGGTAGATCGCCTCGTGAGACACCCGGTAAGTCTCGTCGGTCGGATAGAGCCGGGGCAGACGGCCCGCGATCGAGGCCGGGGACCAGCCGATCTGCAACAACCCGGTCACTACTTCCCGCAGCCGCGGTGACCGGTCCACCGCGAACATCTTCGGCCGGGACCGCCCGACCCGCGCCGCTTCCTCAGCCGGCCCCGCCCGGTAGCCGGCCCGGCCGCCGTGACGGGCGACCTCACGAGAGATCACCGACCGATCCCGCCCCACCACCGCAGCGATGTCGCACAACCGCCGGCCAGCGGCCAACCCCGGGAGATCTCCTCCCGATCAGCCAAAGTCAACAGTTTCCGCACGTCATGATCCTGTTCCTCGCCGAACAACAAGATCAAGTGCTACGACCGCCTGAGCGCGCCTCCCTGCTGGTGGGCGTGATGGCCGGGTTCGTCGCCGTCGCAGGAATGGTGACTGCACTCGTGCGGCGCCGCCGGGACAACCGATCTGACCGACCCGATACCGGTCCGTCCGCCCGGTGAGGCCATTCTTCACGTCGTCACATCGGCCCTGACCGGCCGGAGGTTCCCGCCTCCGGCCCAGTGGCGACCTACGGCGGCACCGAGCCGCGCGGTGAAGTATCGGCAACGATGAACGGATGAGGTACGGGACGCCGGGGAGCTTCTTTCGGGACTTCACCGACGAGCGGATTACGGTCGGCGACGTCGCCCTGAGAGTGCGCTACGGCGGAGACGGTCCTGCCGTGTTGCTGCTGCACGGCCATCCCCGTACTGCGGCGACCTGGCACCGCGTCGCCCCGCTGCTGGTCGATGCCGGATACACCGTGATCTGCCCTGACCTACGCGGCTACGGCGCGTCGTCCAAGCCACCCACAACCCATGACCATGCGCCGTACTCCAAGCGAGCAATGGCAGCCGACATGAGCCGGCTGCTCGGACGGCTCGGACACAAGGATGCCGCCGTCGTCGGCCACGACCGAGGCTCGTACGTGGCGTTCCGCATGGCGATGGACACCCCACACCTCGTGTCCCGGCTCGCCGTTCTCGACAGCGTTCCGATCGGCGAGGCACTGAGAGCGTGTTTGGAAATTCTAGTGGGTTGAGGGTGTCGTGTGTTTCTGCTGGCGGGTGGCGGGGTATCCACGGGCGATGCGGCGGGTGATGGTGTTGATCGCGGCCCAGCGGATCATGGCTTCGGATGTGGTGGGGTGGCGTTCGTAGTCTCGGGCCAGGCGTCGGTGTGCGGTGAGCCAGGCCAGGGTCCGTTCGACCACCCACCTTCGTGGGAGGACGGTGAATCCGCGCTGCTCGGGTGGCTTGCGGATGATCTCGATCGTTGTCTGCAGGATCGTGGCGGCCCAGTCGAGCAGTCGCCCGGCGAAGCCGGCGTCGGCGTAGACGAACCGCACCCTGGTGCGCAGGTAGAGGTTGAGCAGGATCGGCTTGGCGCCGTCGCGGTCCTGTACCGAGGCCGAGCACACCATCGTGGTCAGCAGCAGACCGAGGGTGTCGGTCACGATGAACCGTTTCCGTCCGCCTGTCTTCTTCCCGGCGTCGTAGCCGCGGGAGTCCTGGCCGACGGTGTCGGCGCCCTTGACCGACTGGGAATCGATGATCCCCGCACTCGGCTCCGGATCACGGCCCTCGGCGATACGTAACTGCCCCCGCACGACCGGGAGGATCTTCTCGGTGACCTTCTGCTGTTCCCACTGGTTGAAGTACCAGTAGACGGTCTGCCAGGGCGGGAAGTCCACCGGCAACGCCCGCCAGGCACACCCGGTCCGCACGACATACAAGATCGCGTCCAGCACGTCCCGACGAGCATGAGCAACAGGCCGCCCCCGCCGCGCGAGCGGCGGTAACAACGGCTCGATCACCACCCACTGGGCATCACTGGTGTCCGAGGGGTACCGGCGCGGTCGTTCCTGCATGCCGACCACGATGGAGCACCCCAGCCGTGTCGACCATCCCGACACACCCACCATTTCCAAACACGCTCTAAGACAAGTGACCGAAGTCAGGCCCGTCGTGGCGGCGGTAGGCCTCCATCTGCTCCCCGGATCGTCGAACCGACCTACATCGATGAACGACCTACTGAGGCTGAGGGGCGGGCGGTGCCCGGGCACTGGGAGGGCGACCTGGTCATCGGTAAAGCAGGTAAGACCGCGGTAGCGACGCTGGTGGAGCGCACTTCGCGGTTCCTGGTCCTGGTCCCGCTGCACGGGCGTGACTCCCACACTGTGACCCGGGCGGTGGTCGCTGCGACCGCTGGGCTCCCCGAGGTGATGCGCCGCTCGCTGACCTGGGACTGCGGGGCCGAGATGGCCGCCCACCACGTGGTGTCCAAGGGCTCGATGCCGGTCTACTTCGCTCGCCCGCGCTCTCCCTGGCAGCGCGGCAGCAACGAGAACCTCAACCGCATCGTGCGCGAGTACCTCCCCAAAGGCGTGGAGATCCCCTCCGACCCCACCTACCTGTCCATGATCGCCGCCGACATCAACGACCGACCACGTAAAATCTTCGACTGGAAGAAACCCTCCGAGGTATTCAGCGAACTCATCGAGGCAAGTGCTTCCACCGCCTGAGCGCGCCGGACTGTTCCAGCGGCGAACCGGGCCGGAGTATGCCGTTCCCATCCGGATCCGGAGATCGCCGAGCATCTCCGCCCAAATCACATCAGACGACATGATCGGGCCCGGCGTACGGATCGAAGGTCGGGATCGATCGTGTCGGCGTTGCACCAACACGACGCTCCCCACGACCGCGGAAACCACCACAATGATGATCACTCGGTTCAGGACGTCGTTCGTCAGGCGGTGAGAACCACACAGGCGCGTCGGTCGCGGTCGATTGTTGTAGCGACGTTGACGAGCGATACACGAGCCCGAGGTATCCGAACTGCTTGTAGCGACTGACCCTTTGTGAATTCCGTAGCGCGAGTTCCCCATCTCGGAAGAGCCGTGACCAATCAGGCGGGTGCGGCATCGATCGATCAGTCGACGGCGTCCCTCGATAGACAGCGGGGCGTTCGCGTGCGTCATCTACCCGCGGACGCACCTTCGATGGCGGTCATCTGGGCCGACACTTCCCAGAGTCGTTCGGCGTTGGCCGGGTCGACGGCGTAGTGGCGTACGCCACCGTCGTCCATCGAGCCGTCTGGACTGGCGAGCGGCGCGATGTCACAGTTCTCGCAGTAGGCCCCACCATGGTTGGCGAGGTCCGGTGACGTCGCCGCCCAGAGGCCGGTCGCCGCGCCCTGGCTGGGCGTCTTGAGTCCGGGCGCGATGACGTTGCCCTCTGCGTCGGTCCATCCCAGCGCGACCCCTTCTTCCGGCGTGATGTCGCGCTGGAGCTCGGTGAAGATGCTCCCAAGGTGCAGGGAGAACGCGCGGATGCCCTTGTCCTTCGCGATCGCGTCGAGGTGGACGGCGAACAGCGCGTTGGCGGTCTTCGACTGCCCATAGGCGAGCCACTTGTCGTAGCCGCGCTCGAAGGCCATGTCGTCCCACCTGATGTCGGAGAGGTGGTGTCCCGCAGAGGAGTACGACACCACTCGCGCTCCGTCCGCATTCGCAAGTAGCGGGAGCAGCAGGTTCACGAGGACGAAGTGGCCGAGGTGGTTGATCGCGAACTGGCTCTCCCAACCCGGTCCGACGCGCCGCACGGGAGAAGCCATCACCCCGGCTGCAGTGATCAGCACGTCGAGCCGCGACTCGGACGCGCCCAACTGCTCGGCGGCCGCGCGTACGCTCGCGAGGTCCGCCAGGTCCATGTGCATCACAGTGAGCCTTTCCCAACCTGTTTGTGCTGGTCAGGCGGTGGTGATCATGAGGGTCTGGATCGCTGCGACGAGCTGAGCAGCCTGGGAGGGGCTGGAGCGGATCTTGCGGAGGATCTTCCAGTTCTTCAGCTCGGCGTTGACCCGCTCACCCGGTGCCCGCCGTCGGGCGTGAGCGGCGTTGACGGCCTTCTGATTCGCTGACAGGGGCCGGTGTCGAGATCGCGGCGTCGGCGTCGGTGCGGGACGGTGATCGCGGGACCGCCGCCCTGGTAGGCGGTGTCAGCGACCGCCCGCACCCCGGTGGTGTTGACCGCGTCGATGATCCCGTGGATCCGGGCAGCGCCCATGTCGTGCCGTGCCCCCGGTAGCGGCGGGGAGATCCACACCAGCCGACCCGCGGGGTCGGCGATGACCTGCACATTCAGCCCGTGACACTTGTGCTTCCCGCTATAGAACGCCCGGTCATAGCCCGAGCCCATGCCGACCCGGTCGATACGCAGCAGCGTCCCGTCCAGGATCACGAACGCCTTCCCGGCCGCGACCGTGATGGCCTGCTCCAGGGTCGGCGCGAGCGCAGCGAGCAGCCCGATCGCCTCGGCGACATACCGGGACACCGTGGACTTCCCGACTCTGAATCCGCTGGCCAGGTCGGTGTAGGTCTCGCCCTTACGTAGGTGCGCGAGCACGAGCAGGGCCTGACGGGCCGGGGTCAGGAGCCGCCACCGGGTCCCGATCCGGCGACGATGTCCGCGCAGCAGCCCGGCCAGGACACGAACCGTGCGAGTGGACATCGACATCCCGGATGGGTAGGACAACACGCGGGGCTCCTCGGTAGGCGGTGGCGCGACAGCTATCCGTCTACCAGGAGCCCCACCCATCTCACGACAAGCCACGCACCTCACACCCCTGACCAGCACAAACAGGTTGGGAAAGGCTCAGTGACGTTGCTGAGGTGTCCAAGTCGTTCGTGGGCGAGCTCGGGACGCCGCGCGGGCACTAGCACGCGCGCACCCGCCTTCACTAGGGCACGGGTTGTTTCCAGACCCAGGCCCGAGTATCCGCCCGTGACCATCGCCGTCGCGCCCCCCAGATCGACACCCGCCATCACGTCATCGGTCGTGGACGTGGCGGTGAATCCGGAGTCGAGAGGTGCCTGCACATTCGCTGTCATGCCGCCAACGTAGGAGTTAGAGTTCCCTCTAGGTCAAGGGCGAAAGAGGGTCGCATGAGTGAATCGGGACAGGCCCAGGAGATGTTCACGATCGGTGAGGTCGCTGAACGGACAGGGCTTAGTGTGCACGCGTTGCGGTACTACGAGCGTGAGAACCTGCTCGTCAGCCCCGTACGACGGACAGCCGACGGCCGACGAACATATACTGCCGCCGATATCGAGTGGCTCCGATACGGCGTCAAGCTCCGCGAATCAGGCATGCCCCTCACGGACCTCGCCCAACTCGCCGCGCTGGTCCGACAGGGGCCAGGCAACGAGAACGAACGCCTACGGATCCTCGACGCGCACCTGCATCGCATCGAGGGCCAGATTGAGGCTCTCGAGCAATCCCGCGCCCTGATCCAGTGGAAGGAGGCTTATTCAGGGCCCGTGAAATAACGATCTAGCCCGGCGTGTCGGGTTGGGCGACAGCCCGTCCATCGCGAAGATTGGTTTGTCGAATCAATCCGAGATGAATGGGCTGTCGCAGTATGTACTATACCACTGGCTTTCGGCGTGATGAGATTCAGGATCTTGCCGCTCTGGTGCATGAGCAGGATCAGCGGAACGCGACTGGCCTGCGACGGCCTTGGCCGCCGATTCTGGGATTGTTCTGGTCGGTGGTGATCACGTTGGCGTATCTGCGCGGGAATCGTGTGCAGTGGGAGTTGGCGGAAACCTACGGGGTGTCGCAGTCGACGGTCAGTCGAGCGATCGCGGGGGTGACACCGTTGCTGGCGCAGGCGCTGCGGAGTGTAGTTCCGACTGCGGAGGAGCTTCGTGCCGATCGGCAGTACATCATCGACGGAACCCTGCTGCCCTGCTGGTCATGGACCGCCGTACCAGGTCTGTGGTCGGGCAAGCATCGCACCACCGGCGTCGTCGTCCAGGTCGCAGCCACCCTGGAAGGGCAGCTGTCGTGGATCTCCGACCCGACCCCAGGCTCCCGACACGACCTACATTGCCTCGACCAATCCGGCGCCCTCGACCACCTCGCCACATACCCACCGATCGGCGATAAAGGCTACATCGGGCGCGGCATGCTCACCCCGTTCAAAAAACAACCCGGCCGGGAACTTCTCGACTGGCAGAAAACATTCAACAAGAGCCTCAACCGCACACGCGCCACCATCGAGCGAGTCATCGCCCATATCAAGTCGTGGAAAGTTCTCCACACAGACTACCGCCGACCCTACGCCACATTTAAAACGACGATCTCGGCAGTCATCGGACTCATCTTCTACGCACTTACCTGACGGAGCCTGAATAAGCCTCAAGGTCGGCTTCTACGGCGACCACCTACGGGCCGGCTCCGCGACCGGGCTATGGGACCCCACACAGGGTGACCGGACAACGCCATCCAACGTCGGCAACGTCATGGCCAGCAACACCTAGATTCGTCGCGGCTGGACCCACGCCCGGGGTTCTGCCTCGCCGCGTCGCGAATGGGATGAAAGCGGTCGCCCCGTCCGCCGCGAGCCGGCGAGCAGGACCCGTTCGCACGACCCATGGCTCCACGTCGCAGGCTCGAGGATCCGAGCGTTTCCGCTGTTCGGACCTGGAGCCGGAGGTCGGGATCGAACCGACGACCTACCGCTTACAAGGCGGTTGCTCTACCACTGAGCTACACCGGCGAGGGACCACAGCCTAACGCCCCGGCACCGTCACGACCCTCCCGCCCGCCCCCGCCGACGCCGGGTGTGGGGCCGGGCAGGGCGCCGTCGGCCCGCCCCTAGCCTGGTGCGGACAGCACCGACGGAGGGAGTGACCCGTGGCCGAGGGAACGCCGCCGGCCGACCGGTTCGCGCGGCGGTTGCGCGGCGCGCTGCGGCGTGACGCGAGACGGCTGCTCACCCCGGGTCCGTCGACGGTGCCGATGCTCATGCTCGGCCCGCAGGTCCCCGACGACGCCCGCGTGCAGGAGGTCCTGGACCTCTGCATGCGGATCGGTGAGATCGCGCTGTCCTCCGGCGAGTCGGTCGACGAGGTCACGGCGACCATGCTGCGGCTGGCCAACCTGGCGGGTCTGCCCGCCGTCGACGTGGACATCACGTTCACCTCGATCACCATGTGCTGCCACCGGGGCAACGCCGCGCAGCCGGTGACGACGATGCGGCTGGTCCGCTACCGGACGCTCGACCTCTCCCGGCTGGCCGAGACCGAGGAGATCATCCGCGAGGTCGAGGCGGGGCGGCTCGACGTGCGGGCGGCGTCGTCGAAGGTGTCGGAGGTGGTGCGGCATCCGCACCCGTACCCGCGCTGGGTGGCGACGTTCGGCTGGGCCGCGCTGGCCGCGTCGATCGCCCTGCTGCTCGGCGGCGGCCCGCTGACCGCGACGACGGCGTTCGTCACCACCGCGATCATCGACCGGATCGGACGGGTGCTGGCGCGGCGCGGGGTCGCGGCGTTCTTCCAGCAGGTGGTCGGCGGGTTCCTCGTCACCGCCTCGACGGTGGCCCTGGTGCAGCTGGAGGTGTTCCCGCCGGGCACCCGGGCGTCCTACGTCGTCGCGGCCGGCATCACGGTGCTGCTGTCCGGGCTGAGTGTGGTCTCGACCGTGCAGGACGCGCTGACCGGTTACTACCTGACCGCGGCCGCGCGCATGGTGGAGATCTCGTTGCTGTCGGCGGGGCTGCTGACCGGCGTCGTGCTGGGGCTGCAGCTGGGGCTCGCGATGGGCACCCAGATCGAGGTGTCCGGGGACCTGCCGTCCGGTCCCGGCCAGTTCGGGCTGTCGCTGGTCTCCGGTGCGCTGGCGGCGGCGTTCTACGCGCTCGCCGGGTACGCGCCACTGCGGTCGTTGCCGATCGCGGGCGCGGTCGGCGCGTCGAGCTGGCTCGTCTACGGCCTGCTCACGCAGAACGCCGGGCTCGGGCAGGTGCCGGCGACCGGGGCCGCTGCGCTCGTCGTCGGCCTGGCGGCGGGCCTGCTGCGCCGGGGCACCCAGACCCCGCCGATGGTCGTCACCCTCGCCGGGGTCACACCGCTGCTGCCCGGTCTGGCCGCCTACCGCGGCTTCTACCAGCTGGCGATCGAGGGGCCGTCCGAGGGACTGGTGACGATCACGATCGCGCTGGCCGTCGGGCTGGCGCTGGCCGCGGGCGTCGCCCTGGGGCAGTTCGTGGCCAGCCCGCGCCGCCGCCCGGAGGACCGGCCCGGCGGGGCCGAGAACTCACCCACCGGCGGAGCGGCCGTCGGCTCCCCGGTGTCGGACGGCACGGCCGACGGCGCCGATCCGAAGTAGGGTCGGCGCGAGGGTCGAGCGTCGAGGAGGGCGTGTGTCCACAGGGGAACCGGTGTCGGCGGCGGATCTGGTGGTGGTGGCCAACAGGCTCCCCGTGGACCTGGAGCGGCACCCGGACGGCAGCACCACCTGGCGACGCAGCCCGGGCGGCCTGGTCACGGCGCTGGAGCCGACCCTGCGGGCCCGGGAGGGCGCCTGGGTCGGCTGGCCGGGCGTCGCCGACGCCGAGGTCGAGCCCTTCGCCGAGGACGGCCTGTCGCTGTTCCCGGTGACGCTCACCGCGAGCGAGGTCACCGACTACTACGAGGGCTTCTCCAACGGCACGCTGTGGCCGCTCTACCACGACGTCGTCGCGCCGCCGCAGTTCCACCGGCACTGGTGGCGCGCCTACACCGCGGTGAACCAGCGCTTCGCCGAGGAGGTCGCGAAGATCGCCGCGCACGGCGCGACGGTCTGGGTGCAGGACTACCAGCTGCAGCTCGTCCCGGGGAAGCTGCGCGAGCTGCGCCCGGACCTGCGGATCGACTTCTTCCTGCACATCCCGTTCCCGCCGGTCGAGCTGTTCCGCCAGCTGCCGTGGCGGACCCGGATCATGGAGGGGCTGCTCGGCGCGGACCTGGTCGGCTTCCACACCGACGGCGGCGTCCGCAACTTCCACTGGCTCGCCCAGGAGCTCGCCGGGGCCGTCTCCGAGCGCGACCCCGAGGTGCTCCGCCACGGCGGCCGGCGTATCCGGCTCGGCGCCTTCCCGATCTCGATCGACTCGCACCGGCTCGACGAGCTGGCCCGCACCCCCGAGGTGGAGAAGCGCGCCGCGCAGATCCGCGAGGAGCTGGGCAGCCCGCGCAAGATCGTCCTGGGCGTCGACCGGCTCGACTACACCAAGGGCATCGACGTCCGGCTGCGCGCCTTCCACGAACTCCTGGAGGAGCAGCGGGTGACCGTGGACGACGCCGTCATGATCCAGCTGGCGACGCCGTCGCGCGAGCGGGTCGAGCACTACCAGCAGATGCGCGCCGACATCGAGCAGGCCGTCGGGCGGATCAACGGCGAGTTCGCCCGCGTCGGGCACCCGGCGGTGCACTACCTGCACCGGTCGCTGCCGCGCGAGGAGCTTGCCGCGTTCTTCCTCGCCGCCGACGTCATGCTCGTGACCCCGCTGCGCGACGGCATGAACCTCGTCGCCAAGGAGTACGTCGCCTGCCGCCCGGACGACGGCGGCTGTCTCGTGCTGTCCGAGTTCGCCGGCGCCGCGATCGAGCTGACCAGTGCCCTGCTGGTGAACCCGCACGACACCGACGGCGTCAAGGAGGCGCTGTACGCGGCGCTGACCATGAACGCCGAGGAGGGCAGGAAACGGATGCGCACCCTGCGCAGACAGGTCCTCGACCACGACGTCGACCGCTGGGCGACCTCGTTCCTGGAGGCGCTCGGGATCCGGGTGGAGCAGTGAGCCTCGACGACGCGCTGACCCGCCTCGCCCGGGTGCCGCGGCTGCTCGTCGCGCTCGACTTCGACGGCGTGCTGGCCCCGCTGGTCGACGACCCGTCGGCGTCCCGGCCGCTGCCGGCCGCCGCCGACGCCGTCCGTCGTCTCGCCGCGCTCGACGACACGACCGTGGTGATGCTGTCCGGGCGTGGCCGCGACGACCTCGCGGCCGTCTCCGGGTTCGGCCCGCCGGTCGGGCTGGTGGGCAGCCACGGCGCCGAGTACGACGACGAGCTCGGCGCGTTGCTCGGCCGCGGCGGCCTCCTCACCGCCGAGCAGGAGCAGCGGCGCGCGACGCTGCTCGACGGCCTGCGCGCCGTGGTCGACGGGACTCCCGGGGCGCGGCTGGAGACCAAGCCCGCGGGCGGTGCGGTGCACGTGCGCGGGATGGACCCGGCCGCCGGGACGGCCCTGCTGGAACGGGTCCGCGCCGACTGGGTCCGGGACGGGGTGGACGCCACCGCCGGCAAGGACGTGCTGGACCTGGCGGTCGTCGAGACGACGAAGGGGTCCGCGGTCGACGCGCTGCGGGCAGCGCTGGGCGTCGACGCGGTGCTGTTCGGCGGCGACGACGTCACCGACGAGACCGCGTTCCGGGTGCTGGGCGACGGCGACGTCGGGATCAAGGTCGGCGACGGCGACACCGCCGCCGGGTACCGGGTCGCCGACCCGCAGGAGATGGCCGCGGTCCTGCAACGTCTCGCCGCGCTGCGCACCGGGGCGTGACGGGGCCGGGTCAGTCGAGGTCGGCCAGCGCGGCCGGGGGCTCGCGGCACGGGTCGTCGGCGGCGGGCAGGTCGGAGGCGTTGCCCGCGATGCCGATGCCCTCGGTCGCGGCGAGCCCGCCCATCTGGGCGTACCAGCGCGGGGCGCGCTCGCGGGCGTGCCAGTAGCCCTTCGCGCTGATCCAGCCGCGCTCGCCGGGGTCGGCGACGCCGTTGCCGTTGGCGTCGCCGAGGAAGCGCATGCCACCTCCGGGGGCGCGCTCGACGTGCAGCGGGGACGGCAGCAGCCCGACGAGCTGGGCGGACTCGTCGACGCTGAGCGAGCGGCTGGACTTGCCGAAGTAGTACCAGGACGCGGCGCAGACGCCGTAGACGCGCGGCGCGAACTGCGCGACGTTGACGTAGATCTCCAGGATCCGCCGCTTGGACATGACGATCTCCATCGTCTCGGCCGGCGGGATCTCCAGTGCCTTGCGGAGCGGTTCGAGCGGCGGGTAACGACCGGCCCACAGGAACAGGTTCTTCGAGGTCTGCTGGGTGATCGTCGACCCGGACGGGTCGTCGGTGCCGTCCAGGTACGCCTGGACGCGCGCCCACTGCATCCCGTAGTCGACGGCGAGCGTCCGCTCCGGGAACTGCTGGTCCTCCTGCCCCATCACCACGACCAGGAAGTTGCGCGACACGTGCTCGGCGTCGGTCCACTGCGCGACGGTCGGCCCGAAGTTCCACAGCCGGAACATCGTGTACGGCGGGTTGACCAGCGTGAACAGCAGTACCAGGACCAGCGGGACGGTCTGGGCGACCAGCGCCCAGCGCAGCACCCTGCGCAGCCGGGCCCGGGTCGACGGCGGCGGGGTCCCCGGTGGCCGCTGCGGTCGCAGCCGGCGCAGCCGTTCCCGCAGCGCCGCGACCTGCGGCCCGATCGGGCGGCGCGAGGGGCGGCCGACCTCCGGCCGGGGTTCCGGGACCGCCGCTCCGCGTCGCGGGGGCGGGCCGCTCCGGCGGACGCCGCGGCGGGAGGGCAGGGGTCGCTGGGCGGGGTGGAGCACCTCCGGCGCCTGCGATGCCTCGTCCCGGCGCCGGTCGGCGTCCACGCGGTCGTCGGCCGGTGGGACCGGCCGTGGGGCGGCCGGGGGTAACGCCGGGCCGCGGCGGGGCGGGACGACGCGCGGTGCGGGCGGCGCGGAACGCCCGGTGGGCGGGGCCGGCGGCGCGGACGGCGACGCGGGACCCCGGCCGGCGACGCGCGGGGGTCCGCCCCGTCCCGGGCCGCGCTGGTCCGACGGGGCGGGCCGGGCGCCGCCCGGTCCCGGGGCTCGCGCGGGGTCCGGGCCGGCAGGGCGCGGCGGACCCGACGGCGGGCGCGGTGCGGCGGGCGGAGACGCCGGCGGCGGCACGGCGGAGCGTCCGTGCGGCGGGCCGCGGCGCGGGCGTCGGGGCGGGCCGGCGTCGTTCAACCCAGCCTCCCCCTCGCCCGGTCCGGCCACCCGGACGGGCGACCCGAACCCGACGATACCGACGGGCCGGGACGATCCGTCGCCGGTCGGGTCAGCGCGGCGGGCCGCAGGCCGGGTCGACGGCGTCGAGCACCTCGACCGGGTCACCGACGGTGATCTCCGCGCCCGGGTCGTCCGGGATCAGGTTGACCCCGAACCACACCTTGCCGTCGAACCGCCGGTGCCGGGCCAGGGTCGCCATCGGCTCGCGGCCCTTGGCCGCCGTCTCCGGGTCGACGGTGGTGAGCACGCAGCGGGCGCAGCCCTTCGCCACCCGGAACTCCGCGGCGCCGATCCGGATGCGCCGCCAGCCGTCCTCGGCCCACGCGGGTGCGCCCTCGACGACGGCGTTCGGCCGGAACCGGGTCATCGGCAGCGGCGCCTCCGCCGCGTGCCTGCCCTCGGCGACCAGTGCGTTCAGCGCGTCGAGCGAGGCGCCGGAGGTGAGCAGCAGCGGGTAGCCGTCGGCGAAGGAGACGCGGTCGTCGTCATGGGAGAAGTCCGGGTCGGGACGGCGCCGGGCCGGGTCGTCGAGGTGGAGCAGCCGCACCGGGGAGCCGAGCAGGTCCGAGAACCAGGCGTCGGCCTCGGAGCCGGCCGGGACGCCCGCGGTGTCCCAGCGGTGCACGCGGGCTGGCAGCGGCTCGCCGTCGGGCACCGGGACGGTCAGCGGCGGCATCCCCGGCCCGGTCAGGCGGAGCCCGTCGGCGGCGGGGTGGGTGCGACGAGCACGAGCCGGGGATGGGTGCGCGCGGTGACCACGGCGCCGTCGTCGCGGACGAGCATCCACCGCCGGTCCCCGGCGAGACCGGCCCGTTCGACGACGGCGCGCGCCACCTCGGCACCCCGGCAGGACTTCACCGGGTAGCGCCGCAGCCCGGACAGACTCACCATCCGGAGAAGAACTCCCCGGACTGACGCAGTTCCCGGGTGGTCGACCCGACGATCAGCTCGGTCGGGAGGGTGACGTACTCGGGGACGTGGCGGTCGCCGCGCTCGAGCAGCAGCCGCCCGGTCTCGAGGCCCTTCTCCCGGAACGGCTGGCGGACCGTGGTCAGGCCGAGGCGCTCGGCCTCGGGCACGCCGTCGAACCCGGCGACCGAGAGGTCCTCGGGGACCCGCACGCCGCGGTCGCGGGCCTCGCGCAGCGCGCCGAGGGCGAGGATGTCGGAGGTACACACCAGCGCGGTGATGCCGGGGTGCGACGCCAGGAGGGTGGCCGCACCGTCCGCGCCGGCGTCGAGGGAGTGCTCGAACCGCTCGATGACCGGGACGTCGGCCCAGTCGACACCGGCCTCGGTGAACGCCGCGCGCAGCCCGGCGAGGCGCTCGCGCTGCACGGCGTAGGAGCTCCCCTCCTGGCGTGCGATGTCGGCCGGGCCGTCGTGCCGGTGCGACGACAGGCGCATGCAGAGCACGCCGACGCGGCGGTGGCCGAGCTCGACGAGGTGCCGGCCGAGCGCGAGGGTGCCGGCGCGGTCGTCGACGCCGACCCGGTCCACGCCGGTGATCCCGGTGGGCTGGTCGCAGACCACCGTCGGCACCGGGCGCTGCAGGACGGCCCGGAAGTGCGGGTCGTCCTCGCTGACCGAGTAGACGACGAACCCGTCGACCCCGGCCTGGTAGACCGCGTCGACGTCGGAGCGCTCCGGGCTGACCGGGATCAGCAGCAGCCCGGTGCCCGCCTTCTCGCAGGCCAGGGCGAGCCCCTCCAGGAAGCCGGTGGCGCCCGGGTCGCGGAAGGCGTAGCTGAGCGCCTCGGTGCAGCGAGGCCGACCGCACCGGCACGCCGGGTGCGCAGTGAGCGGGCGACCGGGTCCGGGCCCGGGTAGCCGAGCCGGCGGGCCGCCTCCAGGACGCGCTCGCGCAGCGGCGCGGACAGCTGGTCGGGCCGGTTGTAGGCGTTCGACACGGTCGTCCGCGAGACCCCGAGCTCGGCGGCCAGCGACGCCAGCGTCGCCGGGCGCCGCGGGTGCTGGGGTCCGGTCATTCCCCGAACGGTAGCGGCGCGGTCACGCACGTGAAAGTCGGCCCCGACCGGCCGCGACGGGATCACACGGCGGGCGCGGGCCCGGCGCGCCGTGCAACGGTAGAGTGAATCTGAGAATGATTTCCAATAAATGTATGCCGATGTGTTGATGGGAGTTCCGTCCGTGTCCCGATCCCCGCTCCGCCCGGCCGCGCTCGTGGCCGGGCTGGCCGCACTCGCCCTGGGGCTGACCGCCTGCGGCTCCGGCCAGGTCGACGCCCCCACCAGCGCCGACACCCCGCAGGTGAAGATCGTCGCCTCCACCGACGCCTGGGGGCCGTCGCCCGCGCCGTGGGCGGCAACTACGCCCAGGTCCAGTCGATCATCAGCTCCCCCGACGTCGACCCGCACGGCTACGAGCCCACCCCGCAGAACGCGGCCACCGTCGGCGAGGCCCAGCTGCTGCTCATGAACGGCGGCGGGTACGACGCCTTCATGACCGACCTCGTCTCCGCCTCCGGCAACAAGGCCCCGCTGATCGACGCCGTCGAGGTCTCCGGCATCGAGGGGGCCCAGGAGGCCGCCGCGGACGACCATGGCCACGACCACGCCGCCGAGCCGACCACCGGCGCCGACCACGACCACGCCGGTGAGGCCGGGGCCGAGCCCGCCGCGGGCGCCGAGCACGAGCACGAGCACGGCTCGTTCAACGAGCACGTCTGGTACGACCCGGCCGCGGTCGGCCGGGTCGCCGACCAGCTCGCCGAGCAGCTCGGCCGGATCGACCCGAGCGCCGCGGAGTACTTCCGCACCAACGCCCAGACCCTCCAGGGCGGCGTCGCCCAGCTGACGTCGAAGGCCACCGAGATCGGCCGTGCACACCCGGGTGCCCGGGTCGCCGTCACCGAGCCGGTGCCCGACTACCTGCTGCAGGCCGCCGGGATCGCGAACGCCACCCCGCAGGAGTTCTCCTCGGCCGTCGAGGAGGGCACCGACCCGCCGGCCGCCGTCGTCGCGCAGATGCTGGGGCTGTTCACCGCCCAGCCGCCGGTCGACGCGCTGATCCTGAACAGCCAGACGACCTCGCCGACCACCGACCAGGTCCGCGACGCGCCCAGAAGGCGAACGTTTCGGTGATCCAGATGTCGGAGACCCTGCCCGCGGGCACCACCGACTGGGTGCAGTGGATGAACGCCAACCTGGACGAGCTGTCCGCGGCGCTGAACCGCTGACATGGGATTCCCGGAACGGTCCGCGCTGTCGCTGCGCGGGGCAGGCCTGCGGTTCGGGGACCGGACCCTGTGGTCCGGCCTCGACCTGGACGTCGCACCCGGCGAGTTCGTCGCCGTCCTCGGTCCGAACGGCTCCGGCAAGACGACGCTGATGCGCGTCCTGCTGGGGCTGCTCCCGCTGTCCGAGGGCACCGTGACCGTCGGCGGGCACACCCCGCGACGCGGCAGCCCCGAGATCGGCTACGTCCCGCAGCAGCAGCCGCTGGACCCGGACCTGCCGCTGCGCGGGCGCGACCTCGTCGGTCTCGGTCCTCGACGGGCACCGCTTCGGCCTCGGCCTGGGGCGGCGACGCGAGCGGCGCGAGCGGGTCGACCGCGCGCTGTCCCAGGTCGGCGGCACCGGGTACGCCGACGCCCCGGTCGGGCGGCTGTCCGGCGGCGAGCAGCAACGGCTGCGGGTCGCGCAGGCACTCGTCGGGGACCCGGCGGTGCTGCTGTGCGACGAGCCCCTGCTCAGCCTGGACCTGTCCCACCAGCGGATCGTGACCCGGCTGATCGACGAGCGCCGCCGCGCCGCGGACACCGCGGTGCTGTTCGTGACCCACGAGATCAACCCGGTGCTGCCGCTGGTGGACCGGGTGCTCTACCTCGTCGACGGCCGGTTCTCGATCGGGACCACCGACGAGGTCATGACCTCGGAGACGCTGTCGCGGCTCTACCGCACCGACGTCGACGTGCTGCGGGTCCGGGACCGGCTGGTCGTGGTCGGGGCCGACGACTCGCCGGTCACCCGCGACGAGCACGCCGAGCACGGCGTCACCGCGGTCGGGGGTGGCGCGTGACCGAGTTCCTGGCCCGGATCCTCGATCTGTCCGGCACCGGCGCGCTGCTGGGCTACCCGTTCGTCCGCAACGCGCTCATCGCCTGCGCGGTGCTCGGGCTGGTCGCCGGGCTGCTCGCCCCGCTGATCGTCAGCCGCGGGATGGCCTTCGCCGTGCACGGCACCGCCGAGCTGGCCTTCACCGGCGCCGCGGCCGGGCTGCTGCTCGGCGTCGCCGTCGGGGTGGGAGCGGTGGTGGGCGCCGTCGTCGCCGCGGTGATCTTCGGTGTGCTGGGGCTGCGGCAACGCGAGCGGGACTCCGCGATCGGCGTGGTGATGGCGTTCGGGCTCGGCCTGGGCGTGCTCTTCCTGGCCCTCTACGACGGCCGCTCCTCCAACCGCTTCGGCCTGCTCACCGGCTCGATCGTCTCGGTCGACCAGCAGAACCTGTGGGTGCTGGGGGTCGTCGCGGCCATCGTGCTCGCGTCGCTGGCGGTGCTCTACCGGCCGCTGCTGTTCGCCAGCACCGACCCCGACGTCGCGGTGGCGCGCGGCGTGCCCGTCCGCGCGCTGACCCTGGTGTTCAGCGTGCTGATCGGGCTGGTGACGGCGCTGGCCGTGCCGATCGTCGGCGCGATCCTGGTGCTGTCGGTGCTGATCGTGCCCGGCGCCGCGGCGAACCGGGTCACCGCGAACCCGCTGCTGGCGACCGTCATCGCGATCGTCATCGCGGAGGTCGCACTGGTCGGCGGGACGATCCTGTCGCTGGCGCCGGGGCTGCCGATCTCGGCCTACGTGGCGACCATCGGGTTCGTCGCCTACCTGCTGTGCCGCCTGGTGGGCCGGCTGCGCGGCCGAGGCCCGGTCCGCGCCTGATCCGCACGGCGCGCGGTGATCCGCTGTTCGCGCGCCTCCGGACGCGCGCGGGGAGCAGATCACCGCGCGTCGCGGCGATCATGGGATCGGGTCAGCGGTGGGTGCGACGGCGGCGGGCCACCTCGGCCAGCACGACGCCGGTGGCGACCGAGGCGTTCAGCGACTCCACCCGGCCGGCCAGGGGGATCGAGACGGTCACGTCGCAGGTCTCACGGACCAGCCGGGACAGTCCCTTGCCCTCCGAGCCGGTGACGATCACCAGCGGCCCGGTGGCCAGGTCGAAGTCGTCGAGGGAGACGTCGCCGTCGGCGGCCAGGCCCGCGACCATCAGCCCGGCGGAGGCGTACTCCTGCAGGGTGCGGGTCAGGTTCGTGGCGCGTGCGACCGGGACCCGGGCCGCGGTGCCCGCCGAGGTCCGCCACGCGACCGCGGTCATGCCGGCGGCGCGCCGCTGCGGCACGACGACGCCGTGCCCGCCGAACGCCCCCACCGACCGGACGACCGCACCCAGGTTGCGCGGGTCGGTCACCCCGTCCAGGGCGACGGCCAGTGCCGGGCGCCCGGAGTGCGCCGCGGCCTCCAGCACGTCGTCGGGGTGGGCGTAGGAGTACGGCGGCACCTGCAGGGCGAGGCCCTGGTGCAGCGCTCCGCCGCTGATCCGGTCGAGGTCGTTGCGCGGCACCTCCAGGATGGAGATGCCCCGCTCCGCCGCCAGTGCGACGGCCTCGGTGACCCGGTCGTCGGCGGACATGCCGGTGGCCACCTGCAGCGCCGTCGCCGGGACGCCCGCCCGCAGGCACTCGACGACCGGGTTGCGCCCGAGCACGGTCTCCGGGGTCTCCCCGTCACCGCGACGGCCCGCGACCGGGCGTCGGCGCTGCTGCTGGGTCCTGGGCGGCACGCCGCGCGCGCGGCCGCCCTCGCCTTCGGGTGGCCGGGGCGCATCTCGGCGGGCGGGGTCGGCCCCTTGCCCTTCAGTGCGCGCCGGGCCTGACCGCCGGAACCGACGACCATGCCCTTCTTGGTGCCTTCCTTGCGGATCGCACCGCGGCGCTTGGAATTGCCTGCCATGAGTTCTACGAGTCCAGTTAAGCGTCTTTGAGAGTCCAGGTGGAGCCGTCGGCGCCGTCCTCGACGGCGATCCCGGCGGCGAGCAGCTCGTCGCGGAGCCGGTCCGCGGTGGCGAAGTCGCGCTCGGCGCGCGCGGCCCGGCGGCGCTCGAGCATCGACTCCACCAGGGTGCCCAGGGCCTGCCGGGCGGCGTCGCCCGACTCCTCGGCCGCACCGCCGGCTGCCAGCGGGTCCAGGCCGAGCACCTCGGTCGTCGCACGGACCGCGGACGCGGTCCGCAGGGCGCCCGCGACGTCCCCGGCGTCGAGGGCGGTGTTGCCCTCGCGCACCAGGGTGTGCACGGTGCCGAGGGCGAGCGGGGTTCCCAGGTCGTCGTCGAGCGCGGCGGTGAACGCGCCGGGCAGCTCCGCCGCGACCTCGGGCAGGCCGTGCCGCTCGCGCACCCGGTGCACGAACGACTCGATCCGCCGGTACGCGGCGACGGCCTCGTCCAGCGCGGCGTCGGAGTACTCGATCGCCGACCGGTAGTGCGGGCCGACCAGGTAGTAGCGCAGCTCGGCCGGGCGGACCCGCTCGAGCAGGTTCTCGATCGCCAGGGTGTTCCCCAGCGACTTCGACATCTTCTCCCCGCCCATGGTGACCCAGGCGTTGTGCAGCCAGTAGCGGGCGAAGCCGTCGCCGGCGCGTGGCTCTGGGCGCGCTCGTTCTCGTGGTGCGGGAAGACCAGGTCCAGGCCTCCGCCGTGGATGTCGAACTCCGGGCCGAGGTAGGCCGTCGCCATCGCCGAGCACTCCAGGTGCCAGCCGGGACGCCCGTTGCCCCAGGGGGTGGGCCAGCTGGGCTCGCCGGGCTTGGCCGCCTTCCACAGCGTGAAGTCCAGCGCGTCGCGCTTGGCGCCGTCCTCGCCCTCACCCTGGTGGACGTCGTCGACGCGCTGACCGGACAGCGCGCCGTAGTCGGGCAGGGTGCGCACGGCGAAGTACACGTCGCCACCCGCGGCGTAGGCGTGACCGCGCTCGATCAGCCGCTCGATCAGCTCGACCATCTGCGTGATGTGCCCGGTCGCCCGGGGCTCCACCGACGGCGGCAGGCAGCCCAGCGCGTCGTACGCGGCGGTGAAGGCCCGCTCGTGGGTGGCCGCCCACTCCCACCACGGACGGCCCGCGGCCTGCGCCTTGCGCAGGATCTTGTCGTCGATGTCAGTGACGTTGCGGACCAGCGTGACGTCGTAGCCGGACCGGGCCAGCCAGCGACGCAGCACGTCGTAGTTCAGGCCCGAGCGGACGTGGCCGATGTGCGGCAGGCCCTGCACCGTCGCCCCACAGACGTACATCGACACGGCTCCGGTCCGCAGCGGCGTGAAGGCACGCTGCTCCCTGGTCGCTGAGTCGAGAAGTCTGAGGCTCACGTCACCAGGGTACGGGCCTCCGATTCGTCCACTACACGCGCGGTGGGGCTGGGGCAAGGTGTCCGGCATGGCTGTTGAGCGGATGTACCCGCGGCTGGTCGTGCACGACGCCGACGCCGCGATCGACTTCTACCTCGCCGCGTTCGGCGCGGAGCTCGTGGAGCGCTACACCGACGGCTCCGGTGCCGTGGTGCACGCCCTGCTGCGGGCCGGTCGGCGCCGAGTGGGCCCTCAAGGACGGCGACGCCGTCGACCCGGCGCCGTCGGGGCCCGGAGCGGTGATCATGGCCCTGGAGGTCGACGACCCGGACGCGGTCGCCGCGGCGATGGTGGCCCACGGCGGCCGCGTGCTGTTCCCGGTGACCGACCACGACTACGGGCAGCGCGCCGGGCGGATCGCCGACCCGTTCGGCCACGCCTGGATGGTGGCGGCCCACACCGGCGACCTGACCCCGAGCAGATCCAGGAGCGGACCGGGCGTCTCTAGCCCACAGCCCTAGCCCGGAGCTCTAGTCCGCAGCGAGCAGCAGCGCCGTCGCGACGGCGGCGCGCCCTCACCGCGTCCGGTCAGCCCCAGCCCGTCGGTGGTCGTGCCGGATACCGACACCGGGCCGCCGACCACCTCCGACAGCACCCGTTCGGCCTCGGCCCGGCGTGTGCCGATCTTGGGGTCGTTCCCGATCACCTGGACGGCGGCGTTGCCGACGGTCCAGCCGTCGCGGGCGAGCAGGCGGCGGACCTCGCCGAGCAGGGTCGCCCCGCTCGCGCCCGTCCACTCCGGACGGCCGGTGCCGAACACCGCGCCCAGGTCGCCCAGCCCGGCCGCGGACAGCAGGGCGTCGCACAGGGCGTGCGCGGCGACGTCGCCGTCGGAGTGTCCGGCGCACCCGTCGGTGCCCGGTCCACAGCAGACCCGCGACCCAGCAGTCGCGGCCCGGCTCGACCGGGTGCACGTCGGTTCCGATCCCGACCCTCATGCGTGTTCCTCGTGCTCGGTGACGCGGCCCGCCCCGGCGAGCAGCAGTTCGGCGATGCGCAGGTCCCACGTGGTGGTGACCTTGAACGCGAGCGGGTCCCCGCGCGACGGTGGCGACCGGCTCGCCGAGCGCCTCGACCAGCCCGGCGTCGTCGGTGCGGGGGTCGGGCGTGCCCGCGTGCGCGCGACGCAGGTCGGCCGCGCGGAATCCCTGCGGGGTCTGCACCGCGCGCAGCTCCGAGCGGTCCACGGTGGACACGACGGTGCCGCCGGCGTCGACCCGCTTGACCGTGTCGGTCACGGGGAGCACCGGGATGACGGCGGGTGCGCCCGCGCGCACGGCGTCGACCACCCGGCGGACGACGTCGGGTGGCGTGAGCGGGCGCGCGGCGTCGTGCACCAGCACGACCTCGGCGTCCGAACCGGTCGCGGCGAGACCCGCCGCGACGGAGGCGGTGCGGACGGCACCACCGGCGACGACGGTCGCCGGGCGTCCGGGCAGCATCGCCGCGGCGTCGTCCACCTGGTCCGCGGGGACGACGACCACCACGTGCCCGACGACGTCGGACGCGAGAAGGCCGTCGACCGCGCGCACCAGCATGGGAACCCCGGCCAGTCCGACGAACGCCTTGGGCACACCTGCACCCAGCCGCACCCCGGAACCGGCCGCGGGAAGCACCGCGACGACACCCGCCCCGGAGGACGGTCCGTGCACGCCGGTCAGGCGTTCGCGGTGGCGAGCACCTCGTCGAGCAGGACCTCGGCCCGCTCCTCGTCGGTGCCCTCGGCCAGCGCGAGTTCACTGACCAGTATCTGCCTCGCCTTGGCCAGCATCCGCTTCTCACCGGCGGACAGGCCCCGGTCCTTCTCTCGCCGCCACAGGTCGCGCACGACCTCGGCGACCTTGTTCACGTCGCCGGACGTGAGCTTCTCCCAGTTCGCCTTGTACCGGCGCGACCAGTTCGTGGGCTCCTCGGTGTGCGGCGCGCGCAACACCTCGAAGACCCGATCCAGTCCCTCCTGGCCCACGACGTCACGAACACCGACCACCTCGACGTTGTCGGCGGGGATGCGCACCGTCAGATCACCCTGCTGGACCTTCAGGACGAGATACTGCACTTCCTCGCCCTTGATCGTCCGGGTCTCGATCGCCTCGATGAGCGCGGCACCGTGGTGCGGGTAGACGACGGTCTCTCCGACCTTGAAAACCATGTGTCCTCTGGCCCCTTTCGCTGCGTCCAGATTAACACGTCGTCAGAGCGGGACGGCGACCGGCTTTCACCGTCGTCGCAGGGCTGCGTCCTCGGAGGTGGTGTACGAGTCCCCCGCTGGTGAACGGCGTGGCGTCGTGATGTGAGACGGCCACCGCGTGATCTTGATGAGTACCGACCAAGGAACTCACCGAGAGGATCACCACGATGGCCGCACCGCACAGTATCGAGCCCGCCGAGCTGTTGGAGCAGCAACTGCAGGGCGCGTCGCCGGATGTGCTGCGTCAGATGATCGCTTCGTTGGCGAACGCGATGATGTCCGCCCAGGCCGACCAGGTCTGTGGCGCGGGCTGGGGCGAGCGCAGCGACGCGCGCACGAACCGGCGCAACGGGTATCGGGCCCGGGAGTGGGACACCCGCGCCGGTACCGTCGAGCTCGCGGTGCCGAAGCTGCGCGAGGGCTCCTACTTCCCGGACTGGCTGCTCACTCATCGTCGCCGCGCCGAGCAGGCCCTGGTCACCGTGGTCGCCACCGCCTACCTGCTCGGGGTGTCGACCCGGCGGGTGGAGCGGCTGGCCGAGCAGCTCGGGGTCAAGTCGCTGTCTCGCTCGCAGGTCTCGGAGATGGCTTCGCACCTCGACGCCCAGGTCACCGCCTTCCGCGAGCGCCCGCTCGATCAAGGGCCCTACACCTTCGTCTGGGTCGACGCTCTCGTCGTGAAGGTCCGCGAGGACGGCCGCGTGGTCAACGTGCACGCGCTCGTGGCGACCGGGGTGAACGCCGACGGGCACCGCGAGATCCTGGGCCTGGACGTCGCAAGCACCGAAGACGGTGCGGGCTGGCTGGCGTTCCTGCGCGGGCTGGTGGCGCGCGGGCTGTCCGGGGTGCAGCTGGTCATCTCCGACGCCCACCCCGGCCTGGTCGCGGCGATCGGCTCGGCGCTGCCCGGCGCGGCCTGGCAGCGGTGTCGCACCCACTACCTGCGCAACCTGCTCACCCGCGTGCCCAAGAGCGCGCAGCCGCACGTGGCCACCCAGGTGCGCACCATCTTCGACCAGGCCGACGCCGACGCCGTGGCCGCGCAGTACAACCGCGTCGTCGAGGCCCTCGAGCCCCGCTTCCGCGAGGCGGCCGAGCACCTCGAGGCGGCCCGGGCCGAGTTACTCGCGTTCACCGCCTACCCGCGTGAGATCTGGCGCCAGATCTGGTCGAACAACCCTCAGGAACGGTTGAACAAGGAGATCCGCCGCCGCACCGACGTCGTCGGGATCTTCCCCGGCCGCGACGCCCTGATCCGCCTCGTCGGCGCCGTCCTGGCCGAGCAGCACGACGAATGGACCGAAGGCCGCCGCTACATGAGCCTGGAACTGCTCGCGAAGTCCCGCATCCGCGTCGTCACCACCGAACCAGCCACGAGCCACGCCGAGCCGGCCGAGACAACCGAGGAACTGACCGCCTAAACTCAACCAAGATCACGCGGAGTCGATCTCATACACCAGCTCCGCGGACGTGGCCTCGTCGCAGGTCAGGGGGTTGACAATGGCGGAGGAACGTGTTCCCCGCGGGCGTGGCGCCCGTCGGGGGCCATCCGGCCACGTGCCGGTCGCCGCCGCGTCACGTCCCGGACCACCGGGTCTTCCGTCCCCGCCGTCCAGTGGGGACGCGGTCGTCACACCCGGGCGCCCGACCGCGCAACCTGTCGGAGCGCGCGACTAGGCTGCCCCCGACAGACCCAGCACGTGCGCCGGGGGCACTTCGGGGCACCGGCAAGGAAGGACACGACGACCGTGAGCCGCACCCGCCGTTCCACCCGGACCCTGGCCGGGGTCGCCGGCGCCGCCGCCCTGACCGGCCTGCTGCTCAGCGGCTGCGGGACCGGGCAGATCTCGCAGACCTCCCGCCAGGTCGCCGCCGTGAACGGCGCCAACGTCACGGTCGGCTCGGTCGACCTGCGCGACGTGCAGATCGCCTACCCGACCACGCCCGCCGGTCCGGACGCGCTGTACCGCCAGGGCGGCGCCGCACCGCTCGTCGCGACCCTGGTCAACACCGCTCCGGTCGCCGACCGCCTGTTGTCGGTCACCTCCCCCGCCGCGGCGTCGGTGCAGATCCAGGGCGACCCGACCATGCCGCAGGACATCGCGCTGGTCTCGCCGGGCAACCTGCAGCTCTCCCCGACCAACGCCAAGCGGGTCCAGCTCGTCGCCGAGGGTCTGACCCGTCCGGTCCCGGCCGGGGCGCAGATCCCGATGACCTTCGTGTTCGAGAAGGCCGGCTCGGTGACCGTCACCGTCCCGACCGGCGTGCCGCACGCCGCGGGCTCGCCGGGGCACGCCCCGGAGCGGGCGTCGTTCGACTCCGAGGAGTCCGGCACCAACGGCGCCGAGACCGGCGTGAACTCCGAGACCGGCGGCCAGGCCGAGGCCCCGCCGGTCGACCGGCCGAACCCGGTCCCGGCCGGTGAGGGCGCCCCCGTCGCGCCCGGCAACGAGGGCAGCGGCGCCGGCGGCGCCGCCGGCAACTGACCCCCCGGTCCCGCGCCGCCCGCTCGGGCGGCTACCGCTGCACCGAGTGCGACCACCGCACGGCGCAGTGGGTGGGGCGTTGTCCGGGCTGCCAGGCCTGGGGCTCGCTGGAGCAGGTCGAGCCGGTGCGCACCGGCGGGGGCGGCCGGACCGTCGTCGCCGGAGCACCCAGCACCCCGGCCCGGCGGATCGCCGAGGTGGAGCTGGACTCCGCCAGGGCCCGGCCGACCGGCGTCGACGAGCTGGACCGGGTGCTCGGTGGCGGGCTCGTCCCGGGCGCGGTGGTCCTGCTGGCCGGTGAGCCGGGCGTCGGCAAGTCGACGCTGCTCCTGGAGGTCGCCGCGCAGGCCGCGGCCCGGTCCCGGGTCCTGTACGTCTCGGGTGAGGAGTCCGCGGGCCAGGTGCGGCTGCGCGCCGAGCGCACCGGCGGTGTCCACGACGAGCTCTACCTCGCCGCCGAGTCCGACCTGGAGTCGGTGCTCGGCCACGTCGACGCGCTGCGGCCGTCGCTGCTGGTGGTGGACTCGATCCAGACCATGTCCACCGCCTCGGTCGACGGCAGCCCCGGCGGGGTGACCCAGACCCGCGCGGTGACCGTGGGTCTGACCGCGCTGGCGAAGGAGCGCGGCCTGGCCGTGCTGCTCGTCGGCCACGTCACCAAGGACGGCGGCATCGCGGGCCCGCGGGTGCTGGAGCACCTGGTCGACGTGGTGCTGCACTTCGAGGGCGACAAGCACTCGGCGCTGCGGATGGTCCGCGGGGTGAAGAACCGGTTCGGCCCGGCCGACGAGGTCGGCTGCTTCGAGCTGCGCGACTCGGGCATCGTCGGCCTCGCCGACCCCTCGGGGCTGTTCCTCGGCCGGTTCGGCCAGGGCGCCGACGCGGTGCAGCCGGGGACCGCGGTGACCGTCGTGATGGACGGGCGACGCCCGCTGCTGGCCGAGGTGCAGGCGCTGGTGGCGGGGGCGAACATCCCGAGCCCGCGCCGGGCGGTGACCGGGCTGGACTCGTCCCGGGTGCCGATGCTGCTCGCCGTCGTCGAGCGGCGGGGCGGGCTCAAGCTGCACGACGCCGAGGTCTACACCGCGACCGTCGGCGGGATGCGGATCACCGAGCCCGCGGCCGACCTCGCGATCGCGCTCGCGGTCGTCTCGGCGAAGCGGGACGCGGCCCTGCCCGCGGACCTCGTCGTGCTGGGCGAGCTCGGGCTGGCCGGCGAGCTGCGCCGGGTGCACGGGGTGGACCGGCGCCTCGCGGAGGCCGCGCGGCTGGGCTTCACCCGGGCGATCGTCCCGACCGGGGCCGAGGTCGGCCGCACCGGCATGCAGATCACCGAGGCCTCGTCGCTGCGCGAGATCATGGCCCGCATCCGCTGAGCCTCAGCTCATGAGCAGCGGGACGGGCTCGCTCACGACCTGGTCGAGCCGGGCCAGGACCCGGTAGCCGCCGGGGCCCACCCGGGTGCGCTCGCCCGCGCAGCCGGGCTCGGAGCCGAGCCCGGTCCAGGTCACGGCGAAGGCCACCGGCTGGCCGGGCACCAGGGTCCGCAGATCGTCCGACGACGGGTTGGAGCAGTCGTTGGACGACCAGAGCTTGGTCGCCCCGTCGCCGCTCCACACCGCGATCTCCTGCTGGGCGCCGTCGAGGTCGCGCACGCAGGGCTGGCCGGAGACGTTGGTGACGACCAGCCGGAGCTCGGGTCGCGCGCCGGCGGGATAGGTCGGCTGCCCCGTCTCGGCGCGCACCTCGATCATCGCGTCGGTGCAGGGCACCGGGCCGGTCGGCGGGGACGGTGCCGCCTGCGGCACCTGCACGGACGGGCGTGGTGTGTCGTCGGGGCGGACCGTCTCGTCCGCCGGGCCCGCGTTCGGGGTCACGGGCCCGGCGGACGTCCCCGCCGCGGCGGCCGGAGGCGTTCCGGGCGCGGCGGGGGCGGGGAGCGGCACGGACGGGGGCGTCCCCGTCCCCGGGGCTGGGGATGCCGGGGACGGGGACGCCGGGGACGGCGCGGGGGCCGCCGTCCCGGTGTCCGATGTGGTCTGCGACGACTGGGGGGTCGTCTGTGCGGCCGTCCCAGTCGGCTCGTCGGAGCCCCGCGGGACCAGCACCCCGGCGGTGAGCCACAGCAGCGCGAAGAGCGCGAGCAGCGCGACGCCGACCGCGCACGCGCGCCGACGCCAGTAGACCGACGCCGGCAGGGGACCCACCGGGTGCATGTCACCGACGGTAGATCTCCGGTTACGCGAAGTCGCCAACGCCGCGCCGGGACCGGACATGTCCGGCGAGGTCCACCCGGCGGGGCTACCCGCGCGTCCCGACCGGGTGAGCACACCGGCGGAACGGTCGCCCGCGCACTCCTCGGACCGACCCGGACGGGGTCGCCGAACCGGATCGCCCGACCCCCGGGCAGGTGACTCGTCGACCTCGGGTGACCGTCGTCGTCCGGCGGTACCGTCCCGACCGGTCCCCGGCGGCGGGGAACCGCCCCGGTCGTGGCGCGCGCCCCGGTGGCGGACGCGGTAGAGGACGTGATCCACATGCCGGGGCCGCGGCGGCCTCCCGCGACGCCGACGCGCCCGACCCGTTCCCCCGGTGGGGTCGTCGCCGGGGCCTGGCCCGGGGCGCGCGACACTGGGGCCGTGGTGGCCGATCTGATCTCCCCGTGGTTCCGGGCGCACGCCCGCGACCTGCCGTGGCGGCGCCCCGAGACCACCCCGTGGGGCGTGCTCGTCAGCGAGTTCATGCTCCAGCAGACCCCGGTCGCGCGGGTCGAGCCGGTCTGGCGGGACTGGATGGAGCGCTGGCCCGCGCCGTCGGCGCTGGCGGCCGCACCGCGCGCGGACGTGCTGCGGGCCTGGGGCAAGCTCGGCTACCCGCGCCGCGCGATCCGGCTGCACGACGCGGCCGCGGCGATCGCGGAGCAGCACGGCGACGCCGTCCCCTCCGACGTCGAGGCGCTCGAAGCCCTGCCGGGCGTCGGCTCCTACACCGCGCGGGCGGTGGCGGCGTTCGGCTTCGGCCTGCGTGCCGCCGTCGTCGACACCAACGTCCGGCGGGTGGTGGCCCGCGCGGTGCACGGACAGGGCGACGCGGGGCCGGCCCGCACCCGGGCCGACCTGGCCGACGTCGACGCACTGCTGCCCGACGACGATGCCGAGGCCGCCGTCGTCTCCGCCGGCCTGATGGAGCTGGGCGCGGTGGTCTGCACCGCCCGCTCGCCGCGCTGCGCGGACTGCCCGGTCGCGGCCCGCTGCGCCTGGGTGGCGGCAGGCCGCCCCGCCTACGACGGCCCGCGCAAGCCGGTCCAGGGCTTCGCCGGCACCGACCGGCAGGTGCGCGGCAGGCTCATGGACGTGTTGCGCACCGCGCACGGGCCGGTCGAGCGGGCCGCGCTGGACGCCGTCTGGTCCGATGCGGGCCAGCGCGACCGGTGCCTGCACTCGCTGCTCGTCGACGGGCTGGCCGAGCAGACCGACGACGGCCGCTTCGCCCTCCCCGTCTGAGCGGCGGCCCCGATGCCCAGCACCGTCCGGTTCCGGCTCGACGACTACGGCGCCGCCGCACTCACCGCGCTGCGCGACCGGCTCGCCGGGGCCGGGATCCCGGTCCCGGCCGGGACGCCGCACGTGACCGTCGCCGCGGCGGGCACGATCCCGCCGACCGCCGTGCGGGAGCTGACCGCCCAGCTGCGGCTGGTCGCGCTGCCGGTGCTGTGGCTGGCCGGTCTCGGTTCGGTCGGCCCGGACGCACCAGAGGTGCTGGCACTGACAGCCGTCACCGACCCCGAGGTGCTGGCCGTGCACACCGCCGTGCACGACGCGCTGGCCGGACGGGTGCGGGGAGCGCACGCCGCACACCTGCCGGGCTCCTGGCTGCCGCACGTGGCGCTGGCGACCGAGCGGCCCGCCGAGGCCTTCGCGCTGCTGCACCCGGTCTCCCCGGTGCGGGCGCGGATCACCGCCGTCGAGCTGCACGACTCACGCACCGGGGAGACGGCGGTCCTCGGAGCGCGGCCGGAGGGCCCCGCCCGTCGCCCCTAGGCTTGCCCCGTGGGGGACGAACAGGACGTGCGGCGGATCGCGCTCGCCCTCGACGGTGTCGTCGAGAACCCGAGCGAGGGGTTCGACTTCCGGGTGCGCGGCAAGGGCTTCGTGTGGTCGTGGCCGGAGCGGGTGCCCGGCAGACGACGGGTGATCAGGACCGACGTCGCGGTGCTGTACGTCGGGGACGAGGCGGAGAAGCAGGCCCTGCTGCTCGGCGAGCCCGACCTGTTCTTCACCGACCCCGGGCACGCACCGTGGCCGCTGGTGCTCGTCCGCCTGGAGCAGGTGGACACCGGCCGGCTGGCCGAGCTGATCGGTGACGCATGGCGCATGCGCGTCGACGAGGCCGGGCAGGGATAACGTGGCGGGCATGGCCATTGTGAAGATCAACGCGATCGAGGTCCCGGAGAACGCGGGCCCCGAGCTGGAGAAGCGGTTCGCGAACCGCCTGCACGCCGTCGACGGGCAGCCCGGCTTCCTCGGGTTCGAGCTGCTGCGCCCGGTGTCCGGTGACGACCGGTACTTCGTCGTGACCCGCTGGGAGACCGAGGAGGACTTCCAGGCCTGGCGCGCGGGGCCGGCCGCCGAGGCGCACGCCGGTGAGCGCTCGCCGCAGCCGGTCGCCAAGGGCGCGTCACTGCTGGAGTTCGAGGTCGTCGACCTGCAGCAGATCGCGGCGGGGTCCTGATCGACCCGCGCCCCGACCCCGGCGAGGTCGCCGCGGCCTTCTCCACCGAGATCGCCGCGGCGGCGCGCCTGGTCCGTGACGCGGACGCCCTGCTGATCACCGCGGGCGCGGGGATGGGCGTGGACTCCGGGCTGCCGGACTTCCGCGGCGGCGAGGGCTTCTGGCGGGCCTACCCGCCCTACGCGCGCCTCGGGCTGCGTTTCGAGGAGCTGGCCGACCCGGAGCACTTCGCCGACGACCCGGAGCTGGCCTGGGGCTTCTACGGCCACCGCCTGCACCTCTACCGGGACACCGTGCCGCACCCCGGGTTCGCGGTGCTGCGCCGCTGGGCCGACCGAATGCCGTCGAACGTGTTCACCTCGAACGTCGACGGCCAGTTCCAGCGGGCGGGCTTCGCCCCGGAGGACGTCGCCGAGGTCCACGGCTCCATCCACCACCTGCAGTGCCTGCGGCTCTGCGGTCACGGCGTGTGGCCCGCCGACGGCGTCGAGGTGCCGGTCGACGAGGCCACCATGCGCGCCGTCGGTGAGCCGCCCCGCTGCCCGGGCTGCGGCGGGCTCGCCCGTCCGGCGATCCTGATGTTCGGCGACGGCGGCTGGGACGACTCCCACGCCGCGACGGCGCTGCAGCGTCACGTGGACTGGCTGGCGGCGCACCGGGCCGGGGTGGTCGTCGTCGAGCTGGGGGCGGGCGGGGCCCTACCCACGGTGCGTCGCCGCTCGGAGCTGGCCTCGGCCGCGACCGGCGCGCTGGTGCGGATCAACGTCCGCGAGCCGCAGGTGCGCCACGGCCGCGGTGTCGGCATCCCGGCCCCCGCCGCCGCGACCCTCGCCGCGATCGACGCCGTCCTCTGACGACACCGCCCTCTGACCGGCCCGCCCGGGCCCGGGCGGGGTGCGGCTCAGGAGGGGACGGCCTTCTGGTCCGGGACGACGATCGCGGGCAGGTCGGCGAGGCCGGCCAGCGCCGCGTCGTGGACCTCGGCCGCCGCGACGGTGCCGTGCACGCCGGGCAGGGCGCGGGTGGCCGTGGCCGCCGCGACGACGGTCGGCACGTAGCCGCCCGAGAACGCGCTGCGCGCGGTGGAGTTCACGCACATGTGCGTCATGAACCCGGCGAGCACGAGGTCCTGGTAGCCCTCCAGCAGCTCCGCCAGCCCGGTGTGGACGAACGCGCTGGGGAAGTTCTTGGTCACCACCGCCTCGCCGTCGCGCGGGGCCACCGAGTCGTGGATGGCGCCGATCGGCGCGGTGACGTCGTACGGGCTGCCCGCACCCGCGTCGTGCCGGACGTGGATGATCCGGGACCCGGCGGAGCGGGCGCGGTCGAGCAGCTCGGCCGCCTCGCCGAGGGCCGGCTCGACGTTCTCGAGCCGCATCACGCCCTCGATGTAGGTGTTCTGCAGGTCGATCATGATGAGTGCGGAGCGGGACAGCGGCGCCGGGTCCGCCGACAGGCCCATCAGTCCGCGCAGGGTGTGCGTCATCGGTGCTCCTCGCCCCGGGTACGACCACGGCCCGGGGCGGGGTGCCCCGGGCCGTGGTGGGTCAGTCCTGCATCGCCCGCCACTCGTCGTCGGTGAACAGCCGCGAGCGGATCAGGAACCGGACGCCCTCCGGCGCCTCGACCGAGAACCCGCTGCCGCGTCCCTTCACGACGTCGACGGTGAGATGCGTGTGCTTCCAGTACTCGTACTGCGACGCCGACATCCAGAAGCCGATCGGCTTCTCCAGTCCCTCGACCCGCAGGTCGCCCAGGTGGACGTCCGAGTTGCCGGTCTTGAAGTCACCGTCCGGGTAGCACATCGGGGCGCTGCCGTCGCAGCACCCACCGGACTGGTGGAACATCAGCGGACCGTGCAGGTCGGTGAGTCTGACCAGCAGATCGGCGGCGGCCGGCGTCAGCGTCACCCGCTCGGTCGAGGTGACACCGACGTCCGGCTCACCCATCAGAAGAAGCCCAGCGCGTTCGGCGAGTAGCTCTGCAGGATGTTCTTGGTCTGCTGGTAGTGGTCCAGCATCATCTTGTGGTTCTCGCGCCCGATGCCGGACTGCTTGTAGCCGCCGAAGGCCGCGTGCGCCGGGTAGGCGTGGTAGTTGTTCACCCACACCCGGCCGGCCTGGATCTCGCGGCCCGCCCGGTACGCGGTGTTCGCGTCGCGGCTCCACACGCCGGCGCCGAGGCCGTAGAGCGTGTCGTTGGCGATCTTCATGGCGTCGTCGTAGTCGGTGAAGCGGGCCACCGAGACGACCGGGCCGAAGATCTCCTCCTGGAAGATCCGCATCTGGTTGTTGCCCTCGAACACGGTCGGCTTGATGTAGTAGCCGCCCGCGAGGTCACCGCCCATCTCGGCCTTCTCGCCACCGGCGAGGACCTTGGCGCCCTCCTGCCGGCCGATGTCGATGTAGGACAGGATCTTCTCGAACTGGTCGTTCGAGGCCTGCGCACCGATCATGGTCTCGGTGTCGAGCGGGTTGCCCTGCTTGATCTGCTCGACCCGCTTGACGGCCTGCTGGAGGAACTCGTCGTAGATGCCGCCCTGGATGAGCGCGCGCGACGGGCAGGTGCAGACCTCGCCCTGGTTGAGGGCGAACATCGCGAAGCCCTCGAGCGCCTTGTCGTAGAAGGCGTCCTGCTGCGAGGCGACGTCGTCGAAGAAGATGTTGGGGCTCTTGCCGCCGAGCTCCAGGGTGACCGGGATCAGGTTCTCCGAGGCGTACTGCATGATCAGCCGGCCGGTGGTGGTCTCACCGGTGAAGGCGATCTTGCGGATGCGCTTGTTCTGCGCCAGCGGCTTGCCTGCCTCGACACCGAAGCCGTTGACGACGTTGACCACGCCCGCGGGAAGCAGGTCGGCGATCAGCTCCAGCAGCACGTGGATCGAGACGGGCGTCTGCTCGGCCGGCTTGAGGACGACCGCGTTGCCGGCGGCGAGCGCCGGGGCCAGCTTCCAGATCGCCATCAGGATCGGGAAGTTCCACGGGATGATCTGGCCGACGACGCCCAGCGGCTCGTGGAAGTGGTAGGCGATGGTGTCGGCGTCGATCTCCGACGACGAGCCCTCCTGCGCCCGGATCGCACCGGCGAAGTAGCGCAGGTGGTCGACGGCGAGCGGGATGTCGGCGGCCAGGGTCTCGCGGCAGGCCTTGCCGTTGTCCCAGGACTCGGCGATCGCGATCAGCTCGAGGTTGGCCTCGACCCGGTCGGCGATCTTGTTCAGGATGTTCGCCCGCTCGCCGGCGGAGGTCTTCCCCCACGCCGGGGCGGCGGCGTGCGCGGCGTCGAGCGCCTTCTCGATGTCCTCGGCGGTGCCCCGGGCGACCTCGGTGAAGTTCTGACCGGTGATCGGGGTCGGGTTCTCGAAGTACTGGCCCTTCACCGGAGCGACGTACTCGCCGCCGATGAAGTGCTCGTAGCGCGGCTTGAAGGAGACGACGCTGCCCGGCTGACCGGGGTTGGCGTAGACGGCCATGAATGGTCCTTCCCTGAGGTGCTTCGTCGAACCGAGGGCGCGGTGCGGAACGCACGTTGCGCGTGACCGCCGACACTAGGAAGGTGGGGGTTTGCACAGAAGTTGCACGCAGATGCGGAACCTCACCCTCCAGTGAGTGCCGATCACGCGGATTCGATTCAGGTAAGGCAAAGCTGACCGTAAGGTGAGGACGTGGCAGCGGAGCACGCGGATCGCCGGGTGTACGAGCGGGCGCGCGACGCCCTGCTCGGCGGCACCCCCGGCACGCACCCCGCCGGGGTCCGGCCCGAGGTCCGCGCCTCCTGGGCCCGCTCGCTGGCCGCGGCGGTCGACCCGGAACGCGCCCGTCCCCCGCACGACTACGACCGCGCCGAGCTCACCGACCGGCGGGCGGCGCACCCCCTCGCGTCCGTGCTGCCGGTACTGCGCGACACGCTGACCGACGCCGCCGAACAGGCCCGGCACATGATGGTCGTGACCGACGGGCGCGGGCGGGTCCTGTGGCGCGAGGGGGCCCGCGCGGTGCTGACCCGCGCCGAGCGGGTCGACCTGGTGGAGGGCACCCGGTGGAGCGAGGACGCCGTCGGCACCAACGCGATGGGCACCGCGCTGGCCGGCGCCGCCCCGGTCCGCATCCACTCCGCCGAGCACCTGGTCAGCGCCTACCCCCGTGGACCTGCGCGGCCGCGCCGGTGCGCGACCCCGCGACGGGCAGGTGGTGGGCACCGTCGACGTCACCGGTCCGGAGGAGACCTTCCACCCGACGACGCTGGCGCTGGTCACCGCGGCCGCGCGGCTGGCCGAACACCGGTTGCTGGCCATCGCCGAGGCCCACGACCGGCGGCTGCGCGAGGAGTACTGGCCGCACCTGACCCGGCTCGGGGGCGCACCGGGCGCGCTGCTGTCCGCGCACGGGCGGGTGCTGGCCGCGTCGCCGGGCAGCGAGTTCCCGGAGCGGATCGCCCTGCCCGACGGCGGGGACCGAGTCGTCGTCGACGGCGTCGTGGTCGGCGGGGCGCCGTGGGCGGCGGGTCCGTCGCGGGGGTGCTGGAGCCGCTGGGCGAGGGCTGGCTGCTGCGGCTGTCCGTGGGCGGGCCCGCGCGGACGGCACTGACCCTGCCGCTGCTCGGGGCGCGGACACCCGTCGTCGCCCGCCGGGACGGGCGCCCGGTGCGCCTGGGCCTGCGCCACGCCGAGGTCCTCGCGCTGCTGGCGCTGCACCCGGAGGGGCTGACCGCCGACCAGCTCGCGGCCGCCCTCTACGGCGACGGCGGCCGCGCCATCACCGTGCGCGCCGAGGTGCACCGACTGCGGCGTGCCGTCGGTGAGGACACGGTGCGGACCCAGCCCTACCGGCTCGTCGCCGACGTCGACGCCGACTTCCTCCGGCTGCGCTCGGCGCTGCGGGAGGGTCGGGTCCGCGACGCCGCGGCCGAGGCCGCCCGTGGGCCGTTGCTGCCGACCTCCGACGCACCGGAGATCCGCCGGGCCCGCGAGCAGCTCGCCGTCGCGGTCCGGTCGGCGCTGCTGCGGGCCGACGACCCGGACGCGCTGTGGACCCTGGTCCGGGCCGGTCGGACCGCGGGCACCGACGACGAGGAGCTGCGCCACCGGCTGCGGGGTCTGCTGCCGTCGTCGGACCCGCGGCGCGACGAGCTCGGCTGAGGGCTCAGCCCGGGATGGTGGTCGGGGATGCCGTCGTCGTCGGTGTCCGGGAGGCGGCGACGCGGATCGAACCGGAGCAGGGCCGTCACCACCGCGACGACGAGTGCGGGCGGGCCGACCGGACGGAGCTCAGGACACCTGGACGGCGTCCACGACGAAGACGAGGGTCTCGTTGGGCGCGATGCCGCGGCCGCCCGGCCCGTACGCCTTGTCCGGCGGGATCACCAGCAGTCGGCGGCCGCCCTCGCGCATGCCGACCACACCTCGTTCCAGCCGTCGATGACCGGGGCGTCGCCAACCTTCTCCAGTGGGAAGGTCTCGCCGCGGAACCAGGAGGCGTCGAGCTCCCGCTTGTCCGACCAGGTCACGAGGTCGTAGTGGGTCTGCACAGTGGAGCCGAGGACGACCTCGGGACCGGTGCCGACCACGAGGTCCTTGCTCAGGAGCTGCGCGGGCGGGGTGCAGGTGTCCGGCACGGTGATCGTCGGCTTGCTGCCGGGGTCCCCCGCCACGCCGATGTCGTCCACCGTGCAGACGGGCGGCGGCGCGGGGGCGGCCGCCGGTGCGGGGGCCGGTTCGGGGGCCGGGGAGGAACAGCCCGCCAGAGCGACGAGCAGGCCGAGGACGGCGAGGGAGCGCATGGAGTCGACCTGAGAGCGTGTTTGGAAATGGTGGGTGTGTCGGGATGGTCGACACGGCTGGGGTGCTCCATCGTGGTCGGCATGCAGGAACGACCGCGCCGGTACCCCTCGGACACCAGTGATGCCCAGTGGGTGGTGATCGAGCCGTTGTTACCGCCGCTCGCGCGGCGGGGGCGGCCTGTTGCTCATGCTCGTCGGGACGTGCTGGACGCGATCTTGTATGTCGTGCGGACCGGGTGTGCCTGGCGGGCGTTGCCGGTGGACTTCCCGCCCTGGCAGACCGTCTACTGGTACTTCAACCAGTGGGAACAGCAGAAGGTCACCGAGAAGATCCTCCCGGTCGTGCGGGGCAGTTTACGTATCGCCGAGGGCCGTGATCCGGAGCCGAGTGCGGGGATCATCGATTCCCAGTCGGTCAAGGGCGCCGACACCGTCGGCCAGGACTCCCGCGGCTACGACGCCGGGAAGAAGACAGGCGGACGGAAACGGTTCATCGTGACCGACACCCTCGGTCTGCTGCTGACCACGATGGTGTGCTCGGCCTCGGTACAGGACCGCGACGGCGCCAAGCCGATCCTGCTCAACCTCTACCTGCGCACCAGGGTGCGGTTCGTCTACGCCGACGCCGGCTTCGCCGGGCGACTGCTCGACTGGGCCGCCACGATCCTGCAGACAACGATCGAGATCATCCGCAAGCCACCCGAGCAGCGCGGATTCACCGTCCTCCCACGAAGGTGGGTGGTCGAACGGACCCTGGCCTGGCTCACCGCACACCGACGCCTGGCCCGAGACTACGAACGCCACCCCACCACATCCGAAGCCATGATCCGCTGGGCCGCGATCAACACCATCACCCGCCGCATCGCCCGTGGATACCCCGCCACCGCCAGCAGAAACACACGACACCCTCAACCCACTAGAATTTCAAACACGCTCTGAGGGAGGGCGAGAATGACGGCCGTGGACACCCCGGCACGGATCGACCGCTTCGACGAGCTGGTGGAGCGCGCGCGGGCGCTCACGCCGGACGACGACGGGCGCTGCTGGGCATCGCGGGCTCGCCCGGGGCCGGGAAGACGACCGTCGCACTGGCCCTGGTCCGCGCGCTCGCCACCGCGCCCCCGGCCGGGCTCGGCCCGGGCGGGTCGCCCACGTCCCGATGGACGGCTACCACCTCGCCGACGTCGAGCTGGACCGGCTGGGCCGCCGTCACCGCAAGGGCGCCCCGGACACCTCGACGCCGACGGCTACGCCGCACTGCTCGCCCGCCTGCGGGCCACCCCCCACCGACGGCGCGGGCCCCGTGTACGCCCCGGCGTTCGACCGGGAGATCGAGCAGCCCGTGGCCGGGTCGATCCCGGTGCACCCGGAGTGCCTCCTCGTGGTCAGCGAGGGGCAACTACCTGCTGCTCGACACCCCCACCTGGCGGGCGGTGCGGGCGGGTTCGACGCGGTGTGGTTCCACGAGACCGACGAGTGCTCCGGCTGGAACGCCTGGTCGCCCGGCACGTGCACTTCGGCAAGACCCCGGAGGCGGCGCGGGCCTGGGTGGAACGGACGACGAGCCGAACGCCCGCCTGGTCGAGGCCTCCCGGGGCCGGGCCGACCTGGTCGTCGCGCTGCGCTCGGCGTAGACCCCGCACACGACGGCGGGCCGCCCCGGGAACTCCCGGGACGGCCCGCCGTCGTCGTGCGTGGGTCCTGCTACTCCTCGCCGGCCAGCGCGGTCGGCGGGGAGTCCGGCACCGGCTCGGACGCCTTGCGCTCACCGCGGAAGGTGAACTTGGCCTTGTCCGACCAGGCGTTGGAGCCCTCCTCCGCGGAGGTGTCGAGGCCCTCGACGTCGACGATGACGATCTGTCCGGCCTCGATCTCGCCGAACAGGATCTTCTCCGACAGCTGGTCCTCGATCTCCCGCTGGATCGTCTCGGCGCAGCGGCCGGGCGCCCAGGACGGGGTCGACCCGCGGTGGGCCAGCAGCTTCTTGGCGTTGTCGGTGAGCTCGATGCCCATGTCCTTGTTCGCCAGCTGCTTTCCACCCGCCCGATCATCAGGTCGACCATCTGGATGATCTGTTCCTGGTTGAGCTGGTGGGGAAGACGATGATGTCGTCGATGCGGTTGAGGAACTCCGGCCTGAAGTGCTTCTTCAGCTCGTCGTTGACCTTCGTCTTCATCCGCCTCGTAGTTCGACTTCTCGTCGCCGCCGGAGGAGAAGCCCAGCCCCACGGCCTTCGAGATGTCCTGGGTGCCCGGTTCGAGGTGAAGATCAGCACGTGTTCTTGAAGTCGACCGTGCGACCTGGCCGTCGGTGAGACGGCCGTCCTCGAGCACCTGCAGGAGCGTGTTGTAGATCTCCTGGTGCGCCTCTCGATCTCGTCGAACAGCACCACCGAGAACGGCTTGCGTCGCACTTCTCGGTGAGCTGGCCGCCCTCCTCGTAGCCGACGTTACCGGGAGGGGCACGAACAGCCGCGAGGCGGTGTAGCGGTCGGGAACTCACCCATGTCGATCTGGATGAGGGCGTCGTCCTCGCCGAACAGAAGTTCGCGAGCGCCTTGGACAGCTCGGTCTTACCGACACCGGACGGGCCGGCGAAGATGAACGAGCCGGACGGGCGCGCTTCGGGTCCTTCAGACCGGCGCGGGTACGACGGATCGCCTGCGAGACGGAGCGGACCGCGTCCTCATGGCCGATGATCCGCTTGTGGACCTCGTCCTCCATCTTGAGCAAGACGGGTCGTCTCCTTCCTCGGTCAGCTTGAAACACCGGGATGCCGGTCCAGTTCCCCAGCACCTCGGCGATCTGCTCGCCGTCGACCTCCGCGACGACGTCGAGGTCGCCCCGACTTCCACTGCTTCTCGCGCTCGGCCTTCTCGCCGAGCAGGTGTTTCTCCTGTCGCGCAGGTGCGCGGCCCGCTCGAAGTCCTGCGCGTCGATCGCCGACCTTGTCCCGGGGGACGTTCGCGATCTCTCGTCGAACTGCCCGCAGGTCCGGCGGAGCGGTCATCCGGCGGATGCGCATCCGGGCGCGCGGCCTCGTCGATCAAGTCGATCGCCTTGTCGGCAGGAAGCGGTCGTTGATGTAGCGGTCGGCCAGCGTCGCCGCCGAGGTCAAGCGCGTCGTCGGTGATCGTGACGCGGTGGTGCGCCTCGTACCGGTCACGCAGCCCGCGCAGGATCTCGATCGTGTGCTCGACCGACGGCTCGGACACCTGGATCGGCTGGAAGCGGCGCTCCAGCGCGGGGTCCTTCTCGACGTACTTGCGGTACTCGTCGAGCGTCGTCGCACCGATGGTCTGCAGCTCGCCGCGGGCCAGCATCGGCTTGAGGATCGAGGCGGCGTCGATCGCGCCCTCGGCGGCACCCGCACCCACCAGGGTGTGGATCTCGT
>NZ_JAHLJA010000040.1:0-73311 GCF_020496245.1 Pseudonocardia sp. ICBG601 | reverse complement strand
AGTCGGGCGCCCAGTCCGCGGCGGTCAGGTCGTACATCGGGTCGCACTGGCTGGCCGAGTGGTGGTCGAGCACGTACTCGCCGGTGAGCCGGTGCACCAGGTACGACGAGCACATCAGGAACATCTCGGTGCGCGCGAACACCTCCGGTTCGTGCCGGGCCAGCCACCGCCACTTCGGCCCCCACCGCCTGCGACGAGAGCGGTGTCCCGGCCCGGGCCAGGATCGCGTCGACGCCCAGCTCCGCGTTCAGCTCGTCGATCTCGGCGCCGGCGCGGGTGTCGACGCCGTAGAGGATGGCCGGGCGCAGCGGGCGGCCGTCGCCGTCGGCGGGGAGCAGGGTCGGCCCGATCCCCGACACCCCCAGCCCGGCGAGCTCGGCGCCGTCGTCGAGGGCGGGCAGCAGCTCCCGCACGATCGCGACGAAGTCGCCCCACCAGACGGCCTCGGCGTCGTGCTCGACGTGGCCGGGCACCGGCTGCGCGGTGTCGTGTGCCCGGTCGGTCCGGGCCAGCACCCGGCCGCCGGCGTCGACGAGGACGCCCTTCGAACCCGACGTGCCGATGTCGACGCCCAGATGCACGCGCATGGGACGTTCCTACCTCCCCCGGCCCGTGGTGCACACAGTGCGGGTGCAGAACGTTCGTGCAGGTCGACCTGCCGACCGACGCGCCACCCCGAACCATCCACGACACCCCCTCAGGAAGGGGTGTGACGCCCGGCTGTCCACAGCCGGGCGGGTGACGGTGTTCCGCACGCCCCGGCCCGGGCCGACCGTGGTGCCATGACCGCCTGCCCCCAGCCCGAACCCGCCCCGCCGCCGCCCGGGACGGCGGACCCGCCCGACCCCGGTCCACCGGAGCCGTTCGGCCCGCCGCCCCCGCTGGAGAGCCCCGCCGAGCTGATCGCCGCGATCCCGGTGTGCTGCTCGGGTTCCACCCCCGGGACTCGCTGGTCCTCGTCTCGCTCACCGGCTCGCGTCACGGGGGCGGGGTCGGGCTCACCGTGCGGGTCGACCTCCCGCGCTCGTCGGCCTCGGCACGCCGGGTGTGCCAGGAGGCGGTCGGGGTGCTCGTCGGCGAACGGCCGGCCCGGGCACTGGCACTGGTCGTGCGCGACCCGGGCCCGGGCGGGCCGAGCCCGCGCCGGAGCCGCCGGGACATGGGGTCCGCCGCGCGGCGGGCGCTGCTCGACGCCGGGATCGAGCCCGTCGCGGTGCTCTGGGCGACGGGCACCGGGGCGGGGGACCGCTGGGGCTGTTTCGACCAGCCCTGCACCTGCGGCGGCATCCTGCCCGACCCGGCGTCGACCGCCCTGGGGGTCACGGCCGCGGTCCGCGACGGCCGGGCCGTCCTGCCCGACCGCGCTGCGGTGCTCGCCCCGCTCGACGGCGACGCCGGCGCCCGCCGCCGCCGGGCCCGGCTGCGCGACACCGGCGCCGCGCCCGCCAGGGTCTCCGCCGCGGTCGGCACCGCGCTGCTCGACGCCTGCCTGGACGAGGCCGCCGCGAGCCGGCTCGTCGTCGACGACCGGCTGGCGCTGGCGCTGTGCGGCGCCCTCGACGTCGGTGACGTGCGCGACGAGGCGCTGCGCCGCTGCCTGGGCGGCCGCGCGGCGGACGCCGAACAGCTGTGGGCGGTACTGGCCGCAGCCCTGCCGTCACCGCAGCGGGCGCACCCGCTGGCGCTGCTCGCGGTGTGCGCCCTGCTGCGCGGTGACGGCGCCCTCGCGACCGGGGCGGTGCAGCGGGCGCTGGCCGAGCGGCCCGACCACGTGCTCGCCGGGGTGGTGGCGAGCAGCCTGCACGGCACGCGTGACCCGAGCTCACCCTCCGCGCGGTGGGCGGGCCCGCGCGGACTGCGGCGGCTGCTCACCGCGATGCTCGACCCGGACGCGACCGACGACCCGGCCGCCCGGTGAGCCCGTCGGTCGAGGCGGCGGGCCGCTGCTCGGCCGGCCGGCACCCGGTCGACCGACACCCCGCCGACCGGCACCCCGGCCGGGACACCGACGGCGGTCCGGGTCACCACGGACCGGGCGAACTCCCAGGCGTCGGCGACGATCTCGGCGATCGCGGTGCGCGAGGGCTTCCAGCCCAGCTGCTGCGCGGCCTGCTCGCTCGAGGCCACCAGCACCGCCGGGTCCCCGGCCCGGCGTGGCGCGACGACGGCCGGGATCGGGTGCCCGGTCACCGTGCGGCAGGCCTGCACGACCTCGAGCACGGAGAACCCCTGACCGCTGCCGAGGTTGTAGATGTCGTGCCGGCCCGCGACGGCGTGGGTCAGCGCGAGCAGGTGGGCCTCGGCGAGGTCGTCCACGTGGATGTAGTCGCGCACGCAGGAGCCGTCGGGGGTGGGCCAGTCGTCGCCGTAGACCGAGATCGACTCCCGGGTGCCCGCGGCGACCTGCAGGACCAGTGGGATCAGGTGGGTCTCGACCGCGTGCCGCTCCCCGAGCGGGGTGTCACCGGACAGGTGCGCCCCGGCCACGTTGAAGTACCGCAGGCTCGTCGCGGCCAGGCCGTGCGCCCGCGCATAGGAGGTGATCATGTGGTCGATCGCGAGCTTGCTCGCCCCGTAGGGGTTGGTCGGCCGGGTCGGCGCGGTCTCCGGGATCGGGACCTGCTCCGGCTCGCCGTAGGTGGCCGCGGTGGAGGAGAACACCAGCCGAGGCACCGCGTGCTCCCGGACGGCCTCCAACAGCCGGAAGGAGGCCACGACGTTGCCGTCCCAGTACTTCTCGGGCTGCTCGACGGACTCCCCGACCAGCGAGCGGGCGGCGTAGTGCAGCACGCCGTCGAACCCGCCGCGGCCCAGGACCTCCCGGGCGCGGGCGCCGAGCTCACCCTCGACGAACTCCGCCCCCGCGGGCACGGCGTCGCGGTGGCCGGTGGACAGGTCGTCGAGCACGACGACCTCGTGGCCGGCGTCGAGCAGGTGTGCGGCGCACACGCTGCCCACGTAACCCGCGCCGCCGGTGACGAGCAGCTTCACGTGTCCGGATCCTCCTCAGATCGCGCGGACGAGCACGGCGTGCGCGACCGGCGGAGCGACGGTCGACTTCTCGTCGTCCGAGCTCACCGGCACCGGGTCGCCGAAGCGGGAGATCGGGCCCACCTCGACCGCGTTGCCGGGCACGATCCCCGCGAGCTTCAGCTCGCCCATGAGGTCGGAGTCCAGCTGCACGTGCTCGGCGATCCGCCGGATCTCCACGCGACCGCCGCCGCGGCGGGCCAGCTCGTCGAGCCGCTGCAGGCCGACCTCGAGGGTGGGCGGCACCGACGACGACGCCGAGGTGTCGTCACCGCGCTCCAGCTCCTCCAGACCCGGGATCGGGTTGCCGTAGGGCGAGACGGTCGGCTTGTCGAGCAGGTGCAGCAGCTTGCGCTCGACGTCCTCGCTCATCACGTGCTCCCAGCGGCACGCCTCGGCGTGGACGAGCTCCCACTCGAGCCCGATCACGTCGATCAGCAGCCGCTCGGCGAGCCGGTGCTTGCGCATGACGGCGACGGCGCGGCCGCGACCCTCGTCGGTCAGCTCGAGGTGGCGGTCCCCGGCCACGACGACGAGTCCGTCGCGTTCCATGCGGGCCACCGTCTGGCTGACGGTCGGCCCGCTCTGTCCGAGGCGTTCGGCGATCCGCGCGCGCAGCGGGACGACGCCTTCCTCCTCGAGTTCGTAGATGGTGCGGAGGTACATCTCCGTGGTGTCGATGAGGTCGTTCACATGGGGCCCCTTCGTTCGACGTCCAGTCTACCCAGCGCGGCTCCCGCGCATGGCGAGCCCGTCCGGGGCAGGATGGGGCGCGTGTCCGGATCCATGATCCCCCCTTCGGAACTCGCTGGCCTGCTGGGGCCCGCCCCGGTCGCCGATACCGCGCGACCGGTGGTGCTGGACGTCCGGTGGCGTCTGGTCGGCCCGCCCGGCCGCGCGGACCACGAGGCGCACCGGATCCCCGGAGCGGTGTTCGTCGACCTCGACACCGAGCTGTCCGCCGGCCCCGCGCGCCCGGGGCCCGGCGGGCGCCACCCGCTGCCCGGAGCCGCTGCGCTGCAGGAGGTCCTGCGTCGGGCCGGGGTCCGTGACGACGCCGGTGACCAGCTCGTCGTCGCCTACGACGACCTCGACGGCTCGGTCGCCGCCCGCGCCTGGTGGCTGCTGCGCTGGGCCGGCGTCGCGCCCGGCCGGGTCCGGGTGCTCGACGGCGGGTTCGCCGGCTGGCAGGCCGCACGCCTGCCCGTCGCCGGGAACGCCCCGGGTGCAGGGGCACCGGAGCCGGAGCCCCTGCCGCCCGGTGACCTGGTGGTCCGGCCGGGCGGGATGCCCGTCGTCGACGCCGACGGGGCCGCCGCGCTGGCCCGCGACGGGGTGCTCCTCGACGCCCGCGCCGCCGCCCGCTTCCGCGGCGAGACCGAGCCGGTCGACCCGCGTGCCGGGCACGTCCCGGGTGCCCGCAACACCCCGGCCGCGGCGAACACCGGCCCGGACGGGCGCTGGCACCGCGCCGACGCGCTGGCCGAGCGCTTCCGCGCCGCCGGCGTCGCACCGGGCGTCGCGACCGGCGCCTACTGCGGGTCCGGTGTCAACGCCTGCGCCCTGGTGCTGGCGCTGGAGGAGTCCGGCCTCACCACGCCGGACGCCCCGGCCGCGCTGTACCCCGGGTCGTGGTCGGAGTGGAGCGCCGACCCGGACCGCCCGGCCGAGATCGGGGACCGGCCGTGGGCCGCGCGGGAGTGACCGCGCCCGCCGGCCTGGCATACGGTTCCGGCCCATGAGCGCTCGCACGTCGGTGGTGTGGACTCCGGAGTTCCTGACCTACCAGCTGTCCGAGGACCACCCCCTCAACCCGGTGCGGCTGGAGCTGATGATGGAGCTCTCCCGCGGGCTGGGCGTGCTCGACGGCGTCGACCTGGTCGTCCCGGAGCCCGCGGGCGAGGTGGACCTGACCCGGGTCCACACCCCGGGCTTCCAGACGGCGGTCAAGTCCGCCCCCGAGTCGCCGTTCGGTGTCGGCCACGGGCTGGGCACCGCCGACAACCCGATCTTCTTCGGCATGCACGAGGCGTCCGCGCTGATCGCGGGTGGCTCGGTCGCCGCCGCCCGGGAGATCGCCGAGGGCCGCGCGGACCGCGCGGTGAACATGGCGGGCGGGCTGCACCACGCGATGCGCGACCGCGCCGCGGGCTTCTGCGTCTACAACGACTGCTCGGTCGCGATCGCCTGGCTGCTGGAGCAGGGCTACGAGCGGATCGCCTACGTCGACGTCGACGTCCACCACGGCGACGGCGTGCAGGACTGCTTCTACGACGACCCCCGGGTGCTGACGATCTCGATGCACCAGCATCCGCTCACCCTGTGGCCGGGCACCGGCTGGGCGGGGGAGACCGGCCGCGGTGCCGGCGAGGGGTACGCCGTCAACGTCTCGCTGCCCCCCGGCACCGGCGACGCGGGCTGGCTGCGGGCCTTCCACGGCGTCGTGCCGTCGCTGCTGGAGTCCTTCCGCCCGCAGGTGCTGGTCACCGAGTGCGGCGCGGACACCCACTCCGAGGACCCGCTGGCGAACCTGGAGCTGTCGGTCGACGGCCACCGGGCGATCTACCACGCGCTGCGCGAGATGGCCGAGACCACCGCGGGCGGCAAGTGGCTGGTCCTCGGCGGCGGCGGGTACGCGCTCTACCGGGTGGTCCCGCGCTCGTGGACGCACCTGATGGCCGTGGCGCTGGACCGTGACGTGGACCCGGACACCTCGATCCCCGCGGACTGGACGGCGCTCGCCGCGACCCGGACCCGGTCGCCGCTGCCGGTGTCGATGTCCGACGGCGCCGACCCGGCGTTCGAGCGGTGGGGCGGCTCGTTCGGCGAGCGCGTCGACTCCGCGATCCTGGAGACCCGTCGTGCGGTGTTCCCGCTGCACGGCCTCGACCCCGACGACCCGCGGGACTGAGACCGACCATGACCGAGACGACCGACGAGACCCCGGCCACCACCCCCGAGCATCCCTACCCGCGGCACTGGGAGGCCGACGTCGTCGCCTCCGACGGCGGGATCGTGCACCTGCGCCCCATCCTGCCCAGCGACGCCGACGCGCTGCTCGACTTCCACTCCAAGCTGTCCGACCGCACCCGCTACCTGCGCTACTTCGGCCCGTACCCGCGGATCTCGGCGCGGGACCTCGAGCGGTTCACCGTCGTCGACCACCGGACCCGGGTCGCGTTCCTGGCGCTGCTCGGCGACGAGATCATCGCCGTCGGCCGCTACGAGGGGCTGACCCCCGGCGGAGGAGCCGCCGCGCAGGACGGGGCCGGCACCGACAAGCCGGTCACCTCCGCGGAGGTGGCGTTCGTCGTCCGTGACGACCACCAGTCCCGCGGGCTCGGCTCGATCCTGCTGGAACACCTCGCCGCCGCCGCCCGGGAGAACGGGCTGTCCCGGTTCGAGGCCGAGGTGCTGGTGGAGAACCACGCCATGGTGCGGGTGTTCCGCGAGGCCGGCTACGGCGTCACGCGGGCCTTCGCCGAGGGCGTGCTGCACCTCGAGTTCGACATCGACCCGACCGAGAAGTCGATCGCGGTCCGCTACGCGCGCGAGCAGGCCGCCGAGGCCCGCAGCGTCGCGAACCTGCTGCACCCGACCTCGGTCGCGGTGATCGGCGCGTCCGCGGACGAGACCAAGATCGGGCACGCCGTCCTGCTGAACCTGCTGCGCGCCGGGTTCACCGGCCCGGTGTACCCGGTCAACCCCGACGCCCGCTCGGTGCGGGGCGTGCGTGCCTACCCGTCGGTGATCGACATCCCGGACGAGGTGGATCTCGCGGTCGTCGCCGTCCCGGCCGCGAACATCGACGAGGTCATGGACTCCTGCCTGGCCAAGGGCGTGAAGGTGCTGGTCGTCATCAGCTCCGGCTTCGCCGACGCCGGTGACGCCGGCGGCACCGTCGCCGAGCGTCGTCTGGTGGCCGAGGCGCGGGCGCACGGGATGCGGGTGGTCGGGCCGAACGCGCTCGGCGTCGCCAACCCCGACCCGGCGGTGCGGCTCAACGCCACCCTCGCGCCGCGGTTGCCCGGTCACGGGCGCACCGGGTTCTTCTGCCAGTCCGGCGCGCTCGGCAGCGCCATCCTCGCCAACGCCCGCACCCGCGGGCTGGGGCTGTCGTCGTTCGTGTCGGCGGGCAACCGCGCCGACGTGTCGGGCAACGACCTGATGCAGTACTGGCAGACCGACCCGAACACCGAGCAGGTGCTGCTGTACCTGGAGACCTTCGGCAACCCGCGCAAGTTCGCCCGCGTCGCCCGCAGGCTCGCCCGCACCAAGCCGGTCATCGCGGTGAAGTCCGGGCGGCACACCGGGACGCTGCCGTCGCTGGCCTCGGTCGCGGCGCCGATCGACGAGTCCAGCGTGCAGGCGCTGTTCGAGCAGGCCGGCGTCATCCGCGTGCAGACCCTCCCGCAGATGTTCGACACCGCCCTGCTCATCGCCCACCAGCCGCTGCCGAAGGGCCGCCGGGTCGCCGTCGTCGGCAACTCCACCGCGGTCAACCTGCTGGTCCTCGACGGGCTGCTCGACGAGGGTCTTGAGCTGGCGGGGGACCCGGTCGACGTCGGGACCCAGGCCTCCCCGGAGGCCTTCGCCGGCGCGGTCCGCGCGACCCTGGACGGCGACGTCCGCCCGGACGCACTCATCGCGGTGTTCGTCCCGCCGGTCGCGGTGGCGGGCCGGGACCACGCGCGCGCCCTGCGTGACGCGGCGGCCGGCGCCGGGGTCCCGGTCGTCGCGGTGTTCCTGGCCGCGGAGGGCATCCCGGCCGAGCTGTCGGTCCCCGGAACCGACGGCACCCCCGGCCGCGGGTCGGTGCCGAGCTTCGCCAGTCCCGAGCGGGCGACGTCGGCGCTGGGCCGGGTCAGCCGCTACGCGCAGTGGCGCGACACCGCCGTCGGGGAGTTCGTCGTGCCCGAGGGCATCGACGCCGACCGGGCGCGCGAGCTCGTGGCGTCGTTCGGGCCGGACGTCACGCACCCCCTCACCGACGACGAGGCGGTCGGCCTGCTCGCCTGCTACGGCCTGGAGGTGATCACCTTCCGCCGGGCGAAGGGCGCCGACGACGCCGTCGCCGCCGCCGGGGAGCTCGGCTACCCGGTTGTCATCAAGTCGACCGCGGACCAGTGGCGTCACCGCGGCGACTTCGTCGGGGTGCGCCTGGACCTGGTCTCGGAGGAGGCGCTGCGCGGCGCGCACGCGGAGCTGTCACGGGTCACCGGCTCCGACGAGGTCTACGTCCAGCGGATGGCGCCGAAGGGCACCTCGTGCACGGTGGAGGTCGTCGACGACCCGTCGTTCGGGTCGCTGGTCGCGTTCGGGCTGTCCGGGATGGCGACCGAGCTGCTCGACGACCGTGCCTACCGCGTCCTGCCGGTCTCGACCGAGGACGCGGCCCGGCTGGTGCGGGCCCCGCGGGCGGCGCCGCTGCTCACCGGCTACCGCGGCACCGACCCGGTCGACCTCGCCGCGCTGGAGGACGTCGTGCTGCGGATCGGACGGCTCGTCGAGGACCTGCCGCAGGTCCGCTCGCTCGCACTCGACCCGGTACTGGCCTCGCCGCAGGGCGCGTTCGTGGCCGGCGCACGGGTGACGATCGGCCCGGTTCCCGACCGGCGCGACGCGGGCCCCCGCCGCCTGCGCTGACCTCGACCACAGAGGACACCGTCGCACCCCGTGACTGCGCGTGGCACCCCGCGCGAGGGGTGCCACACGACGTCCCGGGGTGCGACGGCGCGGTGCCGGAGGGCCCGGCGGGGGCGCACCGGGCAGCGTCGGGCTCAGGTGCGGAAGGTGACCTGCAGCGTCGGCGCGCTGGTGTCGGCGAAGAAGTCGTTGCCCTTGTCGTCCATCACGACGAACGCCGGGAAGTCCTCGACCTCGATCTTCCAGACCGCCTCCATGCCGAGCTCCGGGTACTCGAGCACGTCGACCTTGCGGATGCAGTCCTGCGCCAGGCGGGCGGCCGGGCCGCCGATGGAGCCCAGGTAGAAGCCGCCGTTCGCGGCGCAGGAGTCCACCACCTGCTTCGACCGGTTCCCCTTCGCCAGCATCACCAGGGACCCACCGGCCTCCTGGAACTGCTTCACGTAGGAGTCCATCCGCCCGGCCGTCGTCGGCCCGAACGAGCCGGACGCGTAGCCCTCGGGGGTCTTGGCCGGCCCGGCGTAGTAGACGGCGTGGTCACGCAGGTACTGCGGCATCGGCTCGCCCGCGTCGAGCCGCTCGGCGATCTTGGCGTGCGCGATGTCGCGGGCGACGACCAGCGGCCCGGTCAGCGACAGCCGGGTCCGCACCGGCAGCTGCGAGAGCTGGGCGCGGATCTCGTCCATCGGCCGGTTCAGGTCGATGCGCACGACCTCGTCGGACAGGTCGCCGTCGGTGGTCTCGGGCAGGTACTGCGCCGGGTCGCGCTCCAGCTGCTCCAGGTACACCCCGGACGGGGTGATCTTGGCCTTGGCCTGGCGGTCCGCCGAGCAGGACACCGCGACGCCGACCGGCAGCGAGGCGCCGTGCCGGGGCAGCCGGATGACGCGCACGTCGTGGCAGAAGTACTTGCCGCCGAACTGGGCGCCGATCCCGAAGTTGCGGGTCAGCTCCAGGACCTGCTGCTCCAGGTCGGTGTCGCGGATGGCGTGCCCGAGCGGCGAGCCCTCGGTCGGCAGGGTGTCCAGGTAGCGGGCCGAGGCGAGCTTGGCGACCTTGAGGTTGAACTCCGCCGACATGCCGCCGACGACGATCGCCAGGTGGTACGGCGGGCAGGCCGCGGTGCCGAGGCTGCGCAGCTTCTCGTCCAGGAACGCGGCGAGCCGCTTGGGGTTCAGCAGCGCCTTCGTCTCCTGGTAGAGGAAGGTCTTGTTGGCCGAGCCGCCCCCCTTGGCCATGACCAGGAACTCGTAGTACGGGTCCCGGCCCGGCTTGGCGTACAGCTCGACCTGCGCGGGCAGGTTGGTGCCGGTGTTCTTCTCGTCCCAGAAGCTGATCGGCGCCATCTGGCTGTAGCGCAGGTTCAGCTCCTGGTAGGCCTCGAAGACCCCGCGCGACACCGCGGCCTCGTCGTCGCCGCCGGTCAGCACGGTCTCGGTCTTCTTGCCGACGACGATCGCGGTGCCGGTGTCCTGGCACATCGGCAGCACCCCGCCCGCGGACACGCAGGCGTTGCGCAGCAGATCGGTGGCGACGAACCGGTCGTTGCCGGAGGCCTCGGGGGCGTCGATGATGGCGCGCAGCTGCTTCAGGTGCGAGGGTCGCAGCAGGTGCTGGATGTCGGAGACGGCCGCGCGGACGAGACCGGTGATCGTCTCCGGCGGGACCTCGAGGAAGGTGCGGCCCGCGGCCTCGGTCACGGTTCCCGCGGGCAGGTCGAGCTCGCGGTACTCGGTGTCGTCCGGGCCGAGCGGGAGCACATCGGTGTGGTGGAACTCGGGCATGGCGGCGACGCTACCGGCCGTCGCCGGGCGGGCACCGCAGGTGGAGACGCAGGCGACGTGTGAGACGCACTAAGCGGATGACCCTCCGGTTAGTGTTGTAGTGTGGACCACATGCCTGGCTCGATCCTGGGAACCTCCGTCCGCCGCGTCGAGGACGCCGACCTGATCACCGGTGCGAGCACCTTCGTCGGGAACCTGGTCCTCGGTGCCGACGCACCGGCGGGCCTCGCCCACGTCGCGTTCGTCCGCTCGCCGGTGGCGCACGCGCTGCTGACCGGCATCGACACCACCGCGGCCGCGGCCGCGCCCGGCGTCCTCGCCGTGTACACCGCGGCCGACCTCGACCTGCCCGCCCACCACGGCCTGATGGTCCTCAACCCCGCGCTGCCGCGCCCGCCGCTGGCGACCGACCGGGTCCGGTTCGTCGGCGAGGCGGTGGCACTGGTCGTCGCCGAGAGCCGCGCCGCCGCCGTCGACGCCACCGAGCTCGTCGAGGTCGACTACGACCCGCTGCCCGCGGTCACCGACATCGAGGCCGCGCTCGCCGACGACGCCCCGCTGCAGTTCCCCGACCAGGGCAGCAACCTCGCCGCGGGCGAGCGGGGGACCGGCGACCCGCTGCAGGGCGCGGAGGTCGTCGTCCGCGCGCGGATGGTGAACCAGCGCGTCGCGGCCGTCCCGATGGAGGGCAACGCGATCGTCGCTGACCCGACGACCACCGACTTCCCGCTGACCGTGCACGTCTCCACCCAGATGCCGCACGGCTTCCGCACCCAGCTCGCCGGGCTGACCGGGCTGGAGCCCGAGCAGGTCCGGGTGATCGCCCCGCACGTCGGCGGCGGGTTCGGCGCGAAGGCCGGGGTACTCGCCGAGCACACCGCGACCGTCGTCGCCGCCCGGGCCCTCGGGCGGCCGCTGGCCTGGATCGAGACCCGCTCGGAGAACCTCGTCTCGATGCCGCACGGCCGCGGACAGGTCGGCTACTACGAGCTCGGCCTCACCCGCGACGGCCGGATGACCGGCCTGCGCGTGCAGGTCGTCGGCGACTCCGGGGCCTACGCCGGGTTCGGCGGCGCGCTCCCGCTGCGCACGACCTACCTCATGGCGACCGGCGTCTACGACATCACGAACCTGCGCTACGACGCCGTCTCCGCGCTGACCAACACCACCCCGATGGGCGCCTTCCGCGTCGCGGGGCGCCCCGAGGCCGCCGCCCACCTGGAGCGCCTGGTCGACCTCGCCGCCGTCGAGCTGGGCATCGACCCGGTCGAGCTGCGCCGGCGGAATCTGCTCGCGCCCGACGTCTTCCCCTACACCACCCCGACCGGCGCCCGGTACGACGTCGGCGACTACGACCTGCCGCTGCGCGAGGCGCTGCGCATCGCCGGCTACGACGAGCTGCGTGCCGAGCAGGCCCGCCGCCGCGAGGCGGGCGACCCGGTGCGCCTGGGCATCGGCATCGCGGTCTACGTCGAGGTCACCGCGGGTGGCGGGGGTGGCGAGTACGGCTCGGTGACCGTGCACGCCGACGGCTCGGCGACGGTGTCGGCGGGCACCTCGGCGCACGGTCAGGGACACGCGACCTCGTTCGCGATGCTGGTGTCGGACCGGCTCGGCATCCCGATGGACCGGATCCGCTACGTCCAGTCCGACACCGCGCTCGTCCCGCGCGGCGCCGGGACCGGCGGCTCGCGGTCGCTGCAGCTCGGCGGGACCGCGGTGTCCGAGGCCGCGCACGAGCTCCACGAGCGGGCCCGCAAGCTCGCCGCGCACCTGCTGGAGGCCGCCGCGGAGGACGTCGAGATCACCGGCGACGGCACCTTCGGGGTCGCCGGGGTGCCCGGCGGGCCGACCGTGAGCTGGAGCGACGTGCACCGGCAGGCCGAGGCCACGGGGGAGGAGCTGCACGTCGGCCTCGACTCCGCGCAGGACGGCGCGACCTTCCCGTTCGGGGCGCACCTATCGGTCGTCGAGGTCGACACCGAGACCGGGCGGGTCACGCCGCTCCGGCACGTCGCCGTCGACGACTGCGGGCGGATCCTGAACCCGCTGCTCGTGGAGGGCCAGCAACACGGCGGACTCGCCCAGGGCGTCGCGCAGGCGCTGCACGAGGAGGTCCTGTTCGACGACCAGGGCCAGCCGCTGACCTCCAGCCTCGCCGCCTACACGATCCCGACCGCGGCCGACCTGTTCTCCTTCGAGACCTCGACGACCGAGACCCCGACCCCGCTCAACTCGCTCGGCGCCAAGGGCATCGGCGAGTCCGCGACGATCGGGTCGACGCCCGCGGTGCAGAACGCCGTGGTCGACGCGCTGTCGGACCTGGGTGTGCGGCACATCGACCTGCCCTGCACCCCCGAGCGGGTGTGGCGGGCGGTCAGTGCGGCCCGCGCCGGGGAGCCGGAGCAGGCGTGGCGGGAGCCGCCCGCGGTCTTCGACGACCTTCCGGTGCGCGGCGGTGGCGCCGAGGACGACGCCGCGATCTGACCCGGCACCGGCCCGGGCCGGTGACGCCGTGGCGGATCCACACCCGCTGTCCGGCATCCACACCTGCTGCAACGGGTGTGGATGCCGGACAGCGGGTGTGGTTGCGGAGCGCCACGCCGCCGGGCGGGCGGGGCGGGTGGCGGCGCGACGGCGGGGGCGGTTCCCGGACGGGGCCGTCGCTGTCGCCGGGCCGGCGGAACGGGGGTCGCGCTCCGTCGCGGAATCGCCCGTACGGGTGAGTTCGGCGCGTCCACCGGCCGGGACGCGCGCCAACCCACCCCCCGACTGTTCCGCGGCCCCCGGTGGCGCAGACTCTCGCCGGACGGCAACCGATACCGGGAGGCACCCGCACGATGAGGCTCGCGACGATCCGGACCGCGACCGGGCACCGGGCGGTGCGCGTCGACGGCGACACCGCCGTCGAGACGGGGGAGGCGGACGTGCGGGCGCTGCTGGAGCGTCCCGACTGGGCCGAGCACGCCGCGGGCGCCGCCGGCCCGGTGCACGAGACCGCGGGCCTGGACTACGCGCCGCTGGTCCCGTCGCCCGAGAAGATCATCTGCATCGGGTTGAACTACCGCGACCACGTGCTCGAGATGGGCAACGAGCTGCCCGAGTACCCCACGGTCTTCGGCAAGTACGCACCTGCCCTGATCGGCGCGTACGACGAGATCGAGCTGCCCGAGCAGTCCGACCGCGTGGACTACGAGGCCGAGCTGGCCGCCGTCATCGGGCGTTCGGTCCGCCGCGCCGACCGCGAGGCTGCGGCCGCCGCCATCGCCGGGTACACCGTGCTCAACGACGTGTCGATGCGGGACTACCAGCGGCGCACGAAGCAGTTCCTGCAGGGCAAGACCTGGGAGCACTCGACGCCGCTCGGGCCGGTGCTGGTGACGCCCGACGAGCTGCCCGCCGACCCGGCTGCCGGCGGCGCGCTGCGGATCTCCTCGGAGCTGTCCGGGGAGACCATGCAGGACTCCACGACCGACCAGCTCGTGTTCGGCGCGGTGGACCTGGTGGTCTACCTGTCGGAGATCCTCACACTCAACCCCGGCGACGTCATCGCCACCGGCACCCCGGGCGGTGTCGGCGACGCACGCACGCCTCCGCGCTACCTCACCGACGGCGCCGAGATCGTCACCGCGGTGGAGGGGATCGGCGAGTGCCGCAACGTGTGCCGGGCCGTGCGGTGACGTCCGGACACCCACCCGGGGACGGCCGTGCCGTCGTCCCGCCGCCGGTGAGTGACGCACTGGCCTGGGCCGGCGACGGTCAGGCCCACCTGCGCGGGCTGATGACCCGGATGGCGGGCGAGGCGTTCCGCGCCCCGTCGGCACTGCCGGGCTGGACCCGCGCGCACGTGCTCACCCACCTCGCCCGCAACGCCGACGCCATGGTCAACCTGCTGACCTGGGCGCGGACCGGTGTCGAGACCCCGGCCTACGCCGACCTCGCGTCCCGCGACGCCGACATCGAGGCCGGCGCCGGGCGCAGCTCCGAGGAGATCCGCGCCGACGTCATCGCCTCCTCCGACCGGCTCGCCGATGCGGTCCGCGCGATGCCGGAGAAGGCGTGGTCGGCGACCGTGCGCAACCCGCAGGGCGTCGAGATGCCGGTGACGGCGGTGCCGTGGAACCGGGCCCGCGAGGTGTGGATCCACGCCGTCGACCTCGACGTCGGCGCCTCGTTCAAGGACCTGCCGATCCCCATGCGGGAGGTGCTGGTCGCCGACGTGGTCGCGCGGCTGGAGCGCAAGCCCGGCTGCCCGCACGTGCGGCTGGAGGAGGTCCGCACCGGCGCGACGCTGGAGTTCGGTCCGGGGCCCGCCGGGCCGGACGGGGCCGAGCCGCGTGATCTCGGCACGGTCCGCGGCAAGGCGCACGACATCATGGCCTGGCTGCTGGGCCGCCCGTTCGACAAGGGGCTGCGCGACGCCGACGGGAAGATCCCGCCGCCGCTACCGGTCTGGCTCTGACCCCGGCTCCGCCGCGGGCCGGTCGCGGCCCTCGAGCTCGTCCAGGCGCGCGGTGGCCCGGCCGAGCTGGCGGGCCATCTCGTCGAGCCGGGCCTGCAGCAGCGCCATCTCCGCGGTGAGCACGGCGACCGCGCCCGCGGCAGCGACCGGGTCGCCGATCACCCCGTCGGCCGCCTCGTCCCCGTGCGGGTCGGGGCGCTCGCCGAACCCCGCCGCGTCGGGTGTCGTCAGCGGGCCCGCCGCGACGTCGTCGGGCAGCAGGGTGAGCTCGGCCAGCTCGGCGAAGCGCTGCGCCGACAGCACCGGACGCGCCCCGGCGCAGCGCAGGCACACCGGTTCCAGCCGGCGCCAGCCGTGCTGCCCGGAGCCGGTGTCGGCCAGCACCGCGACCCGTGCCCCGCAGCGGCACGGTCGCATCCGGACCGTGCGCACCCGCTGCCGGGCGTAACGCAGGCCCAGCTCGTAGCGGCGGAACCGGCCGGAGGCGGCCACCTCGAGCAGGACCGCGCCCTGGTGCTCGGGCGCACACGCCAGCTCGCGGGCGTCGTCGGCGGTGTGGAAGCAGTAGAAGCCGCAGTCGCACCACCGCGACGGGCAGGCGTGCCGGCAACCGTGCGCGCACACCGCGTCGTCGACGGTGCGGTAGACGTGCGCCCGCCCGAGTGTCACACCGCTGAAGCCCGCCGTCGTGCCGTCCGCGGACAGCATGGGGAAGGCCAGCTTGTGGCCCTCCAGCGGGCCGGTCGGGTACTCCAGCGGGGTTCGGCGGAACAGCCCGCGCACCCGGTCAGTCCTCGCGGGACCCCGAGTGCGCCGGCTGGTCGAGCGCCGGCGTCCACTCGGTGAACTCGGGCTCGACGGTGCGCCCCGGACGCGGGCGCTCCTGGGCGTCGGCCACCCGGTCGGCCTCGTGGTCCACGGCGAATCCCTCGGAGATCTTGCGGCCCAGCCTCATGACGCCTCCCGTGTGCTCCGGGTCCCGGCCACCTGGTGGACGTGGCCGCCATCACCAGGCTGACCGTTCGTCGCGGGGTTGTCCAGGGCGGAACGGGTGAGGAGCAGACGGGACGGATCACAGCCGGCGCCCGGCCCGGCGTCGGTAACGTCATGTGCCGGGACGGGGACCGGGGGTCAGCGATGCGGGGCGAGGCGCGCTACGGGCTCGAGCACGAGCTCGCGCTGCTGCGGGACGACGGGACGGTCGCCGACCACCGGTCGCTGACCCACGCGGAGGTCGCGGCCGTCGTCGACGAGCTGCCGGAGCTGCCCGACGACCAGTCGGACCTGCGGATCGGCGACGCCGGCATCCGCTGCAAGCGCTGGTACGCCGAGGGCTACGAGCGTCTCGACCCCGACGGCGAGCTGCTCCGGTTCGAGCCCAAGGGCATCGAGATCCGGACCTGCGTGCACGACTCGGTCGAGGCCGCCGTCGACGCGCTGGCCGCCGACGCCGTCACCCTGTCCGGGGTCGCCGCCCGGCACGGGCTGCGACCGGTCGCGTTCGGCCACCACCCCGAGCTGTCGGCCTACCGGCTGGACCCGCCGCCCAACGCCCACGAGCGGGCCCTGATGGCGGCCTCGCCGGAGGAGCGGACCTCCCACCTGCACATGGTCACCTGGGGCCCGGACCTGAACCTGTCGTTCCCGGAGTCGGGGACCGATCCCCGTGTGCTGGCCGACGCGGCGGCAAAGCTGACCTTCTACAGCCCGTACCTGGTGCCGTGGTCGTTCTCCTCACCGTTCCGCGACGGCCGTCCGTGGGGCGGGCTGTCGGCGCGCACCGCACGCCGGACCGGCCCGCGCCCCGCCGCGCTGGCGTACCTGCCGCCCGGCGCCCCGCTGCTGGCGACCGACCCCAGCCTGGTGCGGCACGCGGGCATCCCCGGCGAGGTGGGGCGGATCGAGTTCAAGGCGTTCGACGCCGTCCCGGTGGTCGTGGGGGAGGAGCCCGCCGAGGGTGTGGGCACCGAGCTGCCCGCGGCGCTGCTGAGCCTTCTGACCGGCCTGCTGCGCGACGACACGCTGCCCGGCCGTCGTCGCACCCCGGACGCGGCGGCGCACCGCCGCTCGGCGCTGCGGGGCTGGTCGGACGCGGCGGTCCGGGTGGGGTCCCAGGCCGTCCTCGACGCCGCGACCGCGGCACTGGCCGGCGACGACGCCCACCTCGCGCGGCTGGCGTCGCTGGACCGGCGGCTGGCGCGCCGGGAGACCCCCGCGGACCGGATGCTGGCCCGCCACCGCGCGGGCGGCGGCATCCCGGGGCTCGGGCACCCGGTGCCACGCGGGACCGGCTGACCCGCGGTCCGGCCGACCCGTGGGCGGAGGCGGACCATATGACCCGCGGGCCGGCGCGGACCGGCTGACCCGCGGACCGGCTGACCCGCGGGCCGACGCGGACACGGCGGAGCCGCACGCCGGAGCGGGTCGATGCGGACCGGCGCGGACCGGCGCGGACCGGCTCGGACCGGCTCGGACCGGCGCGGGCCGGTGGGGCCCCGGCGACGCGCGCCGGGGCCCCGGTCCGGCTCAGCGGTAGCTGTGCTCCTCGGCGGGGTACTCGCCGTGCGCCACGTCGGCGGCGAACGCGGCCGCGGCGTCGTGCAGCGCCGAGCCCAGCTCCGCGTACTTCTTGACGAAGCGCGGCACCTTCCCGCGGTTCATCCCGGCCATGTCCGACCAGACGAGCACCTGGGCGTCGCAGTCGGGTCCCGCGCCGATCCCGACGGTCGGGATGCGCAGCTCCCCGGTCACCCGCTTGGCGACGTCGGCGGGCACCATCTCCAGCACGACGGCGAACGCGCCCGCCTCCTGCACGGCCAGCGCGTCCTCGACGAGCCGGTCGGCGGCGTCGCCGCGGCCCTGGATGCGGAACCCGCCCAGCGCGTGCTCGCTCTGCGGGGTGAACCCGAGGTGGCCCATCACCGGCACACCGGACGCGGTGAGCGCCTCGACCTGCGGCGCGAACCGCGCACCGCCCTCGAGCTTGACCGCGTGCGCCCCGCCCTCCTTCATGAACCGGAACGCCGTCTCCTGCGCCTGCGCGGGGGAGATCTGGTAGCTCCCGAACGGCAGGTCGGCGACGACGAGCGCGCTGCGGGCGCCGCGCACCACGGCCCGGGTCAGCGGGATCAGGTCGTCGACCGTGACCGGGATGGTGTTGTCGTGGCCGAACACGTTGTTGCCCGCGGAGTCGCCGACGAGCAGCACCGGGATGCCGGCGTCGTCGAAGATCTCGGCGGAGTAGACGTCGTAGGCGGTCAGCATCGGCCAGCGCCGACCCTCCTGCTTCCACTGCAGCAGGTGGTGGACGCGGGTCCGCTTCGGCGGGGTCGCGGGCGCCCGGTACGGGGCCGCCACCTCTCCGCTCTCCTGTGTGCTCACCGGTGAGCTCCTTCCGTGCCTCGAGGCCCACGCTGGTCGTGGGTCCCCGGGTTCGCCGTCGATGGCGGACGCCAGGGTGGCAGCGCAGGGCCCGGACCGCCCCGTGGTGTGGGCACCCTCACCCGCGCCGTGACCCGCGACCGGTCACCGTCGGAGGTCGGTGGCATGCTCACGGTCATGCTCCCTCGGCTGTTGCGACCACGTGCCCACCGACCAGAGGCACCGGCCCCGGCCGGCCGGCGGATGCGCCCGGCCGCGCTCGCCGTGCTCGGCGCCGCGACCCTCGTCCTGGTCGGTGCGTGCGCCGACGCGGGCACCGGTGACCGGTCGCAGGCCGCGCAGAACCCGCCGGAGCTCGCGCAGTTCTACGACCAGCAGCTGCAGTGGGGGCCCTGCAACGACTACGCCCCCACCGCGGCCGACGCGCAGACCTACGCCGACCCGCAGTTCGACTGCACCCGGGTGACCGTCCCGCAGGACTACGCGCAGCCCGGCGACGGGAAGACCATGCAGATCGCGCTGCTGCGCAAGAAGGCGACCGGCGCGAAGATCGGCTCGCTGTTCGCCGACCCGGGCGGCCCCGGCGCCTCGGGCACCTCGTTCGTCGCGCGCCAGGCCGCCACCTGGGCCACCAACGGCCTGGGCGACCGGTTCGACCTGGTCGGGTTCGACCCGCGCGGCACCGGAGCCAGCCAGCCGCGGATCCAGTGCCTCACCGACGCCGAGAACGACGAGGAGCGCACGAAGGTCTTCGCCGACCCCTCGCCCGCCGGGATCGCCGCCGCCGAGGCCGACAGCCGTCAGTTCGCCGAGCGCTGCACCCAGCGCACCGGCGCCGACGTGCTGGCCAACGTGGGCACCCGCGACGTCGCGAAGGACATGGACGTCATGCGGGCCGCCGTCGGCGACCAGAAGATGACCTACGCCGGCTTCTCCTACGGCACCGAGCTCGGCACCGCCTACGCCGAGGCGTTCCCGCAGAACGTCCGCGCGCTGCTGCTCGACGGCGCGATCGACCCCACGCAGTCGACCATCGACTCCACGGTGAAGCAGAACGCCGGGTTCCAGCTCGCGTTCGACAACTTCGCCAAGGACTGCACCAGCCGCCCCGGCTGCCCGCTGGGCACCGACCCCGCGAAGGCGACCCAGGCGTTCCAGGCGATCATGCGCCCGTTGATCGACCGGCCCGCGCGGGTGGGCGACGGGCGCATCCTGAGCTTCTCCGACGCCCAGACCGGGGTCAGCCAGGCGCTGTACGTGTCCCAGCTGTGGCCGGCGCTGCAGCAGGGGATCTCGCAGGTCGCGAACGGCAACGGCGACCTGCTGATGCGCCTGGCCGACCTCTACTACGAGCGCGACGAGCAGGGCCGCTACTCCAACATGCTGCAGGCCTTCCAGGCGATCAGCTGTGTCAACCAGCCGGCGATCACGGAGCCGTCGGAGGCACTGGAGCTGGCGAAGCGGGCCGACGAGGCCGCACCGTTCCGCTCCACCGGCCGCGGCCCGGTCGGCGCCCGCGACGCGTGTGCGTTCTGGCCGGTCCCGCCCACCAGCGAGCCGCACACGCCGAAGGTCGACGGGCTCCCGCCGGTCGTCGTGGTGTCGGTCACCGGTGACCCGGCCACGCCGTACCAGGCCGGGGTCGACCTGGCGCAGCAGCTGAACGGCAGCCTGATCAAGGTCAACGGCAACCAGCACACCGCATCGCTGCAGGGTGACGCGTGCACCGACAAGCTCGCGATCGACTATCTGGTGAACCTCACGCTCCCGCCGCAGGGCGCGGAGTGCACGCTCGCGCCCAGCTGAGGGCCGTCGCCGGGGGTGTGCGGGCGACCACGACCGGGTCGGCCGCACACTCCCGAAACATCCGTGTAACACGGGCTTCCTAGGCTCCGCCGCATGGACCGCCAGCAGGAGTTCGTGCTCCGCACGCTCGAGGAACGCGACATCCGTTTCGTCCGTCTCTGGTTCACGGACGTGCTCGGCTACCTCAAGTCGGTGGCGGTGGCCCCGGCCGAGCTGGAGGGCGCCTTCGCCGAGGGCATCGGCTTCGACGGCTCGGCCATCGAGGGTTTCGCGCGCGTCTACGAGTCCGACATGGTCGCCAAGCCCGACCCGTCGACGTTCCAGGTCCTGCCCTGGGAGACCGCCTCGGGCGAGCACTACTCGGCGCGGATGTTCTGCGACATCGCCATGCCCGACGGGTCGCCGTCCTGGGCCGACCCGCGCCACGTGCTGACCCGCGCGCTGAACAAGGCCGGCGAGGCCGGGTTCACCTGCTACGTGCACCCGGAGATCGAGTTCTACCTGCTCCGCGACCTGCCCGGCGACGGCAGCCGGCCCGTCCCGGCGGACTCCGGCGGCTACTTCGACCAGGCCAGCCACGACGTCGCCCCGCACTTCCGGCGCAACACCATCGAGACGCTGGAGTCGATGGGCATCTCGGTGGAGTTCTCCCACCACGAGGGCGGCCCCGGCCAGCAGGAGATCGACCTGCGCTACGCCGACGCGCTGACCATGGCCGACAACCTCATGACGTTCCGCTACGTCGTGAAGGAGGTCGCGCTCACCCAGGGCGTGCGGGCCTCGTTCATGCCCAAGCCGTTCTCCGAGCACCCCGGCTCGGCGATGCACACCCACTTCTCGCTCTTCGAGGGCGACCACAACGCCTTCCACGACCCGGACGACCCCTACGAGCTGTCCGCGACCGGCAAGGCGTTCGTCGCCGGGGTGCTCAAGCACGCCCGGGAGATCACCGCCGTCACCAACCAGTGGGTCAACTCCTACAAGCGCCTCATCACCGGCGGCGAGGCCCCGACCGCGGTGTCCTGGGGCCACGCGAACCGCTCCGCGCTGGTCCGGGTCCCGATGTACTCGCCGGGCAAGTCGTCGTCGCGCCGGGTGGAGGTCCGCACCCTGGACTCCGCGTGCAACCCCTACCTCGCCTACGCGGTCATCCTGGGCGCCGGACTCACCGGCATCCAGAAGGGCTACGAGCTGCCCCCGCCCACCGAGGACGACGTGTGGGCCCTGACCGACACCGAGCGCCGGGCGCTGGGCTACGAGCTGCTCCCGCAGAACCTCACCGAGGCGCTCGACGTCATGGAGAAGAGCGAGCTCGTCGCCGAGTACCTCGGCGAGCACGTGTTCGACTTCTTCCTGCGCAACAAGCGGTCCGAGTGGGACGCCTACCGCCGGAACGTGACACCGCACGAGCTCGCCACGTACCTTCCGGTCCTGTGAGCGGCTTCGACGAAGAAGAGATCATCCTCGGCCCGCTGCCGAAGGGCATCACGCGGGCCGGCGAGGGCCAGTACAAGCGGGTGTGGAACGTGCTGGGCCACACCTACTGGGCGAAGGCGGTCAGCGAGACCAGCTTCGCCTTCGAGACCCTCGACCCGCCGGGCACCGGGGTGCCGCCGCACGTGCACACCACCCAGGACGAGCACATCCACGTCCTGGACGGCGTGTTCACGCTCTACCTGGACGGGCAGTGGGAGAAGGCCGGGCCGGGCGACACCGTCCTCATGCCCAGGGGTCTGCCGCACGCCTACTACAACAAGGAGCAGGGCGACGCGCGCGCCCTGTTCTGGGTGAGCCCGGCCGGCCGGCTGGCCCACCTGTTCGACCGGCTGCACGACCTGACCGACCCGGCCGAGGTCGTCCGGCAGTCGGCCCTGCACGACGTCGACTTCCTGCCCCCGGGCAGCGTCCCGGGCGCCGACTAGTCAGCGGGTGTTGCCCGACGCCCGGTGGTAGCCGGCGAAGATCTCCTCCAGCTCCCCGGGCGTGATCACCGCGTCGAGGTCGTCGAAGCCGTCGGGCGCGCGGCGCTCGACCTCGTCGATGACCCGCTCCGTCCCGCCCGCCCGGTTGCGGAGCACGACGTCGGCGGTCATCGGCAGCCGCTCGGCCTCGTAGGCGGCCAGCGCCGCCACCGGGTCGCCGCCCGCGGCCAGGTGCCGGGCGAGGGACTCGGCGTCGAGGATCGCCTGCCCGGCGCCGTTGGAGCCCATCGGGACCATCGGGTGCGCGGCGTCGCCGAGCAGCGTGACCCGGCCGTGCGACCAGCGCGGCAGCGGGTCGCGGTCGCACATCGGGAACTCGAAGATCTCCGGTGTCGCCGCGACCAGCGCGAGGTGGTCGACGTCGTCGAGGTGGAAGCGGCGGGCGTGGGCGAGGGTCTCGTCGCGGTCGGCGGGCCGTGACCAGTCCTGACGCTGGGGGGCGGGGTCGCCGTCGGCCCCGGTCGCGATGCACACCGCCCAGTTCGTGAGGACCGTCCCCGGGGCGCTTCCGGCGCCGACCGGGTAGACCACCAGCTTGGCCGCGTTCCCGCCCGCGACGACCATCGAGCGGCCCCCGCGGAACGCCGGCCAGTCGGTCGCACCGCGCCACATCGACACCCCGTTCCAGTGCGGCGGTCCCTCGTCGGGGAACAGGCCCGCGCGCACCGCGGAGTGGATGCCGTCCGCGCCGACCAGCACGTCGCCGGTCACGGTGGGCAGCGCGTCGTCGGTGAACCGGACCAGGACGCCGTCCGCGGACCGCTCGACGCCGTCGACCCGGTGCCGGGTACGGATCGCGTCGGGCCCCAGCCGTGCGCGCACGGCGTCGGCGAGCATCCGGTGCACCCGGCCGCGGTGCCCGGCGACCTGCGGGAACGCGAACCCGGCCGCCACCCCGCAGGGCCTGCGCAGGATCGGCCGGCCGAGCCGGTGGGCGTAGGTGAGGTCGGTGGTCGCGACCCCGACCTCGGCCAGCTCCGCGGACAGGCCGAGCCCGTCGAGGACCCGCACGGCGTGCGGCAGCAGGTTGAACCCGACACCGAGCTCGCCCGCGCCGGAGCCCTGCTCGAGGACCGTGGACCCGATCCCGGCCCGCTCCAGCGCGAGGGCCGTGGTCAGTCCTCCGATACCCCCACCGACGATCAGGACGTGCATTCCCCGAGCCTGACCGCTGAGCGCCCCTGAGGGAAGGGCCGCCCGCGATGGGGCAGGATCACCGGTCATGGACCGTCGCACGGGGACCTCGCTGGCCCGGCTCGGCCTCACCGGTGAGGACGCGGCCACGACCCTGCGTGGTCTGGGCTGGTGGGCGACCGACGGACCGGTGCCCGGCTGCGAGGAGATCATGTGGGCGCTGGCCCGCAGCCCCGACCAGTCCCTCGCGCTGCGCGCGGTCGAGCGACTGGCGCAGACCGCCCCGTGGCCCGCGATCGACCGGGCGCTGCGCACCGACCGGGGGCTGCGCGGGCGGCTGTTCGCGACGCTGGGATCGTCGACGGCGCTGGGCGACCACCTCGTCCGCCACCCGGACCGCTGGCCGCTGCTGGCCGACACCGCCGAGCGCGGGGACCCACCGCCGGACCTGGCCCGGCGCACCGCGAACCTGCTGCGCGCGGTCGGCGCCGACCCGGATGCGCCGACGCCGGGGACGGTCGGGGGAGCGCGGGCGTCGCTGACCGGGGCCGAGGCCGTCGCCGCGCTGCGTACGGCCTACCGCGACGAGCTGCTCGGCCTCGCCTCGGCCGACCTGGCCGCCGTCGGGGACCCGGAGCTGCCGGTGATGGAGGTCGACGACGTCGCGGCCCAGCTCGCCGACCTCGCCGAGGCCGCGCTGGCGGCGTCGCTGGCGGTGGCCGCGGCCGAGCAGGACCCGCCGGACGAGCTGCGTCTCGCGATCATCGGCATGGGCAAGTGCGGCGGCCGGGAGCTGAACTACGTCTCCGACGTCGACGTCGTGTTCGTCGCCGAGCCCGGCGGGACCTCACCCCGGCCGCGACGAAGCTCGCGTCGCGGGTCATGCGCGTCGCGGGGGAGGCCTGCTTCGAGGTCGACGCGAACCTGCGCCCCGAGGGCCGTCAGGGTGCGCTGGTGCGGACCCTGGACGGGCACGTGTCCTACTACCGGCGGTGGGCCAAGACCTGGGAGTTCCAGGCGCTGCTCAAGGCCCGTCCGATCGCCGGGGACCCCGAGCTGGGCCGCTCCTACGTCGAGGCCCTCGACCCGATGGTGTGGCAGGCGTGCACCCGCGACGACTTCGTCGCCGAGGTACAGGCCATGCGTGCCCGGGTCATCGAGAACATCCCCTCCGATCAGCGCGAACGCGAGCTGAAGCTCGGCCGCGGCGGGCTGCGCGACGTCGAGTTCGCCGTCCAGCTGCTGCAGCTGGTGCACGGCCGGACCGACGACACCCTGCACTCGGGCAACACCCTGGTCGCGCTGGCCGCCCTGTCCGAGCGCGGCTACGTCGGCCGCGACGACGGAGCCAACCTCGCCGCGTCCTACCGGTTCCTGCGCCTGCTGGAGCACCGGCTGCAGCTGCAGAAGCTGCGTCGCACCCACCTGCTCCCGGCCGTCGACGACACCGACGGCCTGCGCTGGCTCGCCAGGGCCGCGCGGATCCGCCCGGACGGGCGCCGCGACGTCGTCGGGGTGCTGGTCGACGAGTGGCAGCGCAACGCCCGCCGGGTGACCCGGCTGCACGAGAAGCTGTTCTACCGGCCGCTGCTGTCGGCGGTGTCCCGGCTGGCCGCCGACGGCGCCGACGCCGTGCTGACCCCGGAGGCGGCGAAGGCACGGATGAAGGCGCTGGGCTGGGCGTCGCCGGAGGGGGCGCTGGGGCACCTGCGGGCGCTCACCGGCGGGGTGTCGCGGGCCGCGTCGATCCAGCGCGCCCTGCTGCCGGTGCTGCTGGACTCGCTCTCGACCAGCCCCGACCCCGACCGCGGCCTGCTCGCCTACCGGCGGGTGTCCGAGGCGCTCGCCGACACCCCCTGGTACTTGCGGCTGCTGCGCGACGAGGGCGCGGTCGCGCAGCGCCTGATGACCCTGCTCGGCACCTCGGCGCTGGTCCCGGACCTGCTGGCCCGGGCTCCGGAGGTGCTGCGGATGCTCGCCATCTCCTCGGGGGTGCAGAGCCCGGAGCTGACCCGGGACCCGGCCGAGGTGTCGATGGCGCTGCGCACCACCGTGGCCCGGCAGGCCACACCGGAGATCGCGGTGGCGTCGGCGCGGTCCTACCGCCGGCACGAGATGCTGCGGGTCGCCTGCGCCGACCTGCTCGGCCTGCTGCCGGTCGACGCCGTCTGCACGGCGCTGAACTCGGTGAACGAGGCGGTGCTGGCCGCGACCTGGACGCGGTGCTCCGCGCCGAGACCGAGCGCCCGGCCGCCCTGGCGGTGATCGGGATGGGCCGTCTCGGCGGTGGGGAGTCGAGCTACGGCAGCGATGCCGACGTCATGTTCGTCTGCGCGCCGGCCGAGGGGGTCGACGACCACACCGCGGTGCGGTGGGCGACCCGCGTCGTCGAACGGGTGCGACGGCTGCTGGGCTCGCCGAGCCCGGACCCCGCGCTGCCGGTCGACGCGGACCTGCGCCCGGAGGGTCGCTCCGGGCCGATGGTGCGCACCCTGGCCTCCTACCGCGAGTACTACGCCCGCTGGGGCGAGGTGTGGGAGGCCCAGGCGCTGCTGCGGGCCCGGCCGATCGCGGGGGACCGGACGCTGGGCCGCGAGTTCACCGCGCTGGTCGACCCGATCCGTTACCCGGCGGACGGGCTGTCGGCGGCGTCGGTGTCGGAGATCCGGCGGATCAAGGCCCGGGTCGACGCCGAGCGGTTGCCCCGTGGCGCGGACCGCTCCACCCACACGAAGCTGGGCCTGGGCGGGCTCGCCGACGTCGAGTGGACGGTGCAGCTGCTGCAGCTCCAGCACGCGGGCGACATCCCCGAGCTGCGCACCCCCTCGACGCTGGAGGGGCTGCACGAGGCCGCGGAGGCCGGTCTGATCGGCGCCGAGGACGCCGCCGAGCTGGAGGAGGGCTGGCGCACCGCCACCGCGGCCCGCAACGCGATCATGCTGGTGAAGGGCAAGCCCGGCGACCAGCTCCCGCGTTCGGGGCGTGAGCTGGCCGCCGTCGCCGTCGCGCTCGGGTACCCGGCGGGCGGCGACCCGGGGGAGTTCCTCGACGACTACAAGCGCGTCACGCGGCGGGCCCGCGCCGTCGTCGAGCGGGTGTTCTACGGCTGGTCCGAGGACTGACCGACCGGTGCGGCGCGCAGGGCGGCGGCGAACCACTCGAACGCCGGGATCGTCGGCTCCCGGGCCGGCCACCCGTTGAGGACACCGAGCAGCGTCCAGTAGCGCTCGACGCGGCGGTCGGCGAAAAGGTCGACCGTGTCCGCCCGGGCGGCCCGATCGGCCACCGAGAGCCCGGCGACGCCGGGGATCCGCTCCAGCGCCACGGCCGCCGCGGGGGAGGCCGGGTCGACCCCCGCGGCGAGTGCGCCGCCGGCGTGTTCGGCCACCGCGGCCGGGTCGGCCTGCCGCTCGCGGTGCTCGGAGACGGTGGCGCCGGCGACGGCCATCTCCCGGCAGCGGGCCCGGAAGCCCGGGTCGCCGACGAGCTCGGCCAGCTCCACCCAGGCCCCGACCTGCTCGGGGGTCGGGTCGTCGGGCAGCTCCGCCGGCATCGACCGCATCGCGGTGGCGATGCCCGCGCCGGGCGCGTCGGCGTCGACGCCGGCGAAGGCCTCGTTCACGAAGTCGTCGATCAGGTGCTGCCGCTGGGCCGCGGACAGCCGGGCGAGGTCGTTCATCAGGGTCACGCTCCGTTCGTCGGGTGGGGTGTCGCCGTCTCCGGTGCGGGCCAGCAACGTGCACACCGCGCGTTGCGCCCGCAGCTCCCGGATCCGGTCGTCCAGGGCCCGGACGTGTGCCGCCGCGATCTCGCCGACCCCCCGTCGGCGGGACAGCACGGCGCGCACGTCGTCCAGGCCCAGCCCGAGCTCGCGCAGGGTGCGCACGAGATCGAGCCGTGCGACCGCGGCCGGTCCGTAGACCCGGTGGCCCGCGCCGTTGCGGTCGGCGGGGACGAGCCCCTCGTCGGACCAGAAGCGGAGCGTGCGCACGGGAACCTCGCTGCGCCGGGCGAGCTGCCCGATCGTCAGCGTGACAAGGTGGTCATCGGTACGTGGTGCGGTCACGGGGTACAGCCTCGGGGGTTCCAGCGACTGGAGGTCAAGTGCGAATCGGATTCGGGATCCCGCAGTTCGGTGCGGCCGCTGCCCACGTGGACGGGACCATGCGGTTCGCCGCGGGCGCCGAGGAGCGCGGCGCGGCGAGCCTGTGGGCCGGCGACCGGCTGCTGGTGGCCGTCGACCCGACGGTCGGCTACGGCGGCGGGCCCGGCGGCCCGGGCAGCGTGCCCGAGCAGTTCACCGCCGCGCACGACCCGCTGGCGCTGCTGACCGCTGCGGCCGCGGTCACCGAGCGGGTGCAGCTCGGTACCAGCACGCTCAACGCACCCTGGTACCCGGCGGCGCTGCTGGCCCGGCAGGCGGCGACGATCGACAACCTGTCCGGCGGCCGGCTGCTGCTGGGGCTCGGCACAGGCTGGTCGCCCGAGGAGTACGACGCCGTGGGTGTCCCGATGCGCGAGCGCGGCGCCCGGCTCGACGAGACCCTCGACCTGTTCGACGCCTGGTGGCACGACGACCCGGTGGAGTTCACCGGCCGCTTCGCGAGCGTCGCACCGTCGCACGTGCACGCCAGGCCGCAGCACGTGCCGGTCTACCTCGCCGGGTTCAGCCCCCGGGCGCGGCGGCGGATCGCCGAACGGGCCGACGGGTTCCTGCCGGTCGTCACCTCCGACGTCACCGACCTCGACGCCGCGGTCTCGGCGCCCTGGGCGGACCTGCGCGCCGCGGCGGCCGAGGCGGGCCGCCCCGCCGACGCGGTCGGCGCGGTGCTGCGGGTGAACCCGAAGCCGGGGGAGACCGCCGCCGACGCGGCCGCGCTGGTGCGCCGGGTCGGCACCGACACCGACGTCGACCACGCCTTCGTCGACCTCATGTACCTGGCCGAGGACACCGACTCGGCGCTGGCGGCGGTCGAGGAGATCCTCGGCGCGGTCTGACCGGACCCCGCTGGTTCACTGGGGCCGTGGCAGACCTGGACGTGATCACCCGCGGGTACGAGCTCGTCGCGGCCCGGCCGGCGTCGCTGCTGGCCGCGCTGCTGGCACTGGTGGTCGTCGCGTGGCGGCCGACCTGGCGGCTGACGCGGACCGCGGTCACGATCGCCCACGAGGGCGGGCACGCACTCGTCGCCGGTGCTGGTCGGGCGGGGTCTGGCCGGGATCCGGCTGCACGCCGACTCCTCCGGGGTCACGCACTCCACCGGCGCCGGGCGTGGGCCCGGCGTGGTCGCGATGTTCTTCGCCGGGTACGTCTTCCCTCCGCTGCTCGGCCTCGGCGGCGCGGTCCTGGTCGCCGCCGACGCCGCGCAGGCGATGCTGTGGATCGCCGTGGTGCTGCTCGCGGCGACGCTGCTGCAGATCCGCAACCTCTACGGCGGGCTGGCCGTCGTCGCCACCGGGGCGGTGCTCGTGCTCGTCGCGCTGCGCGCCCCGGCCGACCTGCGCACCGGGTTCGCCGCCGCGCTGACCTGGGTTCCTGCTGTTCGGTGGGGTGAAGGCCTGCCTGGAGCTGCGCCGGGGTCGTCGCGGGGGCAGGCTGCGGCACTCCGACGCAGACCGCCTCGCCGAGCTCACCCCGCTCGGCGGCGGGGCGTGGGCGGCACTGTTCGTCCTCCTCGCGGTCGCCGCCACGCTCGCCGCGTGCTGGGTCGTGTTCGCCCCCGGCGGGGCGCCGGCCTGACAGCATGGGGTCATGGCAGAGGACTTCAACACCAGGGTGATCCGCGAGTTCCGCGAGAACGACGGCCGGGGTCGGGGAGCCGTTCACCGGGCTCCCGATGATCCTGCTCCACCACATCGGCGCGAAGAGCGGCACCGAGCGCATCGCGCCGCTGCGCTGGTTCGCCGACGGCGACCGCTGGGTCGTCGTCGCCTCCGCGGCGGGCGCTCCCGAAGCACCCCGCCTGGTTCCACAACCCTGCTCGCCACCCCGACGTGATCGCCGAGATCTCCGACGGTCACGGTGTGGTCGAGACCGTCCAGGTGCACGCGGCCGAGCTCGACGACGCCGACCGCGACCGCGTCTGGACGTGGATCAAGGAGAACAACGGCGGCCTTCGCCGACTACGAGCGCCGGACCGACCGCAGGATCCCGCTGGTCGGCCTCACCCGGCGCTGACCGTCGCCCGGGGGTGATGGCAGGGTTCCCGGCATGACCATCTCCCTCGAGCAGGCCCAGACCATCACCGCCGCTGCCCTGGCCCACGGCACCGAGCAGGGCTTCAACCCGCTCACGGTCGCCGTGCTCGACCCGGGCGGCGCGATCGTCGCGCTGGCCCGCCAGGACGGTTCGGGCTTCCTGCGTCCCGACCTCGCCGTCGGCAAGGCCAGCGGGGTGCTCGCCCTCGGCATGACCAACCGCGCGATCGCCGCGCGCGCCGCGGACTCCCCGGAGTTCTTCACCTCGGTGGCGAACCTCGCCGGCGGCAAGATTCTCTCCGTGCCCGGCGGGGTCTTCGTCAAGGACGCCGATGGCACGCTGCTGGGTGCCGTCGGCGTGACCGGTGACGCCTCGCTGAACGACGAGGCGGCCGCCGTCGCGGGGATCGAGGCCGCCGGCCTGGTCGCGGTCACCGGCGCCGAGTAGTCCCCGCGGGCTGTTCCCACGAGTCCCTCAATGTGCCGCGCCCCCGGGCGACGAGGTCAACCCGGGGACGCGGAGGGGACACGATCCTGCCGCCGAGGAAGGATCGTGCACGTGCGTGGTCGCCCCGGAGGGCACGGAGCGAGGCTGCGGTGTGCGCGTGGCCGTGCCGTTCCTTGGACACCCGGTCGATGTCATCGAACGAGTGGGTGGGCCGGTGTGGCCCGCACTCCGTGTGACCTGGAACACGGTAGGTCTGAGTCAAGCATCCGAGTTCCGCTCCTGTCAACGAGTCCGCGGACGCGGTCGGTGAGAGGAGCGCTGCACCGATTCCGCGTTTGGGATGCTCCGAGCGGCCCTGACCACGAGCGGGTGTCGCCGGCCCGGTCGTGCCGGTCGCGTGACGCGTGCACATCGGGGAGGACCCCGACCGTGGGAACTCCGGCACCTGATGGTGGGGCAGGGGTGTTCCGCGATGTTCCCGTGACCGTCGGTGGTTAGCGTCGTCGACGTCCTACACGACATCGGGAACTGCGTGGTGGCGACGGGTGTACACCGGCGGCACCGGGCGTCTCCACGGTGCCGTTCGGAGCAGTCGGAGCTGACTGAGGTCCTCTCGTCCTCTGATCGCGTCCGAACGGTGACCATTGGGGACGTTTCGCCGCGAGCTCTACGGGTCACTCGGTGTCAGCTTGGTCCGGTACGCCAGACCGCTGCTCGTTCCACACGCCGCACAGAGGAGACACACCATGCTCTGGACCATTCTCATCGCCATCGTCGTCGGTCTGATCGCCGGTTTCCTGGCTCGCGCCATCGTCCCCGGCAACGACAAGATGGGCATCCTCCCCACGATCGTCCTCGGTATCGTCGGCTCGCTCGTCGGTGGGCTGCTCTGGTCGCTCATCTCCAGCGGTGGCGCTGGCCAGTTCATGAGCTTCTCGATCGGGGGCATCTTCGGCTCGGTGATCGGTGCGATCATCGTTCTGGTCATCTACAACGCCATCACGGGTCGCAAGAAGGTCGGTCGCTGATCTAGCTCTGCACCACGCCTCCAGCGCCGCCCGATCTCCGGATCGGGCGGCGCTGAGCTGTATCCGCTTGATCACTCGGGGCGTGCGATCGGTGCCACGACAGCCGAAGCTGCTACCGGCCGCACTGGCGGTGTCGTCGACCAGCCATGACGGCAAGGCCGTTGGTGATTGCCGCCGGGCCCGTGTCGATGTGCGTTTTGCACCTGGCAGCCAGTGCTTCATGCAGAATCCAGGCGAGCAGGCGTCCTACAAGATGCCTCGTGTCGCTGACGCGGATGAGACCAGCACATCTTTCGGTGGACCTATTGTGTGCTGAGAGGGTCCCTGCACGTGTTCCCGGAGTTCCTGTTCGGGATCGAGCGGCCGGGTCGGCTTCAGGCCACCGTTGGGGTGAACCCAGCTCCTTCTGCAGTTCCTGGTGACCTCAGAGTGATGCTCGGTAGTCGAATCTGCCGCGGTGCGTTCAGTGTCCGCCCGGAGCTTGTTGTACAGGCGTCCTCCGATGCGTGGCCGACTCGTCCGCCGCCACTGCGCACCAGGCGGCCGGAGGGGCGCTTGGTGTCATCGTGAGGCCGAGCAGCGCGCTGGTTCCCATGGGCAGGCGCCGGCCAGTGCGACATCTCAGCACCTGCGTGTCGGAGGCTGACTCGTCCCGCCTCTTCGTGGGCCCGGCCCGTCGCACCGCGAGGGCCGTCGGGGAGACTGGGCCGGTATCCGACCTTCCGATCTGGAGCTCTTCATGCCGCACGGGACCGTCCGCTGGTTCGACGCCGAACGGGGTTTCGGCTTCCTCGCCCCCGAGGACGGTTCGCCGGACGTGTTCGTGCACGCCTCGGAGATCGTCGGGGTCGGCGGCGCACCCGTGCTCCGCGAGGGCCAGGCCGTGGAGTTCGAGCTCGGCGAGAACGACCGCGGCCCCCAGGCGCTGCGCGTCCGGGTCACCGCCGACGCGGCCGCCGGCAGCGCCGTGGGCCTGCTCGGCACCGTCAGCTGGTACGAGCCGGCCAAGGGCTACGGCTTCGCGACGCCGGACGGCGGCGGCGCCGACATCTTCGTGCACAGCTCCGCCATCGTGACCGGCGGCGTGGTCGCCGAGGGCCAGCGGGTGGCCTTCCTGATCGTCGAGGGTGAGCGCGGCCCACAGGCCGGGCACGTGATTCCGCTGGGGGAGGGGGCGGGCCTGCCCGCCGCGAACGGCGGGGCGGACGGCGACGACGGCGCCGACGGGACGGTGACCTGGTACGACGAGGGCAAGGGCTTCGGCTTCGTCACCCCCGACTCCGGCGACGAGGACGTCTTCGTCCACGCCAGGGCACTGGCCGAGGGACTGACCTGGCTCGCGGAGGGCGACCGCATCGCCTTCGAGGTGGCCCAGGCGGAGAAGGGCCCCCAGGCCCGTGACGTGCACCTGGTCCGCAGCGGCGAGCCCACGACGCCGCGCCGGCCCGCTCCCGCCGCCGGACCGGCGTCGCGGGACGTTCCGGCACGGGGCGGCGAGGGCGTCGTCGTGCGCTACGACGAGGAGCGTGGCTTCGGGTTCATCTCCCCGGACGCCGGCGGGGACGACCTGTTCGTCCACGTGTCCGTGATCCGGGACGCTGAGGCGCTGCAGAAGGGCGACCGGGTCCGGTACGCGGTGCGCCAGAGCGACCGGGGTCCGCAGGCCGACCGCGTCGAACGTCTCTGACGTCTCGAACGCCTCCGACGAGGCGGCCCGCCGACCGGTCGCACACCGGGCCGCACGCACCGAGGCCCGGCTCCCTCACGGGGCTGGGCCTCGGCGTGACCTGGTTCAGGTGCGGAGCACACGTCGTAGGAGTGATCGGGCCCCGGGCTGAACCGAACACTCCTCGTCCGGCTCGAGCGATGCCCTGCTCAGCGGCCGATGCTGTCCAGCTCGGCGAGGTCCCGCTCCGACAGCGAGAGGTTGGCTCCGGCGATGTTCTCCCGCAGGTGCGCGACCGAGGAGGTCCCGGGGATGAGCAGCACGTTGGGCGAGCGCTGCAGCAGCCACGCCAGAGCGACCGACATCGGGGTCGAGTCCAGTCGGGAGGCGACAGTGGACAGTGCCTGGGACTGCAGTGGGGTGAAGCCTCCGAGTGGGAAGAACGGCACGTAGGCGATGTCGTCCGCGGCGAGCTGGTCGATCAGTTGGTCGTCGTGCCGGTGGGCCAGGTTGTACATGTTCTGCACGCACACGATCTCGCCGATGCTGCGCGCCTCCGCGACCTGCTCGGTGGTGACATTGCTGACCCCGAGGTGTCGGATCAGGCCCTCCTCCTGGAGCTCGAGCAGTGTGCCGAACGCCTCCGCGATCGATCCCGGCTGGGGGCCGTTGGCATCGCCCATGCGCATGTTGACCAGGTCGAGGACGTCGACCTTGAGGGACTCCAGGTTCTCCTGGACCTGTCGGCGCAGGTCGTCGGGGCGTCGCGCAGTCGGCCAACCGCCCTGTTCGTCACGTCTCGCACCGACCTTGGTGGCGATGAGCAGCGACTCAGGATAGGGATGCAGGGCCTCAGCGATCAGCTCGTTCGTGAAGCGCGGTCCGTAGGCGCCGCTGGTGTCGATGTGGGTGATACCTGCCGCCACAGCGGTGCGGAGCACCGCCACCCCGCCATCGTGATCGGCCGGTGGCCCCATCACCCAGGGGCCGGCCAGTTGCATGGCGCCGTATCCGAAGCGGGTGATGGGCGTCCCGCCCAGGTCCCATGTACCGCCGGGAAGGGAAGGGTGAGCCATGGAGTGCCTCTCGTCTTCGGTTGGGGGTGGCGTCTCGTGCCACCGTCGTCCAGTATCAGTGCGCAACTTCCCAACAGGAAGTAGGCACTTACGAGTGCGTAACTCACCGACAAGGCAAGGTTGGACGCCATGGCGACGACGAAGGCAGCGCAGCGGGCGCAGGCGAAAGCGGAGTACAACGCCTTCTTTGCTACGTGTCCCAGCCGGCAGCTGCTCGACAGGCTCTCCAACAAGTGGGTCGTGCTCGTCCTCTGCGCCCTCGGGGATGAGGCGGATGGCGGCGACGGCCCGCGCTCGCGCACGATGCGCTACTCGGAACTCGCCCGCCTGCTGGCCGGGGTCAGTCAGAAGATGCTCACCCAGACCCTCCGCAGCCTCGAAGCCGACGGTCTGGTCACCCGCACGGTGACCCCGACCGTTCCCGTCACCGTCGAGTACGCACTGACCGAACTCGGGGGCTCACTGCTCGACCTGACTCGTGGTCTGCGACTGTGGGCCCAGGACCACATGGACGAAGTCCTGGCCCACCGCAGCGCCGTGAGCGCGAGCACTGCGCCCTGATCCGGGAAGAGCCCCAGCGGCTCAACTCCACATGTCGTCGGGAGACGTCACACGTCACGTCAGCGCAGCACGGGGAACCGCGACCGGTAGGTGACCAGTCCCCTCCCCGCACGAACGGCCCGGGCTCGCATATCCGGAGCAGCAGTCCTCACATCGACGGGACGAGGACGGTGCGGTCGAAGGGGCCACCGTGTGCGGCCGCGTGGGCGTCGGCGTCGTCGACCCGGTCGAGCCCGAAGCGTGTGACGCGTTCGTGGGTGAGTTCGAGGGCCCCGGTCGCGACGAGCCGGATCAGGCCGACGTTCGCGGTGCGCGGATACATCCATTGGCCCCGCACGGTGACCGAGTTTCGCATGATCCAGGGGTAGGGGAGCGCGAAGTCCGCTCCGCCGAGCATGCCGACGCCCCCCATCAGCACGACTCGCCCGTGTTCACGAACGGTCATGGCCGCCGCACGTGCGGTCGAGCTGGGTGCCTGGGGCGGCAGGAGGTCGAGAACCATGTCGATCGGTCGGTCCGCCGCCAGGACCATCGTCGCGCGGTCGGCGGTCTCGTCCCCGCTGAGCTCGACCGGGCTGACCCGCCCGCCGAACCGTTCGGCGAGCAGGTCGAGCGCAGCCCGATTTCGGCCCGGTGCGACCACGTGACCGGCGCCCATCGCCAGTGCGACGGCGACCGCGCTGCTGCCGAGGTTGCCGGTGGCCCCGCTGACCAGCACCGTCTCCCCGGCTGACAGTCCGCCGGCCAGGAGGCCGCCGTAGGGGATGAGATGGATGCCCAGTGCGGACCAACGGGCGGGGTCGTCCGTGGCCGTGCCGGGCAGGAGATGCACGTTCTCGGTGGGGACGCGCATGAGCTCGGCGAACGGGCCGTCGTGCAGATGCCGGGCCAGTCGCGCGCCGCCGTCGCCACGAGAGCTCCACCCCTGCAGCATGATGTCCGGTGTCAGGGCGTCGTCGCGTGCGCGGACCGTCGGGTCACACCAGACGAGATCTCCCGCCCGCAGCCTGGTCGCGTCGGGTCCCACCTCGACCAGGCGGCCGATTCCGCCGAGTCCCGGTACGACGGGTGGTTCGAGGGGGTAGCGCCGCGTTCCGTCGAAGACCTCGGAGGCGTACGGGAGCACACAGGTCGCCAGCACCTGCACCAGGACCTCGCCGTCGCCGGCTTGTGGATCAGGGACGTCGTGGACGACGAACGGGGAGCCGAAAGCGGTCAGTGTCGCTGCGCGCATGGAATGTCCTCTCTCTCGTCGGACACGTTAGGGCGACGCAGGGCATGCAGGAAGCGACGATCGAGCACATCTGGTATGCGTAGTCAGCATGGACTTGTCGAGCGTGGGGCTGCGGGTGCTGTGTCGGATCGCCGAGTCGGGCAGCTTCACCGCCGCCGCAGCTCAGCTGGGCTACACCCAGTCCGCGGTCTCACGTCAGGCGGCGGCGATCGAGCGCAGCGTCGGCGCCACGCTGTTCGAGCGGCGCACCGACGGGGTGCGGCTCACCCGGGCCGGGATGACGCTGCTGCGCCACGCACGGGCGATCCTGGATTCGGTGGACGAGGCAGAACGCGACCTGACCGGCGAGGCTCCGCCGACCGAGCTGGTCAGGCTCGGGTTGGTTCCGAGCGCCGGGCTGATGATGCTGCCCGCCCTGTTGAGGCGTCTGGCCGAGACGGCGCCCGGGATCCGGGTCCACACACGCGACGGCACCACACCCGGTCTGGCGCGGGCACTGCGTGCCGGGTCGCTGGACGTCGCCGTGCTCACGGCGCGCCCGCCCTACCGTCCGCCGGACGGTGAGTCGCCTCGCCTGCACGTCACCGCGGTCCAGGACATCGAGCTCCGCCTGGCGGTTCCGGCCACCGGCGCGTTCGCGGGGCGAACCTCGGTGCATGTCGACGAGCTGCTCGACGCGTCGTGGATCGTCACCCCGTCCTCGAGTGCCGAGCCGCTGCTCGGTGTCTGGCCGGGGCTGCCCGGGCGGGCACGCATCGTCCACCGCGCCCACGACTGGTCGACCAAGTTGCAACTGGTCGCGGGTGGTTTCGGGGTCACCACGATCCCGGAGGGACTGTCGTCCGTCATACCTGCGGGTGTGATCACCGTGGATGTCCAGGGTGCTGCGCCCGAGGTTCGTCGGGTGCTCGTGGCTCGGCTACCTGGTGCCGCCACGCCCGCCGTCGAATCCGTCATCGAGGCGATCGGGTCGACCGTCTAGGTGTCCCCGCCGACGAACACGTCGTCGGTGGCCACCGTCCTGGCGGCCGGGCACGACGACGGCCCGTCCACCCCGGAGCAGCCAGGGGAGAACGGGCCGGTCGTGTGGACGTTGGACGGGCCTGGTGAGGGCCTGATCATGGCGCCCGACCCTGTGTCACCAGGTCGGGCGCCATGGTCGGTCACACGTCGTAGTACAGGGCGAACTCGTACGGGTGCGGGCGCAGCCGCAGCGGGTCGATCTCGTTCTCCCGCTTGTAGGAGATCCAGGTCTCGATCAGGTCCGGGGTGAACACGCCGCCCTCGAGCAGGTAGTCGTGGTCGGCCTCGAGCTTGTCGATGACCGCACCCAGCGAGGACGGGACCTGCGCGATGTCCTTGGCCTCCTCGGGCGGGAGCTCATAGAGGTCCTTGTCGATCGGCGCCGGCGGCTCGATCTTGTTCTTGATGCCGTCGAGACCGGCCATCAGGATCGCCGAGAACGCCAGGTACGGGTTGCCCGACGAGTCGGGGCAGCGGAACTCGACGCGCTTGGCCTTCGGGCTGTCACCGGTCAGCGGGATCCGGATGCAGGCCGAGCGGTTGCGCGCGGAGTAGACCAGGTTGACCGGCGCCTCGAAGCCCGGGACCAGGCGGTGGTAGGAGTTCACCGTCGGGTTGGTGAACGCCAGCAGCGACGGCGCGTGGTGCAGCAGGCCGCCGATGTAGTAGCGGGCGGTGTCGGACAGGCCGCCGTAGCCGGACTCGTCGTGGAACAGCGGCTGGCCGTCCTTCCACAGCGACGAGTGCACGTGCATGCCCGAGCCGTTGTCGCCGAACAGCGGCTTCGGCATGAAGGTGGCGGTCTTGCCGTTCTGCCACGCCACGTTCTTCACCAGGTACTTGAAGAGCATGACGTCGTCGGCCGCACGCAGCAGCGTGTCGAACTTATAGTTGATCTCGGCCTGGCCGGCGGTGCCGACCTCGTGGTGCTCGCGCTCCACCTCGAAGCCCGACGCCTGCATCGCGGTGACGATGTCGGCGCGCAGGTCGGCGTAGTGGTCGACCGGCGGGACGGGGAAGTAGCCGCCCTTGTAGTTGACCTTGTAGCCCAGGTTGCCCCCGACCTCCTCGCGGCCGGTGTTCCACCAGCCCTCCGCGGAGTCGATGTGGTGGTAGGCCTGGTGCGGGTCGGTGCCGAACCGGATCGAGTCGAAGACGTAGAACTCCGCCTCGGGCGCCATGTAGGCGGTGTCGGCGATGCCGGACGCGGCCAGGTACTCCTGCGCCTTGCGGGCCACGTTCCGCGGGTCCCGGGAGTACGGCTCACCGGTGATCGGGTCGTGGACGAAGAAGTTGATGTTCAGCGTCTTGTGCTTGCGGAACGGGTCGACGCGCGCGGTGGTGGTGTCCGGGAACAGCGCCATGTCGGACTCGTTGATCGCCTGGAAACCGCGGACGGAGGAGCCGTCGAAGGCGGCGCCGTTCTCCAGGAGGTCGCCGGCCGTCTTGGCGGGGACGGTGAGGTGCTGCATGACGCCGGGCAGGTCGCAGAACCTGATGTCGACGTACTCGACCTTCTCGTCCGAGATGTACTTGAGTACCTCTTCGGCGTTGCTGAACACTCTCTCGGGCTCCTTCATTCGCTGGTGGAGATCGTGGGTGACGGTAGGAGCGGCGTGTTGCTCACCCATCACTCATCTGTTTCACCGACGTTAACTGACCCGACCGCGAGATCGATCACGTTCGTCATCGGTGTCCGGTCCGGTCCCGCTCGGTGCTGCGGTTACGCCGCCTACGCTAGAGAGCATGGCCCGTTGGATCGAGTCCTGGCTCCCCGGTTCATCCGCAGGAGGTTCCGCCTCTGCCGGACACCCCGGCGAGCGCTTCGGGCTGCCCGCGACCGGCCACTACTCGGTCGCCGGGTTCGGGCGCCGGATCGCCGGCGTCGTCCTCGACTGGTTCCTGGCCTACCTGCTCGTGCTGCTGGTCGCCGGGGTCGACGCGCTCGGCTCCCCGGAGTTCGGCTGGTGGGTCCTCGGGACCTGGTTCGTGATTACCGCGCTGACCGTGTCGGTGCTCGGCACCGCGCCGGGGCACCTCGCACTCGGCATGCGCGTCGCGCGCACCGACATGGCGACCCACGTCGGCGTGCCGCGGGCGCTGCTGCGCACCGCGATGATCGCGGTGGTGCTGCCGCCGTTCCTGCGCGACGCCGACGGCCGCGGCTGGCACGACCGCGCCAGCCGGACGGTCGTCGTGCGGGTGCTGTGGGGCTGAGCCCGCCGGGTCACACGCTCACCGGGGGAGTGCCCAGCACCGACGCCCGGGTGCCGGCCAGGTGCACCCGCAGCACGGCCACCGCCGCCTCGGTGTCGCGGGCGCGCAGCCCGGCGAGCAGCTGCCGGTGCTCCGAGACCAGGCGCTCGGCGCGGCCGGGGAAGCGCCACCGAGGGCGCCCATGTTCATCCGCAGCTGCCGGTCGCGCAGCGAGCCGTAGACCTCCAGCAGGATGCTGCGGCACCCGGCCCGCACCAGCACGGTGTGGAACGCCCGGTCGGCCTCGACGAAGGCGAGCTCGTCGCGGGAGGCGACGGCGGCGAGCTGGTCCTCGAACGCGGCGTCCATCGCGGCGGCGATGTGGGCGAGGGTCTCGTCGTCGACTCCGACGACGGTGGCGATCGCGTGCGACTCGATCACGTCCCGGGCCTCGACCACGGCGTCCACCTCGCCGGGGGAGACCGGCACGACCAGCGCGCCGCGCTTCGGGAAGAGCTTCAGCAGCCCCTCGGCCTGCAGCTGCAGGAACGCCTCGCGGACCGGGGTCCGGCTCAGCTGCAGCGGCCGCGCGACCTGGCCCTCGCTGATCAGCTCGCCCGCGGGCAGGGTCCCGTCGAGGATGCCGGCCTTGGTGAACCGGTACGCCCGTTCGGCGGCGGTCCCGCCCGCCCGTGACCCGTCGTCCACGTCCGAATCATGCCTGACCGCGCCCGCCCCGGATCCGAGAGGCTTGCCCGCCCCGGTCGACGTCCCTACCGTTCATCCCCAAGGACACGGCATAGATGCAAGATGGATACCGGGAGGACCGGGTGATCCTCGCTCACGGTGCGGTGCAGGACCGGGGTGTGACGCCGCTCCTCGACGACCTCGTCCGGCGCACCACCCAGCGCCTCGGCGGAGGTGGCGGGGCCGTGACGCTGCTCGGTGACCGGGCGCCGGTGGTCCACCGCGAGCCCCTGCCCCCGGTCGACGACGTGTTGGCCCGGCTGGTCCGGGAACCGCGCACCCTCCTGATGGAGGGGGACGGCCCCGGCAGGTCGGACGTGCTCGGCACCCCCCTCTGGTGGGACGACGAACTGCTCGGGGCCTGTGCTTTCGGTGGGGGTGGATCCTTCTCCGCCAGCGACGTCGCCGCGGTCGAGGGATTCGCCGCACAGGCCGCCGTCGCGGTGATGGCGGCACGGCTGCTCACCGAGGCCCCGGTCGCTGCGACCGCGGACGCCGGGCACCGGCTGCTCCCCGAGCTGCGGGCCGAGCTGGACCGTGCCCTGCGCGCGCTCGGGGCCCGGGGCGGCGTCGTCACCCTGGGCACCGAGCGGGTGCCGGACCCGGTCGTCGCGACCGGGGTGCGCGAGGTCGCGCGGCTGCTGCTCGACAACGCGGTGCTCCACTCCGGCGCGGGCACGGTGCGGGTGGGGCTGGCGTTCGAGGCGGGCGAGGTCCGCCTGCTCGTCGACGACGACGGCCGCGGCTTCGACCCCGTCACCGCGCCCCGGTCCGGGCTGGACCGGGTCGAGTCCACCGTGCGCGCCGCGGGTGGCCGGCTGGAGATCGACAGCGTCCCGGGCTGGGGGACGCGGGTGCGGGCCTGCTGGCCCGACCCACCCACCCCGTACGCGGCCGGCCCGCTCGCGGCGCCCCCCACGGGCCTGCAGCCGGCCCGCGGCCAGCACCTGCTGACCCTGCGCGAACGGGAGGTCCGCGCGCTCGTCGAGCAGGGCCTGGCGGACAAGCAGATCGCCACCCGGCTGGCCATCTCGGTCAAGACGGTGGAGAAGCACGTCGGCGCGGTGCTGCGCAAGACCGGCGCCCGCAACCGGACCATGCTCGCCCGCTTCGGCGCGGCCACCTGAGCATCCCCGGCTCCCCGAGCACGCCCGGCCACCCGCCGCGGATCCCCTGGGCGAGGGCGTTCCGGTACCCCACACGGTCACCCCGCACGATCGAGGCGTCCGTGCCGGACGGCTGGGCCGGACGGCCCTCCCCGGAGGGTGTGGGGGTGGGGGTGAGGTAGGGAGAGTCCTCATACCTCGCGGGTCCCCGCGCTCCTAGCGTCGTCGACGTACCCGGTACGGACCGGGTCGCCCGACTCGACGAGGAGTGAGGCCCGGATGGCACGACTGACCCTCCAGGACGCCGAGAAGGCGCTGGCCGCCGGACTGGCGAAGGCGACCGAGATCGGCCAGCCGATGAACGTCGCGGTCGTCGACGACGGCGGTCATCTGCTGGCCTTCGCCCGCCAGGACGGCGCGATCCGCGCGAGCATCGACATCGCCCAGCGCAAGGCGCGCACCTCGATCCTGATGGACCTGCCGACCGCCGCGCTGACGCCGCTGGTGCAGCCGGGCGCCGAGCTCTACGGCCTGGAGCACACCGCGGGCGGGATGGTCGCCTTCGGCGGCGGCATCCCGGTCCACCGCGACGGCGAGCTGGTCGGCGCGGTCGGGGTCAGCGCGGGCTCGGTGGAGCAGGACGTGACGGTGGCCGAGGCCGCCGTCGCGGCACTGGCGTGAGCCGGGGGGACGCCGGCGAGCTCGCAGCCGAGTTCGCCGGGACGTTCGTCCTGATCCTCATCGGCTGCGGCACCGTCGCCCAGGTCGTCACCTCCGACGGCGCCGCGGGCGACTGGTCGACGCTGGTGTGGGGCTGGGGCGTCGCGGTCACCATGGGCGTCTACGTCGCCGGCCGGGTGAGCGGCGCCCACCTCAACCCGGCCGTCACCCTGGCACTGGCGGTGTTCAAGGGCTTCGCCTGGCGCAAGGTCGCGCCCTACTGGCTGGCCCAGACCGCGGGCGCGTTCCTCGCCGCGCTGGTCGTGCGTGCCGTCTACGCCGGCCCCATCGCGGCGGTCGACCCCGGCCACACCGTCGCCACCCAGACCATCTTCTCGACCCTGCCCGGTGAGCACGTCTCGATCCTCGCCGCGTTCGGTGACCAGATCGTCGGCACCGCCCTGCTGGTGTTCGTGATCTTCGCGCTGACCAACGCGCTCAACAACCCGCCCGGCGCCAACATGGCCCCGTTCATGATCGGCTTCCTGGTCGTCGGCATCGGCATCGCCTTCGGTGCCAACGCCGGCTACGCCATCAACCCGGCCCGTGACCTGGGTCCGCGTCTGGCCTCGTTCGTCACCGGCTACGACACCGCGTTCGTCACGAGCACCGGCGTCCCGTACTGGTGGCTGCCGATCGTCGCCCCGCTGCTCGGCGGCCTGATCGGGGGCGGCGCGTTCGTCCTGCTGGTCGAGCGCTTCCTCGCCCCCGCCGAGCTGGAGGCCGCCGCCCGGCGACGTGCCGGTCGGCCGCATCCCGCACCCGGAGGTCCCGGCCGAGCCGGCCGTGGCGTCCCGCCTGGAGGAGACCCGATGAGCACCACCCTCGGCCCCGCCGACTACCCGCTGTCCGTGCAGCGGCCCGACCTGCTGCGCACCCCGACCGGTCGGCCGCTCTCGGAGGTCACCATGGCCGCCGTCGTGTCCGGGGAGATCCGCAACGAGGACCTCCGCATCTCGGCGGAGACGCTGACGCTGCAGGGCGAGATCTCCGACGCCGTCGGCCGCCGCCAGCTCGCCGAGAACATGCGGCGCGCCGCGGAGCTGACCACCGTCCCCGACGAGGAGGTCCTCGCGATCTACAACGCGCTGCGGCCCCGCGCGTCGTCGGCCGCCCGGCTCGCGGAGATCGCCGACCGGCTGGAGAACGACTACGCCGCCACCACCTGCGCCGCGCTCGTCCGCGAGGCCGCGCAGGTCTACGCGGCCCGCGACCTGCTCGCCCGCGAAGGAGACTGACCGATGACCAGCACCCTGCCCGAGGCGGCCACCCCGGCGACCGGGGCCAGGACCTCGAAGCGCACCGACATGCTCGAGTCCCGGCCGGTCAACCTCGACGGGTTCGTCGAGGAGTGGCCCGAGAAGGGTCTCGTCGCGATGGAGAGCGACTTCGACCCCGCGCCGAGCGTGCGGGTCGAGAACGGCGTCATCGTCGAGATGGACGGTCGCGAGCGCGCCGCGTTCGACTTCATGGACACCTTCATCGCCGACCACGCGATCGACGTCGAGGTCGCCGAGCGCGCCACCGCGATCCCCTCGACCGACATCGCCCGGATGCTCGTCGACCCGGGTGTGACCCGGGCCGAGCTCCTCGACATCACCCGCGGCCTCACCCCGGCCAAGCTCCTCGACGTCGTCAAGCTGCTCAACATCGTCGAGATCATGATGTCGATGCAGAAGATGCGGGCCCGCCGCAGCCCCGCCAACCAGGCGCACTCCACCAGCGCCCGGGACAACCCCATCCAGGTCGCGGCCGACGCCGCCGAGGCCGCGCTGCGCGGCTTCGCCGAGATGGAGACCACCCTCGGGGTCCTGCGCTACGCCCCGCTCGTCGCCATCGGCCTGCAGATCGGCGCCCAGTCCGGGCGCGGCGGCGTCATCACCCAGTGCGCGCTGGAGGAGGCCACCGAGCTCGACCTGGGCATGCGCGGCATCACCGGCTACGCCGAGACGATCTCGGTCTACGGCACCGAGTCCGTGTTCGTCGACGGCGACGACACCCCGTGGTCGAAGTCGTTCCTCGCCAGCGCCTACGCCTCCCGCGGCATCAAGATGCGCTTCACCTCGGGCACCGGGTCGGAGGTCCAGATGGGCAACGCCGAGGGCCGCTCCATGCTGTTCCTCGAGATCCGCTGCATCCTGATGGCCAAGGGCGCCGGCGTGCAGGGCCTGCAGAACGGCTCGATCAGCTGCATCGGCGTACCGGGCGCGGTCCCGGGCGGCATCCGCGCCGTCGCCGCGGAGAACCTGGTCTGCAACATGGTCGACCTGGAGTGCGCGGCCGGCAACGACCAGTCGTTCTCGCACTCGGCGATGCGCCGCACCAGCCGGCTCATGCCGCAGCTGCTGTCCGGCCAGGACCTGGTGTGCTCCGGCTTCTCCGGCGTCCCGAACTCGGACAACATGTTCGCCGGGTCGAACCTCGACGTCGAGGACTACGACGACTGGAACACCATCCAGCGCGACCTGCAGATCGACGGCGGCCTGCGCCACGTTCGGGAGCCGGAGATCCTCGCCGTGCGGGAGAAGGCCGCCCGCGCGATGCAGGCCGTGTTCGCCGAGCTGGACCTGCCGCGGATCACCGACGAGGAGGTCGAGGCGGCCACCTACGCCAACTCCAGCGCCGACTACCCGCTGCGCGAGGTCCTGGAGGACCTCAAGGGCGCCCAGTCGGTCATGGACCGCGGCATCACCGGACTCGACCTGGTCAGGATCCTGGAGCGCACCGGCTTCCACGACGTCGCGGAGAACCTGCTGCAGGTCCTGCGCCAGCGGGTGTCGGGCGACCTGCTCCAGACCTCGGCGATCCTCGACGAGAACTTCGTCCCGCAGGCCGCGATCAACGACGCCAACGACTACGCCGGCCCGGGCACCGGCTACCGCCTGACCGGTGAGCGGTGGAACGCCCTCAAGAAGCTGCGTCACGTCACCAGTGCCGAGAACCCCGAGGAGGAGGTCTCGTGAGCATCGCGACCGACAACCCCGCCCCGACCCCGCTGTCGTTGACCGAGGTCGGGCTCGCCGAGCGCGGCACCCGCCCCGACGAGGTCGTCATCGCGGTGTCCCCGGCGTTCGCCGGGTTCTTCACCCGCACCATCGTGAACGTCCCGCACGCCGAGGTGCTGCGCCAGCTCATGGCGGGCATCGAGGAGCAGGGCGTCACCTCCCGGCTGATCCGGGTGTGGGACACCGCCGACCTGGCGGCCATCGCCCACACCGGCGCGAAGCTGTCCGGCTCCGGGATCTGCGTGGGCCTGCTGTCGCGGGGCACCACGATGATCCACCAGAAGGACCTCGCCCGGCTGTCGAACCTGGAGCTGTTCCCGCAGTCGCCGCTGCTCGACGCCGAGGTGTTCCGCGGCATCGGCTCCAACGCCGCCCAGTACGCCAAGGGGGAGTCGCCGCAGCCGGTGCCGACCCGCAACGACCAGATGGCCCGCCCCCGCTGGCAGGCCAAGGCGGCGCTGCTGCACCTCAAGGAGTTCGAGCAGATCCGCCACGGGGTGCGTCCGGTCGAGGTCACCCTCGGTGCATCGGTCGACGCGGGCTGAAGGAGACACGGTGCACGGGACGGACGGCTCGCGGCTGGTCGTGGGCGTGGACATCGGCAACTCGACGACCGAGGCCTGCGTGGCCTCGATCGACGCGCACGGCCGGGTCGACCACCTCGGGACCGCCCTGACCCGCACCACCGGGGTCAAGAGGACCCCGGACAACACCGCCGGTGCGGTGACCGCGGTCCGCCGGGCGCTGGAGGGGGCCCGGCGGGCCGTGGCCGACCTCGACGAGGTGCTGCTCAACGAGGCGACCCCGGTGATCAGCGGTCTCGCGATGGAGACCATCACCGAGACGATCATCACCGAGTCCACGATGATCGGGCACAACCCGTCGACGCCCGGGGGTAGCGGCCTCGGGGTCGGGACCACGGTGTCGATCGACGACCTCACCGGCGACGGCCCCCTCCCGGACGGGCCGGTGATCGTCGTCGTCGGGCGGGGGTGGGACTTCGACCGGGTCGCGCAGGTTCTCACCGCGGCGCACGAGCGCGGGTGCGAGCTGGTCGCGGCGGTCCTGGCCCAGGACGACGCGGTGCTCGTCGCGAACCGGGTCCCGGTCGCGATCCCAATCGTCGACGAGGTCGGCGCGGTCGAGCGGGTGCCGCTGGGCATGGTCGCGGCGGTGGAGGTCGCCCTGCCGGGCCGCACCATCCGGACCCTGTCGGACTCCTACGGCCTGGCCACGGTCTTCGGGCTCGACCCCGACCAGACCCGTCAGGTCTCCCCGGTCGCGCGGGCGCTGACCGGCAACCGGTCGGCGGTCGTCGTCCGGACCCCGGCGGGTGACGTCACCGACCGGCGCGTCCCGGTCGGCGAGCTGGTCCTGACCGGGGCCGGGAAGACCCTGCGGATCGACGTCGACGCCGGTGCCGAGGCGATCATGGACACGCTGGCCAGGGTGCAGCCCCTCGACGACGCGACCGGGCAGCCCGGCACGCACGTCGGCGGGATGCTCGCGCAGGTCCGGGACACGATGACCGACGTGACCGGGCAGCCGGCCGCGGAGATCCGGATCCGCGACGTGCTGGCGATCGACACGTTCGTCCCGCGGGAGGTGCGGGGCGGTCTGGCCGGCGAGGTGTCGCTGGAGAACGCGGTCGCGCTCGCCGCGATGGTGCGCACCAGCCGCAGCCGGATGCAGGTCGTCGCCGACCGGGTCGCCGAGAGCCTCGGCTGCACGGCCCGGATCGGCGGCATCGAGGGCGAGATGGCGGTCCGCGGGGCGCTCACCACCCCGGGCACCGACACCCCGATCGCCATCCTCGACATGGGCGGCGGTTCCACCGACGCGGCGCTGCTCCTGCGGGACGGCACGTGCACCGCGGTGCACGTGGCCGGCGCGGGCGAGCTGGTCACCAAGCTGATCGACTCGGAGCTGGCGCTCGAGGACCGGGAGACCGCCGAGCAGGTCAAGTGGTACCCGCTGGCGAAGGTCGAGAGCTTCTTCCACCTCCGCCACGAGGACGGCTCGGTCGAGTTCTTCACCGAGCCGCTGCCCTCGCACGTGTTCGCCCGGGTGGTCGTCATGACCCCGGACGGGCCGGTCCCGATCAGGACCCGGCACTCCATCGACCACGTCGTGCGGGTGCGCCGCGAGGCCAAGCGCCGGGTCTTCGTGGTGAACGCCCTGCGGGCGCTGCGCCAGGTCGCGCCGGGCGGTTCGCTGCGCATGCTCGACTTCGTCGTGCTGCTCGGCGGGTCCGCGCTGGACTTCGAGATCCCGCAGATGGTCGCCGACGCCCTCGCCGGACAGGGCGTGGTGTGCGGGACCGGCAACGTGCACGGCACCGAGGGGCCGCGCAACGCCGTCGCGTCCGGGCTGGTCGACGCGCACGCGAGCGCACTGGTCGGCAGCGGGGAGCCCGCGGCATGAGCCGGCCGGGCCCGGCCTCGGCCCCGGAGCCGCCGTCGGTCGTCGTCGGTCACCACCCGGACACCCCGGCCCCGGTGCTGCGCGAGGTCCTCGCCGGCGCCGAGGAGGAGGGCGTCCCGGTCACGACCTGGCCGGACCCCGCCGCGGCCGGCGGTCCCGACGGGCTCGTCGCACTGGCCCACCGGGCGGCGCAGCGGTCCCGGCTCGACGTCGGCGTGGGGATCGACGCCGACGGCTCGGTGGTCGTGCACCACACGAAGCTGCCCACCGACCGGCCCGCCTTCACCGAACCCGCACCCGGCCCGGCCGGGTCGGGCGGTCCGGGCGGGTCGGGCTCGGGGGACCGGCCGCACGGGCGCCACGCGGGCGCGGCGGCGGCCCGGATCGTGACCGGGCTGCCGCTGCCCGGACCGGCCGGTGTCCGGCCGTGACGCACCTGCCGCCGTCGGCGACGCTGACGGGACGGGTGACCGCCCGGGGCCTCCTCTGGCTGACGGTGCTCGCCGCGCTGGTCACGTCGTCGACGGCGGCGCAGGCGGTCGCGGTCGTCGCCGCGGCGGGGGCGGTGCTGTGGGTCGGGCCGCTCGCCGGGACCCTCGCGAACGGCTCGCCCGGGACGATCCGGGATGCGAGGCTGCCACGGTGACCGGCCCGACCCACAGCACCGACCACACCGACCTCGCGGGCCCGGCCACCGCCCCGCAGGTGAGCGAGGTGCTGGCCGGGTTGGCGGCGGTCGGACCGTTCTTCGAGCTCCTCGACGTCACCGAGGAGCGGGCGGCAGGGCGGTCGGTCCGCCCGTTCGCCGCCGTCCTGGCCCCGGACGCGCTGCTCGACCGGGTCGAACGAACCCGGATCGCACTCGGGGCCGAGCCGCCGCTGGGCCGGCGGATCGCCGCGTCGATCGCGGTGCAGGGGCTCGCGGCGAAGCTGCTGTCCGGGCCGGTCGCGGCGCTGGCCCTGTACGGCGTGCTGGTCGACCTGCGGCCGCAGACGCTGTGGTGGTCCGCCACGCCGCTGGGCGACGTCGTCGCGCTGGACCCGCCGCGGATGGTCCGCCGCCGGGTCCCCGGGGTCGACGCGCTGGCCCCGCTCGTCGACGAGGTGCTCACCCCGCTGGTGGAGATCGCCGGCGAGCGCTTCGGGGTGTCCGCGACGGTGCTGTGGGGCAACGTCGCGTCGTCGGTCGCGGGAGCCAAGCGGGTGCTCGACATCCAGCGCCCCGACGCTGCGGACGCCGTCGCGGCCGTCGCCACGGACCTGCTGGAGCACCCGCGGCTGACCGGTACCGGGGAGCGGCGGGCTCCGGTGGCCCCGGACCACGCCTGGACGTTCCGGCGCCGGTCCTGCTGTCTGTACTACCGGGTGCCCGGCGGCAGCACCTGCGCCGACTGCGTCCTCGCGGACCTGCGCGGCGAGCCGGCGTCCGGCGAGACGGCCGACTGAGCCGACGGCCGTCGCCGCTGCGGGCCGCGCGGCCGGGCGCGGAGCGGCCCGGCCGGCGGTGGGACCGGCGGCCGGGTCAGCAGCGGGAGGGTCAGCGGCGGCGGACGGTGCGCTGGATGCTGCGCATCTTCGCGCCCTGGGGCATCGGCCCCTTGGGCATCGCCGCGGCGCGGCTGCCGAGGGCGTTGAGCTTGCCCTCCAGGGAGTCCATCTCGGCGGCGGAGATGTTGCGGGGCAGCTTCATGAGGTGGCGCTGCAGCCCCTTGAGCGGGACCTGACCCTCCTCGTTGCCCACGATCACGTCGTAGATCGGGGTGGTGCCGGCGACCCGCGCGGTGCGCTTCTTCTCCTGCGCGAGCAGGGTCTTCACCCGGTGCGGGGCCCCTTCGGCGACGAAGATGATCCCGGGCCGCCCGATGACCCGGTGCACCGCGTCGAGGTGGGTGGTGCCCGCGACGCCCTGGGTGATCCGCCACTGCCCGCGCATGTTGTCCAGCGCCCAGCCCGCGGCACCCGGTTGCCCGTCGGCCTTCACGTAGATCGAGCGCTGGACGCGGCGGCCGAAGATGCTGAACGCCGCCAGCGCGCCGATCAGGATGCCGAAGGGCACGAAGAACCAGACCAGGCCCAGCAGCCAGCCGATGAGCGTGACGACCACGATCGACCCGACGAACACGCCGATCATGATCGGGAGGAGCTTGGAGTCCTCCTTGCGCTGCATCTGGAACGCCTGCCAGATCTGCTGGCGGCGTTGCTTCGACGCGGCCTTCTTCTGGGCCTTGAGCGCCTTCTTCTCGTCGGGCGAGGGCTTACGGGGCTTGCCGGGCATGTGACCAGCCTACGTCCGACCGGTGATCGACGGTGCGAGCAGGTGTCAGCTGCGTGCCAGCAGGGAGCTGGCCTCCTGCGCGGCCGGGCCGGAGTCGGCCAGGTGCGCCAGAGCGGGGGAGAGCTCCTCGCCGCGGTGGGCCACGGTCTGCGCGTAGAGCCTGCCGGCCCGGTAGGACGAGCGGACCAGCGGACCGGCCATGACACCGGCAAAGCCGATCTCCTCGGCGGCCTTCGAGTGCTCCACGAACTCCTCGGGCTTGACCCAGCGCTCCACCGGGTGGTGGCGCTTGGTCGGGCGCAGGTACTGGGTGATCGTGATGATCTCGCAGCCCGCGTCGTGCAGGTCCTGCAGCGCCGAGGTGACCTCCTCGGGGGTCTCGCCCATGCCCAGGATCAGGTTCGACTTGGTGACCAGACCGAACGCGCGCGCCTTGCCGATGACCTCCAGCGACCGGTCGTACCGGAACGCCGGACGGATCCGCTTGAAGATCCGCGGGACGGTCTCGAGGTTGTGCGCGAACACCTCGGGGCGGGACTCGAAGACCGGGACGAGCTGGTCGTCGATCGAGTTGAAGTCGGGGGCCAGCAGCTCGACGCCGGTACCCGGGTTCAGCTCGTGGATCTTGCGGACGGTCTCGGCGTAGAGCCAGGAGCCGCCGTCGTCCAGGTCGTCGCGGGCGACACCGGTGACGGTGGAGTAGCGCAGCCCCATCTGCTGCACCGACTCCGCCACCCGGCGTGGCTCGTCGGTGTCCAGGTCGGCCGGCTTGCCGGTGTCGATCTGGCAGAAGTCGCAGCGACGGGTGCACTGCTCCCCGCCGATGAGGAACGTCGCCTCCCGGTCCTCCCAGCATTCGTAGATGTTGGGGCAACCGGCCTCCTCGCACACCGTGTGCAGGCCGCCCGAGCGGACGAGACCCTTCAGCTCGGTGTACTGCGGACCGGTCTTGGCGCGGGTGCGGATCCAGGACGGCTTGCGCTCGATCGGGGTCTCGCTGTTGCGGCCCTCGAGGCGGAGGAGCTTGCGGCCTTCGGGTGCGATGGTCACGCGCCCAGCCTACGCCCGGGGTCGGGTGTGACGCCGGTCGCGGCGGCCGTGACCTGCCACAACCGGGCGGCGAGCACCGGGTCCTGCGCGGCAGCGGACCGGCGGGCCGGACCGGCCGGTCAGTGCGCCTCCAGGGGACCGGACGGGCCCAGGTAGTCCCCACCGTGCACCGGCCCGGTCGCGGCGGCCCACTGCGCGGCGATGCCGTCCTCCACCGGCTGCACGACCAGCCGTTCGGCGGCGAGCAGCACCTGGGCCCGCAGGCCGCCGCCGCCCGCACGCCGGTAGGAGTTCGCCAGCAGCTGCGACGCCGTCATCCCCGGGTGGGCCGCCACCGACAGCACCGGCTGCCCGGACAGCCGCAGCCGCCGGTCCAGCTCGGCCGCGAACAGCAGGTTCGCCAGCTTCGAGGCGCCGTAGGCGAACACCGGGGAGTACCGGCGCCGCCGCCAGTGCAGGTCGTCGAGGTCGAGACGGGCGCTGCGGTGCCCGATGCTGGAGGTCGACACCACCCGCGACGGGCGCTCCGGGTCCCCGGCGCCGCACAGCGCGGGCATCAGCAGCCAGGTCAGCGCGGCCGGGCCCAGATGGTTGGTGCCGATCTGGAGCTCGAACCCGTCCGCGGTCTCACTGCGCGGCCCCACCGCGACGCCCGCATTGTTCACGAGCACGTCCAACCGGTCCCCGGTGCGCTCGCGGATCCGGGCCGCCGCGGCCCGCACCGAGGCGAGGTCGGCCAGGTCGAGCAGCACCAGCTCGCCGCCCACCTCGCGGGCCGCGGCCCGGCCCCGCGCGTCGTCGCGGGCGGTCATCAGCACCCGCGCCCCGGCGCGGACGAAGCGCGCCGCCAGCGCGCGGCCGAGGCCGGAGGTCGTGCCGGTGACGACGACGGTACGGCCGCTCAGGTCGGGGAAGGACTGCACGGCGGCACCGTAGCGGCAGACCCCGACAGCGATATGACGGCGGCCGGGCGGGCGCCGGGCGGGGCCGCTAGCGTCGGCGTCCGTGGACTTCCGGATCTTCACCGAGCCCCAGCAGGGCGCCCGCTACACCGACCTCCTGCGGGTCGCGCGCACCACGCAGGACGCCGGGTACGACGCGTTCTTCCGCTCCGACCACTTCCTTGCGATGGGTGACGGCAGCGGCCTGCCCGGCCCGACCGACGCCTGGGTGACCCTCGCCGCGCTCGGCCGCGAGACCGAGCGCATCCGGCTCGGCACCCTGGTGACAAGCGCGACGTTCCGGCTGCCCGGCCCACTCGCCGTCGCCGTCGCCCAGGCCGACGAGATGTCCGGCGGTCGCGTCGAGGTCGGGCTCGGCTCGGGCTGGTTCGAGGCCGAGCACCGGGCACTGGGCATCCCGTTCCCGCCGCTGGCCGAGCGCTTCGAGATCCTCACCGAGCAGCTGGAGATCCTCACCGGGCTGTGGGCGACCCCGCTCGGCGAGCGCTTCACCCACCAGGGGCAGCACTACACGATCACCGACTCCCCGGCGCTGCCGCGCCCGGTGCAGGACGCGCCGCCGGTGATCGTCGGCGGGATGGGGAAGAAGAAGACCCCGGCGCTGGCCGCCCGGTTCGCCACCGAGTTCAACGTGCCGTTCCAGCAGCCCGAGGCCGTCGCCGACCAGTTCGGGCGGGTCCGCGAGGCCTGCACCGCGGCCGGGCGCGACCCGGGCACGCTGACCTGGTCGACCGCGCAGATGCTGTGCCTGGGCAAGGACGACGCCGAGGTCGAGCGCCGTGCCGCCTCGGTCGGCCGCGACTCCGCCGAGGTCCGGGAGAACTGCCTGGCCGGCACCCCCGGCCAGGTCGTGGACCAGCTCGGCCGGTGGTCGGAGGTCACCGGGACGACCCGGTTCTACCTGCAGATCCTCGACCTGTCCGACCTCGCCCACATCGAGGACTTCGCCGCGACGGTGATGCCGCAGCTGACCTGAGGCACCGGGGCCGGGGTCAGCCCAGGCCGGACATCAGGTCGACCTGGCGGACGACCGGGTGCTCGGTCACCGGCAGCCGCCCGTCGAGCGCGTCCAGCACGGCGGCGGCCGCCGGGCCGGCGACCTCGTCGACGGTCACCGCACGGTCCAGCTCCGCGCTCAGCGTGGTCACACCGGCGTCGGCGATCCCGCACGGCACGATCCTGCCGAAGTCGCCCAGGTCGGCGTCGCAGTTGATCGCGAAGCCGTGCTGGGGACCCCGCCGGCGATCCGGACGCCGATCGCGGCGACCTTGCGCTCGGGGGTGAAGCCCTGCGCGGGCAGCCACACACCGGACCGTCCCTCGACGCGGCCCGCGTCGGTGACGCCGAGGTCGTGGCAGACCCGGATGAGGGCCTCCTCCAGGCGGCGGACGTAGTCCACGACGTCCATCGGCTCGCCGAGGGCGACGATCGGGTAGCCGACGAGCTGCCCCGGCCCGTGCCAGGTGATGCGTCCGCCCGGTCGACGTCGACGACCGGGGTGCCGTCGGTGGGCCGGTCCTCCGGCCGGGTGCGCCGGCCCGCGGTGTAGACGGGCGGGTGCTCCAGCAGCATCAGCACGTCCGGCCCGCCGTTCTTGCGGGCCTGCGCGTGCGCCTTCTGGGTGTCCCACGCCGCCTGGTACTCAACCCGTCCGAGCCGGTCGACCCGGACGTCGTCGGTGCGGGCGCGGCAGGACAGGTGCGGAGCGGCCATGGCGGCGAGCCTACGCCGCACCCAGCCGGGCGAGGACGGCCTGCGCGGCCCGGCGACCGCTCACCAGCGCCCCCTGGGTGGACGGTGTGTCGCGGTGGTCGCCCGCGACGAACAGGTTCTCCCCGAGGTCGACGTCGCGGCGGACCGGGCGCCCCGCCTCGAACAGCGGCAGCGCCTCGTCGACCTGGGCGGTGTGCAGGTGCAGCCAGTCGTCGGTGCCGACCCCCCAGATCCGGGCCAGCTCGCGACGCACCGCGGGCTCGTCGAGCCCGGTGGATCCCGGGGTCCCGACGATCGACGACGCCACCAGCGGGCGCCCGTCGGCGGAGTAGCCCGGCGCGGCCGCGGTCAGCACCATCGTGTTGACGACCGGCCCGCCGGTGCCGTCCAGGTGCAGCAGCGCAGCGGCCGTCGGGGCCTGCGGCGGGACGTGGAAGAACGTGGTCAGCGCGTTCATCCGCGGCTCGGCGACCCCGGGCAGCAGCGCGGCGGCAGTCCGCGGGTCCGCCGCGACGACGACCGCGCGCGCCGACAGGGTGCCGCCGCCGGTGTCCAGCTCGGGCGCGGGTCCGCCGCGGACGGCGTGCACCCGGGTCCCGAGCGTCACCGTGCCCTCGGGCAGGGCCGTGGCGAGGCGCCGGGGGAGTGCCTCCATGCCGTCGTCGGGGACGACGATCGTGCCCAGGGCGAAGCTGCGCCACACCAGCCGCACGAACGCGGTCGAGGTCTCCAGCGCCGTCTCGGCGAGCACCCCGGACAGGAAGGGCGCAGGAACCGGTCGGTGATCGCGCCGCCGAGGCCCGCGGCGTCGAGGTCCTGGGCGGCGGAGGAGCCGACGAGCGTCGCGGTCCGCGACGGCGGCGAGGCCAGCACCTTCGCCGTCCACGCGACGAGCTTGGCCTTGTCGATCGGGCCGAACAGGTCGTCCAGCGCGGTGGCCGGGGCGGACGCGGGCCGGCGCAGCGGGTTGACGAAGCGGTGCAGCTCGCCGTCGCCGGCCCGGATGGCGGTCCCGGGCTCGAACGCCCGCGCGCCCAGGGTGTCGAGCCCGTGCGGGGCGAGTGCGGCGTGCAGCGCGGGGTAGGAGCTGTTCAGCACCTGGAACCCGCGGTCGCAGCGGAACCCGTCGACGACGTCGGTCGCCATCCGGCCGCCGACCCGGTCGGCGGCCTCCAGCACGCGCACGGTCAGCCCGCGCCGGTGCAGGACGGTGGCCGCGCGCAGGCCGGCGAGGCCCGCCCCGACCACCAGGACGTCGACCCCGGACGGGGTCATGACCCGACCGCGGCCGAGAGCGCGTCGCCGATGGTGTGGTGGCGGAACTGGAACCCGGCGTCGAGCAGTGCCGCCGGCACCGCCCGCTGACCGCCGAGCAGCATCTCGCGGCCCATCTCGCCGAGCACGGTGGAGATGACCGGGCCGGGGACCGGGAACGGCGCGGGACGCCCGACGGCGGCGGCCATCTCCTTGGTGAACTCGGCGTTGGTGACCGGTACCGGGCCGGTCACGTTCGCCGGGCCGGACAGCGACTCGGTCTCGACGGCGAACCGGATCGCGGCGACCTGGTCGTCGAGCGAGACCCAGGGCATGTACTGGGTGCCCTTGCCGATCCGCCCGCCGAGGAAGCCCTTGAACAGCGGGCGCAGCATCGCGAGCAGCCCACCGGACGGGGACAGGACCAGACCGGTGCGGACGAGCACCACCCGGGCGCCGGCGTCCCCGGCGGGGGCGGTGGCGGCCTCCCAGTCGCGGCAGACGTCGGCGAGGAACCCCGAGCCCGACGGCGCGGACTCGTCGACGACGACCTGGCCGGTGTCGCCGTAGTAGCCGACGGCCGAGCCGCTGACCAGCACCGGGACCCGTGCCGGGCCACGGCCTCGGCGAGGACCTCGGTGGGGACGTTGCGCGAGTCGCGGATCAGCTGCTTGCGGGCGCCGGTCCACGGCCGGTCGGCAATGCCGGCGCCGTTGAGGTTCACGACCGCGTCGACACCGTCGAGGGTGCCGTCCTGCAGGGTGCCGGCCGGTGGGTCCCAGCCGCGCTCGTCGGGGGCGGCGGGGGTGCGCCGCACCAGGCGCAGCACCTCGTGCCCCGCGCCCCTCAGGTGGGCGACCAGGGCTGTTCCGATGAGTCCGGACGAACCGGCCACGACGACTCGCACGGCGGAGATCCTTCCCGGTCCCGGGCGGACGCGCGAGCCGGACATACCGCGACCGTCGTCACCGGTCACCCGGACCGGTGACGACGGCGGCCCGCCCCGGGGAACCGGGACGGGCCGCCGTGTGTCGTGCGGGGTGCCTACAGGCCGAGCTCGGCCTCGAAGGCGCCCTCCTCCAGACGGGCCTTCACCGCGGACAGGAAGCGGCCGGCGTCGGCGCCGTCGACCAGGCGGTGGTCGTAGGTCATCGGCAGGAAGCACACCGAGCGGACGGCGATGACGTCGTCGCCCTCGGGGCCGGTGACGACCTTCGGCTCCTTCGAGATCGCGCCGGTGCCCAGGATGGCGACCTGGGGCTGGTTGATGATCGGCGTGTCGAACAGCGCGCCGGCGGACCCGATGTTCGTGATCGTGAAGGTGCCGCCGGACAGCTCGTCCGGGCCGATCTTCGAGGCCCGGGTGCGGGCCGCGACGTCGGCGATCTTCTTGGCGATCCCGGCCAGCGACAGGTCGTCGGCGTCCTTGATCACCGGGACGAGCAGGCCGCGCGGGGTGTCCACGGCGATGCCCATGTGGACCGAGCCGTGGTAGGTGACCTGCTTGTTGTCCTCGGAGATGGAGGCGTTCAGCGACGGGTACGCCTTGAGTGCCTCGATGGTCGCCTTGGCGATGAAGGCCAGGAAGGTGAGGTTGGCGCCCTCGCGGCGCTTGAAGTCTTCCTTGACCCGGTTCCGCAGCTTGACGATGCGGGTGAGGTCGACCTCCTGGACGGTGGTCAGCTGCGCCGAGGTGGCGAGCGACTCGTTCAGCCGCTGCGCGATGACCTGGCGCAGGCGCGGGAGCTTGACCGTGGTGCCCGGCTCCGGCGCGTCGTCCGCGCGGGTCGGGACGGCCTGCGGCGTCTTCGGCGCGCCACCGGAGGCGGGCTGCCCAGCCGGGGCGGACGCGGCGGCCGGCGTCTCCTTCGCGGGGGCCTTCGCCTGCTCGGCGGCGGCGAGGACGTCCTGCTTGCGGATGCGGCCGCCGACGCCGGAGCCGGTGACCGAGTCGAGGTCGACGCCGTGCTCCTGGGCCAGCTTGCGCACCAGCGGGGTCACGTAGGGCTTCTCGCCCGAAGAGCCGTTCGAGGAGGGTTCGATGCTCCCGGTGGGGGAGTCCTCGGAGCCGGCCGGGGCCTTCTCCTGCTTCTCCTCGGCCTTGGGGTGCTCGGCCTTCGGCTCGGGCTTCGGCTCGGCCTTCGGAGCCTCCTTCTTCGGCTCCTCCTTCTTCTCGGGCGCCTTCTCCTGCTTCGGCGCCTCGTCCTGCGCCGGGGCGGCGGAGCCGTCGCCGACCAGCGCGAGCTGCGCGCCGACCTCGACGGTCTCGTCCTCGGCGACGGTGTGCTCGAGCACGGTGCCCGCGACCGGCGAGGGGATCTCGGTGTCGACCTTGTCGGTGGAGACCTCGAGCAGCGGCTCGTCGACCTCGACGGCGTCGCCGACCTGCTTGAGCCAGCGGGTCACGGTGCCCTCGGTGACCGACTCACCGAGCTCGGGCATCGTCACCGGGGTGCCGGAGCCCCCACCGGACGACGAGCCACCGGAGGACGGCTTCGGGGCCTCCTCCTCGGCCTGCTCGGGCTCGGTCTCCGCGGGCTCCTCGGCCTTCTCGGAGGAGGCCTGCTCGGAGGACGAGTCGGAACCGGCGCCGTCGGCCTCGTCGGCGTCGCCGATCACGGCGAGCTCACCGCCGACCTCGACGGTGTCGTCCTCGCCCGCGATGATGCGCTTCAGCACGCCCGCGGCGGGCGACGGGATCTCCGTGTCGACCTTGTCGGTCGAGACCTCGAGCAACGGCTCGTCGACCTCGACGGTGTCGCCCTCGGCCTTGAGCCAGCGGGTGACGGTGCCCTCGGTGACACTCTCGCCCAGGGCGGGCATCTCAACGGTGACGGCCATGTCGGGTGGAGCTCCTCTTGTTCCGCGTGGGTGTTCGGGTCGTGGGGGCCGGGATCAGCCGTGGGTGTGCAGCGGTCTCCCGGCCAGTGCGAGGTGGGCCTCTCCGAGGGCCTCGCTCTGCGTGGGATGGGCGTGGATCAGGGCGGCGACGTCGGTGGGCAGAGCCTCCCAGTTGTAGACCAGTTGCGCTTCCCCGACGAGCTCCCCGATCCGGGAGCCCACCATGTGTACGCCGAGGATGCGTCCGCCCTGTCCGGCGGGTCCCTGGGCGACGAGCTTGACCGCCCCGGAGGTCTTCAGGATCTGCGACTTCCCGTTGCCCGCCAGGTCGTAGGTCAGGGTGTGCACCTCGCCGTGGCGGTCCCGCGCGGCCTGCTCGGCCAGCCCGACCGAGGCGACCTCGGGGTCGCAGTAGGTGACGCGCGGGATGCCGTCGTCGGTGACCGGGCGGGGCGCCAGCCCCGCGACGTCCTCGGCGACGAAGATCCCGTGGGCGAAGCCGCGGTGGGCGAGCTGCAGGCCGGGGGTGACGTCCCCGACGGCGTACACGCCGTCGAGGTTGGTGCGCAGCCGCTCGTCGACGGTCACGAATCCGCCGTCCATCGCGACGCCGGCCTCGGCGAAGCCGTGACCGGTGGTGTTGGGGCCGCGGCCGACCGCGACCAGCAGCAGGTCGGCCTCGATCTCCTCACCGGACTCCAGCGACACGGTGACGGTGTCGCCGCTGCGGGTCGCCGTCGCGAGCCGCACCCCGGTGCGGGTGGTGATCCGGCGACGCCGGAACGCCCGCGCGAGCTGGGTCGAGCAGAACTCGTCCTCGTTGGGCACGAGCCGCGGCAGCGCCTCGACGACCGTGACCTCGGCCCCGAACGAGCGCCAGACGCTGGCGAACTCGACGCCGATCACGCCGCCGCCGAGCACCACGACCCGGCGCGGGGCCTCGTCGAGGGTGATCGCGGCGTCGGAGGTGACGATGCGGTCGTCGAGCTCCAGGCCGGGCAGCGACCGGGCGTAGGAGCCGGTGGCGAGCACGACGTGGCGGCCGGTGATCCGCTCGTCGCCCCCCCGGACGGTGCCGGGGCCCTCCAGGGTGCCCGCGCCGGGCACCACGGTGATCCCGCGGGAGGCGACCAGGCCCTGCAGTCCCGTGTACAGCCGGGAGACCACGCCGTCCTTGTAGGCGTTCACCCCGGCCATGTCGACGCCGTCGAAGGTGGACCGGACGCCGACCTGCGCGCCGTCCCGGGCGTGGTCGGCCACCTCGGCCGCGTGCAGCAGTGCCTTGGTCGGGATGCAGCCGCGGTGCAGACAGGTGCCGCCGAGCTTGTCCTTCTCGACCAGGACCACCGACAGGCCCAGCTCCGCGGCCCGCAGCGCGCAGGCGTAGCCACCGGAGCCGCCACCCAGGATCACCAGGTCGGCGGAACGAGCGCCCGGGTCGGACACCGATCAGCTCCCTCCGGGGGTCACCGCCGGTGGACCGGCTCCGCCGGACGGGACCCCGCTACGCGGCGACCATCTTGTCATCCGGTCGCGGCTGCGCCACTGGGGTGTCGGGAGCAAAACGGTGATCCCGTTCGTTGGGCACCTGGAGCTACCGTGTCCGGTTCGTAGGGGTGGGACCGGATCGAGGAGAGGATGACGCGCATGGGTCTGCTCGACCTGTTCCGGTCACGGGGACCGTCGGGTGCCAGGTCCGGCCGGGGATCCGGCTCCGGGGGGAGGCGTGGCGCGTACGCGGAGGGGGAGGCGCACCTGCGTGCGTGGTCGGCCGCCCGGATCGGGGTCGAGGCCTTCGTCGAGCCCCGCACCACGGTGACGGAGACGACCGTGGTTCGTCGCGCACGACGGCGAGTGGACCCGCAGGCGGGTCGCGAGCCCGAACGCGGCGAAGAAGCTGGCCCGGTCGCTGCAGATGCCGATCTACGACGTGCAGCTCGTCGGCTACCCGAACCGGATGCGCGAGCACGACGCCCGCGACCGCGTCCTGCGCAAGCGCGAGCGCCAGGAGCGGATGCTGCGCGAGCTGCGGGCGAAGGACCGCGACGCCTGACAGTGCGGATGTAGGTGGGCCCCGGGTCAGGGGCGCAGTGAGCGGGCGCGTCGCTCGCCGAGCGCGCGCATCGCGGGCTCCAGGCGCAGCGCGGGCCCGGGGGCCAGCGCGGTGAGCCGCAGCAGCGCACCCCGCCAGGCGGGCAGCGTCCGGTAGACCCGGCCGGTCCCGAACATCCCGACCAGCGCCGTCGCGACCTGCTCGGGGGTGACCAGCACCCCGGACCGCACGAGCGCCTGGCCCTGGCCGCCGGGCGTCATCGACCGCAGCAGCTCGGTGTTCACCCCGTCGGGGCACACCGCGTGCACCCCGATGCCCTCCCGGCGCACCTCCGAGGCCAGCGCGGACACCAGCGACAGCGCGCCTGCCTTCGACGCCGCGTACACCGACAGTCCCGGTACCGGCCCGAGGCCGGACAGCGACACGGTCACGCCGATCTCGCCGCCCCGGGTGGTCCCCGCGTCGGCCTGCTCGCGGAACGCGGTCACCGCGGCCCGGGCACCCCAGATCGGGCCCAGCAGGTTGACCTCGACCAGCGCGCGGGCCCGGTCCTCGGCGATGTCGGTGACGGTGCCGTCGAACCCGACGCCGGCGTTGCTCACCCAGGCGCCCAGCGGCGCGAGCTCGCGGGCCCGGGCCACCGCCGCCGCGGACGCCGCGGGGTCGGTGACGTCGCAGGCGGTGCCGGCGGCCGCCCCGATCCGGGCCGCGGTGGCCCGTGCCGCTGCCTCGTCGAGGTCGGTGACCAGCACCCGGTAGCCGCGCCCGACGAGCTCCCGGGCGATCTGCTCGCCGATGCCGCGGGCCGCGCCGGTGACCACCGCGGAGCGGGGCGAGTGCGCGGGGACCTCGTGTCGACGACGCTGCCGGCTCATGCGCGGCAGTATGCCCTACCCGCGGGTAACCCCCGGCCCGGTGTCGCGGCCGGTGCCCGTCAGGGCCAGACTCCGGACCCGTGACCGCCGCGATGCACCTGCCCCGCTTCCTCGTCCGCCAGCGGATCACCCTCGGCGTGAACCGCTACGACGTGCACGCCGCGAACCCCGACGGCAGCGCGGGGGCGCTCATGGCGTTCGCCCAGCAGAAGCGGTTCGCCTTCAAGGAGCAGGTCACCTTCTGGTCCGACGACAGCCGCTCCCGCGCGGTGTTCTCCTTCCGCGCCCGCCAACGCCTCGACGTCCGCGCCGAGCACGACGTGTTCGACGAGCACGGCCAGGTGATCGGCACCTTCGGCAAGCGGTTCGGGGCGAGCCTGCTGCGCTCGACCTGGACGCTGACCGCGCCCGGGATCGCCGCGACCGGACGCGAACGCAGCCTGGGCGTCGCGCTGCTGCGCCGGGTCGCGGAGAACCTGCCGCTGCCGTACCACTTCGACGTCACCGACGACGCCGACGGCACCCTGCTGATGAGCAGCGACCGGCGGTGGTCGCTGCGCGACTCCTACGACGTCGCCGTCCCGGACCCGCGCGTCGACTTCCGCCTGGCCGCCGCGTTCGCCGTCGCGCTGGACGCGTTGCAGGAACGCTGAGGCCGGTCAGCCGTTCGCGGCCACGTCCTCCAGGAACGCCAGCAGGGTGCGCACCGGGACACCGGTGCCGCCCTTGGTGGTGTAGCCGCGCGGCCCGCCGGTGTTGAACGACGGCCCGGCGATGTCGATGTGCGCCCACGGCAGCCCGGCGGGCACGAACTCCTTGAGGAACACCCCGGCCAGCAGCATCCCGGCGAACCGCTGTCCGCTGACGTTGCTGATGTCGGCCACCCGCGAGTCCAGGTCGCTGCGCAGGTACTCCGGCAGCGGCATCGCCCAGGCGTCCTCGCCGGTGGCGGCACCGTGCGCGGCGACCCGGTCGCGCAGCTCGTCCGACCCCATCACCCCGGCGGTGCGCATGCCGAGCGCGACGAGCTGCGCGCCGGTCAGCGTCGAGGTCTCCACCAGGTAGTCGGGGCCGTCCTGGGCGGCGCGGACGATCGCGTCGGCGAGGATCAGCCGTCCCTCGGCGTCGGTGTTGAGCACCTCGACGGTGGTGCCGCCGAACATGGTCAGCACGTCGCCGGGCTTGTACGCCGTCGACGACGGCATGTTCTCCGCCATCGGCACGGTCGCGGTCACGGTGACCGGCAGCTCCAGCTTCGCGGCCAGCACGACGGTCGCGACGACCGCGGCCGCCCCGCCCATGTCCGAGGTCATGTCGGCCATGCCGGCGTTGGGCTTGAGCGAGATGCCGCCGGTGTCGAAGGTGATGCCCTTGCCGACGAGCGCGACCCGCTTCGACGGGGCGGCGCCGCCGTTCCAGGTCAGGCGGACCAGCCGCGGCGGGTTCGCCGACCCCTTCCCGACGCCGGTGATGCCGCCGTAGCCGTTCTCCCGCAGCTGCGCGTCGTCGAGGACCTCGGTGACCAGGCCGGCACGCTCGCCGAGGGCGACCGCGTGCGCCGCGAAGGTCTCCGGGACCAGCACGTTCGGCGCGGTGTTGACCAGGTCCCGCGCGGTGACGACGGCCTCGGCGACCAGCGTCGCCCGCTGCACGGACCGGTCGTCGGTGCCGGTGAACGACCAGCTGCCGACCGGGGCGGCCGCGGCGTCGGTCGAGGTCCGGTGCCGGTCGAAGCGGTAGCCGCCCAGGACGGCGCCGACGACCGCGGCCTCGGCGTCGACCGCGGACAGCGTGCTCAGCGCCGAGCCGGTCCCGGCCAGCGCGCGGGCGGCGGCACCGGCGCCGCGCCGGACCGCCTCGGACGCTTTCGGTCCCTCGGCCGGGCGGCCCAGACCGACCGCGACCAGCCGTGGCGCGGACAGCGCTCCGCGGGTCGGCAGCGAGACGACCTGCTCGGCCTTGCCGGTCGCGCCGACGGTGGTGAGCAGCTCCAGCAGCTCCCCGGAGTACGCGGCGTCGACGTCGTCGGCGCCCGCGGCCAGGGCCGGGCCGGTGCCGTCGGCGGCGTCGGCCGCGGGGGCGTACAGACCGACCACGACGGCGTCGACGACCGCCTCCGTCTCGGCACCGCTGTGCGCGGCGGTCTGGGGGAGGGTCGGGACGTCGATCGGCACGGGTGGCACTCCTCGGGTCGGACGGGAACGGTGGGTATCGGACGAGTGGTTCCGCCTCGCCCGATCTCACCCTGCGTGGCCGGTGCGCGTGTCCTGTGCGCCGGGCGGGTGGGGAGCCGGGTGGCGGGCGGGACGACGAGACCGGACCGAGATGGTAATGACACCCCGCGGCGCCGCGCGGCACAGGGGTGGATGGGAAGGTGAACGGGTGCCTCGCCCCCCCCGTACCGGATGCCGACCGTGACCGCGGTCGTCGTCGCCCTCGCGGCGACGTTCGGTACCGGGCTGTACGCCGCACTCGGGCCCGCTGCGGCGTCGGCGGGCACCTGGTTCCCGCTCGGGGTGCTGCTCGCCGCGCTGCTCGCGCTCGGCGTCGTCGCCTCGACCGCGCACCTGTCGCTCGCCCGCCCGGCCGGTCCGGAGCTGGCCCGCGGTGACCTGCCCGCCCCGGCGCTGCGGCTCGGGGCGGTCGCGCGGGTGACCTCGCGGGTCGCCGCCGGGTCGGCGGCGGCACTGGTGTTCGGTGCCTACGTGCTGCCCACCCAGCCGGTGACGATCGCGGTGGTGGCGGTGCTCGCCGTCGTCGCGGTGAACGCCTTCGGGGTGCGGATCTCGCACGGCGCCGCGCGCGGTCTGGTGGTGGGCACGCTGCTCGCCCTGACCGTCGCGATCGCGGTGGGCCTGAGCTCGGAGGGGCCGCAGGCGGTGCTGTCCTCGGCGATGCCCGCCGCGGCGACCGGGGCCGGCATCGCCGGCGACGGCGCCGGGACGCCCGACGACCCGGCCGTCGCCACGCTGCAGGCCGCGATCGAACCGGGCCCGCTCGGGGTGCTCGCGGCCGCCGGGTTCGTCTTCCTCGCCTTCACCGGTCTGTCGCGCGTCGCCGAGCTCGGTGGCAGCCTGCGGGACCCGGTGCGGGCGATCCGCCGGGCCCCCGCGCTCGCGGTCATGATCACGACGCTGCTGCTGCTCCTGCTGTCGGCGGCGCTGCTGCGCGGGCTCGGGGCGTCCGGGCTGGCGTCGGCGTCGGCTCCGCTGGCCGCACTGATGGACACCAGCAGCAGCGCCCAGGTCGGGGTGCTGGTGCGGATCGGGGCCGCCGCCGCCACGATCGCCGCGCTGCTCGGTGCGCTCTCGCGGGCCGCGGCCGGGGCCGCCCGGCTGTCCCGCGAGGGGGAGCTGCCCGCGTTCCTGGGGCGGGGCGGGTCGCGTGGCACGCCGTGGGTGGCCGACCTGACGCTGGGGGCGCTGACCCTGCTGCTGTCCGCGACGACGGCGATCGTGGTCACCGTGGTCGCGGCCCTGGTCCACCACGCGGTGGTGCACGCCGCGGTGCTCCGGCTGCCGGGGCGCCCGGTGCGGGCGGCGGTCGTCGCCGTCGCCGGTGGGGTGGGGTGCCTGGTCGTCGCCGCGGCGATGCCGCTGTGGCCGCTGCTCGCGACGGTCGGGGCGCTCGCCGCGGGCTGGCTGCTCTGCGCGGTCACCGCGCGCTCCCGTGCCCGTGCCGCGGACGAGGAACCCGTGCGCCGCACCGATCCCGAGGAGCAGGCGGCCTGAGAGCGTGTTTGGAAATGGTGGGTGTGTCGGGATGGTCGACACGGCTGGGGTGCTCCATCGTGGTCGGCATGCAGGAACGACCGCGCCGGTACCCCTCGGACACCAGTGATGCCCAGTGGGTGGTGATCGAGCCGTTGTTACCGCCGCTCGCGCGGCGGGGGCGGCCTGTTGCTCATGCTCGTCGGGACGTGCTGGACGCGATCTTGTATGTCGTGCGGACCGGGTGTGCCTGGCGGGCGTTGCCGGTGGACTTCCCGCCCTGGCAGACCGTCTACTGGTACTTCAACCAGTGGGAACAGCAGAAGGTCACCGAGAAGATCCTCCCGGTCGTGCGGGGGCAGTTACGTATCGCCGAGGGCCGTGATCCGGAGCCGAGTGCGGGGATCATCGATTCCCAGTCGGTCAAGGGCGCCGACACCGTCGGCCAGGACTCCCGCGGCTACGACGCCGGGAAGAAGACAGGCGGACGGAAACGGTTCATCGTGACCGACACCCTCGGTCTGCTGCTGACCACGATGGTGTGCTCGGCCTCGGTACAGGACCGCGACGGCGCCAAGCCGATCCTGCTCAACCTCTACCTGCGCACCAGGGTGCGGTTCGTCTACGCCGACGCCGGCTTCGCCGGGCGACTGCTCGACTGGGCCGCCACGATCCTGCAGACAACGATCGAGATCATCCGCAAGCCACCCGAGCAGCGCGGATTCACCGTCCTCCCACGAAGGTGGGTGGTCGAACGGACCCTGGCCTGGCTCACCGCACACCGACGCCTGGCCCGAGACTACGAACGCCACCCCACCACATCCGAAGCCATGATCCGCTGGGCCGCGATCAACACCATCACCCGCCGCATCGCCCGTGGATACCCCGCCACCCGCCAGCAGAAACACACGACACCCTCAACCCACTAGAATTTCCAAACACGCTCTGAGGCCGATAGGGTCGGGCGCGTGACCGACGAGCTCCTGCCCAGCCCACTGCACGACCGGCACGTCGCCCTCGACGCCACCCTCGGCGAGTTCGGGGGATGGTCGATGCCGATCTCCTACCCGGGCGGCACCGTCGCCGAGCACACCTCGGTCCGGGAGACGGCGGGACTGTTCGACGTCAGCCACCTCGGGACCGTCCCGGTCACCGGGCCGGGGGCGGCCGCGCACCTGAACGCCTGCCTCACCAACGACCTCGGCCGCATCGGCCCGGGCCGGGCCCAGTACACCCTGGCCTGCGACGCCCGCGGCGGCGTCGAGGACGACATGATCGTGTACCTGGCGGCCGACGACGACCTGCTGCTCGTCCCGAACGCCGCGAACTCCACCCGGATCGTCTCCGCGCTCGCCGCCGACGCCCCGCCCGGGGTCGTGATCACCGACCTGCACCGCGAGCTCGCGGTGCTCGCGGTGCAGGGCCCCCGGTCCCGCGAGGCGCTGGTCGCGGCGCTCGGTGCCGCGGGCGACGCCGTCGCCGGGCTGGACTACATGGCCTTCACCGACATCGAGGGCGGCCTGGGCGACGGCGGCGTGCGGATCTGCCGCACCGGCTACACCGGCGAGCTCGGCTACGAGGTCGTCCTCGCCGCCGGGGCCGCCCCCGCGATGTGGGACGCCCTGCTCGACGCCGTCCGCGCGGTCGGCGGCGGGCCCTGCGGGCTCGCCGCGCGGGACACCCTGCGCACCGAGATGGGCTACCCGCTGCACGGCCACGAGCTGTCCACCGAGATCAGCCCGGTCCAGGCCGGGAGCGGCTGGGCGGTCGGCTGGGACAAGCCCGCGTTCTGGGGCCGCGACGCGCTGCTGGCCGAGCGCGCGGCGGGCCCGGCGCGGCGGCTACGTGCGCTGCGGGCGACCGGGCGCGGTGTCCCGCGGGCGGGCATGACCGTCCTGGACGGGGAGGGCGGCAACCCGGTCGGCGTCGTCACCTCCGGGACGTTCTCGCCGACGTTGCGCACCGGCATCGCGCTGGCCCTGGTCGACACCACACCGCAGGTGGCCGTCGGGGACACGCTGGTGATCGACGTCCGGGGCCGTGCGCTGCCGGTGGAGGTCGTGAAGCCGCCCCTGGTGCCCTCGCACGTGCGGTGACCCCGTTCCGATGGTCGGGAATCCGACTGTCTGCCGGATGGACGCCGGGGATACCGTTCGTGTCATGAGCGCGCCGAAGTTCTCCGTGACCCGCAACCCCGCCCCGGCGTCCCCCCAGCGGCGCGCCGACGTACTGGCCGCCCCTGGTTTCGGCCGGTACATGACCGACCACATGGTGACGATCCGGTGGACCGCCGGGACCGGCTGGCACGACCCGGCGGTCGTGCCCTACGGCCCGCTGACACTGGACCCGTCGTCGATGGTCCTGCACTACGGGCAGGAGATCTTCGAGGGGCTCAAGGCCTACCGCCAGCCCGACGGCTCGATCGCCTCGTTCCGCCCCGACGCCAACGCCGCCCGGTTCGCCGGCTCCGCGCGCCGGCTCGCGATGGCAGAGCTCCCCGAGGAGCTGTTCCTCGCCTCGCTGTCCGAGCTGCTCGCCGTGGACTCCGAGTGGGTGCCCGAGGCGGGCGGCGAGGACTCGCTCTACCTGCGGCCCTTCATGATCGCGACCGAGGTCGGGCTGGGGGTGCGGCCGTCGTCGGAGTACCTCTACGCGGTCATCGCCTCGCCCGCCGGGCCGTACTTCGCCGGTGGGGTCCAGCCGATGGACGTGTGGCTGGAGACCGAGTACACCCGCGCCGCGCTCGGCGGCACCGGCACCGCCAAGTGCGGCGGGAACTACGCGGCGTCGCTGCTGCCGCAGTCGGTCGGCGCCCAGCACGGCTGCGCCCAGGTCGCCTACCTCGACGCCGAGGAGCGCCAGTGGATCGACGAGATGGGCTCGAACAACCTGTTCTTCGTCTTCCGCGGCGACGACGGCTCGGTCGAGATCGCGACGCCGGACCTGCGCGGCTCGGTGCTCGCCGGCATCACCCGGGACTCGCTGATCACCGTGGCAGAGGACCTCGGGATGTCCGTGGTCGAGCGCCGCATCTCCGGCCAGGAGTGGCTCGGTGGCGCCGCGAGCGGCGTGCTGACCGAGGCGTTCGGCTGTGGCACCGCCGCGGTGATCACCCCGATCGGGACGGTCAAGCACAGCGGCGGCGAGGTGACCATCGGCAACGGTGAGCCCGGCCCGGTCACCCTGCAGCTGCGTGACGCGCTGACCGCGATCCAGCGCGGTGCGGCCCCGGACCCGCACGGCTGGATGCACACGCTGGTGCCGGCCTCCGCGTCGGTCTGAGACGCGCAGTCGGGCGGCGCGGTCTAGTGGTGGGGCCGTGCCCGGGGCACGGTTCCGCCGCCGACCTCCTTGACGATCCGGATCACCGGCGCCGTCTCGACGTGGGCGACGGACGGCAGCGTCGCGACCTGCTCGGTCAGATATCGGTAGACCCCCTGCTGGTCGGCGCAGAGCACCGTGGCGCACAGGTTCGTCGGGCCCGTGGTGGCGGCGGCGAAGGCGACCTCGGCGTGCCCGGCGAGGGCCTCGCCGACGGGAGCGAGGTCTGCCGGCGGTACCGAGAACCAGCACAGGGTGCGCACACCGCGGCCGAACAGGCGCGGGTCGACATCGAGATCGAGATGAACCGCTCCGCGGCGACGTAGCTCGTGCAGCCTGCGACGCACGGTCGAGGCGGACCAGCCGGTGCGTGCGGCCAGCTGCTCGTAGGTGCTGCGTCCGTCGTCGGCCAGTGCGGCGACGAGCTCGCGGTCGCCGTCGTCGAGGCGGACGGGCCCGCCCGGTCCGTCCGGCGGTGCGGGTCGCAGGCGGGCGGCGGCAGCCGCGTCGAGCGGCCCGAGCTTGGCCACCGGACTCTCCGCGCCGCCGTAGAAGGTGTGCAGCACCGAGTGCGCGCTCACGGCCTCCACCCGTGATGTGCGGGGGAGCCGGTCGAGCAGCAACGTCTCGCTGTCCGTGTCGTGTTCGGCGCGCACTGCGCACACGATCTCGGTACCGCCCGAGGTGAGCATTACCCACGAGGTGTCCGGTCGCCGCGCGAGTGCCTCCGCGACGGCGACGGCGGCGGACGGCGCACAGCGCACGCGCAGGAACCACTCCACGGCGCCGGTCGCGACGGCGGCCGGGCGGCCCACGACCCGGATCGTTCCGGTCGAGCGCAGCCGGGTGTAGCGCCGGGCGACCGTCCGCTCGGAGACCTCCGCCACCTCCGCGATGAGGCTGAACGGGGCCCGGCCGTCGAGCGCCAGCGCGTGCGCCAGCCGACGGTCGATCTCGTCGAAGTCGTCGTCCATCATCTCGGAGCCTACGGCGCCGGAATCCGCCGGATCAGTGCGGTTGAGCGGCGGTGATCACCGAACACGGTGAACAGTCGGCTCGACGCGGACACACCGACCCGAGGAGCTTCCGATGACAGACCCCGTGGACACCGAGGTAGTCGTGGTGGGGGCCGGGCCCACCGGTCTCGTACTGGCCGAGGAGCTGTGTCTCGCGCAGGTGCCGTTCGTCCTGGTCGACCGGTTGGCCGAGCGCAGCACGCTGTCCAAGGCCGGGGGGATCCAGCCCCGCACCCAGGAGGCGCTCGACCAGCGAGGCCTGCTGGAGCCCCTGCTCGCCCAGGACTTCGCCCGGCCGGTCCCGGCCCACTTCGCCGGCATCCGGCTCGACGACCCCGATGAGCGGCTGGCGTGGCGGACCGCGCCGCAGGTGGAGATCGAGAAGCTGCTGGAGGGGCACCTCGCCACGCACGGCGTACGCGCCCGGCGCGAGTGCGAGCTGACGGCGCTCACCCAGGACGACGACGCGGTCACCGCCCTCTGCGCCGACGGCACCACACTGCGCGCACGCTGGCTCGTCGCCGCCGACGGCGGACGCAGCACCGTGCGCTCCCTTCTCGACGAGCCGTTCCCCGGCACTCCGGGGACGGTGACCGTCGTCGCTGCCGACGTCCGGCTCAGCGGTGAGTACCAGCTCGTCACCCACACCCGTGGCGACGACGGGACCTGGACCGAGATCTTCCCCCTCGGCACCGACCGGCAGGGGCGCCCACTGCACCGCCTGGCCCTGGGCGGGCCACGCTCGCGGCCCCGCGACGTCCCCGTCACCGAGGAGGAGATCCGCGACGGCCTGCGGGCGGTGTACGGGACGGCCGTGGAGCTGCTGGAGACCAGCTACGCCTACCGGATCACCGACGCCGCCCGCCAGGCCGCCCGCTACCGTCACGGACGGGTGTTCCTGGCCGGCGACGCCGCCCACGTCCACCTGCCCCTCGGCGCCCAGGGCATGAACACCGGCATCCAGGACGCGATGAACCTCGGGTGGAAGCTCGGCGCCGCCGTGCACGGCTGGGCCGGGCCCGGACTGCTCGACACCTACCACGACGAGCGCCACCCGGTCGGCGCCGCGGTCCTGCGCAACGTCGCGGCCCAGAGCCTGCTGATGGACTGGGCCGGCACCGGAGCCCCCGGCGTCACGGCGGCCCGGGACCTCGTCGTCGAGCTGGCCGCGCTGCCGGAGGTGCGTCGGAGGCTGACCGAGACGCTCTCCGGCCGGACCGTCCGCTATCCGATGCCCGGCGCGGGAGAGCACCCGCTGGTCGGTCGTCCCGCCCCCGACGTCGACCTCGGTCCGGCCCGGCTCCACGAGCTCCTGCGCGCCGGTCGTGGTGTGCTCGTCGATCCCCGGGGCCACTACGGCGAGCAGGAGCGCCGCTGGAGCGGCCGGATCCAGCGCGCCGGCCGGGGCGCCGACACCGACGCCCTGCTGGTCCGGCCCGACGGCTACGTCTGCTGGGCCGGCGCCCCCTCGACCCTCGACGTCGCCCTCGGCCGCTGGTTCGGGGAACCGCGGTGACCCGCCCGACGGCCCGTCAGCCCGGGAGCGCGGCCGCCAGCACGACGAGGACGGCGGTGCCGCCCACCTCGCAGGCCGCGCCCAGCACGTCGCCGCTCATCCCGCCGAACCGGCGCCGGGTGTGGTGGGCCAGCCCCACCACCAGCAGTGCCGCGAGCAGGACCGCCCCCACCACGGCCGCCGTCGTCACGACGGTGCCCGCCGGACCCGTCGCGGCCAGCGCCACGGTGGCGGCCGAGGCCAGCCCGGCCCACCACAGCGGCGCGACCCACACCGGCTGTGACCCGGCGACCGTCGCACCGAGACCACCCGGGCGCGCGGCGGGCGTGCCGCGGCGCGCCACCCAGCAGAACCCGGCGCGCCCGGTCGCCGCGGCCAGCGCACAGACCACCAGCACGACGACCGGTGGCGCGGCCACCAGCTGGGCGAGTGCCGCGGCGCGGGCGCCCAGCACCACCAGCAGCGTGACGACGGCGAACGGTCCCGCCCCGCCGTCGGCCATGATCCGCAGCGCCCGCTCCGGCGGGCCGTAGCTGCCCAGACCGTCAGCGGTGTCGGCGATGCCGTCGATGTGCATCCCGCGCGTCGCCAGGGCACCCGCCCCGACCGTGAGCAGGCCCGCGACCAGCGGGGACACCCGGCCGCGACCAGACCGGTGAGCAGCGCCCCGCCCGCGACGCCGAGCCCGGCACCGACCAGCGGCGCCCAGCGCAGCGCGGCCGCGGCGACGCCGTCGGGCAGCGCGCCGTCGTCGGCGGTGCGCACCCGGGCCGGCACGACGGTCAGCCAGCTGACCGCCAGCGCGAGCCCGGCGAGGGGACCCGGCCGGGGTCCGCTCACCGCCCGGCGCCGGCCGCCGCGGTCACGTCGCCCGGCACGACGCCGGTGTCGCGCGCCGTCCCGGTCTCGGCGAGCAGCCGCGCCGCGGTCACCAGCAGCGGCAGCGCCGTCACCGCGGCGGTGCCGTCCTCGGTGCGCACCGCCAGGTCCAGCAGCGGCACCAGCGACAGGTGCTCCAGGACGAGTGTCGCGGCCGGCTCGGTCGACGGCTGCGCCGCGACCCACCAGTCCTTCGCCCCGGGGGCCAGCTCGTCGGCCAGCAGCGCCGCCGCGCCGACCGCCAGACCGTCGAGCACCGCGGGCACCTTCCGCTCCGCGGCCCGGGCGAGGAAACCGGCGAGCACGATCAGGTCCGTGCCGCCGACGGTGCGCAGCAGCGCCAGCGGATCGCGCAGGTGCGGACGCGCCCGGCGCAGCGCGTCGCGGATCGCGACGGCCTTGCGCATCCAGGCGCGGTCGTCGATCCCCGACGCCCGCCCCACGACGGCGACCGGCTCGGCCCCGGTCACGGCCGCGACCAGCGTCGCGGCCGGGGTCGTGACGCCGACGGCGAGCGTCGCCGGGATCAGCAGGTCCGCCCCGGCGTCGATCTCGGCGTCGGCCAGCCGGCGCCCGGTCAGCCACGCGGTGGTGGCGCGCTCACCGTCGAGGGCGTCCTCGCGGTCGATCCGGCCGGTGCCGTGGGCGACGAGCCAGCCCGGTTCGGCACCCTCGGCCCCGGACACCAGCCCGACGTCGACGACCCGCACGGTCGCCCCGGCGGCCCGCGCGGCGACGGTCACCGGCAGCCGTCCGGCCGCGGCGGCGGTCGCCCGCACCGCGGACACCTCGGGCGGGTAGGCCGAGACACCGTTCGCTGCGATGCCGTGGTCGGCGGCGAGCAGCACCACCCGGGCGTGCACCGGGGCCTGCGGCGGGCAGACGCCCTGGCAGGAGGCCAGCCACACACCCAGCTCACCCAGCCTGCCGAGCCCACCGGTGGGCATCGCGAGCCCGTCCACCAGCGCGACGGCCTCGCGGCGGCTGCGGGAGTCCGGCCGCCCGACGGTGACCGGGACGATCTCGACGTCGGACTCCGACACCGAGTCGGGCGTCGGCGCGGCCCCGGCGACGGCGCCCGCGGCGGCTCCGGTCGCGGGGACGACCGCACCCGGCACCCCGGCCGGGGTGCCGGCGACGTCGCCGGCGGGATCCGCGACCTCCGCCCCGGCGGCCCCGGCAACGGGGACCTCGGGCTCCGGGGTCTCTGCTGCCGGGGTCTCTGCCGCCGGCGTGCCTGCCGCCGGAATGTCGCCGGTCGGGACACCGGACACCGGACCCGCGGAGGCCGGGGCCGCCGCGTCCGAGGACCCGGCCGGAACCTCGGTGACCGGGGCCGGAGCGACGGCCGGAGTCCCGGCGGTGCGACCCGGGGGCAGCGCGAGCGCCCGCCCGGCCACCACCAGCACGACGTCGTCGCACACCCGCGCGACGGCGGCGTTCAGCTCGCCGAGGCGGTCGCGGAACAGCCGCCCGGCGCGGGTGTCCGGCACCACGCCCAGCCCGGTCTCGGCGGAGACCAGCACCAGCGGCCCGGGCGCGGCGGCGACCGCGGCGACCAACCCGTCGACGGCGGCGTCGACGCCGGCGGGCACGACCGGGGCGGCCCAGGCGCCGGCGTCGTCGAGGACCCCGGTCAGCCAGGTCGCCAGGTCGTCGACCAGCACCGGGCCGGGCCGGGCGAGGGCGGTGGCCAGCTCGGTGCCGACGACCTCCTCGGTGGTCCAGTGCGCGGGGCGCCGGGCGGCGTGCGCGGCGATGCGCGCGTCCCAGTCGGTGTCGCCGGGGATCGGCCGACCGGTCGCCAGGTAGCGGACCGCCGCGTCGCCGGGCAGCCCCTCGAGCAGTTCCTCGGCGTGCCGCGACTTGCCGGAGCGCGTGCCCCCGAGGACGAGTGTCCGCAGTTCGACGGGAGGAGTCACGCCGCACATCGTGTCCTACCGGTCCCCGGTAGCGTCGCGAAGGTGCTCGATCATCTGGTCCTGGCCACCCCCGACGTCGACGACACTGCCGCTGACCTGGCCGGACGTCATCTCCACACGATCGAGGGCGGACCGCACGTCGGTGTCGGCACCCGCAATCGGCTGGCCGGGATCGGGCCGGGCCGCTACCTGGAGGTCGTCGGCCCCGACCCCGCCCAGGACGAGCCGGGCGCACCGCGCCCGTTCCGGATCGACACCCTGACCGCGCCCGCCCTGGTGACCTGGGCGGTGCGCGTCGAGGACCTCGACGCCGCGCTCGCCGCGGCCCGCGCCGCCGGGCACGACCCGGGACCGGCCCGGGACATGTCCCGCAGACGCCCGGACGGCACGCTCCTGGCGTGGCGGCTCGCGTTCCCGCCCGACGACGCGGGCGGGGTGCTGCCGTTCCTCATCGACTGGGGCACCACCCGGCACCCGGCCGCCGACCTCCCGGTCCCGGCGAGCCTGCGGACGCTGCGCCTGACCCACCCGGAGCCGGAGCGGGTGACCGCGCTGCTCGACGCGCTCGGCGCGGGCGGGGAGGCCGAGGTCGTCGCGGGGGGACGCCGTCGCTGCAGGCCGTCCTGGACCTGCCCGGCGGGCCGCTCGTGCTCTGAGAGCAGGGGCCCGCCGGGACCGTGTCAGACCGTGTCGCCGCGCTTGACGCGCGGCTTGGGCACCCGCATCCGTCGCGGCTGGGTGGCGCGGGAGAACGCGTACCACCCGGTGCCGAGGCCCTTGATCTCCTCGTCGGGGAACTTCGCGCGGGCCTTCTTCAGGACCTGCATGCCCAGCAGCGTGCCCTCGACGACCATCACGATCAGCATCAGAAACGTGAACAGCGTGACGTACTGCTGGATCATCGGTTCTGGATCAGCGCCGCGACCAGCACAGCGCGGCCAGCGGCAGGAACAGCCCGATGACGTGCGGGCGCGAGTCGACGATGTCACGCACGTACGCCCGCACCTTGCGGCGGTCACGGGGGGGCAGCACGCGGTCGTCACCGCGTCCCCCATCCGCTTGCGGCGCTCCAGCGCCTTCGCCCGGCGCTCGTCCTTCGACGGGCCGGGTGGCGCGGGCCGCTTCGCGGCTCCCGCTGGGTGCGCGGCGGGGGCGGCGCGGGGGCCGCGCCGCCTGCCTTCGGCGTCACGGCGCTTCGGTGTCGCCCGGCCCTTGCCGGGGGTGGTGCGGGGACGCGAGCGGGTCGCGCCCTCGTCCTCCGTCTCCG
>NZ_JAHLJA010000039.1:0-68888 GCF_020496245.1 Pseudonocardia sp. ICBG601 | reverse complement strand
GTGGGCGACAACGACCGGCTCGCCGCACTCGTCGCGCACATCGTCGGCGCCGACGCGCTCGTGCTGCTCTCCGACGTCGACGGCCTCTACGACGGCCACCCGCGCGACCCCGGCACGTCGCTGATCCCCGAGGTCGACGACCCGGCCGAGCTCGCCGGGGTCAGCGTGACCCGTCCCGGGTCAGGGCTGGGCACCGGCGGCATGGCCACCAAGGTCGAGGCGGCCGCGATGGCGTCGGCCGCCGGGATCCCGGTGCTCCTGACCGCCGCCGACCGGATCGCCGACGCCCTGGCCTGCACCGACGACGGGCCGAAGGTCGGCACCGTGTTCCGCGCCCGCCGGTACCCGGATGAGCGCCCGCCGGTTTCTGGCTGCGGCACGCCGCCGACGTCCGGGGGGCCCTCGACCTCGACGACGGCGCGGTCGAGGCCGTCCGGAAGCGGCGTCGCTCGCTGCTCGCGGCGGGTGTGTCCACGGGGGTCTCCGGCGACTTCGTCGCGGGGGACGTGGTCGAGCTCCGCGCCCCGTACGGCCGCCCGATCGCCCGCGCGCGTGGTGTCCTACGACGCGACCGAGCTGCCGCACATGATCGGCCGCCGGAGCCGCGAGTTGCCCCCCGAACAGCGGCGCGAACTCGTCCACGCGGACGACCCTCGTTCTGCTCTAGGCGGCGGCAGGGGCACAATGCCCGCATGTCGGCCGACCGCGCCCGTTCCGCGCTGGTCGCGTCCCTGGTCAGCGCCGGCCGGGTGCGCACCCCCGCGGTCCGCGCGGCACTGGAGACGGTGCCGCGCCACCTGTTCCTGCCCGCCCTCGACCCCGGCGAGGCCTACGCCGACGTCGCCGTCCCGATCAAGGTCGACGACGGCGTGACGGTCAGCTCGGTCTCCCAGCCGTCGATGGTCGCGATCATGCTGGAACAGCTGGGGGCCGCGCCGGGGCACCGGGTGCTGAAGGTCGGTGCGGGGGCCGGCTGGAACGCGGCGCTGCTGGCGGAGCTGGTCGGCCCGGACGGAGCCGTGACCACCCTCGACATCGACGACGACCTGGTCGCCGGGGCCCGGGCGAAACCTGGACACCGCCGGGTTCGACGGCGTCGACGTCGTCGCCGGGGACGGGGCGCTCGGGTACTCGCCCGGGGCGCCCTACGACCGCATCGAGCTGACGGTCGGCTCCACCGGCGTCCGGCCGGAGTGGGTCGCCCAGCTCGCGCCCGGCGGACGGCTGCTCCTGCCGCTCACAGTCCGCGGCAGCCAGCTGTCGGTGGCGTTCGTCCACACTGCCCCGGGACGGCTGCGGTCGAGCTCGGTGCGCAGCTGCGCGTTCGTCCGGCTGCGCGGGGAGGGCGCGGACCAGGGGGCCGAGGTCTCGCTGCCCGACGGACGGTGGCGGGTGCAGCCCGCCTGCGGCTCCGACGACGCCGACGACCCGGACCCGCGGGCACTGGCCCGCGCGACCACCGGCGAGGGCACCGACCGGCCCGTCGCCGCGGCGGGCACGGTGGCGGACCTGTGGGACGGGCTCGGGCTGTGGGCCGCGGTCGCCGACCCGGGGGTGGTGCGGCTGTTCGGCCCGGACGAGGGCGGGGCCGCGCCGGGCGTTGTTCGACCTCGGTGGCGTCCGCGCGACGCTGGGCCTGGTCGCCGGCGACGGGTGCGCGGTGCTGCTGGCGGCCCCGGAGGCGACGGTGCGGGCCTGCGGGCCGGACGGTGACCTCGCCGCCGAGCGGCTGGCCGGGCTGATCGCGGGGTGGGTCGACGCGGGCCGGCCGCACGCGGCGGACCTGCGCATCGAGGCGGTCGTCCGGTCCCGTGCTCGCCGATCCCGGGACGGCGCCGACAGCGCCACCGGCGCCGCCGGAGCGCCCGGGGCCGGGCCGGGCGAGGTGCTGGTGGACGGTGCGGGTACCCGGCTGACCCTGCGCTGGGGTCCGGCCCACGCCGGGGGCTGAGCGGGCCCCGGCGTGGGCCGACCGGGTGAGCGCACGGCTCAGACCTGCTCGACGTCGAAGTTGACCAGGCCACCCTGGATCTCGGTCACGGTGGCGCGGACGTCGATCGAGTCCTGGCCGGAGGTGACCGGCAGCCCACGGCCTGGCCGGTGGTGGGGGGCGCGAGGTCGCCGTCGCAGGTGGTGGCGTCGATCGGGACGCCGGCGTTCTGCGCGACGAGCGAGCCGACGGTGTCCTGCAGCAGCGCCCTCGGCACCGGGCGGGGCTCGGTGGTGATGTCGAAGGACACGTCGTCGCCGTCGACCGCGGTGACCGTGACGACCGCACCCACCGGCTGGCCGCCGGAGTGGAACTCGCAGGTCCGGGTGGCTCCGACGGTCGCGTCGAGGTCGCCGGCGCAGTCGGCCCTCCCGTTGTCGATGGCGACGCCCTGTGCGCCCAGCGTGCTGACGATCTGCTGCTCGACGCTGTCCGCCGGGACGGAGGCGAGGCTGCAGGCCGTGGTGCCGAACAGGACGGTGGTCGTCGCGGCGGCGGCGAGGCCGAGCCGGGCGAGGGTGCGCAGGGCGGCGTTCACGGTGTCTCCTCGGGTGGTGGCCCCGGCGGCCCGGGTGGCCGGTGGGGCGAACACCGCCGAACTCTGCGGTGGACCACTGGCAGTTCACTTGCAGCGGCCTTGCAGGGGTGCGCCAGGCGGCCCCCGCGGCGGGCTCCGGGGGAGAGGGCGGCCTCGTCCTCGGGGCCGGCTCAGGCGCTGCGGCCCACGGCCCGGGCGGCGCCGTCGCCGTCGCCGAGCTCGTCGAGGACCGCGGCGACCGTCGCCGCCCACCCGCGACGCCCTCGGTGAACGCGGTCGCGTACCGCTCGGCGGACCTGCCGAGCGCGGCCCGGACCAGGGCGACGTCGCGCTCGGAGTCCTGCGGGTCCATCTCCTCGGGCCGGTAGCCGACCTCGCCGTCGATCGCGGACACCGCCCCGAGCAGCCGGGCACCCCGTACGCCGTCCCCGGACTGCCCCAGCGCGCCTGCGAGGGTGTGCGTCGCGACCAGCCAGGACGTCACGTCGGGCTCGCCGCCGAGGAACCGCACCAGCGACTCCGCCTCGTCCAGGGCGGCGGCCGCGTCACCGCGGTCGAGCAGGGTCTTCACCAGGTGCCAGCGCGAGGACCCGTCGGCGAACCCGTGCCCGGCCCGCCGCGCGACGGCCACCGCCGACCGCAGCACGTCCAGCGCCGTCGCGGTGTCCCCGCCGAGCCGCGCGAGGTGCCCGGCGGCCATCAGCGTCTCGGACTCACCGGGGCCGTCCCCGGCGGCGCGCGACACCGCGAGCGCCTCGCCCAGCAGGGCCTGCGCGGCCGCCGGGTCGGTCGCCGCCGCCAGGTAGGCGCGGAACGCGAGCCCGCGGGCGACCTTGGTCGGGTGCCGGGCCGGGTCCATCCGCTCCAGCCCGGCCGCGACGTCGGCGGCCGCGCCCGCCGGGTCCCCGGCCAGGTAGCGCAGGGGTCCGGAGGCGACGTGCGCCAGCCCGACGGCCTCCGGGTCGGCGTCCGGCCCGGCCGCCGCCAGCGCCGCGGTGACCCATCCGATGCCCTCGGCGATCCGGCCGAAGCGGTACCAGTACCAGCCCAGCGCCCCGGCCAGGCGCAGCGCGTCGTCGACGGCGGCGGTGCCGCCGTCGGCCAGCGCGGCGCCGAAGGTGGCCCGGACGTTCGGCTGCTCGGCGCGGACCCGCCCGAACCAGCGGGCCGCGTCGTGGCCGAGCCACGCGGCGTCGGCCTCGGTCACGATGTCGAGGACCCAGCGCCGGTGCGCGATGCGGGCAGCGGCCCGCCCGGCGTCGTCGAGCAGGGTGTCGCCGAAGGCCCGCAGGGTCTCCAGCAGCGCGAACCGGCGCGGTCCCGGCGCACCGGCGTCGACGCCGACCAGGGACTTCGCGACGAGGGTGGCTAGCCCGTCGCGGACCGGCGCCCCGGCGACGGCGGCGGCCGCGGCCGCGTCGAACCCGCCGGTGAACACCGACAGCGTGGCGAACAGTCGACGGTCGGCCGGGCCGAGGTCGTCGACCGACAGCGCGATCGTGCGCTCCAGGCTGCGGTGCCGGGCGGGGGTGCCCCGGCCGGCCCCCACGAGCAGGGAGAACCGGTCGTCGAGGGCGTCCGCGATCTCCCCGACCGACAGGGTGCGGCTGCGTGCGGCGGCCAGCTCGACGGCCAGCGGGAGCCGGTCGAGCCGGGCGCAGACCTCGGCGACGAGCGCCCGGTCGTCGCCGGTCGGTGTGGCGCCGGGTGCCGCGGCCGACGCGCGGTCCAGGAACAGCTGCTCGGCCGCGGCGGGGGACAGCGGCGCGAGTTCCCGCAGCTGTTCCCCCGGCAGGTCGACGGGCTCGCGGCTGGTCGTGACCACCCGCACCCCGGGGCAGGCGGGCAGCAGCGTCGTGAGCAGCTCGGCGACCGCGTCGAGGACGTGCTCGCAATTGTCGAGCACCAGCAGGCCGGAGGTGTCGGCCAGGGCCGCGGCGAGCTGGCCGGCGCCCTGCGCGGTGAGCACGCCGGCGGCCTCCGCGACGACCGGGGCGAGGAGCGCGCCGGGGATCCCCGGGGCGAGGTCGGCGAGCTCGGCCCACCACACCGGGCCGCCCGCGTCGGCGGCGAGGGCCAGCGCGAGGCGGGTCTTGCCGACCCCGCCCGGCCCGACGACGGTGACCAGCCGGTGGGCGTCCAGGGCCGCGCGCAGCCGGTCGAGGTCGTCGTCGCGGCCGAGCAGCGCCGTCGTCGGCGACGGCAACGGCCTGCGGGCGGCCCCGGCGGCGGGCGCCGGCGCGTCGGCGGCGGGCGCCCGGTGCAGCAGGCCGGGGTCCTGGGCCAGCACCGCCCGCTCGGTCGCGGCGAGGCCGGGCCCCGGGTCGACGCCGAGCTCCTCGGCGAGCAGGTCCCGCGCGGTCCGCAGGACGGCCAGCGCGTCGGCCTGGCGCCCGGCCCGGTAGAGCGCGCGGGCCCGCAGCTCCCACGCGCGCTCGCGCAGCGGGAACTCGGTGGTGAGCGCGGCCAGCTCGTCGAGCAGCGTCAGGTCCTCGCCGGTGGCGAGTGCGGCGGCGGCCCGGTCCTCGCGGATCCCGGCGCGCAGCTCGGTCAGCGCGGCCACCTCGGCCGTGAGGAAGGCACGGTCGGCGAGGTCGCCGAAGGGGGTGCCGTCGCCGGTGGCGAGCGCGAGGTCCAGCACCGACACCGCCTCGTGCGGTCGTCGCTGCGCCAGCGCGGTGGCACCGCGGGCGGCCAGCTCCCGCATCGCCCACACGTCGACCTGCTCGGGTCGCACGGCCAGGGAGTAGCCGCCGCTGCCGCGGACCAGCACCGTCGCGGCCCCGCGGGCCGTACGTCCGGGCTCCAGGACGGCCCGCAGCCGGGCGACGTAGGTGTGCAGCGCCTGCTTCGCGGCCGGGGCGGGCTCCCCGTCCCACACGGCGTCGATCAGCAGGTCCTCGGTGGCCGGACGCCCGGCGGCGACGACGAGTGCGGCGAGCAGGGCCCGCGGGCGCGGCCCACCGAGAGCCAGGTCCTCGCCGTCACGACGCGCCCGCACACCGCCGAGGACCGAGAGCTGCAGTGGGGCCGCCTGCGGGGGGACGGCCTCCACGGGCACGGCAGGACCGGGCATGTGCCGACCCTACGAAGGTGATCCGGACCCCCGGAATCATCTGCCCTGATGATGCGCGGCCGGTCAGCCGCGCGGCTCCAGGTGGACCAGCGGGATCTCCCGGCTGGTGCTGCGCTGGTAGCCGGCGTAGTTGCGGTACCGCTCCGTGACCCGCGGCCACAGCGTCGCCCGCTCGGCCGGGTCGGCGATCCGGGCGCGCATCGGCACCCGTGGGCCGCCCTGGACGGCGACCTCGACGTCCGGGTCGGCACGCAGGTTGAGGAACCAGGCGGGGTGGCGGTCGTCGCCGCCCCGGGAGGCGACGACGACGTACTTCCCGTCGCCGTGGAGCGGGGCCGTGAGCAGCACCGTGCGCGGCTCACCGGAGCGTCGGCCACGGGTGGTCAGCTCGACGACGGGCATCCCCATCGCCGAGTGGCCGATCTTCCCGCCGGTCAGCCGGATCAGCAGCCGATGGCCCGCGTTCATGGCCTTGAGTGCGAAGTCGGGCGGGTTCATGCCCCGAGCCTACCGACGGGTAGGGCTGGGACGGTGGGCGTCGTCCTCCACGGGAGACCTCACCCGGCGACGGCCAGCACGAGCGGCAGCACCTCCGGCGCCCCGGCCCGCCGCAGCGCCCGCGCGGCGACGGTCATCGTCCAGCCCGAGTCGACGACGTCGTCGACCAGCAGCACCGGCCCGTCGATCCCGGACAGGTCCGGCACGGTGGCGGCGTCGAGCCCCTCCCACACCGCGGCCAGCCGCCGGGCCGAGTTCTCCGCCGCCGCGGGACGCTCGCCGACGGGGGAGAGGGTGCCGAGCAGCGGCAGCCTGCCGATCTCGGCGATCCGTCGGGCGAGGTGGTCGAGCTGGTGCGGGCGGGTCCGCGAGCCGATCCCGACCACACCCACCGGTCGCTGCTCCCAGCCCCACCCGGCGAGCACCCGGACCAGTGCGTCGAGCACGTCGGCCGGAACCGGGTCGTCGCCGCCGGTGACCAGCTCGCGCAGCCGCGTGCCCCACCCGATGTCGGACAGCCGTCCGATCGCCCGGCCGGTGGCGGCCTGCTCGCCCACGGCGATCTTCCCCGACAGCGGGACCCCGATGTCCTTCATCCCGGACGGCCACATCTTCCGTGGTGCCACCTCGATCCCGGGCCGGGCCAGGCGCTCGGTGGCGGCCTGCTCGCCGTCGGCGGACACCTCGTCGGACCAGACGGTGCCGGTGCAGGTGTCGCAGCGCCCGCACGGCGTCGGGTCCGGGTCGTCGAGCTGGCGGCGCAGGAACACCAGCCGGCACTCGGTCGTCGCGATGTAGTCGAGCATCGCCTGCTGCTCGGCACGGCGGGCGGCGTTCACGCGCTCGTGGCGCTCGGTGTCGTAGACCCACTCCCGGCCGGTGGCGATCCAGCCGCCCTTGACGCGCTTCGCGGCGCCGTCGGCGTCGAGGACCTTGAGCAGCATCTCCAGCCGGGTGCGGGACAGGTCGACGCGGGTCTCGATCGACGCGGTGGACTGGGGCCGGTCCGACAGCACGGCGAGGGTCTGGCGGACCAGGGGCTCGGGCGGGAACGCCAGCGACGCGAAGTAGGCCCAGATGTCCCGGTCCTCGCGGCCGGGCAGCAGCACCACCTCGGCCCGGTCCAGCGCGCGACCGGCGCGGCCGATCTGCTGGTAGTAGGCGACCGGCGAGGCGGGCGCCCCGAGGTGCACGACGAACCCCAGGTCGGGCTTGTCGAAGCCCATGCCCAGGGCCGAGGTCGCGACCAGGGCCTTCACCCGGTTCTCCATCAGGTCGGACTCGGCGGCCAAGCGGTCCTCGGGATCGGTGCGCCCGGAGTAGGAGCGCACCGCGATCCCGCGTTCGCGCAGGAACTCGGCCACGTCGTCCGCCGCCTGGACGGTGAGGGTGTAGATGATGCCGGCGCCCGGCATCTCGTCGAGCTTCGCCGCGAGCCACGCCAGTCGCCGGGCCGGGGACGGCAGCCGGACCACCGCCAGGCGGAGCGACTCGCGGTCCAGCGACCCCCGCAGGACCAGCGTGTCCTGCTGGTCACCGTTCCGATCCTCCCGGCCGATCCCCAGCTGCTCGGACACGTCGGTGACGACCCGGTCGTTCGCCGTCGCGGTCGTCGCCAGCACCGGGATCCCCGACGGCAGCTCGGCGATCAGCGTGCGCAGCCGCCGGTAGTCCGGCCGGAAGTCGTGGCCCCAGTCGGACACGCAGTGCGCCTCGTCGACCACCAGCATCCCGGCGCTCGCCGCCAGCTTCGGCAGCACCCGGTCGCGGAAGTCGGGGTTGTTGAGCCGCTCGGGGGACACGAGCAGCACGTCGACGTCCCCGTTCGCGATGTCGGCGTAGACCGCGTCCCACTCGTCGGCGTTCGCCGAGTTCACCGTGACCGCCACGATCCCGGAGCGGATCGCGGCGTCGATCTGGTTGCGCATGAGCGCCAGCAGCGGCGACACGATCACCGTCGGGCCGGCGCCGTGGGCACGCAGCAGCGCGGTGGCCACGAAGTAGACCGCGGACTTGCCCCAGCCGGTGCGCTGCACGACCAGGGCCCGGCGGTGCTGGGCGACCAGCGCCTCGATCGCGGTCCACTGGTCCTCGCGCAGCCGGGCCTGCGGCCCGGCCAGCTGCTGCAGGACGGTCTCCGCGCGCTCGCGCAGGTCGGTGCTCGATGCGGTGGTCACGGCACCCATGGTGGACCCGACCCCCGACAACGATCCGACGCGGGCCGCCGGGGTGTGAGCCGGGCCACCCGTCCGACGCGTGGCGGTCCGGGCGTGCAGGATGATCGCGTGTCGTCCGACAGCCCTGCCCACCGCCCGGTCTTCGGCTCCGTGGCGGACGTGACCGCCCGGCTCGCCGACGCCGGCTACCTGGCCTCGACCGCCGTCGCGACGACGGTGTTCCTCGCCGACCGGCTCGGCAAGCCGCTGTTGGTCGAGGGCCCCGCCGGGGTCGGGAAGACCGAGCTGGCCAAGGCCGTCGCCGCGGCGACGGGGTCCGGGCTCGTGCGCCTGCAGTGTTACGAGGGCATCGACGAGGCCCGGGCGCTCTACGAGTGGAACCACGCCAAGCAGCTGCTGCGGATCACCGCCGGGCAGCGCGGCGAGGACGGCGCGGACTGGGACGCCACCCGCGACGACGTGTTCTCCGAGGAGTTCCTGCTCCCGCGTCCGCTGCTCACCGCGATCCGGCGCACCGACCCGACCGTGCTGCTGATCGACGAGATCGACAAGGCCGACGTCGAGGTCGAGGGCCTCCTGCTGGAGGTCCTGTCCGACTTCCAGGTCTCCATCCCCGAGCTGGGCACCGTCACCGCGAACCGGCGCCCGTTCGTGCTGCTGACCTCGAACTCCACCCGTGAGCTGTCCGAGGCGCTCAAGCGCCGCTGCCTGTTCCTGCACCTGGACTTCCCCGACGCCGACCTGGAGCGCCGGATCGTGCTCACCCGGGTCCCGGAGCTGACCGAGCAGCTCACCGACGCCCTGGTGCGCACCGTGCGGGTGCTGCGGGCGATGGAGCTGCGCAAGGCCCCGAGCGTCGCCGAGACGATCGACTGGGGCCGGACCCTGCTCGCGCTCGGCCTCGACACCCTCGACGACGACGCCGTCCGCGCCACCCTCGGTGTCGTCCTGAAGCACCGCTCCGACGCCGACAAGGCCGCTGCCGAGCTCCGGCTGAACTGAACGGTGCACCTGCGCTGAACGGTCCAGTCCCGTACCGCTGATCGGCCGTCAAGGTCTTCGCCCCTATGGAGTGAAGATCGGATCGATCGGCCTGCCGGGCGTAACCGGGACGGGTGGCGCGAGTTGTGCCGGATACACGCTCCCCAGCGACCGGAGGCCCACCGATGACCGCCCTCCCGGAACCGTCCCGTACCGCCCGCCGTCTCCTGCGCGCCGGACTGGCCGCCGGTGCCGCGCTCGCGGTCGGGCTCGCCACCGCCGGCACCGCGTCGGCGCAGGACGGGGCACCGGACATCGACGTGCACCCGGGTGTCATGACCCGCACCGGGCCCGAAGGGGCCCAGTGCACCGCGAACTTCGTGTTCACCGACGGGTCCGCGACCTACCTCGGGCAGGCCGCACACTGTGCGGGCACCGGCAGCTCCACCGACGTGGACGGGTGCGAGGCGGACTCGTTGCCGCTCGGCACCCCGGTCGAGGTCGAGGGCGCCACCGCACCGGGCCGGCTCGCGTACTCCTCGTGGCTGAGCATGCAGGAGCGGGGCGAGACCGACCCGGACACCTGCCTGTTCAACGACTTCGCGCTGGTCGAGCTCGCCCCGGACGACGCCGCGCGCACGAGCCCCGCGGTGCCGTTCTACGGCGGCCCGACCGGGGTGGCCGACGGCGTCGCCACCGGCGGGGTCGTCTACGGCTACGGCAACTCCTCGCTGCGCCAGGGCGTGCGTGCACTGCGGCCCAAGACCGGCACCTCCACCGGCACCGCGGGTGGCGGCTGGACGCACACCGTGATCACCGTCCCGCCGGGCGTGCCCGGTGACTCGGGCTCGGGCTACCTGACCGCCGACGGCCGCGCCCTCGGTGTGCTCTCGACCCTGAACCTGGCCCCGGCGCCCGGCACGAACGGCATCAGCGACCTGCGGAAGATGCTCGACTACGCCAACGGCCCCGGCGGTCTGGGTGGCGCTCTGCGCCTGGTCGAGGGCGACCGCCCCTTCACCCCGCAGCCGGTGCCGATCGACCCCGCCTTCTAGGCGGAAGCTCCCGCGGTGTGGGACCGCGGTGCACCCCGGCGCTCCGGTCGTGGCTCGGCGGCTCGGCCGGAGCGTCGGCGCATGTTCCGACAGTGGCGGGCTGGCCGACCACTCTCGCTGATCACGCGCGCGTCGCGCATGATGGACGGGTGACGATCCGCCCGCCGCCGCGCTCGCCCCGGAGCACGGCCTGCCCGGGCACCTCGTCGACTTCGTCTCCGCACTGCGCCGCCACCACGTCGCGGTCGGCCCGGGGGAGACCGTCGACGCGGCCCGCGTGCTCGGCGCCCTGGACCTTCTGCACCGCGACCAGCTGCGGGAAGGGCTCGCCGCGGCGCTGCTGCGCCGCTCCGGGCAGCGCGACACCTTCGACGCGCTGTTCGACCTGTGGTTCCCGCCCGCGCTGGGCGCCGGGTCCTCCGACGTCGACGTCCCGCGGATCGACGACGAGTCCGGCGAGGGCACCGGCCCGGTCGACGTCGACGCGCTGCGCGAGATCCTCGCCGACCTGCTGCGCGACGGCGACGAGGAGACCCTGCGCGAGCTCGCCCGCGCCGCCGTCGACGCGATCGGGAACTCCGGCGCCGCGGGCCAGGGCGTCCGCGGGCAGACGGCCAAGCCCAACTGGTCGGCGTACCAGGCGCTCAACGCGCTGTCCCCGGACACCCTGCTCGCCCGGATCCTCGACGGGCTGCGCGAGGAGGGGGACACCGACTTCGTCTCCGAGGTCCGCCGCCGCGAGATCCGCGACCGCATCGCCCGCTTCCGCGACGTCGTCCGCGAGGAGGTCCGCCGCCGCACCGCCGAGCAGCGCGGCCGCGAGCAGATCGCCCGCACCACCACCCCCACCCAGACCGACCAGGTCGACTTCCTCACCGCGAACGCCGCCCAGCTCGCCGACCTGCGCCGCACCGTGCAGCCGCTGGCCCGCCGCCTCGCGTCGCGGCTGTCGGCGCGGCGTCGCCGGTCGAACCGCGGACAGCTCGACCTGCGCCGCACGCTGCGCCGGTCGATGTCCACCGGCGGCGTGCCGATGGACCCGGCGCACAAGGTCCGGCGCCCCGGCCGCCCCGAGCTGGTGCTGCTGTGCGACGTGTCCGGGTCCGTCGCCGGGTTCAGCCACTTCACGTTGCTGCTGGTCCAGGCGCTGCGCGAACAGTTCTCGAAGGTGCGGGTGTTCGCGTTCATCGAGCGCACCGACGAGGTCACGCACCTGTTCGAGCCCGGTGCGGAGCTGTCCGGGGTGATGCAGCGGGTGCTGCGCGAGGCCACGCTCACCGCGTTCGACGGGCACTCGGACTACGGCAGCGCGTTCGGCGACTTCCTGGAGCACCACGGCGACGCGCTCACCCCGAAGACGTCGCTGCTGGTGCTCGGCGACGGCCGCACCAACTACCGCGACCCCAACCTGCGGGCCCTGGCGATGATGGCCGGGCGGGTCCGGCACGCGCACTGGCTCAACCCCGAGCCCGAGCGCAGCTGGGGCTCCGGGGACTCGGCCGCCACCCGCTACGGCGAGGTGCTCCCGATGCACGAGTGCCGTACCGCCGCCCAGCTCACCGACGTCGTCCAGGCGCTGCTGCCGGTCTGACCGCCTGGTCACGGGGGCTGACACGCGCGGCACCGTGGGCCTAGATTCCCCGCGTGCAGGAGGTCACGGTCCGGGTCCTCGGCCCGCTCCGTGTGACGGCCGACGGCACGTCGGTCGCGGTCGGCTCGGGTCGCCGCCGCGAGCTGCTGGCCCGGCTCGCCGCGGCCGGTGGTGAGGTCGTCGCCGTCGACACGCTGGTGGAGGACCTGTGGCAGGGCGCGCCGCCCGCGCAGGCGCACGGCGGGCTGCAGGTCCACGTCTCCCGGCTCCGGCGGCTGCTCGAACCCGACCGGTCCCCGCGCGCGGTCCCGACGGTGCTGGTCAGCCGCCCACCCGGCTACGCGCTGGCACTCGGTCCCGACGGGCTCGACGCGCGTGCCTTCACCGACCTCCTCGACCGTGCCGCCGCGGCCACGCCGGACCGGGCCGACGCCCTGCTCGGCGAGGCCCTGGCGCTGTGGGCGGGGCCCGCCTACGCCGAGTTCGCCGACGCCTCCTGGGCGCGTGCCGAGGCCGAACGCCTCGACGAGCTGCGTCAGGTCGCGCTCGAGCGCGGGGCCCGCGCTCGGCTGCGGCTGGGCCGGGCCGACGCCGTCGTCCCCGACCTGACGGCGCTGGTGGGGGAGCACCCGCTGCGGGAGGACGCGGTCGGGCTGCTGGCCGTCGCGCTGTACCGCACCGGCAGGCAGGCCGACGCGCTGGCCGTGCTCTCCCGCACCCGGCGGCTGCTCGCCGACGAGCTCGGCGTCGACCCCGGGCCCCGGCTGCGCGCGATCGAGGCGGACGTGCTCGCCCACCGCGACCCGGCCGGCGGCACCGACGCGCCCGCGGTCCTCCCGGCGGCGCGGCCACCCGGGCCGGCGCCGGCCGAGCCGCCGGCGAGGACACCGTCGCTGCTCGGGCGCGGGCCCGAGCTCGGCAGGCTCGCGGCCGCCGCGGAGCGGGCCCGCGGCGGTGCCCAGCTGGTGCTCGTCGCCGCCGACGCAGGCGCCGGCAAGTCCGCGCTGCTCGCCGCGTTCGCCGCCGCCGCGACCGCCGACGGCTGGACGGCCGTCACCGGCCGCTGCCCCGAGATCGACGGCGCCCCGCCGGCCTGGGCGTGGCGGGAGATCGTCGACGCCCTCGTCACGGCGCACGACCCGCCCGCCGAGCTGGTCGAGCGGCTCGCGCCACTGCGCTCCCCGGCCGGACCCGGCGGCGCCGAGGTCACGTTCTGGCTGGCCCGGGCGGTGGTGGAGCTGCTCGCCGTCGCCGGGCGGGAGCGACCGCTGCTGCTGGTCCTGGACGACCTGCACCGCGCCGAGTCCGAGACCCTCGCGCTGCTGCGCGCGGTCGTCACCGGCGCCGCGGAGCTTCCCGTGCTCGTCGCCGCGGGCCTGCGCCCGGCCGAGGCGGGCGCCGAGCTGCAGGCCGCGCTCGCCGCCCTCGCCGAGCCCACCGTGGACCGCATCGAGCCCGCGCCGATGACGACGGACGATGTCGCCGGGATGCTGGACCGGCACGGGGTGCCCGCCGCCACTCCCGAGCTGGTCGCCCGGATCACCGAACGGACCGGCGGGAACCCGCTGTTCGTCCGCGAGCTGGCGCGCCTCGTCGCCGCCGAGGGCCCGTCCGCCGCGGCCGACGCCGTCCCGGCCGGGGTCCGCGAGGTGCTGCGCCGACGCGTGGCCCGGCTGCCCGCGAGCACCCGCACCGCGCTGGCCAGGGTCTCGGTGCTGGGCCGGGAGCTGGACACCGACGACGCCCTCGACCTCGCCGCCTCCGCCGACGGCGACGACCCGTTGGACGCCCTGGAGCCCGCGGTGCTCGGCGGGATGCTGCTCGAACCCGAGCCGGGGCGCCTGCGGTTCTCCCACGACCTGGTCCGGGACACCCTCTACGGCGACATCCCGCACCTGCGTCGTGCCCGGCTGCACGCGGCGGCCCACGCGATCCTCAGCCGCAGGCGGCCGGACGACCCGGTGCCGCTCGCCCACCACGCGGTCGCCGCCGGGTCCGCCGTCGCCCCGGACCGTGCCCTGGCCGCGGTCCGTGCCGCCGCGGCGGCCGCCGCGGGGTTCGGCTCGCACCGCGAGGCAGCCCGGTTCCACGGCCACGCCGTCGAGCTCGCCGGGCGGGTCGGGACCGGCGTCGACGACGAGCTGGCCCTGCGGTGCGCGCTGGTCGCCGAGCTCGCCCGCGGCGGCGACGGCCACACCGCCCTGACCGAACGCCGGACCGCCGTCGAGCGGGCGCGGGTGGCCGCACCGCAGTGGCTCGGTGCCGCCCTGACCAGCTACGACACCCCGGTCAGCTGGACCATCCGGCCGGGGCAGAACATCGACGCCGAGCTGATCGACCTCATCGAGACCGAGCTCGCGGCGACCCCGCCCGACGCCGTCGACCGGCGGGTGCGGCTGCTGGCCGCCCTGGTGTTCGAGATCGAGGGGCACGACGACGACCGGGTCCGCTCGGCCTCGGCCGAGGCGATGGCGCTCACCGCGCGCGGGGTCGACCCGCTGCTGCGCTGCCGGGCGCTCAACGCCCGGTTCTTCGCGGTCCTCGCCCCGGACCTGTGGCACGAGCTGGCCCCGGTAGGGGAGGAGCTGGCCGAGCTCGGCGGCCGGGCCGGGCACGCCGGCTACCGCACGCAGGCCCACCACCTGCAGCTGATGGTCGCCGCCGGTCGCCACGACCTCGACGCGGCGTCGCGGCACGCGGAGGCCGCCGTCGCCGGTGCCCCCGGCGGGCAGCTGGAGTTCACCCTCGGCTGGGCGCACATCTTCGCGGCACTGCGGTCGCTCGTCGCGGGTGAGCTGGACGCCGCCGAACGGGGCTACGCGGTGCTCGCCGACCGCTTGGGCGGCTCCGGGCAGGTCAACGCCGCGCTCATGGGGCTGCTCGGACGGTTCGCCGTCCGCCACGCCCAGGGCCGCCTCGGCGAACTCGCCCCCGAGCTGGACGCGGTCGCACCGCGCCTGCCGCCGGCCTTCGGGGACTTCCTCGCGCTCGCCCACCTGCACGCGGGTGACCCGGTCCGGGCCCAGGAGGTCTGGGCTCCGGACAGTGAGCTCGCCCGCAGCTACTACTGGCTGCTGTGGACGTGCGTGCGCGCCGAGGTGGCAGTCGGGCTGGGCGACCGCGCCGTCGCCGACCAGTGCCGCGCCCGGCTCCGCCCGTGGACGGGATCGGTGGCGGGGCTGTCGTCGGGCACGATCGCGACCGGCCCCACCGACCTGGTGCTCGCCGCGCTGGAGGAGATGCTCGACCCGGCGGGCGGCGCCCGGGTCCGCCACCTGCACGAGGCCGAACGGGTCGCGACGGAGCTCGGGGCCCCGGTGTGGCGCGACCGCGCCCGGCGGCTGCTCGGACGGGCCGCGGCTCAGGACGTGCCGAACACCAGCGCACAGCGGCTGCGGTAGCCGCCGCGCAGCACCCGCTCCATCAGCACGACCACCGGCCCGACCTCGCGACGCATCCCTGCCCACTCCTGCGGGGTGGTCACCGCGGCGATCCGCGGCAGCATGAACCGCAGGCCCGGCCCGGACTTCTGCACCTGCGCGACGACCGCGTCCCAGTCGGCGGCGGGCACGTGGCGTTCGATCACCGGGAACAGGTCGCGCTCCTCGGCGTCGAGGTGCTCGTCGATCTCGTCGCGGACCACGGCCAGCCGGTCCGCGAGCAGCGTCGCCGCCCCCGCCCGGCCGGGTCCCTCCGCCGCGGCGACGACTCCCGCCGCCGCCTCGCGCACGGCGGCCAGCAGCGGGTCGAGGCGGCCGTGGTCGTCGCTGAGCTCGGCCAGGTCGACGGCGTGTCCCGCGTGCCGGGCGATCACCGGCCAGGCGATCTCGTCCTCGGCGGTGTGGTGGCCGTGGATCTCGTGCTCCAGGTGTGCCAGCCAGGTCTGCAGAGCGCGGGCGCGCCGGTCCGGGCAGGACGCGACGTCGGCGATCGCGCGGGCGGCGTCGGTGAGGCGGTGCAGGTCGGCGCGCATGACGCGGTGGGCGAGGGTGATGCCGACCAGGTCGGCGGTACGGGTGTCGCGGGCGGTGGTCACCGGGGGTCTCCTACGGGTTCGGGACGGTCGGTCTCTCGACACCGCAGACCGTGCGCCCACCCGCTGGCCGGGGACTTGCACGTCACTTGCGCCACCGTTCGTCGGGTCTTGACCGGCCGGCCAATCAAGAGTAGACCGGAGGTATCCCCACAGGGACCTCACAAGGAGAAGGTGACTGACGATGGCTGGGACCACTGGTCGTACCTGGCAGCGCTGGCAGGACTGGGCAGCTCTCGTGATCGGTGTACTGACGGCCCTCTCGCCTCTCGTGACGACGACGAACGCCGCCGCTGCGTGGACGATGGTCGTACTGGGCGTGGTGCTCGCCGCCACGTCGCTCTGGTCGCTCGCGGTGCCCGGCTCGGTGGCGAGCGAGTGGGTGCACGGTGTACTCGGCGTGCTGCTGTTCCTCGCCCCCTGGGTGATGGGCTACAGCGCGCTGGCCGGGGCGTCGTGGACGTCCTGGGTGGCGGGTGTCCTCGCGGTCGTCGTGGCGGCCTCGGCGCTGCCCGCGGTGAACGCCGAGCACCGCACGCTCGCCGCGCACTGACCGCACCGACAGGGCCGACAGGGCCGATCGATCCGACAGAACCGACCGTCCGACGGCCGGACGACCAGGTGAGGGGCCGCGACCCGCAGGGGTCGCGGCCCCCGCCGCGTCCGGGGGAGGATCGCACCGTGGACCACGAGCTCGACCCGGACGCACCCGCCCGGGACCGCATCCTCGACGCTGCCGAGGGGCTGTTCGCCCGGCACGGGTTCGACGCGACGCCCACCTCGCGGATCGCCGAGCGCGCCGGAGTGCCGAAGGGCCTGGTGCACTACTACTTCCGCCGCAAGCCCGACCTTCTCGAGGCGCTCGTCGAGCGGCTCCCGCACCCGGTGCGCGGGGCGGACGTCGCCGTCGCCGGGGACGCACTCGCCGGGCTGCGGGCGTTGGTCGCCGCGCTGGACCGGGCGCTCGACGCGTCCTCGGTCCTGTCCCACCTGCTGTGGCGCGAGGCCGACACCCATCCCGTCGTCCGCGACGCGCTGCTGCGCCGCGCCGGTGAGCTGGAGGACGCGGTGCACGAGGTCCTCGCCGCCGGCGGCGGGGCGCCGGACCGGATCCGCGCCGCCGCGCGGCTGCTGGCCGCGGCGATCGGACACCGCTACGCCCTCGACCGGCACGGCGACGACGACCGCACCGACATGGAGGCCGAGCTGTCCTTCGTCGCCGCGGGCCTGTAGCGGCGCTCCCCGGGCGGGTCAGGGCCAGGGGCGCCAGGGGGCGCCGGACTCCTCGTAGCGCGGGACGGTGTGCCTGCGGTCGGCGAGCCGGTGCAGCGCGTGCGCCGTCCACGTCCGCCACCCCAGCAGGGCCAGCACCACCACGATCAGCCCGGCGGTCAGCGGCCCCGCCCAGCCGAGCGGCCCCGAGGCGTTGACCGCGGCCATCACCAGCGGGCCGAGCAGCGCGAACACCGCGCCCGTGACCTGCGGGAGGCGGGCGTCGGCGAGCACGTCGACGGCGATCAGCCTGCGCTGCTCGCCGTCCGGCGTGCCCCCGGATCGCAGCACCTTCCGTGCCGCGGCACGGTCGCGCACCAGCCCCATGTCCGGCCCGCGGGCCGGGGCGACCCGCACCGGGATCCGCGACGCCGACAGCCACAGCAGCACCACACCGAGCAGGCTGAGCAGCCCGCCGACGACGATCGCGGCCAGCAGGTGGTCGGCCCGGGCGTGCACGTCGGTGGTGATCGAGTAGACGACGCCGAACCACACCGCCGCGACCCCCGCTGCGACCCGGCCGAGGATGACGGCCCGCAGCGACGGCGGCCGCACAGTCGGCCACGGCCCGGCCGGTACGACGGCGGTGGCTGCGGCCGGCTGCCCGTCACGTAGGCCGTCGGCCCGGTCGTCGGCCCTGACGTTCTCGGCCTGGTCGTTGTCGGCCCGGTCGTCGGTGCGGACCTCGGGTGCCGGTGGGGCGGGCGGGGCCGCCACCGGGCCGGGTGTCCCCGGTGGCCGCACGGGCGGCGGGGACGCGGGCTCGTACGGCCGCCCCTGTCCGCCGGATGCGGGCGGAGGGGCCGGGGGACCGGGCGCGGGGGAGCGGGGGCCGGCGTCGCGGTCGGCCCGGTCGCCGGTGTCCGGAGCACGCATGGCCGCGACGTTACCCGCGGGTTCGGACCCTCCGGCCGGGGCGCCCGTCCCACGCGGCGGATGCGGCCCTCGGCGCGCCGAGCGACCAGAACGACCGCCGACCCGAGCCCGTCCCACACGGGATCCGGCTTCCGGCACGGGGTCCGAACCCGTGTCGCAAGCCGTATCCCGTGTCGCAGGATCGGGACTCGGCGTAGGGCTCGGCGTCGCGGGTGGTCAGGTTAGGCTTGCCTTTTGATCTGAGGAGGTTCGCCGTGCCGCTCGCTGCAGCACCCCTGTCCGCCCGTTCCGTGAGCCGTCGTGGCGTTCTCGCCGGCGCCGCCGGCCTGCTCGTCCTCGCCGGGTGCGGCGCCCGGCCGCAGGACGGGCGGGGGGCGGGGGGCGCGGTCGCGGAGGGCTACCCGGTGACGGTGCGGCACGCACTGGGGGAGACGGTCGTCCCGGACCGGCCGCAGCGCGTGGTCACGTTGAGCGCGGCGAACACCGACGTCGCGCTGGCGATGGGCGTCCTGCCGGTGGCGATCCCGCGCACCGTCTACGGAGGCGACGCCGAGGGCGTGCTGCCCTGGGTGCGCGACGCGATCACCGCGCACGGCGGCCCGTTCCCGCAGGTCATTGGCTCCGACGACCTGTCGGCGACGCCGATCGAGCAGGTCGCCGCGGCCCGCCCGGACCTGGTGCTGGCCACGTACTCCGGGCTGAGCCGGGCGGAGTACGACCAGCTGTCGGCGATCGCCCCGACCGTCGCCTATCCCGACGCCCCGTACTCCACCGGCTGGCGGGACCAGACCCGCATCGCCGGTCAGGTGTTCGGGGATCCGGCACGGGCCCAGCAGCTGATCGACTCCACCGGGCAGCGGCTGCGCACCGCGGCGCAGCGGTACCCGCAGCTGGCGGGAGCCACGTTCGTCTACACCGGAGGGATGGACGCCGGTGCGCTCGGGGTGTTCCGGGCGGGCGACGTTCGCGTCCAGCTGGTCACCGACCTGGGGCTCACCCTGGCGCCCTACGTCGAGCAGAACGCCCCGGGCGGCGGGGAGGTCTACTACACCGTGAGCGGCGAGTTGCTCTCGCGCGTCGAGTCCGACCTGGTCATCGGCTTCTTCGCGACACAGGCCGAGGAACAGGCGTTCCGCACCGCGCCCGGCGTCCAGCTGCTGCCGGCGATGGCCCGCGGCGGGTTCGCCCCGGTCGTCGGCGCCGACCGGGTGGTGGCGAGCTCGGCGCCGTCGGTCCTGTCGATCCCCTGGGTGCTCGACGCCTACCTGCCGATCCTGGCCGAGGCGGCCGCCCGCTCGCGCAGCTGAGCCGGATCCCCCGGCTGCCGTAGTCGACACCTGACTATCGGTTATTCGTGCTGGTGACGCTAACGGGTGAACGGCCGTTGCGGGGCCCGTCCGTCCTCGTTGAGCAGCCGAGACCGTGTGCGACGGTCCAACGATCAACCATGGAGGTTGTGAGATGCGGAAGTCCGTTCGCGGTGCGCTCGTCGGTGCAGCGCTGCTCCCCCTGGCCGTCGCGGCGCCCGCCGCGGCCTTCGCCGGCGGCACCGGCTACGACGAGGGTGGCAAGGACAAGGGTCACTCGAAGCACGAGGGTGACAAGGACAAGGGTCACCAGAAGAAGTGGGACCACAAGAAGCACGAGGACAAGAAGCACGACCTCGCGCTGCCGGCCCCGCTGGACAGCGTCGTCGACCTGGTCACCGGTGCCACCGGTGGCGAGCTCCCGTCGCTTCCGTCGCTGCCGGTCGGCTGACCGAACCCGGCCCCGTGACGGGCCGGTCCGGACCCCCGAGGGGTGTCCGGACCGGCCCGTCCGTCGTTGCGGAGGCGGTCAGATCACCGGCGCCGGGTCCTCCGTCGGCTGGTCCCTGAGGATCGTGTCGCCCTTGACGAACCACGCGACACCGAACGCCAGGATCGCGACGGCCTCCAGTCAGAACAGGGTGTGGAACCGCTCGGCGACGGCGTCGGGCACCAGCGCCGCGTCCAGTGCGGCCAGCACGAGGCAGGCCACGATCGTCGCGCCGCAGACCCGGTAGACGACGTTGCGTGCGGCCTTGCCCGGGGTTCCGGACTCCCCGCGGGTGAACAGGGCCAGGCAGAACCAGGCCAGGCCCGCGAAGAACACCGTCGCCGCGGCCAGGTGCAGGTACCCGACGACGGTCGCCGCCGTCGTCGCCGCGCCGTCGGGCCGGGTGGGCAGCAGGGCGACGGCGATGGCCGCCGTCCCGGTGACGTTGGCGAGCCGGTTGTCCGGCCGGTCGTAGCGGTAGCAGTAGAGGAAGACGCCGACTGCGCACAGCGAGCCGACGAACACGTCGCGCATCGGCGAGTAGTAGTAGCGGCTGATCGAGTCCCGCAGTCCGTCGCCGCCGAGGGCCAGGTCGCCCCCCACCAGTACGAACGGGAGCAGGATCCCGATCACGCCGACGGCGCGCCGCAGACCCAGGTAGGACAGCACGGCACCGTCGGCACGCGAGGACATGACGAAGATCGTCGCAGAGCCGCCACTCGAACTTTCGTTCGATCCGGCGTAGCGTTCCCGAGGTGGACGTCGGCGGGCAGGCTTCGCTCTTCACCGCCGGGAGTGCGGCCCCGGCGTACCGGCACGAGCTCGCCGACGGAGCGTGGGTCGACGTCGCGGTCGGCTGGGTCCCCGACCCGGACGAGCTGTTCACGCTGCTGCGCGCGACCGTGCCGTTCCGCGGTCACCGCCGCCGCATGTACGACCGCGTGGTCGACGAACCGCGCCTCACTCACCGCTGGGTGCTGCCCGACGACACGGTGCCCCGCCGGCTGCGCGACATGGGCTGCACGCTGGGGCAGCGCTACGGCCACGCCTTCACCCAGATCGGCGTGAACCTCTACCGCGACGGCGCCGACGGCGTGGCCTGGCACGGCGACCGGGTCGCCCGTGAGCGGCCCGACGCCGTCGTCGCACTGGTCGCCCTCGGCGCGACGCGGCCGCTGCGGCTGCGCCCGACCGGCGGCGGCGCCTCGGTGTCGTTCCCGCTCGCCTCGGGGGACCTGTTGGTCATGGGCGGGACGTGCCAGCGGACCTGGCAGCACAGCGTGCCGAAGGTGGCGCGCAGCGGGCCGCGCATCAGCGTCCAGTTCCGGCACCTGTATCCGGGGATGCCGGCGGGCGGTGGGCCGACATAGTCTGCGTCGATGCAGCGCAAGATCGGCGTGATGGGCGGGACGTTCGACCCCGTCCACCACGGCCACCTCGTCGCCGCCAGTGAGGTGGCGGACCGCTTCGCCCTCGACGAAGTGATCTTCGTACCGACCGGGAGGCCGTGGCAGAAGAGCGCCCGCGACGTCTCGCCCGCCGAGGACCGCTACCTGATGACGGTCATCGCGACGGCGTCGAACCCGCGGTTCTCGGTCAGCCGCGTCGACGTCGACCGCGACGGTCCCACCTACACCGCGGACACCCTCGCCGACCTGCACGACGCCATGCCCGACGCGCAGCTGTTCTTCATCACCGGCGCCGACGCGCTGCAGCAGATCCTGTCCTGGCACAAGGTCGACGAGCTGTTCCGCTACGCGCACTTCGTCGGCGTGACCCGGCCCGGGTACGAGCTGGCCGACGGGCACCTGCCCGAGGGGTCGGTGACGACGGTGGAGGTGCCGGCGATGGCGATCTCGTCCAGCGAGTGCCGGGACCGGGTGGCCTCGGGGCGGCCGGTCTGGTATCTCGTTCCGGATGGGGTGGTGCAGTACATCTCCAAGCGCAGTCTGTACCTGAATCCGGACGTCTGACCTGCGGTTTCTCTGACGGGTACCCCCGCGGGTACAAATCCGGTACAAGATCACCTGACTCGGATGGTCAGCGCAGACCCGCACCGAGCGCGGTGTCGACGAGCGTCCGGGTGCGGTCCAGGGCGTCCGGCCACTCGTGCGCGTAGGTGTTCAGGGTGATCATCGGCGAGCTGAGGCGAGCCGCGCGCGGAGCTTCGTCGCGAGGCCGACGTAGAGCAGCCTCAGGCCCGACACTACGGGGTGGGGAAGACCCGGCAGAGCAGGCAGGATGGCAGGAGGCATCCACCAGGCGTAGAGCCCCGGAGCAGATGGCGCCAGAGCGCGGACGTCCTCGGGGTGGACCGGACTGTCGACCAGCGCGTCGATGACGGCCGCGATCGGTGGGGGAGCGGACGACATTGGGGCAGTCTGCCGAGCGTTCGCGCAGCGAGGTAGCTGTTCGTCAGCGCGTCCACCAACGGCGATAGACAGCGACAGTCGTTCGAGCAGGTTCACGCTGGTCGGGGCATGCTAGATCGAGAACGCCGCAGGTCCGCGGATCGCGCTGATTCGTTCCGGCTGAACGTCTGAAATGCAGGTCGAGTCGGACTCGCCTTCCGTGCGGACGACGGCGGGAGACGGTCAGGCGAACACGCGCGCGAGCCAGTTCGACCAGGCCTGCTCAGTGGCCTGACGGTCGATGTCGGCGTAGATGTAGTGGCCCACGGCCTGGGGCATGCCCATCGCCGAGTTGTCGTGGAAGCGGTACAGGCCGTCGTCTGTGCGCAGTGCGAGGAAGTTGACGAACGCGGGGTAGGCGAAGTCGACCACCCCCTCAAGCGCGGGCAGACCCTGCGGGGTGAGGCGCAGTTGCTGCCCCTGTTCGAACGGCCCCTCGACGCCGAGGGCTTTCTCGAGGGTTGCCCACGAGTTCGGCGTCGCAGAGGAGGGCGGCCCCTGGGTGGTGACGAAGTTGGCGGGCCGTCCGGCGAAGTGCTTCAGGTACTCGGCCAGGGTGTGTAGGTACATGTCCCAGCCGTAGCCGGTCATCTCGCCGAAGTCGAACTCGGCCTCCCAGTCGTCGCCGAGGTAGCCGCTGTGGACGAAGGTGAGTGAAGTGGTGCTGTCGTCGTCGGCTGCAACGAGATATTCGAACGCATGGAAGGCGCCGTTCTCGGCCTCCGGAGTGCGTACGATCAGACGCTCGTTCTCAGTGGCCTCGACCCCCATCTCGTCCATCGCCTGGTAGGGATCCGGGGACCAGGCGGCCTGGCCCTCCGGGGTGGCGATCGCTCGCCACACCTGCTCGGGGGTGGCTTCAAGGACGACGGCCTTGCGGATCTCGAAGTTCTTGGACATGTTGGTGCTCCTTAGAGCGTGTTTGGAAATGGTGGGTGTGTCGGGATGGTCGACACGGCTGGGGTGCTCCATCGTGGTCGGCATGCAGGAACGACCGCGCCGGTACCCCTCGGACACCAGTGATGCCCAGTGGGTGGTGATCGAGCCGTTGTTACCGCCGCTCGCGCGGCGGGGGCGGCCTGTTGCTCATGCTCGTCGGGACGTGCTGGGGGCGATCTTGTATGTCGTGCGGACCGGGTGTGCCTGGCGGGCGTTGCCGGTGGACTTCCCGCCCTGGCAGACCGTCTACTGGTACTTCAACCAGTGGGAACAGCAGAAGGTCACCGAGAAGATCCTCCCGGTCGTGCGGGGGCAGTTACGTATCGCCGAGGGCCGTGATCCGGAGCCGAGTGCGGGGATCATCGATTCCCAGTCGGTCAAGGGCGCCGACACCGTCGGCCAGGACTCCCGCGGCTACGACGCCGGGAAGAAGACAGGCGGACGGAAACGGTTCATCGTGACCGACACCCTCGGTCTGCTGCTGACCACGATGGTGTGCTCGGCCTCGGTACAGGACCGCGACGGCGCCAAGCCGATCCTGCTCAACCTCTACCTGCGCACCAGGGTGCGGTTCGTCTACGCCGACGCCGGCTTCGCCGGGCGACTGCTCGACTGGGCCGCCACGATCCTGCAGACAACGATCGAGATCATCCGCAAGCCACCCGAGCAGCGCGGATTCACCGTCCTCCCACGAAGGTGGGTGGTCGAACGGACCCTGGCCTGGCTCACCGCACACCGACGCCTGGCCCGAGACTACGAACGCCACCCCACCACATCCGAAGCCATGATCCGCTGGGCCGCGATCAACACCATCACCCGCCGCATCGCCCGTGGATACCCCGCCACCCGCCAGCAGAAACACACGACACCCTCAACCCACTAGAATTTCCAAACACGCTCTTAGCGGTGGTGCCGGCGGGCTCTGGTGGGTCAGAGAGTGCTTCGGCGGGCGGTTGATGAGGTCAGCGGAGGTCGCCGTTGGCGGTATCGGGGACGGCGGGGTGCAGGGCAATGACCAGGCGGTTGAGCTTGCCTGTTCCGGCCGTTCCTGGTTCCTGGCCGGTGTGATGCCTGGCCACCAGCTCGGTGACGACGGCGGCGAGCTCTTCAGTGAAGGCGGCCCGGTCCGCCGCGGAGGCGAAGCGGATCTGGCCGTCGATCGCGAAGGTCGCCACCGGCTTACGCGCCCGCTGCGCCCCTGCGAGCAACGTGCCGACGTCGCGCACGAGTCGGGATGCCAGGGCGAGCAGCCAGCGCGCCGAAAGCTGGTCCGGGGCGCGGCTCGGGTCGGGCTGGAGCCGCCCGAGCGCTCCGGGGGAGATCACGTAGGAGGCGGACGTAGCCTGCAGTATCCGCTCGGTGAAGTTGCCTCGGCGCCGCTCCTCGACGAGTTCGACCAGGCCATGCTGCTCAAGGACTCTCAGGTGGTAGTTCACCTTCTGCCGGGGGATGCCGAGCCGGGCGGCGATGGTGGAAGCCGACCCCGGCTCGATCAGGTCCGCAAGGATCTGACGCCGCAAGGGGTCCAGCGATGCCTCCGCAGCGGCTGGGTCCTCGATGGTGCTCACTTCGTGCATGCCCCCATCCTGGCCGTTGACAAATATTATTGTCAACGGTGGGCCTCGCGAGCGAGGGCGCTATCGGACCGCGCGGTACTCGGGCGATGCCTACGCTTACTGGCGAGACGAGACGATCGTTGTGAACGTCCAGGCTCAGACTGTCGCCTGCGGCTGGTCGGGGGGCTCGCGCTGACCAGCGCTCAGGAACGTGGTGGCGGCATACAACAGCCCGGTACAAATCCGGTACAAACCAGCGCGGTCAGCGACGCCCAACGACGGCCGGCCACCACCACTGAGTTTGCAGGTCAGAGGTCGGATCGACGATGTTTCGGGTGGTCGGAGATCCGGTACAAGATCGCTCAACGCTGGAGGCGGTCGATCGTGCGGTCCAGCCACGCTATGGCTGCTGCGGTCTGTGAAAGCGCGTAGTCGACCTCGGCGAGGTGCGTCCACGGTTGACCCGAGTCGAGTGCTCGGGCGTGCTCGCGTGTGACGTCGGTGAGCCGTGTCGTGAGTCGCTCGCGTCGCCGGCGGAGGAGGAGGCAGGCCTCCTGTGTGTCGAACAGGCCGATGTAGGCAACTGCCTGGACGAAGTGGTCGTGATCCGGAGACGTGTCCTGAACCTGGGAGCGGACGCGGTTCCGTAGCTCGGCGAGTCCTTCCTCGGTGATCCGGTAGGTGGCGACGTCGTCGATCGAGTCAGGTCCGCCGAGCTCGACCCAGCCGATGTCGCCGAGTCTGACGAGCAGGTTGCGGACGGACCCCCGGCCGACCGAGAGACCCGAGGCGTCGAGCCGTCGCGGCAGTTCCTGGGACACGGCGTAGAGGTGGAGCGGCCGCTCGACGAGAAGGCCCAGCAGTGAGGTGATGGTCGGGTTGTCGAGCATCGACGCAGGCACGGGACGAGTGTAGTCTAAATAGACTACTGTGGCTCCATGCGGTGTGGCATCTACCCCGGCGGTCCGGTCGGCGGAGACGGCGAGATCATCGGCTCGATCCCCGACGAACCTCGGTCGATCGACTCGGCGCTCGCCTGTTTGCGTGGATCGAAGCCGTTCCACCTGCGGGCTTACGCGCAGTTCACTGACGACCGTGCAGCGGGTGACGTGCACATCCAGCATCCGCGGGCGCCCGGCCGGTACGTGGACGAGAACACCCGGCTCGACCTCGTTCTGCAATATCGGTCGGCGTCCGGCGACATCGCCGGGTTATGTGCCTTCGTGGCGCGCATGATCGCGGAGTACGGTCCGGTCCTCGGCGCCGTGCAGATCGGAGAGGAGGCGAACGTCACGGACAATCCGGTCCTGGACGGCGCGTACCCCGGGTCCTGGAAGCAGTGGCGTCCGCGATCCTCGTGGCCAAGAACTCGGCTCGCCGTTCCTGTCCCGATGTGCTGGTCGGGACCAACACCACCCAGCTCATCGCGGATCCGCACTTCTATCGACGACTGCTCGACAGCGTTCGTCCGGATGTCGCCGGGCATCTCGACTACGTAGGACTCGACGCCTTCCCCGACGTGTTCGCGCCGCTATCCCCTGGCACTGACCCGGCCGCGGTCTGCACCTGGCTCCTCTCCTCGCATCGCACGGATTCACTCACCCCTGCCGGTCTCGGTGACATGCCGCTGCATCTCACGGAGCACGGATGCCCGACGGGCCCGAGCAGGGACGTCGAGCGTCAGAGCGCCATGCTCGACGCCATGTTCGTCAGTGCTCTGCAGCCTGGTTCTGGCGTCACGTCCTACATGCATTTCAGCCTGCGGGACGCATCGGACGACGGATCGCTCTTCGGCGGGTTCGGCCTGATGACATCGGACTACTCGCCCAAGCCGGCGTTCCATCGCTATCGGCAGCTCATCGATGAGCACGCAACCAGCTTCTGATCAGTCGACGAAGGTGTGCATGGTGTGGGTCGGTCGTTGGTGCCATGGGTGCAAGGCTGTCATATTGAAGCGGCACCAGCACTTTTTCGTACCTGGAGGCTTATTCAGGGCCCGTGAAATAACGATCTAGCCCGGCGTGTCGGGTTGGGCGACAGCCCGTCCATCGCGAAGATTGGTTTGTCGAATCAATCCGAGATGAATGGGCTGTCGCAGTATGTACTATACCACTGGCTTTCGGCGTGATGAGATTCAGGATCTTGCCGCTCTGGTGCATGAGCAGGATCAGCGGAACGCGACTGGCCTGCGACGGCCTTGGCCGCCGATTCTGGGATTGTTCTGGTCGGTGGTGATCACGTTGGCGTATCTGCGCGGGAATCGTGTGCAGTGGGAGTTGGCGGAAACCTACGGGGTGTCGCAGTCGACGGTCAGTCGAGCGATCGCGGGGGTGACACCGTTGCTGGCGCAGGCGCTGCGGAGTGTAGTTCCGACTGCGGAGGAGCTTCGTGCCGATCGGCAGTACATCATCGACGGAACCCTGCTGCCCTGCTGGTCATGGACCGCCGTACCAGGTCTGTGGTCGGGCAAGCATCGCACCACCGGCGTCGTCGTCCAGGGGGCTTATTCACAAGGGAGTAATTCTGTTGATCTGCGGAAGCCGTCACCGGCGATTTTGTCTCGATACCGGCACGGCGGTGTGTCGCGCTTGAAGTGCAACAGCCCTTGCCGGTTTGTTCGGTGTTCCCAGGCATCGAACGAGGATCGGCGAAGAGCTGTTGCGATTCAAAGCTATGACAGGGTTGGACGATAGACAACTCACCGATCTGGTGGTGAGAGTACACGCCCGATGCGGCGGCAAGTTCGTTTCTGCAGGTAGGCCTGTTGCGTTGGGCTTGTTCCGGTCAGTGGCCATGGTGGTGACGCTGATGCGCAAGAACGTGACCCAGGACTTCGCGGGCGCGATCTTCGGGGTCAGCCAGTCCACGGTCAGTCGCCGCTGGGACCTGCTGCGCCCGGTGATCGGCGAGGTCCTCGCCGACGTCGTGCCCGACCCGCGGGAGGTCCTCGGAGGCGGAACAGTGCTGGTCGATGGCACCGTGTGCCCGACGTGGGACTGGAACGCAGTGTCCGACCTGTTCTCGGTCAAGGCCGGCTACTCGGGCATGAACCTGCAGATCGCCGCCACCCTCGACGGAGTCCTCGTCGCGGTCGGCGAAGTCCCGATTCACGGCGCCCGCCACGACGCACATGCCTACGCCGCATCCGGGCTGGCGGAGCGTCTGCGCGATCTCCCGTCCGTCGCCGACCTCGGCTACATCGGCGTCGAGGGCATCAACACGGTCCCGCACAAGCGATCCCCCGGTATCGACCTCGACCCCAGCCAAGTCGAGTTCAACACCGCCCTCGGCAGAATCCGCGCAGCCGTCGAACACGCCATCGCGCACCTCAAAACATGGCGCATGCTCAGCGAAGAAGGTGGCCGATACCGCTACCCCATCAGCAAATACGAAAGCACAGTTGCGGCAATCGTAGGCCTCTACTTCTTTGCGGCTTATGAATAAGCCTCCAGGTCGCAGCCACCCTGGAAGGGCAGCTGTCGTGGATCTCCGACCCGACCCCAGGCTCCCGACACGACCTACATTGCCTCGACCAATCCGGCGCCCTCGACCACCTCGCCACATACCCACCGATCGGCGATAAAGGCTACATCGGGCGCGGCATGCTCACCCCGTTCAAAAAACAACCCGGCCGGGAACTTCTCGACTGGCAGAAAACATTCAACAAGAGCCTCAACCGCACACGCGCCACCATCGAGCGAGTCATCGCCCATATCAAGTCGTGGAAAGTTCTCCACACAGACTACCGCCGACCCTACGCCACATTTAAAACGACGATCTCGGCAGTCATCGGACTCATCTTCTACGCACTTACCTGACGGAGCCTGAATAAGCCTCCTGATACGGTCACCTTGTGCCGAATCTAGCTTCCGTGATCTTCGAAGTACCTCCGGGGCGGACCCAGGACTACATTGCCGCCTTCGAGCGTGCTGGGTACAGAGCAAGCGCAGAGCGATTCCACGGGCGGCAAGAAGAAATTGTCATTGGCGGCTATATTCCTGAAGTGTCCGGGCCAACCGAGAATCAGATGCGTCAGTACTCCGAGATGTGCGACGAACTCGGCTCCGTGCTGACTGCCGCGGGGCTGACCGGTTGGCGTTGCGCTGGATACGGTGCGGTGAACGAAACAGAAGGTGAGTGAATCAACTCTGCCCGTCAGCTCTCGCGAAGTGGGCAGACCTGGGGGTGGGGGCACCGGGGGCGGCCCTGGGCTGTCTTCGCTGTCTGCGGTCGGGCAGCCTGCTCCGGCTCCCAGAGGGTCGTGTCGATCGCTCAGATCGGGCGGACGGGTCGGGCCGGATTGCCAGCAGCGACGTCGGTCGTCGACGAGGTCGGGTTCGTCGAGGTACCAGTCGTTGCGGAGCATGCGTTCCTTGTGCTCGCCCACGTGTCCGATCCTGCGTCCTGACGGTCCTCGGGTACGGATCCGGTACACACCAGCCTCGCCGACGACGTCCGACGACGACCGGCCTCTGCCGGCGATTCCGCAGCTCGGTGGCCGGATGGACGGTGTTCCGGCCGGCTTGCGTTGCTCAGATGCTCGGGTTCCGCCGCAGGTGCAGCGTTCTCGCGGGGCCCGCCCCCGGGTGGTGCTCCTCAGACCTGGGCGGAGCCGCCGTCGACGGCGAGCTCGGACCCGTTGACGTAGCTGGACGCGTCCGAGGCGAGGAAGACCGCCGCGGCCGCGATCTCCTCGGGCTCGGCCAGCCGGCCGAGCGGGACCGACGGCCCGGCGGCGGCGAGCGCGTCGGCCGGCAGCAGGTCGACCAGTCCTTGGGTGTGCGTGGCGCCGGGGGAGAGCATGTTGATCCGGTACCGGCGTGTCCCGGCGTCGTGGGCGAACCCGCGGACCAGGTTCCGGAGCGCGGCCTTGGTCGCGCCGTAGACGGGCAGGAACGGCTCGGGACGCGACGCCGCCGTCGATCCGGTGAGGATGATCGACGCCCCCGGCGCGAGAAGGGGCAGGGCCTTCTGCACGGTGAACAGCGACCCCTTGACGTTGGTGGTGAACATCGCGTCGAACTGCTCTTCGGTGATCTCCCCGAGCGGCGCCACGATCCCGATCCCGGCGTTGGCGACCAGGACGTCGATCCGGCCCGCCTGTTCGGCGACGGTCGCGTAGAGCGCATCGAGGTCGTCGAGCCGGCCGACGTCGCAGCGGACGCCGGTGACGCCGTGTCCGAGCTCGGCCTCGACCTCGACGAGCTGTTCCCGACGGCGGCCGGCGACGAACACCCGTGCCCCCTCGGCGTGGTAGGCCCGGGCGATCGCGCGTCCGATGCCCGCGTTCGCACCGGTCACGACGGCGACCTTGTCCTGCAGAACCGTCACGTCAGCTCTCCGCTCCTGTTGTTGACTGATCGGTCCATAACACCTGATATGGACCGATCAGTCAACAACGGGGGGTGGTCGACTCTCCGGAGCCGATCAGGGCGGGGGCAGCAGTCCCTGGAGCAGGGTCCCGGCCATGGTCGACAGGATGGCCGGGTCCTGGCCGACCCGGCCGAGGACCAGGAGGCCGAGTTGTCCGGCGAGCACCGCGTGGGCGGTCTCGTCGGGGTCGACGTGGGGGGTGACGTCGCCCTCGCGCTGGGCCCGTCGTACGGCCTCGGCCAGCAGGGTCGTCGTCGCGGCGTAGCTTCGCCGGGCCACGGCGGCCACCTCGGCGACGTCGGCGGACAGCTCCATCGCGGTGTTGGCGAGCAGGCAGCCCCGCCGTGCCTCCGCCCCGTCGGGATCGCGCAGTGGGCCGGTCACGAAGTCACGAACGACGTCGACGGCGCGGTCGCTCTGCTCCAGACGGGTGCGCAGCATCGCGTCGTTGGCGTCGTCGTACTCGCGCAGCACGCGCAGGAACAGGCTCCGCTTGTCCCCGAACGCCCCGTACAGACTTCCCTTGCCGAGGCCGCTGGCGGCCAGGAGGTCGTCGAGCGAGGTACCTGCGTACCCCTTGTCCCAGAACGCCGCCTGCACGGACGACAGGACCCGCTTCTCGTCGAACTGGCGGGGACGCGGCATGATGCGATGCTACTGATTCTGGACCGGTCGGTTCACCATCGAACGGTGTACCGGCGGGTGGGCCGGGGGAGCCGTCACGTCGTATGGAATCGAGCCGGCGACGAGCCCCGGTCGTCGACATGGGCGACAAGGCGCCTCAGGTGCCGTTCGACGACCTCGACGGGCTCGACCACCGGGGGAGCGCCGGGCGGTTGGACGTGCTCAGCGGAGAGTCCCACGGTCAACGCGACCAGGAGCTCGACCTCGATGTCCGCCTCCGGGGTTGCATCGACGATCGGTGCCAACGCGCTCCGCAGGACCGAGCGCAGATCGCCGCCCATGCGCGTGGTGACGGGGCGATAGGCGTCGTTCAACCGCGCTGCGGCCAGGAACTCCTGGAGCACGATGAGCTCGTCCCGACCGAGGTCACCGGTGGGGATCAGGGCGAGACACACGCTCCGGAGCGCGACCACGGCGGATCGGGCGTCGCCGCGGTCGGGCCGGGGCAGGCCGCGAGCCTGGTCTGCATGCGGCGTCCGACCTCCTCGGCGGCGGCGATCATCATCGACTCGCTCGTCGGGAAGTGGTGGCGGACGGAGCCGAGGTCGATCCCGGACTCCGCACTCACGCGGCGCTGTGACACCCCGGCCACGCCACCGTCGCGGATCAGGGCGAACACCGCCTCCACGATGCGAGGGCGGGCGTCCTCGGCGCGCACCCTGCTCATGTGCTGTCCCACACCGGGGTGCCGGTCTCGTACACCGTCCCATCCTGGCGGAAGACCAGGAACCGGGTGAACAGCCGGGCCAGCCACCGGTCGTGGGTGACGGTGAGGACGGTGCCGTCGAACGCTCCGATCGCGTCCTGCAGCACGTCGGCCGAGTAGGGGTCGAGGTTGTCGGTCGGCTCGTCGAGCAGGAGCAGCGTGGCGCCGCGCAGCTCCAGCAGGAGGACCTGGAAGCGGGCCTGCTGGCCGCCCGAGAGCGTGTCGAAACCGCGATGGGCGGCCGCCGCCAGGTCGTAACGGGCCAACGCCCGCATCGCGCGCTCCGGATCGGTTCCCGGACGCTGTGGCCCGCCGGCGACCAGCAGCTCGGCCAGGCTGTGCCCGGTGAACTCGGGGCGGCGGTGGGTCTGGGCGAACCATCCCGGTGTCACACGGGCTCCCAGCCGGACCGTCCCGACGTGCGCCACCGGCTCACCGCTGTCGGTCGCGTCCGGATCGAGGCCCGCCAGCAGTCGCAGGAAGTGCGACTTGCCGGTGCCGTTCGGTCCGAGGACGGCCAGCCGGTCGCCGTAGAAGACCTCGATCGAGAACGGCGCCGTGAGTCCGTCGAGGGCCAGGTCCTGGCATGTCACCACCCGCTGCCCGGTCCGGCCACCACCGAGCCGCATCTGCAGGCGTGGTCGGCGCGGCACCGCCTCCGGCGGGCCGTGGGCGTCGAACCGGGCGAGCCGGGTGCGGGCGGCCTGGTAACGGCTGGCCATGCCGTCGTTGTACGAGGCCTTCTGCTTCATCTCGTGGACCAGCCGCACCAGCCGTTGCCGGTCCTCGTCCCACCGTCGGCGGAGCTCGTCGAGCCGCTCCAGACGGTCGGCGCGGGCCTCGTCGTAGGTGGCGAACCCGCCCCCGTGCGTCCAGACCGTGTTGCCCGCAGGGTGCAGCTCGATCGTGACGATCCGGTCGGCGCTGCGACGCAGCAGCTCCCGGTCGTGCGACACGAGGAGCACCGTCTTGTCCGTTTCCCGCAGCTGCTGCTCCAGCCACTCCTTGCCCGGGACGTCGAGGTAGTTGTCGGGCTCGTCGAGCAGGAGCACCTCGTCGGGGCCCCGTAGGAGCACTTCGAGGGCGAGTCGCTTCTGCTGGCCGCCGGAGAGCCGATCGGTGCTGCGGAAACGGATCTCGTCGTACGGCGATCCCACTGCGATCGTGCAGCAGCGGTCCCACAACGACTCGGCGTCGTACCCGCCGGCGTCGCCGTACTCGGTGAGCGCCTCGGCGTAACGCAGCTGCTCGGCCGTCCCGTCCCGCTCGATCAGCGCGTCCTCTGCGGCGTCGAGCCGTCGGCCGGCCCGTCGCAGACGTTCCGGTGACAGCTCCAGCATCAGCTCACGCACGGTGCGGTCGCCGAGGAACTGGGGCATCACCCCGAGCCCGCCCGAGCTGTGCACGGTGCCTGCCGACGGTTCGACCGTGCCTGCGATCAGAGCGAGCACCGTCGACTTCCCTGCGCCGTTCGCACCGATCAGCGCCGTCGTCGTACCCTCGCCCGCCCGGAACGACGCCGCGCTGAGCAGGACTCGTCCGTCGGGCAGGACGTGGTCGACGCCTTGTGTCTCCACGTGACCCATGCGGTCACCATCGCACCTGTGATAGTGGGGCGCCTCGGAGTTTCGGGCGTCACGTCGGGCCCGGTGACGTCCCTGCTCAGACCCGCTGCAGCTCCAGCACCGGGATGATCCGCTCCGTCGAGCGCTGGTACTCGCCGAACTGCGGCTCCAGCGCGACCTGGCGGGCGTAGACCTCGTCCCGCTCGGGACCGGTGACCTCCCGCACCCGCACGGGCAGGGTCTCGATGCCGAGCTCGACGCGGGTGTCGGGGTTCGCCAGGAGGTTGTGGTACCAGTCCGGGTTGGTGTCGGCCCCGCCCTTGCTGGCGAAGATGAAGATCCGCTCACCGTCGAGGAGCGGGACCAGGGGCGCGATCCGCTCGGTGCCGGACCGGGCTCCCGTGTGGTGGACCAGCACGAGCGGCTTGCCCTCGAACATGCCGCCCGCTCGTCCTCCGGTCGCCCGGAACTCCTCGATCACGGCGCGGTTCATCGCCGCGAGGTCGAACGGGGCCGACGCGTCACTCATCTCGTGCTCCTCCAGGGGGTGTCCGGTGCCGTCCGGCACCGCTGGGGTCAACCTCGCCCCGTCGTCGGCCATTCCGGCGGGCCTCGACCCGATCGACGGGCCCGGCCGCGTCGGGTACCCAGGACCTGTGGAGTCCTTCGAGTTCGTGCGCCTGTCCGACGGGCTCGTGTACCGGTTCCACCGCGAGGCGACCGACACGACCGGGCGGCCGGTCTACCGGCGGGCGGGGTCGTGTGGTGCCGGTGGCTCGACGGTGCCGGCTGGTGCGTCGTCGACGGCGAGGACCGGCCGAACGGGTGGCCGGTCGGCGGTTCGCCGGACGGCACCACGACCCCGCCGGCGACGCGCTGGTACAGCGAGAAGGCGGGGCGGGGACACCTCTACGAGCTGCGTCCCGGTCAGTAGCCGGGTAGCGGTGCCGGAGGTGCGGGCACCGCTACCCGGTGGCCTCCATCGCCACGTCGGCCACGTCGCTGCCGCGCCAGGTGTCGGCCAGCTCCTGCACCGGCATCCCGAGCGCCTCGGCGAGGCAGACGATCGTCCCGAACCCCGGGCTCGGCAGGCGTCCGGTCTCGATCTTGCGCAGGGTCTCGGGGGAGACCCCGGCGGCCCGGGCGAGCTTGACGGGGTCGCGGTCGCCCCGGGCCCGGCGCAGCAGCGCACCCAGACGGCGACCGGCGTCGATCTGCTCGGGCGTGAGAGGGTGGCGGACCATGGGACGAGACTAAGGTCGGTATTACTGTACCGGCAAGCGTTGACGCTCCGGTATAGTAATACCGTGATCGAACTGAAGACGCCGGCCGAGATCGACCGGATGCACACGACCGGCCGGTTCGTCGCCGAGGTGCTCACCGAGGTCGGCCGGATCGCCGACGTCGGCGTGAACCTCCTCGACATCGAGCTGCACGTGCGCGGCATGCTCGCCGAGCGCGGCGCCGAGTCCTGCTACTGGGACTACGCCCCGTCCTTCGGGCGCGGCCCGTTCCGCAACGTCATCTGCCTCTCGGTCAACGACGCCGTGCTGCACGGGCTCCCGCACGACTACGTCCTGCGCGACGGCGACGTCCTCAGTGCCGACATCGCCGTCAGCATCGACGGCTGGGTCGCCGACTCCGCCCGGACGATCATCGTCGGCACCACGGCCGACGAGGGCGACCGACGTGTCATCCGTGCCACCGAGGACGCCCTGGAGGCCGCGATCGACGCGGCCCGGCCGGGCAACCGGCTCGGCGACATCTCCGCCGCCATCGGTGGGGTCGCCCGCGACTACGGCTACCTCGTCAACACCGAGTTCGGTGGGCACGACCTCGGCCGCACCATGCACGGCGACATCCACATCCCGAACACCGGGCGGGCCGGTCGCGGTCTCACGCTGCGACCGGGGCTGACGCTCGCGCTCGAACCCTGGTTCGCACGGACCACCGACCGGATCGTGTTCGACCCCGACGGCTGGACCATCCGCTCCGCCGACGGTTCGCGCACCGCGCACTCCGAGCACACCGTCGCGATCACCGAGGACGGCCCCCGGGTGCTGACCCGGCGCGGGCAGGACTGACCGACCGGGCCGTCCCGGACGTCTCACCGGTGTTCACCGACCTCTCCGGCCGGCCGCTGCTGATGACCGTGCGTGACGGGCCGTCGGGCTCAGGTCGACGCACCGTGATACCGGTGGAGGTACGCGCGGCACCGTCCGCGACATCGATCTTGTTGCGGCACACGAGAGTTGGGAGCTCAGTGCCCACGACCCGACTTCGCGCGTTACCACCATGTGAACTCCGATGACCTGACCATGCCGATCCTCGACCGCGCCCAGCTCGCCGAGCTGCGCCGCAGCACCGGTGCGGCGCCCGCCGAGCCGCCACCGAACGCCGGGGCCTGGCTGCTGATGATGATGCTGGGGCTCGGCATCGTCGTGACGATGCTGGTGCTCGTCGTCGCCTGGAGCTGATCCCCGCCCGGACGGGATCTTGTGCCGCGCGTCACAAAGGTGAAGAGTCGCTCCGGTCCGCGTCTTCGACGGAGCAGGAGCGTGACAGAGCAGTGACGACCGTGACGACAGCGCAGCCGGCCGCGATCGAGAATCCCTTCTACACCCACGAGTTCCATGGCGACTACGAGCTGATCAGCGTCGGCGAGTTCGCGCTGGAGGAGGGCGGGGTGATCCCCGACCTGCAGCTCGCGGTCGCCACCTTCGGCACGCTGAACGCGGCGAAGGACAACGCGATCCTGGTGACGACCTGGTACTCGGGGACGCACCAGATCTTCCGCGATGTCTACATCGGCCCGGACCACGCGTTGAACCCGGAGCGGTACTTCATCGTCGTGGTCAACCAGATCGGCAACGGTCTGTCGACCAGCCCGCACAACGCCTCGGGCGCGAACGCCGGCATCGCGATGTCGAACTTCCCGCACGTCCGGATCGGCGACGACGTCCGCGCCCAGGAGCAGCTGCTGCGCGAGCACTACGGGATCGACCGGCTCGCGCTCGTCGTCGGCGGATCGATGGGTGCGCAGCAGACCTACGAGTGGATGGTGCGGTTCCCGGACAAGGTGCGCCGTGCCGCGCCGATCGCCGGGACCGCGCAGAACACCCCGCACGACTTCCTCTACACGAAGGCCCTGGTCGAGGCGATCACCTCCGACCCGGGGTGGAACGGCGGGAACTACGCGAGCAACGCCGACGTCGAGGCCGGGCTGCGGCGCCACGCCGGCATCTGGGCGGTCATGGGCTTCTCCACCGAGTTCTGGAAGCAGGAGGTCTGGCGCGCCCTGGAGTTCGACTCCAAGGAGGCCTTCATGGCGGGCTTCCTGGAGCCGTACTTCACTGCGATGGACCCCAACGACCTGCTCTGCATGGCGTGGAAGTGGCAGCGCGGCGACGTCGCCCGCCACACCGGCGGGAACCTCGCCGAGGCACTCGGTCGCAACGAGGCCGTCACCCGGGTCATCCCGATCAACGAGGACATGTTCTTCCCGGTCCGCGACCACGAGGCCGAGCTGGAGCTGACCCCGCACGCGACGATCCGCGTCGTCGACGACCTGCTCGGGCACCTCGCCCTGTTCGGTGTCGCGCCCACCTACATGCCGCAGATCGACCAGTACCTGCAGGAGCTGCTCGACAGCCCGGCGTGACTGCGGGCCCGGGCCGCCCCCGACCTGCCCGTTCGGGGACGGTCCGGTGCACTCCGGGCACATTCGTGGCAGATACTGCCAGTAAATCGTAGGCTGGGGTCACCACCACGACCCCAGGAGTGTCGATGACCCTCGCCGCCGAGCGTCCCCGCTTGCCGTTCACCCGACCGAACCTGCTCGACCTCGCGCCGTTCTACGAGGTCCTGCGCCGTGAGGCGCCGATCGCGCCGGTGACCACCCCGGCCGGCGACCCGGCGTGGCTGGTGACCCGGTTCGCCGAGGTCCGCGAGCTACTGGGCGACAAGCGGTTCGGCCGGTCGCACCCGGAGCCGGAGAAGGCGTCGAGGATCAGCACCGCGGCCGTCCAGGACGGGCCGACCGGCACCTACGAGACCGAGGAGCAGGAGCACGGCCGGATGCGCCGGCTGCTCACCCCGGCGTTCTCCGCCAAGCGCATGCGCCGGCTGTCCGGGCACGTGCAGGAGCTCGTCGACGGCTACGTCGACGCGATGGTCGCCGACCACGACGCGTCCGCCGACGGCGTGGTCGACCTGCACGCCCACCTCGCCTTCCCGCTGCCGGTCGCGGTGATCTGCTCGCTGCTCGGCGTCCCCGAGTCCGACGGCGAGTACTTCCGCGGGCTGTCCGACCGGATGGCGACCTACTCCGGCGACGACGCCCACGCCGCCCGCGAGGAGTTCGGCCGCTACATGGCCGGGCTCGCCGAGGGCAAGCGCGCCGAGCCCGGCGAGGACGTCATCAGCGACCTCGTCGCGGCCCAGGCCGCCGACCCGACCTTCGGCTACGACCAGATGATCCGGCTCTGCGTCGGGCTGCTGTTCGCCGGGCACGAGACCACCGTGAACCGGATCGGGCTGGGCATGCTGTTCCTCATGGGCAACCGGCACGAGTGGGACAAGCTCGCTGCCGACCCCGAGGGCCGGGTCGACGCCGTCATCGAGGAGGTCATGCGCCTCGGCGCGCCCGGTGACCTGGGGCTGCTGCGCTACGCCCACGAGGACGTGGAGATCGCCGGGGTCACCATCGCGCGCGGCGACGCGGTGATCCTCTCGGTCAACGCCGCCAACCGCGACGTCGACGTCTTCGACCACGCCGAGACCTTCGACCCCGACCGCGCCGAGCGCGGGCACGTCGGCTTCGGGCACGGGCCGCACTTCTGCATCGGCGCGAGCCTGGCCCGCACCGAGCTGCGCGCGGTGTTCGCCACGCTCGCCCGCCGGCTGCCGGACCTGGAGCTCGCCGTCGGCATGGACGAGCTCGACGTGCGCACCGACCACATCACCGGCGGGGTCCGCAGCCTGCCGGTCCGCTGGTGAGGGAGGTACCCGCGATGAAGGTCGAGGTCGACCAGCACGCCTGTGTCGGGTCGGGGCAGTGCCTGCTCACCGCCCCGGACGTGTTCGACCAGCGCGACTCCGACGCCGTCGTCGAGCTGCTCACCGACACCCCGCCGGACGGTCAGGAGCAGGCCGTGCGCAACGCCGCGCACGGCTGTCCGGCGGCGGCGATCACCGTCGTCGAGGGCTGAGCCGGCGGCGACCGACGAGTTCGGGACGCCTCCGCGGTCGACCCTGGTGTCTACGCACCGACGACCGTGGAGGCATCTCCCGTGCGCACACTCGCGATCACCCAGAACGTCACCCTCGACGGCGCCGTCGAGTTCCTCGGCGACTGGTTCGACCCCACCGCCGACGGCCAGGACGAGGTTCTCGCCGAGCTGCACCGCCAGGACGCCGCCTCCGACGCGACGCTGCTCGGGCGCCGCACGTTCTGCCGACTTCCGCGGCTTCTGGCCCGCCCGGACCGACGACGCCACCGGCATCACCGACTACCTGAACCAGGTCGACAAGTACGTGGTGTCGTCGACGCTGACCGATCCGGAGTGGGAGAACTCGACCGTCCTGTCCGGGGACCCGGTCACCGAGGTCGCGGCACTGAAGGAGCGGCCGGGCGCCGACATCGTCTGCACCGGCAGCATCACGCTGTGCCACACGCTGATCGCGGCCGGGCTCGTCGACGAGATCCGGCTGTTCCACCACCCCGTCGTCCAGGGTGCGGGCCGGCGGCTGTTCCCGGACGGATGGTCCACCGAGCGCCTGCCGCTGCTCGACTCGCGGACCTTCGGCGCGGTCACCTACACCGCTCACGCGCTGCGCTGAGCGATCCGTCCCGTCAGCAGGTCGCGGCCCGGACCGGTCAGCTCGCCGACGGCGTCCGCCCGCCCGGCCCGACGGCGGGGCTCACGGCGCCGTCTCCTCCTGCGCGGCGGCCCGCTCGACCCGGTGCCGCACGTACCGCGAGACCAGCAGCCCGCCGACCACGGCGACGATCAGCCCGATCCAGGAGAACCGCTTCAGCCACGTCTCGGCGACGATCCCGAGCAGGTAGATCAGGGCGACCGTGCCGCCCGCCCACAGCACCGCGCCGGTCGCGTTCGCGGCGAGGAACTTCGGGTAGTGCATCTTCATCGTCCCGGCCAGCGGGCCCGCGAGGATGCGCAGGATTGCCACGAAGCGGCCGAACAGCACCGCCCAGACCCCGTGCCGGTCGAAGATCCGCCGGGCCACGGTCATGTGCGCCGGGCCCAGGTGCTTGGGGAACCGGCGGCCGAGCCGGTCGAGCAGACCGGTGCCGTAGCGACGGCCCACCGTGTAGCCGATCGAGTCGCCGACGATCGCCCCCGCCGTCGCCGACGCCGCGACGGCCACCGGGTCGATGGGCGAGCCGGGGCGGGCGGCCAGCAGGGCCGCGCCGACGAGCACGATCTCACCGGGCAGCGGCACCCCGATGCTCTCGACACCGACCACACCCGCGCACAGGAAGTAGATCGCGAGCGGGGGGATCGCCAGGAGGAACGTGTCGACGTGCACCACCCCATCATGCACACGTATCGGTGGTGCGGTGGCGGCCCGGTGCGGGCATCATGCGCGGACGTGAGCACACCGCTGGAGCAGGTCTTCCTGGCCGCCCACGACGACCTGCCCCGCGAGGCACCGGGATCGGAGGAGACGACGGCGCTGCTGCTGCGCCTGGCCGGGGACCTGCCGGAGCGTCCGCGGATCGTCGACATCGGCTGCGGGACCGGTCCGGCGACGCTGCCGCTGGCGGCGGCGACCGGTGGCGAGGTCGTGGCCGTCGACCTGCACGAACCCTTCCTCCAGCGACTGCGCGGCCGGGCCGCGACATCCGGGCTGGGGGAACGGGTGCGCCCACTCGTCGCGGCGATGGACGACCTGCCGCTGCCCGACGGCGAGACCGACCTCGTCTGGTCCGAGGGTGCCGCCTATGTCATGGGGTTCGACGCGGCGCTCGCCGGCTGGCGGCGGCTGCTCGCCCCGGGCGGGGTGCTGGTCCTCACCGAGGCCGAGTGGACGACCACCGAGCCGTCGCCCGGCGCTCGGGAGTTCTGGGACGCGGGCTACCCGGGGATGCGGACGACCGCGGAGAACGTCGCCGCCGCGCAGCGCGCCGGGTACACGGTCCAGGCGGTCTACCTGCTCCCCGACTCCGACTGGGACGCCTACTACCGCCCGCTGGCCCGCCGGATCGCCACCCTGCGGGAGGACGGCGTCGACCCGGCTGCGCTGGACGAGGTGGGCGGCGAGATCGCCGTACGGGAGCGGTTCGGCACCGAGTACGGCTACACCGGCTACGTCCTGCGGCCGCGCTGACCCGGTGCCCGCGCGCCCGTGAGCCCGCCGATCCGGTCGGCCCCCGCGCGCAGCAGCGCGGTCAGGTCCGGGTCGGTGACCGGCAGCCGCCCGGTCGGGCCGAGCGCGGCGAGACAGGCGACGACGCCGCCCGCCGCGTCGCGCACCGCGACCGCGACCGACGAGCGGCCGGAGCGCAGTTCGTCGACCTCGGTGGCGACCCCCGTGCGTGCCACCGTCCGCAGCTCCGCGGCCAGCGCGGCCCCGGCGGTCACGGTGTGCCGGGTCAGCGCCCGCGGCCGGTCGGGGACGAGCTCCGGCTGCGCGGCCAGCATGATCTTCCCCATGGCCGAGGCGTGCGGGTGGGCGAGCAGCGTCCGTTCCCCGGGCAGCTCGTGGTCCGGGTCGCGGTCGACCAGCCGCAGCGTGCCCGCGGGCCAGTCGGCGACGAACAACCCGAACCGGACCCGGCCGCGGATCCCGGCGACGATCTCGGCCAGCTGCGGCGGTCCCTCGGCCGCGCCGGGCCAGCTCCCGGGTGCGGCGCCCCAGCGCGAACCCGGACAGGTCGCTGATCCGGACCAGGTAGCCGTCGGCGACGAGCACGTTGAGCAGCCGGTACGCCGTCGCGGACGGGATGCCCGTCGTGCGCGACAGCTCCCGCGCCGTCGCACCCGGCCCGATCCTCGCCACCGCCTCCAGCAGCTCCAGGGGCCGGCTCGCGGCGCCCGGCTCGCTCACGGCGGGTCCCCGGCGCGCGGGCTCCGCCGGACCAGCCGCGGCGTCCCCGAGCGTCCGGGACGAAGTCGTCGGCCCCGGGCAGGACGTCGTCGCTGCCGGGCTGGTCGAACACCCCGATCCTCGCGAGCCGGTCCGGGTGACGGCGCAGGAACCTCCACCACACCGGTCCCACCGCGCAGCAGACCGCGAGGGCCACCGCGGCGCCGGTCCCTCGGGGGTGTCGAGCAGACCGGGCAGCCGCAGCACCAGCAGGTCCGCCGAGCACCGCGACCGTGCACCCCAGCACGAGCACCGGGCGGGTGTGCTCCCGGATGCGCAGCAGGAACGCGACGGCCGCGACCGCGACCAGCACGTACATGAGGGTGACGAGCGCCCGCACCAGGTGGCGCACCGCGTCCGTCCCGGCCGGTGCCAGGTCGGCGAGCAGCCCGCCGAGCAGGACCACGGCCACGATCCCGACGACGGCACGGTGCGGTGTGCGCCACCGCCGGTGCACCGTCGCGAGGGCACGCGCAGCAGCCGCTCCACCCGAGGGAGAACGCGACCCGTGACGCCGCGTGCGCCGAGGCCGCGGCGAGGCCAGGTAGGAGCAGGCCAGACCGGCGTGCAACGCCACCACCAGCGCGGTCGGGGCGCCCGACGCCCCGGGGTCGGACAGGATCGCGACCAGGGTCGTGGCGCGGCCGGTCCAGCTCGCCCAGGCCGCGAACGACAGCAGCGCCCCGCACAGCAGCGGGGTCCAGAGGACCACCCGGGTCACCGTGACCAGCGGACGTCGCGTCTCCGGGCCGAAGAAGGTCGCCGACTCGAAGCCGGCGAGCATGAACATCGCCATCAGCGCGACGGCGAGCAGGTCCGCACCGGCCCGGCCGGGACCGGGGCGGCGAGGTGCGGAGCGGGGACCAGCAGCACCGCGACGACGAGCAACAGCGAGCCGATCTCCACCCCGAGCAGGGTGAGGGCGGCGACCCGCGGCCCCCGTACGAGCACCGTCGCGATCCCCACCGCGACCACGAGGTGCAGCAGCACCTGCGCGCCGGCCCCGCTCACGTCGACCCCGGCCGCCCCGGCGAGCGCGGTCAGGGCCCGGCCGCCGGCGTAGAGCGTGATCGCGGCGCTGCCCAGGTACTTCGCCCCGATCACGACGGCCGTCACGAGCGCGGCCCGGGCACCGAGCCCCTGGTAGACGAAGCTGTAGACACCGCCCGCTGCGGCCTGGCGTCGGGTGAACTGCCCGAGGCAGAGCGCCACCATCGTCACCGCGACCGTGGCGCCGACGATGACGAGCAGCCCCGACAGCGGGTCGGCGAGCCGGCCCACGACCAGGGGCAGCATCGCCATCGACGCGGCGGGCGCGGTCGTCGCCACCGACTGCGCGACCAGCTCGGTCGCGCCCATCCGGCGCCGCCCGAGCGGTGCCATCGGCGACTCCGCCCGCAGCTGGGTGTGGCCGGGGGAGAAGGACCGCGCGATGGCCCTGTCGAGGTCGGACACGGACGGCGACGCTAGGACCGCGCTGTTGCCCGGGTGTTGCGCCCGCGCGTCGGACGTCGAACCCGCGATGGGAACCCGCCGCCGGTCTTCCCGGTCCGGTTGCCGTGAACGCAGCGCCGGCGACCCGCGACCGTCGCCGCCGGTTCCGAGTATCACCGCTGTGACCGTGACCCGCAGAACGTTCATCAGGGCGCTGGGGCTGGCCGGTGGGGCCGGCGCCGCGTACGAGGCCGTGGCGACCATCGGGCTCGCCCCCCGCGCCGGCGACGACCCGGCCTGGACCCCACCGTCGCGCGACGCCGCCGCGGCCGGCCGCCGCGTCCTCGTCCTCGGCGCGGGGCCCGCCGGGCTCGCCGCGGCCCACGAGCTCGGCAAGGTCGGCTACGACGTGTCCGTCGTCGAGGCCCGCACCCGGCCCGGCGGGCGGGTCTGGTCGGTGCGCGCGGGCACCGAGGAGACCGACCTGAACGGCGAGACGCAACGCTGCTCGTTCGCGCCAGGACACTTCTTCAACCTGGGCGCGACCCGGATCCCGCAGAGCCACGTCACGCTGGACTACTGCCGCGAGCTCGGGGTGGAGATCCAGCCGTTCGGCAACCAGAACGCCAACACCGTCGTCAACTACACCGACGCGGGGGCGCTGGCCGGAACCTCGGTCACCTACCGCGCGGCGAAGGCCGACACCTTCGGCTACGTCTCCGAGCTGCTCCACAAGGCCACCGCGCGCGGCGCGCTCGACGACGTCCTGAGCGCCGCGGACAAGGAGGCGCTCTCGGAGTTCCTCGTCTCGCTGGGCGACCTGTCCTCCGACGGCCGCTACCTCGGCTCCCCGCGGCGCGGCTACGCCCGCGAACCCGGCGCGGGGACCGACGCGGGCACCCCCACGGTGCCGTACCCGATGTCCTCGGTGATCCGCAGCGGACTCGGCCGGAACTTCGCCTTCGACTACGAGTACGACCAGGCCACGATGATGTTCACCCCGGTCGGCGGGATGGACCGGATCCACCACGCGCTCGCCGAACGGATCGGCGCCGACCGGATCCGCTACGGCACGGCCGTCACCGGGCTGCACAACACCCCGGACGGGGTGACCGTCGACGTCGTCCCGGTCGCGGGCGGCCCGGTCGAACGGCTGGTGGCCGACGAGGTCGTCTGCACCCTGCCGCCGCACCTGGTGACCCGGCTCGACACCAACCTGCCCGCCGCCGTGCTGTCCGCGCAGCGCGCGGCGAAGCCAAGCTCGTCGGGCAAGCTCGGCATCGAGTACACCCGCCGCTGGTGGGAGACCGACGAGCGGATCTACGGCGGCGCCAGTAACACCGACCGCGACATCGCCCAGATCATGTTCCCCTACGACCACTTCCACGCCGACCGGGGCGTCGTCGTCGGCTACTACAGCTCCGGCAAGCGGCAGCGGGCCTTCGAGTCCCTGACCCACCGCCAGCGGCTCGCGAAGGCCCTGGACGAGGGCGCCGCGATCCACGGCGAGAAGTACCGCTCCGACATCGCGTCGTCGTTCTCCGGCTCGTGGGCGGTGACCCGCTGGTCGGAGTCGGCCTGGGCGAGCTGGGAGGCCACGAGCCCGGAGTACCGGCTGCTCACCCAGCCCGCCGGCCGCATCTGGTTCGCCGGTGACCACCTCTCGCACGCCATCGCCTGGCAGCACGGCGCGTTCACCTCCGCCCGCTCGACGGTCTCGGCGCTGCACGCCCGGGTCGCCGGCGGCGCCTGATCCCACCCCCGTTCCCCCGAGGAGACACGATGCGACGTCCCGTTCCCGTCCTGATCGCCCTGTCCGTCACCGCCGCGCTGGCCACCGGCTGCGCCGGCGCCGCGCCCGACGCCGCCGAGCCCGGCCCGCCCGCGCTGCCCGTGCTGGAGGCAGGCGAGGCCAACCCGATGATCGCCGAGGGGGTGAGCCTGGTGAGCGGGGCGTCGCTGTACAAGTCCAGCGGCCTCGGCCCGTCCGCGGCGAACCCCGCGGCCGCGGACGGCACCCCGCAGGCCTACGTCGACGCCGGCCAGTTCCCCGGCGGCACCCTCCCCGCCGGGGTCACGATCACCGAGGCCCAGGGCATGAACGTGCTGGCCCGGATCAAGGAGAACCTCGAGGCCCGGGGCCTGCGCCTCGACGACGTCACCTCGATGCGGGTGTTCCTCGACAACGCGCCCGGCACGACCCGCGCCGACTACGCCGGCTGGAACCGCGCCTACCGCCAGTACTTCGCCAACACCGACCTGACCACCGGGGAGACGGTGCTGGTCCCGACCGGGACGGCCGCGCCCGCCGCGCCGCTGGTGCGCAACCCCGCCCGGCCCAGCCGGTTCGCGCTGGAGGTGGCGAGCCTGCCGGTCCCCGGCTGGCTGGTGGAGGTCGAGGTCGACGCCGTCTACCCGGCCGGGGTGACCCCGCGCTGACCCGGCCGGTCCCGGCCGCGGCGGTACGGTCGCCGGTCGTGACCCCCGTCGTGCCACCTGCCCCGCGCCGCCGCACCGACGACGACCTGCCCGCCTGCGTCGCCGTGCTGCGCGCCGTGCACGACACCGACCGGTACCCGTCGACCTGGCCGGCCGACCCGGTGGCGTTCCTGTCCCCGCCGGGGCTGGTCACCGCGCTGGTCGTCACGGCGGGCGGGCGGGTCGCGGGGCACGCCGCCCTGCTGACCGACGACCACGAACCCCGCGCGCTGCGGCTGACCCGGGTGTTCGTCGACCCGGCCGTCCGCCGGGCCGGCCACGCCCGTGCCCTGCTGGACGGGATCACCGCCGAACTCGCGGCCCGCGGCCGCGACGGGGTGCTCGACGTCGTCGAGTCCGTCCCGGCCGAACGCCTCTACCGGTCCGTGGGCTGGCTCCGCACCGGTACGGCACCCGCCGGGTGGCGGTTCCCGGACGGCCGTGAACCGGTGGCCACGCTCTACCGGCTGCCGGTCACGCAGCGCCGAAAGGGTGACGACGCAGCGCGATAATCGGCCGTCGGTGACGCCGAGCTGCGCCGATCGGGCTACGGTGCCCCTCGTGATCGCTGTCCCCACCCCGTCGGTGGCCGGGCTGCTGCTCCGCGCGGTGCCCCAGCCCGTGCGCCGGGACGCGCACGCCGCGATGCACGTCCTCGCCCCGTGGGGTGCGGTGTCCGCCCAGCTCGTCCAGGACTCCGTCGGCGGCGTCGCCGACCACGACGTGCACGTCGACGGCGATCCGGTCCACATCCCGTTCCGGGTGTCGTTCCCCTGGCCGCCGGCCGCGGTCCTCGGCCGGCTGAGCCCGCGCCGCCGCGCCGTCGTCGCCGCATGGATGTCGCGCAGCGAGAACGCCGGGCACCGCCAGCGCGCCGTGCGCGAGCTGTTCGGCGTGCCCGAGGCGTGGGTGGTGCCGTTCGTGGTGGCGCCGTGCGGGGAGTACGTCCACGAGATCGGCACCGACGTCGACCGGTTCGTCCGCACCGAGCTGGACCGCGATCCCGGCCTCCGGGACGCCTACGCCCGGTTCGTGCGCGACAACCCCCGCTTCTTCGGCATCACCCTGCATCGCGCGGTGACCTTCCGCCAGCTGGACCACCGTGGCCGCACCGGGACGACCCGGAGCGCAGCTACCCGCAGCTGGCGGCGCTCGACGCGCTGTCCGCCCTGGCTCGTCGGGGCGGGCGGGACCACCCGGGGTACCCGGCGCCGCGGAGTGTGACCGCGGCGCCGTCCTGAGCGCTCAGGCGGCCGGCGACGACGCGGTGATCTCCGTGCTGACCTCGGTGCTGATCTCCGCGCTGCCGCGGTCCAGCACCACCTCGCCGTCGACGGCGGTCCGGAACGCGACCGTGCCGTCGCCGGTGTCCCACACCGAGACGGTGAGCGACTGCCCGGGCACGACCGGCCGGGTGAACCGGGCATCCATCGCGACGAGGCGGCGGGGGTCGCCGCCGCAGACGGTCGCGACCAGCGCGCGGGTGGTGAACCCGTAGGTGCACATGCCGTGCAGGATCGGCTGGTCGAACCCACCCTTCGCGGCGAACGCCGGGTCGCTGTGCAGCGGGTTGCGGTCCCCGGTGAGCCGGTACAGCAGCGCCTGGCCCGGCGTGGTCCGGTAGGTCACCTCGTGGTCGGGCGCGCGGTCGGGCACCGGGCTCGGCACGCTGTCCCCGCGGTTGCCGCCGCAGCCGCCCTCCCCGCCGAGGAACAGCGTCTTCGTGCTGGTCAGCACCAGTTCCCCGGTGCTCGCGTCGACGGCATCGGCCTCGGTGCGCACCAGCGCCCCGGACCCCTTGTCCAGCACCTCGGTGACCGTCGCGGTCACCCGGACCCGCCCTTCCACCGGCAGCGGCGCGACCACCCGGAACGCCTGCTCGGCGTGCACGACACGAGCGGCGTCCACCTCGCCCAGGTCGACCTTCGCGCCCGCGGTGACGATCTCCGCGAACGACGGCAGCACCGCCGTCCGCACGCCCGCGGTGTTCTCCGTGGTCAGCGACAGCTCGGCGGTGGGGTCCTCACCCCCCGCTCCGACGGCGATCGCGTACAGGAGCACGTCGTCCCGTGCCCACGCGAAGCTGACCGGCTCGCACTGCGTGCCCTCGAGATCGGGCGCCAGGGGCATGGGGAGTCTCCTTCGACGTTCCACCGTGAGGCGGAAACCTATCCCGCCCGGTGCCCGCCGCCCAAGTCCCCGGTGCCCGGCTGACACACTGTCGAGGTCAATCGTGGTCGTGAAGGGAACAGTGTGGTGACGGCATCACCGGAGGCGGTCGAGCTGGCGAAGGTGGCCGCGGCCGCCGCGGCCGACAAGAAGGCCGTCGACATCGTCGCGCTCGACGTGTCCGACCAGCTCGCGCTGACCGACTGCTTCGTGCTGGCGTCGGCGGCCAACGAGCGTCAGGTCCAGGCCATCGTCGACGAGGTCGAGGAGAAGCTGCGCGAGCGCGGCAGCAAGCCGACCCGGCGCGAGGGCGACAACGACAACGGCTGGGTGCTGCTGGACTTCAGCGACATCGTCGTGCACGTCATGCACACCGAGCAGCGCGGCTTCTACGGCCTGGACCGGCTCTGGAAGGACTGCCCGGCGATCGAGGTGCCCGACCCCCAGGGCGACCCGGACGGCACTGCATGACGCTGCGCCGGGTCACCCTGCTGCGGCACGGGCAGACCGAGTACAACTCCGTCGGCCGGATGCAGGGACATCTCGACACCCGGCTGACCGACGTCGGCCGCGCGCAGGCCGCGGCCGTCGCGCCGCGGCTCGCGCAGGAGCGGTTCGACCGGATCATCACCTCGGACCTGACCCGCGCCCACGACACCGCGACCGCGGTGGCCGAGGCCGTCGGGCTGCCGCTGTCGGTGGACAAGCGGCTGCGGGAGACCCACCTCGGGGACTGGCAGGGGCGCACGATCGACGAGATCGGCGTCGACGACCCGGGCGCGATCGCCGAGTGGCGGTCCGACCCACGGTTCACGCCGCCCGGCGGCGAGTCCCGGGTCGACGTCGTCGTCCGGTCGCTCCCGGTCGTCGAGGAGCTGGACCTGGAGTACGCCGCCGACCCGGAGGACCGCTCGGTGCTGCTCGTCGCGCACGGCGGCATGATCGCCGGGATGGTGTGCGGGCTGCTCGACCTCCCGCAGTCGTCCTGGCCGGTGATCGGCGGGCTGGGCAACACGCGCTGGGCCGTCGTCGCCCGTCGTGACGACCATCCCCGCTGGCGCCTGTCGGGGTACAACATCGGTGCCTGACCTGCTGGTCATCGGCGACTCGCTGGCCTTCCACGGACCCGAGCGACCCTGCCCGGCAGACGAGCCGCGGCTGTGGCCCAACGTCGCCGCCGCCCGGCTCGGGGCCGCGCCGAGATCGTCGCCCGGGCCGGGTGGACCGCCCGGCACGCCTGGTCGGCGATCAGCGAGGACCCACGGGTGTGGGCGGCGCTGCCGCGGGTCGGCGCGGTCGTGCTCGGGGTGTCCGGGATGGACTCCCTGCCGTCCCCGCTGCCGACGGCGCTGCGCGAGCTGATCCCGGTGCTGCGCCCCGCCCCGCTGCGGCACACCGTCCGCACCGCCTACCGGCGTGCCCAGCCGCGGATCGCCCCGGTGCTGGCGCGGCTGCCCGGCGGAGGACCGGCGACGCTGCCGCCCCGTCTCACGGCCGCCTACCTGGAACGCTGCCGGGCCGGGGTGCACGCGCTGCGGCCCGGGCTGCCGGTGGTGGCGCTGGCCCCGTCGGTGCACCGCGCCGCCGACTACGGCCTGGCCCACCCGCACCGCGCCGCCACCGACGCCGCGGTCCGGCGGTGGGCGGCCGGCGCCCCGGCCGTGACCGTGCTCGACGTGCCCGCGCTGGTCGGCGAGCACGTCCTCGGCGGACACGGCAACCCGGACGGCCTGCACTGGGGCTGGGCGGGACACTCCGCCGTCGGGGAGGCGCTGGCCGGGCTCCTGGAGCCCACGGTGGCCCGGCCGTGACCCTGCTCGGCATCGACCTCGGCACCACCTCGGTCAAGGCCGCGGTCTTCGACGGCGTCCGCGTCGCCGCGGCCCGCGCCACGCACCCGACCGCGCGTCCCGCGCCCGGGCACACCGAGCAGCACCCGGACGACTGGTGGTCCGGGCTGACCGAGGTGGTCGGCGCGCTCGGCCCGACACTGGCCGGGGTGACCGCCGTCGGGCTGTGCGCCCAGGTCGACACCCACCTGTTCGTCGACGGGGCCGGCGCGCCGGTGCACCCGGCGATCACCTGGCAGGACGGTCGGTGCGGCGCGGTCGCGGCGACGCTCACCGAGCGGCTGTCGTCGGCGGACCGGGCCCGGCGCCGCGGTGGGATCGGCACCGTCGACGCCTCGCACGCGGCCGCCCGCGCCGCCTGGCTCGCTGAACACCGGCCCGACGCATGGGCCCGCGCGCGCAGGGTGCTCGCGCCCAAGGACTGGCTGCTCGAACGCCTCACCGGCACCGCAGTGGCCGATCCGCTCTCCTCGACCGGACTCCTCGACCCCGACGGCCGGTACTCGGACTGGCTCGACCTGCTCGTCCCCGGGCTGCGCTCGATGCCGGCGCCCCTGGCCGACCCGGCGTCGGTCGCGGGGGAGACCACCGGCGCGGGCGGGCTCCCGGCCGGGCTGCCCGTCGCCGTCGGGACGATGGACGCCTGGGCGGCGCTGCTCGGCGGCGGGATCGCCGCCCCCGGCGACGCGATCGACATCGCGGGCACCTCGGAGGTCCTGGCCCTCGCCGCGACGCCCGGCGGCGGCGCCCCGGGGATCGTCACGTTCCCGCCGTGGCGCGGGCTGCACGTACACGCAGGACCCACCCAGGCCGGCGGCGACGCGCTGACCTGGGCGTCCGCGGTGCTGGGCGTCGCACCGGCCGAGCTGCTGGCCCGGGCCGCCGGCGCCGAACCGGGGCGGGTGCTGTTCCTGCCCCAGCTCGCCGGGGAACGGGCCCCGCTGTGGGACCCCGACCTGCGCGGGCACTGGCTCGGCGCGAGCTTCGCCACCGGGTCCGCCGAGTTGGGCCGCGCCGTGCTGGAGGGGGTCGCGCACGCCGCCCGGCACGTCCTGGGCCCGCTGGAATCGGCCGCCGGCCGCCGCCCCGAGACCATCGCCGCCTGTGGCGGTGGCGCGGCGAGCGACCTCTGGTGCCAGATCAAGGCCGACGTGCTGGACCGGCGGCTGCGCCGCACCGCCGAACGCGACGCCGGGGTGCTCGGCGCGGCGATGCTCGCCGCGCTCGCGACCGGCCGGGCCGCCTCGGTCGGTGAGCTCGCCGGACGGATGGTGCGGGTCGACCGCGAGTTCACCCCCGACCCGCGCACCCGTGGCCGCCTGGACGACGCGCACGGCCGCTACCTCGCCGCGCAGCGGGCACTGGCACCGCTGTTCCGCCCGCCGGGTGGATAGGGTCCGGCCGTGCCCCCCTCGCCGGTCGCCGTGGTCACCGACTCCACCGCACACCTGCCGCCCGGCGTCGCGGAACGACGCGGCATCCACGTCGTCCCGCTGGAGGTCCGGCTCGGTGAGCGCATTGCCCGCGACGGTGTCGACGTCTCCGCCGCCGAGCTGATCGCCGCGCTCGCCGACCGCACCCTGCTCGTGCAGACCTCGCGCCCGACCCCGGCCGCGTTCGCCGAGTACTTCACCGCCCTGCTCGACGACGGTGTCCCCGCCGTCGTGGCCGTGCACCTGTCCCGCGCGCTGTCCGGCACCTGGGACGCGGCCCGGCTCGCCGCGCAGGAGGTCGCCCCGGACCGGATCCGGGTCGTCGACTCCGGTGCCATCGCGATGGGTCTCGGCTTCGCCGTGCTCGCCGCCGCCGACGCCGCCGGAGCCGGCGCCACCGCCGACGACGTCGAGGCCGTGGCCGGTGCCGTCGCCGCACGGGCACGGGTCCTGTTCGCGGTGCAGGACCTGGAGCGGCTGCGTCGCGGCGGCCGGATCGGCGCCGCGTCCGCGCTGATGGGCACGGCCCTGTCGGTCAAGCCGATCCTGCACCTGCGCGACGGTCGGATCGCGCCGCTGGAGAAGGTGCGGACGACCTCGCGCGCGACCGAACGGCTCGTCGCGCTCGCCGTCGCCGAGGCGGGTCCGGGCGCACACCTCGCCGTGCACCACCTCGGCGCCGAGGACCGGGCCGAGGACATCGCCGACCGGCTGCGCGAACAGCTGCCCGACGCCGCCGAGGTGCACGTCTCCGAGGTCGGCGCGGTGATCGGGGCGCACGCGGGAGCCGGTCTGGTGGGGGTCGTGGTGGTGCCCGCGGTCTGACCGCCGGGCGATGGTCTCTCGGGTCCTCGCGCGAGGCCGGCGGATGCTCCGGGTGACGCCGACATGCCCGGCTCTCGCCCCGGGCCGACAGGCCCCGCCGGTGTGTAGCACGGACCGCCGACGATCCGGCCGCGTCGTGGCCGACGGCAGCGCATCGGTCCCCAATCGATCGATCCGTCCACAGGCCCGGCATCGGCCGGTCGGAACGGGGGTGGCGCACCTAGCGTCGGGTGCGTGACCAGGACCGACGCCTCCCTCGACCCGGCCCGGCGGCTCGCCGGGATCGGGACGCGCGGGCGGGTGGACGCGGTCGCGGACCGGCTCGATCCCCCGACCGTCCCGTTGCCCGCGCTGCCGGTGGCTCCCGGCGCGTCCGGACCACGTCCCGGATCACCGCCCGCCCACGGACCGGGCGCCGTCGGGCCGCCCCCGCCGCGCGCCCACCGCGCTGCCGGGCCGCCCGTGGCGGCGCCGTCCGCGTCCCGGCCCGGCACCTGGCCCGGTGCGACGCCCCTCCGGTACGACCCCGCCACCCTGCACGGCGCGACACCGGGCCGGCCCGATTCCGCCGCCCCGCACGGGCCGGCACCGGTGTGGTCCGCCGATCCCTCCGCCACGCACCGCGGAGCGCCCGGCCCCGTCGCGCCGGAGGAGCCGGCACCGGTGTGGACCGCCGACCCCGATGCCGGCCACCCCCTGGCCCTGCTGGCCCGGGACGACCCCGCACCGTCCGAGGAGCTCGCCGACGACGTCCCGCACGGCGGGCGGCCGTCGTGGCTGCGCCGCCGAGCCCAGCGGTGGCTGCCGCCGTCGTTGGCGGGGGCGCGGGTGGACCCGGGCCGCCCCGGTGCGCTCGCGCTGGTGGCGGTGGTGCTCGCCGGGGCACTCGTCGCGGGGGTGGGTGTGTGGCTCGACCGTCCCACCGTGCAGCCCGTCGGCGGCCTGCCCGAGGTGACGGCGGTGCCCGGCGGGGCGGCGACGGGGGAGACGGACCGGTCCGCGGGCCCCGGCGGGCCGGCGCCCGTCGCGGCGGCACCGGTCACCGCGGGGCCGCTCGTCGTGAGCGTCGTCGGGCGGGTCGCCCGGCCCAGTCTCGTCCGGGTCCCCGACGGCGCACGCGTCGCCGACGCCCTGGACGCCGCGGGCGGCGCGCTGCCCGAGGTCGACCTCGGCGCGCTCAACCTGGCCCGCCGGCTCGGCGACGGGGAACAGATCGCGGTCGGCGTCCCACCGGCGCCCGACGCCGCGCCGGTGCTGCCCGCCCCGGGCTCCGAGCCGGCGTCGGGCACCGAACCGGGCGCGGCCGCCGCACCCGCCGCACCCGGCGGGAAGATCGACCTGAACACCGCCACCCTCTCGGACCTCGACGCCCTGCCCGGCGTCGGCCCGGTCACCGCGAAGAAGATCATCGACTGGCGCAGCGCCAACGGGCGCTTCAGCCGGGTCGAGCAGCTGCGCGAGATCGACGGCATCGGCGAGCGCCGTTTCGCCCAGCTCCAGGAACTGGTGCGGGTGTGACCCGCGCCGGAGCCTGCCTGCCCGAACCGGTGCCCGGGGAGCGCGACGACGAGCGTGCGGAGCAGCAGGAACGTCCCGCCCCACCCGACCTGCGCCTCGTCCCGGCCGCGCTCGCCACCTGGGCCGCCGTCCTCGCCGGGCTGCTCGGCGGCACCGCGGGCGGGATCACCGCCGCCGTCCTCGCGGCGCTCGCCCTGACGGTCACGCTGCTCCGTGCCCGGACCAGTGCCCGCGCCGCGGCGCCGTCCTCGATCGTGCTCGCCGCGGCCGGGTGCGCGCTCGTCGCGGCCGTCCTGGGCACCGTCCACGCGGCCGCGCTGGCGTCGCACCCGCTGCGCGGGCCCGCCGACCGCGGCGCCGCCGCCGAGGTCCGCGTCCGGCTCACCGACGACCCCCGGATCCTGCGCAGCACCACCGGCGGTGGAGACGAGTCCGGCGCCGCCCGGGCGATGGCGCTGGTCCCCACCGAGCTCGTCACGGCCACCGTCGGCGGCGGTCGGGCGACCACCGGCGGGAAGCTCCTGCTCCTGGCCCCGGCAGCGGAGTGGACCGGGCTGCTCCCCGGCCAGGAGGTCTCTGCCGCCGGGCTGCTCATGCCCGCACAGCGTCCCGACCTCACGGTCGCCGTGCTGAAGGTCCGCGGCGCACCGCAGGACGTGACCGCGCCGCCGTGGTGGCAGACCGGGGCCGGGGCCCTGCGCGACGGCCTGCGCGACGCGGCGGTCTCCGCACTGCCCGAGGCACCGGCGGGGCTGCTGCCCGGGCTCGCGATCGGGGACACCCGCGCCCAGCTCGCCGAGACCGAGCAGGACTTCCGGACCGCGGGGCTCGCGCACCTCACGGCCGTCTCCGGCGCCAACGTCGCGATCGTGACCGGGGCGGTGTTGCTCCTGCTGCGCCTGTTCCGGACCGACCCGCGGATCGCGGCCGCAGTGGCGATGCTCGCCCTGGTCGGGTTCGTCGTGCTGGCCCGGCCGTCGCCGTCGGTGCTGCGTGCGGCGGTGATGGGCGGGGTCGTGCTCATCGCGTTCGCCGCCGGCCGGGCGCGGTCCGCGGTGCCCGCGCTGGCGGTGGCCGTGCTCGGCCTGCTGCTGGCCGTCCCCGCCCTGGCCGTCGACGCGGGTTTCGTGCTGTCCGTCGTCGCCACCGGTGCGCTGGTGCTGCTCGGGCCGGGGTGGACGGCGGCGCTGCGACGGCGCGGGCTGCCGTCCGGGCCGGCCGAGGCGTTGGTCGTCCCGGTCGCCGCGGCGCTGGCCACCGCGCCGGTGATCGCCGGGCTCAACGGGGGAGTCGGGCTGGTCACCGTGGTGGCGAACCTGCTCGCGGCGCCCGCGGTCGCCCCCGCGACGGTGCTGGGCGTGCTCGGTGCGGTGCTGTCCGCGGTGAGCCCGGCCGCTGCGTGGTGCTGCGCCTGGCTGGCGGGGCCGTTCGTGTGGTGGCTGGTCGTGGTCGGGGACCGGGCCGCCGCGGTGCCCGGCGCCACCGTGCCGTGGCCCGCGGGCGCGGGTGGCGCGCTGCTGCTCACCGGGGTGCTCGTCGTGCTGCTGGCGATGGGCCGGGTGCCGCGGCTGCGGGCGCTGTTGCTGGCGCTGCTGGTCGGGCTCCTCGTCGTCCTCGTCCCGACCCGGTTCGCCCCGCCCGGCTGGCCGCCCACCGGGTGGCGGATGGTGGCCTGCGACGTGGGTCAGGGCGACGCGCTCGTCCTCGCCACCGGCACCCCGGGGCACGCCGTCCTGGTCGACACCGGGCCGACCGACGACGCCGTCGACACCTGCCTGGACCGGCTCGGGGTCCGGGTCCTGGAGCTCGTGGTGATCACCCACTTCCACGCCGACCACGACGGCGGCCTCGCCGGCGCGCTGCGCGGTCGGGCCGCGGGCGGGATCGCCGTCGGGCCGGTGCGGGAACCGGCGTCGGGGCTGCGCGAGATCACCCGGCACGCCGAGCGGGCCGGGGCTCCCGTGGTGGGGCTCGTGCGCGGGATGGAGCTGGGGTGGCCGGAGCTGCGCCTGCAGGTCCTCGGCCCGGTCCACCCGCCCCTGACGGTCGACGGCGACGACGGGACGGCGGTGAACGACATCTCGCTGCTGCTGCGCGCCACCACCCCGGCCGCGACGATCCTGCTGACCGGCGACGCCGAACTGGCCGCCCAGGACGATCTGCTCCACTCCGGGGCCGACCTGCGGGCCGACGTCCTGAAGATGCCCCACCACGGGTCCCGCAAGGTGGTCCCGGACCTGCTCACCGCCGCCGCGCCGCGTGCGGCGGTGATCAGCGTCGGCAACGGCAACAGCTACCGGCACCCCAACCCGGAGCTGGTGGACCGGCTGGCCGGGGCGGGCATCGTGGTCGCACGCACCGACCGGTCCGGTGACCTGGCCCTGACCGGCGACGACCCGGCCGGGCTGACGGTGGTCGCGCGTGGCGACCCCCGTCCGGCTCCCGGCCGTCGGGGCCGGTCAGCCCCGGTTCGCCAGCGCCTCGCGGACCGCGGAGGACGTCGACGGCACGGTCGCCGTCGGGCCGACCTCGCCGGAGACGGCGTCGAGGGTCTTGAGCCCGTCACCGGTGATCATCAGGACGGTCTCGGCGTCGGGGTCGAGCGCCCCGGCCTCGAGCAGCTTCTTGGTGGTCGCGATGGTGACCCCGCCCGCGGTCTCGGCGAACACGCCCTCGGTACGGGCCAGGAGCCGGATGCCGGCGACGACCTCCTCGTCGGACACGTGCCCGACCGAGCCGCCGGTGCGGCGCACCGAGTCGAGGACGTACGGACCGTCGGCCGGGTTGCCGATCGCCAGCGAGCGCGCGATGGTGTCCGGCTTCTGCGGCTGGATCACGTCGTGACCGGCCTCGAAGGCCCGCGCGACCGGCGAGCAGCCGGTGGCCTGGGCGCCGAACACGGTGTAGGGGGTGGGCTCGACCAGACCCAGGGTGCCGAGCTCGGTGAACCCCTTGTCGATCTTGGTGAGCTGGGAGCCGGATGCGACCGGGACGACCACCTGCTGCGGGAGCCGCCAGCCGAGCTGCTCGGCGACCTCGTAGCCCAGGGTCTTCGAGCCCTCGGCGTAGTACGGGCGGACGTTGACGTTCACGAACGCCCAGTCCTCGTGCTCGGCGGCCAGCTCGGTGGCGAGCCGGTTGACATCGTCGTAGTTGCCGTCGACGGCGAGCAGGGTGCCGCCGTAGACGGCGGTGGTGACGATCTTCGCCTGCTCCAGCGAGGACGGGACCAGCACGACCGAGTCCCAGCCGGCACGGGCGGCCGCGGCGGCCACGGCGTTGGCGAGGTTGCCCGTGGAGGGGCAGCACAGCACCGAGAAGCCGAGCTCACGGGCGGCGGCGAGCGCGACGGCGACGACGCGGTCCTTGAACGAGTGCGTCGGGTTGCCCGTGTCGTCCTTGATCCAGATCTTGCGGACGCCGAGGGCGCGGGCCAGGTTGTCGGCCTCGATCAGCCGGGTCAGGCCGGGCTCGGTGTTCGCGTGCTGCTCGACGGTCGAGGGGACCGGCAGCAGGTCCTTGTAGCGCCAGATCGACTTCGGGCCGACCTCGATGGAGGCGCGGGTGACCGTCGGGAAGTCGTAGGCCACCTCGAGGGGGCCGAAACAGCGCGGACACGCGAACTCCGCGGCGAGCGGGGTCTCGTGGCGGCACTCGCGGCACGCGAGCGCGCGCGCGGAGCCCAGGTCGTAGGCAGAGGTGGTTTCGGGCGCAGCAGTGAGAGTCACGAGATCTCCTCATCTGTCCCGCCGGAGGTGGCGGGCCGGAATTGGCACCGTGTTCGTCGACGTCCTCGCCGCGCGGAACGCGCAGGTCTGGGCGGATCGTCGTGCGACGCCGGTTGCCGGGGCTTCAACGGGCCGTTCCCTCTGCCCCTCTGGATGAGCCATATGCGGTTGTGGTGCTCCGGACGCCGAGCGCCGGAATCGACGACGACGGTACGCGAACCGGGCACCGCACCGCCAGACGAGGTCGTCGTGCCGGGACGCGGCTCACCCGTTGTCGGGGGTGTGGGCCACCATGGGGGTGTGAGCAGCACGAGCGAACCGGGCCCGCTGCAGCTGGTCGTCGGGGACGAGGAGTTCCTGGCCGAGCGGGCGGTGTCCGACCTGGTCCGGCGCGCCCGGCAGCGCGATCCGGAGACCGAGCTGCGCCGCTTCCGCACCTCCGAGGTGGCACCCGGCGAGCTCGCCGGGCACCTCAGCCCCTCGCTCTTCGCGGAGGGCAGGGTGATCGTGCTCACCCATGGCCAGGATGCGAACAAGGACATGACCGCCGCCCTCGCCGACTACGTGAAGGACCCGGCCGACGGGATCGTGCTGGTGGTCCAACACGCCGGGGGGGCGAAGGGCAAGGCGGTCCTGGACCTGATGCGCAAGGCCGGGGCGCACACCGTCACCTGCAACCGCATCACCCGCGCCGACGAGCGGTCGGACTTCGTGCGCGACGAGGTGCGCCGCCACGGCGGCACCATCACCCCCGGTGCGCTCGCGGTACTGGTCGAGGCGGTCGGGTCGGACCTGCGGGAGCTGGCGGCCGCGGCCGGACAGCTCGTCGCGGACACCGGCGGTGCCGTGGACGAGGCCGGGGTGCGGCGCTACCACCGCGGCCGGGCCGAGTCCTCCGGCTTCGCGGTGGCCGACGCGGCGGTCGCGGGGGACCGGCGGGCGGCGATGGAGGCGCTGCGGTGGGCGCTGGTGCTCGGTGTCCCGCACGTCCTGATCGCCGACGCGCTCGCGGACTCGGTGCGCACCCTGGCCAAGGTCGGCTCGGCCGGGCGGGGCGACCCGAACCGGCTGGCCAGTGAGCTGGGCATGCCTCCGTGGAAGATCCGCAAGGCGCAGCAGACGGTCCGGCAGTGGCGTCCGGAGCAGCTCGCCGTCGCCATCGCGGCGGACCGCCCGGGTGAACGCCGACGTCAAGGGGGCCGCCGCGGACGCGGGGTACGCGTTGGAGCGGGCCGTGCTGGCGGTCGTGTCCGCCCGCACCCCGCGCTGAGCCCCGCGCCCGCAGCACGCGCACGGGCTCCGGCCCGGGGGCACGACAGGTCCGGAAACACGACGACGGCGCCGCCCCGATGGGGCGGCGCCGTCGTGGGGGAACTGGGGTGGCTCAGGCCTGGACGTCGTTGAGACGCTTGGCCAGGGCCGACTTGCGGTTCGCCGCCTGGTTCTTGTGGATGACGCCCTTGCCGGCCGCCTTGTCGAGGGCCTTGGCCGCCTTGCGCTGCAGCTCCACGACGTTGTCGGCGCCGGAGTCGGCGGCCTCGCGGAAGTGGCGGATCGCGGTCTTGACCGACGACTTCACCGACTTGTTGCGCTGCCGGCGCTTCTCGTTGGTCTTGACACGCTTGATCTGCGACTTGATGTTGGCCACGTCTGCCTCTGGTCTTCCTGCCTGCTGGTCGGCTGGTCTTGTGTACGTCCGGGTCCGCTCCGGCGGCACCGAACAGCATCACTGGAGAGAGGGTCCAGGCCGTTTCGGGCGAGCACGCCGAGCGCTCGACGCACAAGGTTACCAGCGGCGTCCTCGCCCCCTGTTCCGGGTCACCAGACGCGGTAGGGCAGGAACTTCCCGTTCAGCGTGATCACGGCTCGGTCGCCCTTCGGGTCGGCGACGCGCTGCAGGTCCAGCTCGAAGTCGATCGCGGACACGATGCCGTCGCCGAACTCCTCGCGGACCAGCTCGGAGATCGTCGTGCCGTACACCTGCACCATCTCCGAGAGGCGGTAGACCAGCGGGTCGGTGAGGTCCACCGCGGCCGCTCCGCGCTCCGGCGGGAGGGTGAGGGCGTCGACGACGTCGTCGTCAGGTCCAGCAGGGAGCCTGCGGCCTCGGCCTGCTCGCGGGTCAGCGTCTGCTGCCCGAGCAGGGCCGAGGTGGACCACTCCAGCGAGCGGCCCAGTGCCTCGGCGATCTTGTCCCAGGTCAGGCCCAGCTTCTTCTTCCGGGCGAGCACGACACGCGCCGCGCTCAGCCGGTCGAGCGGGGGGACGGGGGTGACCGACACGGTGACTCCTCCGGGTTGGGGACTCGGCTCCTGGCCGTTCGATCGTGCGCGATCGGCCGCGTCGGGGCAACGCGGGGACGCCCGGCGTGAACAGCGTGTGACGACCTGCGGTGCCACCACGGCGGCCGCCCGGCCCGACATGGGACGATGGGTCCCAGTGCCCCGAGCCCCGAGTGCCCTGAGCACCCGAAGTGCCCGAAGCCCCACGCATGAGCGAAAGCCGAGTACAGCCGAGTGACGACGTACGCCGACCGCACGTTCACCCCGCCGGAGCGCATCCGGAACTTCTGCATCATCGCCCACATCGACCACGGGAAGTCGACCCTGGCCGACCGGATGCTGCAGGTCACGGGGGTACTGAGCGATCGTGACGCCCGGGCCCAGTACCTGGACCGGATGGACATCGAGCGCGAGCGCGGCATCACGATCAAGGCGCAGAACGTCCGGCTGCCGTGGACCGCGAAGAACGCCGACGGCGTCGAGACCGAGCACGTGCTGCACCTGATCGACACCCCGGGCCACGTCGACTTCACCTACGAGGTGTCCCGGGCGCTCGAGGCGTGCGAGGGCGCGATCCTGCTGGTCGACGCCGCGCAGGGGATCGAGGCGCAGACCCTGGCCAACCTGTACCTGGCCATGGAGAAGGACCTGCACATCATCCCGGTCCTCAACAAGATCGACCTGCCCGCCGCGGATCCGGAGCGCTACGCCGCGGAGATCGCGCACATCACCGGCTGCGAGCCGGAGGACGTGCTGCGGTGCAGCGCGAAGACCGGTGAGGGTGTGGAGGCGGTGCTCGACGCCGTCATCGCCCAGGTCCCCGCCCCGGTCGGCGACGCCGACGCGCCCGCCCGGGCGATGATCTTCGACTCGGTCTACGACACCTACCGCGGCGTCATCACCTACATCCGCGTCGTGGACGGGAAGCTCTCGCCGCGCGAGAAGATCAAGATGATGTCCACCGGCGCCGAGCATGAGCTGCTCGAGATCGGCATCGTCTCCCCGGAGCCCAAGCCGTCCGACGGCCTCGGCGTCGGCGAGGTCGGCTACCTCATCACCGGGGTGAAGGACGTCCGCCAGTCCAAGGTCGGCGACACCGTCACCTCCAAGCGCAACGGGGCCACCGACCCGTTGACCGGCTACCGCGAGCCACAGCCGATGGTCTACTCCGGGCTCTACCCGATCGACGGCTCGCAGTACCCCGACCTGCGCGAGGCGCTGGACAAGCTGCAGCTCAACGACGCCGCCCTCACCTACGAGCCGGAGACCTCGGCCGCGCTCGGCTTCGGCTTCCGCTGCGGCTTCCTCGGCCTGCTGCACCTGGAGATCACCCGCGAGCGCCTCGAGCGCGAGTTCGACCTCGACCTGATCTCCACCGCGCCCAACGTCGTCTACCAGGTCACCACCGACGACGGCGAGGAGATCGAGGTGACCAACCCCAGCGACTGGCCGGTGGGCAAGGTCGCCGAGGTCCGCGAGCCGATCACCAAGATCACCATCCTGGCGCCGTCGGAGTTCGTCGGCACCATCATGGAGCTGTGCCAGAGTCGGCGCGGCCAGCTCGGCGGGATGGACTACCTGTCCGAGACCCGCGTCGAGCTGCGCTACACGATGCCGCTCGGTGAGATCATCTTCGACTTCTTCGACAACCTGAAGTCGCGCACCCGCGGCTACGCCAGCCTCGACTACGAGGAGGCCGGCGAGCAGGTCGCCGACCTGGTCAAGGTCGACATCCTGCTGCAGGGCGAGGCCGTCGACGCGTTCTCCGCGATCGTGCACAAGGAGTCGGCGTACTCCTACGGCACCTCGATGGCGACCAAGCTCCGCGAGCTCATCCCGCGCCAGCAGTTCGAGGTGCCGATCCAGGCCGCCGTCGGCGCCCGGATCATCGCCCGCGAGACGATCCGCGCGATCCGCAAGGACGTCCTCGCCAAGTGCTACGGCGGCGACATCTCCCGCAAGCGCAAGCTGCTGGAGAAGCAGAAGGAGGGCAAGAAGCGGATGAAGACGATCGGCCGCGTCGACGTCCCGCAGGAGGCCTTCGTCGCCGCGCTGTCCACCGGGGGCGGTACGGCCACCGAGAAGCCCAAGAAGTAGCCCCGGACGCGAAGCGGGCCCGACTCCCAGCGGGGGAGTCGGGCCCGACGTGTACGTGGTGGGGGGCGGGGAGCGCGGGGGCCGCTTACATGGCCAGGCCTGCCCGGGGGCCGGGGATCGGCCCGTCGCACGGCGCGGGCCGGGCGGCGGGGGCACGGCGCGGCGACAGGATGCGCTGCACCCGCTGGCAGACGGACTCGACGACCGTCCGTCCCTCGGCAGACAGGTGCACCAGCACACGGCGCCGGTCGAGCGGGTCGGCCGACCGGTAGGCCAGCTTCTTCTCGACGAGGCGGTCCACGATCCGGGTGGCCGTGGGGGCGGGCAGCGACGTGTGTCCCGCGACCTCGCCCATGCTGCGGCCGGTGCCGCGGGCGAGCATCAACAGGACGCGCCAGCCGTCACGGCTGACGTCCGTCGAGGACGGGTTGGTGGGCAGGGCTGTGGCCACGGCGTGGTCGACCCGGTCCAGGAACTCGACGACACCCGCGGCTCCAGGCGTCGGGGCAGCCATGGTGGCAGTCCCCGACGCCCGTCGACTGAAAGGCTCGGTCACGATGACGCACTGTACTTGCCGAACGGGCGAAATCCGACCCTGTCCTGGGCAAACGTCCCCCGAGCGCCGGGCGGTCGTCACGCAGCGATGACCGACAGGGCGACGACCAGGCATTTCGTAGACCGCTTGACGTGACCCAACGACATCACGAATGCATCACACCCGGATCTCGTAACGGATCAGCGGGTCAGGACGATCTTCCCCGCCGTCCGCCCCGCGGACATCGCCTCGAACGCCTCCTTCGCGGAGTCCATCGGCAGTTCGGTCCCGATCTCCGGCGCGATCCCGGCCGTCGCGACGAAGTTCATGAGATCCACGAGCTCCTGCCGCGTCCCCATGGTCGAGCCGACCACTTCGAGCTGGAGGAAGAACAGCCGCTGGAGGTCCGCGGGCGGGTTCGGGCCCGAGGTGGAGCCGCAGAGGACGATGCGGCCACCGGGGCGCAGTGCCCGCATGGAGTGCTTCCAGGTGGCCTCGCCGACCGACTCCATGACGGCGTCGACCTTGCCCGGCAGCTTCGCGCCGGACTCGAAGGTGGCGTGCGCGCCGAGCCGCTCGGCCAGCGCGCGCTTCTCCTCGTCGCGGCCGGTGACCCACACCTGGAGGCCCGCGGCGCGGCCCAGCTGGATCAGCGCCGTCGAGACGCCGCCGGAGGCACCCTGGACGAGCACGGTCTGGCCCGGCTGCAGGCCCGACTTGGTGAACAGCATCCGGTACGCGGTCAGCCAGGCGGTGCCGAGCACGGCGCCCTGGCCGGGGGTGAGGCCCTTCGGGGCGGGGACCGCGTTGCGCGCCGGGACGATCACCTTCTCGGCCATCGTGCCCTGGTGGCGCTCGGTGAGCAGGGTGCGCTTCGGGTCGAGGGTCTCGTCGCCGCGCCAGTCCGGGTCGCCGATGATCGGTAGAGGACGACCTCGGTGCCGTCGTCGAGGGTCCCGGCGCCGTCGCAGCCGAGGATCATCGGGAACTGGTCGGGCTTGATGCCGACCCCGCGCAGCGTCCACAGGTCGTGCATGTTGAGGCTGGCGGCGGAGACGGTGACGGAGACCCAGCCGTCGGGGACCTCGGGGTCGGGCCGCTCGCCCACGACGAGGGAGTCGAGGGGAGCGTCGGCGTTGGGCTCCTGCGCGTAGACAGCGAACATGGCCCCGAACCTAATGCCTGGGCGCGGGGACTACCGTGTGGAGTGTGCGCACGATCATCGACGGCTGGGACGCGTTCGAGCTGTGGCTCACCGGCCTGCCGTTCGTGGTGCAGGTCGTGTTCGTGACGGTGGTGGTCCTGCCCGCGTGCGCGCTGGTCGCGATCGGGGTCGACCGCGCCCACCCGGCGCTTCGACACGCCCCGCGGGCGCCGCGACGGCAGGGCCTGAGCACTCAGACCGGCTGGGCCGCCAGCGCGGTCAGGGCCTCCGAGCAGCCCGCGTCGACGCGCAGGTCGGCGAGCTCGTCGCCCCGGGTCGCCCCGCGGTTGACGATCACGACCGGCACCTCCGCCCGGTGGGCGGCCCGGACGAACCGCAGCCCCGACATGACGGTCAGCGAGGACCCGGCGACGAGCAGCGCACCGTCCTCGGGGGTCAGCGTGGCGACCATCGCGTAGCACCGCGCCACCCGGTCCTTCGGCACGTTCTCCCCGAAGAACACGACGTGCGGCTTGAGGACCCCGCCGCAGGATGCGCACGGCGCGATCCGGAACCCGTCGGTGATCTCCACCGCGGCGTCGCCGTCCGGGGCGGTCTCGACCTGCGCACTGTGCGCCTCGGTGAAGCCGGGGTTCAGCGCGGTGAGCCGGGCCGCCAGCGCGTCGCGGGCGGTGATCCGTCGGCAGTCCAGGCAGACGACCTCGTCGATGCGCCCGTGCAGGTCGACGACGCCGCGGCTGCCGGCCACCGTGTGCAGGCCGTCGACGTTCTGCGTGACCAGCCCGTCGACGACGCCCGCGGCCCCCAGCGCGGCCAGCGCGCGGTGCCCGGGGTTGGGGTCGGCGCGGCGCATCCGGGCCCAGCCGACGTGGCTGCGTGCCCAGTACCGCTGCTGTGCGGCCTCGCCGGAGACGAACTCGGAGTAGGTCATCGGGTTGCGCGGGCGCGAGCCCGGGCCGCGGTAGTCCGGGATGCCGGAGTCGGTGGACAGCCCGGCCCCGGTGAGGACGACCAGGCGTCGCCCGGCGAGCAGATCCAGCGCCGCACCCGGGTCGGTGGTGACGGCGGGGGAGGGCATGCCTTCCAGGGTAGGCGCGCCCGGTGGCTCCCCGCGCTCCGACGGCCCGCGCCTCCGCCCCGCCCCGCCGCCCCTCCGCTTCACCTCCCGCTCCGCCGAGCACCCCCCCGCCTGCCGCACGCCTCTCGCCCCGCCGCACGCGCTCGGCCCCGCCGGGGCGCCGAACGTGCCCGCCGAGTGGTACGCGGTGAACCCGTCGGGGCCGGTCCCGGGTCCGTGGTGTGCCACTCGGCGCACCCCGGCGACCGAACTGGTTCGCGATCGCACACCGGGGACGCCGAACGGCCCCGCCCGGCGCGGTGTCCCGGCGATCCTGCGCCGGTGGACGTACCGGGGTGGCCCCTGATCTTCCGCGGCTCGGCCGCTGTCCGAGCCGGTCTCGTGACGGCGCGACGGCTGCAGGGGCCGGCGTTCGTCCGGGTGCTGCCCGACACCTGGGCCGCCCGGCACCTCGTCCCGCTCGGGCACGCCGACCGGTGCCGGGCGGTGTCCCGCTGGTCCGGCGGTCGCGGGGTGATCGCGGGATGGGCCGCGGCGGAGCTGTCCGGTGCTCCGTGCGCGCCGGCCGGGGCGCCGGTCGAGGTGCTGCTCCCGGTCCGGGCCCGGGCCCCGGCCGGGGTGCGCGTGCGCCGCGACCGGCTGCACCCCGGTGAGATCGGGTGGCGCGACGGGATCCGGGTCACCACGCCCTTGCGCACCGCGTTCGACCTCGCCCGTGGTGAGGACGAGACCGACGCCGTCGTCGCGGTGGACGCGCTGGCGTTTCGGCACGGGTTCTCCCCGGACCTGCTGCTGCACTTCGCGGTCCGCTACCGGGGCCTGCGCGGGGTGTCCAGGGTCCCCGGCGTCCTGGGGCTCGCCGACCGGCGCGCCGCGTCCCCACCCGAGACCCGGCTGCGGTTGCTCCTGGTCCGGGCCGGGCTGCCGAGACCGCAGGCCCAGCACCCGGTGCTCGACGACGTCCGGCGCCGCGCGGTGTGGCTCGACCTCGCCTACCCCGCGGTCCGCGTCGGTATCGAGTACGAGGGCGCCGACCACACCGGCCCCGACCGGGTCCTGCGCGACGCCACGAGAGTGACCCGCCTCGTCGACGCCGGGTGGCGGATCTACCGCTACACCCGGTTCGACCTGCGCGACGAGCCCCGGCGCATCGTCGCGGAGATCGGCCGGGCCCTGGACCACGCGCCGAGTGGTACGCCGTGAACCCGGCCGAGGGGGTCCGAGGTGCCTGACGTGCCACTCGCCGGGCCGGGCCGGACCGGCTCAGGCCAGGGCGTGGCGAGCCGGGCCGGGTCAGGGCGAGGCGGGGCCAGGCGCGCCGGGCCAGGGCGGGGCGAGGCGAGGCCGGGCCGGGCCAGCCAGGCCGGGCCGGGGCCGGGGCCGGGGGCAACGGGCTCAGCCCTGCGGCACCCAGGACGGCGTCCGCTTCTCCCCGAAGGCCCGGATGCCCTCCTGCCCCTCCTCGGAGGCGAAGTAGGACGCGGACAGCGTGTTCATCGCGGCGAAGTCGTCGCTCAGCGCCGCCGGGCGCTCGCGCCGCAGCATCGCCTTCGTCCCGGCCAGGGCGCCGGGCGCACCGAGGCGCAGCATCCCGGTGTAGCGGGCCACCTCGTCGTCGAGGGCCTCGGCCGGGACGGCGCTGTTGATCAGCCCGACGGCCACCGCGCGCCGCGCGTCGAAGGTCTCCCCGGTGAGGAAGAGCTCGTGCGCGGCGCGGGCGGACAGCCGCGGCAGGACGGTCACCGAGATGACCGCGGGCACCACCCCGATCCGGACCTCGGAGAAGGCGAAGGTGACCGACTCGGCGGCGACGGCGATGTCGCACGCCGCCACGATCCCGACCCCGCCGGCGCGGGCCGGCCCCGACAGGCGGGCGACGACCGGCTTCGGGGAGTCCCACAGCGTGGTCAGGATCCGCGGCACCTCGGTGACACCCTGCTGCTCGGCGCCCGCGCCCCGCGACTCCCGCAGGTCCATGCCCGCGCAGAACACCGTGCCGGTGTGGGTCAGCACGATCACCCGCACCGCGTCGTCGGCGATCGCCGCGTCGAGGTGCGCGATCAGCTCCCGGCGCAGCTGCGCCGAGAGCGCGTTGCGGTTGCGCGGCGAGTCCAGGGTGATGGTCGCGATCCCGGCCTCGACGGCCAGGTGGACGAGCTCGGGGGAGTCGACGGTGTCTGCCACCCCCGCAGACTAGGACCTCAGGCCTTCGTCCAGGTGCTGGTGATCGACACCCCGGCCAGGGCGAACAGCTGCGACACCGGGCAGCGGCGCTCGGTCTCGCGGGCGAGCTGCGCGACCTGCTCGTCGGTGCCGTCGGTGGTGATGACGGCGTCGATCCGCAGGTTCTGGAAGGTGGTCTCGCCGTCGCGGTGGGTGCCGGTGGTCATCGTCGTCGGGTTGAAGTCGGCGGCGACGTCGAAGCGCACGTGCTCGATCGTGATTCCGAGCTCCTTCGCGACGATCGAGCTGGTGACCTGGTTGCACGACGACAGCGAGGCGAGCGTGTAGGCGAGCGGGCTGGGGTGCTCGTCCTTGCCGCCGAAGGCGGGGTAGGCGTCGGTCTCGATGACGTAGTCGGCGCCATCGACCGCGACGGTCTGCGCGACGCCGGTGCCCTGACCGCTGACGGCGAAGGTGACGAGGGGCATGGGTGAACTCCCAGGGGTGCGATACGTGTGCGGGGGCGGCTGATCAGAGGCGGCGGTTCAGGGGCGCGGACAGAGCGCCCCGGCCGTCCGGGCGAGGTCGATGTGCAGCCTCCGCACGAGCGCGATCACGACGCCAGTGAACCGCACCGAACGGTTGTGCGCGACGTGATGGAGTCGACCGAACCGGCGACGCCCGTGGTCCGATGCGTGCGGTGGCGCCCGTCGCCGGGGGAGGGCTACGCTCGTAAACGGAGATTGCTCCGTTTATGGGAGGACAGCTGTGAGGATCGGACTGCACATCGCGGACTTCACCTACCCGGCCGTCCCGGCCGGGCTGGCCGACGACCTGTCCCGGATCGCCGCGGCGGCCGAGGAACAGGGCTTCGCGCGGGTGAGCGTCATGGACCACCTCTGGCAGATCCGGCCGGTCGGACCGGTCGAGACCGACATGCTCGAGGCCTACACCGTGCTCGGCTACCTGGCGGCCCGCACCGAGAAGGTCGACCTGCTGGCCTGGGTGACCGCGGTGACCTACCGCGACCCTGGTCTGCTGGTGAAGGCCGTGACCACTCTGGACGTGCTGTCGAAGGGCCGCGCGATGCTGGGCATCGGCGCCGCCTGGAACGACGAGGAGGCCACCGGGCTCGGACTGTTCTTCCCGCCGACGGCGGAGCGGTTCGAGCGGCTGGAGGAGACGCTGCGCATCGCCCGGCAGATGTGGAGCGACGACGACGGCCCCTTCGAGGGCACCCACTACCGGCTCGGCGCCACACTGAACACACCGCAGCCGCTGCGCAGGCCGCACCCGCCGATCCTGATCGGCGGTGGTGGGGAGAGGAAGACGCTGCGCCTGGTCGCGCAGTACGCCGACGCGTGCAACCTGTTCGGCGGCCCCGAGCTGGAGCGCAAGCTGGACGTGCTGCGCACCCGCTGCGAGGAGGTGGGGCGCGACTACGACGAGATCGAGAAGACGGTCATGACGCGGCTCGACCCGGCCGATCCGAAGGCGGCGGTCGAGGAGCTGCGCGGCTATGCGGCACTCGGCGTGCAGCACGTGCACACCATGGTGCCGGACGTGGCGGCGATCGAGCCGTTGCGGGTGTTCGGGTCGGAGATCATCCCGGCGGCCGCCGAGCTCTGACCCGTTCGGTCAGCCGCCGGGTTGGCGGGGCATCGTCCGGAGGATCGCGACCTGCTGGTCCAGCTCGGCCGCGATCAGCTCGGCGTGCAGGGCGGCGGAGGCGCCGTCGTGTGCGGCGAGCGCGCGGTGGCGGCGCACCAGGTCGTCGATCGAGTCCAGCAGCCGGTCCACGGTCGAGCGGCCGGCCTGGGGTGCCGGGGTCTCCACGGGTGGGGGAGCCTCGGGCAGGGGGTGAATCAACTCTGCGGTCATGCGACGTTCTCCGTTGAACGTGTCGGGGTCGGGGCGTGTCATGCGCAGTCGTTCCTGGTCTCTCGAACTCCGTTGTACCCGCTCCAACGCTCTTTTACTGTGCGTAGAACACCGGTGCGACGCAGGACACGGTGACCGGGTGCGCCGGCGCGGTGACCGGTCGTGATCATCGCCTGTCAGGGGCCGGTCGGCGCGGTCGGCGGGCGAACGGAGGGTGGTCGTCGCGCCGGTCATGGAAACGGCGGGTGACGAGCCCGTGACGGTTCGTTGCGAAACCTGTACCCGAAAGGGTGACGCAACCTAGCGTCCGGACCATGATCATTCGACCGGATGCGCGGTCGGGCTGCGTGCCCTGATCGTCGGGGCGCTCGTCGCCGTACTGGCCGTCCTCGGCCTCGCCCTGCCCGCCGCGGCCGTCGCCGCACCCGCCCCGGCCGTGCCGGCCGCCGTCGCCGCTCCCGCCGCCCCGGCCGCCGTGCCGGGGGAGGAGGAGTCCGGGCTGCCGGTGCGGGCGCTGTCGTCGCTGCCGTCGCAGGCCACCGACACCTACCGGCTGATCCGCTCCGGCGGGCCGTACCCGTACAGCCAGGACGGGACGACCTTCCAGAACCGGGAGGGGATCCTGCCCGCGAAGTCCTCGGGCTACTACAAGGAGTTCACCGTGACGACCCCCGGGTCGAGCACCCGCGGTGCCCGGCGGATCGTCACCGGATCGGGCGGGGAGTACTACTACACGGCCGACCACTACGCCTCGTTCGTCGTGGTAGACGTCTCGAGGTGAGCACCCTTCCCCGTGAGAGCGCCGGAACCGCCCCCGCCGTCGACGCGGCCCGGGGGCGGGCCGGTGGCTCCGGTCTCGTCGCCGTCGTCGAGGGGGCCGCGGACCGCACCGCGGTCCTGGCCGCCCTCGGCCGGGCGCTGAGCTTCCCCGAGTACTACGGCCACAACCTCGACGCGCTGGCGGACTGCCTGGGCGACCTGTCCTGGCTGCCCCCCGGACCGGTCGAGCTCGTCGTCGCCGA
>NZ_JAHLJA010000038.1:0-25637 GCF_020496245.1 Pseudonocardia sp. ICBG601 | reverse complement strand
CCCTCGGACACCAGTGATGCCAGTGGGTGGTGATCGAGCCGTTGTTTACCGCCGCTCGCGCGGCGGGGCGGCCTGTTTGCTCATGCTCGTCTCGGGACGTGCTGGACGCGATCTTGTATGTCGTGCGGACCGGGTGTGCCTGGCGGCGTTGCCGGTGGACTTCCCGCCCTGGCAGACCGTCTACTGGTACTTCAACCAGTGGGAACAGCAGAAGGTCACCGAGAAGATCCTCCCGGTCGTGCGGGGGCAGTTACGTATCGCCGAGGGCCGTGATCCGGACCGAGTGCGGGGATCATCGATTCCCAGTCGTCAAGGGCGCCGACACCGTCGGCCAGGACTCCCGCGGCTACGACGCCGGGTAAGAAGACAGGCGGACGGAAACGGTTCATCGTGACCGACACCCTCGGTCTGCTGCTGACCACGATGTTGTGCTCGGCCTCGGTACAGGACCGCGACGGCGCCAAGCCGATCCTGCTCAACCTCTACCTGCGCACCAGGGTGCGGTTCGTCTACGCCGACGCACGGGCTCGCCGGGCGAGCTGCCGACTGGGCCGCCACGATCCTGCAGACAACGATCGAGATCATCCGCAAGCCACCGAGCAGCGCGGATTCACCGTCCTCCCACGAAGGTGGGTGGTCGAACGGACCCTGGCCTGGCTCACCGCACACCGACGCCTGGCGCGCGAGACTACGAACGCCACCCCACCACATCCGAAGCATGATCCGCTGGGCCGCGATCAACACATCACCCGCCGCATCGCCCGTGGATACCCCGCCACCCGCCAGCAGAAACACACGACACCCTCAACCCACTAGAATTTCCAAACACGCTCTCAGCAGCAGCAGTCGTCATGTACGGACACAACGCACGCCACGCGCCCCCGATTCCTCGGACCGCGTCGCGCCCACACCGTGATTGGATGCCGGACGACACCACTCCCCGGAGAGGACCTACGTGACCCCGCCCAACCTCACCCGTACCCAGGCCGAGGAGCGCGCCGCGCTGCTCGACGTGTCGACCTACGACGTCACGATCGACCTGACCGACGGCGCCGGAGCCCCCTCCGAGCGGACGTTCGCGGTGACCACGACGGTGCGCTTCACCGCCACCGAGCCCGGCGGGAGCACCTGGATCGAGTGGGTCGGCGACGGCATCACCTCGGCCACCCTGAACGGCGCCGACCTCGACGTCTCGGGCTGGACCGAGGAGGACGGCCTCGCGCTGCCCGGTCTGGCCGCCGACAACGAGCTGACGATCGTCGCGACCGGCCTCTACACCAACACCGGTGAGGGCCTGCACCGCTTCGTCGACCCGGTCGACCAGGCCGTCTACCTGTACTCGCAGTTCGAGACGGCCGACTGCAAGCGGCTGTTCCCCTGCTTCGACCAGCCCGACCTCAAGGCCCGCTACACCCTCACCGTGACCGCGCCGGAGGACTGGAAGGTCATCTCCAACGCGCCGGCGACCGTCGAGGGCGGGGTCCACCGCTTCGAGCGGACCGAGATCCTCTCCACCTACCTGGTGGCGCTGATCGCGGGTCCGTACGCGAGCTGGCACGACACCTACCGCGACGAGCACGCCGAGATCCCGCTGGGCATCTACTGCCGCGCCTCGCTGGCCCCGCACATGGACCACGAGCGGATCTTCACCGAGACCCGCCAGGGCTTCGACTTCTACCACCGCAACTTCGGGGTGACCTACCCGTTCGGCAAGTACGACCAGCTGTTCGTCCCCGAGTTCAACGCGGGCGCGATGGAGAACGCCGGCGCGATCACGTTCCTGGAGGACTACGTCTTCCGGTCGCGGGTCACCCGCACGCTCTACGAGCGCCGCGCCGAGACGATCCTGCACGAGATGGCGCACATGTGGTTCGGCGACCTCGTGACCATGCGTTGGTGGGACGACCTGTGGCTCAACGAGTCCTTCGCGACCTGGGCGAGCGTGCTGTGCCAGGCCGAGGCGACCGAGTACACCGGCGCCTGGACGACCTTCGCGAACCTCGAGAAGTCCTGGGCCTACCGGCAGGACCAGCTGCCCTCGACGCACCCGATCGCCGCGGACATCCCGGACCTGCAGGCCGTCGAGGTGAACTTCGACGGCATCACCTACGCCAAGGGCGCGTCGGTCCTCAAGCAGCTCGTCGCCTACGTCGGGCTGGAACCGTTCCTCGCCGGGCTGCGCGACTACTTCGCCGCCCACGCCTGGGGCAACGCCACCTTCGACGACCTGCTGGGCTCGCTGGAGAAGGCGTCGGGCCGGGACCTGTCGGACTGGGGCGCGCAGTGGCTGCGCACCACCGGCCTGAACCTGCTGCGCCCGTCGTTCCAGATCGACGACGCCGGCAGGTTCACCTCCTTCGACGTCGTCCAGGGCGGAGCCCGGCCGGGCGCCGGTGAGCTGCGCACGCACCGGATCGCCGTCGGCGTCTACGACGACGACCCGGAGACCGGCAAGCTCGTCCGCACCCACCGCGTCGAGCTCGACGTCTCCGGCGAGCGCACGCCCGTCCCGGACCTGGTCGGGGTGCCCCGCGGCAAGCTCGTCCTGGTCAACGACGACGACCTCACCTACTGCGCGCTGCGCCTGGACCCGGGCTCGCTCGCGACCCTGGTGGACCGCATCGGCGACATCGCCGAGTCGCTGCCGCGCACGCTGTGCTGGTCCTCCGCGTGGGAGATGACCCGCGAGGCCGAGCTGAAGGCCCGCGACTTCGTCACCCTGGTCGCCGGCGGGTTCGACACCGAGTCCGAGATCGGCGTCGTGCAGCGGCTCCTGCTGCAGGCCCAGACCGCGACGGCGTCGTACTGCACCCCGGAGTGGGCGCAGGGCCGCGGCTGGCCGCTGCTGACCGACGCGCTGCGGTTCCGCCTGGACACCGCCCCGCCCGGGTCCGACGTCCAGCTGGCGGTGGTCAACGCGCTGACCGCCTCGGTGCTGCCGGAGAACACCCTGGACCGGATGAAGGGCTGGCTGCTCGACGTCGACGTGCCGAAGGGCCTGACCGTCGACGCCGACCTGCGCTGGCGGCTGCTGCACGCACTCGTCGCGCACGGGAAGGCCGGCGAGACCGAGATCGCCGAGGAGGCCGAGCGCGACGCCACCTCCACCGGGGCGCGGCAGGCCGAGCGGGCCCGCGCGCTGATCCCGACCGCGGAGGCCAAGGAGCGGGCGTGGCAGCGCGCCGTGCACGACGACTCCCTGCCGAACGCGATCAACGAGTCGGCGATCTCCGGGTTCTCCCACCCCGCGCTGTCCACGGTGAACCCCGGCCTGCTCGACGGCTACGTCCGGCGCTACTTCGACGAGATCGACGGCGTGTGGGCCCGCCGGACCTCGGAGCTGGCGCAGAACGTCGTCGTCGGGCTGTTCCCGTCCTGGGCGGTCGCGGAGCCGACCGTCGCGGCGGCGGACGCCTGGCTCGCCGACGAGTCGAAGCCGGCGTCGCTGCGCCGGCTCGTGTCCGAGGGGCGCGCCGGGATCGTGCGCGCGCTGGCCGCCCGCGAGTTCGATGGTCAGGCCACTCCGGACCCGGAGCGGACCACCGCGGTCCAGCAGCCCTGACCCACACACGAACGGCGCCCCGGGAGTCCGTGCTCCCGGGGCGCCGTTCGTATGTCGGGGTGTGGGTCAGCGGCGGCGCAGCCACCGCCGCAGGGGGTTGGCCGGCGCCGGTTCGTCGGCGGAGCGGAAGCCCGCGCAGACACGCGGCCCGCAGCTGCCGCAGTCGGTGCCCGGGCGGTAGTGCTCGTGCACCTCCTCCGGGTGGCCACAGGTGCACAGTCCCACCTGCGGTACGGCGGGCGCGGCGGACCGGCCGGGGTCCGGGGCTCGGACGGTGTGCGCGGCCGGGGCAGCGCCGGGACGGGCTGCAGGCCCGTCGGCGGTGTCAGGACCGCGGCCGTGGGGGCGGCGGGGGTCCTGCGGTCGGTGCCGTCGTTCTCGTGCGCCATGTGACCTCCTTCGTGCCGGCGAACGGCAGCGCGGACGACCATTGCGTCATCGCACCGTGCCGTTGCGTCACCCAGTATGAGATCGCGTGGGGCGCGTGGGAATGGCTCGGAGCGACGAATAGACCTTCCGTGGACGGAACGGCAGCTCACGGACACGGAGTCACCCGATCAGCGGGCCACCGGAAGTGTGAGTACGGCGAGACAGCCGCGGGGTGCGTGCACCGTACGGAGCACCAGGTTGCCGCCGTGCTCCTGAGCCAGCTGGGCGCTGATGTGCAGCCCGAGCCCGGAGCCGCCGGCGGCCTCGTCGTGCCGCCCGCGGACGATCTCGAGCTGCTCCTGCCCGTCGGGCAGGCCGGGGCCGTGGTCGCGGACCTCGACGGCACCAGCCCCGGCTCGTCGGCGAGCCGGGCCCGCACCACCACCGGGGTCCGGGGCGCGTGCCGGTCGCAGTTGGCCAGCAGGTTCGTCACGACCTGGCGGGTCAGCGACTCGGGCGCCGCGACCGGGGGCAGGTCGTCCTGGGTGTCGAGGGTGATGGAGCGGCCGTCGCGCAGGTCCACCAGGGTGCGCAGGGCCGCCCCGACGTCGTGCTCGCCGCCGGTGTCCGCCCCCGGCGGGGAGGCGACCGGGGCGTACGCCGGGCCGAAGTCGAGCAGGGCGGCGTCGCTCCGGTCGGTCGTCGGGTCGGCCGCGGCGTCGTCGACGGCGACCGGGGTCTGCAGCATCTGGCGCAGCCGGTTCAGCTCGGCGAGCACCGCCTCCCGCATCCGGTCGACCTGGGGGTCCTCGCCGCCGGGGCGGGTGGTCAGCAGCTGCGCCGCTCCGGCCAGACCGGCCAGCCCGTTGCGCAGCTCGTGGTCGCGGTCGGCGGTCTGGCCGGTGGCCCGTTCGAGCAGCGCCGAGGCCTCGCCGAGGGTGTCCTGGAGCTGGTCGTAGTCGTCCTGCATCCGGGTCACCGTGCGCAGCGCCATGGTCAGCAGCGCGGCGAGCACGACGCCCATCCCGAGCACCCGCAGCGACGGGTAGACCAGGCCGGCCATCGGCTCCTGGCCGGGCACGATCGCCCGGTACAGCTGCGACACCGCGATGATCAGCAGGCCGAGCCCCATGCGGGCCCGGACCCGGCTCGGGCGCCGGTAGCCGTCGAGCAGGAACAGCACCGCCACCAGGCCCAGCCGCTCTGCACCACGACCGAGTACAGCGGCGAGGTCGCCAGCATCCGGGTGAACGGACTCTCCGCCTGCGACGCGACGACCCCGCCGACGACGAGGGCCGACCGCGGCCAGCGCCCAGCCGCCCCAGGCCCCGAGGACCGGCGGCGGCCGCAGCCCGGCGACCAGGATGCACAGGCTGATCACGAACATGGTCAGCACGGCCAGCCGCGGGGTGCCCGCCGGGTACTGGGGCAGGACCAGCGCGGACAGCGGGAGGAGCACCACGCCGTAGAGCAGGAGGGCGGCCCCGAACCACGACGGACGGGGGTCACCGGACAGCCGGCCCGTCACCAGCGCGACGATCGCCGCCGCCGACCCGACCGCGGCAGCGACGAGGGTGAGCACCGCCGGCGCGTCGGAGAGGTCGACCCGGCCGTCGACGACCGCGGGGCGGCTCACGGCCACCACGACGACGGTCATCACCGCGACGACCAGCACGTCGGTCAGGTGACCTGCCAGGAACCGGGCCCGCCGCTGCGGCCCCAGGACCTCGCCGACGACACCGGACGCCACGTCGTCTCCGCTCTGCAGATGTCGCCGGACTGGTTGAGAACGCGATGATAGGACTCGTCATTCTCGGTGGCCCCCGGCGGCGGCGCCGAGGGCCGAACGGGTCAGATTCCGGCGGCCTTGCGGTACAACGCGACGGCCTCCAGCTGGGAGCCGACCTCCAGCTTGGTCAGCACCGCGCGGATCTGTGTCCGGACCGTCGCCAGCGAGACGACGAAGTGGTCGGCCACCGACTGCGCCCGCTTGCCGCCCGCCAGCAGGGCGAGGACCTCGCGCTCGCGCTGGGTGAGCCTGCCCAGCTTCTCGTGCAGGTCGCGGCGCTCGTGCTCCCGGTCGCGGTGCAGCCGGATGAACTGCTCGCGGCGGCCCGGCGGCATGATCGAGCGCCCGGCGTGGGCCTCGCGGATGGCGCTGAGCAGCGCCGGGAACGGCGCGTTCTTCGGCACGAAGACGAACCCGCCCGCGTCCAGGGCGGCGCCGACCCGGCCGGCGTCGGAGCTGCCCGACAGCACCACGACCCGCCAGCCCGCCTCGCACAGGGGGCCGACGAGCCGGACCCCGTCGATGCGGTTGCCCTCCGGATCACGCCCCAGGTCGAGGTCGAGCACGATCAGCCCGGGCGTGACACGCCGGGTGTGCTCGAGCACGGCCGCCGCGGAGCGGACCGGGAGGAACGTCGCGTCCTCACCCTCGGCGCGCAGGTTGAGGGCGAGGGCGGACCCCACCAGCTCGTGGTCGTCGACGATCAGGATCGGGCTGCCGGTGGGCCCGGTCACCGCTCGGTCCTCCCACTACGCGACATGCTGACACCTTAGAGCCGTGACACCGATCGTGGTGGCCCACGGGTGGCCCCCGGTTCAGGGGCGGCTTCCGGCCTGGTCCGCCAGCATCCTCAGCCCGGACAGGATCCCACCGAACAGATCGCCCTCCTTGAAGGACGCGACCATGCTCATGAGAGCGAGCTTGGCGCCGCGGTCGGGGAGGCGGACCTTCGCCTCGGCACCGGTCACGATCTCCAGCAGGCGCTGCTCGGGGCTCACGGCGACGAGCACCGCGTCGTCGTGGTGGTCGATGCGCCCGTGCAGGTCGACCGCGGTCGCCCGCGCGTCCGAGCCCAGATCGCCCAGGTACAGCGCGAACCGCAGACCGGTCTCGCGGCTGGCCAGGTAGAGGGCCTCGTCCAGGCGGGTCAGCTGCACCGGGGTGAACGGGTGCGCGGCAGCGGACGGCTCGACGAAGTTCTCGGCCACCGAGAGGCGGCCGGAGTTCGTGACGACCGCCCCTTCGGGCAGGTCCTCCTCGTTGCCGGTGAAGACGGCGAGGTCACCACTTGCCACCGGTACCTCCTCGGGTGTCGCCGCCCTCGGACGGGGCGGTGTCGCCGTGTCCGGCGTGCGCGGCGTGGTGCCCCGCGCCGGACGGCTCGGCGATCCAGAACAGCGGCTCGTACGGCCAGGGGGCACCCGCGCGGTAGCGGGGGCGGTTGCTCCGGTTCCGCATCGCGATCCAGCCCCAGATCGCGAAGTAGAGGACAGCCGGCGCGACCACGAAGACCAGCAGGGTTTCGACGACGGTCACGGGGCCAGAACCTAGCCGATGGCCGTGCCCGGCACCTGCTCAGGTGTCCGATCCGACAGCCGCCCGGACCGCACCGCGCGGACCAGTGCGTCATGATCGGCTTCGGTCTGGTCGGCGTAGGCCCTGGCGAAGGTCGTCAGCGCCCCGGCCACCTTGCCGCCCTTGCCCAGGTAGCCGGCGATCATCGACGCCCCCGAGGTGCGGGCGTGCCCCTTGGCGAGCAGCTTGCCGCAGACGTCGGCGTAGTCGGCCAGGGCGGTGGCGTCGAGGGTGTCGGGGACGATCGCGCCCTTCATGTCGCGGAACTGGCGGACGTAGTACTGGCGGCCGTTGATCGTCGTCCAGCCCAGGAGCGGGTCGGAGACGGTCTGCAGGGCCTGCTGGTACTCCACGACCCGCTGCCCCTGGTGGGCGTGCCACGCCTCGCCGCCGTGCACCCACGGCGCGACGACGGACCGGCGCGCCTGCTTGAGCTGCAGGAACAGCACGTCGTCGGGGCTGGAGCCCTCGCAGAGCACGAGGTAGGCGCGCAGCCCGACCGAGCCGACCCCGACGACCTTGTGGGCGACGTCGACGGCGTGGTAGCCGCCGAGGATCCGGCTCCAGTGCGGCGGCAGCGTCGTGAGGTAGCCGTCGAGGGCGGCCAGGATGCGCGCGGTGTGCTCGTCGTCGGGGTGGGTGATCAGCGGCGGCTCGGTGACGATCCGCCGCGCCCCGCCCTCCTCGGTCACGAACCGGGGCAGCGCGAGGGCGCTGGCCCGCCGGCGCGCCCGCTCGGCGGCCTTGTCGATGGCCCGGCGCGAGGTCTCGTGGTCGGCGTCCGAGCGCAGCGTGTCGACGTCCATGACGTCGAACGAGCGGGCGAGCAGCGGCTCGTCGGCGAGGTGGCGCAGGTGCTCGGCGTAGGAGGTCACGCAGCGGGTGACGGCCTCGCCGCACTGCTCCTCGGTCGCGCCGGAGACCCGGCCGGCGACCCAGGTGGAGGACACCAGCCGGCGCAGGTCCCACTCCCAGGCGCCGGGGTGGGCCTCGTCGAAGTCGTTGAGGTCGAAGACGAGGTCGCGCTCGGGCGAGGCGTAGAAGCCGAAGTTGCCCAGATGGGCGTCGCCGCAGATGACGGGGTGCACGCCGGTCTCGGGCAGCACCGCGAAGTCCGCGGCGTGCAGGGCGGCGGCGCCGCGCAGGAACGCGTGCGGCGAGGCGGTCATCCGCTGGATCCGCAGCGGGACGAGCTCGTGCACGCGCCCCGCGTTCTGCGCCTCGACGACGTCCACCGGGTCGGCCCGACGCACGTCCGCCGACCACGTGGCGAGCCCGGACCGGGGCGCGACCTTCCGCAGGCCCTTCCCGATGCGGTAGCGCTCCGCGCGTGGCGTCGAGGCCCGCTGCAGCGAGTCGAAGGCCGCGCGGTCCGATCCGGCGAGGACGGGGTGGGAGGTCACGCCTGCGTTCTACCGCAGCCGGACGTCCGCAGCCCCTCCACGGTCAACCGCAGCAGCCTCCGTGCGGCAGCCGGATCCTCTCCCGCGGCCGTGGACACGGCCGCGGTGAGGGCGACGACGTCCTCGGGGCGGGCGTCGGGATGCAGACCACCCGCGGCCGCCGCAGCGGCGACCAGCGGGTGGGCGGCGGCACACACCCGGTCGCTGTGGCACACGGGGGCCTCCGGCGACGGCTCGGCGAGCAGGACCTCGACCATGCCCCGGGCGGACGCCACGTACTGGACGAACTCGTCGAGCCAGACCCACAGCGCGGTGGCGGGCTCGGCGCGGCAGAGCGCCTCGGCCCGGGCGCAGAGCGTGTCGACGCCGTCGGCGAACACCGCCTCGAGCAGCACCCTGCGGGAGGCGAAGTGCCGGTGCAGGGTCGCCGACCCGACACCCGCCCGGCGGGCGATCTCCTCCATCGACGCCTGGGCACCGTCCCGCGCGACGACCTCCATCGCGGCTCTGAGCAGGCGTTCCCGGTTGCGGAGGCGGTCGGCCCGTGGGGTGGCCGTGGCGTCGCGCGGCATGGGATCTCCCGGACTGCTCGACAAAACGGGGTGGTCCTCCATATCGTAGCGGACAGAAAACGGGGGACCACTCCGTTTAAACGGGAGGAGCACGTCATGAACGCACCGGTTCTGGTCACGGGGGCGACCGGCAAGCAGGGCGGGGCGGCGGCCCGGGCACTGCTGGCCACGGGCACGCCGGTCCGGGCGCTGGTCCGTGACCCCGGCACCGCCGCGGCGCGGGCACTGGCCGACGCCGGCGCCGCGCTGGTCACGGGCGACCTCGACGACCCCCCATCGGTGACGGCGGCCGCCCGCGGCACCCGCGGGGTCTTCTCGGTGCAGATGCCCGACCTGGAGGACCTGCTCGGCGGCCGGGAGCTGCGCCACGCGGCGTCGATCGCGTCCGCCGTGCGGGAGGCCGGCGTCGCGCAGGTGGTGCACACCTCGGTGTCCGGGGTCGCCGAGCTGGGACGCCCCGGCGCCATCGACCCCGGGGTCTGGGGTGAGCACATGGCCCACTACTGGCGGTCCAAGGCCGCCGCGGAGGACGCGATCGCCGGGGCCGGGGCCCGGTGGGTCACCCGGCTGCGGCCGGCCACGTTCATGGAGAACTTCGTGCCCTGGTCGCCGTACCTGGTCGGCGGCGACGCGCCGCGGATGCTGCTGGCGATGGACCCGGACCGCACGCACCCGTTCGTCGCGGTGGCCGACATCGGGGCCGCGGCGGCCGCCGCGTTCGCCGACCCGGACCGGTTCGACGGCGTCGCGCTCGACCTGGTCGGCGAGCGTCTGAGCTACCGGCAGGCGGCCACGGCGCTCACCGAGGCCTGGGGTGTGCCGTTCACCCTGACCGAGAGCCCCGAGCAGGCCGTCGCGGAGGGGATGGCCGAGGTGTTCCTGCAGGCCCACGCCTTCCTCGACGCCCACCCCCGCGTCGTGGGCCCGGAGCGGGCCCGGGAGTTCGGGCTCGACCCCGTCGGCTTCGCGGCGTGGGCTCGCGCCGTGGGCAGGCCTCAGACGTTGCGCCTGCCCAGCGCGCGGTAGGTCCAGCCCGCGGACTCCCAGGTCTCACGGTCCAGGGCGTTGCGGCCGTCGAGCACCCGGCGGGTCTTCACGACCGTGCCGAACGAGCCAGGGTCGAGCTCGCGGTACTGCTTCCACTCGGTCAGCAGCAGGACGACGTCGGCACCCTCGGCAGCCTCCTCCGGGGTGTCGACGCAGTCCAGCTGCGACCAGTGCCGCCGCACGTTGGGCAGCGCCTGCGGGTCGGTCACCCGGACGTTGGCGCCCTGGAGTTGCAGCTGCGCGGCCACGTTCAGCGCCGGGGAGTCGCGGATGTCGTCGGAGTCGGGCTTGAACGCCGCGCCGAGCACGGCGATCCGCTTGCCGAGCAGCGAGTCGTCGCACACCTGGCGGGCGAGCTCCACCATCCGGATCCGGCGCCGCATGTTGATGTTGTCGACCTCGCGCAGGAAGGTCAACGCCTGGTCGGCGCCCAGCTCCCCGGCACGGGCCATGAACGCCCGGATGTCCTTGGGCAGGCAGCCGCCACCGAAGCCGAGCCCGGCGTTGAGGAACTTGCGGCCGATCCGGTCGTCGTGGCCGATCGCGTCGGCGAGCTGCTTCACGTCGGCGCCGGTGGCCTCGCACAGCTCGGCCATCGCGTTGATGAAGGAGATCTTGGTGGCGAGGAAGGAGTTCGCGGCGGTCTTGACCATCTCCGCGGTGGCGTAGTCGGTGACGACCTTCGGCGTGGCGTCGGCGACGATCCGCGCGTAGACGGTGTCCAGGACCTTCTCCGCGTCCACGTCGGCGGCCACACCGGACAGCGACGGGACGCCGTAGACGAGCCGGTCCGGGTGCAGGGTGTCCTGCACCGCGAACCCCTCGCGCAGGAACTCCGGGTTCCACGCCAGCGCGGCGCCCGGCACCCGGGCGGCGACCTGCTCGGCGAGCCGGGCCGCCGTGCCCACCGGCACCGTGGACTTCCCGACGACCAGCTCGCCGGGGCCCAGCACCTCGATCAGCGACGCCGTCGCCGCCTCCACGTACGTCAGGTCCGCGGCGTACTCGCCGCGCCGCTGCGGGGTGCCGACGCACACGAAGTGCACCGCCGCACCCCGGGCGTCGGCCATGTCCGAGGAGAACGACAGCCGGCCCGAGTCCAACGACCGGCGCAGCAGCTCCTCGAATCCCGGCTCGAAGAACGGGACCCGGCCCGCGGCCAGTGACTCGGCCTTCGCGACGTCGGCCTCGATGCCGACGACCTCGTGGCCCAGCTCCGCCATCGACGCCGCGTGCACGGCACCCAGGTAGCCGCACCCGATCACGGAGAGCTTCAGCCCGGTGGTGGTATCCGACATGGGCGGAGGCTATCTCCCCGTCCGGGGGACGGGTCGCGCACGTCGGGCAGTGGGCGTGAGGGTGACGCTGCGGCGGCGCGACGGTGCCGTCGGCCGGGCGATAGCGTCACCGGGTGTGAGGACGCTGCTGCTGGCCGAGGAACTGCTGCTGCTCGGGCTGGACCGGGCGACCGGCCGGATCAGCGACCGGTTCGACGCCCGGGTGCTGCCGGTGGCGCTGGTGCGCGACCTCGTCGACGCCGGTGCGCTGCACCTCGACGCCGGTCCCGCGGGTGCCGGGGAGCCTGCCGACACCGTGACGCCCTCGGGCGGGGAGCCCGAGCACCCGGCCCTGGCCGCGGCGCTCGCCGCGGTGACCCACGACGGCACCGACTCGGGCTCGCGGACGGTCACCGCGGCCGCGGTGCACCTGGCGCGGACCCCGGCAGGGAGCGCGGGCGGCGCCGTCGGGCAGCTGGTGGCCGACGGGGTCCTCGGCGCACAGGAGTACCGGCGGTTCGGCCTGTTCCGCCGGGTGCACCTGACCGAGCAGGACCCGGAGCCCGCCCGCGCGCTGCGGACCCGGCTCGCGTCGGCGCTGGTGACCGACACCCCGCCCGGCGACCGCGACGGGCTGCTGCTCGTGCTGCTGTCGCACAGCGACCTCGCCGCGGACGTGCTGCCGCCGGAGATCGACGCCGGGACGCGGGAGCAGGCGGCGCGGCGGGCGGCGCTGCTGGCCGAGGGCGCCGCGCGGGACCCGTTCGTCCGGGCCTACTTCGCGGTGCGGTCCGGCTGGGCCGGCAACTGAGCGGCTACCCGCGCAGCTGCGCCAGGCGGGCGCGGCAGTCCTCCCAGGTGGGCAGGGCACCCGCGGCGAGTGCCTCCTCCAGGGTGGGCGCGGCGCGGTCCTTCTCCGACAGCACCGGCTCAACCCCCTCGAGCCAGGGCAGCGCGAGCGCCGGGTCCAGCGGGCTGATCCCGTGCTCGGCCGCCGGTGCGTACGACGTCGAGCACAGGTACCCGACGACGGTGGTCTCGGCGAGCGCCTGGAAGGCGTGCCCGAGCCCCTCGGACAGGTAGAGCGTCCGCGGGGAGGCGGCGTCGAGCTCGACGGCCTCGAACCGCCCGAACGTCGGCGACCCGACGCGCAGGTCCACGACGACGTCGCGGACGGCACCGGCGGCCACGTAGAGGTACTTGGCCTGGCCGGGCGGCACGTCGGCATAGTGCACGCCGCGGACGACCCCGCGCGTCGACACCGACTGGTTGGTCTGGGCGACGGTCAGGTCGAACCCGAGCGCGTCGCGGAACGCCGGGCCCTGGAAGGGCGCGGTGAACGAGCCGCGGTGGTCGGCGAACGTGGTCGCCTCGAACAGCCAGGCCCCGTCGATCGACAGCGGTGTGGCCTTCATGCCCACCAGCTCCGGTGGTCGCGGTACCAGGCCACCGTCGCGGCCAGGCCCTCGTCGAAGGGCACCCGAGGGGCGTAGCCGAGCTCGTCGCGGATCTTCGACCAGTCCACCGCGTACCGGCGGTCGTGTCCCTTGCGGTCGGCCACCCGTTCGATGCGGTCCTCCCCCACACCGACGGCCGCGAGCAGCGCACGGGTCAGGTCCAGGTTGGTCAGCTCGGTCCCGCCGCCGATGTTGTAGACCTCTCCGGCGCGGCCCGCCGTGGCGGCCAGGGCGATGCCGCGACAGTGGTCGGAGACGTGCAGCCAGTCGCGGATGTTGAGGCCGTCGCCGTAGAGCGGCACGGTGCCGCCGTCGAGCAGCCGTGTGGTGAACAGCGGGATCACCTTCTCCGGGAACTGGTACGGCCCGTAGTTGTTCGAGCAGCGGGTGATCACCACGTCGAGGCCGTGCGTGCGGTGGTAGCTGCGTGCCAGCAGGTCGCTGCCCGCCTTCGCGGCGCTGTAGGGCGAGTTCGGCTCCAGCGGGTGGGTCTCGGGCCAGGAGCCCGACTCGATCGAGCCGTACACCTCGTCGGTGGAGACGTGCAGGAACCGGCCGACGCCCGCGTCCAGTGCCGCCTGCAGCAGCACCTGGGTGCCGAGGACGTTGGTCGTCACGAAGTCCGCCGCACCGGTGATGGAGCGGTCGACGTGGGTCTCGGCGGCGAAGTGCACGAGCAGGTCGGCGCCGCCGTCGAGCACCTCCGCGACGCGGCGCGGGTCACGGATGTCGCCCCGCTCGACCGTGAGCCGCGGGTCGTCGGCGACGGGGGCGAGGTTCTCGATCCGGCCGGCGTAGGTGAACGCGTCGAGCACCCGGACCTCGGCCCCGGCCAGCTCGGGATGCTCCCCGCCCAGCACCTCCCGGACGAAACAGGACCCGATGAACCCGGCCCCCCCGGTCACCACGATGCGCACGTGCCCTCCCCGCTCACTGTCCGCCCCCACCAGCGTGTCAGAGTCGGTCGCGACGATATCCGGAGGTGGGCGAGTGCGCGCGTGTGTGCTGGGGGCGAACGGGCAGCTCGGGCGGGCGCTGGTCGCCACCCGGCCCGATGCGGTGGCACTCGACCGTGCGGCGCTGGACATCGGCGACGCCGACGCCGTCGCCGCGCACGACTTCACCGGCGTCGACGTGGTGTTCAACGCGGCCGCCTACACCGCCGTCGACCGCGCCGAGACCGAGCCGGCCGGCGCGTGGCGGGCCAACGCGGCGGGCCCCGCGCACCTCGCCGCGGCGGCCCGGCAGCACGGCTTCCTGCTGGTCCACGTCTCCACCGAGTACGTCTTCGACGGCACCGCGCCCGGCCCGGTGCCGGAGGACACCCCGCTGTCCCCGCTCGGGGTGTACGGCGCGTCGAAGGCCGCCGGGGAGCTGGCGGTGCGGGCGGCGCTGCCGGATCGGCACGTGATCGTGCGCACCAGCTGGGTCGTCGGCGACGGCGGCAACTTCGTCGCGACCATGGCGCGGCTGGCCCGCGACGGGGTCCGCCCCGCCGTCGTCGACGACCAGGTGGGGCGGCCGACGTTCGCGCCCGACCTGGCCACGGCGCTGCTCGTGCTGGCCGGGTCCGGGCGGCACGGCACGTTCCACGCGACCGGCGACGGCGAGCCGGTCAGCTGGTACCAGCTGGCCCGGGAGGTGTTCGCCCGCTGCGGCCGCGACCCCGGCGACGTCCGCCCGGTGTCGAGCAGCGAGTACGCCGCGGACAAGCCGCACCTGGCCCCCCGCCCGGCGAACTCGGTGCTCGACCTGTCCCGCGCGACCCGGGCCGGTGTCGCGATGCCCGCCTGGCGCGACGGGCTGGACCAGGTCCTCGCCCGGGCCCCGCGGTGAAGGGCATCGTGCTGGCCGGCGGCACCGGGAGCCGGCTGTTCCCGCTGACCGCGGCGGTGTCCAAGCAGCTGCTGCCGGTCTACGACAAGCCGATGATCTACCACCCGCTGACCACGCTGATGCTGGCCGGGATCCGGGACATCCTGCTCATCTCCACCCCGCACGACCTGCCCGGCTTCCGGCGTCTGCTCGGCGACGGCAGCCGGCTCGGCCTACGGATCACCTACGCCGCCCAGGAGCACCCCAACGGCCTGGCCGAGGCATTCGTCATCGGCGCCGACCACGTCCGCGGCGGGCCGTCGGCGCTGGTGCTCGGCGACAACATCTTCCACGGCGCCGGGTTCGGCGACCTGCTGCGCCGCCGCGCCGCCGAGGTCACCTCCGGCGACACCGGCTGCGTGCTGTTCGGCTACCCCGTCCGCGACCCGCAGCGCTACGGCGTCGGCGAGGCCGCCCCCGACGGCACCCTGCTCTCGATCGAGGAGAAGCCCGAGCACCCCCGCTCGGACCGCGCGATCACCGGCCTCTACTTCTACGACGACCGCGTCGTCGACATCGCCGCGCGCATCACCCCGTCGGCCCGCGGCGAGCTCGAGATCACCGACGTCAACCGCGCCTACCTCGAACAGGGCCGCGCCCGCCTGCAGGACCTCGGACGCGGCTTCGCCTGGCTCGACACCGGCACCCACGAATCGCTGATGGAGGCCGGCCAGTACGTCCGCGTCCTGGAGAACCGCCAGGGCATCCGGATCGCCTGCGTCGAGGAGGTCGCCCTGCGGATGGGCTTCATCGACGCCGACGCCTGCCACGCCCTCGGGGCACGGCAGGCGGGCTCGGGCTACGGCGAGTACGTCATGGCCGTCGCGGATCAGTTCAGGTCGTAGATCCGTTACTTTCCGTAATCAACTGGCTGCATTGGCCACGTCGGCACGACACACTCTCTCATAACACTGTGCGTTCTCCTTGAAAGAGCAAGCAGAGCAAAGGAGTGATGCACGCCCCACGTTCGCCGATGTAACGTACGGAACGTGCGTGACGAGCGTGCAGGTCGTACGGCAAGTTCCCAAGGACACCTCCGAACGGACTAATACCGTGCCCGCAGCTCGGCCCGTCTCTGCGATTGGTGGTTACTCATCGTGACAACGCCGGCACCACCCTCCGCTACGCTCCGTCGCACGAACACGCGGTCCGCGGTGTGGTTCTCGTTGTCGCAGAGCACCTTCCGAAGGGCCGGCCGGCCATGAGCTCCGGATCGATGCAGACCCGTCGACCCGGGAGCGCCACGCCCCGCACCCGCCACCGGCTCGTGGACCGGCGGCCGGTCCGGGCCGCGGGCCCCGCCGGACGGGCCGGGTCCGGGGCGCGGGCCGACTCCTCTGCCGCGCCGGCGCCGGTGCGCAGGCTGTCCGCGCGGGTCAGCCTGGTCCGGACAGCGCTGGTGCTGACCGACGTGGTGGCCGTCGGGATCGCCGTACTCGTGGTCGCGCCGACCGGCGGCAACGGAGTCGTCGCCGCGTCCGTGCTGCTGCTGGGGGTGCGCTCGGCGGCCCGCCTGCACCGTTCCCGGCTGCGGCTGTCCTGGTTCGACGACCTGCCCCGTGAGCTGGCCGCCCTCGTCGTGACGATGGGCCTCCTGCTGGCCGGGGCGATGGCCGTGCAGCAGAGGCTGGACACCCGCATCGACGTCGCCGGACCGGTCCGGGTCGTGCTGCTGGCCACCCTGCTCGCCCTGGTCCTGCGCGCCGTGGCGCTGTCCGCCGCCCGGCTGCTCCGGGTCCGATGGGCCGTCGGCGAGCCCACGCTGATCGTCGGCACCGGGTCGCGGGCGGTGGAGCTCGACGAGACCATGCGGGCGCACCCCGAGTACGGCCTGCGCCCGCTCGGTCACGTCCTGTCCGAGGACCTCGACCTCCTGGTGGAGCGCGAGCGGGCGGCGCTGGCGGCCCGGATCCGGGCCGCCACCGAGCAGCACCGGGTGCGCGTCGTCGTGTTCGCCTGTCACACCGTCGACGACGCGGCCGTCCTCGACGCGGCGATCGAGGCCCGTCGCGACGGACTCGACGTCCTGCTCCTCCCCTGGCTCTCGGAGCTGGTGCACGACCACTCCGGCGTCGAACGGCTGCGCAGCATCCCGCTGCTCCGGCTGCCCGCGGACCCCATGAACCGGCTCTCCTGGCGGCTCAAGCGCCTCGCCGACATCGTGGTGTCCGCATCGGGGCTGGTGCTGACCTCGCCACTGCTGCTGGCGGTCGCGGTCGCGGTGCTCGTCGAGAGCGGGCGGCCGGTCATCTTCCGCCAGGAACGCATCGGGCTGGGCAACAAGCCCTTCACCGTCCTCAAGTTCCGCAGCATGCGGCCGGTCGACGAGCGCGAGCAGCAGACACAGTGGTCCATCGCGAGCGACTCCCGGGTCGGCCCGGTCGGCAGGTTCATCCGCCGCACCTCGTTCGACGAGCTGCCCCAGCTCTGGAACATCCTGCGCGGCGACATGAGCCTGGTCGGTCCGCGTCCGGAGCGGCCGTCGTTCGTGGAGCGCTTCGCCACCGAGCACGAGCGCTACACCGCCCGCCACCGCGTCCCGGTCGGACTCACCGGGCTCGCCCAGATCTCCGGGCTGCGCGGTGACACCTCGATCGCCGACCGGGTCCGGCACGACAACTACTACATCGCGAACTGGTCTCTGTGGCTCGACGCCCAGATCGTCGTGCGCACCGTGCGGGAGCTGGTCCGACGCGGCCAACACTGAGCCTTTTTCAACCTGACGTTTGTGCTGGTCAGGGGCGTGAAGGCCGGCCGGGGTGGGGCTCCTGGTAGACGGATGGGTGTCGAACCGTCGTCTGCCAGGAGCCCCGTGTGCTGTCCTACCCATCCGGGATGAACGTGTCCAGCCGTAGCGTCCGTGATCTTGCTGATCTTCTCCGGGGGCATCGGCGTCAGCGTGGAACACGCTGGCGCCGGCTCTCAGCCGGTCGGCAGGCCTTGCTGGTGCTCGCCTACCTGCGTAAGGCGAGACCTACGCTGCCCTGGCCTGCGGGTTCGCGGTGAGCACCGCGACGGTGTACCGGTACCTGACCGAGGCGATCGGTCTGCTCGCCGCGCTCGCCCCGACCCTGGAACAGGCCATCACCGTCGCCGCTGGGAAGGCGTTCGTGATCCTGGACGGCACGCTGCTGCGTATCGACCGGGTCGGCATGACATCCGGCTACGACCGGGCGTTCTACTCCGGCAAACACAAGTGCCACGGCCTGAACGTGCAGGTCATCGCCGACCCCGTCGGCAGGCTGGTGTGGATCTCCCCACCGCTACCCGGAGCCCGGCACGACATGGGTGCCGCCCGCGCCCACGGGATCATCGACGCGGTCAACACCGCCGGGGTGCGGGCGATCGCTGACACCGCCTACCAAGGCGGCGGGCCCGCGATCACCGTCCCCCACCGACGCCGCCGCCGCGACCTCGACACCGGCCGGTACCGGCCCCTGTCAGCGAATCAGAAAGCGGTCAACGCCGCCCACGCCCGACGACGGGCACCCGGTGAACGGGTCAACGCCGAGCTGAAGAACTGGAAGATCCTCCGCAAGATCCGCTCCAGCCCCAACCAGGCCACCCAGCTCGTCGCCGCGGTCCAGACCCTCATGATCACAGCTACCTGACCAGCACAAACGTCAGGTTGAAAAAGGCTCACTGAGCGGTGGCCGGGAACCGGCGGCTCAGAGCGGCAGGTACCCCGAGAGCACGACGGCCATGGCGACCGCGGCGGTGAGCACGACCAGGACCGCGGCGACCCTCGTCCGGCGGCGCGTGGTCGTGGGACCCGGCGACGTGGCGGACCCCGGGTCCGGCCACACCGGCTCGCCCGTCCAGCGGGCGGCCGGCCACGGGGCGACGCCGTCGTGCTCCCGGCGCGCGGCCGCGGTCAGCGCCGCCGCCCGGTCGGCCGTGGCGGGGTCGACTCCCCCGTCCCCGGCCAGCGCGGCGAGCAGCGCGCGGGTCGCGGCCTCGTCGTCGGGCAGGATCCGCCCGCGGACGATGCCGCGGACCCGCGCCACCGGGGTCCGCAGCCTGCGCGCGATGTCGCGCTCGGACCGGCAGCCGTTCCGGTCGTGGACGGCGTCGAGCAGGTCCAGGAGCTCGCGGTGCGGGCCGTGCTCGGGCCAGGACGTCCGGTCGAAGCGGCGCAACGGCACCCGTCGCCTCCTCACGCAGGATGATCGTTCGATCACCTGTCGCATTCGGGCGGGCCGGCGTTACGCAAAACTGATGAGTCGCTCAGGCGAAGAGCTTCTCCTGCTCCTCGCGCAGCACGTCGACGAGCCGGCCCGGGGGCAGGGTCACGTCGTCGTAGGTGAGCACGGCGTCCTTGGCGACGTCGCGGGTGAGCGTGCACCCCTCCGCCACACCCATCGGGAGCAGCCGCTCCGACCGCGTGACCGGGGAGGCCTCGGCGACGCCGTAGGTGTCGTAGCCGCCCAGCCCGTCGAGGGTGTGCCCGGCCCGCAGGTCCTGCTTGGCGGTGGCGACGACGTCGACCCGCTGCCCGGCGGGCGGGCTCAGCGCGGCGTCGGCGAAGTCCACGGCCCGCACGATCGTGTTCGGGACCTCGAAGTGGCACAGGTGGTAGGGCGTGTAGAAGCTGTACAGCGGGCCCTCGCCGAGCTTGTACAGGTTCAGGTAGTGGCGCTGCTTCGGGTCGTCGTGGGTGCCGAGCACGTAGATGCCGGGGCCCGGCTTGGCGCCGACCACGTAGTCCACGACCCCGCCGAGCTCGCGCAGCTCGTCGACGTCGTAGGCCTGCGTCAGCTCGTCGACGTGCCCGGCGTGGTCGCGCCCGTACATCCCGCGCTTCCCGACGGTGAAGCCGAACGCGTTGGCCACGATCGCCTGCTCGAACGACACCTTGGTGCCGTCGGCGAAGCTGGTGACCATGTAGGGGTCCTGTCCCCACTTCTCGGCGAACGCCTGCTGCGTGGTGGGGGTGCGGTACTCGTCCTGCAGGCCCTTGATGTTGCCGGCGACGAGCGGGGTGACCCCGATGCCCTTCACGAAGCGCAGCAGGTTGGCCTGGACGCCGGGCTGGTCGCCGTCGGCGCCGGTGAGGACGACCCCGGCAGCGCGGGCGCGGTGCGCGAGCAGCGGGCCGACGGTGCCGTCGAGCTCGGCGTTCATCGTGACGACGGGCAGCCCGCGCTCGATCGCGGCGACGGTGACCCGCGCGCCGAACTCCACCGCGCCGGTGACGTCGACGAGCACGTCGATGTTCTCCGCCGCGAGCAGCGCGAACGCGTCCCCCAGCACCGCCGGGACGCCCTTCGCGATCATCGCCTCGACCTGCGCGGTGCTCGACACCTCGACCGGCTCCAGCCCGGCCTCGGTGTAGGCACGCACCCCGGTTGCGACGGTGCGGTTGGCGATCGCGACGACGTCCATCCCGGGGGTGGAGTTCACGATCTGGTTGACCAGGCCGCGGCCCATGAACCCGGCACCGACCAGGCCGACCCGGATCGGTCGGTTCTCGGCGGCGCGCTTCGCGAGCGCGGTGTCGAGGATCAGCATCAGCGGCCCGCCGCCCCGGTGGCGACCGACGGGAAGTCGGCGTTGTCGGCCAGCAGGGGCCAGTTCGCGTCCTTGTCCGAGACGTGGTCGACCGAGTGCGGCCACGCGACGTCGAGCGCCGGGTCGTTCCAGCGCAGGCCGCGCTCCGCACCGGGGGTGTAGGGCGTCGAGACCTGGTAGATCGTCGTCGCGTCCGGGGTGAGGGTGAGGTAGGCGTGCGCGAAGTTCCGCGGCACGTACATCGCCCGGTAGTTGTCCTGGGACAGCTCGGCGCCGAACCACTGCAGATAGGTGTCGGAATCGGGGCGCAGGTCCACGATCACGTCGTAGATCGCGCCGCGGACGCAGCGGATGACCTTGACCTCGGCGTTGGGCTCCAGCTGGTAGTGGAAGCCGCGCAGGGTGCCCGCCTCGTGGTTGTACGAGAGGTTGCACTGGGTGATCGTCGGGTCGAGCCCGGCGTCGGTGAACTCCTGCTCGCAGAAGGAACGCGCGAAGAAGCCACGGTCGTCCTCGAGTCGCCTCAGGTCGATGAGAGCCGATCCGGGGAGCGGGGTCGGATGGATGTCCATGCCCCCTCTTGTACGTCACGACCGTGGCTTCGTTAACCGCAGGGTGGCGACGCCCCGGTCACACCGACCCGGGCGCCACCGGGTGGATGTAGGTGCCGGGGCGGGTCGCACCGTCCTGGCGGAGCACCGGACCCTGGTCCCACCTCAGCGTCGTCGACGTGGTCTCGTCCGGCGCGGTCACGACGATCTCGGTCGGCGTCCAGCTGTCCCCGGGCAGCCAGGTGATGACGGTGTGCGCGGTGCCGCCCGGCTTCACGACGAGCGTGGTCGGCTCCTCCGCCGCGCGCGGCAGCGAGTAGGACGGCCCCCACTGCGGGTCGTCCGGTCCGCGCAGGTCGACGCCGCCGAAGCCGGTCATGGTGCAGGGCGCGGCCGAGGTGTTGCGCCAGACGATGGTCGTGTCCTTCTGGTCGTTGCCGAGGGTGGTGCCGACCGACGCCTCGAGGCTCTGGCTGGTGCAGCGGGCGACCTGACCGGCTTCCCCGGTGGGCTGCTGCGCCGCAGTCGTGGGCGGGGACGACAGCGCCGCCGGCGCCTGGTTCGCCGGCTCGGCCGCGCCGCCGCACCCGGCGACGAGCAGGCCGGCCGACAGTAGTCCGATCAGCAGTGGTGCGCGGTGAGTGGTCATGCGCGACACCGTTCTCCGGTTCGTCCGATCACGCTGGGCCGCGGCGGCAGAACCACCCGGCCGTGACGACGACCTGTGACCCGCGTCGCCGGTAACGATCACCGGCTGCCGCCGAGGCCATTCCCGTGATCGCTGCTCCGTCCCGTGTGCCGGCCCTCGACGGCCTGCGCGGCGTCGCCTCCCTGGTCGTCGTGGTGAACCACTGCCTGATGACCGACCCGACGCTGGCCGCGGTGGCGGCCGGAACGGGCCGCGCGGCGCCGGGAACGCTCGCCTGGTCGCTGGCCTACACCCCACTGCACCTGGTGTGGGCGGGCACCGAGGCGGTGCTGCTGTTCTTCGGCTTCGTGCTCACCGGATCGGCGACCGGGACGGGTTCGGGTGGGGCTCCTACTACGCACAGCGGCTGCCCCGCCTGTACCTGCCGGTGTGGGCGGCGCTGCTGGTCGCGGCGGGCTCGGCCGCCGTGGTCGCACGTGGTGTGCCGACCGGCGGGACCTGCCGGGCGCGCTGCGCGACGCGGTGCTGCTGGGCGGCACCGGTTTCCTGGACAACCGCTGTGGTCGCTGACCTGGGAGGTGTGGTTCTCCCTGGCCCTGCCGGCGTACGTGCTGCTGGGTGTGGCGAGCCGCCGGCGGCCGTGGTTGGTGGTCCCGTCGGCGGCCGGGCTGCTGGCGGCCATGATCGCCGGGTCGGTGTTCGACGCCTGGTGTCCGGGGCCCGGGCACTGCAGATCGTGGGTGCGCTGCTGCTGGTGGTCGCGGCGCTGTGCCGACCTCCGGTGCTCCGCGTCCTGGAGCGGCCGTGGGTGCAGTGGCTGGGCAGCCGGTCGTTCAGCCTGTACCTGATCCACGACGCCGTGGTGATCTCGACGGTGCTGTGTTTTCGGCGGCCGGCCGCCGGTGTGGCTGACGGTGCTGGTCGCCGTGCCGGTCGCGTTGGTCGTGGCAGAGGTGTTCTTCCGGGTCGCGGAGCGCCCGGCGCACCGGCTGGCCCGCAGGATCGGTCGTCGTGTCGAGGGAGCGGCGCAGGTCCGGCCGGTGGCCTGACCCGGCACACCGGCCGGGCGATCACGACACCGGCCCGCGGCGCGGCACCGGCGCCGACGAGATCCTCGATCGGCACGGGTGGGTCGTCGCCGTGCGCGTAATGATCGTCGCCGCCGAGCAGGTCGGGACGGTGCAGGAGGTTGCGGCGCGGGCCGCCCGGTATCCAGGGCGGCGGGTGGAACACCGGGAATCCGCTGGTGACCACCACCAACCAGTCCCCCGTGTGGATCATGCGGTGGTGGTGCGCGCACAGCAGCACCAGATTGTCCAGGTCGGTGGCTCCGCCCGAGGCCCAGTGCACGACGTGGTGGGCCACGCACCACTGCGGTGGGGCCTCGCAGCCGGGGAAGGCGCACCCGCCGTCGCGTTGGGCCAGGGCCCGGCGCTGCGCCCGGGTCGCGAGCCGGTGTTCGCGCCCGACCGCCAACGGCTCCCCCGTGCCCGCGAGCACGACCGGCACCACCTTCGCGTCGCAGGCCAGCCGCAGCGCGTCCTGCGCGAGGACCGGCGCGGCCAGTCCGCCCGCACCGAACCCGAGCAGCGCCGTCCCGGTGGCCGTGGTCAGGGTCTCCAGCGGCACGGTCACGGTGAGCGCGACCGGCTGCCCGTTCTCGATCCCGAATCCGTCGGTCGCGAGCATGCGGCGGGCCAGTTCGGCCAGCCCGTCGCCCATGCGCTCGGCCGTCGATCGCTCGTCGCGCCCCGCTCCGGCCGGCCCGTCGGCAGGGGCCGGAGCGGACAGCGGCGACAGGGCGGTACGCAGCAGCGCCGCGGACTCGATGTCCAGCCAGCCCCGCGCCTCGAACCCCGCACCCTGCGGGCGCAGCGTGAGCCGGTTGCGCGACGGCGTGGGCTCCTGGGGACGGGGCCCGTCCGGGTCGAGCATCGCGATCGCGCGCCGGCCCAGCTTCTCCACCGCGTCGGGGTCCAGGCCGCGGGCGTGGTGGACCAGGTCGGCCTCCAGCGCAGGCCGATGTTCGTCGAGGTGCGGCGGGAGCGCAGCCAGCACCCGGACGATCACGCGGACGTGCTCGGGCGTCACCGCGCCCTCGGCGAACGCAGCGGCCAGTTCGGGGAGCTCGGCGTCGACCTGCTCGCCGGTGATCAGGAACAGCGGCGAGAGCTTCCGGGCGGCGTCGACGCGGGCGCGGGCGGTCGACAGCGACACGTTCTGCACCGTACGCAGCAGGTCCGCGGTGTGGCGGAAGCCCCGTGCCTCGGCCAGGCCCCGGGTCGCGACCTCCGCGACCAGCGCCACCAGGGCGTGGGACTCGCGGTTGATCCGCTCCTGGACGGCCGCGACCGCGAGGAGAAGCTCCTCGTCGCCGGTCTGCCAGGTTCCGTCCACGCACTCCACTATACTCGAACTACTGTTCGACTCATGGCGTCTGAGCTGGGCGGCAGCCGGGTGGAGACGAGCGGTCACTCCACCGCAAGCCAGGTCAGCGTAAGTCCCACCCGTACGCAGGTGGGCAACACGAGCGGAGCCTGCCAGCCGGGAGCTTCAGCCGTACGGAGTCACGCCACGCTGGACCGGCCTCGACCAGCCCGTCTGCCAGGTTGGCAAAGCCTCACTGAGCCTTTCCCAACCTGTTTGTGCTGGTCAGGGGTGTGAGGTGCGTGGCTTGTCGTGAGATGGGTGGGGCTCCTGGTAGACGGATAGCTGTCGCGCCACCGCCTACCGAGGAGCCCCGCGTGTTGTCCTACCCATCCGGGATGTCGATGTCCACTCGCACGGTTCGTGTCCTGGCCGGGCTGCTGCGCGGACATCGTCGCCGGATCGGGACCCGGTGGCGGCTCCTGACCCCGGCCCGTCAGGCCCTGCTCGTGCTCGCGCACCTACGTAAGGGCGAGACCTACACCGACCTGGCCAGCGGATTCAGAGTCGGGAAGTCCACGGTGTCCCGGTATGTCGCCGAGGCGATCGGGCTGCTCGCTGCGCTCGCGCCGACCCTGGAGCAGGCCATCACGGTCGCGGCCGGGAAGGCGTTCGTGATCCTGGACGGGACGCTGCTGCGTATCGACCGGGTCGGCATGGGCTCGGGCTATGACCGGGCGTTCTATAGCGGGAAGCACAAGTGTCACGGGCTGAATGTGCAGGTCATCGCCGACCCCGCGGGTCGGCTGGTGTGGATCTCCCCGCCGCTACCGGGGGCACGGCACGACATGGGCGCTGCCCGGATCCACGGGATCATCGACGCGGTCAACACCACCGGGGTGCGGGCGGTCGCTGACACCGCCTACCAGGGCGGCGGTCCCGCGATCACCGTCCCGCACCGACGCCGACGCCGCGATCTCGACACCGGCCGGTACCGGCCCCTGTCAGCGAATCAGAAGGCCGTCAACGCCGCTCACGCCCGACGGCGGGCACCGGGTGAGCGGGTCAACGCCGAGCTGAAGAACTGGAAGATCCTCCGCAAGATCCGCTCCAGCCCTCCCAGGCTGCTCAGCTCGTCGCAGCGATCCAGACCCTCATGATCACCACCGCCTGACCAGCACAAACAGGTTGGGAAAGGCTCACTGGAGAGAGTCGTCCAGGATCACGCATACTGAACGATTCAACGCCGCCCTTGCGCTAATGTCATGGCGAGGTGTCTGATTCTTGAAACGCTGACCTCCCAAGAGTGTTTGCTCTGCCACCACGAGGGTTCGATCGACATAGCAGGCTGATCGCAGACCTGACGTATTCCTCGACTAATATCTTGAACGTCATTCGGATTGACAAACACGGCATTATCTTGAAGTGTCTCACGGAACACAGGAATGTCGCTCACCACCGACTTCGTGCCGAAGAATGCCGCTTCGACCGGAGGCATCCCGAAGCCCTCATCGAACGACACGAAGACTAGCGCTCGAGTATTCTTGTACAACCACGTCAGCTCTGAGTCGCCGATATACCCAGTAAACAGAATCTCATTCCGATCTATCCCTTCGCGTGCGGATTCAGACAA
>NZ_JAHLJA010000037.1:0-10682 GCF_020496245.1 Pseudonocardia sp. ICBG601 | reverse complement strand
CCCGGGCCCGGCCGCCGGCACGGGCACCGACATCGGCCGGGGCACCGACATCGCCCGGGGGACCGACATCGGCAAGGGCGTCGGCAGGGTGCCCGAGGAGGTCCTGCGCGCCCGCGCCTACCTGATGCGCTGCGTCGAACCCCCGAACCGGCACCTCGTCGCGCTGCTGTCGACCGGTACGGGCCGGTCGAGGCGGCCGACCGGCTGCGTCGCGGCGCGGTCCCCGACGAGCTGCTGCGCGCCGCCGCGGCCCGGCGGGGCACCGACCGGTCCGAGGCCGACCTGGAGGAGGCCGCCCACGCCGGGGCCCGCCTGCTCGTGCCGGAGGACCCGGGGTGGCCGTCGTGGCCGTTCCGGTCGTTCGCCGAGGCCCCGCGGGCCGACCTCGCGCCCCCGATCGCGCTGTGGGCCCGCGGGCCGGGGGAGATCGCGACGCTCGCCGACCGGTCGGTCACCGTCGTCGGCTCGCGCGCCGCGACCCCGTACGGGTTGGGCGTGGCCGCGGACTTCTCCGCGACGCTGGCCCGGCGCGGCGTCGCAGTCCTGTCCGGCGCCGCGTTCGGCATCGACGCGGCCGCGCACCGGGGTGCCCTCGCCGTCGACGGTGCGACGGTCGCGGTCCTGGCCTGTGGCCCGGACCGGGTCTACCCGGCCGCGCACACCGGTCTCCTGGAACGGATCGCCGCGACCGGTCTGGTGCTCACCGAGTACCCGCCCGGCACGATCCCCGGCCGGCTGCGGTTCCTGGTCCGCAACCGGCTGCTGGCCGCACTCGGGGTCGGGACCCTCGTCGTCGAGGCCGGGGCGCGCAGCGGGACGAAACGGACCGCCGCCGACGCGACCGCGCTCGGGCGCCCGCTGATGGCGGTGCCGGGCCCGGTCACGTCGGGGATGTCGGTCGGCTGCCACGAGCTGGTCCGCTCGCACCAGGCGGGCCTCGTCGGGCGGCCCGAGGACGTCCTGGAGGTCGTCGGCCGGCTGGGCGTGGACCTCGCCCTGCCCCCGCAGGGGGAGTCCCGCCCGACCGACGGGCTCGACCCGCGGGTGCTCGCGGTCCACGACGCGCTGCCCGCCCGGGCCGCGTGGCCGCCGGGACGGATCGGCGAGGCCGCGGGCGTCGGCCCCGACGAGCTGCGCTCGGCGCTGACCGAGCTGGAGGACCGTGGGCTCGCCGAGTACCACCAGGGGCTGTGGCAGCGCCCGGCACGCCGGGCGGGTCCTTGACCGGCGGCCCTCGGCGGCGGACCGTCCGGGCATGGCGCGCACAGAGTCCTCCGGTCCCGCGGCGCCCTCCGGTCCCGCGGCGTCCTCCGATCCCGCAGCCGAGCCGGGCCCCGGCGCGGCCGCGCGTCCCGACGACCGGACCCGGACCGAGGCCGACGGCCCGCCCGCGGACCGGGCGGGGGCTCGTGCTGCAGGCGACCGGACCGCCACCGGTGACGGGCTCGCCCCGGACGTCGCCGCCGCGATCGAGGAGTTCACCGGGCACCTGCGCCTCGAGCGGAACCGCTCGCCGCACACCGTCCGCGGCTACCGCTCGGACCTCACCGACCTGCTCCGTGGTCTCCCCGGGCTCGGCGCGCTCGACCTGGACCACCTGCGTCGGCGGCTCGGCGCGACGCACGCCGCCGGCGCCGGGCGGGCCACCGTCGCGCGGTGCACCGCCGCGGCCCGTACGTTCTGCGCCTGGGCGGTGCGCACCGGGCGGCTCGACCACGACCCGGCGGCCCGGCTCGGGTCACCGCGCGCGGGCACCGTCCTGCCGGAGGTACCCGCCGCGGCGGAGACCGCGGCGGTGCTGGACGCGGTGACCTCGGGTGCGGCGGAGGACGCCCCGGAGGCCCTGCGCGACCTGCTGGTCCTCGAACTCCTCTACGCGACCGGGATCCGGGTCGCCGAGCTGTGCGGTCTCGACGTCGGTGCGGTCGACGAGTCCGCCCGTACGTTGCGGGTCCGGGGCAAGGGCGACCGGGAACGGACCGTGGTGTTCGGGGTCCCCGCCGCGCGCGCCCTGCGCCGCTGGCTCGACCACGGCCGACCGGCGTTGGCGACCCCGTCGTCGCCGCCGGCACTGCTGCTGGGCGTGCGGGGCGGGCGGCTGGACCCGCGCGTCGCCCGGACCGTCGTGCACCGCGCGATCCGGGCGGTACCGGGCGTCCCCGACGTCGGGCCGCACGGTCTGCGACACGCCGCGGCGACCCATCTGCTCGAGGGCGGAGCCGACCTTCGTTACGTACAGGAGTTACTCGGTCACGCTACGCTGTCGACCACGCAGCTCTACACGCACGTGACCGTCGACCGGTTGAAGGTGGTTCATGACCAGGCGCACCCTCGGGCGTGAGGTGTCCCCGACGACACCGCGCCGGCCCGACGCGTTCCCCGCCGCCCTGGCCACGGCCCTCGACCGGGTGGCCGCGGGGGCCGACACACCCCGAGCGGCCGTTCTCGGACCGGTCCCCGACCCACCCGGGTCCCCGCGTCGCGGTCCTCTCGACGCCACCTCCGGGCAACCGCCGGCGGACGTCGCCCCGGGGTGCATCGCGCTGGTCCCGTCGACGGGCCGGTCGCCCCGCGACACGCCCGACGGCGTCCGAGGTCACCTGAACGAGACCGTCGAGCCGGCGGTCGTGCCGCTGTGGCGCGAGTTCCTCGCCACCCGCGCTCCCGCCGCTCGGCGGCGCCTGGTCGAGCACCACGCCCCGCTGGTACGCGGCGTGGGCACCAAGCTGGCGGTGCGGCTGCCGTCGTCGATCGAGCTGGCCGCCCTGCTCCAGTCCGGGACGTTCGGCCTGATGGAGGCCGTCGACCGGTTCGACCCCGCCCGCAGGATCCGCTTCGAGGCCTATGCGGCCCAGCGCGTCCGAGGGGCCATGCTCGACGAGCTGCGCGCCCAGGACTGGGGCCCCCGCACCGTGCGGGCGCGCAGCCGCGAGGTCGAGCGGGCCCGCGAGGCGGTGCAGCTCCGGGCCGGACGCCCCGCGACCGACGGGGAGCTCGCCGCGGAGCTGGGTGTCGCGGTGCGCGAGCTCCGTCAGGCCCGGCGGCCGATGTACCTGGTCAGCGCCGAGGACCTCGGTGCGGGCGGTCCCGCGGGCTCGCCGCTGTCCACGCTCGCGGCCGACGACTCGGTGGACCCGGTGACCGCTGCGGTCCGGCGGGAGACCGGGGCGGAGCTGCGTGCCGCGATCGGTCTGCTGGGGGAGCGGGACCGGCTGGTCCTGCACCTCTACTACGTCGAGAACCGGACACTCGCCGAGATCGGCGGGATCCTCGGGGTCACCGAGTCCCGGGTCTGCCAGCTCCATGCCCGGACGATCACCCGTCTGCGGGCCTCGTTGGAGCCGGCGCTGGCGGGCTGACCTGGGCCGGAGTGACCTCCGTGGGCTCGGGTGCCCCCTCCCAGGGCAGCAGCCGCACCCGGGGAGGGCGCAGCAGCACCAGCGGGTCCAGGTGGTCGAGCCGCTCCCGTCGCACGCCCCAGTGCAGGCAGGCCGCGACCGGGCACCCGGTGTGCCCGGGTTCCAGCGTCCCCACCGGGTCGCCCCCGGTGAGCCGCGCCCCGGCCACGACGCCGGCGGTCACCGGCTCGTAGGTGCTCCGCAACCCGTCGGGGTGGTCGACCGAGACGACGCCGCGCCCGGCGATCCGGCCGGCGAACACGACGACCCCCTCCCGCGCGACGAGCACCGCCTGTCCGGGAGAACCTGCCAGGTCGGCGCCGCGGTGCCCGCGGCCGTAGCGGAACGCGGGCTTGCGGAACACCGCCGTGACCGCCGGGGCGGGAGCAGGGGCCACGCGTAGTCCGCCCCCGGTGCCGGTATCCCCGCCCCGGGTGGCCGCGGCGGTGCGGGCGCGGGGCCGACCCCGTCCGGGGGTCCGCCCGGAGCGGGCGCACCGCCGGTGTCCGGCTCACTGCCGGGCCCGGGAGAGTGCCCGGCAGTCCCGGGGGACGGATCCCGGCGCGGTGCGGCGGTCACCGGTGCGGCGGTCACCGGTGCGGCGGTCACCGGTTCGGCGGGCAGCCGTGCAGCGACCGGCGGTGGGGCGACCAGCGGCGTGGCGGCGACAGGCGTTGTGACGACGGGCGCAGCGACCGCCGCCCCCGGCGGCACGAGCGCGACACCGATCACCACCACGGCGAGCAGCACCGCCCCCGCCCGCAGCCCGGCCCGCCATCCCGGCGGGCGGGACACGGGGCGCGGGCTCCGGGGCAGGTCGTCGAGCGGGGGAGCGGACGGGACGGGCAGAGGCACCCGTCCAGCCTGCGGCGGCGACCGCTCGTCGCCGGGGTGGACCGTCGTCCTGTGGACGTACCGGCCGGTTGTGGACAGCCGCCGTCGGAACCGGGCTCCGCCGCGATCGGCCCGGAGGCCCCGGCGTACACTGGTTCCCGCACCACGTCCGTCGTGGTGACTTCGCGCGCCCGATCGCCCGTCGCGCCGTTCCCCCAGGGTACGGCGTCGGGAGCGGAGGCCGGGCGGTCCTGCGATCCCGACGTCACGCTCACGTGTGGCCAGGGAGAGCGGGTCCGGCTCCGCCGCGGGCGCCAGGGTGGTCCACCGACCGGTGGGCCCACGAACCGCCTGCGCGGCACCCGCCGCGCCCGACCGAGAGGTGAACGCAGGCCATGGCCGTCGTCACCATGAAGCAGCTGCTCGACAGCGGCGTGCACTTCGGGCACCAGACCCGTCGCTGGAACCCGAAGATGAAGCGCTACATCCTCACCGAGCGCAACGGCATCTACATCATCGACCTCCAGCAGACGCTGTCGTACATCGACCGCGCCTACGAGTTCGTGCGCGAGACCGTCGCGCACGGCGGGACGATCATGTTCGTCGGCACCAAGAAGCAGGCCCAGGAGGTCATCGCCGAGGAGGCGGCCCGGGTCAACATGCCGTACGTCAACCAGCGCTGGCTGGGCGGCATGCTCACCAACTTCCAGACCGTCCACCGTCGCCTGCAGCGCCTCAAGGAGCTCGAGGCGATGGAGCAGAACGGTGGCTTCGAGGGCCGCTCGAAGCGCGAGATCCTCACGCTGACCCGTGAGAAGGACAAGCTCGAGAAGACCCTCGGCGGTATTCGCGACATGTCCAAGGTCCCGTCCGCCGTCTGGATCGTGGACACCAAGAAGGAGCACATCGCCGTCGGCGAGGCCCGGAAGCTCAAGATCCCGGTCGTTTCCATCCTGGACACGAACTGCGACCCGGACGAGGTCGACTTCCCGATCCCGGGCAACGACGACGCGATCCGCTCGGCCGCGCTGCTGACCAAGGTCATCGCCAAGGCCGCCGCCGACGGTCTGGTCTCCCGTGGCCAGCGCCGTGGCGAGGGTGGCGAGGCCGCCGCCGAGCAGCCGCTCGCCGAGTGGGAGCAGGACGTCCTGGCGGGCAACGAGGTCGGCTCCGACGGTGCCAGCCTCTCCGCCGCCGGTGGCGACGGTGCGGCCGCTGCGACCGCCCCGGCGTCGACCAGCAACGGCACCCAGAACTGAGTACGCGCACCGGGCGGGCCCGCTTCCGTGGGCCCGCCCGGTGCGACCCGGTGACCCATTCCCGTCACGACCCAGAGGACGAGAGACACCCGATGGCGAACTACACCGCCGCCGACGTCAAGCGGCTCCGTGAGCTCACCGGCTCCGGGATGATGGACTGCAAGAAGGCGCTCGAGGAGTCCGAGGGCGACTTCGACAAGGCCGTCGAGCTCCTCCGCATCAAGGGCGCGAAGGACGTGGGCAAGCGCGCCGAGCGCGCCACCGCCAACGGCCTGGTCGTCGCCGACGGCGGCACCCTGGTCGAGCTGGACTGCGAGACCGACTTCGTCGCCAAGTCCGACGACTTCATCGCGCTGGCCGAGAAGATCCTGGCCGCCGCGGTCGCCGAGAAGCCGGCCGACCTCGACGCGCTGCGCGAGACCAAGCTCGACGACGGCACCGTGGGCGAGGCCGTGCAGGCCCTGTCCGCCCGCATCGGCGAGAAGTTCGAGCTGAAGCGCTACGCCCGGGTCGACGGCCAGGCCGCCGTCTACCTGCACAAGCGCGCCACCGACCTGCCTCCGCAGATCGGCGTCCTGCTCGCCTACGAGGGCGACGACGCCGAGGCCGCCCGCGGTCTCGCGATGCAGGTCGCGGCGGCCCGGCCGGAGTACCTGACCCGTGAGCAGGTCCCCGCCGAGATCGTCGAGAACGAGAAGAAGATCGCGGAGGCGACCGCCCGCGAGGAGGGCAAGCCCGAGCAGGTCCTGCCCCGCATCGTCGAGGGCCGGGTCAACGGCTACTACAAGGACGTCGTGCTCCTGGAGCAGGCCTCCGTGGTCGACCCGAAGAAGTCGGTCAAGGCCGTCGCCGACGAGGCGGGTCTGACCATCAACGACTTCGTCCGTTTCGAGGTCGGCCAGAACTGATCCTCCCCGCCCCCGCCCGGGTGGTGCTCCGCGCACCGCCCGGGCGGCGGGTGAGAGGATCGTGACCGCCAGCGAGTACGACCAGGCCGGGGGATGCAACCGTGATCGAGGAAACCCTCTTCGACGTCGAGGAGAAGATGGAGAAGGCCGTCACGGTCGCCCGTGACGATCTGGCGTCGGTGCGTACCGGCCGGGCCACTCCGAACATGTTCTCCAGGATCGTCGTGGACTACTACGGCGCGTGGACCCCGCTGAACCAGCTCGCCTCGGTGTCGATCCCCGAGGCGCGGATGGCGGTCATCAAGCCCTACGACGCCAGCCAGCTCAAGCAGCTCGAGAAGGCGATCGCCGACTCGGACCTCGGCGTCAACCCGTCGAACGACGGGCAGATCATCCGCGTGATCATCCCGCAGCTCTCCGAGGAGCGGCGCCGGGACATGGTCAAGGTCGCCCGGGGCAAGGGTGAGGACGCGCGCGTCGTGCTCCGTGGCCTGCGCCGCAAGGCGATGGACGAGCTGCACCGCATCCAGCGTGACGGCGAGGCCGGCGAGGACGAGGTCGCCCGCGCCGAGAAGGAACTGCAGGGCGTCACGGACCGCTACGTCGCGCAGATCGACGAGCTGGTCAAGAACAAGGAATCCGAGCTCCTCGAGGTCTGAGCCCGGTGCCCTCCTCCTCCGACGCCGCCGTCCCCGTGACCTCCGACCTTCCCGGTGACGGGCCCGCCGGCGTGTCGGCGACCCCGGACGTGCCGAAGCCCGTCCGGGGACAGAAGGGGTACAAGCGGTCCCGGCTGGGTCGCAACCTCGTCGCGGCGATCGCGGTCGGCGTCGGGCTCGGCGTCGTCATCCTGCTGAGCCTGCTGATCCATCGTCAGGGCTTCGTCCTGGTGCTCGCCTGCGTCACCGCGGTCGGGACCTGGGAGCTCGCGGGCGCGCTGCGCCGGGGCGCCGACATCCGGGTGTCGCTGCCGGTGCTGCTGGTCGGCGGCCAGGCCGTCGTCTGGCTGTCCTGGCCGTTCGGCCTGCACGGCGCCGCGATCGCCCTCACCGCCACGGTGCTGGGCTGCCTGCTGTGGCGGATGCGGACCGGGGCGGCGCACTTCGTGCGCGACATCAGCGCCTCGCTGTTCGTCGCCGTCTACGTGCCGCTGCTCGTGGCCTTCGCCGTCCAGCTGACCGTCGCCCCGGACGGCGTGGGCCGGGTCCTGACCTTCCTGCTCTGCGTGGTCGCCTCCGACGTCGGCGGGTACGCCGCGGGCGTCGTCGCGGGCCGGCACCCGATGGCCCCCACGATCAGCCCGAAGAAGTCCTGGGAGGGCTTCGCGGGCTCGCTGATCGCCGGCATGGCCGTGGGCTCGCTCTGCATGGGGCTGCTGCTCGACGCGCCCTGGTACTGGGGGCCGCTGGTCGGCGCGCTGCTCGTCGCGACGGCCACCCTGGGCGACCTCGTCGAGTCGCTGGTGAAGCGCGACATCGGGGTCAAGGACATGGGCAACCTGCTGCCCGGGCACGGCGGTCTGATGGACCGTCTGGACTCGCTGCTGCCGGCCGCGTTCGTCGCCTGGGCGATCCTCGGGGTCGTCGTCCCGATCGCGTGAGGCGCACCTACCAGGGGTTCGGCGGACAGCCGAAGCCCGGCCCGGCCATCCCCAGCCCGAACATCTGGAACTGGCCCGAGGTCTACGAGACCGAGAACCGCGCCCAGGACGCCGACGGCGAGCTCTGGGCGGCGCTGTGGGCCGAGACCGGGGGCTGGGCGGGCGCCGACGTCGTCGACGTCGGCTGCGGCGACGGCTTCCACCTGCCGCGCTTCGCCGAACGGGCCGCCACCGTCACCGGTGTCGAGCCGCACCCGCCGCTGGTCGAACGGGCACGTCGGCGCGTCGCCGACGACCCCCGCATCACCCTGCACACCGCGGGCGCCGAGCGGCTCCCGCTGCCCGACGCAAGTGCCGACCTGGTCCACGCCCGCACCGCGTACTTCTTCGGGCCGGGCTGCGAGCCGGGGCTCGCCGAGGCCGAGCGGGTGCTCCGCCCGGGCGGGGTGCTCGCCGTCGTCGACCTGGACTTCACGGCGCGGCCCTACGGGACGTGGCTGCGCGCGGACCTGCCGCGCTACGACGCGCCCGCGGTCGACCGGTTCTTCGCCGCCCACGGCTTCGCGCTGCGCCGGGTCACCTCGACCTGGCGGTTCGACTCCCGCGCGGACCTGGAGGAGGTCCTGCGCATCGAGTTCTCCCCGCGCACCGCGCGCCGGGCGATCGACGACGTCGCCGACCGCACCGTGCGCGTGGGCTCATCGACTGTTGACAAAGTATCCGGTACTAGCTCATACTGCTTTAGATGCGTATAGCGCGAGCTGCCGAGTACATGGGCATGTCGGTGGTGGGTGTCGGAGATCTCCGAGGCGCCGCTCTACATCGACGACTCGCCGAACCTGACGCTCATGGAGATCCGGGCCAAGGCCCGCCGGCTCAAGCAGCGCTACGACCTGAAGCTGATCATCCTGGACTACCTGCAGCTGATGACCTCGGGCCGCAAGGTCGAGTCACGTCAGCAGGAGGTCTCGGAATTCTCCCGGCAGATCAAACTCCTCGCGAAAGAGCTGGACGTCCCAGTGGTGGCGATGAGCCAGCTCAACCGTGGTCCCGAGCAGCGCACCGACAAGCGGCCGATGCTGGCCGACCTGCGTGAGTCCGGCTCGATCGAGCAGGACGCGGACATGGTGGTGCTGCTGCACCGTCCCGACGCGTTCGAACAGGACGACCCGCGTGCCGGTGAGGCCGACCTGATCCTGGCCAAACACCGTAACGGCCCGACCACCACGATCACCGTCGCCCACCAACTGCACTACAGCCGCTTCTGGTCACTAGGCGCCGAAGACCCCCTCCACCAAAGCCCACCAGCGGCCTCGATCCGCCCAGCCGGCCCCCAGGGCCCCGGCAAAGTCGCTAGATGATCTTGTCGGTGGTCAGTGGTCGATGGGGGTCGCGGGCGTGGTGGCGGAGTGCTGCGGCGATGTTGCTGACGCCGTGCAGGCGTAGCGCGGTGATCGCGAGGTTCCGCAACGCCGACATGACCTGCGGGGCGTGACCGGTGTGGGCGGTGGCGCGGTCTTCGTCGAAGCAGACATCACGGACCCAGTGCAGGCGATTCTCGATCGACCAGTGCCCACGGATCCAGCGGGCGAGCAGTCCTGGATCGGCGTCGGTGCTGGTCAGGCTGGTGATCGCGTAGGCGGTCTCGGTTCTCCACTTCCCGCCAGGCCGCAGTGGGCGACGCCGGCGCACCAGCTTGATCGCCTGGGATGCGTGGGGGAAGAACTCTGCGCCCAGGTCGGGACAGGGGTGCAGGCTGACCACGCTGATCGTGCGGGTCTCGACGCGGCCGTGCCCACGCCCGCGTTGACGATCAGCGACGCCGATCTGGGTCCAGGGCAGCGCCCGTACCCGTGCCAGCAGCGTGGGCTGGTTCGCTTTGATCGTCATCAGGTAGTGCCCGCCGCGGCGGTGTAGGTAGTCGGCGTGGGCTCGCTGGGTGTGCAGAGCGTCCGCGGTGACCAGTACATCGTCGAGGTCGAGGGGGTCGAGCAGCGCGGTGAACGCGGTGATCTCGCTGCCCTTCTCTGCGACCTGAACCTGGCCGAGCACGCCACCGCTGGTCTGGTCGAGCACCGACACCAGATGCGGGAGCCAGACCCTGCCGTCGGCGGCACGGACGCGGGCGCCGCGCAGGGTCTTGCCGTCCAAGGCCAGCACGCGACGCTGTTCTCGCCGGGGTGTGCCCTCCGGGGCCGGCTGGGCGCTGAGCTGGGGCAACACCCAGGACTGCAACGCCGCCTCCAGCGCCGAGGCGTCGACCCGTTGCAGGACCCGGCGGATGGTCGACTCGTGCGGAGCGACCGCGCCCACCCCGAGCACGTCCAGCACGGCGCGGCCGACGTCATGGGCGTACTCGGCGATCGCGGTGAACGACCGGGCCCCCGCCAACACCGCGCACGCCCCCAGTAGCAACACCGCGAGGACACCGTGGCGGACACCGCGTGGTTTCCGCGGGTCCGGCACTCGCGACAGGGCCTCCACCAGCGACAACCCCGCCGCCTCACCGACCGGCGCGGCTCTCCCCGCGTCAGGACCGACCTCCAGGCCTTCCAGAGCAGCAACGATCGGAGACACTGACACTGCGGACACAGGCTTCCTGACGTGAGCAAGGATTCGACACCCTCATGATCACGCCAAGCCTGTGTCCGGCCCCACCCCCACCCCCCAGGGCCCCGGCAAA
>NZ_JAHLJA010000036.1:0-136112 GCF_020496245.1 Pseudonocardia sp. ICBG601 | reverse complement strand
TCGGGCGCCAGCCCGACCCACCGGGACTCACTCCACCATCCACACAACCGCAGGTCACAACGATACCCAACCCGAGAACACCCCGAGGAAAGTCCAGAAAACAGCCCCGAAAACGATCTTGGGCTCTCTCGGGAGCAACAAAGCCCCTCTCGGGAACTAGTAGGCCCCTTCTCGGGCCGACATCCCCGAGGACACGCGACCCTCAGGGCAGCGCGGCAGACCCCGCATCCGCCGGATCACGCATCGGGCGGACACCATGCTCCCACGCAGACCCCAACACCGTGCAGGCAAATACTAAATCCATCCTGAGACACCCTCTAAAAGCGCAGAATCAACAGACCAAATACCGCACACACCACCACCCCGGACCTCACGTAAAAGGGCTGCATCCGTAACACTCACAACGGCAGCCATCCGGTACCCCAAGCGGCAGAAGAGGCGACGAGTAGGCGCTCGACAACACCTGCGAAACGCCACAACCTACAGCACCGGAAACGCAACCACGCACACCCGAAAATCGAGCGCTTCGGCGACCGAGCCCCCGCCCCCGACTCGTCACGCAGAGTTAGATTTCGGGGGATGTCCCGAAACGCCCCTCAATCCGCCTACATCCGCCTAACCCGCCTAGATCGAGACCGATCCGCAGGTCAGGACCCAAGTTGATCGTAGGCGGATTGAAGGGACTAGGCGGATCGATCCGCCTAGTCCATGACAACGAGACCGCTCCGCGGGCCACCAAGCAAGCTATTGACCAGCAGGAACGAGTATTCGACACCCCATCGCCATCGATGTCACGTTCCGTGATCGACGGTGGAGGTGTCGCCGAGAGGCGGAGAACGGGTCAGGGGCGAGTCTTGACAGGCCGCGCGGCACCGTGTCTAGCTAGAGAGGCAGTCCGGCGATCCCCGCCGGGTTGCGGTCACCGCCCAGGAGTCCAATCCGGGGCGGCGACCTAACCGAACAACCTGAGAGAACAGGTGATCGGCTGTGGGCCATGCTGCCCTTGGCGTCTTCACGTCTCCACCGGTGGGTGGAACTTTTCTTCCAGACTCCCCCGACAGTGACCCTGATCCCGGCGCTGACCAGGGATTCTCGTGGTGCCCGGACGGGTTGACCGAGCAGGTCATCGACCGCCTCTACAGCGACCTCCTCCACGACTCAGACGCCCCGACCGGGCCGTCTGACGGGGCGTCCGCAGGCCGTCTGCTGACGCTTCCGACCCGACGGCATGTGCTTGTTTCGGCTGGTCAGGGTGGTGAAGCGGCATGAACACGCACCTTCACCGCGCCGTCTCAGCGGTCCGGGACCGGACCGCTGAGATCGGTGTCGTCGCCGCCCTGGCGGGGGCGACACTGGGCCTGACCTGGTGGTTCGCCGCCCCGCTCGGCTTCGTGACCGGCTGGTGGGCTGCCGCTGAGCTGCGCCTCTGGCAGGTCCGCCGAGCCGTCCCGGCCTCGACTACCCGGGGCGAACTGCCCGCCGCAGACGCTGTCTCCGGTGCCGATGAGTCGCCCGCTGAGCGGGTTGAGGGGAGGACCGGGGCATGACCACGACCTCGTCTTCCCCGCACCACTCATGGGCCGCGAGCCGAGCCGCCGAGCGGCGAGAGGCCCGCGCCCTGGAGGCCCGCCTCGCTCAAGAGGCCGCCGATGCTGCCGCGCAGCGGCGGATCGCCGAGCAGAACGCCCGCCGCGACCGCGCCCGGGCCGACCGCGAGAGCGCTGAGCGACGCCGGACTGAGCGGCGACAGACTCGCGCAGCGGCCTGGGTCGCTGCCCGCGCCCGTGTGCTGACCTGGGCTTCTGCCCACGTGGTGGAGTTGCTGATCTACCCGATCGCGCTGCTCTCGTTCGCCCTGGCCGCACCCGCGATGGCCGCCTACGGACAAACCATCTACGGCCCGCTCGGCGTGCTCCTGGCCGGGATCACCGAACTCGGCATGTGGGCCTTCGCTATCGCCGTCGTCGCCTCCCGACACCGACACCCACACCGGCCGGTGGTCGGGTTGCAGGTCGGGGTGGTGCTGTTCTCCCTGGTCGCGGCCTCGATGAACCTCCTCCACGGCCTCGACCAAGGCTGGACCGCCGGGATTGTCATGGCGATCGTGTCGATCGCCGGGGTCGCCGCGCACCAGCTCACCTTGGCCGGGGCGCCGCGTTCCCGGGCTGAGCGCCGGTCGGTGCGGCTGGCAGCGCTGGTGGAGACGAAGACCAGCCGCGCCCGGCGGCTCGCCGTCCGCGACGCGGCAGCAGTCATCGACACCGAAGGCACTGCGTGCCTGGTCTACCGGCCCGGGACCTACCAGGTCCGCCGCCGGGCGCTCGCCGCGACGACCGGCCCGGACCACCCCGCAGCACCGGTCGCACCGGTCGCCATCGGCCGCGCCGATGACTGGGACTGGGCACTGGCCGCCCTCGTCGAAGGCGCGGGCTGTGTCGGCTCCCGCCTCACCGACGACCTCGACTACGAGGACGACCCGGACCTCGACTGCCTCGACTCCGACCTCGACTCCCACCTCGACGATGATCATGGGGGCGGCCTCGCCGTCCTCGACCGCACACCAGAAGAGTCGGATCAGGAGTCGAGGGCTGACCTGCGACAGTCGACCCACCCAAGATCATCGTCGAGGGGCGGAGTCGACCCCGACCATGATCTTGAAACCGGGTCGACTCCCCGCAGCCTGGATGATCTTCGCGACCAGCTCCGGGCCGCGGTCGACGAGGGCCGGGTCGACCCCGGCTCGGCCGAATCCATCCGCCGGACGCTGCGCTGCTCCGCCGCCCGCGCCCGCCAACTCCGCGACGAGACCGCCGGAGGCACGCGATGAACAACGACGACCACAACCGCCACGACGGCCAGGAGAAGGGGGCTGGCGGCGCCAGCCCCGAACACCACGACAAGGAGAACAGGCTGGCGCCGGTCATCACCCTGCACCACCACACCGACAACCACGAACACGACACCGACACCGGCTCCGAAGCCCCGGTGGTGGTCGAGGGCGAGATCGTCGACCACACCTGCGGCCCGCAGACAGACAGCGCCTCGACACCGGGAACCGACGTGGTGGTGTCGCGGCGGGACCTCTACCGCTCCGACCTACACACCGCAGGCCGGAGCGCCCTCGCCGCCGCCACCCACCCCGTCACCGTCACCACAACGAAAGCCCTGGTCAGGAACACGTGGTTCGTGTTCTCCGGCGCCGGAGTCCTCATCCAACGCTGGCGCGACACCCACGGCACCTCCCGGTATGAGCGGCAGATGCGCGCCGCCGAAATCGCCGGCGACCAGGACCGGCTCCTGGAATGGGAGGCCCGCGACACCGCCGAAAAGCAGCGGCGCCATGGCCGGGTGATGGACTGGATCAACGCACCGCTGTCCTGGCTACGCGCCGCCGGAGTCAGCGCCCTGATCGCCCTCGGCATGCTGGTCGGCCTCGGTGTCGTCCTCGCCATCGCCTCTCGGGATGTTTCCCTGGTCATCGCCCCCATCAGCACGGTGATCGACGCGATCGCGTGGGTCGTCACCTTCGTGACCGTCTACGCGTCTGTCCTCGCCACAGTGGCGCTGAGCGGGGCCGTGGTCGGGCTGTGGGCACTCGGCCGCGCCCGCACCACCCCACCCACCTGGACCGCACCACCCACCGACGACGAGGACGGCAGCGGGCGGGGTGTGATCGTCGACGAAAGCGCCGTGGTCAACGCCCTGCGCAACCTCGGCCTGAGCGCACTGAACAGCAAGTTCAAGCAGGGCTGGGCACCCCGCTGGAACCTCCCACCGGTCCATGACGGGAAGGGCTGGCACTGCCAATTCCTGCTACCCGAGGGCGTCACCGTCGAGATGCTCAACAAGCGCAAAGACGTCCTGGCCCACAACCTCCTGAGGTTGCCGGTGGAGGTGTGGCCCACCGAAGCCCGCGACCACCCCGGCATGCTGGACCTGTGGGTCGCCGACCAAGGCTCACTCACCAAACCGGTCGCGCCCTGGCCGCTACTCACCGAGGGGACCACCGACTACTTCACCGGTGTCCCCGTCGGCGTCACCCCCCGCGCTGACCTGGTCAACGGCCGACTGTTCGGCACGAACTGGGGCATCGCCGGAATGATGGGCTCCGGCAAATCCACCCTGATCATCGACGTCCTCGCCGGGGCCATCCTCGACCCGCTGGTCGAGATCGACATCTACTGCATGGCCCACAACGCCGACTACGACCCCTTCACCCCGGTCGCGCGGACCTTGTTCGTCTCCGACGACCCCGACGAGGTGCCGACGGTCCTCGACGGGCTCAAGCAGCTGATGTCGGAGCTGTCGGAACGAGGACGGAAACTGTCCGCAGCGGGCGAACCGAAGCTGACCCGGGCACTCGCCGCCGCCGACCCGTCCATGCGGCCCCGCGTCGTGGTCATCGACGAGTGCCAGGAACTGTTCGTCTCCGACGTCGGCGCCGAAGCCGCCGAGCTGGTCGCCAAGATCGTCGCGAAAGCCCGCAAGTACGGGGTGACGTTCCTGTTCGCGACACCAGTCCCCTCGAAAGAGTCCCTACCTAGAGCGGTGGCGAAGGTCCTGTCCAACCGGGCGTGCTTCGCCATCGGCGACCACCACGGCAACGACGCCATCCTCGGCACCGGCAAACACACCGCAGGCATCACCGCCACCACCCTGCAACCCATGAGCATCGCCCCCGACGGCACCGTCGACCTCGGAGACCTCGGCACCGCCATGACATCGGGCTTCACCAGCCGGGACGGGCTGATGCGCTGCTTCTACATCCAACGCGGCGACGGCGTCGACGAGCTGACACCGATCGTCGAGCGGGCGGTGAAGCTGCGGGAAGAGGCCGGGCTCGCCACCGGAGCGGCCACCACCCCGGCGCCAGCCCCGCGCCGGGACCTTCTGGAAGACCTGCTCCACGTCCTCACCGAGGCGGGCGCGAAGCGGATGCGCACCCAGGAAGCACTCGCCCTGCTCGCCGAACTCGACCGCGCCCACTACGGGACCTGGACCTTCGAACGCCTCGCCGACGCACTCCCCGACGGGGCCAAGCCCTACAAGACCGGCGGCACCAAACAAGTCTCCACCGACCGCATCGCAGAAGCCCTCACCGACCGCAACACACCCACCGATTCCGTCACCGACAGTGACGAATCAGGCGAGTGGCCCGACGACCTGAGCTGAGGGACCCCCTCAGGGACCCGGGAGGGACCCAGGGAGTTCTCCCTCCCGGGTCCCCGAAGGGTCCCTCCCCAACCTGACCTGCACTGACAGTCACCCAGGGACCCCAGGGACCCACCCCCTCCAGCACCTCTGAAACCCGCCCACACGCAGGGAAGAAGACATCTCGGTGCCTCCCTCCCTCCCTTTTCGCATGCCGAAAACAGGAGACCTAATGAACACTCACAGTCACTGTCCTGAAACGCCGGAAACACCTGACCTGCCGGACTCTCGGGCCCTGCCGGTCCCGGTCCCGCGTCTGTCCGATCCGGATCGGGCCGAGGCCCTGGACGTGATCAGCTTCGTCGACCCAGCCGTCCTCGCGGCCGTCCTCGGACGAGCCCAGCCGACCGCACCGCTACTAGTCGCCGCCCGGATCGGGGTCGAGGTCGCCGACCTGCGCCACGCCCACTGGACCGCCCTTCGCGACGCCAGCAAGCAGGTCTCGGTCACCTACACCGCTGCCGGACTCGCCCGACAGCCATCCCTCGCGGAGTTGATGCGCCGCCGGTATCCGCCCCACGGCGACCCCACCCGATGGGCACGCGGGGACGCGGCATGACCACCACCGCAGCCCCACAGCTGGTCGTGGGCAAGTCGACCCGGACCGCAGCCCGCCCGGGCGGGCGAGGACCGGAAGCGACGCGGCAGCACCTTCCCGCCGCGCACCGACGGTCCCGGCTGGCTGCCCAGGCCGCTGACGGCCGGGAACTCGCCGTGCTGGTCGACGGGCCGTGGCGCGGGCGCTGGTACTGGGCCGACGACCTGGCAGCCATGCAGGACGCGTCCCGCCGCTACCCGGACAGCCACCCAGCGGCCGAACTGCGCACCTACCGGCCGAGCGGCGGGTTCGTGTCGCACCCGCACGAGCCCGAGGTGACCGGACGGCTCTGGCGACACCACCCGACCACCGCAACCACCTTCAGGAGGAGCGCATGAACGCCCACGATGACCAGGTTCCCGCAGGTCAGGCCGAAGGTTCCGAATCCGGCACCTTCACCCCGCCACCGACCGGCAACATCGTTCCCGGCACCGACGGGGCGGTGATCCTCGACGACCTCGAAACCGCGCTGCGCCGCTACGTCGCGCTGCCCTCCGACGCCGCCGTCGTCGGTGTCGTGCTCTGGATCGCCGCCACCCACGCTCAACCTGCCTGGGCGCACGCGCCGCGGCTGGTCGTGCGCGCGCCGGAGAAGCGCTGCGGGAAATCCCGCCTCCTCGATGTCGTCGAAGGTGCGTGCCACGCCCCGTTCATCACCGTCAACGCCACACCGGCAGCGGTCTACCGGTCCATCACCGCTGATCCACCGACGATGCTCGTCGACGAGGCGGACACGATCTTCGGGCCCACAGCCACCGGACACGAAGACCTCCGCGGACTCCTCAACGCCGGACACCAACGGAACCGGCCCGCGAAGCGCTACGACCTCGCGAAGAACCGGGTCGAGTCGATCTCGACGTTCGCGATGGCGGCGCTGGCCGGGATCGGACGCATGCCCGACACCATCGAAGACCGCGCCGTGGTCGTCCAGATGCGCCGCAGAGCACCCGGAGAGACCGTCGCCCCCTACAGGCACCGACGCGACCGGCCACGCCTTCAGAAGCTCGCTGAGCGGCTGCACGGCTGGCTCCGCGACGACCTCACCGCACTCGAAGCCGCCGAACCCGTCATGCCCGTCGAGGACCGGGCCGCTGACACCTGGGAACCACTCATCGCCATCGCCGACCACGCAGGCGGGCACTGGCCCGACCGCGCACGCGGCGCCATCCTCGACCTCCAAGCCGAAGACACCGGGGACGATCGGTCCGAACGCATCCGGCTCCTCGCGGACTGCCACGCAGCGTTCGGGGACGAGCAGGCGCTGCCGACCATGCGGCTCCTCCAGCAGCTCCGCGCCGACCTCGAAGCCCCGTGGGCCGACTACGGACCACGCGGCGAAGGACTCACCGCGACGAGACTCGGACGACTGCTGGGCGAGTACGACATCCGGTCCGTGCAAGCCCGGTTCCCTGGGCTCGGGCAGGTCAAGGTCTTCCGCCGCGAGTCATTCGCTGACGCTTGGCGGCGCTACACACCCGACCTGGTTACTGACGGTGAGGATGATCGCCAGGTGGTCGTCGAGTCGATATCGTAGCTGGTCAGGCCGCATGCGGGGCGACCTTCGGTCTGCCTGAGCGGGTAGTTCAGGGTGGGGGTGGTGAGGGTTAACCCTCACCACCCCTCCAACCCTCACCACTCGAAAATGCGATCTGACCTAGGCAAACGTTCGGGGTGGTGAGGGTGGTGAGGGGTGGTGAGGGTTGGGGGTCGTTTCGGGACATCCCCCGAAATCTCACTCTGTGTGACTGCCGGTGCGGCGTTCTGCCGCGGCGGGCCATTCGCCGTGGCGGCGGGCTTGAGCGAGGAGGCAGCCGACGCTGTCGCCGGTGCGGTCGGCGATTTCGCGGTAGGTCAGCCCTTGGAGGCGGAGGCTCACGGCCATGGCGCGGCGCTGGCGGGCCCGGCGCTCGTATTCGTGTCGAGGTTCGGCGATTATCCGGACAACAGTAGAACGAGAGACGCCGAACTCTGCGGCGAGTTCTCGTCCTGTCTTGGTGCGGCGTTCCGGGACCCGGGCGGTCATGAGCGAGCCGCTCGGATCAGGGCTTCCCGAAACGGCTGGGCCAGTTCAGCCTGAGCTGCACCGCGGGCGAGTCCTCCGTTGCGTCCGGAGCCTTTGCGTCCGCGTGCGGCTTGGATGGCGGAGAATGCTGCGTCGTAGGCGGCGGTGCCGTCGTTCCACATGCGGGAGTAGTTGATGGTCCAGTCGGAGATGGACTGGGAGATGTGGCCGAGTTCGTTCCCTCCGAGGGGGATCGGGAAATCGGCGTTGAGGATCGCGACGTGTTTGGCGACAGCGGCGCGGTAGCCCTCGGTGTCGCCCCAGTGGTGGCGCATTTCCCGGTAGGCGAAGCGGCGGACCATGTGGAACAGGGTTTCGTTGCGGGAGTAGCCGACGGGTGCGCGGCGGCGTTGGTTGTGCCAGCCGCGTCCGGGCATGTGCCCGGCGGCAGTCAGGATCGCCCCGAACTGGGTGAGGGTGGAGGTTTTGTCGTGGAGGATGTGGGTGATCCAGCGGGAGTGGAACGGGTTTTTGATCAGCCGCCCGGGATAGGACGGGTCCCCACCCACCGCACGCCGCAGCGCCTCTTCGATCGAGAGGGCGTAGCGGACCGCGCGGCGTGATCCGTAGTTGGTGACGTTGATCGGTGTCGTGATGCCGAACCCGGCGTGGGCGTGGCCGTTGACGGGGTTCTCGATGATCACGTTCGGCATCGGGTGGCTGTCGACGGTGGAGACCATCCGCAGGACCGCGTCCGCGCTGTCGCCGTCGATGCCGATCAACCCCCACACCTGCTTGGGGTGCAGCTCGACGTGCATCCGGGTCATCGCCGCCGCCCGGGTCTGCCGCCACACGCCGTCGTCGAACTTGTCCGCGGCGAGTGGGTACCGCGACGTCCACAAACGCCCCCAGATCGCCGTAGCCGCCTCAAACGGCAGCCCAGGTGGTGGTTTCGTTGGAGGAGGTCGTGTCGGAGTTCGCGGACCGGTCCTCGGCCCGCCGCGCGCGGTCGGGTGCGGCGGTTCCGGGTCTGCGGTGGGCGGTGAAGAGCCTGGCCGAGGTGCCGTGCTGGCGCCCCCAGGGCCCCGGCAAAGTCGCTAGATGATCTTGTAGGTGGTCAGTGGTCGATGGGGGTCGCGGGCGTGGTGGCGGAGTGCTGCGGCGATGTTGCTGACGCCGTGCAGGCGTAGCGCGGTGATCGCGAGGTTCCGCAACGCCGACATGACCTGCGGGGCGTGACCGGTGTGGGCGGTGGCGCGGTCTTCGTCGAAGCAGACATCACGGACCCAGTGCAGGCGATTCTCGATCGACCAGTGCCCACGGATCCAGCGGGCGAGCAGTCCTGGATCGGCGTCGGTGCTGGTCAGGCTGGTGATCGCGTAGGCGGTCTCGGTTCTCCACTTCCCGCCAGGCCGCAGTGGGCGACGCCGGCGCACCAGCTTGATCGCCTGGGATGCGTGGGGGAAGAACTCTGCGCCCAGGTCGGGACAGGGGTGCAGGCTGACCACGCTGATCGTGCGGGTCTCGACGCGGCCGTGCCCACGCCCGCGTTGACGATCAGCGACGCCGATCTGGGTCCAGGGCAGCGCCCGTACCCGCGCGAGCAGCGTGGGCTGGTTCGCTTTGATCGTCATCAGGTAGTGCCCGCCGCGGCGGTGTAGGTAGTCGGCGTGGGCTCGCTGGGTGTGCAGAGCGTCCGCGGTGACCAGTACATCGTCGAGGTCGAGGGGGTCGAGCAGCGCGGTGAACGCGGTGATCTCGCTGCCCTTCTCTGCGACCTGAACCTGGCCGAGCACGCCACCGCTGGTCTGGTCGAGCACCGACACCAGATGCGGGAGCCAGACCCTGCCGTCGGCGGCACGGACGCGGGCGCCGCGCAGGGTCTTGCCGTCCAAGGCCAGCACGCGACGCTGTTCTCGCCGGGGTGTGCCCTCCGGGGCCGGCTGGGCGCTGAGCTGGGGCAACACCCAGGACTGCAACGCCGCCTCCAGCGCCGAGGCGTCGACCCGTTGCAGGACCCGGCGGATGGTCGACTCGTGCGGAGCGACCGCGCCCACCCCGAGCACGTCCAGCACGGCGCGGCCGACGTCATGGGCGTACTCGGCGATCGCGGTGAACGACCGGGCCCCCGCCAACACCGCGCACGCCCCCAGTAGCAACACCGCGAGGACACCGTGGCGGACACCGCGTGGTTTCCGCGGGTCCGGCACTCGCGACAGGGCCTCCACCAGCGACAACCCCGCCGCCTCACCGACCGGCGCGGCTCTCCCCGCGTCAGGACCGACCTCCAGGCCTTCCAGAGCAGCAACGATCGGAGACACTGACACTGCGGACACAGGCTTCCTGACGTGAGCAAGGATTCGACACCCTCATGATCACGCCAAGCCTGTGTCCGCACCCACCCCCACCCCCCACATCACCGCAGCTCAGGACCCACCCATCACGACTTTGCCGGGGCCCTGCTGGCGCCCCGGGGCGGCGTGAGCGGCCGGCCTACGCCACGAGGTTGCCGAATGAGGTGTTGGGCTCCTTCTGCATCAGTAGATGCGGGGCGTAGATGCACCGTCGATCTAGCCGCATTGTCCGATTAGGTCGATTTACATGCCGTCCTGGCAGCGTTGACTTCATGCGGACGCTACTGCAGGTTTCTGAATTACTCCGTATTGTAACGATAATGGCGAGGCGGGCTGCCCCTGGAGGCCCACCTGTCCGGGGGGGGGGGGTAACGGGGCAGGTATGGTCACACTGGCCAAATTGAGGCCAATAGTCCCTACGCGGCTATTGACGAATACGAGGGCGGGGCGTATGCCTGCGGTGGTAATCCTTGCGCTAGGGATCTGCATGGTTTCTGGAGTGGCTCACTATATAGCGGTCGCCGTCAAAAAAGGAGAGCTCGATCGAAATGCGGCTTTAGGGATTCGCACGCGTGCCACGATGGCGTCAGATAGCGCGTGGCGAACAGGCCATATCGCAGCTGTCCCTTGGATGATGAGCACCGCGGCAACAGGGTATTTCGGCGCTGCGATAACAGCTGTAGTTGCGTGGATGGCAGCAGCAGGAGCTATCCAAGATTTCGCTGCATTCGTGGTAGGGCTCGTATCTTTGCTAGCAGCGACTTCCATCCTAGCGGCGGGTGCCGTTATCGCACATAACGCCGCATCTCACATCTCCCCAACGGACAGCGATTCTACTCCAGATTCGTGAGCGCTCTGCACTGAGCGCGAGGGCAGGGTTTGGTACTCCTCATCGCTGACCCATACATCTCAGGAAAAGTAAGCAAGTAAACAGAAGAGGTGAGTCCGAAATGAAGATTCGGAGCACGATCGCCGTAGTTATTGTGGCCGGAGTGATGGCTGCCATTTCAGCAGGACCAGCTTGGGCGTCCGCGATGCCTGCACCTAATTCCGCAACAGTAGTCGAACGGGAAGACCATGGCGACTTGGCGAGATTAACGGGATATTCTGATGTGGATATTCTAAAACTGCTTCTGGCAGGCCAGGGGGACGCTGCTGATCAGCATCCGCAATTACGCACGATTCTCGGGTTCGCCCCTGACAAGCCGAATACTCTAGATGAACCACTGATGGGAGTCATTAGAGACTATCTGCGCACGTCCCCGAGCTTCCATTCGAGTGTTTCAGAGCCTCTGCAGTCGGGAGATCCGGAGCGAGTTGATGAAGCGCTGAGGTCGTTCACGAAGAGCTTCATTGAATTTGCGCACAGCAATCAGAAAATTCAGCAGGGTGCGCCTAGCGACTATGCACGCGGTTGGACTTACATGGGAGCTTATGTGGCGATTTACGTCAACGCTCTCGGTGTTGCGAATGCTGTCGCGTATGCGAACGTTGGAGTGGCAACATTCGCTCTTGCAACCCTAGGCGTAGTGACATTCTATCTTGATGGAGACAATCCAGCGAACCAGTTTGAGCGCGAGCAGGTAGTTGCTGAAGTCGCTGCTGCGTTTAGATGAGACGGATCGAGGTGCCTGCTAGACACAGGGTGGCACTAGCGGCTGTCCTGTGCCTAGGAGTCCTCCTGAGCACATTGAGTATGGCGGTGTTCTTCGCGCTGCCGAGCAATGTTGTCTCCTGGAGAGACGGCGGAGCTGTCCGCAAAATTGTTGCTAGTGCCCTTCCTGAAGGCTGGGCTTTTTTTACGAAACCTCCTAACGATCCAGAGTATGTACCGATCTATTCTGCAGACGGGGGAAGGACGTTCGAAGGGGGTTCGTCGCTACCTAACAGTCGCTTCGAGAACTGGTATGGGCTTCTGCGAAGTCAACGAGCACAGGGACCAGAGATCGCGAATTTGAGCAACGAACCCCTTAAGTGGCAGATGTGCGAGAATAAACATGGGTCGGCCTGCTATAAGCAAGTCTGGGCGGGCAGTCCAACATTTGTAAGGAACTCCAGCCCGGTTCCCACGGTCTGCGGGCGGGCAATAGTAATGGAAACTCGACCGGTCCCCTGGGCCTTCCGTGACTTCTATAAAGAAGTCAGAGAGAATGAACGCGGAGCGCTCGTGGAGGTAACTTGCTGAGATTGCCACGCAGCATAAGAGATTCCCTTTATCGGGCACTTGACGCCCACTGTAGCGAATCCCAGTTCATGGGGGTCGCTCGATCTGCTTTAGCCGTGGGACAGATAAGCGTTCTCGCGCTCACGCCAGCGACTCATCTATTTGTTCCGGTGGGCGACTCTGGAACAATTCTACCTTGTCAGGATTTCCTGCAGACTCTGTCCGCTTTCTGCATGTTCCCTAATGTGGGCAAGCAAACAGTGGCCTGGTGGCTCGTGGCTCTCTTGGCGGTAGTTGCCTCTGGTCTGTATCCAAGATTCACAGCATTGCTCCATGTGTGGGTCTCACTGTCGGTTCATACGTCAGTATCTCTCCCGGATGGCGGCGAGACAGTTCTGCAAGTTTGTACGCTGCTGATCGCTCTTGCCGTCGCAAACGATCGTCGTCGCTGGCATTGGTCCAAGAAAAGTTGCCATGCTGACAATGCTAAAATATCCGCACTCCATGGTATTTCTTGGGCCGGACAGGTGGCCTTGACGCTCCAGGTGGCGTACGTCTATCTCAATAGCGCAGTTTCGAAGCTAAAAGTATCGCAGTGGCAGGATGGCACGGCGATCTACTACGTGACACGTATGGAGTCCTTCGGGGTGTCCGGGCCAACAGGAGAAATTTTTCTATGGCTGACCAAGCAGCCTACTGTGAGCTTGGCGCTGACATGGGGAGTGATAATTGGAGAAACGGCTATAGCAATCTTACTTGTTCGCCGCGGGAATCAGCCTATGGCGGCGTTCTTCTTGTCTTGCGCACTGCACATAGGGATAATTTTCCTACTCGGCTTGGTTAGCTTCGGAATAATTATGATGGGCGTGGTTGGCTGTGCGTCAGCTCCTGCGATCGAGCGCCTTCTGCGCAGATCACACCAGACAGTCCCGACTGGCAACTGCGCTGGCGATTGAGAGAACTCGGTGCCCTGAAACGCCGTTCGTAGCGCGCAGTGACAGCCGCCTCGATGCAGCGCCGCCATGTCGCTCGTCGGCCGATGCTGGGGCGCGTACAGGCGGCAACTCGCCCCGCGAGCGCTCGTTGAGCAGCTGGTTCGTGGATGGAACCAGTCCGGCGTGTCGCTGTCGTTGAACTAGCTGACTAGGCAGTAGTGTTCTGGGACGGCAAAACCCCAAGTCAGATGTTCCGCGCACGCGCAGAAGGAGAGCGCGTAGCTCCGCGCCCTGAAGCCGCTCCCTGCCCCGTCCGGAGGCCCCCGTGCCCCAGCTGCCCCCGACCCCCGCTGCGGGGGTCCCCCCGCCTGGTCCGGTTCCGGTGTCGGCGGCGGTGGAGGAAGTTCTGGCGGCGGCGGATCTGGATGCGTGGGAGGCGTGGGACGGGTTGTGGCTTCCGCGTCGGCCGCTGGCGGCGGATGATCCATCTCGTGGGGTGTACCGGATGTCGCGGCGGCGGGCGCTCGCTCGTGAGCTGCTGGAGGCCAACTGCGCGGGGATGGTGAACCTGGTGGTGATCGACTGCGACGAGCCCGACGCCGAGCTGCGGGGCCTGTCGGCGCGCGACAGCCACGCGTTGCCGAACTTGATCATCAGCAATCCGGTCAACGGGCACGCCCACCTGGGGTGGGTGCTGGCCGAGCCGGTGACCACGACCGACTACGCCCGGCTCAAGCCGTTGAGCTACCTGACCTCGGTCCTGGAAGGGCTCCGCCGGGCCACGGGTGGAGACCGGGACTACGGCGGGCTGCTGACGAAGAACCCGTTCCACCCGCGCTGGAACGCCCATCACGTGCACTACCACCGCTACAGCCTCGACGAGCTCCACGCCCCTCTGGCGGCGTCGGGGTCGATGCCTGAGCCGGGCTGGATGCGCCGCAAGGCCCATCTGCTCGACCCGTCCGGGCCGGGTCGGAACTGCGCGTTGTTCACCACCGCGCGGCGGTGGGCCTACCGGGAGGTCCGCCACCACTTCGGCGACCCCGACGGGCTGGAAGCCGCGATCCGGGCCGGGGCGGCTGAGCGCAACCAGGCCTTCAGCGACCCGCTCCCGGCGGCGGAGGTGCGGGCGATCGCGGACTCGATCAGCCGCTGGATCCTGACCCGCTCCCGGCTCTGGCGGAACGGCCCCAAGGCCTACGAGGAGACCTTCCACGCCATCCAAACCGCACGCGGCCACAAAAGGGGCGAGCTGAAGGCGGCACAGACGGGCCAGATTCGTGGCCGTGTGGAGCGGGAGGCGTTCGGATGGGAGCGCTGAACCCCCGCCGCCGCAAACGCACCGCTCGCGAAGTCGCCGAACGCGCCGGCGTCTCCGAACGCACCGTCCGCGCCATCGCCGCCGAACCCCGCGCGGAGTACCTCGCCCGCGCCAAAGCCCGCCGCGCCCGCGTCACCGCCCTGCGCGACCAAGGACTCACCTACAAGCAGATCGCCGAAGCCACCGGCGAAACCTGCGAAACGATCAGGCGCCTGATCTACGAAGCACGCCAGCACGGCGAATGGGACAAGCCGCAACGAACGCCCGCACCTGCCACCGCTCGCGTGCTCAGGGAAGCCTTCTGAGCTCTCAGATCGCCGGAGAGCGTTCGGGGGTCCCCCCGCTACCGGGAGGCGCCATCTGGGCCTCAGCGTGGACGTGAGGGGCTGCTATGGCGCTGTTCCTCAAGTGTCCACGGCTCGATCCTCGACTGGCATCGCCGGATCGGCCTGGTCAAGCTGCATGACATGAGGCTTATTCAGGCTCCGTCAGGTAAGTGCGTAGAAGATGAGTCCGATGACTGCCGAGATCGTCGTTTTAAATGTGGCGTAGGGTCGGCGGTAGTCTGTGTGGAGAACTTTCCACGACTTGATATGGGCGATGACTCGCTCGATGGTGGCGCGTGTGCGGTTGAGGCTCTTGTTGAATGTTTTCTGCCAGTCGAGAAGTTCCCGGCCGGGTTGTTTTTTGAACGGGGTGAGCATGCCGCGCCCGATGTAGCCTTTATCGCCGATCGGTGGGTATGTGGCGAGGTGGTCGAGGGCGCCGGATTGGTCGAGGCAATGTAGGTCGTGTCGGGAGCCTGGGGTCGGGTCGGAGATCCACGACAGCTGCCCTTCCAGGGTGGCTGCGACCTGGACGACGACGCCGGTGGTGCGATGCTTGCCCGACCACAGACCTGGTACGGCGGTCCATGACCAGCAGGGCAGCAGGGTTCCGTCGATGATGTACTGCCGATCGGCACGAAGCTCCTCCGCAGTCGGAACTACACTCCGCAGCGCCTGCGCCAGCAACGGTGTCACCCCCGCGATCGCTCGACTGACCGTCGACTGCGACACCCCGTAGGTTTCCGCCAACTCCCACTGCACACGATTCCCGCGCAGATACGCCAACGTGATCACCACCGACCAGAACAATCCCAGAATCGGCGGCCAAGGCCGTCGCAGGCCAGTCGCGTTCCGCTGATCCTGCTCATGCACCAGAGCGGCAAGATCCTGAATCTCATCACGCCGAAAGCCAGTGGTATAGTACATACTGCGACAGCCCATTCATCTCGGATTGATTCGACAAACCAATCTTCGCGATGGACGGGCTGTCGCCCAACCCGACACGCCGGGCTAGATCGTTATTTCACGGGCCCTGAATAAGCCTCCATGGACTCTTTAGTCGAGAGGCGGGAAGGTTAGGACGATGGACCCATGGGTGAAACTTTACGAGTGGTGCACTGAGAATGCCCTTGAAACCGGGGAGGCTTTCCTTTCCAAGGGGTTGACAATTGAACTAGATATCGCGCAAGGGAGAACTGGTGGATACCCTTGGCCTGAAGATGTACTTGCGTTCTATGAGTGGTGCGATGGGACGCTACGTGCACCGAGCGGGTACACTCTCCCGGGGCTCCGCCCCCTCAGAATTTCCGAAGTCGTCTCCGCCTGGGAAGATGACATGCTTTCCAGCTATGCTCACTTAGCGGCAGGAGCCTCTCCGCCACCATCTAAAAAATCAGATGCGCGGGGGACTTTTTTCGCGCAGCTCGGAGCGAACGCCATAGTCGCAGAATCGTTTGACACGAACAAGCTCGCCGGGGCTGCAACTGGCGGCTTCATCCCCGCCCTTCTTCCCGTGGCAGAGGACCAAAGCGGTGGCTACTTGATGATTGACCGCAGAGGAGGGAAAGAGTTCGGGGCGGCTGTGTTTTATGACAAGGTCGATGCAGACTTGAATGACGCTCCTCGCTGGAAAAGCTTCCTCGCCCTTAGTCGAGCGACACTTCAAGCTGTCATATCGGAGACGCCTGAAGAGCAGACTGGTTTAACCCCCATTGCTCTTGGCGGACGCCTCACTTGGCAGTGATAGGAGCAGGGTTCTGGGGAGATTAAAGCAGCTCCCCAGAACCCCGATATCTTACGGTTGGATCCAGACGCGGTAAGCGTCCCGGTCGATGATGCGGTTCTTCGAGAAGAACGCGCTGAGCTGCGACCCGCCGCGCTTGTTCTGTGCGTCATTGATCATGCACGAACTGTACCCAGTGGAATCGCGCAGTCCCTGAGGAAGCTTCGGTGCGATCCGGCAATATGGGAAGGTTCGTCCCGGGCCTCTGGGGGTTTGGTCGGCTCCTTGGTAGCTGGAGGCGAAGGGGTATTCGTCGCAGCTGAGCCCGGACGGGCGGGTGTAGGTGCGTGGGCAGGCTCGGCCTCGGTTGTCTTTCGCGTCGTCTTTGTCCATGAGCCGGGTCAATGGCGCCCCTGTCGGGTACGCCCCCGGGAGCCCTGAGGCTTGGGCGTCACCGATGTGTCGGGCCAGTTCCCCCACGTCCCCGGATCGGGAGTAGGCGATCGCCGGGGTATGTGCCGCCACCACACATCCCGGGCCACGGCCCTTGACCGCGTTGTCACAGCGCACTGGGTGCGGTACGAACGTCGAGGAGAACTCGGGCTTTTGCCACTTTGGGTTGGTGAAGGTCAGGTCCACCGTGTTCTTCCCTGACCCGCTCTCTCCCGGGCCGACCTTCGTGCCCCGGTAGTAGGTCTCCCCGGTGAACGGGAAGTTCGGGTTCAACGCCGGACTCGGCCCGAACGTGTTCGGTCCGTTACGTGTGCACCCCGACGCCTCACCCGGTTGCGGCGACCCGCATGTCCCCAGTCCGCTCACCGACGCCCCGTAGCCGATACCTGAGGCGCCCGCCAGTGACAACGTCGTCTGCACGCCCCATACCGGATTTCCGGCATTCGTGTACGACAAGGTACGGCGGTTGACGTTCAGGGTGCCTAACACGACCTTGGTGCGTTGTTCGAAGATCGTGATGTTCACGCGATCTCGTTTGCACTGTGTCGTTCGGTCCACTACCCAGTCCGTGTACCCTTCACACGCCTTCGGGTGCGCCACCAGATCAAACGCCCTTGGGTTCAGGTCATATGGCTGCGGCCGGTTCTCCGACGGCGGTGGGATAGTCACGTCGACACACGGGATGCCTCCTTTGCCCGTTGCGCGCGCGGATATCTCATCAAAATGTTCATGTAGATACTTGCACGAACCGTCCCACGACTCAGCGCCAGAACCCGTCCGGAATGTTTCCGCACTTGGTTCACCAACCGTTGGCGACGCTGCCGAAGAGTCCGGGCCGGGCGGCTCCGGCTCCACCGGACGCGGACTCTTCACAACCGGGGCAGTCATCGAACCAGGAGACTCTGTAGCAGCCGCACCAGAAGCCGCACCTGCCATGACAGCAACAACCATCACACTCGCGGCAGCAACCTGCCACATTCTCGATGATTTCACTACAGAAAGGTACCCGGCGGCGACGCCCACAGTCATATCGGACGACTCGACCGAAACAGGGAGGCTTATTCAGGGCCCGTGAAATAACGATCTAGCCCGGCGTGTCGGGTTGGGCGACAGCCCGTCCATCGCGAAGATTAATTTGCCGAATCAATCCAAGATGAACGGGTTGTCGCAGTATGTACTATACCACTGGCTTTCGGCGTGATGAGATTCAGGATCTTGCCGCTCTGGTGCATGAGCAGGATCAGCGGAACGCGACTGGCCTGCGACGGCCTTGGCCGCCGATTCTGGGATTGTTCTGGTCGGTGGTGATCACGTTGGCGTATCTGCGCGGGAATCGTGTGCAGTGGGAGTTGGCGGAAACCTACGGGGTGTCGCAGTCGACGGTCAGTCGAGCGATCGCGGGGGTGACACCGTTGCTGGCACAGGCACTGCGGAGTGTCGTTCCGACTGCGGAGGAGCTTCGTGCCGATCGGCAGTACATCATCGACGGAACCCTACTGCCCTGCTGGTCATGGACCGCCATACCAGGTCTGTGGTCGGGCAAGCATCGCACCACCGGCGTCGTCGTCCAGGTCGCAGCCACCCTGGAAGGGCAGCTGTCGTGGATCTCCGACCCGACCCCAGGCTCCCGACACGACCTACATTGCCTCGACCAATCCGGCGCCCTCGACCACCTCGCCACATACCCACCGATCGGCGATAAAGGCTACATCGGGCGCGGCATGCTCACCCCGTTCAAAAAACAACCCGGCCGGGAACTTCTCGACTGGCAGAAAACATTCAACAAGAGCCTCAACCGCACACGCGCCACCATCGAGCGAGTCATCGCCCATATCAAGTCGTGGAAAGTTCTCCACACAGACTACCGTCGACCCTACGCCACATTTAAAACGACGATCTCGGCAGTCATCGGACTCATCTTCTACGCACTTACCTGACGGAGCCTGAATAAGCCTCAAGACAAACACAAAACGCTGAGCGTGATCGACTGAGCACTTTCCGCGTTCACCGCGCGCCGCCGAGTCATTTCCACCGACGCCAGCGCAGCGCCCCGCTCTGCGAGCCTCTTCTTTGCGACACCCACTTAGCCAGCTGAGGCTCTAGCTTGCGCCGCCGCAGGCAGGGCCGTGGCCGTTCTCCCGGGCGGTGCGGCCGGGAGTGAAGCGTCCGCGCGGAGCCGGCACCGGTCCTGGATCACAACGCTGTGCATAGGTGTGGTGGATGTTGATCTTGGGGTGGCGGTGTCGAGCGCGAAGCGCGCGTGCGTTGTCGGCCCGGTGGGCCGAGTCGGTGGCGTTCCGCCACTGAGCCTTTCCCAACCTGTTTGTGCTGGTCAGGCGGTGGTGATCATGAGGGTCTGGATCGCTGCGACGAGCTGAGCAGCCTGGGAGGGGCTGGAGCGGATCTTGCGGAGGATCTTCCAGTTCTTCAGCTCGGCGTTGACCCGCTCACCCGGTGCCCGCCGTCGGGCGTGAGCGGCGTTGACGGCCTTCTGATTCGCTGACAGGGGCCGGTACCGGCCGGTGTCGAGATCGCGGCGTCGGCGTCGGTGCGGGACGGTGATCGCGGGACCGCCGCCCTGGTAGGCGGTGTCAGCGACCGCCCGCACCCCGGTGGTGTTGACCGCGTCGATGATCCCGTGGATCCGGGCAGCGCCCATGTCGTGCCGTGCCCCCGGTAGCGGCGGGGAGATCCACACCAGCCGACCCGCGGGGTCGGCGATGACCTGCACATTCAGCCCGTGACACTTGTGCTTCCCGCTATAGAACGCCCGGTCATAGCCCGAGCCCATGCCGACCCGGTCGATACGCAGCAGCGTCCCGTCCAGGATCACGAACGCCTTCCCGGCCGCGACCGTGATGGCCTGCTCCAGGGTCGGCGCGAGCGCAGCGAGCAGCCCGATCGCCTCGGCGACATACCGGGACACCGTGGACTTCCCGACTCTGAATCCGCTGGCCAGGTCGGTGTAGGTCTCGCCCTTACGTAGGTGCGCGAGCACGAGCAGGGCCTGGCGGGCCGGGGTCAGGAGCCGCCACCGGGTCCCGATCCGGCGACGATGTCCGCGCAGCAGCCCGGCCAGGACACGAACCGTGCGAGTGGACATCGACATCCCGGATGGGTAGGACAACACGCGGGGCTCCTCGGTAGGCGGTGGCGCGACAGCTATCCGTCTACCAGGAGCCCCACCCATCTCACGACAAGCCACGCACCTCACACCCCTGACCAGCACAAACAGGTTGGGAAAGGCTCACTGAAGGTCAACGGCCACAGCACCTATGCATCATCTGATGATCGTCGGCGCCGGGCTCTGGTCCGGGGCTGGTCGTGGTCCCGGGGCTGCCGGTTCACGGCGCAGGCGCAGCAGGCGCAGCAGGCGCAGCAGGCGCAGCAGGCGCAGCAGGCGCAGCAAGATATGCACTTTTGTTCCAAAAATGCTGTGCGTGGGCGCCGCTGCCTGGTCTGCGGCTGCTGCTGCTGCTGCTGCGGTCACCGGGGCGGCGGCGTCTGGTCGGAGGCCGGTCGGGTGGGGTGACACGCCCGTCTGACCTGGGGGTACGGGACAGGAGGTGGTGTGACCTGGGATTATTCGAGTGAGGCAGCAGACAACCAAGTCAGAGTTTCGGGTGAGCGCGAGCGAGCCCGCACCCCTCCGGCCGCGTCAGCGGCCGGAGACAACACAGGGCGAAGCTCAATGCCCTGGACCGGCACCGCGCCCCTGTCGGCGGTGGTGAGGAGTTCCCCCGGATGACCGGCTCTGACCTGTGGGTTCCCCCAGGCGCTGTCCTCGATGCCCCTCCCCGGGGCTCTGAGAGCCTCTGTGCGGCCCCGTTTCCGTCCCCGGGCTACCCTAAAAGGTCGGGGGGCTGCCGTTTGAGGCGGCTACGGCGATCTGGGGGCGTTTGTGGACGTCGCGGTACCCACTCGCCGCGGACGAGTTCGACGACGGCGTGTGGCGGCAGTCCCGGGAGGAGGCGATGACCCGGATGCATGTCGAGCTGCACCCCAAGCAGGTGTGGGGGTTGATCGGGATCGACGGCGACAGCGCGGATGCGGTCCTGCGGATGGTCTCGACCGTCGACAGCCACCCGATGCCGAACGTGATCATCGAGAACGCCGTCAACGGCCACGCCCACGCCGGGTTCGGCATCACCACCCCGGTCAAGGTCACCAACTACGGATCACGCCGTGCGGTCCGCTACGGCCTCTCGATCGAAGAGGCGCTGCGGCGTGCGGTGGGTGGGGACCCGTCCTATCCCGGGCGGCTGATCAAAAACCCGTTCCACTCCCGCTGGATCACCCACTTCCTCCACGACAAAACCTCCACCCTCACCCAGTTCGGGGCGATCCTGACTGCCGCCGGGCACATGCCCGGCCGGGGCTGGCACAACCAACGCCGCCGCGCCCCCGTCGGCTACTCCCGCAACGAAACCCTGTTCCACATGGTCCGCCGCTTCGCCTACCGCGAAATGCGGCACCACTGGGGCGACGCCGAGGGCTACCGCGCCGCTGTCGCCAAACACGTCGCGATCCTCAACGCCGACTTCCCGATCCCCCTCGGCGGGAACGAACTCGGCCACATCGCCGGATCGATCTCGGACTGGACGATCAACTACTCCCGCATGTGGAACGACGGCCCAGCCGCCTACGACGCAGCCTTCTCCGCCATCCAAGCCGCACGCGGACGCAAAGGATCAGGACGCAACGGAGGACTCGCACGCGGGATGGCTCTAACGACTGAGCGTGAGCAGCGTCTTGCGCTCCTGAAGGAGGTGTTTTGATGCCTGCGTTGGAGCGATGCCGCAGGGCGACGCGGAAGACAGCTCAAGAGCTCGCTGAAGAAGCTGGCTTCTCGCGGCGGACCGTTGTGCGTCTGATCGCTGAGCCGCGCGCTAATTACGAGCAAAGAGCTAGAAAGCGTCGAGCGACTGTTGTAGAGCTACGCCTTCAAGGGCTTACTTACCGCGAGATCGCTGACAGCACCGGTGACAGCATCGGTGCCGTCGGGCGTCTGCTAGCAGACGCCCGACGGCACGGCGAGTGGACCGCTGCTGCGCCCCACCACGACAGTCACGCAGAGTGAGATTTCGGGGGATGTCCCGAAACGACCCCCAATCCGTCACAACCCGTCACACCCGTAACAGCAATGCTAACTGTGCAGGTCAGGCGTCGATTTTGGCTGTGACGGATTGAGGGGGTGTGACGGATCAATCCGTCACACCCCCTCAACGAGCCCGGCGCTCACACGGGCCGAAGCTCGCCCTGAGCGCCACCTGAACAGCGGTTATGCCCCGGACCGGACCTCGTCTCCTTGTTCAGCACTGTCGGTGACGAGGTCCGGCGTGTAGCGCCGCCAGGCATCGGTGAACGCTTCGCGGTGGTAGGGGTGCCGGTAAGGATCGTGTCATCAGCCGCAAACGAGCGCTGGGGGCTTGACCCTGAATCTCTGGTCGCGGCGGTGTCCGGGGGGTGGGAGTAGCGTCCGTGCGTGGCGCGTGAGCTGGGTCAGGACGAACTGATCGATCGGTGGACGCTGGTCGAGGCCGAGCTGGCGATGGTGGCCGGCAAGCGTGGCGCGACGCGGCTCGGGTTCGCGGTGTTGCTGCGCTTTTACACCGAGCACGGCCGGTTTCCCCGCAGCCGGAGCGAGATCCCCGACGCCGCTGTGGACTACGTGGCCCGGCAGGTCGGTGTGCCGGTGACCGAGCTGGCGTTCTACGACTGGTCCGGCCGCACGATCGAGTTCCATCGCAGCCAGATTCGCCGGACACTGGGGTTCCGGGAGTGCAGCGTCGCCGACGCCGACAAGCTCACCGAGTGGCTGGTCACCACCGTCACCCAGACCGAGCGCGGCGCTGAACGTGTCCGTGACCAGCTGCTGGACCGGTGCCGGGAGGAACGTATCGAGCCGCCCACCGGCGGCCGCGTCGACCGGATCGTGCGCTCGGCGCTGCACCGCGGCGAGGAGCTGCTGTTCGCACGGGTGGCGATCCGCTTATCCGAGGCGGTGCGCGTTCGGCTGTTCGCCTTGGTCGCGGCCGGTGCCGATGACGACGGCCAACCCGGCGGGGACGGTGACGGGCCGGCGGTGCTGGCCTCGATCCGGTCCGATCCGGGCAACGTCAGCCTGAACACGATGTTGACCGAGATCGCCAAGCTGGAAGCGGTACGGGCGGTCGGCCTGTCAGCCGGCGTGTTCGCCGACATCGCCCCGAAGGTGGTCGCCGCCTGGCGGGCGCGGGCGGCGGTCGAGGCGCCCAGCCACCTGCGCGGACACGCGCCTGAGGTGACGCTGGCCCTGCTGGCGGCGTTGTTGCACTGCCGGGAACGGGAGATCACCGACACGCTGGTCGAGCTGCTGATCTCCACCGTGCACCGGATCAACGCCCGCGCCGAGGTCCGGGTGACCAAGGAGCTGATCAAGGAGTTCAAGCGGGTCACCGGCAAGGAGAACTTGCTGTTCCGGGTCGCCGAGGCGACCGTGAACGCCGGCGACCAGCTCGTGCGCGACACCGTGTTCCCGGTCGCGCCGCAGGCCGTGCTGGCCGACCTGATCGCGGAGTTCAAGTCCTCCGGGCCGACCTACCAGCGCACCGTGAAGGCCACGCTGAAGGGCTCCTACACCAACCACTACCGGACTGGGCTGATCAAGCTGCTGGACGTGCTGGAGTTCCGCAGCAACAACACCACCCACCGGCCGGTGCTCGACGCGCTGGAGCTGATCACCCGCTACGCCAGCGCCGGGAACCTGCACTACTACCCGGCCGGCGAGCACATCCCGGTCCATCGCGGCCTGAGCGAGGACTGGGAGGCGCTGGTTTACAAGGACGACAAGCGCCGCCGGCAACGGGTCGTGCGCATGGTCTACGAGGTGTGCACCTTCCAGGCGCTACGCGAGCAGTTGCGGTGCAAGGAAATCTGGGTCGTCGGCGCGGACACCTGGCGCAACCCGGCCGAAGACCTTCCGACCGATTTCGAGGACCATCGCGTCGAGCACTACCAGGCGCTGCGCAAGCCGCTGGACCCCAGCCAGTTCATCGCCGACCTGCAAGCCGAGATGCGCGCCGAGCTGGAGGCCCTGCACACCGCCCTGCCGGGCTGCGATTGGTTGTCGATTAGCGACCGCGCGGCTGGCGCGGTCAAGCTGGCCCCGCTGGAGGCCTCGCCGGAGCCGCGCAACCTGCGCCGGCTCAAGCAGGCTGTGCAGGCCCGGTGGGGCACGGTGCCGCTGATCGACATGCTCAAGGAGGCGGTGCTGCGCACCGGCTGCCTGTCGGCGGTGACCTCGGTCGCCGACCGCGGCACCTTGCCCGAGCACGTGCTGGCCGAGCGGTTGCTGCTGGCTATCTACGGGTACGGCACCAACACCGGCATCCGTGCGGTCGCCGGCGGCGAGCACGGGCATTCCGAGGACGAGATTCGCTACGCCCGGCGCCGCTACCTGAGCACCGAGGCCGCGCGGCAGATCGCGATCGAGATCGCCAACGCCACCTTCGCCGCCCGCCAGCAGACACTGTGGGGCGACGGATCCACGGGGCCAGCGACTCGACTCACTTCGGCGCGTTCGACCAGAACATCTTCACCGAGTGGCACTCCCGCTACGGCGGCCGAGGGGTGCTGATCTACTGGCACGTCGAGCGCGGCTCCGTGGTGATCCACTCGCAGCGGCTGAACTGCTCGGCCTCCGAGGTGCACGCGATGGTCGACGGCGCGATCCGGCATGGCACCGACATGCAGGTCGAGGCCAATTACGTGGACACGCATGGTCAGTCCGAGATCGGGTTCGGCATCACGAAGCTGCTCGGGTTCGACCTGCTGCCGAGGATCAAGCGGATCAACAAGGTCAAGCTGTACCGCCCGGCTGCTGGCGAGCCAGACGCCTGGCCGGGTCTGGCACCGGCGATGACCCGCCCGGTCCGGTGGGACCGCATCGCTGAGCAGTACGACCAGATGCTCAAGTACGCCACCGCGATCCGCGTGGGCACCGCCTCGACCGAGGCGATCCTGCGGCGATTCATGAAGGCCAACGCAGCGCACCCGACCTACCAGGCGATGATCGAGCTGGGCCGGGCGCAAAAGACCATCTTCTTGGCCCGTTACCTGCACAGCCGGGCACTCCAGCGAGAGATCCACGAGGGCCTGAACGTGGTCGAGTCGTGGAATCGGGCCAACGCGGTCATCTTCTACGGCAAGGGCGGGGACCTGGCCACCAACCGGCGCGACGAGCAGGAGATGAGCGTGCTGTGCCTGCGGATCTTGCAGGCCGCCCTGGTGTACGTGAACACCCTGATGATCCAGGACCTGCTCGCTGGCTCCGAGTGGGACGACGCGCTCACCGCTGAGGATCGGCGCGGGCTGACGCCGCTGTTCTGGGCGCACGTGCTGCCCTACGGCGAGGTGCGGCTGAACATGGACGCCCGTCTTCGCCTGGCCGCCGCCGCCTCCAGCGGCTGACTGGCCGGTCTCGAAACCAAGGTTCCGCGACAGCGTGCAGGCGAGTTCGGACATCGACATCACCCCAGGTCACGCTGTCTCACAATCTAACGTCGAAACACCGCCTCGAAACACGGCCACATGGTAAACTTATGAGACAGTTGCGGGAGGAAACGAGACGATCATGACCGGCGAGTCCGCCATTACCGACCCGCGGATCGCCGCCGCCCTGGATGCCGACCGGGACCAGGCCAGGACGGTGACGTGATGGAACTGGGCTACGCCCGCGTCTCGACCACACACCAGGACCTCGAACGACAGCTCGACGCCCTGGGCCACCACGGCATACCCGACGAGCGGATCTACACCGACAAGAAGACCGGCGCCACCATCGACCGGCCCGGCTTCACCGAGCTGCGCCGCTACGCCCGCTCCGGCGACACGATCATCGCGACCAACCTCGACCGACTCGGCCGCAATCTGCGCGAATGCCTCAACGTCGTGCACGAGCTGCGCGAGCAGGGCATCGGGATCAAGACCCTGAAGGACCCGATCCCGATCGACACCACCGACGACTCGCCGATGGCCGAACTCGCCGTCGCGCTACTGGCGCTGTTCGCACACATGGAACGAGTGTTCATGCGCGAACGCGCCGCCCACGCCCGCGAGGCCACCGCAGCCACGGGCAAACTGCCCGGCCGACCCCGCAAACTCGACCCCAACCAGCTCGCCGCGGCCCAGGCCGCCCTCGACACCGGCCAGACCGCCGACCAGATCGCAGCCGCGTTCGGCGTCAGCCGCGCCACCCTCTACCGCAACCTCACCGAAAATAAACCCGCTGACCAGCAATGATCGACTCGTTTGCGGCTGGTGACAACTCCCTTACCGGCGCCCCTCGTTGTTCGAACTCGAAAATCTCGGCGCGATCGACTTCGAGATCGCCCGCACCCCGAGAACCAGCATCGCCTGCTACACCGTCCACGAAGCCCCGTATCCCGGCTACACCGGCCCGGTCGACGTCGACGACTTCTACGACCGCAACCCGGACCTGCACCCATGAACACGCCCACACCCACCGCCCAGGCCCGCACCCAGGCCGCAGCACTGCTCGGCGTCCCACCCGACGCCCCAGCAAAGCTGCTGCGGACGGCGTGGCGCGACGCGGTCCGCCACGCCCACCCCGACCAGGGCGGCGACACCGAACACTTCATCGCCGTCAACGCCGCCTACGAACTCCTCACCACACCACCCACACCGACACCGCCCCGGACGACACCGCCCACGCCGCCACCGAGCACACCGGGCCCGCCCGCGCCGCGCACCGACATCACGGGCGTCTCCGTCGGCGGGCTCCTGATCCTGCGGGTCGCCGGTCTGCTGGTCACCGCTGGTGTCCTCACCGCCGGTGTCGCCATGATCGCCGCACCGGTCGCGGCCGCCCTGGTCACGCTGCTGGCTGTGGCCGCAGTCGCCCACCACGCCTACCTCGCCACCCAGACTCACCGCACCGAGACTCACCGCCCGGGCTGAACCCAGCAGCTCGTCGCAGGCCGCGGTGGGGTCGTGGAGCGGGCGCCGACCAGACCGCGCTTTGCTCCGACCGCGAAACAGGAACTCCGGCGCCCGCCACCAGCGACGATAGTCCTCAACCGGTCGTCGTGTGTGCCTGACGAGGTCACCGAACACCCGACAACGGAGGTGACTACGGCCCGTCTCGACGGCTCGTTCTTCCTCGATACAAGGCCGCCCGAGTGGTGGGCAGAACCTGTCAAAGGGGCGACGGAGTCGATCGCGCAGCGACGCCGTAGGCGCCCTTGGCAGGTTCTGCCCTGCATTCGACACTCGGGCCGCTTCGAGGGAGGGCAGCAAGACCGCCGCCCGCCCCCGGGAGCGTGCTCTGAGCGTTGACGCTCAGGGGACGTCGTTCGGCCAGACCTTCGGGCAGCTGACGCCCGCGTAGGACGTCGCGTCCTGCTGGCCCTGCTGCTCAACCTGCTGCTTGGCCTGCTGGTCCTGAAGCTTGGACTCCTTGGTGTGGTTCACACACCAGTCCTTCACCCAGCTCCAGTCCTTGTTGACCCGCCACGGATCGTCAGCCATGTCGTCACTGTGCTTACCGCCGAACTCGGTCTGGCTCCAGCCCCGGTTGTTCGCAGCCTGGTAGTCCTGCACCGCGACCGGCCCCGCAGCAGGAGTGTCGGCGAGAGCGGTACCGGCGAGACCGACCAGCGGCGCAGCAGCCAGCGCGGCGACCGCGAGACCGCCACCGAGACAACGACCAACCTTCATCAGATGAACCATGCCCTTCCTTCGAGTCCCCACACACCTGACAGTGACTGTGCGTAGGCGACGTCACCCTAACCGGGGTGTGGTGGTGAACCTGCGCGCCGCGAAACGATCGGCGTGTCACACGACGCCGCGACGGCGCCGGCGGCGGCGGGCCAGTAACGCATCAACCGACCAGGGACCGGGACCGGACGCGGCGAGCAGCAACGCGCCGGCGGCGATGACCCCGACCAGTTCCCAACCGCCGTCATCGACGAACACCGTGTTCGGGGAATGGACCAGCACCACCGCCCCGACCATGTTCACCACGACCACCAGCCCAGCAACAGTGGTCGCGGTCCCGGTGAGCAACGCCGCCCCGCCGACCAGTTCGACACTCATCGCGATCGCCGCAGCAGCGGCAGGCGCCGGGATGCCCATCGTGGTGAAGGAGGCGACGATGTCGCCGAACCCGGTGGCCTTCTGCGCTCCGTGGGCGATCAGGACTGTGCCCAGCAGCAGCCGCGCGATCATCAGCGCGACCGTGGAGAACGGGGCAGGCAGCGGCGCCATCACAACCTCTGCTTCATCCGGTCTGTTCGCGGTCGGGGCAGGTCGGGTCGGTGCATTCTCGCCAGCCGAGGAACTCCCCGGGTGCCAGCCACGCCGGGGTCGCGGTGGCGGTGTAGAGGTTCTCGACCTGGGCGATGCTCATGTCCAGGTCGTAGCAGACCGTCGGATCGGCAGCGAGACGCAGAAACGCGGTCTTCGCGATCCGGGCGGCGAACCCGATCGCGGTCTGCGGGGACCGAGCGAACACGACCGTCACCAACCCGACACCGAAACCGGGGACGAGGTCAGCTTTCGTCCCGACCAGCTTCCCGTCGTGCTCGCGCTGCTGGCGGCGCATCGCGGTCCGTAACGGCGCCGCGATCACTGTCCCGATCTGCGGCGACACCTCAAGAAGTTGCAGAACGCAATGAAAAGTCTTCGCCACCAGCACGCCCCCCGCAGGTCCAGGTCCAGGTCCAGGTCCAGGTCCAGGATAGTCCGATTCATGCCGCGCTAGTCGATCTTGCGGGTGCTGGTCTGGAGGTTGTCGGCACCGACGACCCTGCTGGCAAGGTGCTCGACCTCGGCGGCGGTGAACCGGTCAGGCAACGCGATCGGGAGCAGCCGGAAACCGTCGCGGATGGTGTTGAGCGCGGTCGCGAGCCCGGCGACGTGGTTCCGGGCGACGACGTCGATCTCCACGCTGAGCAGGTCACGGTCATGGCCGTGGCGAGCCGGATTCAGGATGACCGCCGCGACCGCGCGGGACAACACACCGCGCCGCAGCAGCCCGATGAAGTGCTCACCGAGGACCTCCGCCGCACCGGGCAAGTCTTTCCCCGGTAGATCGAAATCCTGACGACAGATGACCAACACCGCGTTCACATTCACGCCCACCGGCCTCATCGTCCTCACCGCACCGCCCGCCGCGGCTCCCAGCACGGCACCTCCTCCAGGCTCCGCACCGCCCACCGCAGCTCCGGACCCAACGCCTCCGGATCCCGCGCCCGCCCACGACGCTCCCGCGTCCGCACCACGTACTCCTCGATCACATCACGGACCCGCTCCAGAATCCGCGGCGCGCACCAATACACCACACCCATACAACCCAACTCCCGAGCCCGAGCCTCCACATCCGACAACAACCCAGCCACCATATCCCCGCTCCCGTCCTGCGGACGGGGCTCCAGATAACGCGACCGGGTTTTCGCGGTCAACTCCACCTCCGTCAAAATCCGCCGCCCATCCGGACGAACCTCAACACCATCCGGAACATGCCGAACACGCTCACCCCTCCGACGCCAACCCACCTGATGCTGCAACGTCCGCTCCGACACCCACCGACCCACATCCAAACCCACCCGATGAAAACGCACCGCCGCCACCGCACGCACATGACCTGTCACCGGCGGCGTCGGCCGCCACCCCGGCGTATCCCACCCCAAACACTCCCGCGCCTGCCCCTGCCCCAACCAAAACCACGTCGCCCCCGCATCCACCTTCCCCGAACGCACCCACCCCGCCCGCTTCCACCGCAACATCACCGACTGCACCGACTGCGCCGACACCCCCAACACACTCCCCAACAAATCCTCCGGCAACCCATACTGATGCGCCATCACCTCCATCAACACCGCATCCCGCTCAGTCTGCCGAACACCACCAACATCCCGACGCTTCGCACGCACCCGACCCCCCACTTCACCCAACACAATAGCCGCCTTTCATCCATCACGTGCCGCCAACAGCGCCACTCGACGCCAAGGCGATAGCGAGGCGGAAAACACCACCCACCGCAAAAAGATCAGCACCCAACCCGACCACCCCGATAAACCGAGGGTTTGACTGCGCCGATGCGCAGCGAGGCGAACAACCCACCTACGAGCAGATACACCCAAAGCAGCTCAGCCACCCACCCCCGCCACAGTCTGTTGACCTTGACCTTGCTTTTCAAAGGCATTGAACTTCGTACTCTGCCCTCTGGGTCACTCCGTGACCCGGCTGGGTGCCGCTGGGCCCGCCGGACACCTCGACCGGCCGTCCGCGAAGCAGGCTGGTTGAGGTGTCCGGCGGGCCCAGCGGCACCCAGCCCACAAAACCGCAGGTCACACCACACAAACCGGCTTCACCGCCCCCCGGAGATGATCTATGCCAATCCGAGGGAATCCGAGCAGATAATAAGCCAATCCGAGGGTACCCCGACAGGGGCGCCGAGCACGGACCGCCGCTCGGAGGCAGGGCACACCCCACCAGCGGCCCGACCAGAAAACCCGTCCCCGACCGTTACGACAAGAAAACGTCGCACTCAGTGACACGAACAGCTTTCACCAATTCCGGTCGAGACGACAATGGCGGACACAGAGCCAGGACACTCGTCTCGAAACACACGTCGGTGGGGCCGAAAAATCCCCCCGGCCCCACCGACACAGCAGACCATCAGAACAAACGGGCTGCGCCGGACTCGAAGGAACCTCCCTTCCAACCCAGCGCAGTTCACAACACACCCCCAGAACATACGATGGAGGCGCTCAGCGCATCACCAGTGCCGCATCAAAGCCCCGACACTGAACGGCAACTCCAGACCATGTTCGGTCAGTAACCGCTTCACGTCGGCCTACGTGAGCGGGGCCCCGTCCTTCACCGCACAGAACGCCATCTTCTCGGCGTCGGCCATGAACGCCGGATGCGCCGCGCACCAGTCCTTGACTTTCCGCTTCGCGGCGTCCCGTTGCTTATTTTTCTCCGGCGGCACAGACTTGTAGGAATGCGCGCGATACGCGTTCTGCGCAGACTTGTAGCCGTAACCCTGTGCGTCATCGATAATCTCGCCAGTGGTGACATCGACAACGACATACCGAAGATCACGGCCCCGCGACAACGCCGTACTGATGACCACTTTCACCCCGGCAGCACTGCCGTTCTCAACAGTCACCGACGGGCCAAACCGGCGAAACGGCTGTAATGCAACTGGTGCGCCACCGCAACCGTACGCGTCGGACCACCGCGATTCTTCGCCAGAATCAAATCCGCCTCACCCGCCCGCGGGTCCTCATGATCGTAGGCATCCGGACGGTGCAACAAGACCACGACATCGGCGTCCTGCTCCAACGCGCCGGACTCCCGCAGGTCCGACAACATCGGCCTCTTATCGACACGCTGCTCCGGCCCACGATTCAGCTGAGACAACGCGATCACCGGAACATCGAAATCTTTCGCCAGCACCTTCAACTGCCGAGAGAAATCGCTCACCTCGACCTGCCGGTTCTCCGTCCGCGCACCCGACGACATCAGCTGCAGATAGTCCACCACGATCAAGTCCAGACCGTGCCGGGCCTGCAACCGGCGCGCCTTCGCCCGGATCTGAGCGACCGTCGTCGTCGCGGTGTCATCAATGAACAACGCACCACCGCCGATGACCCGCGCCGCCGCCGCGGTGATCCGCTCATAGGCAAGCGCATCAAGCGCGTGCGGAGTCCGCAAATCCGACACCCGCACCCGCGCCTCCGCAGCGATGATCTTGTCGCGGAGCTCGGACTCCGACATCTCCAACGAGAAGATCACGCTGGTCCTGCCGTGGCGCACCGACGCCGACCGCACCATGTCCAGAGCCAGAGTCGACTTCCCCAACCCGGGCCGCGCAGCGATCACGATCAACTGCCCGGGCTTCCAGCCGCCGGTGACCTCATCCAGATCATCCAAACCGCTGGGCAGACCGGGCTCACCGAAACCGGACTGCACGCCGTCGAGCCCCGCCAGCCACGCGGCATGACCGGTCCCGAACCCGACACACCCAGCAGACTCATCACCCGCAGCCGACACACCCTCCAGCGTAGAACGCGCACGGTCGATGACCTCGCCGATCTCACCGCACCCCACGCCGATATGACCAAGTTGCGTGATCCGGATCCCGGACTCGATCAGACGGCGCAACATCGCCTTCTCCACCACGATCTCGGCGTAATAGGCCGCGTTCGCCGCGACCGGCACCGCCGCGATCAACGTGTGCAGATACGCCGCACCACCGACCCGACCCAACTCACCCCGCCGGTCCAACTCCGCCGCGACCGCGACCGGATCAGACGGCTCACCACCACCGTCAAGATCACAGACCACCTGGAACACCGTCGCGTGCAACGGCCGATAGAAATCCCGGACCGTGACCGACCCCGCCACGTCCCCGACCACCTCGGGCGAGAGCATCATCGCCCCGAGCACCGCCTGCTCCGCCCCCAGGTCATGCGGCGGCAACGGATCAGCCCCCGGCGGCGGGACAGGCATCGCGGCGCTCACGCGCCCACCGACGACGAGCTCTGACCCGTGCGGCAGGCCGGGCACGGCACACACCGACCATCGTCCCCGGTGACCGTCCGCATCCCGACACCATCACCGTCCCGCGCCTCACACGTCCCACACGCCGCCGACGACAGCACCGAAGACGGCACCGAAGGCTCGGCCGGGACACTCCCGGACCCCTCCGCAGCACCAGCCGGCGCCGACTGATCCTGCACAGCCCGTTCCGGGCGCTGAGAACGCCGCTGAGCGCCGCCCCGCGGGGCGGGAGGGTCCAGGAGCGGGAGCGGGGTCTCCGACAGCGGCTCGGCCGCCAGAGCCCTCCGGCGGCGGGCCAAGTGACGTGTGAAGGCGTTCACGACATAGGCGACCGGGGCGCCCTTCGCCTCCGACAACGCCGCCTGCCCGATCACCGCCGCCTCGGCCCACGACAAGCCATGACCCGTCACCGCCTCGGTCACCGCAGCCTGAACCTGATCAGCGTCCGCCGGGGACAACCGCCACTCCGACCGGCCCCGAGCCTGCGCCCACGCCGCCCACGGCAACCGCCGAACCAGCTCCCGGGCCTCGACCGCAACCGGTTCCTCGACCAGCACAGCAACCGACGCGGCAGCGGCGCGGGCCGGAGCGGGCGGCGAAGCCGACCCGCGCGCAGGCGCGCTCGATCCTTCGATATCTCTCTCTTCGAGAGAGATCGAAGATCTCTCGATCTGAAGTACCCCCCTGGCGGGGGGCAGGGCCTGACCAGCACAAACACCCCCATCCCCCCCAGCGGGGGGCAGGGCCGAGCACCCACCCCCCTCCACGGGGGGAAGGGTCTGACCAGCAGAAATACCCCCATCCCCCCCAGCGGGGGGAAGGCCACCTGTCCCATCCCCCCCAGCGGGGGTGTGGGGCTGACCAGCGGGAACAGCGAACAGGGTGCGGCGCCGGATCGAGACCGAGCGCGACCTCCCGGACCGCCGCCCACCCCGGCTGGGGGCCTGTTCGGCGGCGTCGAGGTCAGCGCTGATCCAGCGGTCCAGCTCCGCCAGCGACCGCGGGCCCCGGTAGTGCTCGGGCGCCGAGGGGAACACCACGAACTCGTTCTCGATCGCCCGCCCAGCGCCGTCCCGACGGGCCTGACGACGCCCCGTCGACGCGTTCACCCCACCGTCCATCACCCGCAGGAAACCGATCCGCTGCAGATAATCGGTGATCCACTTCGCCTTCTCCGGGCGCTCATAGCCACACAGCAACGCGAGCCGGGTCGGCGACAGCTTCACCATCAGATCGCCATGCACCCGCACCGCCGCCGCCATCAACACCGCCACCGCCGTACTCACGCTGTTCGCCGCAGCCACCGGCGGCGGATCGAACAACAAGCACGCCGTCACCCAGAACGGGACCGCACCCACCGTCGGGCTCTCCCCCACCGACACCCCGAACGAAGCATCGACAGCCGAACCATCACAAGACACAGAAGACACCGGCAGGACCCCGTCCGCAGACGGTCCCTGGTCGAAGTAGCCGGACATGACCTACACTTCCCCTATCTCAGCCTTCACGGCTGTTGTTGTTGAACGACTAGCGGCCCTTAACCTGTCCAGGGGGGGGGCCGTTCGTCGTATTCGGGACTACCCGAAACCCGGGCCGATGCACCCGCTAGGGATCACCACGCTCCGCGGTGCGTGGGCGGTGCGTGAAAATGCTGCGACCGAGCGCCCGACGGACGGTCATCCGGGCCGCACCGGAACGCTCGACCAGCGACTGCTCAGACCCCGGCGTGGCGATCAACGCCCCCGTCACTCCCGCCATCCGCAACCGCTCAGCCCGCTTAGCCCGATGCCACCGCCCCGAAATCGCCTCCAGGGTCTTGACACCCAGCGCCACCTGCACCGCAGCAGTCCGAGCCTCAGCGCGCTCCTCCATCTCGTCCCGATCCGCATACCGAGACTCGATCGCATCGAACGCCGCCGCGATCCGTTCAGACTGCGCCTCGGTGACATCCCCAACGGCAGCACCGAGCCACTCAGCAACATCCGACCGCACCGCACTGCCCTCCACGACCCGCACTCCACCAAACACCCCAACCGTACTGCGATAGACTAGCTTGGCAAGTCAACTGGCTCCGACACGCCGGGCAGATCACGCGCAGGCCTGCTGCAGCGCCTCCGCGCGCGCCGCGGTGATCGTGAGTTGGTAGCGGGTGGCGACCCGGGCGAAGTCGTGGGCGTAGGCACACGCGTCGACCTGCGGCATCCAGTGCTCGGGCCCGTGGTCGGACTTTGCTCGGTTGACCGCCGCGGTGGTGGCGCGCAGGTTGTCCGGATCGTTCGCGAACGCGTCCCGCTGCTGGTCGGTCCAGGCGTGCGCACCGGAGCGGTGCGCCAGCGCGAGAGGGATGACGTGGTCGACGTCGAGGTCGCGGGCCGGGCCGGTGACAGTCTGGCCGGTGTAGGGATCGCGCAGCGTCCCGGCGGTCACGTCACAGCCGCGGGCCACGGTGGTGTCGGTCAGGTCGCGGGCCAACACGACGTCGCGGACGTCGCAGCCCGGTCCAACCGCCGGGGCCCACCCGGGCCCGAACGCCTCGCGGCGGTAGTCACGGCCGTGCCGATCCGGGGCGATCCGGAGCGAAGACAGGTCGACCGGGCCGGACGCGGTCACCATCTCCGGTGCTGTTGTGGATGTCGTCGTCGACGGCCCGGTGTCGGCAGCGGCGGTGCCGGGCTCTTCCCGGAAGGCCCAGATCTCGACCAGCACGAACACCGCCGCCGCGAGCACCGCGAACAACACCGTCCAGATCCGGGTCACCGTCGGGATCCTTCCGTACCGCCCGTCACGTTCGACACGGGATAGGCGGAATGTCCGGCTACGGGCGCGGCGGCGTGGCCCGGCGGTCACGATCGGTCCCGGGCGGCCTGGTAACGGCCCCGCGCGACCCGGGTGACTCGCCCGCACCCGATCAACACGTCCAGGGCGTCGTGCACGGCGGCCTTCGACGCAGACGCAGCGTCGACGAGTTTCCCGGTCGTAGCCGTCCCGGCCTTGATGAGGGCGAGGACTTCGGCCTGGACCGGGGACAACACGATCTTCGTCCGCGCCGGGGCGGCGGCGCCCGCGGTGTCTGTGCTGCTGGTGGCGCGGTGGCCCCACGGGGCGCGCAGCGCCGCAGCCCGGGCCACCGGCCCCGACTCGACGGCGTCGTCGTCGGGGAAGTGGTGGGTGGCGTCGAAACCGCCGACCTGCCACCGCCCGTTCACCGCCGGGCCGAGGACCGAGGAGACCGCCTCGACCTCGAACGGGTGCAGCTCCGGTTGGGTGCAGAACCGGTCGAACGCTGTTGCTGCGGTCAACGGCGGCGGGGGCCCACTCGCCGCGACCAGCTCACGGACGTCGTCATCGGACGGGAGCCAGTCCCAGCGGACCGGCGCCGCCCGATACGACATCACCGCCATTCCTGGTTCCGGCTCCGACGTGGTCTCGCCCTCGGCGTTGACCTTCAACGGCAACTGCTGCGGATCGAACAACAGACCGGGCACCAGCGCCGACGACGACTCCGAGTTCGTCCGGAACGCGATCACCTGCGACGCGAACGCCTGACGACAGTGCTCAGAACCCCACTCGGTCTGGTTCTGGGACTGGTTCAACGCCACCGGCCACACTCCGAGGGAACGGACGGTGTTGACGACCTTCGTCCACCGCTTGGACAGCTTCGTGTCGTGCGCGACGAACGAGTACTCGTCATGCAGAAACATCCATCCCGGAACCTCCGGGCACGGCTGGAGCAGCCGGGAGCGGCGCTGCGCGGCGATCTGGGCCCGAGCGGCGATCAACGCTTCCACCAGCGGCGCCATCGCCATCACGTTCGCCTCGCCGATGATCGCGACCCGCGCCCGGGTCGCCAACTCATCGGAGCTGTTGCCTTTCGGATCGGCATAGAGCAGGTTCAACACACCCGCCGGGCTCGGGGGTGGTCGCGGTCGCGCGCTCGCGCGCGGCCTCCCCCGTGACGGTTCCCTGACGGTTCCAGGCGACCGGCGGTGAGACCCCCGTGGGGTCGCACGGTGAGACGGGGGGGGTGTCACTGTGAGACGGGGGGGTGAGCTGCGGAAACACCGGTTCGGGCAGGTCAGTGGCAGACCCGTCGAGACCGGTTACAGAAGGCTCGGAGAGACCGCCCGCGACGGCCGGATCAGCCGCCCCGGCGGACACCCCGACGGCCATGTCGGTGCCCGCGGAGACGACCACGCCGGCGACTGCTGCTGCTGCGGGGGCGGTGGCGTGGGCGGCGGGGGCGATGCCGAACAGCTCTTCGAGTTCCTCCATCTCGACCTGGGCCTGGAGCCGGGCCCGGTCCCGAGCCTGGAGTACGTCGAGCTGGATCCAGTAGCCGTTCGACGACCAGGCCCCGTTCTTCCGGCGCCGCCGGCTTCGCCGGAGCACGCCCTCGCGTTCCAGATCGTTGAGCGCCCGGAACACCGTCGCCCGCGACAACCCGGTCTTACGCGCCACCGTCATCGCTGCGGGGTAGCACAATCCGGTGTCCTTGGCGTTGTCAGCGATCGCGAGCAACACCGCCCGCCGCGACGCCCCCGCCAGATCAGACCGGAACACCGCATCCATCACCTTGATGCTCACCGGACACCCCCGGCCAGGACGAGAGCGGCCAGGTCAACGGCAACAAGCGGGGCGACCACCACCGGCGGCGAGTACAGCTGGTCGAGGTCGAGGTCGAGGTCGAGGTCGAGGTCGTGGGGGTGCTCGACGGTCCTGTGGGACATGACTACAGTGCTCCCTTGCGCGGAAACGTGCTCGGAGGCTGCGGCGCCCACAACTTTGCGAGGATGGGGCGCCGCAGTCCTTTCTTCTGTGCAGACCGTAGCCGAGCCGGTGCTCATCGACACCGCCCGCACCACCTATCCCAGGATCGTGCCGCTCCACCGGGCCTACGCCGCCCGCACCGGCGCCGCGACCGCCTCGCCGCCGGTGCTCTCGTCCGCGGCGCTGTCACCCGAATCGATGGCATCCGTGGCCTGCCGTCCTGCGGCGGTGGGTCTTCGTCCTGGTCGTGGTTACGGTGCTCGGGTGGGGCCGCCGTGTGGTGAGGCCCAGCGTGGCCGCGAGTGCGATCGCGCAGGCGGTGGTGCTCATGGCGTCGCTCCTGCCGCAGTAGCCGCAGGTGCCGGTGGGCCCGCCGGCGCGGGCGTGTGAACGCGGCGGATGTGGGTGACCTGGTCGGCCCACTCCGAGAGCGGCTGCAGGACGACGCCTCGGGTGGTGTCGTAGGCGTTGACGATCAGGCCGTGGCCGACATACATGCCGTTGTGCCGAGGATTCTCACTCGTGCCGAGTGAGCCGGGGATGAACACCAGGTCCCCGGGCGCGATGTCCTGGAGGCGGACCGGTGTCCCGGCGTGTTTCTGGCTGACCGTCCCGGCGGGGAGCGCGACTCCGCCTCAGAGCGTGTTTGGAAATTCTAGTGGGTTGAGGGTGTCGTGTGTTTCTGCTGGCGGGTGGCGGGGTATCCACGGGCGATGCGGCGGGTGATGGTGTTGATCGCGGCCCAGCGGATCATGGCTTCGGATGTGGTGGGGTGGCGTTCGTAGTCTCGGGCCAGGCGTCGGTGTGCGGTGAGCCAGGCCAGGGTCCGTTCGACCACCCACCTTCGTGACACCCTCATGATCACGCCAGGCCTGTGGCCGCACCCACCCCACCCCGCACGTCACCGCAGCTCAGGGCCCACCCATCACGACTTTGCCGGGGCCCTGCAACCCTCACCGCCCGCTGATCACCTACAAGATCACGTGACGACTTTGCCGGGGCCCTGCTGGCGGAACGCCAGGGTGCAATTTTCCACATGGACACCCGTGAGAAGTTCATTCTCTCCTTGTGCGTAGTGTCGAGTTTGCGACTCGAGGAGAGAGGACGCCGACCTCAGGTACGGCTCTCTTTTTCAATGGTCCGACTGTAATCAAACAAAATTGAGGGGGAGCTGCATGGCTAACGCGATGCGCGAGAAGGATCTGCTCGATGGCTACACCGCGTATACCACTGCGGAGGAGCTGGATCTCTACGATGGTGAGGCGACGCCAGCTGCCACCTCGCCGCTGGTGCCGATCCTGATCCGCGCGACCGTGATTGCGACGCGGTCCTCGCAGCAGTGTGCTGCTGGTGTGGCGTCTGCCGGTGGTGGAGTCGTGAGGACAATCAAGAAGGTCTGCTGACTCATCTGATTTTCTTCGTTCGTGGTGGCCAAGGTTAACTCTCGCGACCACTGACCTTGGCCACCACGAACGGTGCTTCCATATGATCAGCGAAAGAAGGGTTCCCGTGGGTCAGCTAAGGTCGACCGCTGTGGACGATTCTCCGTCTTTCGAGCGGCTTCTCCTGGTTGGGACAGGAGCGCTGAGTGTCAGCTTTCTTCCCTACTGGGTAGGTTGGGTCGATGAGGCACTTCCGAACGTTTCGCTTAAACTCGCACTAACTCGGGCTGCGACTAAGTTCGTTTCGACGCATGCCCTGGCCGCCCTTTCGGGTACGGAAATCGTCGTAGACGAATGGCCAGTGAACCCGGTGGAGGTAGCTCCTCACGTGGCCCTTGCTCGGTGGGCTGATGTGGTCGCAGTGTGTCCAGCCACTCTGGACTTCGTATCTCGGTTCGCACTTGGGCTGGCTGATTCTCCAGTTCTCCTGGCATTGCAGACAACGCAGGCGACCATCGGCGTATCTCCGGCCTTGCCCCCGAACGCGTTAGCGAACCCGATGACCGTAAGCCATCTACAGATGCTGCAAACGCGCCCCAACGTTGTCGTAACACCCATGGAATCCGCAATCAGCGCGACTACGGGGGAGCCATCAGAGACAGGCCAAGCACCGCTGTCTGACTTAATCAAGTTGATTGAATGGGAACGGCAGCAGGCTAATAAATGGACGTCATGAACGGCGGGTCGACGCTTATCGAAAGCTACGGAACCGGCCTTCGCTGCACCGAAATCCACGCACTCTCCGATACCTGTTTCCAATGGTCCCATAGGGGCGGCCCAGATAGCGGCGACGTCCTCACCGTACCGTCCGCCGCGATACGGAACATCGTCGCAACAAGTAATTCTGCAGCGCGATGGCTGATGGCGTTAGACGGTGGAGACCGATTAATCTACCGAGCGACTAGTCCGCTATCTTTGGCCGCGTTACTGGACCACGATGGTGATCGAGTCCAGCAACTCGCGGCTGAGAGTCTCACCGCAGCAGGACATGCATTGCGCGATCTGCACAACTACTTGGCGCCAGAGAACTTCCACGGATCGTCCGGATTACGTCGCACCAGTCGGTGGCTGGCCAAAGAACGCATGAGCACGTCGCATTTCGACAATTTGGTCAGATCCAGGTGGGGAAGCTTTCGCTTGGCCCGCTTGCAGTCGTGGCTTGAGCAAACGGAGCTGGCCACGCATTCCGTGCTCCTACATGGCTTCGCTTCGCTGGGTGTACTGCTACCCCCGATCCTGACGACGACCACCGAGTTTCTGATCGGGGCGGATATCGCCGCCGGACGCCCGGAGGTCGACCTTGGCTGGTTGCTAGGTGAGCTAGCCGAAGTAGCACGCACGACGTGTCGAGAGATCGTCGACTTTGACGAGCTGTCCCGGCTGCTTCTACAGGGATACGGGCCCGGATACAACGAAATTGCGTTGGGGCGGATCGCGGTCCTCCGAATGGTCACCCACCTCCATGACTATGCCACCTACGTGGAATGGAACGCTGATTGCGTCCGTCACGCTGACTTTTTGGTGGATCTTATCGACGACGAAGGCCGCTCAACGTTACCGGGGAGGACGATGTGACCGGGTTGTGGGGACAGTTTGAACCCGCTAGCCTCGGCGAAAATCCTGCGGTGAACCGGGTTCTGACCCGACTTGGGCTAGGCGAACTCACATCTGAGGCAGTGACGACTTTCGGCGGCCGTAATGAAAACTGGGCGGGAAAAACAACCACCGGCGTACGGGTGTTCGTGAAGGCAATGTCGCCACAGGTCGGTGAGAACGCTGCCGCGATGGATAGATCTGTGAAGTTCGAACGAGCTGCCCGCTCCAACCGTACATCAGCGCTGTCTGTGCCAGAGATACTGGGATACGATCGGGAAGCTGGCATGCTGGTGTTTCGCTTGCTCGATGAACCCCAGTCGGGGGTTGAACTCGCACTTGAAAATCGCTTTGGAAGCGATCTTTGCCGGCGTGCCGGAGAATCGCTTAGCGTAGTGCATGAGTTATCGGTGGCAGGGCTCGATAACAGTGCATTTTGGCTCCCGCCGATGGACTGGCTAGAGGGTATGCGTTGGCCAGCTGTCCAGCAGCAGAGCGCGGCTCAGCTGGCAGCATGGCGATTACTGCAGGATGACGGTGAGGTCGTTGACGCACTCCGTGCTTTGCGCGCAGCGGAACATAGCATTCAATCTACCCCTGTGCATGGAGATGTGAGAATCGATCAGTTCGTCGTATCCAGAGGGCGGCTCTATCTTTGCGACTGGGAGAATTTCCGACTCGGAGACCCTGCACGGGATATAGGTGCCTTCCTCGGTGAGTGTCTCTACTACTCCACTTATTCTCTGTTCACTCCACTGGAGAAGCGAACAGGAACAAAACTCGCTGAAATGAACATTGCCCACGACGATATCATCGATCGCGGGCGAGAGTCTCTTCATCGCACTATTCCGAAGATCGTATCCTTTTGGGAAGGGTACGTCAAGGCAAGCAAGCCGGACTCCGATTTCGTTCCGCGAGCGCTGTCCTTCGCAGGTTGGCATTTGTTCGACCGGCTGATCGCCAGTGCAGAAGCACATATTCAGCTTAGTCCGGTTGCGAAGGCCGCGGCAGGCCTGGGGCGCACAGTCCTACTGGATCCGGTTGGGGCAGCCCGGCTGATGGGTCTGGTGACGCAGTGACGCTTCATCCGAAGATTATCGAAGCACTTTCTAGCGTCTCAGTCAAACCGAACACGCTGACTGCCCAAGTTGGAGATCGAAATCTCGCTGGGGACAGCCTTCGAGACCTCCGTGGTCAGCTCGCTTTGGCGCTATACGACCATCTTCATGCTGGTGTAGAAACCAACCGCGATGCTGGCGGTGCGTCGCGGAAGGGTGCTGCAAGAGATTTTGAGTTCGAATCACAGCTGACCCGTGCTGTCCCACACGTATACGCGCCAATACCGGGAGTTCTGCTTGGCATCGATCAGGATGAGGTTTTCGTCCGGACTGCCGAGATCACTCTTCGAGTACCACAGGAGAAACTCTCCAGAGCCGTCGCCGCTGACGACGTGGGTGACTCTGTCGAATTGCGACTCGACGCCGTACGTCCCGTCGTATCTCCCGGATTCTTCTATGTCGTCGGCGCGCATGCTAGACCTGATCTGTACAGCGAGACCCGCAGGATATTCGTGCATTTGACCGATGCCAAGAGCGCCGTCCAGGCTTGGCAATTTGCATTAAGCGCGCTGGAAGGGCGCTGCGCTGATTACCACGCCAAAATCCTCTCCATCTCCAGTGAATATCCGCGTCGCGATGCCTTGGTTATCTATCTTAACGGAGACGACGAAGGTGACGTACGCGCGCTCACAAGAGCGTTGACCGATTGTCCGGCGATCGGAACCTCTACTTCGGTCTTTGCAGATGAACTTGCACCTGGGATCGCCACTGCGTGGGAGCCGCAAGACCCACGGCCAGGACAAGCAGGGTTGAGCTTCGGTCAGCACCGCTGCCTGGCGTTGGCCCGAGCTCTACTCGCACACGCAAATGGCCCCGGCTGTGAATCTCCTGCGGCCGCGATCGCCGAGCAGTTTCGGCTGGCTAACATCGACCCCTACCGTCCCGACCGCAACCTCGACTGCCGTGAGGATGCCTAACGTGATCTCGGCACCAGAAACATCCGTGCATCGATTCGTTTTGGGCAACGGCTTGAGAGTAATTGTTGAGCCCGATAAACGAAACAGACTGGTATCGGTCGCACTTACTGTCGGTGTCGGCTCCCGTACTGACTCGGCTAGCACTCGGGGTATGGCGCACCTCGTAGAGCATTTAATGTTTCCCCGCTGCAAAGAGTCCAGCGGTCGTGGGCACCTGCGTAACGTGGAAAGTTCGGGCGGGATCTGTGACGGCGTGACACACCGAGATCACACGAGCTACTACAGCGTAATCGGATCGGATCAGCTCGAATCTCTTCTATTCTGGGAAGCAGGCCGCCTGGCCAGTTTCGCAGTCGACCAGGATATGCTAGATAGCGAACTTGCCATCGTGGGGGAAGAAATCCGGATCGCCAACGTTGCATCACACGGAGGCTACCCGTGGACCACAGCCGCTTCAGCGCTCTTCGGCAAAGAAAACCACGCTGGTGGTGACCACGGTATTATCGAACACCTCGATCGCATCACCCCTGCTGCTGCCGAAGCGTTCCACCGGCGCTGGTACACACCGAATAATCTGGTTCTCTCCATCGTCGGTGACGTTACCGCAGCTCGGGTTGAAAGTGCTGTCAATGCGGCATTTGGCGCATTAAGCGGGCCAGCCCGCGACGAGCCGCGCCGCAATAAAGTAATTATTGCCGCCTCCTCCCACGTCCGGCACCACGCGCCGCGCTTTGCCGGAACCGGTGTTGCGATCGGACTCGCGACCCCAGATGTCCGAACTGTCCCCCACGCCTACGTCGCGCACGCCGTGCTGACCGAGGTGCTCAACTCGTCTAGAATACCCCGATTAAAAATCAAAGAACCGCGCTTACGCTCAGCTTGCGTCTACTTCGGATTTCATGGAGAGTGGTTTAATACCTCTGTGTCGGATCTCCAGGTAACTCAGATAGTGCATGAGCCAGGCTGGCTCGACGCGGAAACTGCGTTCGATAATGAACTTGCTGTGCTGTCAACAGATGGACCAAGACCAGGCGAGCTCACCCGTGCGGTGAACGCCTTGCTGCTGGCTCATCATCGTCAGCTCGATTCGCTTGCAACTCGCGCTGTCGCACACGGTCGTTTCGAGCTGCTCTTCCCCTATCTCAGTGGGCATGCTGCTGTTCCCCAGTTGCTTGCCGCAGTCTCCGATTCTAATCTCAGCACTGCGGCAACATCGATGCTGGTCCAGCCCCGCGTCGTGGTAAAACTGAACGGAGAGTAGTGATGAAAACGTTATCAAGAGCGCTATGTCAGACGCTGCCGAATGGACTGCGGGTTGTTGCTGTGCCTGACCCATCCGCACTTATAGCTGAAATCCGACTCGCCCTACCTTTTGCGCGGACCCGCGCGGATCTCACGGCGCCGATGGACCTACTCGCAGCCTGCGTATTGCGTGGTACCAAGTCACGGGACCGGCATGCGGTGCTCCGGCAGGCTGGCGATCTCGGCGCAGAGCTGGCCAGCTCCCGCGACTCGGAATCGCTCCTGTTGTCTGCCAGTGTGTTGAATGCGGGATTCGCGGGGACCCTTGAGCTGCTTGCCGATGTGGTGACCCGTCCTGCCTACCAGAATTCTGAAGTCGACGCGGCAGCCGAAACTACCGCATTTACCGCCGCTGGCTGGGGATCCCACATGCAGCTGCGGCGAACGTTACTTCGTCATCGATTTGGTTGTCACCCGCTCTCCGCGGACCCAGCCACGCCGGCTGAATTATTTGCCGTAACTCCGGATGACCTACATCTTCTGCATACGAAAGCGATTGTCCCCGTTGGGGCGGTCCTGCTAGTACTCAGCTCAACCGAACCTACCGAAGTTCTGGATCGGCTAGCCGAGCTATTCAGTTCGTGGCAGGGCTCAGCGTCTAGCTTGAGGTTGCCTGAGTTGGATGCGTCAACTATCGATGATAGTCACGTCTGGCTTGCTGCCGAACCCAATGCGTCGGCATTGGTGGCGACCATCGGTCCGGGACTCCCTGTGTCACATCCTGAGCACCCGGCATTGCAGCTGACGAATTTGATACTTGGTGGTACCGGGTCTTCGCGGTTGTCGACGCGTATCCGTCAGAAACTGGGTTTGGCTTACTCTGTCGGATCCAGCCTTGAAGATCCCGGAGCAGGCGCCTGGTCCAGTGTCACCGTCGCTACCGCGCTCGGCAATGGACCCCGGGTCCTCCGTGAAGTGGCCTCTTGCATGGAGGATCTGGCGGACCAAGGTCCTACCCAGCAAGAAGTCGAGGCCGCCCGCCAGTTCGCGACGGGATTTGCCACGATCGGCTTGTCTACGAGGGCCGAAATGGCCAGCGCGGCAACCGGATTCATCCTCCGCGGACTCCCGCCGGACTGGCTCTGTAGCTACTTCGACCGCGTCGAATCGATCACGGTGGCCGAGGTCGCCGCGGCTGCACGTCACTGGGCGCCTGGTTCGCACTCTTTCGGGGTCTGCGACGTCCGCGAAAATCCTGCAGCGGTGGAGGAACAATGAACCGACCGTTGCGAGCACTGCTGCGCAACGCAAAGTCGCACAAGCGGCCCATGACGCTTGTCTTCGCGTTGACATTGGTAGGCAGCGCGATCGGACTGGCTCAGCCGCTGGTGGTGCAGAGTGTCATCAACGGTCTCACTCTCGATGAGAGCATCGGCGCTGAGATCCTGGTACTGATCAGCTTACTGGTGGCGTCTACGCTGCTCACCGCATGGCAGACCTGGCTGGGTGGTCGCACGGCCGAGCACGTGGTGCTGGACATTCGCCGGGGCCTCATCGGCAGACTGATCCGACTGCGCATCTTAGAGTTGGATCGACTGGAACCCGGTTCACTCACCACCTGTGTCACTTCTGATAGTACTGTCGTACAGCACGCGGCCACGACTGGAGTGATCGAGCTGCTAGATGGCGGGATCCACCTTGCCGTCAGCATCGCGCTGATGGCTATGTTGAGTTTACCGTTGTTCGGCGTCACTGCAGCTGTACTACTCCTCGCCGGTATTGGAATGGGGATTGTTGTCCCTCGAATTCGCCGCTCCGTTGCTGCGATGCAGGAGTCAGTAGGTAACATCGGGGCCGCGCTCGACCGATCCCTCGGAGCCGCGCGCACGGTGAAAGCAAACGGAGCAGAAGCCAAGGAGATTGATCGAGCAGACAAGGCTGCCTGCGAAGCGCACCGTGCAGGTCTTGTCGGCGCGCGGCACCAAAGCATCATCGCAGTCCTGTCCAGCTTGGCTCTCCAGATGTCATTCCTTGCAGTGATCGGTGTCGGAGGAATGCTTACCGCAGCTGGACAGCTCGATATCGCCACACTGATCGCATTCCTGCTCTATCTCTTTAATCTTGGTGCGCCGATTATATCTCTCGTTACTGGGGTCATCGCGCTACACCAAGGCTTGGGTGCGATGCAGCGCATCGATCAGATCAATCAGATGCCTGTCGAGGACGATGTCGACCATCGGTCTCGGGCGTCGTTGACCACCACAGTTCCCAGCGTCACGGTAGACGGCATCACGTTCGCCTACCCAGGCCGGGAACCGGCACTCGACGGCGCCACCTTTGTTGCCAAGGCAGGAGAAACGACCGCAATCGTCGGACTATCCGGTGCGGGCAAGAGTACCATTTTTTCCCTGCTGCAACGATTCTACGACCTCGGGCAAGGCCAAATCCTCCTCGGCGCCGAGGATATCAACGCGCTCAGTCGAGCCGAAGTGCGCCAACGGATCGCTTATGTGGAACAAGACGCCCCAATGTTGGCCGGAACGATCGGCGAAAATCTTCTGTATGCGGCGGCGGCGGTCAGCCCCGCCGCTATCGACGATGTTCTCCAGCAGGTCGGACTCGACGAGCTTGTCAACCAGTTACCAAAAGGCCTCGACACCACCGTCGGCGCTAGAGGCATTACTCTATCCGGGGGGGAACGACAACGATTAGCCGTCGCTCGTGCATTGCTGCGACGCCCCCAAGTTCTGTTGCTCGACGAGGTTTCTGCTCACCTCGACGCGCGCAGCGAATTAGCCATGCGCGGCACCATCGAGGCTGCTGCGAGGAGGTGCACCGTCCTGATCGTTGCACATAGAATTTCTACCGTCAGCTCTGCAAACCAACTCGTTGTCCTAGAACAAGGCAAAGTTAGGGCTACCGGCACACACGCCGAACTCCTCGCCACCGACGCTCTCTACCGCGAACTAGTGGAAAATCAACTGCTAACCCCTGAAGTCGATCAGACAGAGGATGCATCATGTCCATCACCCACACTCGCACCATCGACGACGAGCTCTTCGGTCACCTCAAAATTCACACGAATGGAGAATCCGGTTTAGTTGAGATTTCGGGACCTGAAGTCCCTACAGTGACTATTTGGCGACAGCCAGGAGCGGAGATTAACCGGTTCGTCCCCATCGGATCCCGCCGGGCGGAAGATCTCGATATATCCGTTGGTGGAGCATCCGCGACGATCAGACCAGGGGCAGGGAAATTAACGCGGGGCTCTTACCGAGTCTGCGTGAACACCGCAGACGGCAAATACTTGTTCAAACCCAACTCAATTGACACCAGCCAACTGTGGCGAGATGAAACTAAGCTCGCCGACTTCTCGATGGACAACAAAGGCGACTTCATCGTCTCCTGGCTCCAAACACGCGAACAAGTACTAGAGGCCGACGCTGCAATCGGCTATTCGCTATCGGTCGCGTTCCGTACCGGCGCTCAGGGGATCTGGTCGATGCTCCTATATGGCCTGGAGGCCATCCCTGACTGAGTGCTTTCATCTCGTTACTACCTACATGGGTACTATATCATGAATTGCGTCGCCGGTTTAGCGTAAAAATCCTTGGAGGGCCTCCGACTCTTGTCGGAGTTCAGGACGAATGCACTATCTCGCCGGCTACTATTCATTCATTTTCTTAATAGTTATCGTGGTGGTTTCTTTGCCTGAGTTGGATGCGATACTTCTGGCGGCCTCGCCGTTTCTGACCTATATGGCCTGTGCGCTTGTGGTCGGGATTGAAAGCATCGGAGTTCCGTTGCCGGGAGAGCTCGTGCTGATTACCGCGACTTTGCTTGCAGCTCGCCCGGGGTCGGAGCTTGACCCGGTAATGATTGCGATGTCTGCGGCGGGCGGTGCGATCGTGGGTGATTCCATCGGTTACACCATTGGTCGTCGCTACGGGTACAGGCTATTAAATCGGCTTGGTCACCGATTCCCCCGTCACCTCGGTCCTTCGCAGGTTGCTACTGCCCAGCGGCTTTTCCACCGATATGGTGCGTGGGCGGTCCTCGGAGGCCGGTTCGTCGCACTTCTACGAATCCTTGCAGGTCCGTTGGCTGGGGCTATGCACATGCGCTATCCAGTTTTCTTTGCGGCAAATGCTACTGGTGGCGCTCTATGGGCGTCAGCGACTAGCGCGGCGGTCTACACGCTGGGGGTCGTCGCGGAGACCTGGCTAACCCGATTCGCCTGGGGTGGGCTGCTGCTTGCCCTGATCGGAGGCTGGTCGATGTCACGAATCCTCCGCCGACGATTTTCTTTCGGCGCAGATGAGAACGCCGCCAGTAAAACGGCAGACACTTGAGCTGTATCCAACATTGTCACATGATTTTCGATCAAATCGCTCTCGGCTTACTCTGGCGAGGCGGTTGAAAGGACGAAAATCTGAGCTGTAGCAGAGAGCTCAACTGCGCCAAAGCCAGCCGGCCTCTCGAGCGCGCTGGATAGCTTCGATCCGATTTCGGACGTTGAGCTTGCGCAGGATTTGCGTCATATGATTGCGAGTAGTGCCGACAGCCATATGCAGCTCACGACTTATATCTTCGGCAGTTTTGCCGATAGCGACACGCTGGAGCACGGCCTGCTCACGTTCAGTCAGAGGTGTTTGTCCATTTTCCAGCGCATCAGCGAGCAGACTGGGTGAGATCACCAGATCGCCGACATCAACCCGCCGAATCGCATCGATCAGCGTATCGACTGAAACCCCCTTTTTCAGGAATGCTCGCACGCCAGCATCAAGTGCTTCTCGCACAATTCCTGGTCGGTCCATCGCACTAAGTACGAGCACTCGAACATCAGCGGTGACAGCCCCGATCTGTCGCGCCAGCATGAGGCCATCGACACCGGGTAGATCAATATCTAGCACCACGATATCCGGTGAGGACTCCTCAATCAGTCCGAGCACCCGATCACCGTGCTCCGTTGCGCCGACGATCTCGATATCGTCCTCTGCTGATAGTAGTGTCGTCAGCGCGTCGCGCAGCACCAGCATGTCCTCAGCTACAAGTATGCGGATCATGTTTACCTCCGACTGGCACTTCTACTACGAGTCGAAAACGTCCATCCTGCGTGACCTCAAAATGCAAATTTCCGCCAACTTGTTCGACTCGATTGGTGAGCCCGGCGAGGCCCCCACCTGCCTCACCGCTTCTCCGTACGCCGTCATTCTCAATAGCCATTCGAAATGTGTCATTATATGTATCGATTTCGAAAAGGCATTCCTGCGCAGAGCTGTGCTTGAGGACGTTAGTGATCCCTTCCCGTAGCACCCAGCCTCCAATTTGTCCGATTCTCTTGTTGGGGATGCCAGCTATACTTACCCGACACCGAATTCCGCAGGACTCCAACAAAGCCGTCCCCGCAGCCAGTTCCTCGTCGAATACAGGTTGCCAATTGCCTCGTGCTACATGGCGAATATCGTCGAGTGCGCGCTCGGTAATGTGCTGTATCTCGCGGATTTCAACAGCAGCTCTCTCGGGGGAATTCATCATTAGTCGAGCTGCGAGTTCTGCACGCAGGCCAACCGTGGTGAGCCCCTGCCCGAGCGTGTCATGGAGATCCTGGGCCACACGTACGCGCTCTTGGACAACGGCAAGTCCAGCCAGCAGTTTTCGACTCCGCTGCAACGCCATTGCCATCTCGCCCATCTGAATAGTCGCTCTGATCGATACGCCGACCAAGAGAGTGAGCAAGAAGGGCCCAAGTACAATCTGCCACGGCGTTGTCAAGCTGGTACTCACGCCTCCGGCGGCGGCCCCCCCCCCGAACACCGGGAGTGCCCAAGGGTCGGGCAAGACGACCAGTACCGTGCAACTGAAGATCAAAATTAGGATAGTGATGATGGCCCCGACGGGCGCCGTCCACGACCCCAATGAAGTGACAGCGCATTGCGTTGCCAATGTCGGCGCAGCCCATCGGCGCGGCAATAATCCACTCCGGAGCCGGTACAACGTCGTGCAGATCAAGATTGCCAGCGGCGCTGTTAGCCACAACAGCATATGCTCAATCTCTGGTAGGTACTCTGCGAAATCCGGCGACACATGCTGAAGCGAGAGTCTCCAGGCAAGCAAGCTCAGCGGAAAACCGACCTCGATAGTGAGAACGAACATGCTGACCTGTTTGATTAGCTTCAACGCTCCATGCCCCCTGCTGCACCTGTCTTGCGGAATCGGCTAACGAGTCCATTTCGATCAGTTTTGCGTTGATCAGAAGCTTGAGCATCAGGGGTCAGTGCCGCGCGAAGGAGTAGCTGCTGGTAACCGGCTCCTCCCCTAAAAAAATCTTTGCTGAGTTCCCTTCCCTCGAAGTGTGCGGGTTCCCTCGTGGGTTCAACCAATCGTTGCAACATCGAATCAGTTCATGACGGCATCAAAGACGACGACACCCATTGTTTTCGGCGCCGATGTCCTCCAGACTCGCCCCACTCCGCGCCAGCCATTCATCGGACCGGACCAGCATGAACGACGCTGACTAAATGATCACCACATAACTACCCTGCCCCTGGCGACAGGCTCTTAATGACACCCATCATCCGCGCCACTACCATCGACGCCTACCGCCGCCCCGACGGCCACCAACTCCAACACGACGTTACTGTCATCGCCTCCGGGCGCATCCCGATCACCCAAGACGGATGCCTCACACCCGAGGAGGCTTATTCAGGGACGCTCAACAAACTGCTGCGTTGAGACGCTGACCTGGGGAAGCACGTTGCTTCATGATCATCCTGAATAAGCCTCGAGGAACCTGGAGTCGTCGTCGGCATCGGTGTCTCCGACACCGCAGCCGGCGAAGCCCCGGCATGCTCAGGCCCGCCACCAGAGCCACACCCACCGACGGCCAGCAGCACCACCGCCGCAACCCCCGCCACCACCGCCGACGCCCAGCTAGGCCGTGCACCTACCCTCGACCACGACTTCGGACGCTGCGTCCCCGGGCACTCCCGCTGCGTTGCTCTCATCACCCGGCATCCCTATCGCATCCCGCAACGGACAGGCTCGCCCCACCGACCACGATCACCCGGCAGAACCGGAACCTGTCCCCGAACCGGGCTGTGTGAACGGGTCTGTCCCAGGAACGGTGTTTCCGGCCTGACGCGCCGGGCTGGGGTCCGGCGGGATGGGCACTGTGAGTGATGACATCGGACCTTGTGAGTCCAGGTGGATACGAGTCCGGGTCGGGGCGTGAGCTGACGGCCGAGCAGGCTGCTGCGGCGGCGATGGTGGCCGACGCGCGAGCCCGGGGGTTGGCGTTGACCGGCCCGGACGGGCTGTTGAAGCTGTTCACCAAGAACGTGTTGGAAGCAGGGGGCTTATTCACAAGGGAGTAATTCTGTTGATCTGCGGAAGCCGTCACCGGCGATTTTGTCTCGATACCGGCACGGCGGTGTGTCGCGCTTGAAGTGCAACAGCCCTTGCCGGTTTGTTCGGTGTTCCCAGGCATCGAACGAGGATCGGCGAAGAGCTGTTGCGATTCAAAGCTATGACAGGGTTGGACGATAGACAACTCACCGATCTGGTGGTGAGAGTACACGCCCGATGCGGCGGCAAGTTCGTTTCTGCAGGTAGGCCTGTTGCGTTGGGCTTGTTCCGGTCAGTGGCCATGGTGGTGACGCTGATGCGCAAGAACGTGACCCAGGACTTCGCGGGCGCGATCTTCGGGGTCAGCCAGTCCACGGTCAGTCGCCGCTGGGACCTGCTGCGCCCGGTGATCGGCGAGGTCCTCGCCGACGTCGTGCCCGACCCGCGGGAGGTCCTCGGAGGCGGAACAGTGCTGGTCGATGGCACCGTGTGCCCGACGTGGGACTGGAACGCAGTGTCCGACCTGTTCTCGGTCAAGGCCGGCTACTCGGGCATGAACCTGCAGATCGCCGCCACCCTCGACGGAGTCCTCGTCGCGGTCGGCGAAGTCCCGATTCACGGCGCCCGCCACGACGCACATGCCTACGCCGCATCCGGGCTGGCGGAGCGTCTGCGCGATCTCCCGTCCGTCGCCGACCTCGGCTACATCGGCGTCGAGGGCATCAACACGGTCCCGCACAAGCGATCCCCCGGTATCGACCTCGACCCCAGCCAAGTCGAGTTCAACACCGCCCTCGGCAGAATCCGCGCAGCCGTCGAACACGCCATCGCGCACCTCAAAACATGGCGCATGCTCAGCGAAGAAGGTGGCCGATACCGCTACCCCATCAGCAAATACGAAAGCACAGTTGCGGCAATCGTAGGCCTCTACTTCTTTGCGGCTTATGAATAAGCCTCCAGCGTTGAACGAGGAGATGACCGAACACCTCGGACACGCGAAGAACCAGGCGGGCCCGGAGCGGGAGACGACGAACGTTCGGAACGGGTCACGAACGAAGACGGTGACCTCCGATGCGGTCGGCGAGATCGAGATCGAGGTTCCCCGGGATCGGGAGTCCACGTTCACCCCGCAGATCGTGAAGAAACGACAGCGCCGCTTGACGAACGTGGACGAGATCGTGCTCTCCTTGTATGCGAAAGGGATGACCACGGGGGAGATCTCCGCACACTTCGCCGACATCTACGGGGCGTCGGTGTCCCGGGAGACCGTCTCGCGGATCACCGACACGGTCCTCACTGAGATGAACGACTGGACCGGCCGGCCGTTGGATGCGGTGTATGCGGCGGTGTTCATCGACGCCATTCACGTGAAGGTTCGAGACGGGCAGGTCGCGAACCGACCGGTCTACGCCGCGATCGGGGTCGGCCTGGACGGGGGCAAGGACGTCCTCGGTCTGTGGATGGGCGCTGGTGGTGAGGGCGCCAAGTTCTGGATGAGCGTGTTGATCGATCTGAAGAACCGCGGAGTCCGTGACGTGTTCTTCCTCGTCTGCGACGGCCTCACAGGACTCCCCGAGGTCGTGTCCAACGTGTGGCCACACACCATCGTGCAGACTTGTGTCGTCCACCTGATCCGGAACACGTTCCGGCTCGTATCCCGGACTGACTGGGACACGGTGAAACGTGACATCACAGCGATCTACACCGCCCCGAACGCGGACACCGCCGCCGCCGCGCTGGACGCCCTCGAGGAGAGATGGGGCCGTAAGAGGTCGTTTCAGAACGAGGTCGGTGTGTCTGTTGTGGACGTCGGTCGAGCTGGGGCAAGCTCTCGGCGTGGTAGTTGCTGATCTTGTTCCGGACTCGTTGTGGGTGCGGGTGGAGCCGTTGCTGCCGGTCCGGCCGCCGCGGCGGTTCCGGTTCCCGGGTCGGCGGCCGGTGGAAGACCGGGTCGCGTTGGTCGGGATCGTGTACGTGCTCAAGACCGGGATCGCGTGGCGGGATCTCCCGACTGCGGCGTTCGGGGTGTCGGGGGTGACGTGCTGGCGTAGGTTGCGGGACTGGACCGAGGCCGGGGTGTGGCCAGGGCCCCGGCAAAGTCGCTAGATGATCTTGTAGGTGGTCAGTGGTCGATGGGGGTCGCGGGCGTGGTGGCGGAGTGCTGCGGCGATGTTGCTGACGCCGTGCAGGCGTAGCGCGGTGATCGCGAGGTTCCGCAACGCCGACATGACCTGCGGGGCGTGACCGGTGTGGGCGGTGGCGCGGTCTTCGTCGAAGCAGACATCACGGACCCAGTGCAGGCGATTCTCGATCGACCAGTGCCCACGGATCCAGCGGGCGAGCAGTCCTGGATCGGCGTCGGTGCTGGTCAGGCTGGTGATCGCGTAGGCGGTCTCGGTTCTCCACTTCCCGCCAGGCCGCAGTGGGCGACGCCGGCGCACCAGCTTGATCGCCTGGGATGCGTGGGGGAAGAACTCTGCGCCCAGGTCGGGACAGGGGTGCAGGCTGACCACGCTGATCGTGCGGGTCTCGACGCGGCCGTGCCCACGCCCGCGTTGACGATCAGCGACGCCGATCTGGGTCCAGGGCAGCGCCCGTACCCGTGCCAGCAGCGTGGGCTGGTTCGCTTTGATCGTCATCAGGTAGTGCCCGCCGCGGCAGGGCCCCGGCAAAGTCGCTAGATGATCTTGTAGGTGGTCAGTGGTCGATGGGGGTCGCGGGCGTGGTGGCGGAGTGCTGCGGCGATGTTGCTGACGCCGTGCAGGCGTAGCGCGGTGATCGCGAGGTTCCGCAACGCCGACATGACCTGCGGGGCGTGACCGGTGTGGGCGGTGGCGCGGTCTTCGTCGAAGCAGACATCACGGACCCAGTGCAGGCGATTCTCGATCGACCAGTGCCCACGGATCCAGCGGGCGAGCAGTCCTGGATCGGCGTCGGTGCTGGTCAGGCTGGTGATCGCGTAGGCGGTCTCGGTTCTCCACTTCCCGCCAGGCCGCAGTGGGCGACGCCGGCGCACCAGCTTGATCGCCTGGGATGCGTGGGGGAAGAACTCTGCGCCCAGGTCGGGACAGGGGTGCAGGCTGACCACGCTGATCGTGCGGGTCTCGACGCGGCCGTGCCCACGCCCGCGTTGACGATCAGCGACGCCGATCTGGGTCCAGGGCAGCGCCCGTACCCGTGCCAGCAGCGTGGGCTGGTTCGCTTTGATCGTCATCAGGTAGTGCCCGCCGCGGCGGTGTAGGTAGTCGGCGTGGGCTCGCTGGGTGTGCAGAGCGTCCGCGGTGACCAGTACATCGTCGAGGTCGAGGGGGTCGAGCAGCGCGGTGAACGCGGTGATCTCGCTGCCCTTCTCTGCGACCTGAACCTGGCCGAGCACGCCACCGCTGGTCTGGTCGAGCACCGACACCAGATGCGGGAGCCAGACCCTGCCGTCGGCGGCACGGACGCGGGCGCCGCGCAGGGTCTTGCCGTCCAAGGCCAGCACGCGGCGCTGTTCTCGCCGGGGTGTGCCCTCCGGGGCCGGCTGGGCGCTGAGCTGGGGCAACACCCAGGACTGCAACGCCGCCTCCAGCGCCGAGGCGTCGACCCGTTGCAGGACCCGGCGGATGGTCGACTCGTGCGGAGCGACCGCGCCCACCCCGAGCACGTCCAGCACGGCGCGGCCGACGTCATGGGCGTACTCGGCGATCGCGGTGAACGACCGGGCCCCCGCCAACACCGCGCACGCCCCCAGTAGCAACACCGCGAGGACACCGTGGCGGACACCGCGTGGTTTCCGCGGGTCCGGCACTCGCGACAGGGCCTCCACCAGCGACAACCCCGCCGCCTCACCGACCGGCGCGGCTCTCCCCGCGTCAGGACCGACCTCCAGGCCTTCCAGAGCAGCAACGATCGGAGACACTGAGCCTTTCCCAACCTGTTTGTGCTGGTCAGGGGTGTGAGGTGCGTGGCTTGTCGTGAGATGGGTGGGGCTCCTGGTAGACGGATAGCTGTCGCGCCACCGCCTACCGAGGAGCCCCGCGTGTTGTCCTACCCATCCGGGATGTCGATGTCCACTCGCACGGTTCGTGTCCTGGCCGGGCTGCTGCGCGGACATCGTCGCCGGATCGGGACCCGGTGGCGGCTCCTGACCCCGGCCCGCCAGGCCCTGCTCGTGCTCGCGCACCTACGTAAGGGCGAGACCTACACCGACCTGGCCAGCGGATTCAGAGTCGGGAAGTCCACGGTGTCCCGGTATGTCGCCGAGGCGATCGGGCTGCTCGCTGCGCTCGCGCCGACCCTGGAGCAGGCCATCACGGTCGCGGCCGGGAAGGCGTTCGTGATCCTGGACGGGACGCTGCTGCGTATCGACCGGGTCGGCATGGGCTCGGGCTATGACCGGGCGTTCTATAGCGGGAAGCACAAGTGTCACGGGCTGAATGTGCAGGTCATCGCCGACCCCGCGGGTCGGCTGGTGTGGATCTCCCCGCCGCTACCGGGGGCACGGCACGACATGGGCGCTGCCCGGATCCACGGGATCATCGACGCGGTCAACACCACCGGGGTGCGGGCGGTCGCTGACACCGCCTACCAGGGCGGCGGTCCCGCGATCACCGTCCCGCACCGACGCCGACGCCGCGATCTCGACACCGGCCGGTACCGGCCCCTGTCAGCGAATCAGAAGGCCGTCAACGCCGCTCACGCCCGACGGCGGGCACCGGGTGAGCGGGTCAACGCCGAGCTGAAGAACTGGAAGATCCTCCGCAAGATCCGCTCCAGCCCCTCCCAGGCTGCTCAGCTCGTCGCAGCGATCCAGACCCTCATGATCACCACCGCCTGACCAGCACAAACAGGTTGGGAAAGGCTCACTGACACTGCGGACACAGGCTTCCTGACGTGAGCAAGGATTCGACACCCTCATGATCACGCCAAGCCTGTGTCCGCACCCACCCCCACCCCCCACATCACCGCAGCTCAGGACCCACCCATCACGACTTTGCCGGGGCCCTGTTCAGGGGTGCGGTGTGATCGCGCTGTCCGGCTTCTTTCTGTAGTGTTTATCCGTGTTCGGGTCGCTCTGATTCCGGGGTGACTGCCGCGTTGTGTGTCTGGATGTGAGGTCAGGGTTATGGCTCAGGTGACTCGGGTGGAGCTGCTGGATGACCTGGAGGGGGGTCCGGCGGATGAGACGGTGCGGTTCGGGGTGGACGGCAAGTCGTATGTGATTGATCTGAAGTCGGAGAACGTGGAGTTGTTCCGGGCGGCGGTCGCGGATTTCGTGGCGGCGGCGCGGCGGGACACCACCGGTGGCGTGCGGGTAGCGCGACGTGCGGCGTCAACGGATGAGATGAAGGCCCGGAACCAGGCCATCCGGGAGTGGGCCCGGGAGAACGGGTACGCGGTCGCGGATCGGGGCCGGATCTCAGTGGAGATCACGCACGCCTACGAGCAGAACCACTGAGATTCGAGTTGGTGTGGTGAAGGAGCGCTCGATGTCTGTGCTGGCGGGTACCGGCGGCGACGATGCGGTCCTGGACATCCTTGATGGTGTCGAGGACGGGGTTGATGGTGATGATCGGCGTGTCGGTTTCGGTGATGATGAGTACGACTTTTTCGTCGTGGGTGGATGAGGCGGGGTGACCGAGCAGATGACGGCGTTCCCGGAATTCGCAGCGGCGGCTGGGGCGTCAGCAGCAGGTCCGGGGTCGGGTGCGGTGCGGTCGATCCAGGGTGAACAAGCCGACCGGGCGCCGGGGGCCCGGCCGCGGGCCTCGGATGATGATGTCGACGCCTACGTCGACGGTGTGTCGGATGAGGTCCTGGCCTGTCGGGAACGGGGCCGGCACCTGTTCCCCACGATCCGGCAGGCCGGTATCCACTTCACCGGCGTCGATGAGACCGGGCTGTTGCTGCGCAGGTTGCGGTGTGGGTGTTGCCGGTTGGCGGTGAAGGTGGAGAAGTGGGAAGGCGCCCAGGTGGGGGGCCGGACCCGGTTCCGCCGGGTCGCCTCGACGCTGGACTATCGGGTCGGCGCTGACGGGGAGCAGTATTTGGCGCCGTCCGGGTCGGGGTTCATGACACCCCGTCAGGTCGGGGACGCGATCGCGTCGAAGGCGCTGTCCGGGGCGACGCTCGCGGCCCTGCAACGCGCCGCCGCCGAAGCCTCGGACGAGGAATGACAACCCACACGACCCACACGGCCGGGCGGGTCGGGTCGGTCGGATACCGGCGTGTGGTGGGTGTGCGGTAGTGGGTGTTCGCACGGTCCGGTTCTGCGACATCACCGGTGTCGAGTCCGATGATGTTGTTCACCACGAGCTGCAGATCGACCAGATGCGGATAGAGATCGACCTTCTCGACACCGAGTACGAACGACTCCTGGACGTGTTACGGCCCTTTATCGACGCCGGCCGGGTCGAAGCCTCTATCCCTACCGCCCCTACCGTTCCTGCTGTGTCCGCTTCTGTGTCCATTGCTTCTGCCCCTGTTCCCGCGGTTGGGGTCGGGGTTGATTCTTCTGCTCGGGGTCTTGGCGGGTCGGGGGAATCCGTGGTTGGTGACACGGCGCCGGAGGGTGAGTCTCGGGAGCTGCTGGCTGATGTGGCGGTGGTGATGGCGGGCCGCCGGCGGGTGTTGTCCCGGGAAGTGGTCTTGTCGTTACAGCAGTTAGCCCCGGGGGTGTACGGGGCGTGGTCGCAGTCTCGGCTTTCCCGGGAGTTACCGGCGAGCGCTAAACCGTATGGTGATTTCGGCGGCATGTATGTTTCACTACAGAAAGTAATCGCTGCGCGTAACGCGGCCCGCCGGACCGCTAAAAAGAAACCTACTAAGAAGGAAATAACGGGTGTGGGTGTGTCGTCTGCAGGTGGGGGATTGTTCTGATTCGTCGCTGAGGCCCGTTGAGTTTCTGCCGTTGACGACTTTTCCTGAGATAGCGGGGTGGATCGATGACGGGCGGCGGGAGCGACCCGAGCTACATGTATTCGACTGGGTGGTCCGGCAGTAGTGCGGATCATGATCCGGTTGTCGCGGCGCGCGCGGCAGGCGTGGTGGTGTCGTTCGCCCGGGACGGTGATGATGCGCGGTTGTTGTTGGAGATGCTGGATCTTGTCGAGGGCGCATCCCGTTTGATGGACTCTTTTCGGAGTGGAGAAGAGTAGCCGCTGCGCGGCTTGTTCCGAGGATTATTCAGTGTCTGTGTGAGAAGGAGGAGCGTTGTGGACATGAACGAGGTGTCTGAGGACAGTCGCACCGTGGCGATCATCGCTCATCTCTCGGCGCCGTTCGCCACGCTGGTCAGCGCCGGGTCGCTGAGCTTGTTGGGTCCGTTGCTGATCTGGCTGGTCAAAAAGGACGACCCGTTCGTGCGGAGGGCGTCCGCGGCGGCGTTCAACTTCAACCTGCTGATCTGGATATTTTTCCTCATCGGCTGGCTGCTGGTCTTCACGATCGTCGGGATTATCGTCGCGATCCCGTTGATGGTGGGCCTGTTCGCGGTGTCCCTGTGGTGCCACATCAAGGGCGCGATACGGGCGTCGAACAACCAGGCCTATGACTACCCGTTCGGGCTGCGGGTGCTGTCCTGACCGTTCCCGGGCGCGAGGTAGCCGGCGGTGGTGATCGGGATCGTGTCGGAGGCGACGACGGTGACGTCGCGGTGGAGTTGGTCGCCGTCGGGGCGCTGGTAGGCGTCGAGGGTGCTGGCGCGGATGACCGGCAGGTGCCGGTAGAGCAGCAGCACCTCACCGCGGGGCAGGGTGCGGATCGCCGCGGGTGGGTAGACGGGGCGGTGTTCGGTGGTGCGGGTCCCGCCGTGGCCGGTGGGGAGGAGCCCGCCGGTGTGGTGGGTGTGTCGGTGTTCGATGCGGTCACCGATGACGGTGGATAGCCAGGTCAGGGTGTCGTGGTCTTTGATGCCGCCCCAGACGGCGACCACGGTGGAGTTGTCGAGCAGGTCGCGGGCGTGGTTGCCGTAGACGGTCTCGAGCTGGGCGCGGGACTGGGCGGCCCAGTGGATGACCACGCCGCGGCCGGCGGAGTCGGCGAGCATCGTCGGTAGCCCCGGCACGGGTGTCGCGGCGGGCAGTTCGTCGAGGACGACGGTCGCGGGCGGATCCAGCCGCCGTGTCGGTTGGGTCAGGGCGAGGGTGCGGGCGGTGGTGATCCATTCGTCGACGATGGTGGTGAGGATCGGGACTGCGGCGACGTCGTTCTCTTCGGCGATCAGATACAGCGCCCCGCCTGCGGTGATGAAGGATTCGATGTCGTAGGAGGTGTTGGGGTCGATGCCGCACAAGGTTTGGATGCGTGGGTCGGAGAACGGTTCCAGGGCGCGGCGTACCGACATCCAGACCGCGTCGGCGGTTTCGGCGACCATCCCGAGTTCGGCGGCCAGGGCGGCGCCGAGCTGCTGGAACCGGTCGTGGCTGGTGAGGATCGTGACTGCTTCACGTGCGGTGGTGCGGTCGGTGGCCCAGCGCGCGAGCAGTCCCAGCCCGCCGACACCGTCGCTGCTGCCGCTGGTTCCGGAGCTGCTGCTGGTGGGGGCGTGGGCGGCGGCGAGGAAGTAGGCGCCGACGACGCCGCTCCGGACTCATGCTCGCGAGCTGGGCCGCAGCCGGTGTCGCCCTGCCCGCCGGAACAGTCAGCCAGAAACACGCCGGGACACCGGTCCGCATCGCCGACATCGCGCCCGGCGACCTGGAGGCTTATTCAGGCTCCGTCAGGTAAGTGCGTAGAAGATGAGTCCGATGACTGCCGAGATCGTCGTTTTAAATGTGGCGTAGGGTCGGCGGTAGTCTGTGTGGAGAACTTTCCACGACTTGATATGGGCGATGACTCGCTCGATGGTGGCGCGTGTGCGGTTGAGGCTCTTGTTGAATGTTTTCTGCCAGTCGAGAAGTTCCCGGCCGGGTTGTTTTTTGAACGGGGTGAGCATGCCGCGCCCGATGTAGCCTTTATCGCCGATCGGTGGGTATGTGGCGAGGTGGTCGAGGGCGCCGGATTGGTCGAGGCAATGTAGGTCGTGTCGGGAGCCTGGGGTCGGGTCGGAGATCCACGACAGCTGCCCTTCCAGGGTGGCTGCGACCTGGACGACGACGCCGGTGGTGCGATGCTTGCCCGACCACAGACCTGGTACGGCGGTCCATGACCAGCAGGGCAGCAGGGTTCCGTCGATGATGTACTGCCGATCGGCACGAAGCTCCTCCGCAGTCGGAACTACACTCCGCAGCGCCTGCGCCAGCAACGGTGTCACCCCCGCGATCGCTCGACTGACCGTCGACTGCGACACCCCGTAGGTTTCCGCCAACTCCCACTGCACACGATTCCCGCGCAGATACGCCAACGTGATCACCACCGACCAGAACAATCCCAGAATCGGCGGCCAAGGCCGTCGCAGGCCAGTCGCGTTCCGCTGATCCTGCTCATGCACCAGAGCGGCAAGATCCTGAATCTCATCACGCCGAAAGCCAGTGGTATAGTACATACTGCGACAGCCCATTCATCTCGGATTGATTCGACAAACCAATCTTCGCGATGGACGGGCTGTCGCCCAACCCGACACGCCGGGCTAGATCGTTATTTCACGGGCCCTGAATAAGCCTCCTGGTGTTCATCCCCGGCTCACTCGGCACGAGTGAGAATCCTCGGCACAACGGCATGTATGTCGGCCACGGCCTGATCGTCAACGCCTACGACACCACCCGAGGCGTCGTCCTACAACCACTCACCGAATGGGAAAGTGACATCACTCACATCCGCCGCGTCCACACGCCAGCACCCGCGCCGACGGGCACACCGGCGCCTGCGGCTACTGCGGCAGGCGCGACACCATGAGCACCATCGCACTCGCCGCCACGCTGGGCCTCACCACAGGTGAGGGCGCCGCCGCGACCACGCTGATGAGCACGACGGCCACGGCCGTCACGGCGACCCCACCCGACGCCGACACCGCCCAGCTCGCTTCCACGGTCTATGCCTGTCCCGACTCCGGCGGCGCCGGACTCCGCACGGGCGGTGCGGGCGTCGTCGATGCGACGACGCTCCCACCGGGCTTCACCGCGCCCACCGATCCCGTAGCGCGGGCCGCCGTGACCTACGCGCTGGCCCAGCTCGGGAAACCGTACGTGTGGGGCGGGACCGGCCCGGACGGCTTCGACTGCTCCGGACTCATGCTCGCGAGCTGGGCCGCAGCCGGTGTCGCCCTGCCCGGGGCGCCGGTAAGGGAGTTGTCACCAGCCGCAAACGAGTCGATCATTGCTGGTCAGCGGGTTTATTTTCGGTGAGGTTGCGGTAGAGGGTGGCGCGGCTGACGCCGAACGCGGCTGCGATCTGGTCGGCGGTCTGGCCGGTGTCGAGGGCGGCCTGGGCCGCGGCGAGCTGGTTGGGGTCGAGTTTGCGGGGTCGGCCGGGCAGTTTGCCCGTGGCTGCGGTGGCCTCGCGGGCGTGGGCGGCGCGTTCGCGCATGAACACTCGTTCCATGTGTGCGAACAGCGCCAGTAGCGCGACGGCGAGTTCGGCCATCGGCGAGTCGTCGGTGGTGTCGATCGGGATCGGGTCCTTCAGGGTCTTGATCCCGATGCCCTGCTCGCGCAGCTCGTGCACGACGTTGAGGCATTCGCGCAGATTGCGGCCGAGTCGGTCGAGGTTCAGGGCCCCGGCAAAGTCGCTAGATGATCTTGTGGTGGGCCGTGACACGCGGCACCGTTGCGGCGCCGCGCGGCGCTATAGCTGGTCACAGACAGGTGCAGTGCGGCAATCAGAAGGCCGCGGGGGACGGTTCCCACCGTCTATCACGACTTTGCCGGGGCCCTGGGTCGAGGTTGGTCGCGATGATCGTGTCGCCGGAGCGGGCGTAGCGGCGCAGCTCGGTGAAGCCGGGCCGGTCGATGGTGGCGCCGGTCTTCTTGTCGGTGTAGATCCGCTCGTCGGGTATGCCGTGGTGGCCCAGGGCGTCGAGCTGTCGTTCGAGGTCCTGGTGTGTGGTCGAGACGCGGGCGTAGCCCAGTTCGGCGACGACGACAGCACCGCCGGTGGAGCCGCCGTCGTCGTCGCGGCCGGTCAGGGTGCCCGGCGGGCGCCCTGGGGGAGCCGCCCCAGCGGCGCCAGCTCCACCTGCGGCGCCAGCGGCGCCGGCGGCGCCGGCGGCGAGTCTGCGGCGGCGGTGGTGTTGTCCCCGGTCCAGGCCGAAGTCCTGGCCCTGATCCAGGCGGGCACGGCTACGACTGGGAAACTCGTCGATGCGGCGACCGCATCGAAGGCCGCCGTGCACGATGCCCTGGACGCGTTGATCGGGGCCGGCCGGATCACCCGGGTCGCGCGGGGCCGCTACCAGGCCGTGGAGGACCGGTCGTGACGGCGCCGGTAGCCGGACATTCCGGCCATCCGGTGTCGAACGTGACGGGCGGTAGGGAAGGATCGCGGTGGTGACCCGGGTCTGGACGGTGTTGTTCGCGGTGCTCGCCGCGGCGGTGTTCGTGTTGGTCGAGATCTGGGCCTTCCGCGAAGAGACCGCGGTCGCCGACGCCGGAACGTCGACGACGACCTCCACGACAGTGTCGTCGGTGCCGCCGTCGGTGCCGGAGGTGGTGACCGCGTCCGGCCTGGTCGACCTGTCGGCGATCCGCATCGCTGCGGATCGGCGCGGCCGTGACTACCGCCGGGAGGCGTTCGGGCCCGGGTGGGCACCCGCGGTCGGGCCCGGATGCGATGTCCGCGACGCGGTGTTGGCCCGCGCCCTGGTCGACACGACCGTGACCCGTGGCTGCGCCGTGACCGCCGGAACGCTGCACGACCCCTACACCGGCCAGACGGTCACCGGCCCGAGCAGACAGATCGACATCGACCACGTCATCCCCCTCGCCCTGGCGCATCGCACCGGTGCGCATGCCTGGACCGTTGACGTCCTCCCCACGGCTAAAGCCGGGGGATTCCAACCAGCGCTAACGCTGGCTGAGGTTCCTGTTTCTTAGACAATGTGTCTCCACAGGCTGCGACCGCCCGCCCGGCGGCCAACACGTTGATCGCCGCGTTGACGTCTGCGTTCACTTCGTGCCCACAGGTGACGCATCGGAACCTCGCTTGGCTTTCGCGCGATCCCGGGTTCACCTCCGAGCAGCGAGAGCAGCGTTGCGACGTGTACGCGGCAGATACCTTCACCACCACCGTCCCCGTATAACGGGCAGCGTTGCGAAGGGCGAGTTCAAGCTTGTGCCATCCCTTAGCCAGGATAGCGCGATTCAGTCCAGATTTCTGTGCGACCTGCCTGCCTGGCTCCTCCACGGTTCCAGCAGCCGAGCGGGTCATATTTTGGATACGTAGTTCTTCCAGTGCGACTAGCGCGTTCCGGCCAGTAAGATCGGCTGCAACTTGCGAGCAGAAATCCTGACGCCGATTCGTCTCGCGACGCCGAAGTCGGTTCATCTTCGCCAGGGTCTTCTTCCGGTTGTTGCTGCCCCGTTTCTGGCGGGCAAGTTTCCGCTGAAGGTACTTGTATCGCGCGTCTTCACCTGCGGTTACTACATTCCGGTCGATGAGCAGTCCGTCACTGGTCGCGACCGCTGCGACAACACCGCGATCTACGCCGACTCCAGCATCGGGCATGACATGCCGCTCCGGGGTCTGCTGCCCGTCGTCAACGAGGAACGACACGAACCAGTCCGCGCCGTCACGGGACACCGTTGCTGAACGGACCGGCCCTCCGAGGCTGCGGGACATACGGAACTGCACCCACCCCAGCTTCGGGAGTTTCGCTCGACCCCACCGCTTGTTCAGCCGCTCGACAACGATGCTCTTACCAGCGGGGAACCTGAACGACGGCCGCCACCGGTGTTTACTCCGCCAGCGCACGTTAAACGTGCCGCGGCCCTTGCAGGCCCGGTCCAAATCCTTCAACGTCTGCTGCAGAATGTGTGATGGAGCAGCTTTCAACCACTCGTGCTCCTTCTTAGCGTCAACCAGTTCACCAGCCTGCGGCTCGTAATTCATCCACGCGCCCCGCCGACGGTACTGGCGCCGCTGATCCAGAGCGGTGTTCCACACCGCCCGGCAAATATCGCCGAACTCTCGACACTGATCCGCCTGAGCAACGGTGAGTTTCAGCTTGTACTTACGACCAGCAAGCATCTACCCCTCCTCACTAGACGTTCTTCTGGTTTTCGACGTACTTGCGGATAACTTCCAGCGGTGCACCGCCAACTGTGGCGACAAAGTAGGCGTTCGTCCATAATGTCGGCAGCCGCGACCGCAACCACGGAAACTCATCCCGCAGCACGCGAGACGAGCGCCCCTTGACTGCCTTCACCAGCCTGTGAACACCGTACTGCGGATCGACCTCGACAAGGAGGTGCACATGGTCTGGCATCGTCTCCAGCTCAACCAGCCACGCACCTTTCTCTGCGACGACCTCACAAATGATCTCCTTGAGGCGCTGCTCCATTCGCCCGCCGATGATCCGCCGCCGATACTTGGGACACCACACGACATGGAAGGCGCACTGAAACACGACATTCGCGTTCGACCGCCGTGTAACACCCACACCCAACACTATACAGATGGGAGTCAGCTAAGACTAGCAGGGTTACCGCTGAGCACGTGAGCATGAAACTTGATGTGCTAACCCCACGGATAAATCCGGGGGTCTGCGCGCTACGCATTTACGACCAGCAGCGGGATGCGTTCGCGAACGATCCGGACAACCTGCGCGCCACCACCGCACAGGTCAACAGGTCGAAGTCCGACCACGGCCCGGAGCACTGGATGCCGCAGGTCGACGCGTGTGCCTACGCCCACGACTTCGTCCGGGTCGCCACCCGTTACCAGCTCACGGTCACCGCGGCGCGGGCGGCGGCGCTGCAGCGGGCCTGCACGTGATCGCCGTCGACCGTGTCTGCCGATGGTGTCGGTGACCGCCTCGACTACGGTCTGTCCCCACAGACGACAAACGGCCCCCCCCTGACCAGGAAAAGGGCCGCAAGTCGTTCCACGTCTACAGCCGTGAAGGCTGAGCAAGGGAGAAGTGTAATCATGCACCGCCACCCCCGCCACCCCCGCCACCCCGGCCACCCCGGCCACGAGCCGTCTATGCCTGTTGACCTGCCGGTTCCCTCCGGTGGGCTGCCGACCGATGCTTCGTTCGGGGTGTCGGTGGGGGAGAGCCCGACGGTGGGTGCGGTCCCGTTCTGGGTGACGGCGTGCCTGTTGTTTGATCCGCCGCCGGTGGCTGCGGCGAACAGCGTGAGTACGGCGGTGGCGGTGTTGATGGCGGCGGCGGTGCGGGTGCATGGCGATCTGATGGTGAAGCTGTCGCCGACCCGGCTCGCGCTGTTGTGTGGCTATGAGCGCCCGGAGAAGGCTAAGTGGATCACTGACTATCTGCAGCGGATCGGTTTCCTTCAGGTGATGGACGGCGGGGTCAACGCGGCGACGGGTCGTCGTCAGGCCCGTCGGGACGGCGCTGGGCGGGCGATCGAGAACGAGTTCGTGGTGTTCCCGTCGGCGCCCGAGCACTACCGGGGTCCGCGGTCGCTGGCGGAGTTGGATCGCTGGATCAGCGCCGACATCGACGCCGCCGAACAGGCCCCCGGCCGGGGTGGTCGGCGGTCGGGTAGGCCGCGCTCGGTCTCGATCCGACGTCGCACCCTGTTCGCTGTTCCCGCTGGTCAGGGCCACACCCCCGCCAGGGGGGATGGGGCGGTCGGCCTTCCCCCCGCGAGGGGGGAAGGGAGCATTTCTGCTGGTCAGGCCCATCCCCCCCGTGGGGGGGATGGGTGCTCTCCCTTCCCCCCCGCTCGGGGGGGTGGGGGTGTTTGTGCTGGTCAAGCCCTTCCCCCCGCCAGGGGGGTACTTCAGATCGAGAGATCTTCGATCTCTCTCGAAGAGAGAGAGATCGAAGAGATCGAGCCCGTGCCGGGCGGGTCGGCTCCGCCGCCCGCCACGGGCCCCGCAGCTGCTGCGGGCGCCGGGGTCGGTCTGGGCGGTGTGGGGGTCGCGGTGGTCGAGCGTCCCGCCGCGCTGCTCGCGACAGCGGTCGAGGACCCGGCGGTGCGGGTCCCGGTCGAGCAGGTGCGGGGGTTGGTGCGGCGGCTGCCGTGGGCGGCGTGGGCGGCGCTGCGGCGCCCAGGGTGGCGGCCGAGTACCGCTGATGCCGATCAGGTCCAGGCAGCGATCACCGAGGCCATCACCGGCCACGGGATCACCCTGGACCAGGCCACCGAGATCGGGCAGGCCGCGCTGTCCGAGGCCAAGGGCCCCCAGCCGGTGACCTACCTGGTCAACGCCTTCACCCGCCACCTGTCCCGGCGGCTGCGGGCCCTGGACGTCGAGCCCCTCGACGACACCCCTCTGCCCCTGCTCACCCCCACCGAGGGCTCAGAGCCGTTCTCCCGGCCGCAGAAGCGTTCCCCGGGCCAGGCCAAGGCGGTCGCTGCGGCAGCGGCTCAGCAAGCCGTGCAGGGCGCGCGGGCGGCCCTTCGAGACCGCGGCGCGGGCTGCGCGGCCTGCGACGACAACGGGATCGCTCACGACCCGGTCTACATCGACGGCCACCCCCGGTCCGTACGCTGCACCCACGACACCAGCGCTGACACCGCTGCTGACACCGCTGCTGGCACCGCCGTCGAGCGGTCCGACGACCCTGACCACAGTGCCGCCCGGGCTGCGGGTGACGGGGCGGCGTCGCTCCGGCCGGGTCCCGCGACTTCGGCGGGTCGGGCGTCCGCGATGGCGATGATCCGCGCTCACCTCGGTACCGGCCGGGGCCGTGAATCCCGTGGATCCCGCCGCCCGGGTGCTGGGCCGGCGGACCGGTCGGGGACGGTGGAGCAGTGAATCCGACGGAACCGGTGTCGCATCGGCCCCTGGCTGCCGGCGCCACCTCGCCCAGCGCCGCTATCGGTGACCGTGCTGGTGGCACGCCGCCGCCTGATGAGGTGCCGTTGCCGCCTGAACCGGTCGCCGACGAGTACGCCCCCCCGGATCCGGCGGCTGCAGCGGACACGGTCCAAGCGGACACGGTCGGCGGGCCGGTTCGCCCTCTCCGGGCGGCCTCGGCGGGCGGTGCACGCTCGAGCGCTCGGACACCGAGGCCGGGCCCGGCCTCGGTGTCCGCGGTATCCGAGGCGTTCGACCGTCAGCCGCCGCAGGACCTCACCGCGGAGCAGTCGGTGCTCGGCGGGATGTTGCTGAGCAAGGACGCGATCGCCGACGTGATCGAGGTGCTGCGCCCGACCGACTTCTACCGGCCGGCCCACCAGACCGTGTATGAGACGATCCTGGACCTCTACAGCCGTGGTGAGCCCGCGGACGCGGTGACCGTCTCGGCGGAGCTGCAGCGGCGCGGTGAGCTGGTCCGCCTCGGCGGCGCCCCGTATCTGCACACCCTCATCGCCACCGTGCCCACCGCGGCGAACGCGGCGTACTACGCCGAGATCGTCGGCGAGAAGGCGGTCCTGCGACGGCTGGTCGAGGCCGGCACCCGGATCGTGCAGCTCGGCTACCACGGCGCCGACGGCGGCGACGTCGACGACGCGGTGGACCGGGCCCAGGCCGCGGTCTACGAGGTCACCGAGCGCACCACCACCGAGGACTACACGGTGCTGGAGGAGCTCCTCCAGCCCACCATGGACGAGATCGACGCGATCGCCTCCCGGGACGGCCAGTCCACGGGTGTGCCGACCGGCTTCGCCGACCTCGACCAGGTCACCAACGGTCTGCACCCGGGCCAGATGATCGTCGTCGCCGCGAGGCCGGGTCTGGGCAAGTCGACCCTGGGTCTGGACTTCGCCCGCTCCTGCTCCATCGGCAACGGTATGACCAGCGCGTTCTTCTCACTCGAGATGAGCAAGTCCGAGATCGTCATGCGTCTGCTGTCGGCGGAGGCCCGGATCCGGCTGGCCGACATGCGCGCCGGCCGGATGTCGGACGAGGACTGGACGCGGATGGCGCGGCGGATGTCGGAGATCTCCGAGGCTCCGCTCTACATCGACGACTCGCCGAACCTGACGCTCATGGAGATCCGGGCCAAGGCGCGCCGGCTCAAGCAGCGCTACGACCTGAAGCTGATCATCCTGGACTACCTGCAGCTGATGACCTCCGGCCGCAAGGTCGAGTCCCGCCAGCAGGAGGTCTCGGAGTTCTCCCGGCAGATCAAACTCCTCGCGAAAGAGCTGGACGTCCCGGTGGTGGCGATGAGCCAGCTCAACCGTGGCCCCGAGCAGCGCACCGACAAGCGGCCGATGCTGTCGGACCTGCGTGAGTCCGGCTCGATCGAGCAGGACGCGGACATGGTGGTGCTGCTGCACCGCCCCGACGCGTTCGAACAGGACGACCCGCGCGCCGGTGAGGCCGACCTGATCCTGGCCAAGCACCGTAACGGCCCGACCACGACGATCACCGTCGCCCACCAACTCCACTACAGCCGCTTCTGGTCACTGGGCGCCGAAGACCCCCTCCACCACGGCCCACCGGCAGCCTCGATCCGCCCGGCCGGCCCCCGCACCCTCCGCTCCCTCTAAACTGCTGCCAGCCCATTGCTGCAGATCACAAAACAGATCATGAAGTTGTGTTCACAGCATCGCGTTCGAACCCTCTGTCAAATTGTCTGCCAAGTTGTCTGACCAAGTTATCTACAGTGATAGTGAGTGACCACTAATGAGTAGGCGTGAGGATGCGCTGCAGATCGCGCATGAACACGGTGAGGTGCTGAGCTGGATTGCTGAGATGTCGGCGATGCCGCAATCGTTGGTGTGGAACATGTGCGGCCCGCTGACCGGTACGGAAATGGGGGCGCTGCTGATCCGGTGGCGCAACGCCGGCCTGGTGAAATACACGAAAATCGGGTCTGTGCGGTGGGTGTGGTGCACCGCGTTCGGGAACCGGATCGTCGGCCGCGCCCCCTACGGTGACGACGCACCACCCACCGAGGACACGTGGCGACATGTACGGTCGGTCTGCCTGGTCCGCGCCGCGGTCGAATCGATGGGCGGGGAATGGCTGTCCGGGCGTTATCTACGCTGGGAATCCGAGAACCGCGCCGCCGCCTACACCGCCGCCCGCACCGTCACCACTCACCCTCCTGCCGCGCCCTCTTCGCATTCGGATTCCGCAGCCTCGGCTTCTGATAGTGCAGTTTCTGGTGGTGTGGCTTCTGGTAGCGCGGATTCCGTCGTGACGAGACCGGTCTCTGCGGCCCGCCGCCGGCACTATCCCGACGGCATCGCCTGGCTGGGGTCACGGGCCGCGGGAGCGACACACCCGTGGCTGGTCCGCGTCGACGGGGGGACGAGTTCGGAATCCGATGCCGGGTTGACCTCGCTGGTCACCACCGGTGGCACTCTCGGTGCCGGCACCACATTCTCGGTGCTGTATGCCGCCAGCCCCGCCGCGTTCACGGCCGCCGAGGAAACGATCGCCGCCCGGCCGGATAAAAACCTGTTCCGGCTCCAACGACTGGAAGAACTGGAACACGAAGGGCTGAAGTGGTTCCGCAGCCACTCGACGACTCCTGGACGTTCCCCTGCCTAGCATCGCCGCCTGACAGGGTCACCAGCGGGAGGCGAGGCCGGTCACGACGCGGGCCCAGCGCCGCGCCGCGGCGGGCACGTCGGGGTCGGTGCTGTGGCGGGTGGCGGTGCAGGCGCGGTGGCTGGCGAGGATCTCCCCGATGCGTTGCGGGTCACGATCGTTCTGCAACTCCTGGACGGAGCCACGGTCTCGGTGGTCTCGGCCGTGGGTCTGGTGCCGGTGCACGGCGCCGCTGACGCCCCCGTCGCTGGTGTCCCTGTCGGCGGGTTCGGTGCGGGTGCGGGGGTGGCCGGGTGGGTGGTGGATCCAGTCGAGGCTGCCGGGGTCGAGGTGGTGCTGGGCGCGGGTGACGGCGACGTAGGCGAGGCGGGCGTAGTCGGGGTCGATCTCGACGATCTTCTCCCCGGCAGCGGTCGGGTCGGGTTGGGGTGGGGGTGCGGGGAAGTCGTCGGCGATCCGCACGACCGGCCATTCACGGCCCTTGGCTTTGTGCGCGGTGGAGACCACGACCTCGGCATTCTGCTCGGAGGAGAGTTCGTCGAGGGTGGCGAGGACGGCGGGGACCCCGCGGCGGTCGATGATGTCGACCAGGGGTTTCAAATCCTGTCCGGCGGGGTCGTGGTCGGCGTAGTCCCGGACACGATCCCAGCTGGTGAACAGCTGCAGCTCGTGGTGCTGGGTCGGGCGTCCGGCTTGCAGGTCGCGTGCGGCCAGGGCGAGGGCGCGTAGCGGTCCGCCGCCGCCGCAGAGCGCGACCCGCCGCCCGGCGGCGAGCAGGGTCATGATCTCGCCCATCGCGCCGCCGTTGGTGCGACACAGCACCGCATCCGACACACCGCCGGGCTCGTCGAGGGGGCCGACGGTGCTGGCGAGGTCGGGGTTCCCGGTCAGGCGCAGGGTCTGTCCGGTGTAGGGGAGCCAGTGGTTGGCTTCGTCGGCGATCGCGTCACCGAAGCGGAATGAGCGGGACAGGGTCAGCCCGACACCGTCGAAGGCGGTCATGACGTCCCGGGCGCCGCGCCAGCCGTAGATGGCCTGGGCGGAGTCGCCGACCATCACCAGCTGCGCGTGGTCACGCTGGTCGCAGAAGATCTTCTCCAGGGCGGGGTTGGTGTCCTGGGCCTCGTCGAGGAGCAGGAACTCGCAGTCCAGACTCGGTTCGGTCAGCGCCCACATCTTGAAGTAGTGGTCGTGACCGAACGGGAACCCGCCGGTGCTGCCGGGGTCGCCGGGGTGTTGGAGGTCGTTCCAGATCCGGCGGGCGTAGTCCACGACGATCCCGGCGAAGATCCGGTGGGACTTCCGGTCGGGCATCCCGGGCAGGTGGGGGACGTGTCGGCGGGTGATGGTGTCGTCGGCGGAGTGGCAGAAGTTCAGGACGGTCTTCTGCGCGGCGGCGCACTGCCCGGTCGGGGTCACCCGCCGCTCACCGAACAGCAACGGGGTGTCGATCCCGAGGCGGGGAGCGAGTTCGGTGCTGGGGATCCGGGGCGCGGCCAGACGGGCCTGATAGCGGTGGCCGATCGCGGCGTAGGCGAGAGAATGGGAGGTCACCGCCTGCACCGACGGCGGGAACGCGCGGGCGGCCTCGGTGGCGATGGACTTGTTGAACGCCAGATACAGCCCCCGCGCGCGGGTGGTCGCGGCGAGGGCGCGCAGGGTGGAGGTCTTCCCCGCCCCGGCACCGGCCTGAATGGTCAGGTCGTAGCCGGCGGTGAACGCCTCGACCGCGGCCTGCTGCTCACCGGTCAACCTCTTCTTCCCCGCCGACCGGGCCAGTCGCGGTGCCGCGCCGCGTTGCTGAGGCACCGATGGTGAGCTGGCCGTGGCCGGTGCGGTGGTGTCGTGTCTGAGGGTCTTGTCGGCGATCTGTGCCCGCTGTTGCGGTGGCGGGGGTTGCCTGACGGTGATCCCGGCGTCGGTGAGGATCCCCAGGTCCAGCTCCCAGGTCCGGGTCGAACGCTGCTCCCAGACCCGGGCAGCGTCGGCGATGTGGGCGAGGGCCTGCTCACGAGTCCAGGTGTTCACCGTGCACAGATGAGCCAGGGCCTCTTCGTTGCGGCCCTGGACGGTCGCGTAGCCGAAGTGGGTCACCAGGTGACAGTCCGAACACAGACACACCAACCGCCGCAACGTCTGCACCCCGGACACCTCGTCGTAGGTCCAGCGTTCGTGGACCTCGAGATAACGGCCGATGTCGGGTCGGCGGTCCTCGCCGCGACCGCAGACCTCGCAGCGATACCCGGTCCGGCGCAGCACCGGACGGCGCAGCCGTTCCCAGTCGCCCGGCGCGACACACGAACGGACGTTGGTGAACCAGCACGTTTGGGGGACCAGATCCACGAACAGGCCGTCCCCGACCGTGCGGTCCTCCCCCGGCAACACCTCAGGAACCTCGGGTCGCGCAGCCCAGCGCTGAAGAGCAGCTGTCGGCGGGGCCGGGTCGAACCACCGCCGCGCCTGGGCATCCCAGCGCGCCCCGGCGGCTTTCGCCTCGTCCTTCTCAACGAACGGCACATCCAACCAGCACCGCCGCGCACCGGGCCGCTGTTCGTTGTGCCGCGGCTCATCCTGTCGGGTCACGACCACCTCTCCGCCGATCCCGGGCACTGCTGAACGTGTCGACGATCCGTCACCAGGATCGCATAAATCGGGCACTCCCGGATCCTGTTCCGGCGCCGCTCAGGGGAACAGGCCGTCACGGATCCGGACCTCGGTGCGGTTCGCCCAGGACACGCTCATCGCATCCCCACCGACCGTGGCGAGTAGCTGGGCGGCCTGTTCGGGCCCGAACTGGTCGGGCAGTGCGGCGACCGCGGCGCGGAGCCCGGAGCGTAGTGCCGCGATCCCGGCCTGCAGGCCCGGGTTGACATCGGCGGCGATGACCTCGACCCGCACGACGAGGACATCCCCACCCGGATCGGTCGGGGCGAGCGCCCGGCCGGTGCCGCGGTCGTGGGCGGGTCCGGCGTAGCTGTCGGCGATCTGCCCACGCCGATGGAGCCGCCCGAGATGGGCGTCGACGACCCGGGAGACCGCCGCGAGGTTCTTGCCGGGCAACGGGAACTTCTGGGAGACCGCGACGAGTAGATCCCGGGGCCCCATCCGCTGGGAGACCGCGCGCATGTCACTCACGCCGTTGATCCCGCCGTCGGCGGCGTGCCGGGCTCGCCGTCGGCGGCGACCTCGGTGCCGTCCTCGGTGCCGCCGTTGTTGTCGCCGCCGCTGTTGTCGATGGGGCGGGTGTCACGGTCCCGGTCGCGGCGTAGCAGCGGCCGCACGTGTGGGATCGGGAGCGCGAACAAAACGGCGACCTCGCGGGTGCTGCGATGCCCGCCGGAACGTTTGTGAACCGCGGCCAGAGCGCGGGCCTGCTCGTCACGGACGCCGTCGAGCTTCTCCTCGGCGGCGGTGAGGATGAGCTGTCGGCGACGGTCGAGCGCAGCCAGCGCCGCGTCGCGCTTTTCCTCGATGCGGTCGCCGCGGCGGCGGGCCTGAGCGTAGTGGGTGAACGCCTCGTCCTCACGTCGTCGTTCGTCGGCGTCCTCGTCAAGCCGTGCCCGGTTCACCGCGAACGCGTCGAACTCGGCGCGTAATCGTGGCGGTCGCCGACCTTGTTTCGCGGCGCGTTTCCCCGGCCCGCCCGGGTACGGATTGTGTGTACTCACCAGGTCCAGGGTAGTCACGCCGCCGGGCCTGCGTCCCGAGATCAGGCGAGCATCACGACGTGATCAATCGGACCGCTCGACCAGGCCGGGATGGTCGTCATCGGTGACGGTGTCGAGGTCGAACAAGGTGGCCTGGAACGGCGCCGCTCGCCGCGCTGTCACACGCCCGAGGGTCAGGGCGCATTTACGGCAGTTCGCGGGATCGTCGGTGGCCATCAAATCGTCGGTCGCGGCGAGCCCGGCCCATCCTTGGTTACACGCCGCAACGGGGAGGGTGAGGTCACCGAGCCACGCCTTCCACGCCACGTCGTGAACGACCGAGGAGCGGCCGACGCGCAGACGGCGGCCGGTGAATCGACGGGCTTGGGTGTCGGCGAAGGCGACCGGGTCGATCTCCACCCGTGCCTCCGTCCTCGGATCTGTCGGTCGGGCCACCCGAGGATGCCACGCCCGGCCGCGGCCGGGCCCGTGTTGCGTCCGGCTCGTCCTCGCCTGCGGCTCGGTCTTGCCGCCGGTGCTGTGGCCGTTGATCCGGGTCGTCGTGTCGGTCTCTGGCCGCTGCGCGCCCGTCGCCCGCCTCTCCGCCGCCAGATCAAGAGCCGACCAGACCCATGCATCATCTGATGATCTTTGGCCCGGCAGGGTAGGGTGTGGGTTGTGTTGCGGGTGACGGCGATCGGCGCGGGTGCGGTGGAGTACCTCGTGCGCGGGTCGGGTTGCGCCGCGCATCAGTCTGTTCGGTCGGGCCGGGAGGGCGTGGACGCTCCCGGTTACTACGAGAAGGCGGTAGCTGCGGGGGAGCCGGCCGGGTACTGGTTCGGGTCTGGCATGGCGGGGCTTGGGTTGTCGTTTGTCTCGGGTGAGGTCGCCGTTGCGGATGATGTTCGGGCGGTGTTCGGGCAGCTTCGTCGGCCGGAGTCGTCGGTGAAGGCGCCGATGTTCATCGGGTCTCGGCCGCGGAATTATCTGTCGGCGGCCGAGCGTGTTGAGCGTGCGCTGGCGCGGGAGAAGGGCTCGCCGACCGCGGAGCGGGTGGAGGAGATTCGGCGTGCGGCGGAGTCGGATGGGCGCCGGGCGGTGGCGTATTACGACTGGACGTTTTCGGCGCCGAAGTCGGTGAGTGTGTATTACGCGGCGTTGTTGGCGGCGGGTGCTGTTGAGGATGCGGAGAGGGTCCGTGGCGCGCACGCGACGGCGGTGGAAGAGGCGGTGTCGTTTGCGGATGCGCGGGTGGCGGTGACGCGGACGGGGCGTCATTCGGGTCCGCGGTCGGCGGCGGGTATGGGGACTTTTGAGCAGGGGGCGGGGACGACGTGGTCGGTGTGGCATCACTCGACGAGTCGTGCTGATGAGCCGCAGTTGCACACGCATGCGGCGTTGTTGAACCGCACGATGATTCCCGGGGGGAAGGTCGGCGCTTTGGATGGGGCGTCGTTTCTGGGGATTAAGCAGGCCGTGGATGCGGTGTATCAGCAGAGTCTGGAGCAGCTGGTCACCGCCGCGACCGGGGTCGGGTGGCGGGACCGGCCGGATGGTCTGGTGCGGGAGATCGCGGGTGTCGATCAGGTGTTGATGGATGCGGCGTCGACGCGGACGAAGCAGGTGGATGAGCGGATCGCGGCGTTGAAGGCAGCGCTGGTGGCGCGTACCGGTGGGGAGGTGTTGTCGCCGACGGTGTTGCATCGGATCGCGCGGACGGCGGTGCTGGATACGCGTGCTCCGAAGTCGGTGGATGCCGGTCCGGCGGCGTTGAATCGGTGGGTTCAGGGGCATGTCGGCGACCTGGCCGGGGCGTTGTCGGATGTCGCTGAGGCCGCTGTCGTGGGCATCGGGTCTGGTGAGCGGTTGACCCGGGATGTGCTGTTGGCGGGTGCGGTGGAGCGGGTGTCGGCGCGGTATGCGGTGTGGACGTTCGGGACGTTGGTGTGGGCGGTGAAGGCCGGGGTCGGGGATCGGTGGGCTGATCTCGGGCTCGAGGATGCGGGCGCGGCTGAGCGTGGTGCGGCGCTGGAGGCGTTGGCTCGGGAGGCGGTGGGTCGGGCGGATGTGGTGCAGGTGTCGATGACCGAGCCCGCGCCGGTCCCGGATGAGTTGCGGCGCGGGCAGGGCGCTCGGGTGAACGCTGACGGGTCGACCGTGGTCGGGGACGGCGGCTATGTGCTGCGGGGTGCGCACCGGGAGCGTTACACCTCCGCAGCGCACCTCGGGCGGGAAGAGGCCGTGGTCGCGCGGGTGTCCTCCGCGCTGGACGTCGGCCTGGCCGTCGAGAGGACTGCGGCGGTGCGGGCAGAACTCGACGGTCACGGCCTGTCTCCGGACCAGGTCCAGGCCGCCTTGAGGGTGCTGACCTCGCGGGTCGCGGGAGACGTGGTCGTCGGCCCGGCCGGTGCGGGGAAGTCCCGGACGATGTCGGCGCTGGCCGAGGTGTGGACCCGGGAGGTCGGGGGCCGGGTGATCGGGTTGACGACGTCGCAGATCGCGGCGAACAACCTCGCCGATACCCATATCGACGCGATCAACACCGCGGTGTTCGCGGGCCGGTTCACCCCGGGGGAGGACGGGCAGGTCCGTGACCGGTTGCAGGTCGGGGATCTGGTGATCGTGGACGAGGCGGGGATGACCTCCACGCATGATCTGCATCTGATCACCGAACTTGCCGCGGGGGCGGGGGCGAAGGTCGTGCTGACCGGGGACCCGGAGCAGCTCGGCGCGATCGGCGCGGGTGGCCTGTTCTCCCACCTGGTGGGGACGGCGTCGTCGGTGACCGAGCTACAGGTTGTGCACCGGTTCGCCCAGGAGTGGGAGAAGGCGGCGTCTCTGCAGGTCCGTGCCGGTGACACGGGGGCGGTCGTGGAGTATCTGTCCCGGGGGCGGTTGCATGCCGGGTCGGTGGAGGAGATGGAGGCGGGGTCGACGCGGGCGTGGCTGGCTGACACCGTCGCCGGACGGCAATCTCTGCTGGTCGTGGGGGGCAATGAGCAGGCGGCGCAGCTCTCCGGACGCTTACGGGAGCAGCTGATCCGGTTCGGCCGCGTCGATGCGACCCCGGTTGGGCGGGTGCACGGCCTCGAACCGGCAGGTCAGCCGGTGTCGGTGGGGGATCGGGTGCAGGCCCGGCTCAACGATCGGTCGTTGCGGGTGGATCTCCCGGCCGGTTCCCGCGGGAGGAAGTGTGGTGCGGTCACCAACCGGGAGACCTATGTGATCATCGGTGCCCGCCGTGATGAAAACAATGATCACTTTCTGTTGGGGGAGGATCAGCACGGAGTGGTCGCGCATTTCCCGGTCGACTACGCCGCCCAGCATGTGCGTCTGGCGTATGCGGGGACGGTGCATGCGGCGCAGTCGTTGACCGTCGACACGAGCCATTCGATCATCGGGGAGGGCATGGGTCGGGAGTCGGTGTATCCGGCGATCACCCGGGGCCGGATCGAGAATCATGTGTGGCTGGTTGCGGCTCGGGATGCGGATGAGCACTGTCCGCAGGCTCTGGCTGAGACGGCCCGGTCCAGGTTCTCGAACGCGATCGAGTTCAGCGGGGGGCAGGTCTCGGCGCTCGCCGCTCAGGCCGAGGGCCGCCAGCTCGGACGGTCGTTGGTGACCCTGGCTGGGGACTGGTTCGACCTGGCCCGCATCCAGCAGCGGTCGCGGGCCGATCAGCTCCTGGCTGGGGCGTTGGGGCCGGTCAACAGCGCGCGAGTCGAAGCCGAGGGCGGCCGCGGGTCACTGCTCACGGTCCTCGCCGAGGCGGAGTTGGGCGGGCATGACCCGGCGCGGCTCCTCCGTCAGATCGCGGGTGTTCGGGAGCTCGACAGTGCGGAGAACGTGTCGGATGTGCTGCGGTGGCGCATCGCCGGCGCGGTCGCGACCAGGGTGCCGGAGGACCCGGTCAGTGGGGCGGGGCGGTTCGAGACGTGGACTGTTGCTGGTGACGGTGTTCATGATCGGCAGCGCACCCCAGCTCGCTCCGTTGATCGTCGAGCGTGTCCGCGAGCTTGGGGAGCAGGCGGCTGAGGAGCAGGCCGGGTGGGCCGTCGGGCACCTCGGGGAGGTGCCTGCCCCGGGCACCGTCGAGCGTGTGGAGTGGGTGCGCCGCGCCGGGGTCGCGGCCGGGTACCGGGAGTACGCGGGAATCGCCGCCGGCGCGTCGAGTCTTGGGGCGGCCCCGGCGGCCGATGACGTCTACGCCCGGGCGTGGTGGAGCCGGGCGGTCGCCTGACTTTGGTCACCCGAGCCTGGTTTCGCAGCTTGTACTGCGCTGAGCTGCGGTGATGTGTTTGCGCGGGAGCGGTGTGAGGCACTAATTCGGTGCTCTACGCTCGGTCAGGTGGCGTGGGTGAGGCGGGTACGGACGGCCTCCGGGGCGACCGCGGTCCAGATCGCCGAGTCCGTGCAGGGCCATCGACGGATCGTGGCCCATGTCGGGTCAGCGCACACCGAGGCCGAGCTGGGCCTGCTGGTCGAGCAGGCCCGTGGGCTGATCGACGACGCTGCACAGCAGGCCCTGGATCTGGGCGTCGCGCCGTCACCCCGGCGGGCCGAGCTGATCGCGCCCACCGCGGCCGGCGGTGCCACGCAGGAGGGGCTGTTCGGCCAGATGCCGCGGCGCGCCCCGAGCACCACAACCCGGCGGGTGGGTGCGCCGCAGGTGATCACGACCGGGTCGCGGGTGCTGTTCGACATCCTCGCCGAGGTCTACGCGGGCCTCGGGTTCGCAGAGGTCGCTGATGACACGTTCCGCGACCTGGTGATCGCCCGGATCGTCGAGCCCACGTCCATCCTGGACACCGGTCGGGTGCTGGCCGGTCTGGGCGTCACCGCGGCGAGCGAAAAGACGATGCGCCGCACCCTGCTGCGCTGCACCGGGCGCAGCTACCGCGACGAGATCGCGAGGGCCTGCTTCACCCACGCCCGTGGCAGTGGGGATGTGTCGTTGTGTCTCTACGACGTCACCACCCTCTACTTCGAGGCGGAGAAGGAGGACGACCTGCGCAAGGTCGGGTTCTCCAAGGAACGCCGGGTCGACCCGCAGGTCGTCGTCGGGCTGCTGGTCGATCGCGCAGGGTTCCCCCTCGAGATCGGCTGTTTCGAGGGCAACAAGACCGAGACCGCGACGATCCTGCCGATCATCGAGGCCTTCCGGGCCCGACACCAGCTGCCGGTCGAGCCGGGCGGGATGGTCGTGGTCGCCGACGCAGGGATGCTCTCGGCCGCGAACCTGCGCGACCTCGACGAGGCCGGCCTGCGGTTCATCGTCGGCTCCCGACTCACCAAGGCCCCGGTTGACCTGGAGTCGCACTTCCACTGGCACGGCGACGCCTTCGTCGACGGGCAGATCATCGACACCCTCACACCACGCGACCGCCGCACCGGGCGCAGCGAGAACAGCCCGAAGGTCAAGGCCGAGCCCGTCTGGAACCCCAACCAGCATCCGGGATCCTGGCGGGCGGTCTGGGCCTACTCCACGAAGCGGGCCGTCCGGGACCGGCGCACGTTGACCCTGCAGGAGAACCGGGCCCGCGAGGTCATCGCCGGCGAGAAGCCCGCGCGCACACCGCGGTTCGTCAAGGTCACCAACGGCTCCCGCGCCCTGGACGAGGCCTCCTTGGCTCGGGCATACCGGTTGGTCGGGTTGAAGGGCTACGTGACCAACATCCCGGCCGGCGGCGCAGCGGCCGGGGAGATCATCGGCGACTACCACGACCTCTGGCACGTCGAGCAGTCCTTCCGGATGAGCAAAACCGACCTACGCGCCCGCCCGATGTTCCACCACCAACGCCAGTCCATCGAAGCGCACCTGACCATCGTGTTCACCGCCCTCGCAGTCGCCCGCGAGATCCAGAACCGCACCGGGCTCACCATCCGCAACGTCGTCCGCCAGCTCCGACCACTGCGCTCGGCCACCATCGCCATCAACGGCACCCAGCAGACCTTCCCGCCCGCCGTCCCCGCCGACAAACAGGCCCTCCTCGACGCGCTCCGTCAGCCCGCGGCGAAGCACTAAGAGCGTGTTTGGAAATTCTAGTGGGTTGAGGGTGTCGTGTGTTTCTGCTGGCGGGTGGCGGGGTATCCACGGGCGATGCGGCGGGTGATGGTGTTGATCGCGGCCCAGCGGATCATGGCTTCGGATGTGGTGGGGTGGCGTTCGTAGTCTCGGGCCAGGCGTCGGTGTGCGGTGAGCCAGGCCAGGGTCCGTTCGACCACCCACCTTCGTGGGAGGACGGTGAATCCGCGCTGCTCGGGTGGCTTGCGGATGATCTCGATCGTTGTCTGCAGGATCGTGGCGGCCCAGTCGAGCAGTCGCCCGGCGAAGCCGGCGTCGGCGTAGACGAACCGCACCCTGGTGCGCAGGTAGAGGTTGAGCAGGATCGGCTTGGCGCCGTCGCGGTCCTGTACCGAGGCCGAGCACACCATCGTGGTCAGCAGCAGACCGAGGGTGTCGGTCACGATGAACCGTTTCCGTCCGCCTGTCTTCTTCCCGGCGTCGTAGCCGCGGGAGTCCTGGCCGACGGTGTCGGCGCCCTTGACCGACTGGGAATCGATGATCCCCGCACTCGGCTCCGGATCACGGCCCTCGGCGATACGTAACTGCCCCCGCACGACCGGGAGGATCTTCTCGGTGACCTTCTGCTGTTCCCACTGGTTGAAGTACCAGTAGACGGTCTGCCAGGGCGGGAAGTCCACCGGCAACGCCCGCCAGGCACACCCGGTCCGCACGACATACAAGATCGCGTCCAGCACGTCCCGACGAGCATGAGCAACAGGCCGCCCCCGCCGCGCGAGCGGCGGTAACAACGGCTCGATCACCACCCACTGGGCATCACTGGTGTCCGAGGGGTACCGGCGCGGTCGTTCCTGCATGCCGACCACGATGGAGCACCCCAGCCGTGTCGACCATCCCGACACACCCACCATTTCCAAACACGCTCTTAAAAGGGTCATCGGTGTCGGTTCGACTCCGCCCGGGGGCACCGTCGGGGTGCTGCGCGGATGTCATTCCGGTCGGCTATCTGGCCGGGCCATCGCGGGCGTGCGAACGGTGTCGAGAATGTTGAGGTTGTCGCGTTGCCCGGCTTCTTTCTGTAGTGTTCACTCTCGTTCGGGTTGCTCCGATTCGGGGTGACTGCCGCGTTGTGTGTCTGGATGTGAGGTCAGGGTTATGGCTCAGGTGACTCGGGTGGAGCTGCTGGATGACCTGGAGGGGGGCCCGGCGGATGAGACGGTGCGGTTCGGGGTGGACGGCAAGTCGTATGTGATTGATTTGAAGTCGGAGAACGTGGAGTTGTTCCGGGCGGCGGTCGCGGATTTCGTGGCGGCGGCGCGGCGGGACACCGCCGGTGGCGTGCGGGTAGCGCGACGTGCGGCGTCGACGGATGAGATGAAGGCCCGGAATCAGGCCATCCGGGAGTGGGCCCGGGAGAACGGGTACGCGGTCGCGGATCGGGGCCGGATCTCAGTGGAGATCACGCACGCCTACGAGCAGAACCACTGAACCACTGGCCCGGTGAGTTGTTGAGCGGTCGGCGGGGGATGTCGTTGTCCGGGTGTGTGGGTACCGACGATGCCGAGGCCGTGTCCGACCTCGGCGTCCTTGATGTTCTCGATGGTGTCGATGGTGTCGAGGACGGGGTTGATGGTGATGATCGGCGTGTCGGTTTCGGTGATGATGAGTACGACTTTTTCGTCGTGGGTGGGTGAGGTGGGGGCGCGCTCAGGCGGTCGTAGCACTTGATCTTGTTGTTCGGCGAGGAACAGGATCATGGAGGCTTATTCAGGCTCCGTCAGGTAAGTGCGTAGAAGATGAGTCCGATGACTGCCGAGATCGTCGTTTTAAATGTGGCGTAGGGTCGGCGGTAGTCTGTGTGGAGAACTTTCCACGACTTGATATGGGCGATGACTCGCTCGATGGTGGCGCGTGTGCGGTTGAGGCTCTTGTTGAATGTTTTCTGCCAGTCGAGAAGTTCCCGGCCGGGTTGTTTTTTGAACGGGGTGAGCATGCCGCGCCCGATGTAGCCTTTATCGCCGATCGGTGGGTATGTGGCGAGGTGGTCGAGGGCGCCGGATTGGTCGAGGCAATGAGGCTTATTCAGGGTGATCATGGAGCGAGGCGCTTCCCCAGGTCAGCGTCTCAACGCAGCAGTCTGTTGAGCGTCCCTGAATAAGCCTCAATGTAGGTCGTGTCGGGAGCCTGGGGTCGGGTCGGAGATCCACGACAGCTGCCCTTCCAGGGTGGCTGCGACCTGGACGACGACGCCGGTGGTGCGATGCTTGCCCGACCACAGACCTGGTACGGCGGTCCATGACCAGCAGGGCAGCAGGGTTCCGTCGATGATGTACTGCCGATCGGCACGAAGCTCCTCCGCAGTCGGAACTACACTCCGCAGCGCCTGCGCCAGCAACGGTGTCACCCCCGCGATCGCTCGACTGACCGTCGACTGCGACACCCCGTAGGTTTCCGCCAACTCCCACTGCACACGATTCCCGCGCAGATACGCCAACGTGATCACCACCGACCAGAACAATCCCAGAATCGGCGGCCAAGGCCGTCGCAGGCCAGTCGCGTTCCGCTGATCCTGCTCATGCACCAGAGCGGCAAGATCCTGAATCTCATCACGCCGAAAGCCAGTGGTATAGTACATACTGCGACAGCCCATTCATCTCGGATTGATTCGACAAACCAATCTTCGCGATGGACGGGCTGTCGCCCAACCCGACACGCCGGGCTAGATCGTTATTTCACGGGCCCTGAATAAGCCTCATGACGTGCGGAAACTGTTGACTTTGGCTGATCGGGAGGAGATCTCCCGGGGGTTGGCCGCTGGCCGGCGGTTGTGCGACATCGCTGCGGTGGTGGGGCGGGATCGGTCGGTGATCTCTCCGTTGACCCGGACCGGTCGGGACGGGGAGTCCTCGGTGGTGCTGGGTCCGCGCACGGAGACGGTGTTTCCGCATGCGGAATTGCTGTCGGAGGTGCTGGCGAAGCGGTCGGAGCCGTGGTTGGAGCTGCCGTTGTCGCAGGTCGCGCTGCACATGGCGGTGGTGGCGCAGACCGGTGCGGGGAAGACGACGTTGTTGGAACGTGTGACCTGACTTCGGTCACTTGTCTTAGTGCTTCGCCGCGGGCTGACGGAGCGCGTCGAGGAGGGCCTGTTTGTCGGCGGGGACGGCGGGCGGGAAGGTCTGCTGGGTGCCGTTGATGGCGATGGTGGCCGAGCGCAGTGGTCGGAGCTGGCGGACGACGTTGCGGATGGTGAGCCCGGTGCGGTTCTGGATCTCGCGGGCGACTGCGAGGGCGGTGAACACGATGGTCAGGTGCGCTTCGATGGACTGGCGTTGGTGGTGGAACATCGGGCGGGCGCGTAGGTCGGTTTTGCTCATCCGGAAGGACTGCTCGACGTGCCAGAGGTCGTGGTAGTCGCCGATGATCTCCCCGGCCGCTGCGCCGCCGGCCGGGATGTTGGTCACGTAGCCCTTCAACCCGACCAACCGGTATGCCCGAGCCAAGGAGGCCTCGTCCAGGGCGCGGGAGCCGTTGGTGACCTTGACGAACCGCGGTGTGCGCGCGGGCTTCTCGCCGGCGATGACCTCGCGGGCCCGGTTCTCCTGCAGGGTCAACGTGCGCCGGTCCCGGACGGCCCGCTTCGTGGAGTAGGCCCAGACCGCCCGCCAGGATCCCGGATGCTGGTTGGGGTTCCAGACGGGCTCGGCCTTGACCTTCGGGCTGTTCTCGCTGCGCCCGGTGCGGCGGTCGCGTGGTGTGAGGGTGTCGATGATCTGCCCGTCGACGAAGGCGTCGCCGTGCCAGTGGAAGTGCGACTCCAGGTCAACCGGGGCCTTGGTGAGTCGGGAGCCGACGATGAACCGCAGGCCGGCCTCGTCGAGGTCGCGCAGGTTCGCGGCCGAGAGCATCCCTGCGTCGGCGACCACGACCATCCCGCCCGGCTCGACCGGCAGCTGGTGTCGGGCCCGGAAGGCCTCGATGATCGGCAGGATCGTCGCGGTCTCGGTCTTGTTGCCCTCGAAACAGCCGATCTCGAGGGGGAACCCTGCGCGATCGACCAGCAGCCCGACGACGACCTGCGGGTCGACCCGGCGTTCCTTGGAGAACCCGACCTTGCGCAGGTCGTCCTCCTTCTCCGCCTCGAAGTAGAGGGTGGTGACGTCGTAGAGACACAACGACACATCCCCACTGCCACGGGCGTGGGTGAAGCAGGCCCTCGCGATCTCGTCGCGGTAGCTGCGCCCGGTGCAGCGCAGCAGGGTGCGGCGCATCGTCTTTTCGCTCGCCGCGGTGACGCCCAGACCGGCCAGCACCCGACCGGTGTCCAGGATGGACGTGGGCTCGACGATCCGGGCGATCACCAGGTCGCGGAACGTGTCATCAGCGACCTCTGCGAACCCGAGGCCCGCGTAGACCTCGGCGAGGATGTCGAACAGCACCCGCGACCCGGTCGTGATCACCTGCGGCGCACCCACCCGCCGGGTTGTGGTGCTCGGGGCGCGCCGCGGCATCTGGCCGAACAGCCCCTCCTGCGTGGCACCGCCGGCCGCGGTGGGCGCGATCAGCTCGGCCCGCCGGGGTGACGGCGCGACGCCCAGATCCAGGGCCTGCTGTGCAGCGTCGTCGATCAGCCCACGGGCCTGCTCGACCAGCAGGCCCAGCTCGGCCTCGGTGTGCGCTGACCCGACATGGGCCACGATCCGTCGATGGCCCTGCACGGACTCGGCGATCTGGACCGCGGTCGCCCCGGAGGCCGTCCGTACCCGCCTCACCCACGCCACCTGACCGAGCGTAGAGCACCGAATTAGTGCCTCACACCGCTCCCGCGCAAACACATCACCGCAGCTCAGCGCAGTACAAGCTGCGAAACCAGGCTCGGGTGACCAAAGTCAGGTGTGAGCTGCGGGTGGGCGGAGGCGATGTGGGCGCGGTACGCCCAGACGCCGGGGCCGACGTTTGGGTCGGGTCGGCCGTTGGTGGTGTTCCTGGGTGCGAAGGGAGGCCCGGACGCGGCCGAGGACGCGCGGTCGTGGGCGGAGGCGATGACCGACCTGGGGCTCTCGCCTGCGCGGGTGGGGGTGTTCCCGTTCGAGGCCCGGTTGAACATGTGGCGGATGCCGCCGGGGCAGTTGCGGGCGTCGCTGCACAAGCTCGCGAAAACCGATCACCGCTTCTATGACGTGCTGCAACGTGGCCTGTTGCATCTGGTGGTGGATGCCCCGAAGGGGCCGCCGGGATCGTCGGTGGAGTTCCTGGAGCGTCTGGACGGGCGGTGGCTGAGTGAGGCGTGGGCGGGGCACGCGGTGGAGTCGCGGCAGGTCCGGGCGTTGAGTAAGCCGTCGGGTGGCGGGTCGGGGTCGTCGTCGCTGGATGCGGACCTGATGCTGTTCTGCGACCTGTTCCGGTCGTTGGGCGCGGACTTCGATGCGGGGGCGCCGTTGTCGGACTTCGACGCGTTGTATGTGTCGGTGCCGGGCACGACTGATGAGGTCGTGGCGGCGGCGAAGACGGCGGTGCTGATCGAGCTGCTCACCTACGAACTCGGCGGTGCTCGTTCCGGGGCTGCCGGGCGGCGTCAGGCGTTGTTCGTGCTGGACGAGTTCTCAGCGGTCTCGGGTGAAGTTGCGGGCAGTGTCATCAACCTTGTTGAGCGGCTGCGCTCATTGGGTGGTGCGGTGATCGTGTCGGCGCAGTCGGTCGAGGGCCTGGCCGAGTCGCCTCAGGAGCGGAACCGGCTGCTCGGCGCGATGGGTGGCGGGGTGCTGGTGGGGCGGACGACGAATGCGGAGGAGTTGGCGGCCCGGTTCGGGACCAGGATGGTCGGGGAGGTCGGGTTGCAGCTGGTCGGCGCCGGGTCGGACGAGGGTTGGGGCGCTTCGGTGTTCTCTGGTGGGTACAGCGGGGCGGGGACGGTGCGCCGCCAGCACGCGTTCCTGTTGGATCCGAACCGGGTGCGGCAGATGCCGCCGCACCATGTCGCGTGGGCGAGCCCGGACAAGGTCGTCTACGGGCTGGTGACGCCGCTGTCGGGGCGGTCGCGGGTGCTGGACGAGGCGGTCGGGGTGGAGGAGCCGGTGTCGGGGCCGGTGTTGACGCGCCGCCAGCTCATGGCCGGTCACGCCCACGCCCGGCGAGACCGGGGCGGTAGCGGCTCCGGGGACGGCGGAGGAAGCGGTAGCGGTGGTGGTGCTGGTCAGGGTGGTGCTGGTCGGGTCGGGGCGGACGCCGACATCTGGCTCGGCGGCAGCGACATCGGCGGCGACATCGGCGGCGACATCGGCGGCGACATCGGCGGCGACATCGACGGTGGGGGAGGTCAGCGGTGAGGACCGGTCTGGTGACGGGGCCCGAGGTGGCGCGGGCGGCGGCGATCCTGGGTGTCGCCCCGTCCGCGTCACCGGAGGTGGTGCGTTCGGCGTGGCGGGCGGCGGTGCGCCGCGAGCACCCCGACGCCGGTGGTGATCCGGACCGGTTCGCGGTGGTCACCGCAGCGTATGAGCTGCTGCAGGAGGCTCAGGCGCAGGATCGGGCGCAGGACTGGGTGTGGGCGGTCCCGGCGTCGTCGGCGGTCCCGGCCCCGGCGCAGGCTCCGGTGGTGACCCGGCCCGGGCCGGGCCCGGCGGCGGTGCTGATCGCGACCGGGGTGGCCGAGGCCGGGGTGCTGGTCGGCGGTGCGGTGGTGGTCGGTGTGGCGCCGGTGGCGACGGTGATGGTCGCGATCACCGGCGCGGTGCTGGTCGGCCGGTATGTCTACCTCGCCCTCGGCCGCCCGTCCCGCCGCTAGCCCTGGCCGCTAGCGGTTGCCGCGCGGTCCGGCGACGGCGTTTCAGTCGCGGGGCGTCCGGCGCTGCTGCTTCTTCTTACCCATCAGACCCAGTCTGGGTGGTGGTGTTGGTCAAGACCGGCACCCTGACGTCTATGCCGGGACGAGGTAGAGGTCGGCGGTGCCGTCGGGGTGTTCGTCGCAGGCAGCGACGTCGGGGAAGGTCCCGGCCTTCTCGTAGTGGATGTCCTCGGCGGCGGTCGCGGCTCCGGCCGCGCCGAGCGTGAGCGCGGCGGCGCCGGTGGCGGCGAGGACACGGAGCCCGGTGGCGGTGGTCATGCGGTCGCGGTCCCTTCCTCAGATGCCGTCCCAGGTGCTGTGTCAGATGCGGTTCCGAGGGGGACGGTTTCGAATTCCAGCAGGTCAGCGCCGGTCCCGACCTGCGGGCGGTCGCTGTCGCTGTCGCAGTGCGCGGCCGCGGCGCCGACGGTGCGCCATGCCTGGAAGGCGGCGTCGTGCTCCCAGCGGGTGTAGACGAAGTACCGGGTGTCGCCCGCGACGGGGCGGAGCAGCTCGTAGCCGAGGAACCCGGGCACCTCGTTCATGCAGCCCTGAGCGAAGCGGGCGGCGAACCGGGCCTCCAGCTCCGGTCCGGCTCCGTCGGGGACGGTGATGGCGTTGATCTTCACGACAGACACGTGAGTCTCCTGGGTGGGTGTTTGTGCTGGTGGGCAGGGGGTCATCCGATTTTTCGGATGACCCGGTCGGGGCTCGGCGCCTGCTTCTTCTGTTGGCGGGCGATGGCGCGGGACAGGGCGATGAGGTGTTCGACTTCGCTGTCGAAGCCGACGTTGTGGGCGTCGGCTGGGACGGCGAAGCGGCAGGGCTGGTCGGGGTTCCCGGGGTCGTCGCCGCGTGCGGCGCGGTCGAGACCGAGCAGGACGAGCCGGGCTTGTTCGTCGATGTCGAGGGCCGTGTCGGTGTGGGTGTCGGTGGGGGCGACGTGCGCCCCGACGGGGAGGAGGCCGTCTTGGCAGGCGATCGCGCGGTGCGGCCACCGGTCACGCATCTCGGCGTTGCTGAGCAGCAGTTCCCGGGTGAACGACTCCGGTGGTCGGAGCGCGAGCTTCGGATAGACAGCGCAGAGCGCTCGGTAGAGCGGTCGCAGCGCGAGGAACGCCCGCCGGGGCTCGACCGAGTCGTGGGCGGCGACGATGCCGAGGCCGATCAGTAGTAGCGCGATCCCGGCGAGGTTGAGGATGCGTGGTAGGAGGTTCGCGGCGTCGGTGATCGGGGTGTGGGTGGCCCAAGCGGCGGCGACGAGCGGGACACGGAGGATGACGCCGCCGAATCCGGTGACGGCCATGCCGATCCCGGCGAGGGTGTAGCCGCCGCGTGCGCAGCGCACGGTGTAGCGGGACTCTCCCCAGGCCAGAGCGGCGCAGAGAGCGCTGGCGGCGAGTAGGTAGCTGCCGAGGACGAAGACCCCGAGGTAGGGCAGTGGCGTGTCCTGGCGGCCGAGGTCGAGCAGCCGGGTCGCGCGCTCGGCGGCGGGGGTGGCCAGCCACAGGCCCGCGACGACAGCGGACACGGCGAGGGCGATGGAGAGCTGGGTGGGGAACGACCGCACCCAGCGGGGCCGGGCCTTCTCGCCGGATGCGAACAGGTAGACGAAGCCGCTGTACATGATGGCCAGCAGGACGTAGCCGCACAGGTAGCTCAGGCCGGGTGTCACGGTATCGAGCGCTGCTTTGACCGGTGGCAGACTGAAGGTGTTCGACGCGGCCGCGATCGCGAACAGCAGCGCGACGGCCTTGTGCCAGTCGGCGGGCTCGTCGGCGCGGGCGAGGACGGCCAACCGCCAGCCGGTCAAGATCAGTAGTGCTACCCAGAGGATGATCCCGCCGAGCGATCCCAATGAACCGTCCTGCCTGTCGATCGTCGCTGTGTGAAGGCGTCTAGTGCTGTCTAGATGCTGCGGACAGGGCCGGACAGCCCGGTTTCGAAGAAGCCTCGCCCGCGTTGCCGGGCGCGGGTGTAGGCGGCTTCGGTGAGGATGTGGGCGAAGGTCTCGGCTTCCCATTCGGCGCCGACGTAGTGCCCGGTCCGGGCCAGGTAGGTGACCACGGCGTCCGGGTCGAGGGTGGGCATCAGGATGCGCAGCATCTCGCTGTGCTCGGGGGTGGTCTGCCCGGTGTGGTCGGCGACGATGTGTCCGGTCTCGTGCCGGATGCTGTGGTCGCGCTGGGTCGCGGACAGGTCGTGCGAGTGGATGATCAGGTCGACGGTCTTGGTCTTGACCCAGAACCCGAACAGGGTCGAGCAGGGGAACCGACGCGACACGATCTCGATCGGCCGGTTCCGGTGGATGCCCAACCGGCGGCACAGCTCGGTGGCGCTGATGTCGGGGTGCCGGTAAGGATCGTGTCATCAGCCGCAAACGAGCGCTGGGGGCTTGACCCTGAATCTCTGGTCGCGGCGGTGTCCGGGGGGTGGGAGTAGCGTCCGTGCGTGGCGCGTGAGCTGGGTCAGGACGAACTGATCGATCGGTGGACGCTGGTCGAGGCCGAGCTGGCGATGGTGGCCGGCAAGCGTGGCGCGACGCGGCTCGGGTTCGCGGTGTTGCTGCGCTTTTACACCGAGCACGGCCGGTTTCCCCGCAGCCGGAGCGAGATCCCCGACGCCGCTGTGGACTACGTGGCCCGGCAGGTCGGTGTGCCGGTGACCGAGCTGGCGTTCTACGACTGGTCCGGCCGCACGATCGAGTTCCATCGCAGCCAGATTCGCCGGACACTGGGGTTCCGGGAGTGCAGCGTCGCCGACGCCGACAAGCTCACCGAGTGGCTGGTCACCACCGTCACCCAGACCGAGCGCGGCGCTGAACGTGTCCGTGACCAGCTGCTGGACCGGTGCCGGGAGGAACGTATCGAGCCGCCCACCGGCGGCCGCGTCGACCGGATCGTGCGCTCGGCGCTGCACCGCGGCGAGGAGCTGCTGTTCGCACGGGTGGCGATCCGCTTATCCGAGGCGGTGCGCGTTCGGCTGTTCGCCTTGGTCGCGGCCGGTGCCGATGACGACGGCCAACCCGGCGGGGACGGTGACGGGCCGGCGGTGCTGGCCTCGATCCGGTCCGATCCGGGCAACGTCAGCCTGAACACGATGTTGACCGAGATCGCCAAGCTGGAAGCGGTACGGGCGGTCGGCCTGTCAGCCGGCGTGTTCGCCGACATCGCCCCGAAGGTGGTCGCCGCCTGGCGGGCGCGGGCGGCGGTCGAGGCGCCCAGCCACCTGCGCGGACACGCGCCTGAGGTGACGCTGGCCCTGCTGGCGGCGTTGTTGCACTGCCGGGAACGGGAGATCACCGACACGCTGGTCGAGCTGCTGATCTCCACCGTGCACCGGATCAACGCCCGCGCCGAGGTCCGGGTGACCAAGGAGCTGATCAAGGAGTTCAAGCGGGTCACCGGCAAGGAGAACTTGCTGTTCCGGGTCGCCGAGGCGACCGTGAACGCCGGCGACCAGCTCGTGCGCGACACCGTGTTCCCGGTCGCGCCGCAGGCCGTGCTGGCCGACCTGATCGCGGAGTTCAAGTCCTCCGGGCCGACCTACCAGCGCACCGTGAAGGCCACGCTGAAGGGCTCCTACACCAACCACTACCGGACTGGGCTGATCAAGCTGCTGGACGTGCTGGAGTTCCGCAGCAACAACACCACCCACCGGCCGGTGCTCGACGCGCTGGAGCTGATCACCCGCTACGCCAGCGCCGGGAACCTGCACTACTACCCGGCCGGCGAGCACATCCCGGTCCATCGCGGCCTGAGCGAGGACTGGGAGGCGCTGGTTTACAAGGACGACAAGCGCCGCCGGCAACGGGTCGTGCGCATGGTCTACGAGGTGTGCACCTTCCAGGCGCTACGCGAGCAGTTGCGGTGCAAGGAAATCTGGGTCGTCGGCGCGGACACCTGGCGCAACCCGGCCGAAGACCTTCCGACCGATTTCGAGGACCATCGCGTCGAGCACTACCAGGCGCTGCGCAAGCCGCTGGACCCCAGCCAGTTCATCGCCGACCTGCAAGCCGAGATGCGCGCCGAGCTGGAGGCCCTGCACACCGCCCTGCCGGGCTGCGATTGGTTGTCGATTAGCGACCGCGCGGCTGGCGCGGTCAAGCTGGCCCCGCTGGAGGCCTCGCCGGAGCCGCGCAACCTGCGCCGGCTCAAGCAGGCTGTGCAGGCCCGGTGGGGCACGGTGCCGCTGATCGACATGCTCAAGGAGGCGGTGCTGCGCACCGGCTGCCTGTCGGCGGTGACCTCGGTCGCCGACCGCGGCACCTTGCCCGAGCACGTGCTGGCCGAGCGGTTGCTGCTGGCTATCTACGGGTACGGCACCAACACCGGCATCCGTGCGGTCGCCGGCGGCGAGCACGGGCATTCCGAGGACGAGATTCGCTACGCCCGGCGCCGCTACCTGAGCACCGAGGCCGCGCGGCAGATCGCGATCGAGATCGCCAACGCCACCTTCGCCGCCCGCCAGCAGACACTGTGGGGCGACGGATCCACCGCCGTGGCCAGCGACTCGACTCACTTCGGCGCGTTCGACCAGAACATCTTCACCGAGTGGCACTCCCGCTACGGCGGCCGAGGGGTGCTGATCTACTGGCACGTCGAGCGCGGCTCCGTGGTGATCCACTCGCAGCGGCTGAACTGCTCGGCCTCCGAGGTGCACGCGATGGTCGACGGCGCGATCCGGCATGGCACCGACATGCAGGTCGAGGCCAATTACGTGGACACGCATGGTCAGTCCGAGATCGGGTTCGGCATCACGAAGCTGCTCGGGTTCGACCTGCTGCCGAGGATCAAGCGGATCAACAAGGTCAAGCTGTACCGCCCGGCTGCTGGCGAGCCAGACGCCTGGCCGGGTCTGGCACCGGCGATGACCCGCCCGGTCCGGTGGGACCGCGGGGCTTGACCCCAGATCTTGGACACGCTGATTCCAGCACTGCTGGGGAAGCGAGATGATCCAGCGATCATGGCCAGGAAGAGTTTCACCGACGAGTTCCGTCGGCAGGCTGTTGATCTGTATGAGTCCACCCCGGGTGCCACCGTCCGTGGTATCGCCGACGACCTGGGCATCGCGCGGGGCACGTTGCGGGACTGGCTCACGATCCACGGCACGGGGAACAAGACCGCAGCTGATGGCAGTAGCTGCCCCAGCCCGGTACAGCCCATGCGTACCACGCCGGGGTCGGGCCTGGGTGGGGAGGAACCACCGAGGCAGAAGATCGCCCGTCTCGAGGCCCGGGTCCGTGAACTCGAGATCAGCGAGAAGAAGCTGACCGCCGAGCGGGAGATCCTGCAGCGGGCGGCCAAGTATTTCGCGGGGGAGACGCGCTGGTGACCCGCTTCCAGTTCGTCGCTGACCACCGGCACACCTTCGAGGTGAAGCGGTTGTGCGAGCTCGTGCACGTCTCGAGGTCGTCGTTCTACGCCTGGTTGGCTGCGGCCCCGGTCCGGGCGCGGCGGGCCGCTGGTGATGCGGTGTTGGTGGCGCGGATCCAGACGATCCATGACGGCGACAACACCATCGGTGCGCCGCGGGCCACCACAGAGCTCAACGACGGTGTCGCCGCCGCCGATCGGGTCAACCACAAACGCGTCGCGCGGGTCATGCGCGCGGCCGGGATCGCCGGCTACCGCCGCCGACGCCGCGTGCACACCACGATCGTCGAGCAGCCCCGGCAGACGGTGCCCGACCTGCTCAGGCGGGATTTCACCGCCCCAGCACCGAACCAGGTCTACGTCGGTGACATCACCTACCTGCCCCTCGCAGGCGGGACGAACCTGTATCTGGCCACGGTGATCGACTGCTGCTCCCGCAAACTCGCCGGCTGGGCCCTGGCTGATCACATGCGCACCGACCTGGTCAACGACGCGCTCCACGCCGCGGAACGGGCTCGTGGGTCGCTGCGCGGGGCGGTCTTCCACAGCGACCACGGAGCGGTCTACACCTCGAGTGCCTACGCCGAGCTCTGCGACCGGCTCGGGGTGACCCGTTCCATGGGCGCGGTCGGGTCGTCGGCGGACAACGCCTTGGCCGAGTCGTTCAACGCCACCGTCAAACGCGAGGTCCTCCAGGACAGCACCTGCTGGCCCGACGCGGCCACCTGCCGACGGCAGGTCTTCAGATGGCTGACCCGCTACAACACCCGCCGACGGCACTCCTACTGCCAGCACCTGTCCCCGAACACCTACGAACAGGCCCTCCGGGCTACCGTCACAGCCACAGCCGCGTAATCAACCACCGTGTCCAAGATCCGGGGTCAAGGCCCCGCATCGCTGAGCAGTACGACCAGATGCTCAAGTACGCCACCGCGATCCGCGTGGGCACCGCCTCGACCGAGGCGATCCTGCGGCGATTCATGAAGGCCAACGCAGCGCACCCGACCTACCAGGCGATGATCGAGCTGGGCCGGGCGCAAAAGACCATCTTCTTGGCCCGTTACCTGCACAGCCGGGCACTCCAGCGAGAGATCCACGAGGGCCTGAACGTGGTCGAGTCGTGGAATCGGGCCAACGCGGTCATCTTCTACGGCAAGGGCGGGGACCTGGCCACCAACCGGCGCGACGAGCAGGAGATGAGCGTGCTGTGCCTGCGGATCTTGCAGGCCGCCCTGGTGTACGTGAACACCCTGATGATCCAGGACCTGCTCGCTGGCTCCGAGTGGGACGACGCGCTCACCGCTGAGGATCGGCGCGGGCTGACGCCGCTGTTCTGGGCGCACGTGCTGCCCTACGGCGAGGTGCGGCTGAACATGGACGCCCGTCTGCGCCTGGCCGCCGCCGCCTCCAGCGGCTGACTGGCCGGTCTCGAAACCAAGGTTCCGCGACAGCGTGCAGGCGAGTTCGGACATCGACATCACCCCAGGTCACGCTGTCTCACAATCTAACGTCGAAACACCGCCTCGAAACACGGCCACATGGTAAACTTATGAGACAGTTGCGGGAGGAAACGAGACGATCATGACCGGCGAGTCCGCCATTACCGACCCGCGGATCGCCGCCGCCCTGGATGCCGACCGGGACCAGGCCAGGACGGTGACGTGATGGAACTGGGCTACGCCCGCGGCTCGACCACACACCAGGACCTCGAACGACAGCTCGACGCCCTGGGCCACCACGGCATACCCGACGAGCGGATCTACACCGACAAGAAGACCGGCGCCACCATCGACCGGCCCGGCTTCACCGAGCTGCGCCGCTACGCCCGCTCCGGCGACACGATCATCGCGACCAACCTCGACCGACTCGGCCGCAATCTGCGCGAATGCCTCAACGTCGTGCACGAGCTGCGCGAGCAGGGCATCGGGATCAAGACCCTGAAGGACCCGATCCCGATCGACACCACCGACGACTCGCCGATGGCCGAACTCGCCGTCGCGCTACTGGCGCTGTTCGCACACATGGAACGAGTGTTCATGCGCGAACGCGCCGCCCACGCCCGCGAGGCCACCGCAGCCACGGGCAAACTGCCCGGCCGACCCCGCAAACTCGACCCCAACCAGCTCGCCGCGGCCCAGGCCGCCCTCGACACCGGCCAGACCGCCGACCAGATCGCAGCCGCGTTCGGCGTCAGCCGCGCCACCCTCTACCGCAACCTCACCGAAAATAAACCCGCTGACCAGCAATGATCGACTCGTTTGCGGCTGGTGACAACTCCCTTACCGGCGCCCCAGGTTGCGGTGTTCCGTAGATGTTGCTGAGCGTCCCCCCGGCCTCTCTTTTGCTGCTTGTGGTGCCGGAGGGCTGCGGTTGTGAGCGTTACGGATGCAGACCCTTTTGCGCTAGGACCAGTCCGGGGCTGAGCACGGTGTTGGCGCGACTGGCTCCGCGATTTCAGGCGAGTGTTGGGGGGGTGGGATTGTTGATTCGTGCGGCGAGCTGTTTCGGCGGGTGGAGCGGCTGACTGTTGCGTTTGCTGGACGTTAGGTGTGAGTGGTTGAGGTTAGGTTCGGTGCCGCGCTGTCGTGAGAGGTCGGGCATCGTCTGGGTCGGTGCCCGACCCTGTCGCTGGAGATCGTCTTGGGTCTCGGATTTGCTTATTAGCGGCCCGGATTTCCCCGGATTTGCATAGATCATCTCCGGGGGTTCGGGCCTGGGGGCTCTCGGGTCGTCGTGCCGGGCTGATGGTGGCCCTGTGACGGACGCCGGGGGCGGGTGAGGAGACGTGCTGATCGGCTTTGATGGGGCTTTGACCTGGCTGGAAGCGCCTGAGAGGCGGTATTGACGCGCTTCGGGGGTGGGTCCGGTCGGTCATGGCGGGTGGACCTGTGGTGGTGGTGCCCGGTGGGTCGGGCTGGCGCCCGACACTTCAACCACCCTGCTTCGCTGACGGTCGGTCGAGGTGTCGGGCGCCAGCCCGACCCAGCGGCAGGTGGTCGCGGAGCGGCCATGATCGTCAGTACGTAGTTCCATGGTTTGGAAAAGGTAAAGGTCAAGGTCAACTGACTGCGACGGGAGTGGGTGGTTTGAGCTGGTTTGGGTGTATCTGTCCGTAGTGGCTGAGCGTGTTCACATGATTACGCCGAAGGATGCTTCTTGACCAACGGGGGGGGGTGTGTTCCCATGCGGTCATGGGAACGAAGAAGTTCGCGTGTGCGTCTCGTGTTATCGGGACTGTGTTGACTGTCGCTGTTGCGATGGGGTCGGCCACTGGGATCGCTTCGGCTGAATCTGCGCATTTCGCCGAGGGGGCGGCCGAGGTTGGCAATAGCTTTGCATCACTGTCGCCCAGTCCGGATCATTTTACTTACACGGCGCAGGCTGATGGCGAAACGTTGCTGCTGAAAGTGTCGCCTGAAGTTCATTTCGTAAAGCAGGGAAGTGTTACGACCCTGAAGCTCGGGAACGACACTCTCGAAACTCTCCCCTCGACGGCTTCGAGCGATCAGCGTGGGACTGTTCGTTTGCAGTATGAACTGGTGTCTCCTTCGGTTGTTCGAGTGATTCCGTCATCTCATGATCAGAGTCCAGGAGACAAAGCCGTTCCCTATGGGTGGTGGAAGGACTGGGGGAAGTGCGCTGCCGGTATTGCTGGTGGCGCTGTCTCTGGGGCAACGACGGTTGGGCTTGGCGGGGCTGCTGTGGGGGCAGTGACGATTCCTATTGCCGGTTCCGTCCCCGGAGGAGCTATTGGTGCTGTTGGTGGCGGGATCGGCGGCGGGCTTACGGGCGCTGTAGCGGCGTGCTGATCTGGGAGTACAGGCATGCAGAATGGTATTTCTGAACATGAAGTGGTGAAGCGGCTTTCCTTTGCTCTTCGTGGGGCATGGCTTGGCCTGGCGATCTGGGTATGCACTCAGTTCGTGGTCGGAAATATTCACGTCCTGTGGAAGCAGGGAATGTTCCATATGCAAGTTGGAGTAGTTCTGACGCTTACAATCGTGCGTGCGATAAAGAAGCGGCGGGCCAGGCGTGAGATGTCGAAGGAAAGCGAATAGCGGTGTTCGCGGTCTCCGCGTGTAGCCCTCGAAGTCTGTATCTGGTCGTCAGGGCCCCGGCAAAGTCGCTAGATGATCTTGTAGGTGGTCAGTGGTCGATGGGGGTCGCGGGCGTGGTGGCGGAGTGCTGCGGCGATGTTGCTGACGCCGTGCAGGCGTAGCGCGGTGATCGCGAGGTTCCGCAACGCCGACATGACCTGCGGGGCGTGACCGGTGTGGGCGGTGGCGCGGTCTTCGTCGAAGCAGACATCACGGACCCAGTGCAGGCGATTCTCGATCGACCAGTGCCCACGGATCCAGCGGGCGAGCAGTCCTGGATCGGCGTCGGTGCTGGTCAGGCTGGTGATCGCGTAGGCGGTCTCGGTTCTCCACTTCCCGCCAGGCCGCAGTGGGCGACGCCGGCGCACCAGCTTGATCGCCTGGGATGCGTGGGGGAAGAACTCTGCGCCCAGGTCGGGACAGGGGTGCAGGCTGACCACGCTGATCGTGCGGGTCTCGACGCGGCCGTGCCCACGCCCGCGTTGACGATCAGCGACGCCGATCTGGGTCCAGGGCAGCGCCCGTACCCGCGCGAGCAGCGTGGGCTGGTTCGCTTTGATCGTCATCAGGTAGTGCCCGCCGCGGCGGTGTAGGTAGTCGGCGTGGGCTCGCTGGGTGTGCAGAGCGTCCGCGGTGACCAGTACATCGTCGAGGTCGAGGGGGTCGAGCAGCGCGGTGAACGCGGTGATCTCGCTGCCCTTCTCTGCGACCTGAACCTGGCCGAGCACGCCACCGCTGGTCTGGTCGAGCACCGACACCAGATGCGGGAGCCAGACCCTGCCGTCGGCGGCACGGACGCGGGCGCCGCGCAGGGTCTTGCCGTCCAAGGCCAGCACGCGACGCTGTTCTCGCCGGGGTGTGCCCTCCGGGGCCGGCTGGGCGCTGAGCTGGGGCAACACCCAGGACTGCAACGCCGCCTCCAGCGCCGAGGCGTCGACCCGTTGCAGGACCCGGCGGATGGTCGACTCGTGCGGAGCGACCGCGCCCACCCCGAGCACGTCCAGCACGGCGCGGCCGACGTCATGGGCGTACTCGGCGATCGCGGTGAACGACCGGGCCCCCGCCAACACCGCGCACGCCCCCAGTAGCAACACCGCGAGGACACCGTGGCGGACACCGCGTGGTTTCCGCGGGTCCGGCACTCGCGACAGGGCCTCCACCAGCGACAACCCCGCCGCCTCACCGACCGGCGCGGCTCTCCCCGCGTCAGGACCGACCTCCAGGCCTTCCAGAGCAGCAACGATCGGAGACACTGACACTGCGGACACAGGCTTCCTGACGTGAGCAAGGATTCGACACCCTCATGATCACGCCAAGCCTGTGTCCGCACCCACCCCCACCCCGCACGTCACCGCAGCTCAGCCCCCACCCATCACGACTTTGCCGGGGCCCTGAGGTAGCTACGTCATCGAGAACGGGTACGTCGAGCCTGCTGCCGAGCGCTCCTCCGACCACCCCACTCGCATCGCCCGGGCCGCCCCTCCCCCGCCGTGCGTCACAGCCGCGCTCGACCCGCCCGGCATCGTGACTCAAACCGTGCACGTCACGAACAGCTGCGCAGTCCAGCAACGCGTCCAGGTCCTCATCCGTTGGGCTAACGACTCGCAGTGCTATGTCCTCGCGCCGAACGGTCGCGTCAGTCACGCGATGCCACTGATCAAGGACACCCCCTTCGACGGCCTTGCCGCCTGTTAAGCGGCTACACAGAGTGAAATTCCGGGGGATGTCCCGAAACGAACCCCAAGCCGTCACAAGCCGCCTCAGCCGCCTCACTTGCGCCATTCATACAGTTCAGAGCGCGATTTTGAGTGAGGCGGCTTGTGGGGGTGAGGCGGCTTAAGCCGCCTCACCCCCACAACGGATCGCCCGATCATGCGAGCCGAAGGTCGCCCTGAAGGTGGCCTGACCAGCAGTTACGTCCCGACAGTGTCCGCGTCTCCTGGTCAAATACTCTCGGTGACGATGTCGGGACGAGTTCGACGACGGGGTGTGGCGGCAGACCCGGGCGGTGGCGATGACCCGGATGCATGTCGAGCTGAACCCCAAGCCGCTGTGGGGGATGATCGGCATCGACGGCGACCAGGCCGACACCGTCCTGCGGGCCCTGTCCTACATCGACAACCACCCCGTCCCGAACGTGATCATCGAGAACCCCGTGAACGGGCACGCCCACTGCATCTGGTGCGTGAAAGTCCCGATCAAGATCACCAACTACGGGTCCCGGCGATCGTTGCGCTACGGCCTGTCGATCGAACACGGCCTACAAACGGCGATCGGCGGGGACCGGAACTACACCGGCCGCCTAGTCAAAAACCCGTTCCACCCCCGCTGGCTCACCCACTGGATGCACGACACACCCGCCACCCTCACCACCCTCGGCGGAATCCTCGGCGACGCCGGACACATGCCCGGCCGAGGCTGGCACGCCCAGCGGCGGCGTGAACCCGTCGGCTATTCCCGTAACGAAACCCTGTTCCACATGGTCCGCCACTTCGCCTACCGGGAAATGCGCCACCACTGGGGCGACCCTGAGGGCTACCGCGCCGCTGTCGCCAAACACGTCGCGATCCTCAACGCCGACTTCCCCATCCCCCTGGGTGGTAACGAACTCGGCCACATCTCCCGGTCGATCTCCGACTGGACCATCAACTACTCCCGCATGTGGAACGACGGCCCCGCCGCCTACGACGCCGCATTCTCCGCCATCCAAGCCGCACGCGGCCGCAAAGGAGGACGAGCAAGCTCCGGCCGCAACGGAGGCCTCGTCGGGGACAGCCGACCCGGAGGACTTACGAGCGACGGGCGGCCCGGGGGACTCGTGCGCGGAATGGCTCTGACACTTGAGCAGCGGAGGACGCTTTCCCTGATTCAGGGAGAGGTCTTCAAGTGACCGCCCTTGATCCCCGGCGGCGTCCCGGTCCGCGGACTGCTCGCGAGATCGCAGAAAAGGTCGGCGTCAGTGAGCGCACAGTCGTGCGTCTAGTAGCGGAACCGCGCGCCGCCTATGAGCATCGCGCCCGACTGCGCCGGACCACGGTCATCGACCTCAAGCTCCAGGGGCTCACCTGCGGTGAGATCGCAAGCCGGACCGGCTACTCCCGAGGTGCGGTCTGCCGGCTGCTCTACGACGCTCGCCGCAACGGCGAATGGGCCGCTGCCGCAGAGCACCGCATCCCCGGTCACGTAGAGTGAGATTCTGTGGGATGTCCCGAAACGACCCCCAAGCCGAGACAAGCCGAGACAGCCGTGCCACCCCTACTGTTTACCCAGGTCAATACCCATTTTCCCCTGGCACGGCTTGAGGGGGTGGCACGGCTCAAGCCGTGCCACCCCCTCAACGGCCAGCGCGCTCACACGCGCCGAAGATCACCCTGAACGTGGGCTGACCAGCTATGACGCTGGCTCGATCGCTTCTGTGGAAGCGACAGCACGGTCGGTAACCAGGTCGGGTGTGTAGCGCCGCCAGGCGTCAGCGAAAGCGGCGCGGTGGAAGCCTCTGGTTCGACCCAGCCCAGGGAGCCGCATCTGTGTGGGCTGGATGCCGTACTCGCCCAGCAGCTTGCCGAGGCGCATGGCGGTGAGTCCTTCGCCGCGTGGTCCGTAATCGGCCCAGGGTGCCTCTGGGTCGGCGCGGAGTTGCTGGAGGAGCCGCATGGTCGGCAGTGCGTGTTCGTCGGCGAAGGCGGTGTGGCAGTCGGCGAGGAGGCGGATGCGTTCGGATCGGTCGTCGCCGGTGTCTTCGTCCTGGAGGTCGAGGATCGCGGCGCGTGCGCGGTCGGGCCAGTGCCCGCCTGCGTGGTCGGCGATGGCGATGAGTGGTTCCCAGGTGTCGGCGGCCCGGTCCTCGACCGGCATCACCGGCTCAGCCGCCTCCAGGGCAGACAAGTCGTCGCGGAGCCAGCCGTTCAGGCGCTCAGCAAGCTTCTGAAGCTTCGGGCGGTCTCGTCGGTGTCGATACGGTGCGACGGTTTCTCCGGGTGCTCTGCGGCGCATCTGGACGACCACAGCGCGGTCTTCGATGGTGTCGGGCATGCGTCCGATCCCGGCCAGGGCGGCCATCGCGAACGTCGAGATGGACTCGACCCGGTTTTTGGTGAGGTCGTAGCGCTTGGCGGGCCGGTTGCGTTGGTGTCCGGCGTTGAGGAGTCCGCGGAGGTCTTCGTGGCCTGTGGCTGCGGGTCCGAAGATGGTGTCGGCTTCGTCGACGAGCATGGTGGGTGGGTCGGCGGTGATGGAGCGGTAGACCGCTGCGGGGGTGGCGTTGACGGTGATGAACGGCTGGTGGCAGGTGCCTTCGACGACGTCGAGGAGGCGGGATTTGCCGCAGCGCTTCTCCGGCGCCCGCACCACCAGCCGTGGGGCGTGCGCCCAGGCCGGTTGGGCGTGGGTCGCGGCGATCCACAGCACCACGCCGACGACGGCGGCGTCCGAGGGCAGGGCGACGTAGCGGCGGAGCGCGGTCTCGAGGTCGTCGAGAATCGCAGCACCGTCGGTGCCGGGAACCGTGCTGCCGGTCGGCTCGTCGGTCGGGGTGAAGGTGCCGGATCGGGAACCTTCGGTCTGACCTGCGGGAACCTGGTCGTCGGGGGTGCTCACGTGGTCCTCCTGGTGCTCGATGCGGCGGTTGCGGTGGTTGGGTGCGGGTGGTGGCGCCAGATGCGTCCGGTGATGTCGTCCTCGACCGGGTGCGGCACGAACTCGTTGCTCGGCCGGTAGGTGCGGAGTTCGGCGGCGGGATGGCCGTCCGGGTAGCGGGCGGCGGCGGTCTGCATGGCGGCCAGGTCGGCCCGCCAGTACCAGCGGCCCCGCCACGGCCCATCGACCAGGACGGCCAGCTCTCGGCCGTCGGCGACCTGGACCGCCATCCGGTACAGCCGGTGTGTGGCTGGAAGGTGCTGCCGCGTCGCTTCCGGTCCTCGCCCGCTGGGGCGGGCTGTGGTCCGGGTCGACTTGCCCACGGCCCATAGGGCGTTGTCTGCGGTGGTGGTCATGCCGCTGGCCTGGCCGTGCGGGTGGCCCAGTCGGTCGGGTCGCCGTGGGGCGGGTAGCGGCGGCGCATGAGTTCGGCCCAGGACGGCTGCCGGGCGAGCCCGGCAGCGGTGTAGGCGACCGAGACCTGCGTGCTGGCGTCGCGGAGCGCGGTCAAGTGGGCGTGGCGCAGGTCGGCGACCTCGACCCCGACCCGTGCGGCGACCAGCAGCGGCGCGGTCGGCTGCGCCCTCCCGAGCACTGCGGCGAGGACGGCCGGGTCGAGGTGCCCGATCACCTCCAGGGCCTCGGCACGATCCGCCTCGCCCAGGCGCGGGACCGGGACGGTCAGGGCTCGGGGGACGGCTGGTTCAGGTGTTGCCGGTAGTTCAGGAACAGGCATGACCTCTCCTGCAAATCGGTGACTGTGTGTGACCATGTGTGGGTGTGTGGAAGCGTGGGGTGAGGCATCCGTGTGGGGTGCCTGTCCCGTGTTTTCGCTGGTTTTCGTGGGGGTGCGGGGGTTGCCTCACCCCGCCTCACCCCTCACCCCGCAGCCGATCACTGCTGGTGATGAGGGGTGGGGTGTGGGGTGAGGGTGGGGTGAGGGTCGGGGTGGACGTTCACCCCGTCTGCGGGTGCCTCACCCCGTGCCTCACCCCACCCTCACCCCACCCTCACCCCACCGCCGTTAGTCCGGTTCGTGACTGTCGGTGACAGATTCGGTGCCGTCCTCGCCGTCCTCGCTGTCGTCGCCGTGGTCGGTGTCGAGGAGTCGGTCGGCCTGGATGGTGAGCAGGTCGGCGAGGCGGACGACCGGATAGCCCTTGATCGACGCGGCCGGGACACCGGTCTCGGTCAACCAGGCGGCGAGGGTCTTGGCCTCCCAGGCCCCGTAGGTGGGCAGGTCGTGGTCGTGGAGGCGGGCGAGCAGGTCGGAGCGTTTGAGGTGGCGCGCACCTGCCATGACCTCGATCACGACGGGCAGGTGATCGACCTTCGGGACGTCCTGGGCGTCCTGGGGGGTGCTGGTGGCGCTCCGGGTGGCGCGGAGGTTTTTCGCCTGCTGGGCGAGGTCGCCTGCTTGGTCGCCGCTGAGGTAGTGGGTGCGCAGGATGGTGGAGGATTCCCCGGCGGGCAGGTTCATGCCGGCGCCGTTGCAGACCAGGACGCCTTTGTCGATGCCTTGGCGGAGCCGGTGCGGTGCTGCGCCTGCGTCGACGGCGGTGTCGCCGAGGGCCATGCGGGCTTGGGCTTCGGTGCCCACGACCAGGGAGGCGCGGATGTGGGCGCCTTCGCGGACGAGTTTGGGCAGGTTCTGATCGGTCGGGTCCTGGGTGCCTTGCCACAGGGTGACGTTGACTGCGCGGCCCTGGTTGTGCAGGCGGCGGGCGGCGGTGAAGTACCGGGATCGGGCTTTCGTTCCGCCGTAGGGATTCCCGTCGCCGTCGAGGGCTGGGCACATGAATGCCTGTTGGGCTTCGTCGACGATGACGAACAGCGGGTGGAATCCGGAGCCGGGTGCGCGGGCGAGGTCGCGGGTGACGCCGTCGGGGAACCGGTCGCGGTCGAGGGTGGTCAGGCGGCGTTGCATCTCGGCGACGGCGGTTTCGAGGAGGACGGTGGCGGCGATGACGTGCTCATCGGCCGGGCCTTCGACCAGTTCGGTGGCGAGGCCGGTGAACATGTGCCAGTCCCCGATGCCTTTGAGATCGGCGATCCAGAACTCCGTGGTCGGGTCGAAGGCGGCCCAGAGCGCGAGGGCGCGCAGGGCTGCGGTTTTGCCCTGGTTGGACAGGCCGGTGATGAGCAGGTGGTGCTGCTTGAGCGAGATCGAGCACCGGTCGCCGCGAAGGTTTTGCCCCCAGGGTGCGTGGCCGGTGTAGATGTCGGCGTGGATGCCGTCGGGGTCGGTGACCAGGGGGGACGGGCCGATGGGTTGGTCGAGTGCGCCGGGCTCGGCGATCCAGAGCCGCACGGTGCGGCGGGCGGGGATGGTGATGAACAGTTCGTGTTCGTGGCGGTCGAGGTTCTCGGCGAGCTTGCGCCGTCGGGCCTGAATCTCGCTGGTGGTGACCCCCGACGGGAGGCGGATGTCGACCTCGACGCCGTGCCCGGCGATCCGGATCGGGGACAGCATCGCCCCACCCGCATCCTCGCAGCGTTTGATCGCCCTGGTCAGGGTGGGGATACCCAGGTCGCGCAGGGCGATGACCGTCTTCGACGGAGTCACCGCCTCATCGACCGGTCGCTGCCCGGGCGGGGCGACCCACGCCGGAACCTCCGTCCGCGCCCGGCCGAGCGCCCACAGGCCCACGACGGCTCCGCCCAGCGCCAGGGTGGCGAGCAGGGCGCCGTAGACGGTCACGAAGGTGACCACCCAGGCGATCGTGTGGATCACGGTGGTGATGGGGGCGATGACCAGGGAAACATCCCGAGAGGCGATGGCGAGGACGACACCGAGGCCGACCAGCATGCCGAGGGCGATCAGGGCGCTGACTCCGGCGGCGCGTAGCCAGGACAGCGGTGCGTTGACCCAGTCCATCACCCGGCCATGGCGCCGCTGCTTTTCGGCGACGTCGCGGGCCTCCCACTCCAGGAGCCGGTCCTGGTCCCCGGCTGCTTCAGCGGCGCGCATCTGACGCTCATAGCGCGACGTTCCGTGGGTGTCGCGCCACCGCTGGATCAGTACTCCGGCGCCGGAGAACACGAACCACGTGTTCCTGACCAGGGCCTTCGTTCCGCCAACGGTGACCGGATGTGTCGCGACCGCGAGCGCGCCTCGGCCTGCGGCGTGCAGGTCGGAGCGGTAGATGTCGCGCCGCGACACCAGCCCGGTCCCCGGCGGCGAGGTGAGGTCTGTCTGCGGGCCGCAGGTCTGGTCCACGATCTCGCCCTCGACCACCACCGGGGCCTCGGTGTCGGTGTCGTGGTTGTCGGGCCGGTGGTGCAGGGTGATGACCGGCGCCAGCCTGTTATCCCCTGATGACGCGTGGTGGGTCGGGCTGGCGCCGCCCACCTTCTCGTTCTTCTCGCGGTCATCGTTGTTCATCGCGGGCCTCCGGTCTGGTCACGGGCCTCGTTGCGGAGTTGGCGGGCGCGGGCGGCGGAGCAGCGCAGGGCGCGGCGGATGGACTCGGCCGAACTCGGGTCGACCCGGCCCTCGACGGCAGCGGCCCGGAGTAGCTGTCGAAGATCATCGAGGGTGCGGCTGGTCTGGACTGGTTCAAGATCATGGTCGGGGTCGACTCCCGAGGTCGACGATGATCTTGGGTGGGTCGACTGTCGCAGGTCAGGCCTCGACTCCTTATCCGACTCGTCCGGTCGGTGGTCGAGGAGTGCGATGCCACTTCCATGATCATCGTCGGGGTGCGAGTCGAGGTCGGAGTCGAGGTAGTCGAGGTTGTTGGTGAGTCGGGAGCCGACGCATCCCGCGCCCTCGACGAGGGCGGCGAGCGCCCAGTCCCAGTCGTCGTTCCGGGTGCTCGGTGCGTCCGGTGCGACCGGGCAGCCCGGCACGGTCGTCGTGGCCAGGGCTCGTCGTCGGACCTGGTAGGTCCCGGGTCGGTAGGTCAGAGCGGCGGTCCCGTCCGCGCCGATGACCGCGACGGCGTCGCCGATGGCGAGGCGGCGCGCGCGGTCGGTCTTCGTCGCCACGAGCGCGGCGAGCCGCGCCTCTCGGCGTTCGGCCCGTGAGCGCGGTGCCCCGGCGAGGGTGAGCTGGTGGGCGGCGACACCGGCGATCGAGACGACGGCCATCACCACACCGGCAGTGAGGCCCTGGTGGAGGCCGTGGAGCAGGTTCATCGAGGCCGCGACCAGGGAGAACAGCACGACTCCGGCCTGCAACCCGAGCACCGGGCGCTCCGGGGCTCGGTGTCGAGAAGCGACCACGGCGAGCGCGAAGGCCCACATGCCCAGCTCGGTGATCCCGGCCAGCAGCACACCGCCCGGTCCGTAGATGGTCTGCCCGTAGGCGGCCATCGCAGGTGCTGCCAGGGCGAAGGACAGCAGTGCGATCGGGTAGATGAGCAGCTCGACGACGTGGGCGGAGCCCCAGGTCAGAGCCCTGTTCCGGGCGGCTGCTCGTGCAGCTGCGCGGGCCTGGCGTTGTTCGTCCCGTCGCCGCTCGGTCGCCTCGCGGTCGGCGCGTGCCCGTTCCTGGCGGGCGGTCTCGGCGTCGAGCTTGCGTCGTGCTGCGGCGTCGGCGGCCTCTTGGGCGAGGCGGGCGTCCAGGGCGCGGGTCTCCCGGCGCTCTGCTGCCCGCGCCCCGGCCCACGAGTGGTGCGAGGAAGAAGAGGTCGTGGTCATGCCTGCGCCCTCCCCTCGACCCGCTGGCCAGCCGAAACTGGCTCAGGCGGCGTTACAGCGCTGCCGGAGACGGCGTCTGCGGTGGGCAGTTGGACCGGCGCGGTCGCAGCCGTCACGGCACGGCGGGCGCGCCGCAGGCGCATCTCAGCGGCGGCCCACCACACGCCGACGAGCGCGGTCGGGATGGCGAACCACCAGGTCAGACACGTGGTCGCGGCGGTCAGGGCGGTGAGGGCGGCGAGTTCACGGGTGCGGTCGGCGATGGCGGACACGATGTGTCGAGGCGTGGTGCTCATCGACGGAACCTGCGCGTTCCCGGGGCGGGCAGGGTGTGGGCGACGCGGATTACGCCCCAGCGGGGCCCGAACACCGTGGGTCCGACGAACGCGCGGGCGGTCTTTTTGCCGCGTCGTTCGATGCGTCGTCGCGCGGTCCAGGGCACGCACTGCAGGGTGCGGTTGGCGTAGGCGATGTCGGAGGCGCAGGCCGGGTGGTCGAAGCCGATGCCTTCGGCGATGGCGCCTGCGTAGTCGCAGGCCAGGTCGTAGTAGAGGTGCAGGTCCACCCACGGCGGGAACACCGACTCGGTGCTCCCAGTGCCGTCGTCGTTGACGGTCACTCGTGTGACCCAGCCGCCGGAGGCGCGGGTCATGACGACGTGCCCGGCCTCGTGCATCCGGCTCGCCCACAGCGTGGCGGCGCCTTCGGAACGGAAGATCACGGTACGGGCCTGGTTGCGGCGCCTCATGCCACCTCACCACCCGACACAACCCACTGACCAGCGGAAACGGCCACAGGCTGCCGGGTCGGGAACGTCAGTAGCCGGGCAGAGCCCGACGTGTCGTCCGGCTCGCCTGACGGCTCGGCCTGCTCTTCGAGGTCGTGGAGGAGGTTGCCGTAGAGGCGGTCGATGACCTGCTCGGTCAATCCGTCCGGGCACCAGGAAAAGCCCTGGTCAACGCCGGGATCAGGGTCGCTGTCGGGGGAGTCTGGAAGGAAAGTTCCACCCACCGGTGGATGCGTGCAGACGCCAAGGGCAGCATGGCCCATAGCCGATCACCTTCTCGTAAAGGTTGTTCGGTTAGGTCGCCGCCCCGGAGTGGAATCCTGGGCGGTGACCGCAACCCCGCCGGGCTGGCGGGCTCGCTCCTCAAGCTAGACACGACCCCGCACCGGCTGTCAAGCACTAATCTCGACCGGCCTGCCCGCCGTCACCTGCGCCCCACATTGATCACGGAACGTGACGATGGGCTCGAATGGCTGCCTGGGCGCCGTTTTTGCTGGTCAGCCCACGTTCAGGGTGATCTTCGGCGCGTGTGAGCGCGCTGGCCGTTGAGGGGGTGGCACGGCTTGAGCCGTGCCACCCCCTCAAGCCGTGCCAGGGGAAAATGGGTATTGACCTGGGTAAACAGTAGGGGTGGCACGGCTGTCTCGGCTTGACTCGGCTTGGGGGTCGTTTCGGGACACCCCCTGGAGTCTCACTCTGCGTGACGGGCCGGGGCCGAGTGGGGCGCGCCAGCGGTCTCGATTATCGGTGGTGCGTGGTTGCGTTTCCGGTGCTGCAGGGTGCGGCGCTCTGCAGGTGTTGCTGAGTACTCCCCTGCCGCCTCTTCTGCCGCTTGTAGTACCGGAGGGCTGGGCGTTGTCAGAGCCACGGATGAGGGCTCTTTTGCGCTAGGGCGGGGGTGGCGCCGGGCACGGTATTGATGTGACTGGTTGTGCGGTTTCAAAGGTGCCGCAGGATGGATTTAGCATCTGCTTGCACGGTGTTTTGGTGCGTGCAGGAGCCCCCGCATCCGCCCGATGCGCGATCCGGCGGATGTGGGGGTTGTCGCGCTATCGTTGAGGTCGCGTGTCCTCGGTGCTGTCGGCCTGACAGGTGGCCCAGTAACTCCCGAGAGAGGCTTTGTTACTCCCGAGAGAGCACAAGATCGTTTTCGGGGCCGTCTTCTGGACTTGCCCCTGGGTGTTCTCGAGTCGGTCATCGCTGTGACCTGCTGTTGTGTGATGGTTGAGTGAGTTCCGGTGGGTCGGGCTGGCGCCCGACACCTCAACCACCCTGCTTCGCTGACGGCCGGTCGAGGTGTCGGGCGCCAGCCCGACCCACCGGGAGAGTGGTCGCGGAGCGGCCATGATCATCAGTACGTAGTTCCATGCTTTGGAAAAGGTCAAGGTCAAGGTCAACTGACTGCGGCGAGGGTGGGCGGTTTGGGTTGGTTTGGGCGTATCTGTCCGTAGTGCGTAGTGTGCTGAGCGTGTTCGTGTGATTGCTGCTGGTAGTGGTTCTTGACCAACGGGGGGGGGGCGTGTTCGCATGCGGTCATGTGCACGAAGAGGTTCGCATCCGTGTCCCGCGTTATCGGGACTGTGTTGGTTATGGCTGTCGCAATGGGTTCAGCTAGCGGAATCGCTGCTGCGGATACTCCGCGCCTGACTAGTACTCCAGCGGAGGTCGCTCAGTCCATTGCGCCCGCGTTCAGTTTCAATAAGATCGCGATTGGGCAAACCGCGCAAGCCGCTTATGCGAATGACGATGAGCGCAATTACCAGATTATCTTGCGTTATGTGAACACTGCTACCGCGATCCCGACGTTCGATCGCAATGGTGCGATTAATGCTGGAGCAGACCCCGCATGGGTCGACGAATTCGATGCCGCCTTTAAAGACATTGCGCCCCGTGTCGCAGAAATGAAGAAGGCGGACCCGGCTAAGTATGCGGGTGGGGTGGGCGGCTATTCGTGGAGCTGCATCGTGGCTATCGCCGACATGGCGGGTGCGACGGTTGCGGCGGTGGCTGCAATCTTCGCTTCAGGGGGAGGTCTTGCGGTCGCATTAGCGTTCTATGGGCTCTCGGGGGCTGGACTTAGCCTTAGCTGCTACTAGGCGCAGCTTGGAGATTCCGATTAGGGACGACTGGTCGATTGTCGAGAGAAGGCGAAACCTTATGAAATCTCGTCAACCTCTGTGGTGGCTGCGCTGGTTTGGACTGCCAGCTGTCACGCTGGGGGTGCTGGGAGGTGGGATCGCTTACTTTTCTATCGGCGGCTTTTCTCTACTGCTGCTTCTTTTGCTGAAAACCCTACTTCTGGGGTTTATACTTGGACTGCTAATTCGCTACAAGTAGTTTCTCGGCTGCTGTGACTGACTCGATAATGTCGGAGTCGGGTGGTAGTTGTAGGCGCCGGTTCGGCGGTCGTGGGCAAGTCGATCCGGACCGGAGCCCGCTCTGGCGGGTGAGGACCGGAAGCGGCGCGGCAGCCCGGGGTTGTTCGGTTCAGCGCAGCGCCCTGCTCTGCGGGACCTCGTCTTTTGCGTTACCCACTTGGCTGGGCTAAGTGTCTAGCGTGCTGCGCCGCAGGCGGGGCCGTGGCCAGGGCCCCGGCAAAGTCGCTAGATGATCTTGTAGGTGGTCAGTGGTCGATGGGGGTCGCGGGCGTGGTGGCGGAGTGCTGCGGCGATGTTGCTGACGCCGTGCAGGCGTAGCGCGGTGATCGCGAGGTTCCGCAACGCCGACATGACCTGCGGGGCGTGACCGGTGTGGGCGGTGGCGCGGTCTTCGTCGAAGCAGACATCACGGACCCAGTGCAGGCGATTCTCGATCGACCAGTGCCCACGGATCCAGCGGGCGAGCAGTCCTGGATCGGCGTCGGTGCTGGTCAGGCTGGTGATCGCGTAGGCGGTCTCGGTTCTCCACTTCCCGCCAGGCCGCAGTGGGCGACGCCGGCGCACCAGCTTGATCGCCTGGGATGCGTGGGGGAAGAACTCTGCGCCCAGGTCGGGACAGGGGTGCAGGCTGACCACGCTGATCGTGCGGGTCTCGACGCGGCCGTGCCCACGCCCGCGTTGACGATCAGCGACGCCGATCTGGGTCCAGGGCAGCGCCCGTACCCGTGCCAGCAGCGTGGGCTGGTTCGCTTTGATCGTCATCAGGTAGTGCCCGCCGCGGCGGTGTAGGTAGTCGGCGTGGGCTCGCTGGGTGTGCAGAGCGTCCGCGGTGACCAGTACATCGTCGAGGTCGAGGGGGTCGAGCAGCGCGGTGAACGCGGTGATCTCGCTGCCCTTCTCTGCGACCTGAACCTGGCCGAGCACGCCACCGCTGGTCTGGTCGAGCACCGACACCAGATGCGGGAGCCAGACCCTGCCGTCGGCGGCACGGACGCGGGCGCCGCGCAGGGTCTTGCCGTCCAAGGCCAGCACGCGACGCTGTTCTCGCCGGGGTGTGCCCTCCGCCGCCGGCTGGGCGCTGAGCTGGGGCAACACCCAGGACTGCAACGCCGCCTCCAGCGCCGAGGCGTCGACCCGTTGCAGGACCCGGCGGATGGTCGACTCGTGCGGAGCGACCGCGCCCACCCCGAGCACGTCCAGCACGGCGCGGCCGACGTCATGGGCGTACTCGGCGATCGCGGTGAACGACCGGGCCCCCGCCAACACCGCGCACGCCCCCAGTAGCAACACCGCGAGGACACCGTGGCGGACACCGCGTGGTTTCCGCGGGTCCGGCACTCGCGACAGGGCCTCCACCAGCGACAACCCCGCCGCCTCACCGACCGGCGCGGCTCTCCCCGCGTCAGGACCGACCTCCAGGCCTTCCAGAGCAGCAACGATCGGAGACACTGACACTGCGGACACAGGCTTCCTGACGTGAGCAAGGATTCGACACCCTCATGATCACGCCAAGCCTGTGTCCGCACCCACCCCCACCCCCCACATCACCGCAGCTCAGGACCCACCCATCACGACTTTGCCGGGGCCCTGGGGCCGTGGCCGTTCTCCCGGGCGGCGCGGCTGGGAGTGGCGCGTCTGCGCGGGACCGGCGCCCGGTCCCGGGATCACAGCACTGTGCATAGGTGTGGTGGCTGTTGATCTTGGGGTGTCGGTGTCGAGCGCGAAGCGCGCGTGCGTTGTCGGCCCGGTGGGCCGAGTCGGTGGCGTTCCGCCACTGACGATCAACAGCCACCGCACCCATGCATCATCTGATGATCGTCGGCGGTGGGCTTCGGTTCGGTGCTGGTCGTGGTCCCGGGGCTGCCGGTTCACGGCGCAGCAAGATATGCACTTTTGTTCCAAAAATGCTGCTGCTGCTGCTGTCACCGGGACGTCGTCGTCTGGTCGGAGGCGGGTCGGGTGGGGTGACACGCCCGGCTGACCTGGGGATACGCGACAGACGGGCCTGTGACCTGGAATGATTCGAGTCAGCCAGCAGCAACAACAAGCCAAGTCAGAGTTTCGGGTGAGCGCCAGCGAGCCCGCACCCCTCCGGCCGCGTCAGCGGCCGGAGACAACACAGGGCGAAGCTCAATGCCCTAGACCGGCACCGCGCCCCTGGCGGCGGTGGTCAGGAGTTCCCCCGGATGACCAGCTCTGACCTGTGGGTTCCCCCCGGCGCTGTTCCCGATGCTGTCCCCGGTGCCGGTTCCCGGGGCTCTGAGAGCCTCTGTGCGGCCCCGTTCGAGGGGCCGGGCTACCCTAGTCGGGGGCCTGCCGTTTGAGGCGTCTACGGCGATCTGGGGGCGTTTGTGGAGGTCGCGGTACCCGCTCGCCGCGGACGAGTTGGGGTGCCGGTAAGGATCGTGTCATCAGCCGCAAACGAGCGCTGGGGGCTTGACCCTGAATCTCTGGTCGCGGCGGTGTCCGGGGGGTGGGAGTAGCGTCCGTGCGTGGCGCGTGAGCTGGGTCAGGACGAACTGATCGATCGGTGGACGCTGGTCGAGGCCGAGCTGGCGATGGTGGCCGGCAAGCGTGGCGCGACGCGGCTCGGGTTCGCGGTGTTGCTGCGCTTTTACACCGAGCACGGCCGGTTTCCCCGCAGCCGGAGCGAGATCCCCGACGCCGCTGTGGACTACGTGGCCCGGCAGGTCGGTGTGCCGGTGACCGAGCTGGCGTTCTACGACTGGTCCGGCCGCACGATCGAGTTCCATCGCAGCCAGATTCGCCGGACACTGGGGTTCCGGGAGTGCAGCGTCGCCGACGCCGACAAGCTCACCGAGTGGCTGGTCACCACCGTCACCCAGACCGAGCGCGGCGCTGAACGTGTCCGTGACCAGCTGCTGGACCGGTGCCGGGAGGAACGTATCGAGCCGCCCACCGGCGGCCGCGTCGACCGGATCGTGCGCTCGGCGCTGCACCGCGGCGAGGAGCTGCTGTTCGCACGGGTGGCGATCCGCTTATCCGAGGCGGTGCGCGTTCGGCTGTTCGCCTTGGTCGCGGCCGGTGCCGATGACGACGGCCAACCCGGCGGGGACGGTGACGGGCCGGCGGTGCTGGCCTCGATCCGGTCCGATCCGGGCAACGTCAGCCTGAACACGATGTTGACCGAGATCGCCAAGCTGGAAGCGGTACGGGCGGTCGGCCTGTCAGCCGGCGTGTTCGCCGACATCGCCCCGAAGGTGGTCGCCGCCTGGCGGGCGCGGGCGGCGGTCGAGGCGCCCAGCCACCTGCGCGGACACGCGCCTGAGGTGACGCTGGCCCTGCTGGCGGCGTTGTTGCACTGCCGGGAACGGGAGATCACCGACACGCTGGTCGAGCTGCTGATCTCCACCGTGCACCGGATCAACGCCCGCGCCGAGGTCCGGGTGACCAAGGAGCTGATCAAGGAGTTCAAGCGGGTCACCGGCAAGGAGAACTTGCTGTTCCGGGTCGCCGAGGCGACCGTGAACGCCGGCGACCAGCTCGTGCGCGACACCGTGTTCCCGGTCGCGCCGCAGGCCGTGCTGGCCGACCTGATCGCGGAGTTCAAGTCCTCCGGGCCGACCTACCAGCGCACCGTGAAGGCCACGCTGAAGGGCTCCTACACCAACCACTACCGGACTGGGCTGATCAAGCTGCTGGACGTGCTGGAGTTCCGCAGCAACAACACCACCCACCGGCCGGTGCTCGACGCGCTGGAGCTGATCACCCGCTACGCCAGCGCCGGGAACCTGCACTACTACCCGGCCGGCGAGCACATCCCGGTCCATCGCGGCCTGAGCGAGGACTGGGAGGCGCTGGTTTACAAGGACGACAAGCGCCGCCGGCAACGGGTCGTGCGCATGGTCTACGAGGTGTGCACCTTCCAGGCGCTACGCGAGCAGTTGCGGTGCAAGGAAATCTGGGTCGTCGGCGCGGACACCTGGCGCAACCCGGCCGAAGACCTTCCGACCGATTTCGAGGACGGGCCTTGACCCCGGATCTTGGACACGGTGGTTGATTACGCGGCTGTGGCTGTGACGGTAGCCGGGAGGGCCTGTTCGTAGGTGTTCGGGGACAGGTGCTGGCAGTAGGAGTGCCGTCGGCGGGTGTTGTAGCGGGTCAGCCATCTGAAGACCTGCCGTCGGCAGGTGGCCGCGTCGGGCCAGCAGGTGTTGTCCTGGAGGACCTCGCGTTTGACGGTGGCGTTGAACGACTCGGCCAGGGCGTTGTCCGCCGACGACCCGACCGCGCCCATGGAACGGGTCACCCCGAGCCGGTCGCAGAGCTCGGCGTAGGCACTCGAGGTGTAGACCGCTCCGTGGTCGCTGTGGAAGACCGCCCCGCGCAGCGACCCACGAGCCCGTTCCGCGGCGTGGAGCGCGTCGTTGACCAGGTCGGTGCGCATGTGATCAGCCAGGGCCCAGCCGGCGAGTTTGCGGGAGCAGCAGTCGATCACCGTGGCCAGATACAGGTTCGTCCCGCCTGCGAGGGGCAGGTAGGTGATGTCACCGACGTAGACCTGGTTCGGTGCTGGGGCGGTGAAATCCCGCCTGAGCAGGTCGGGCACCGTCTGCCGGGGCTGCTCGACGATCGTGGTGTGCACGCGGCGTCGGCGGCGGTAGCCGGCGATCCCGGCCGCGCGCATGACCCGCGCGACGCGTTTGTGGTTGACCCGATCGGCGGCGGCGACACCGTCGTTGAGCTCTGTGGTGGCCCGCGGCGCACCGATGGTGTTGTCGCCGTCATGGATCGTCTGGATCCGCGCCACCAACACCGCATCACCAGCGGCCCGCCGCGCCCGGACCGGGGCCGCAGCCAACCAGGCGTAGAACGACGACCTCGAGACGTGCACGAGCTCGCACAACCGCTTCACCTCGAAGGTGTGCCGGTGGTCAGCGACGAACTGGAAGCGGGTCACCAGCGCGTCTCCCCCGCGAAATACTTGGCCGCCCGCTGCAGGATCTCCCGCTCGGCGGTCAGCTTCTTCTCGCTGATCTCGAGTTCACGGACCCGGGCCTCGAGACGGGCGATCTTCTGCCTCGGTGGTTCCTCCCCACCCAGGCCCGACCCCGGCGTGGTACGCATGGGCTGTACCGGGCTGGGGCAGCTACTGCCATCAGCTGCGGTCTTGTTCCCCGTGCCGTGGATCGTGAGCCAGTCCCGCAACGTGCCCCGCGCGATGCCCAGGTCGTCGGCGATACCACGGACGGTGGCACCCGGGGTGGACTCATACAGATCAACAGCCTGCCGACGGAACTCGTCGGTGAAACTCTTCCATCGCGTCGAGCACTACCAGGCGCTGCGCAAGCCGCTGGACCCCAGCCAGTTCATCGCCGACCTGCAAGCCGAGATGCGCGCCGAGCTGGAGGCCCTGCACACCGCCCTGCCGGGCTGCGATTGGTTGTCGATTAGCGACCGCGCGGCTGGCGCGGTCAAGCTGGCCCCGCTGGAGGCCTCGCCGGAGCCGCGCAACCTGCGCCGGCTCAAGCAGGCTGTGCAGGCCCGGTGGGGCACGGTGCCGCTGATCGACATGCTCAAGGAGGCGGTGCTGCGCACCGGCTGCCTGTCGGCGGTGACCTCGGTCGCCGACCGCGGCACCTTGCCCGAGCACGTGCTGGCCGAGCGGTTGCTGCTGGCTATCTACGGGTACGGCACCAACACCGGCATCCGTGCGGTCGCCGGCGGCGAGCACGGGCATTCCGAGGACGAGATTCGCTACGCCCGGCGCCGCTACCTGAGCACCGAGGCCGCGCGGCAGATCGCGATCGAGATCGCCAACGCCACACGCGGCCGAGAACTCCAGTCGCGGAAGTCTTCGTCCCCGCGACGCCTGCTCTGGTAAGGGCCAGCAGGTAGGGGATGGGTAGCCCTGTCTCGATCATGCGGATGATCGGGGTGAGGTCCATCAGCTCAGGAGGGCTCGGGATCACCAGGGCATCGGCGATGCAGGCGTCTGGCTCACCGAGCATCGCGTGAAGAGCCGGCGGGCTGGTCCACGTGTCGTCGTATCGACGACCACCCCGAACGTCAACCACACGTTGACACCACAACTTTAGGGTGAAATAGACATAAAAATACAAAGCTCACGAAAAAGAAGGAACGCCTCAAAAAGGACACCATCGAAAACCACTCACCGCGACAGTGCAACTACGCTACGCATACGCCCTTGACAGAGAGTAGTCACCATGCTCGGATGTCACCATGCAACCAAAGACGATTGCGCGCTCCCTCGCCATCGCGGCATTCATCACCGCCATCGCAATGGGCTCAACCAGCGGAATCGCCGCAGCAGACACCCCACACCCTGCCGACACCCCCACAGCTGCGGTCCTTCAAAATGGTGAAAACCCCGCCGTTGCGGAGCACTTTCGGACAGCAAAGCCTTTTTCTGATCAGCCTGGAACTCAGTTGATGGCCCATATTGTGGTGACCGAGGTGCAGCCGGGAAAGAGGAGTCCAAATAAGGTCGCGGAGTGTTATCAAGCCCAAGGCGGGGACTGTAATATTTCCCAATCTATTGCATTGCAAGCATCGGTAAATTCGACGGTTGGAGTCGTTTGAGGTGCTGAATGCCCAGCTGGGTGGTGGGTACTCGAAGACATTGACTACGCAGATCTCTTGCTCGAAAAAGCTAGCTCCTCGACAGTACCTGCGTGCTTACCCTAGTGGTGATTTCGTTTTCTTTACAGTGAATGGGCAGAAGGGGACGGCTTTCCTGCCGACGGGTATCCAGTGCCTTACTGAGGTCTAGGATGTCGGGCTGGACTCGGCGAATCAAGGCGATAGCTGCGCTGACAGTGCTCGTGGCGGTGATAACAGCGTGCGCGCCGGAATCCCTGATAGGTGGGGAAAACCTGTCTGATCCTGTTTTCCTACAGCTGCAGGATGAAGCACGACGTATCGCAGCCGGAGCATTAAAGAGTGTACCGGACCAGACTTTTGCGTCTGGCTCAGGAAGGGCTGACCTGCGGGCTGATCTAACCTTGACCGGCTTTCGGGGGACATGGCCGCTGATGCTCAGTGCATCGTGCGTCGGAACTGGATTCGTAACATTACTTATCGGTCAGCGCAGAGTGCTACTATCTTGCTCTGGTTCGGAAGTTGTAACGTTTCAACCAGAGCGCTCTGCCGCGACGCAAAATGAAATTATAATCCGAGTTGAACATCCGGCTTGGGAAAAGTCGGCGTGGGCTGTGGCCGTTACCAGTTGATCTTGGCCTAAGAATGTGTTTAAAAAGATCTTTTTCAGTGTCTCTCGCGTGTTCGTAACGCAACATCGCTCGGGAACTTCCGCATGTCACACAAGTGAAGTGATGGAGGCTTATTCAGGGCCCGTGAAATAACGATCTAGCCCGGCGTGTCGGGTTGGGCGACAGCCCGTCCATCGCGAAGATTGGTTTGTCGAATCAATCCGAGATGAATGGGCTGTCGCAGTATGTACTATACCACTGGCTTTCGGCGTGATGAGATTCAGGATCTTGCCGCTCTGGTGCATGAGCAGGATCAGCGGAACGCGACTGGCCTGCGACGGCCTTGGCCGCCGATTCTGGGATTGTTCTGGTCGGTGGTGATCACGTTGGCGTATCTGCGCGGGAATCGTGTGCAGTGGGAGTTGGCGGAAACCTACGGGGTGTCGCAGTCGACGGTCAGTCGAGCGATCGCGGGGGTGACACCGTTGCTGGCGCAGGCGCTGCGGAGTGTAGTTCCGACTGCGGAGGAGCTTCGTGCCGATCGGCAGTACATCATCGACGGAACCCTGCTGCCCTGCTGGTCATGGACCGCCGTACCAGGTCTGTGGTCGGGCAAGCATCGCACCACCGGCGTCGTCGTCCAGGTCGCAGCCACCCTGGAAGGGCAGCTGTCGTGGATCTCCGACCCGACCCCAGGCTCCCGACACGACCTACATTGCCTCGACCAATCCGGCGCCCTCGACCACCTCGCCACATACCCACCGATCGGCGATAAAGGCTACATCGGGCGCGGCATGCTCACCCCGTTCAAAAAACAACCCGGCCGGGAACTTCTCGACTGGCAGAAAACATTCAACAAGAGCCTCAACCGCACACGCGCCACCATCGAGCGAGTCATCGCCCATATCAAGTCGTGGAAAGTTCTCCACACAGACTACCGTCGACCCTACGCCACATTTAAAACGACGATCTCGGCAGTCATCGGACTCATCTTCTACGCACTTACCTGACGGAGCCTGAATAAGCCTCAATCGATTCTCCTTTTTAGGGGGGCCGTCGTGGTAGTCGAAGAGGCTATTTGATCGCCCCGTCGGGAGGTGCCCTGGTGCTCCGCTCGGAGGCGGCGGCGAGGCCGGCGGGCGACCTTGACGATGGCCGCGTCCGTTCGTCACCGGAGCGCGCTGATGAGGCTGTGTGCTCTGACCTCTGGCGCGGGCAGCACTTGACCCCGTCGCGCCGACCGTGAGATTGTTAGCTGGCACTAAAACTGCAAGGCACTTACATGTGATCAACGAGCCCTGCCGGGGAGACGACCCCGCCAGGGCTCTGCAAGCAGCCACCTACACAGAGGAGGCGACCTGCAATGAGCCTTTCCCAACCTGTTTGTGCTGGTCAGGCGGTGGTGATCATGAGGGTCTGGATCGCTGCGACGAGCTGAGCAGCCTGGGAGGGGCTGGAGCGGATCTTGCGGAGGATCTTCCAGTTCTTCAGCTCGGCGTTGACCCGCTCACCCGGTGCCCGCCGTCGGGCGTGAGCGGCGTTGACGGCCTTCTGATTCGCTGACAGGGGCCGGTACCGGCCGGTGTCGAGATCGCGGCGTCGGCGTCGGTGCGGGACGGTGATCGCGGGACCGCCGCCCTGGTAGGCGGTGTCAGCGACCGCCCGCACCCCGGTGGTGTTGACCGCGTCGATGATCCCGTGGATCCGGGCAGCGCCCATGTCGTGCCGTGCCCCCGGTAGCGGCGGGGAGATCCACACCAGCCGACCCGCGGGGTCGGCGATGACCTGCACATTCAGCCCGTGACACTTGTGCTTCCCGCTATAGAACGCCCGGTCATAGCCCGAGCCCATGCCGACCCGGTCGATACGCAGCAGCGTCCCGTCCAGGATCACGAACGCCTTCCCGGCCGCGACCGTGATGGCCTGCTCCAGGGTCGGCGCGAGCGCAGCGAGCAGCCCGATCGCCTCGGCGACATACCGGGACACCGTGGACTTCCCGACTCTGAATCCGCTGGCCAGGTCGGTGTAGGTCTCGCCCTTACGTAGGTGCGCGAGCACGAGCAGGGCTTGGCGGGCCGGGGTCAGGAGCCGCCACCGGGTCCCGATCCGGCGACGATGTCCGCGCAGCAGCCCGGCCAGGACACGAACCGTGCGAGTGGACATCGACATCCCGGATGGGTAGGACAACACGCGGGGCTCCTCGGTAGGCGGTGGCGCGACAGCTATCCGTCTACCAGGAGCCCCACCCATCTCACGACAAGCCACGCACCTCACACCCCTGACCAGCACAAACAGGTTGGGAAAGGCTCCGTGCTCGCGGTCGCTGACGGCGCGCTCGGGTTCTGGGGCGCGCTGCGCGAGGTGTTCCCGCAGACCCGCGAGCAGCGCTGCTGGGTCCACAAGACCGCCAATGTCCTTGCCGCGCTGCCGAAGTCAGCGCATCCGGGGGCGAAGAAGGCGCTGACCGAGATCTGGAACGCCGAGGACAAGCGCAGAGCCCTCGACGCCGTGGCCCGCTTCGAGGCCGCCTACCGGGCGAAGTTCGGCAAGGCCGTCACGAAGATCGGTGACGACCTCGACGAACTGCTCGCCTTCTACGACTTCCCCGCCGAACACTGGCAACACCTACGCACCACGAACCCGATCGAGTCCACGTTCGCGACGGTCCGCCACCGCACCCGGGTCACCCGCGGGCCCGGGTCACGCGCGGCCGGACTGGCGATGGCGTTCAAGCTCATCGAGGCCGCCCAGAACCGATGGCGCGCCGTGAACGGACCGCACCTGGTCGCCCTCGTCCGAGCCGGAGCCCGATTCGACGCCGGCCGCCTCGTCGAACGACCCGATGCCCGCACCCACACCGAAGCCGCCTAAAAGATCTTCATCCACAGGTCTTGACGATTGCTCGTTCTGCGGCAGGATGCGGCGATAGCATCTGATCTCTGTTTCCGAATATCAGGTGCTCCTACTTACATGCGGGCAGGGGGCGTGGGTGGAGAACTGGGTCTCACCGTTGAGTACCGGTGTCTTGTTGGGGATCGCTGCGGGTGCGATCGCAGCTCTGCTGGTTGCGATCATCCGGTTCAAGGTGCATCCGCTGCTTGCGTTGATCATCGTGTCCGCGGGGACGGCGTTCGCCACTCAGATCCCGGCGGGTGAGGTCCTCGACGTCCTGGTCGACGGGTTTGGGTCGACACTCGGTGAGGTCGCCTTGTTGGTCGGGCTCGGCGCGATGTTCGGGCGGCTCGCGGAGACCAGCGGTGCGGCTCGGGCGTTGTCGGATGCTCTGGTGGCTCGGTTCACCGACCGGCGGGCTCCGTTGGCGTTGGGTGTGGTGTCGCTGCTGTTCGGGTTCCCGATCTTCTTCGATGCCGCGTTCATGGTGATGCTGCCGATCATCTTCACGATCGCTCGCCGGGTTGGGGGCGGTGTCCTGATCCACGCTCTGCCCGCTGCTGCGGCGCTGTCCACGGTGCATGTGTTCCTGCCGCCGCATCCGGGTGCGGTCGCGGCGACTGTGTTGCTCGGTGCGGATGTCGGGCTGGTGATCCTGATCGGGGTCGTGGTCGCTGTTCCGACCTGGTACCTCGGCGCGTACCTCTACAGCGTGTGGATCGGCCGGCGGATCGTGTTGCCGGTCCCGGACCTGCTGACCGGTGGCCCGATGATCGACGATGACACCGTCGCGCCGCCGCCCCGGCCGGGGACCGTTGTCGCGCTGCTGTTGCTCCCACTTGTGTTGATCTTCGCGAACACCACGGTCTCGACCCTGGGCAAGACCGGCGCCATCGATCACGCCGCGGCGTGGGCGGAGATCGTGATGTTCATCGGGTCGACCCCGATCGCTCTGCTGATCACTGTGCTCGTTGCTAGTTGTGTGCTCGGCACCGGCCGCGGCCAGTCTGCGGCGGTGGTCGAGGATCTGCTCGACAACGCCCTGAAGCCGATCGCGTCGGTCGTGTTCATCACCGGTGCGGGGGGCATGTTCGGGGCGGTTCTGATCGCCAGCGGTATCGGTGACGCGCTCGCCGGGACCCTGGGCGCGACGGGTCTGCCAGTGATCGTGTCGGTGTTCGTGGTCTCGGCGATCCTGCGGATCGCGCTCGGCACTGCGACCGTCACGATCACCACCGCTGCCGGGCTACTCGGTGCCTCTGTCGTTGCGGCCGGGCTCGGGCCGGTGCAGACTGTCGCGGTCGTGCTGGCACTTGCCGCCGGGTCGTCGATCTTCCCGCATGTCAACGACGCCAGTTTCTGGATGATCGGGCGCCTGCTCGGCATGGACGTCCCGACCACGTTCCGTACCTGGAGCGTGATCAAAACCCTGATCTCGCTGGTCGGGTTCGCCCTGTCCTGCGTGGTGTTCGCTCTCGGCGCACTCACCTGACCGACGATCGAGTCCGCCTCACCGTGTGTCACGACACCGAGGACTCCCCGGCCAGAAACACCGTTCCTGGGACAGGCCCCTGTTTCTAGACTAGGATCGCGGGTCGTGGCGTGGGGGCGGCCCCCGTAGCCCAATGGTAGAGGCAGGCCTCTTAAAAGGGTCACCGGTGTCGGTTCGACTCCGACCGGGGGCACCGTCGGGGTGCTGCGCGGATGTCATTCTGGCCGGTTGTCTTGTCGGGCCGTCGCGGTGGCGCGACCGGTTTCAGGGGTGCAGGGCCCCGGCAAAGTCGCTAGATGATCTTGTAGGTGGTCAGTGGTCGATGGGGGTCGCGGGCGTGGTGGCGGAGTGCTGCGGCGATGTTGCTGACGCCGTGCAGGCGTAGCGCGGTGATCGCGAGGTTCCGCAACGCCGACATGACCTGCGGGGCGTGACCGGTGTGGGCGGTGGCGCGGTCTTCGTCGAAGCAGACATCACGGACCCAGTGCAGGCGATTCTCGATCGACCAGTGCCCACGGATCCAGCGGGCGAGCAGTCCTGGATCGGCGTCGGTGCTGGTCAGGCTGGTGATCGCGTAGGCGGTCTCGGTTCTCCACTTCCCGCCAGGCCGCAGTGGGCGACGCCGGCGCACCAGCTTGATCGCCTGGGATGCGTGGGGGAAGAACTCTGCGCCCAGGTCGGGACAGGGGTGCAGGCTGACCACGCTGATCGTGCGGGTCTCGACGCGGCCGTGCCCACGCCCGCGTTGACGATCAGCGACGCCGATCTGGGTCCAGGGCAGCGCCCGTACCCGTGCCAGCAGCGTGGGCTGGTTCGCTTTGATCGTCATCAGGTAGTGCCCGCCGCGGCGGTGTAGGTAGTCGGCGTGGGCTCGCTGGGTGTGCAGAGCGTCCGCGGTGACCAGTACATCGTCGAGGTCGAGGGGGTCGAGCAGCGCGGTGAACGCGGTGATCTCGCTGCCCTTCTCTGCGACCTGAACCTGGCCGAGCACGCCACCGCTGGTCTGGTCGAGCACCGACACCAGATGCGGAAGCCAGACCCTGCCGTCGGCGGCACGGACGCGGGCGCCGCGCAGGGTCTTGCCGTCCAAGGCCAGCACGCGACGCTGTTCCCGCCGGGGTGTGCCCTCCGCCGCCGGCTGGGCGCTGAGCTGGGGCAACACCCAGGACTGCAACGCCGCCTCCAGCGCCGAGGCGTCGACCCGTTGCAGGACCCGGCGGATGGTCGACTCGTGCGGAGCGACCGCGCCCACCCCGAGCACGTCCAGCACGGCGCGGCCGACGTCATGGGCGTACTCGGCGATCGCGGTGAACGACCGGGCCCCCGCCAACACCGCGCACGCCCCCAGTAGCAACACCGCGAGGACACCGTGGCGGACACCGCGTGGTTTCCGCGGGTCCGGCACTCGCGACAGGGCCTCCACCAGCGACAACCCCGCCGCCTCACCGACCGGCGCGGCTCTCCCCGCGTCAGGACCGACCTCCAGGCCTTCCAGAGCAGCAACGATCGGAGACACTGACACTGCGGACACAGGCTTCCTGACGTGAGCAAGGATTCGACACCCTCATGATCACGCCAAGCCTGTGTCCGCACCCACCCCGCACGTCACCGCAGCTCAGGACCCACCCATCACGACTTTGCCGGGGCCCTGTGCCACTACCGGCGCCGCGGCCAGCACCCACCAGCATAGTGAAACGCCGTTGCAGTACTACTCCATGGCCAGAATAGAACAAATGTTCGATACACGACGCGCGGAGTACGCGCCCTTCGCAGCGAGTCGGCACAGGTCTGAGAGCATGTGGCTATCCGAAGTACCACCAGACCTTGGTGGGAAGCAGACGGAGGGAATCCGAATGACCGTGTCAAGCCGCGATAGCGGGTTGTGGTGCGGTGATGGTGAACATCCTTCGGTCACGCAGCAGGGCCCACAGGACGTCGACCAGGCGTCTGGCCAGGGCGAGCAGAGCTTGGGTGTGCAGTATTCTTTCGCTGCGTTTGCGCTGGTAGAAGGCCCGGGATGGGCCGCCGACCTTGAGGCTGGACAGTGCGGCCATGTAGAATGCTCGCCGCAGACGGCGGTTGTAGCGTCGTGGGCGGCGCAGGTTCCCGCTGATCCGGCCGGAGTCCTGGGGCACCGGGACGAGTCCGGCGTAGAAGGCCAGCCGTCCTGGGGTGGCGAATCCGCCCAGTTCAGGGCCGACACCGCCGTGGGTGGCGGTGAGGAATTCCGCGCCCAGGATAGGGCCGAGGCCGGGAAGCGACTCGATGATCGCCGCGTCCGGGTGGGAGCGGAACACAGTGGTGATCAGCTTGTCGGTGTCCTTGATCTCCCGGTCGAGTTCCAGCAGTCGTCGGGCCAGGCCGGCAACAAGGATCGCGGTCCGTGTCTCGCTGGGCAGGGCCACGGTCTGGGCGTGGGCGACCTCGATCGCGGTGGCGGCCATCGCAGCGATACCTGGTGCCCAGGCCCGATGGTCACGCAGGTACTCGATCACCGTGGCCTCGCCGGCGTCGCGGAGCGCCTGCGGTGTCTGGAACCCGGTGACCAGCACCAGAGCGCTGCGGGTGGAGTAGTCGAACGCCGCCTCGAGACCGGGAAAGATCGACCCGAGCAGGTCACGCAGCCGGTTGACCCCGCGTACCCAGTCGGCCATCAGGTCCTCGCGATGGGCCACGAGCCGGGCCAGCTCGGCGGTGGTCTCATCAGTGGCGGTGACCGTGGTGAGGTCCTCGCCGCGCATGCGGGCGGTCTCGGCGATGACCTTCGCGGCGCGGACGTCGGTCTTGGCCTCGCCCCGGAACACGCCGCTCATCCGATCGACGACCCGACCGGGGACATAGACCACCTGCTGGTCGGCCGAGGTGAGGACCACCTGCAGCAGCGCCGCATAGCTGCAGGTCAGGTCAATGGCCCAGCGCACGTCCCGGGCTGCTTCCGCGGCGCGGACCAGCAACGCCTCGATCGCGGCCTGGTCGTTGCTGACTTTGCGGGAGAACACCACCTTGCCGTCGGTGTCGATCGCGCATGCATGGTGTCTCCTCTTCCCGACATCGATCCCGATCCCGATCCAGATCACTGGCTGTCGCGCCACGCACAGGCTCCTGTTGTTGCAGGTCACGCCCGTGGACAACCCGCCATCAGGTCCCTAATCAGCGACGGTCCGCACAGATCCGAATCAGTGGTCAGGCCTGTCCAGCACGACAGGGCGGCTATTCCTTCCGAGCCACCACACGACAGCCAGCGATCAGCCACACCCCACCGCTCTGGGCATCCGGGGCACCAACCCCGAACAACATCAACCTTAGGGAACACCTCATGGCCGGCGTGCACGTAGTTGCGAATCAGAAGGGTGGCGTCGGCAAGACGACGGTCACCGTCAATCTGGCGGCCGTAGTAGCCGACACCTTGGGCGGCACAGCGGACTCATCGCCGGTCCTGGGAGTGTCGACCGACCCTCAGGCGTCAATGCTTGAGTGGGCAGAGCGAGCAGGCAACGAACTGCCTTTCGATTTCGAGCAGTGCCACGACAACCCGAAACTGCTCGGCAAGCTCCGCGAGATCAAGCAGTACTCACACATCTTCGTGGACACGCCTGGAAGCCTGGAGAATGAGTCCATTCTGCAGGCCGTCCTCACGCAGGCAGATGACGTCATCGTCCCGCTCGAGCCTGAGCCTTTGTCATTCAATCCTGCGACGCGTTCGATCGAGCGGGTAATCCAGCCGGCAGGAGTCCCGTGGAGGGTTCTGCTCAACAACTGGGATCCGCGTGACGGGACCGCCGACCTGGAGCAGACCCGCGAGTACATCGCCGCGAAAAGGTGGCCGGCCTTCAACACTGTCATCCGGCACTACAAGCTGCACACGCGCGCGCCCGCCGACGGCGTCACCGTGGTTCAGTACGCCAAGAACCGGGTGGCGCTCGAGGCTCGGCAGGACTTCTTCCGGCTTGCGCTCGAGGTTCTCGGAACAGGAGGAGACGGGCCACGGCACGCCAGCGCTGTAAACGGCGTTTCCTCTACGAACGGGGGCTGATCGATGGGGAAGCGCATCAACCTGGCAGAGCTCGCGAAGGAGGAGGTTGGCGACAGCTACACGGCCGCGGCCCCGGAGGCAGCGGTCAGGGAACAGGCAGCTCCCCAGGCGAAGGAGACGGCTGAGACACCTCCGGCTGCTCAGGACGCGCCCAGTGGGCCTACCAGCTTGCTGCTTCCTGTCGAGGACATCGTCTTCAACCCGCTGAACCAGCGCTCGGCTAACGACGACGAGGGCAGCGAGTTCTACGAGCTGGTCTCGACGATCGGGGCGCACGGCATCCTGCAGCCCATCGTCGTCTGCTCAACCGCTGCGTTCGCGAGCCGCTACCCAGACCAGCACGCGTCGGCCGAGAAGGCGCGTTGGGTTGCGCTGATTGGGAACCGCCGTCTGCGCGCAGCGATGGTGGCCGGCCTCCAAAACATCCCGGCTGTCGTCAACGATGAGCGCGTCGCGTCGATGTACGAGGTCATGCTCGTAGAGAACAGCCACCGGAAAGCGCTCGGGCCGCTGCACGAGGCCGAGGCCATGCGCCGGCTCGTCGAGGAGACCGGCACCACGCAGCGAGCCCTGGCATCCCGTATCGGTCGAACTCCGATGTACGTGAGCCAGCGGATGGCTCTGCTCGGCCTCGTCCCGGCGTTGCGCGAGGCACTAGAGGATGGGTCCCTCAAGGTCGAGCAAGCGCGACAGTTCGGCACGCTGTCTCAGCAAGAGCAGGAGGCAATCGTTGCCGCCGGACCTCCGTACCGGCGACAGCCAGTTGGTGGTCTGACCAACCCAGGTCCTGCCCCGCGCCGAACACGACGGAGCATCGCCGTCTCGAGCCCGGCCCGCGCAGCGGCATCGATCCGCGAAGTCTTCACCGAGACAGAGCGTGCGGAGCTCGTACGCCTGCTGCTCGAGCAGCCTCCTCCTGAGGGTCGATCGATGGTCATGGATGCAGGGGACGAAGAGGCAACGTCTTAGAGGTCGTTTCAGAATGACTTCGTGAGCTCTCGGTGGCAGATCAGGGCGCAGGCGAGGTGGAGTAGGCCGAGGTGGATGTCGGCTCGGCGCTCGTAACGGGTTCGGAGTCGCTTGAAGGCGTGGAGCCAGGCGAAGCCGCGTTCGATGACCCAGCGGTGTTTCCCGAGGCCGGAGCCGTGGCCGCGGCGGCGGCGGGCCAGGTGCGGGCGGATACCGAGTGCACGGAGGCGTCGGCGGTGTGGCTGGGAGTCATAGCCCCGGTCCCCGTAGAGCGTCCCGGGTCGTCGGCGGGGCCGGCCACGACGACCCCGGATCGGTGGGATCGCCTCCACCAGCGGTAACAGCTGAGTGATGTCGTGCCGGTTTCCCCCGGTCAGCTTCACCGCGAGAGGCAGGCCGTGGGCCTCGACGATCAGGTGATGCTTGGAGCCGGGATGGCCACGGTTGACCGGCGACGGCCCGACAAGAGCCCCCCTTTGAGCGCGTGGACATGTGAGGAGTCCACCGCGCACCGATTCAGATCAAGCTCGCCGGCCGCGCGGAGCTCGGCGAGGAGCAACTCGTGCAGCCCCGGCCACACCCCGGCCTCGGTCCAGTCCCGCAACCTGCGCCAGCACGTCACCCCCGACACCCCGAACGCCGCGGTCGGGAGATCCCGCCACGCGATCCCGGTCTTGAGCACGTACACGATCCCGACCAACGCGACCCGGTCTTCCACCGGCCGCCGACCCGGGAACCGGAACCGCCGCGGCGGCCGGACCGGCAGCAACGGCTCCACCCGCACCCACAACGAGTCCGGAACAAGATCAGCAACTACCACGCCGAGAGCCTGCCCCAGCTCGACCGACGTCCACAACAGACACACCGACCTCGTTCTGAAACGACCTCTAAGCCTCCTAAATGGAGGCGGATCGACAGGTCAGAACCTAAGTTGATCTTAGGAGGCTTGAAACGCTTAGGAGGCTTAAGCCTCCTAAGCAATGACAACGAAGCGCTGATGGGTCATGCTCCGGCTGATCGGAGCATGACCCATCAGCGCGCTGACCAGCTACAACGATGAATCGAGAGGCAGTTCTACCCGGTCGTTGCTGTCCGTGACCAAATCGGGCGTGTATCGCCGCCAAGCGTCGGTGAACGCCGCGCGGCGGTAGCCCTTGGTCTGGCCGAAGCCGGGGAAAGTGATTCTTTCGGAAGAGATGTCGTACTCAGCCAGAAGTTTCCCGAGGCGCATGGCGGTGAGTCCTTCGCCGCGTGGTCCGTAGTCGGCCCACGGGGCCTCGGGATCGGCGCGGAGCTGCTGGAGGAGCCGCATCGTCGGCAACGCCTGCTCGTCACCGAACGCCGCGTGGCAGTCGGCGAGCAGTCGGATGCGTTCGGAGCGGTCGTCCCCGTCGTCCTCGTCCTGTAACGCGAGGATCGCGGCGCGGGCGCGGTCGGGCCAGTGGCCTCCGGCGTGGTCGGCGACCGCGATGAGTGGTTCCCAGGTGTCGGCTGCGCGGTCCTCGACGGGCATGGCTGGTTCGGCGGCTTCGAGTGCGGTGAGGTCGTCGCGGAGCCAGCCGTGCAGCTGCTCAGCGAGCTTCTGAAGCTTCGGCCGGTCTCTCCGGTGCCTGTAGGGCTCGACGTGTTCTCCGGGGGCTCTGCGGCGCATCTGGACCTGACTTTGGTCACCCGAGCCTGGTTTCGCAGCTTGTACTGCGCTGAGCTGCGGTGATGTGTTTGCGCGGGAGCGGTGTGAGGCACTAATTCGGTGCTCTACGCTCGGTCAGGTGGCGTGGGTGAGGCGGGTACGGACGGCCTCCGGGGCGACCGCGGTCCAGATCGCCGAGTCCGTGCAGGGCCATCGACGGATCGTGGCCCATGTCGGGTCAGCGCACACCGAGGCCGAGCTGGGCCTGCTGGTCGAGCAGGCCCGTGGGCTGATCGACGACGCTGCACAGCAGGCCCTGGATCTGGGCGTCGCGCCGTCACCCCGGCGGGCCGAGCTGATCGCGCCCACCGCGGCCGGCGGTGCCACGCAGGAGGGGCTGTTCGGCCAGATGCCGCGGCGCGCCCCGAGCACCACAACCCGGCGGGTGGGTGCGCCGCAGGTGATCACGACCGGGTCGCGGGTGCTGTTCGACATCCTCGCCGAGGTCTACGCGGGCCTCGGGTTCGCAGAGGTCGCTGATGACACGTTCCGCGACCTGGTGATCGCCCGGATCGTCGAGCCCACGTCCATCCTGGACACCGGTCGGGTGCTGGCCGGTCTGGGCGTCACCGCGGCGAGCGAAAAGACGATGCGCCGCACCCTGCTGCGCTGCACCGGGCGCAGCTACCGCGACGAGATCGCGAGGGCCTGCTTCACCCACGCCCGTGGCAGTGGGGATGTGTCGTTGTGTCTCTACGACGTCACCACCCTCTACTTCGAGGCGGAGAAGGAGGACGACCTGCGCAAGGTCGGGTTCTCCAAGGAACGCCGGGTCGACCCGCAGGTCGTCGTCGGGCTGCTGGTCGATCGCGCAGGGTTCCCCCTCGAGATCGGCTGTTTCGAGGGCAACAAGACCGAGACCGCGACGATCCTGCCGATCATCGAGGCCTTCCGGGCCCGACACCAGCTGCCGGTCGAGCCGGGCGGGATGGTCGTGGTCGCCGACGCAGGGATGCTCTCGGCCGCGAACCTGCGCGACCTCGACGAGGCCGGCCTGCGGTTCATCGTCGGCTCCCGACTCACCAAGGCCCCGGTTGACCTGGAGTCGCACTTCCACTGGCACGGCGACGCCTTCGTCGACGGGCAGATCATCGACACCCTCACACCACGCGACCGCCGCACCGGGCGCAGCGAGAACAGCCCGAAGGTCAAGGCCGAGCCCGTCTGGAACCCCAACCAGCATCCGGGATCCTGGCGGGCGGTCTGGGCCTACTCCACGAAGCGGGCCGTCCGGGACCGGCGCACGTTGACCCTGCAGGAGAACCGGGCCCGCGAGGTCATCGCCGGCGAGAAGCCCGCGCGCACACCGCGGTTCGTCAAGGTCACCAACGGCTCCCGCGCCCTGGACGAGGCCTCCTTGGCTCGGGCATACCGGTTGGTCGGGTTGAAGGGCTACGTGACCAACATCCCGGCCGGCGGCGCAGCGGCCGGGGAGATCATCGGCGACTACCACGACCTCTGGCACGTCGAGCAGTCCTTCCGGATGAGCAAAACCGACCTACGCGCCCGCCCGATGTTCCACCACCAACGCCAGTCCATCGAAGCGCACCTGACCATCGTGTTCACCGCCCTCGCAGTCGCCCGCGAGATCCAGAACCGCACCGGGCTCACCATCCGCAACGTCGTCCGCCAGCTCCGACCACTGCGCTCGGCCACCATCGCCATCAACGGCACCCAGCAGACCTTCCCGCCCGCCGTCCCCGCCGACAAACAGGCCCTCCTCGACGCGCTCCGTCAGCCCGCGGCGAAGCACTAAGACAAGTGACCGAAGTCAGGCCAGACGACGACGTCGGAGGCGCCCGCCCGCGTTTTCCTTAAGAAAACGCACATATTGCTGCGCGGTGAACCGGCACCAGGCGGTCGTCGGCAAGCCGACCCGGACCGCACCCCGCCCCCGGCGGGGGAGGACCGGAAGCGGCGCGGCAGCACCACACCAACCGGCTCCGTCCACACACAACCAGCGGCCCGAACCGAAGATCATCAGAGGATGCATAGGTCCTGTCGCCGTTGACCTTCAGTGGCGGAACGCCACCGACTCGGCCCGCCGGGCCGACAGCGCTCGCGCGCTTCGCGCTCGACACCGTCACCCCAAGATCAACAGCGACCACACCTATGCACAGTGCTGTGATCCCGGGACCGGGTGCCGGTCCCGCGCAGACGCGTCACTCCCGCACGCACCCGGCCCGGAGGACCGCCACGGCCCCGCCTGCGGCGGAGCACGCTAGACACTTAGAGCGTGTTTGGAAATGGTGGGTGTGTCGGGATGGTCGACACGGCTGGGGTGCTCCATCGTGGTCGGCATGCAGGAACGACCGCGCCGGTACCCCTCGGACACCAGTGATGCCCAGTGGGTGGTGATCGAGCCGTTGTTACCGCCGCTCGCGCGGCGGGGGCGGCCTGTTGCTCATGCTCGTCGGGACGTGCTGGACGCGATCTTGTATGTCGTGCGGACCGGGTGTGCCTGGCGGGCGTTGCCGGTGGACTTCCCGCCCTGGCAGACCGTCTACTGGTACTTCAACCAGTGGGAACAGCAGAAGGTCACCGAGAAGATCCTCCCGGTCGTGCGGGGGCAGTTACGTATCGCCGAGGGCCGTGATCCGGAGCCGAGTGCGGGGATCATCGATTCCCAGTCGGTCAAGGGCGCCGACACCGTCGGCCAGGACTCCCGCGGCTACGACGCCGGGAAGAAGACAGGCGGACGGAAACGGTTCATCGTGACCGACACCCTCGGTCTGCTGCTGACCACGATGGTGTGCTCGGCCTCGGTACAGGACCGCGACGGCGCCAAGCCGATCCTGCTCAACCTCTACCTGCGCACCAGGGTGCGGTTCGTCTACGCCGACGCCGGCTTCGCCGGGCGACTGCTCGACTGGGCCGCCACGATCCTGCAGACAACGATCGAGATCATCCGCAAGCCACCCGAGCAGCGCGGATTCACCGTCATCCCACGAAGGTGGGTGGTCGAACGGACCCTGGCCTGGCTCACCGCACACCGACGCCTGGCCCGAGACTACGAACGCCACCCCACCACATCCGAAGCCATGATCCGCTGGGCCGCGATCAACACCATCACCCGCCGCATCGCCCGTGGATACCCCGCCACCCGCCAGCAGAAACACACGACACCCTCAACCCACTAGAATTTCCAAACACGCTCTTAGCCCGGCTAACTGGGTAACGCAAAAGACGAGGTCCCGCAGAGCAGGGCGCTGCGCTGAACCGAACAACCCCGGGCTGCCGCGCCGCTTCCGGTCCTCACCCGCCAGGGCGGGCTCCGGGCCGGATCGACTTGCCCACGATGATCGGCGATATAGACTCATGGCGGGCAGGGAACGATCGCCTATTCATCGGCGCTTATCGTCTTCGACGATCCGTCGGGCAATCTCGGCTGCAATTACGCTATCTTTAATGCCCGCACCCGTGATGCTCCGATACTCTTTTGCCGCCTCACTCCATGCGCCATGTCGAGCCAGCTCAATGACAGGATTGAATCTCTCTTCCGAAAAGTAGTCGACTGCGCCTCTTTCGCGAAGGTGTCCGAGAACGAAGTCAGCAGCATCTCGCGCAGCACTGGGCGTCCTAAAGATCCGATACAGCTTCATTTCGCCCACGGAGTCGCGCACCACGCTCCAGCTCCCGCCAAAGAAACTGCCGCCCCGGCAAGACCACCCTTTAACGCGTTCACTCCGACCAAACGCGCCAGCACGTACGCGACGTCTTTCCACTTCTTAGCAGCCATGAGATACGCGAGCTGAGAGCCCCCTTTAGCTGCACCCGCAGTAAGAGCCCCTAGCCCTACAGCATTGAGCACGCATTCGCGATACTGCGGGGAGTCGATCGCATGGTAAGCAATGGGCGCATTGAGCGCTTCCGCCACCTGGGTCAGCTCTCGAAAATCTTTATCGCGAGAAAACGCCGGATTTACCCGCCACCGCCCACCGTCGTTCACAAGCACAACAGAGAATAAATACTCTGCCTCTTCGGCGGCCCGGCGCGCCTCATCCGGACTCAGCGATTCATCCCCAACCGGGGAGACTCCACTAGCTTCAAGGTCTCCGCGTTGACTGGGGGCAGCGACCGAGACGCCTGCCATCACTACCGGAGCTTCGGCCGAAGCGATCCCAGTGGCCGACCCCATCGCAACAGCCACAACCAACACAGTCCCGATAACACGGGACGCGGATGCGAACTTCTTCGTACTCACGACCGCATGCGAACACGCCCCCCCCCACTGGTCAAGAACCACTACCAGAAGCAATCGCGTGAGCACACTCAGCCACTACGGACAGATACGCCCAAACCAGCTCAAACCGCCCACCCTGTCGCAGTCGGTTGACCTTGACCTTTGCCTTTTTTTCAAAGCATGGAACTACGTACTGATGATCATGGCCGCTCCGCGACCCACCGGGCACCACCACCACAGGTCCACCCGCCACGACCGATCGGACCCACCCCAGAAGCGCGTCAATGCCGCTTCTCAGCCGCTTCCAGCCAGTTCAAAGCCCCATCAAAGCCGATCAGCACGTCTCCTCACCCGCCCCCGGCGGCCGTCACAGGGCCACCACCAGCCCCGCACGACAACCCGAGAGCCCCCAAGCCCGAACCCCCGAAGATGATCTATACAAATCCGGGGAAATCCGGGCCAATAATAAGCAAATCCGAGACACAAGACGATCTCCAGCGACAGGGTCGGGCACCGACCCAGACGATGCCCGACCTCTCACGACAGCGCGGCACCGAACCTAACCTCAACCACTCACACCTAACGTCCAGCAAACGCAACAGTCAGCCGCTCCACCCGCCGAAACAGCTCGCCGCACGAATCAACAATCCCACCCCCCAACACTCGCCTGAAATCGCGGAACCAGTCGCGCCAACACCGTGCTCAGCCCCGGACTGGTCCTAGCGCAAAAGGGTCTGCATCCGTAACGCTCACAACCGCAGCCCTCCGGCACCACAAGCAGCAAAAGAGGCGACAAGTAGGTGTCCGGTAACACCTACAGAACACCACAATATATAGCACCAGAAACGCAACCGTGCGCCACCGATAATCGCGGCCGCCGACGCGGCGGCGCCCCAGCCCCCCGATTCGTCACGCAGAGTGAAGTTTCGGGGGATGTCCCGAAACGACCCCCAATCCGTCACAACCCGTCACACCCGTAACAGCAATGCTAACTGTGCAGGTCAGGCGTCGATTTTGGCTGTGACGGATTGAGGGGGTGTGACGGATCAATCCGTCACACCCCCTCAACGAGCCCGGCGCTCACACGGGCCGAAGCTCGCCCTGAACGCAGACTGACCTGCGGAAACAACGACCAGCCGCCTCTCCGAGATCTGCCGTCACGTTCCGTTACCGATCTGGGGTGGCGGGGGAGCGCCGAGCAGAGCCCGCGAGATTCGTCGAGGTTGGTGCTTGACAGCCGAGGACGGGGCGTGTCTTGCTTGGAGGAGCGGTCCCGCCAGCCCGGCGGGGTTGCGGTCACCACCCCGGTTCTTCACGCCGGGGCGGCGACCTAACCGAACAACCTTGACAAGAAGGTGATCGGCTATGGGCCATGCTGCCCTTGGCATTCGTGTGTCTCCACCCCGGTCCGGGGATTTCCTTCTCGATCCACCCGACAGCGACCCTGATCCCGGCGCTGACCAGGGCTTCTCGTGGTGCCCGGACGGTCTGACCGAGCAGGTCATCGACCGCCTCTACGGCGACCTCCTCCACGACTCCGACGCCCCGACCGGGCCGTCTGACGGGGCGCCCGCGGGCCGTCTGCTGACGCTTCCGCCTCGACGGCCTGTGCTTGTTTCGGCTGGTCAGGGTGGTGAAGCGGCATGAACGCGCTGCTTCGTCATGTCGCTACGGCGGTCCGGGACCGGCTGGTCGAGATCGCCGTCGTCGCCGTACTGGCCGGGGCGACGCTGGGCCTGACCTGGTGGTTCACCGCACCGCTCGGCTTCATGACCGGCTGGTGGATCGCCGCTGAGCTGCGCCTCTGGCAGGTCCGCCGAGCCGTCCCGACCTCAACTCCCCGGGGCGAACTGCCCGCCGCAGACGACGCCTCCGACGGCCCTGAGTCGCCCGCTGAGCGGGTTTCAGCTGGTCAGCAGGACAAGGGGAGGGCCGGAGCATGACCACCACGAACCACTCGTGGGCTGCGACCCGGGCGGCCGAGCGGCGTGAAGGCCGCGCTCTGGACGCCCGCCTCGCACGCGAAGCCGCCGACGCCGCCGCACAGCGGCGGATCACCGAGCAGAACGCCCGACGCGACCGCGCCCAGGCCGACCGCGATGCGGCTGAACGGCGCCGGGCCGAGCGGCGTCAGGCCCGCGCCACAGCCCGGGCAGCCGCACGGAATAGAGCCCTGACCTGGGCATCCACCCACGTCGTCGAGTTGCTCATCTACCCGATCGCGCTGCTCTCGTTCGCTCTGGCCGCACCCGCGATGGCCGCCTACGGCACCACCATCTACGGACCCGGCGGCGTGCTGCTGGCCGGGATCACCGAACTCGGCATGTGGGCCTTCGCCCTCGCCATCGTCGCCTCCCGACACCGCACACCGGACCGGCCGGTGGCCGGGTTGCAGGCCGGGGTGGTGCTGTTCTCCCTGGTCGCGGCCTCGATGAACCTCCTCCACGGCCTCGACCAAGGCTGGACCGCCGGTGTCGTCATGGCGGTCGTGTCCATCGCCGGGGTCGCCGCGCACCAACTGACTTTGGCCGGGGCACCGCGTTCCCGGGCTGAGCGCCGGGCGGCACGCCTGTCCGCGCTGGTAGAGGCGAAGACCGACCGAGCACGACGCCTCGCCGTCCGCGACGCGGCAACAGTGATCGACACCGAAGGCACCGCCCAGCTGACCTACCGGCCCGGGACCTACCAGGTCCACCGACGGGCGCTCGCCGCGACCACCGGCCCGGGACGCCACGGCGCCCCGCCCGTGCCGGGCGGCGAGGGCCGCGCCGACGACTGGGACTGGGCACTCGCCGCCCTCGTCGAAGGCGCCGGATGCGTCGGCTCCCGCCTCACCAACGACTACGACTACGACCTCGACTGCCTCGACTCCGGGATCGACTCGCACCTCGACGATGATCATGGAGGCGGTGTCGCCGTCCTCGACCGCCGTGACGAGGAGTCGGGTGGGGAGTCGAGGGCTGACCTGCGACAGTCGACCCACCCAAGATCATCGTCGAGGGGCGGAGTCGACCCCGACCATGATCTTGAAACCGCCTCGACCGGCCGCACCCTCGACGATCTTCGCGGTCTGCTCCGGGCCGCCGTCAACGACGGCCGGGTCGACCCCGGCTCGGCCGAATCCATCCGCCGCACCCTGCGCTGCTCCGCCGCCCGCGCCCGCCAACTCCGCGACGAGACCGCCGGAGGCACGCGATGAACCACCACGACGACCACAACCGCCACGACGGCCAGGAGAAGGGGGCTGGCGGCGCCAGCCCAGCCCACCACGCGTCATCAGGGGACGGGCTGGCGCCGGTCATCACCCTGCACCACCACACCGACACCGGTGCCGAGGCCCCAGTGGTGATCGAGGGCGAGATCGTCGACCACACCTGCGGCCCGCAGACAGACACCGCCTCGACGCCGGGAACCGACGTGGTGGTGTCGCGGCGGGACTTCTACCGCTCCGACCTGCACACCGCAGGCCGGAGCGCCCTCGCCGCCGCCACCCACCCCGTCACCATCGGCGGGACGAAAGCCCTGGTCAGGAACACGTGGTTCGTGTTCTCCGGCGCCGGAGTCCTCATCCAGCGGTGGCGCGACACTCACGGCACCTCCCGGTATGAGCGGCAGATGCGCGCCGCCGAAATCGCCGGCGACCAGGACCGCCTCCTGGAATGGGAGGCCCGCGACACCGCCGAAAAACAGCGGCGTCATGGCCGAGTCATGGACTGGATCAACGCCCCACTCGCCTGGGCCCGCGCCGCTGGGGTCGGCGCGCTGATCGCCCTCGGGATGCTCCTCGGCCTCGGGACCGTCCTCGCGATCGCGGCGAAGGATGTTTCCCTGGTCATCGCCCCGATTGCCGGGGTGATCGACGCCGTGGCCTGGACCGTCACCTTCGTGACCGTCTACGCCACCGTGATCGCCACCCTCGCCGGTGCCGGGGCGGTGCTCGGGTTGTGGGCACTCGGCCGAGCCCGCACCGAAGCACCCACCTGGACCGCACCACCCACCGACAACGAGGACGGCAGCGGGCGGGGCGTGATCGTCGACGAAAGCGCCGTGGTCAACGCCCTACGCAACCTCGGCCTGAGCGCACTGAACACCAAGTTCAAACACGGCTGGACACCCCGCTGGAACCTCCCACCCGTCCACGACGGCAAAGGCTGGCACTGCCAATTCCTGCTACCCGAGGGCGTCACCGTCGAGATGCTCAACAAGCGCAAAGACGTCCTGGCCCACAACCTCCTGAGGTTGCCGGTGGAGGTGTGGCCCACCGAAGCCCGCGACCACCCCGGCATGCTGGACCTGTGGGTCGCCGACCAAGGCTCACTCACCAAACCGGTCGCGCCCTGGCCGCTGCTGCACGAGGGGACCACCGACTACTTCCGTGGTGTCCCCGTCGGCGTCACCCCCCGCGCCGACCTGGTCAACGGACGGCTGTTCGGCACGAACTGGGGCATCGCCGGGATGATGGGCTCCGGCAAATCCACCCTGATCATCAACGTCCTCGCCGGAGCCATCCTCGACCCACTCGTCGAGATCGACATCTACTGCATGGCCCACAACGCCGACTACGACCCCTTCGCCCCCGTCGCCCGGACGCTGTTCGTCTCCGACGACCCCGACGAGGTCCCCACCGTCCTCAACGGCCTCAAACAGCTCATGTCCGAGCTGTCCGAACGCGGACGGAAACTGTCCGCAGCCGGCGAACCCAAGCTCACCCGGGCACTCGCCGCCGCCGACCCGTCCATGCGGCCCCGCGTCGTGGTCATCGACGAGTGCCAGGAACTGTTCGTCTCCGACGTCGGCGACGAAGCCGCCGAGCTGGTCGCCAAGATCGTCGCGAAAGCCCGCAAATACGGGGTGACGTTCCTGTTCGCGACACCAGTCCCCTCGAAAGAGTCCCTGCCTAGAGCGGTGGCGAAGGTCCTGTCCAACCGGGCGTGTTTCGCCATCGCCGATCACCAGGGCAACGACGCCATCCTCGGCACCGGCAAACACACCGCAGGCATCACCGCCACCACCCTGCAACCCATGAGCATCGCCCCCGACGGCACCGTCGACCTCGGAGACCTCGGCACCGCCATGACATCCGGGTTCACCAGCCGGGACGGGCTGATGCGCTGCTTCTACATCCAACGCGGCAACGGCATCGACGAACTCACCCCGATCGTCGAGCGGGCCGTCAAACTCCGCCAGGACGCCGGCCTCGCCACCGGAGCGGCCACCACCCCGGCACCAGCACCCCGCCGGGACCTCCTGGAGGACCTGCTCCACGTCCTCACCGAAGCGGGCGCGAAGCGGATGCGCACCCAGGAAGCACTCGCCCTGCTCGCCGAACTCGACCGCGCCCACTACGGGACCTGGACCTTCGAACGCCTCGCCGACGCACTCCCCGACGGAGCGAAGCCCTACAAGACCGGCGGCACCAAACAAGTCTCCACCGACCGCATCGCAGAAGCCCTCACCGACCGCAACACACCCACCGATCCTGTCACCGACAGTGACGAATCAGGCGAGTGGCCCGACGACCTGAACTGAGGGACCCCCTCAGGGACCCGGGAGGGACCCAGGGAGTTCTCCCTCCCGGGTCCCCACGGGTCCCTCCCCAACCTGACCTGCACTGACAGTCACCCAGGGACCCCAGGGACCCACCCCCTCCAGCACCTCTGAA
>NZ_JAHLJA010000035.1:0-79436 GCF_020496245.1 Pseudonocardia sp. ICBG601 | reverse complement strand
ACGACGAGATCACAGGTCCTCCCGGGGGGCGGGGGAGGTGCGGGGGCGCACGACGGGAGTGGTCGTCGGCGCGGCCCGGTCCGGTTCCCGCCGGTACCCCTCCGGTGGGTGCGACGCCGGTCACCCCGTCGTGGGGGACGGCACGCGGCGGCGGTCCGGGCAGAGCGGGCCCGGGTGGAGCTGGCCCGGCGGAGCGGGCCGGGCGGAGCGGGCCGGGACGCGGCGCGGGCTCAGGTGCGGGCGGCGCGCCGGACACCGGGGGCGGGCGCCCCGGCGGTCCCGGTGCCGTCCTCGCCGAGGGCGCGCAGCAGGTCCTCGCGGGCCCGGGCGACCCGGGACCGGATCGTGCCGACCGGGCAGCCGCAGACCTGCGCGGGGCCTCGGCGTAGCCCAGGTCCAGGACCTGGGTCAGGGACGAACGCCTCGCGACGCTCGTCGGGCAGCGCGTCGATCAGCGTCCGCAGCAGGACGGCCTCCTGCGCGCCCGTGCGGGGCACGGCGCGCTCCAGCACGTCCTGGGTGTCCTCGCCGAGGTCGCGTACGCGGGGCCGCCGGACCGAGGTGCGCACCGCGTCGACGGCGACCCGGCGGGCGACCGACAGCAGCCAGGTGCGGGCGGTGGAGCGGCCCGCGAACGAGGGCAGCGACCGCAGCGCCCGCAGGAACGTCTCCTGCGCGAGGTCCTCGGCGTCGTCGCGGCCGGCGAGGTGGACGAGGAAGCGGTGGACGTCGACCTGGGTCGCCCGCCACGAACTCCGCGAGCGCGGCGGTGTCACCGGCCCCCGCGGCCAACGCCCACGCCGTCACGGTGGCGTCGTCGTGGCGTTCGGGCACGCTGGTCACGGTAGCCGTCGCCCGTTCGGGGACGAAGCCCGACCCGGTCACCGTCCGCTCAATGGGAACACGGTGCGTGACCGGGCCGATGCTGTCCGGACGCGGCCGTCGCGGGGTGTCCGACATGTGGATCAGTGGTTCCGCGGCGTCGCCGGAGGCCGCCCGCCGCGGAGGAGGATCCCGCCGGCAGGGCGGCGGGCGGCTCAGCCCGCGGTGCGGGAGGCGAGCAGTCGGAACGCCGGCGTCGGCAGCTCGGGAGCGAGGTCGACCACGCAGGTCCGGGCCAGGATCTCCAGCGTGCGCGGGCAGGCGCCGGGGCCGTGGTCGATCTCGGTGCCGTTCGCCGCGTACGGGTCGAACCCGGGGTGCAGCGGGTTGCGGGCCTGCAGCGAGCGCCAGTTCGTGTAGACGTGCCGCCCGGTGTCGATCAGCCGGTGCACGCCGCGGCGGGCGCCGAACTCCGTGGCCGCCTCGGGGGTCGCGAAGGCCAGCGCCAGCCCGGCGGCGTTCGCCGGGTCGTGGTGCGGCACCGGCTGCAGGTCACGCCCGATCCGGTCCGACAGCGCCGAGAGCATGATGTCGCGGTGCCGCCTGCGCCGGGCGATCTGCGCACGCAGCCCGGCCAGCTGCGGCCGCAGCACCGCCGCGGACAGCTCGGGCATCCGCAGGTTGACCCCGACGATCAGGTCCGCGTCGGCCCCGGCGAATCCGGCGCGCTCGTAGCTGCGACGTCGTGGTACATCGACGCCCGCTCGAACAACTTCGGGTCCCGGGTGACCAGGGCGCCGCCCTCGCCGGAGCGGATGTTCTTGTGCTGGTTGAAGCTGAAGGCCCCGGCGTGGCCGATCGACCCGGCCGGGCGCCCCCGGTACGTGACGCCGATGGCCTGGCAGGCGTCCTCGATCACGACGAGGTCGTGGGCGGCCGCGACGTCCATGATCGCGTCCATGTCGGCGACGTGGTTGAGCATGTGCACCGGCAGCACCGCCCGGCTGCGCGGGGTGATCCGGTCCTTGAGGTCGGCCGGGTCCATCGTGAGCGAGGCGTCGACCTCGACCAGGACCGGCACGGCCCCGACGGCGAGCGCCGCGGCGGCCGTCGACACCCAGGTGTAGGCGGGGACGAGCACCTCGTCGCCGGGGCCGATCCCGGCGCCGACCAGCGCCGCGACCAGGGCGCTGGTGCCGCTGTTGACGGCCAGTGCGTGCGGGGTCCCGAGGAACCCGGCGAGCTCGGACTCGAACCGTGCGACCTCCGAGCGGTCGCCGCCGGTGAAGCGGCCCAGCTCCCCGCGCCCGAGGACCCGGACCGTCGCGGCCATCCCCCGTGCGGTCGTCGCCATGGCGGCGAGTCCCATACCGTGCTCCTCCGGATACGAACCGTGTGAACCGGGCAACACGGTACCGGCGGGGTCGGCACGACCGGGGGACGGGAGGGTAGGGGCAGCCACAGCGTCCTCACAGCGGAGCCGGGGCACCATCAACGGCAGTACCGCACCACGTTCGGAAGGAACCGCCCTCCATGCTCATCGACACCCGGCGCGCGCTCCCCGGCTCCATCTTCGAGGCCGAGGTCTGCGTGATCGGCAGCGGTCCGGCCGGGGCCGCGGCCGCGACCGAGCTGGCCGACCGCGGCCTGCGCGTCGTCGTCCTGGAGGGTGGCGGCCCGGGCCTGAGCCGCACGGCCCGCGACACCTACCGGGGGATCAGCGGGCGGGGCAAGCACGACCCTGTCGACGCCGTCCGGCAGAAGCGCCTCGGCGGCACCTCGCTGGTCTGGGGCGGCCGCTGCGCCCCGCTCGACGACATCGACTTCGCCGACCGCGAGTGGATGCCGGGCGCCGCGTGGCCGATCCCGCACGACGAGCTGCGCGCCTGGTACCCGGTTGCCCAGCGGCACCTCGACGCCGGCGCCTGCGAGTACTCGGCCGCGGAATCGGGCTTCCCGGCGCCCCCGCCCGGGCTCCGCAGCGACACCCTGCGCTGGGACGACCTGTGGCGCTGGAGCCCGCCGACGTCGTTCGCGCCGACGGTGGAGAACATGGCGAAGGCCGGCCGGATCCGGCTGTTCCTGCACGCGACCGTGGCCCGCCTGGAGCGCGACCCGGTGTCGGGCACCGCGACCGAGGCCGTCGTCGTCCCGCGGCCGGGGTGCGACATCCGGATCCGGGCGCAGCACTTCGTCGTCGCGGCGGGTGGTCTGGAGTCGGTCCGGATCCTGCTCGCCTCCGACGGCTACGGCGGCACCGGGACCGGAGCCGGGATCGGCGACGAGTACGGCCAGGTCGGGCGGCACTACATGACCCACCCGGTGGGCGAGGTCGGACGGCTGCAGCTGACCACGGCCGGGCGCGCGCTGGGCCTGGGCTACCTGCCCACCGACGACGGCGTCTACGCCCGCCGGATGCTCTCGCTGTCCCCGCAGGCCCAGGCCGACCACCGGTTGGGCAACCTGAAGGCGGCACTGTGGTTCGCCGACCCGAAGGACGCCGAGCACGGCGACGCGCTGCTGTCGACGTTCGCCCTGACCTACTGGGGCCTGGGCAAGCTCCGTGCCGGGTTCAAGGCCGCCGGGACGCACGCCCAGTACAGCCACACCACCGACATCGGCCACCACATGCGCAACGTCGCCGCCGACCCGCTGCGGGTGGCGCGGTTCGCCCGCGGCTGGGTGCGGCCGCGGATCACCGGGGAACGGCGGCTGCCGTCGTTCATGCCGCTGGACTCCGCGCACTGCCGGCTGCGGTTCGACGCCGAGCAGACCCCCGACCCGGCGAACCGGGTCACGCTCGACCGCGAGCGCGACGCGTTGGGCCAGCACCGGCTGCGGGTCGACTACCGGGTCTCCGCCGGCGACCGGGAGGCGATCGCGACCTCGCTGTCGCTGATCGGCAAGGAGCTGGAGCGGACCGGGATCGCCCACGTCGACCTGTCCGACGTGGAGCGCGTGCACGACATGGACATGACCGACGGCACCCATCAGATGGGCCTGCTGCGCATGTCGGACTCGCCGCGCACCGGTGTCGTGGACCCGGCGTGCCGGGTGCACGGCACGCCGAACGTGCACATCGCCTCCAGCGCGGTGTTCCCGTCGGCCGGGGCGGTCGGGCCGACGCTCGCGCTGGTCGCGCTGGCCTGCCGGACCGCGGAGCTGATCGCGGTCGACGTCCGGGGCTGAGCACCGCGGTCGGCGTGACCGGGTGGTCGCCGCGGGAACCTCGCGTCGCCGCTAGGCGGGCGGGGCTGCGACCGGAGACGCGGGGCGACCCCGCAACAGGGCGGCGGCGAGTGCCGCGCCGACCGCGAGGAGCCCTGCCCCGATCGTCATGGCGACGGTGAACCCCGGCCCGAACGACGCCGGGTCGGCCGGGGCGTCCCCGCGGATCCCCGCGATGGCGGGCACGGCCGCCACCGCGAGCAGGCCGGCCGCCCGCGCGATCGCGTTGTTGACCCCCGACGCGACGCCGGCGTGCCGGTCCGCCGCCGCGTCGAGCACCGCGGTGGTCAGCGGCGCGACGGCCGCGGACAGCCCCAGCCCGACCAGCGCCGTCGCCGGGAGCACGTCGGTGAACCAGCCCGCTCCCGGCCCGATCCGTGACGCCAGCAGCATCCCGGCCGCGGCCAGCAGCAGCCCGCCGGTGACCAGCGGTGCCGGGCCGGTGCGCGTCGCGAGCCGCCCGGCGCGGGCCGACAGCAGCAGCATGAGCACGGTGACCGGCAGCGTCGCGGTCCCGGCCAGCAACGGGGAGAACCCGGCCACGATCTGCAGCTGCACGGCGAGCAGCACGAACAGCAGCCCCAGCGCCGCGTAGACGGCCACCGTCACCACGTTCGCGCCGGTGAACCGGCGCCCGTCCCCGGCGTCGCCGGTGCCGGTGAACAGCTCCGGCGGCACCAGCGGGGACCGGCTGCGCCGCTCGACCAGCGCGAACGCCACCAGCGCCGCCACCCCGGCGGCGCCCGCTCCCCACCCTGCAGCCCGGGCGACGAACCGGAGCCGGCCGCCGTCCCGGCCCAGGTCAGCAATGCCAGCCCGGCGACGGCGAGCACGCTGCCCGGAACGTCGAGCCGGTGCGCGGCATCGGGTCACGCGACTCGGGCACGTGCCGCACCGCCACCGCGACGACGACCGCCGCGAGCGGCAGGTTGATCAGGAACACCGCCCGCCAGGACCACTCCACGAGCGTCCCGCCGACGAACGGGCCCAGCGCCCCCGCGACCCCGCCGAGCCCGGACCAGGCCCCGATCGCCGCCGCCCGGTCCGCACCGTGGAACGACGCCGAGATCAGCGCCAGGCTGCCCGGGTCAGCAGCGCACCGCCGACCCCCTGCAACGCCCGGGCCGCGGCGAGCACCTCGACGCTCGGCGCCAGCCCGCACAGCAGCGAGGCCACCGCGAACCACACCGCACCGGTCACGAAGATCCGCCGCCTGCCGAACCGGTCACCCAGTGAGCCGCCGAGCAGGATCAGCCCGGCCAGGGTCAGGGTGTAGCCGTTGACCGTCCACTGCAGCCCCGCGAAACCGGTGCCGAGGTCCTCGGCGATGCGGGGCAGCGCGATCGTGACGACGGTGTTGTCGAGCATCGCCATGCCCGAGCCGAGCACGCAGGCCGTGATGACCCAGCGGCCGGCCGCGGTGCCGGTACGCAGTCCGGTGTCCATGGTCGGCCGAACACCGCGACGCCCGGGTCTCTTCCGTGCCACTCACCCCGATCGTCGAGCGCCCCGGCCGGGTCAGCCGGCGGCCACCCCCGCCCGCCGCCCGGCCTCGGTGAGCCGCTCGGCCAGCAGCGCCGCGGCGGCCTCGTCCACCCGCCCCACCGACAGCCGCAGCATCTGCCGGTCGTCGGGCAGGAACGCGGTGCCCGGGATGGTCAGGGTGTCGTGGTCGAGCAGCAGGGTCCGGACGACGTCGAGGGTCGGGCGATCCGGGAACGGGTGGCGGACCCAGGCGAAGAATCCGCCGAGCGCGGCGATCTCGAACCCGCCCGGTCGGTCGGCGAGCGCGGACCCGACCCACTCCCGTCGCCGGGCGATCTCCGCGACCCGGTCGGCCCGCCACGCCCCGGCCCGGGTGAGCCCGGCCACCGCGGCCTCCTGTCCGGCCCGCGGTGCGCAGATGGCGACGCAGTCGAGCAGCTTGAGCACCTGGCGCCGCAGCTCGGGACCCGCGATCACCGACCCGACCCGGTAGGCCGGGATGGCCAGGTCCTTGGAGTAGGAGTGCAGGCTGACCACGGTCGAGCGCCACGACGGGTCGGCGAACAGCGGGTGCGCGGGGGCGTGCGCGTCGGGCCGGAACGAGCGGTAGGTCTCGTCGACGACCAGCGCGAGATCGTGGCGGCGCGCCAGCTCGGCGAACGCGACGATCTCCTCCGGCGGCACCGTCACCCCGCTCGGGTTGCCGGGGCTGACCAGCACGATCGCCCGGGTACGGGGCGTGATGAGTGCCTCGGCGTCGGCGGCCCTGGGGACCAGGTCGGCGTCGGGCTCCAGGTACACCGGGGTGACGCCGCGCATTCTGAGCCACATGTCGTGGTTGAAGTAGTAGGGCAGGGGCGAGATCACCTCGTCGCCCGGCCCGGCGAGGGCGTCGGCGACCACGGCGAACGCCTGGTTGCAGCCCGCCGTCACGACGACGTCGTCCGGCGTCACGTCCCCGGCGTAGTCGCGCGCCAGCTCCTCGGCGACCGCGCGGCGCAGCGGGGCGATGCCGGGCACCGGCGCGTAGCCGGACAGGGCAGGGTCGCGGGCCACCTCCACCACCCGTTCGACGACCTCTGGTGCCGGCGGGTACGGCGGCGCGGCCTGCGACAGGTCCAGCAGCGGGTGCGTCGCGTTCCGGGCCGGGTCCCGCTCACCGGCGAGCGCGAGGGCCGCGCCGATGGGGGAGTCGCTGCCGGCCGCCGTCGTGGGGTCGAGTCGCACCGTCGGGTGCCGCCTTCCGGGTCGTCGTCGGATCCTGTGGGAACCGATCGTCGCCGACGCCGTACCGGGCGGTCCCAGCGGCCCCTCCCGCGACCGTGATCCGAGCCCTCAGCCACCACCGAGAACGTCGGCGGCGCCGTCGGCGCGCACGTCGCTCGCGGCATCGAGCACCCCGGCCCGCAGGCGTGCGACCTGCACGTGTCCCGCGTCGTCGTGCAGCTCGGGCACGGTGTCCACGTCGAGTGACAGCGCACGGGCCGCGGCGGACAGCCCTTCGGCGTCGGAGACGCCCGGCTCCAGGACGAGTGACGGCCGCTCCCGGCCGAGGTCCCGTGATCCGATCACCCAGCGCGGGCGTGCCAGGACCCCGGCCGGATCGGAGGTGCCGAGCACGTCCTCGGCGGTCTGGGCCAGGATCCACGCCTGCGCTCGGCCGCCCTGACAGCCGAGCGCGACGACGTCGTCGCCGCGCTCGGCGAGCACCGGGCACAGGGTGTGCGGGGGGCGGTGTCCGGGCCGGACCGCTCCGGGGTGCGCCGGGTCGAGGGCGAACGCCGATCCGCGGTTGTGCAGGACGACACCGGTCTCCGGTTCCAGGATGCCGGCGCCGAAGCTCTGGTAGACGCTCTGGATCAACGAGACCGCGGTACCCGTGTCGTCCACGGCCGTGATGGCGACGGTGTCCCCGGCGGTCGGGGGCCGGGGGCGACCGGCGTCCCGGCCGGTTCCCGTTCCAGCAGCAGGCCGGCGACGTCGATCGGTCCGCCGCGTGGGTCACCGAGCAGGGTGTCGCGCGCCAGCTCCGCCCGGCGGGCGGTGGTGAGCCGGTCCCCGTCCGACCGGAGCATCGCGAGCAACGACGCCCCCTGGCTCGGCGGCGGTGCCACCGACCAGGTCGCGCCGAGCGCGTCGCGGCACAGGGCCGGGCCGTCCTCGGCGGCGTGGGAGGCCATGTCGTCGGTGGTGAGCGGGCAGCCGAGCTCGCGCAGGCCCGCGACCAGGCGGGCACCCACCGCGCCGGTGTAGAACGTGCGCCACCCGGCGCCGACGGCGGTCAGGGTGGCGGCGAGTGCCGGCTGCGTGATCGGCGTGCCGAGCCCCCGTGGCCGGCCGGCGTCGTCGAGCAACAGCGCTGACAGGCCGGGATCGGCCTCGACGACGGCGCTGCGGCGGGAGATCGCCCTGGCGAGTCCCGCGCTCACGCCCACGCCGCGACGGGCGAGCTCGACCGCCGGTGCGACCAGCTCGGCGAGGTCGAGGCGAGCGCCGAGCCGGTGTACCGCGGCCCAGCCCGCGACGCAGCCCGGCACGGTCACCGACAGCGGGCCACCGGGTGGCATCCGTGGGCCGGCGGCCCGCAGCCCGCCGACGTCGAGCCCGGCCGGCGCCGCACCGACGGAGAGCACCGCGCGTGGGGCTCCGCCCGCCGGCCGCACCACCGCGACGAGATCCCCTCCGACAGAGCACTGGTGCGGATAGGCGACCGTCAGCGCCGCCGCGGCCGCGATCACCGCGTCGAGCGCGCCACCGCCGCGGCCGGTGACCGCCCGCGCCGCGTCGACCCCGGCGACGTGCGGTGCCGCGATCGCGACCCGGGTCGTCACACCCGGTCCCGCTCGATCAGGATGGCGCGGGTGAACGAGCCGTCCGCGCCCGCGAGCTTCGCCGGGAGGCAGACCAGCTCGTAGCGGCCGGGCTCGACCGCGTCGAGATCGGCGTTCTCGAGGATCAGCACGCCGTTGCCGAGCAGCTCGTGGTGGACGTCCCAGCTGTCGGTCCGCGAGTGGCCCTCGATGGTCAGGTAGTCGATCGCGATCAGCTCGACGCCGTGCGCGACGAGCCACGTCGCGGCGTCCGGTGCCAGCCCGATCCAGCTGGGCGCCCGTTCGGTCTCCTTGAGGATGCCGGCCGAGTTGGACGTCTTGAGCAGGATCCGCCTCTCGCCCGCCACGCCGGCGGCCTCCAGGTCCGCGGCGGTGACGTCGGCGGTCAGACCGGTCATGTCGACCACCACGGCCTGCCCGACCAGCGAGTCGAGCGAGACCTGGTCGATCGGTGTCGCCCCGTCGACGAAATGCGCCGGCGCGTCGACGTGCGTGCCGGTGTGGGCCCCGATCCGCCAGCGGGTCACGTTCGAGGCGTCACCGGCCGCGAGTGACTCGACGACCTCGACCTCGGGCTTGCGGCCCCAGTGCAGCATCTCGGGGTGGATGGGCAGGGTGATGTCGTAGATCTTCATGACGGTCTCTCCTCCGGGACGATCAGGGACGGTGCGACGGGTCCGGCCACGGCTCGCGCACGGCGGCCGACACCGCGGCCGCGGTGGTGCGCACGCAGCGGTCGAACTCGGCGCTGCCCTGCGCGGCGTTCGCCTCGGCCACGTCGCGGCCCCAGACGCCGGTGTCGCTGACCTGGTCCATCCGGTAGTCCCAGAACGAGTCAACGTCGCGGTGGGACACCGCGCGCTCCATCCGGACCAGGTCCGGGAACAGGTGCAGCATCACCGAGGTCTCGAAGAAGTTGGCGTGCATCAGGCCGCGGCCGTAAGTGACGCGTCCGTCGACCTCGGGGCCGGGGTACATCGTCACGTAGCCCAGCGCCCGGACCCGGGCGTCACCCAGGGCCCCGGCAAAGTCGTGATGGGTGGGTCCTGAGCTGCGGTGATGTGGGGGGTGGGGGTGGGTGCGGACACAGGCTTGGCGTGATCATGAGGGTGTCGAATCCTTGCTCACGTCAGGAAGCCTGTGTCCGCAGTGTCAGTGAGCCTTTCCCAACCTGTTTGTGCTGGTCAGGCGGTGGTGATCATGAGGGTCTGGATCGCTGCGACGAGCTGAGCAGCCTGGGAGGGGCTGGAGCGGATCTTGCGGAGGATCTTCCAGTTCTTCAGCTCGGCGTTGACCCGCTCACCCGGTGCCCGCCGTCGGGCGTGAGCGGCGTTGACGGCCTTCTGATTCGCTGACAGGGGCCGGTACCGGCCGGTGTCGAGATCGCGGCGTCGGCGTCGGTGCGGGACGGTGATCGCGGGACCGCCGCCCTGGTAGGCGGTGTCAGCGACCGCCCGCACCCCGGTGGTGTTGACCGCGTCGATGATCCCGTGGATCCGGGCAGCGCCCATGTCGTGCCGTGCCCCCGGTAGCGGCGGGGAGATCCACACCAGCCGACCCGCGGGGTCGGCGATGACCTGCACATTCAGCCCGTGACACTTGTGCTTCCCGCTATAGAACGCCCGGTCATAGCCCGAGCCCATGCCGACCCGGTCGATACGCAGCAGCGTCCCGTCCAGGATCACGAACGCCTTCCCGGCCGCGACCGTGATGGCCTGCTCCAGGGTCGGCGCGAGCGCAGCGAGCAGCCCGATCGCCTCGGCGACATACCGGGACACCGTGGACTTCCCGACTCTGAATCCGCTGGCCAGGTCGGTGTAGGTCTCGCCCTTACGTAGGTGCGCGAGCACGAGCAGGGCCTGGCGGGCCGGGGCCAGGAGCCGCCACCGGGTCCCGATCCGGCGACGATGTCCGCGCAGCAGCCCGGCCAGGACACGAACCGTGCGAGTGGACATCGACATCCCGGATGGGTAGGACAACACGCGGGGCTCCTCGGTAGGCGGTGGCGCGACAGCTATCCGTCTACCAGGAGCCCCACCCATCTCACGACAAGCCACGCACCTCACACCCCTGACCAGCACAAACAGGTTGGGAAAGGCTCAGTGCCCGGGCACCGCCCGCCCCTCAGCCTCAGTAGGTCGTTCATCGATGTAGGTCGGTTCGACGATCCGGGGAGCAGATGGAGGCCTACCGCCGCCACGACGGGCGGTCCGGCGGGTCCGTAACGCGATCAACTCGCGAGCCAGGGTGGACACCGGGGTGGCATAGACCCACTGGTAGATCGCCTCGTGAGACACCCGGTAAGTCTCGTCGGTCGGATAGAGCCGGGGCAGACGGCCCGCGATCGAGGCCGGGGACCAGCCGATCTGCAACAACCCGGTCACTACTTCCCGCAGCCGCGGTGACCGGTCCACCGCGAACATCTTCGGCCGGGACCGCCCGACCCGCGCCGCTTCCTCAGCCGGCCCCGCCCGGTAGCCGGCCCGGCCGCCGTGACGGGCGACCTCACGAGAGATCACCGACCGATCCCGCCCCACCACCGCAGCGATGTCGCACAACCGCCGGCCAGCGGCCAACCCCCGGGAGATCTCCTCCCGATCAGCCAAAGTCAACAGTTTCCGCACGTCATGATCCTGTTCCTCGCCGAACAACAAGATCAAGTGCTACGACCGCCTGAGCGCGCCCGGATGTGGCCGTATCCCGACGAGCAGACGGCGCTCGACGACGTCCTGCGGCTTTCCCAGGGAATGACGTACAAGGAGGCTTATTCAGGGCCCGTGAAATAACGATCTAGCCCGGCGTGTCGGGTTGGGCGACAGCCCGTCCATCGCGAAGATTGGTTTGTCGAATCAATCCGAGATGAATGGGCTGTCGCAGTATGTACTATACCACTGGCTTTCGGCGTGATGAGATTCAGGATCTTGCCGCTCTGGTGCATGAGCAGGATCAGCGGAACGCGACTGGCCTGCGACGGCCTTGGCCGCCGATTCTGGGATTGTTCTGGTCGGTGGTGATCACGTTGGCGTATCTGCGCGGGAATCGTGTGCAGTGGGAGTTGGCGGAAACCTACGGGGTGTCGCAGTCGACGGTCAGTCGAGCGATCGCGGGGGTGACACCGTTGCTGGCGCAGGCGCTGCGGAGTGTAGTTCCGACTGCGGAGGAGCTTCGTGCCGATCGGCAGTACATCATCGACGGAACCCTGCTGCCCTGCTGGTCATGGACCGCCGTACCAGGTCTGTGGTCGGGCAAGCATCGCACCACCGGCGTCGTCGTCCAGGTCGCAGCCACCCTGGAAGGGCAGCTGTCGTGGATCTCCGACCCGACCCCAGGCTCCCGACACGACCTACATTGCCTCGACCAATCCGGCGCCCTCGACCACCTCGCCACATACCCACCGATCGGCGATAAAGGCTACATCGGGCGCGGCATGCTCACCCCGTTCAAAAAACAACCCGGCCGGGAACTTCTCGACTGGCAGAAAACATTCAACAAGAGCCTCAACCGCACACGCGCCACCATCGAGCGAGTCATCGCCCATATCAAGTCGTGGAAAGTTCTCCACACAGACTACCGCCGACCCTACGCCACATTTAAAACGACGATCTCGGCAGTCATCGGACTCATCTTCTACGCACTTACCTGACGGAGCCTGAATAAGCCTCAAGGCGGCGATCGCCGGTGTGAACTTCGGCGGCGCGAAGAGCGTCATCATCGGTGATCCGGCACGGCACAAGACCGAGGCGCTCCTGCGCGCGCACGGGCGTTTCGTGCAGAGCCTCGCCGGCCGCTACATCCCGGGTGTCGACGTGGGCACCAGCCAGGCGGACATGGACGTGCTCGCCGTCGAGGCGAAGCGCGTCTTCTCCGGCACTCAGGACCCGTCGCCGCTGACGGCGCTGGGGGTGCTGGAGTCGATCCGCGCCGCCGTCGAGTTCGTCGACGGGTCCCCGGTGCTGGAGGGCCGCCGCATCGCCGTGCAGGGCGCGGGCCACGTCGGCGAGCCGCTGATCAGGCACCTCGCGCAGGAGGGTGCGAAGCTCGTCATCTCCGACGTCGACCGCACGAAGGTCGAACGACTGGCCGTCGATCTGCCCGTCGAGGTCGTCGATCCGGACGAGATCCTGGGCGTCGACTGCGACGTGTTCGCCCCCTGCGCGCTCGGCGCGGTCGTCGACGACGCCTCGATCCCGGCACTGCGCTGCCGCATCGTCGCAGGTGGGGCCAACAACGTGCTCGCCGAGCCGCGGCACGCGGTGGCGCTGGCCGACGCCGGCATCCTGTACGTGCCCGACTACGTGGCCAACGCCGGTGGCCTGCTGCTCTACGTGGGCAACTGGCTGGGGAACGACCCCGAGCAGACCCGGGCGACGGTGCTGCGGATCGGCCGTACCACCGGCGAGATCCTGGCCGCGGCCCGCGCCGACGGCATCGACACGGCGACGGCGGCCGAGCAACTCGCGAAGCGGCGCATCGAGGCGCTGCGCCACGTCGGCCCGCCGCTGGTCTCCCAGGCCTGACGGGGCGGTGCGGTCAGACCGCAGGCACGAAGAAGTGGCTGCGGCGCACCTTGATCGCACCGTCCTCGAACAGGTAGATGTCGGCGAACCCGAGGGTGACGGGTTCGCCGTCGTTGCGCACGGCCTCGATCCGGCCCCACGCGGCCGCTCGTTCCTCCTCGACGATCGCGCCGTCGAGGGTGTGGCGCCCGTTGGCGATGACCCGTTCTTCGCGGTAGAAACGCATGATGCGATCGCGGCCGACGAACGGATCGTATCCGGGCCGCTCGTAGACCATCTCGGGATGGAAGAACTCCGACAGCTCGTCCCAATTCCGGGTGTCGATGGCCGCGAACATTCCAGCGACCCGGTCACCGTGTGCGCCCATGGCTGAAATGTAAATGCGTGGCGACCGCAGTAGAAGCCCCGATCGGCACACGTCGCTACCCCGAAAGTCACATGCCGCGGACGACGGGAGGGCGATGGTCGTGGCCGCTGCCCCGGTCGGCCGCGTGGCGAGGGGGAGTGGCACGCGCAGTGGGGTGCCGTGACGCGATGCGACCGCAACGGCTGCCGGGGCCAGCAGCGGTGGGACGGAGCCGGCGCTCACTGGGCCGAGCCGGAGCTGGCGGCCCAGCCGCTGCAGTGGTGTCGGAGTACCTTCCACCACCGGTGTGCCAGGTATGGCACGAAAGCCGTGAAACTGTGTCCGAGGGGGGACTTGAACCCCCACCCCCTTATACGGGGACTAGCACCTCAAGCTAGCGCGTCTGCCATTCCGCCACTCGGACGTCGCGATCTCTCGATCGCGTCGTGGGGGAAGCATAGCCGAGGCCGGGGACCGGGTTGCGGCGGGGTCGGTACGGGCCGCCGGTGGTAGAACGACGCCCATGACCGCTCCAGCGAACGACCACCCGACCAGCGCCGAGGACGAGGTCGTGCAGCTGTGTTCGGAGCTGATCCGGATCGACACGACCAACACCGGCGACCCCGAGACCCTGGCCGGTGAGGCCGAGGCCGCCGACTACGTGGCGGACAAACTGCGCGAGGTCGGCTACGACGTCGAGCTCGTCGAGTCCGGCATGCCGAAGCGGATGAACGTGATCGCCCGGCTGGAGGGTGCCGACCGCACCCGCGGCGCGCTGCTGATGCACGGCCACCTCGACGTCGTCCCCGCGGACGCCAGCGAGTGGTCGGTGCACCCGTTCTCCGGCGCGGTCCAGGACGGCTACGTCTGGGGCCGCGGCGCCGTCGACATGAAGGACATGGACGCGATGATGCTGGCGGTCGCCCGCCGCTTCAAGCGTGAGGGCGTCGTCCCGCCGCGGGACATCGTGTGGGCCTTCGTCGCCGACGAGGAGGCCGGCGGGAAGTGGGGCGCGCAGTGGCTGGTGGAGAACCGGCCGGAGCTGTTCGAAGGATGCACCGAGGCCGTCGGTGAGGTCGGCGGGTTCTCCCTGACCCTCGGTGAGGACCAGCGGGCGTACCTGATCGAGGCCGCGGAGAAGGGCATCGCCTGGATGCGGCTGCGGGCCAAGGGCAAGCCCGGCCACGGCTCGTTCCTGCACGACGACAACGCCGTCACCATCCTCGCCGAGGCCGTCGCCCGGCTGGGGAACCACACGTTCCCACTCACGATCACCGACACGGTGCGGGCGTTCCTGGACCGGATGACCGAGCTGACCGGCGTCGAGTACCCGGAGGACGACCTCGAGGGTGCCCTGGCCAAGCTCGGGCCGATCTCGCGGATCATCGGCGCGACCGTCCGGGACACCGCGAACCCGACGATGCTCAGCGCCGGGTACAAGGCCAACGTCATCCCGTCGACGGCGGAGGCGGTCGTCGACTGCCGGGTGCTGCCGGGCCGCGAGGAGGCGTTCCTGCGCGAGGTCGACGAGCTGCTCGGACCGGACGTCGAGCGCGAGTGGGTCACCGACCTGCCCGCCGTCGAGACGCCGTTCGAGGGCGCGCTGACCGACGCGATGCAGGCCGCGCTGCGCACCGAGGACCCGACCGCCGAGATCGTCCCCTACATGCTGTCCGGGGGAACCGACGCGAAGGCGTTCTCGACGCTGGGCATGAAGTGCTACGGCTTCGCGCCGCTGCGGCTGCCCCCGGAGCTGGACTTTGCGTCGCTGTTCCACGGCATCGACGAGCGGGTGCCGGTGGACGCGCTGACGTTCGGCACCCGGGTGCTCGACCGCTTCCTGCGGACCGTCTGACCTCCGCCCGGCGCCGTGACGTACCCGGCCCGCGGGTGGCAGGGTGGCAGCATGGATCTCTCGGGCAAGGTCGCCCTGGTCACCGGGGCCGCGTCGGGCATCGGCGCGGCCGCGGTGGACCGGCTGGTGGCGGCGGGTGCGCAGGTGGTCGTCGTCGACCGGGACGCCGACGGCGCCGCGGCCGTCGCGGAGAAGGCGGGCGGGCTGGCGTTCCCGGCCGACGTCACCGACCCGACGGCGCTGCCCGCCGCGGTGGCCGCGGCGGAGGAGCGGTTCGGACGGCTCGACGTCGTACTGCTCAACGCCGGCGTCACCGCGGGCCAGTCCGGCGTCACCGACCTCGACCTGGACGGCTACCGCCGCATCCTCGGGGTGAACCTCGACCACGTGGTGTTCGGGCTCACCGCGGCCGTCCCGGCACTGCGGCGCGCCGGGGGCGGGCACGTGGTGGCGACCGCGTCGCTGGCCGGGCTGATCGGCCTGCCCGGCGACGCGCTCTACACCGCGACCAAGCACGCCGTCGTCGGCTACGTCCGGGCGGCGGGCCCGGCGCTGGCGGGGGAGGGCATCCGGGTCACCGCGGTGTGCCCCGGGTTCGCCGACACCCCGCTGATCGGCAACGTCCGCGCCCAGTTCGGCGACTTCCCGCTGCTGACGGCCGACGACGTCGCCGCGGCGATCGAGCAGATGATCGAGCGCGGTGAGCCGGGGGAGTGCTGGTACGTCCAGCCCGGTCGCGAGCCCGCGCCCTACGGGTTCCGCGGGGTGCCCAGCCCGCGCGGGGCCGGCACACCGCCGGAGGTCGGCTGGCAGGACGCCTGACCCCTACCGCGGGTGAGCGGCGGGAGGCGTCAGAAGGTGGGCTCGGGCAGCAGCCCCTGCTGGGCGCCCAGCCGTCGTCGCAGCACGATCTTGCGTACGCCGCCGGGGTAGAGACGCAGCCGGGACAGCTCCCAGCCGGAGAACTCGGCCTGGATCGCCAGCCGGACCGACGCCGTGAGCCGGGAGACGTCCCCCTCGATGCGCACCGGGCGGTACTCGTACCGGTCGTCGGTCCAGCCGTCGCCGTCCCGAGTCCCGGCCACCCGATTCCCGGCGGCGGAGTCCTCCGACCCGTTCTCAGCGCCCTCGGTCATGCGTGCCTCCCGGTCGTGCCGTGCTCGTCGGTGCCCACCGGGTGAACGGTGGGTGTCGCGTCGGGCATTCCCACTGTAAGGGGCACCAGGGCCGGCGGGGAGGCTCAGACGGGATCGCTCACGTCGTCCAGCGCGGTGCGGATCTCGGCGGGCAGCACCAGGTCCTCGGCCGCGAGCGAGGCCCGCAGCTGGGCCGCGTCCCGCGCCCCGACGACGGCCGAGGCCACCCCCGGACGGTCCCGCACCCAGGTCAGCGCCACCGACAGCGGCGAGGTCCCGAGCCCGTCGGCGGCGGTGAGGACCGACTGCACGATCCGCGCCGAGTGCTCGGTGCGGCGCGCCTCCACGTACGACGCCAGCAGCGCGCTCGCGCCCCGCGAGTCCGCCGGTGTGCCGTCGGTGTACTTGCCCGTCAGTACGCCCCGGCCGAGCGGGGCCCAGGCCAGCAGCCCGAGGCCGTGGTGCCGGGCGGCGGGCAGGAGCTCGGCCTCCGGCTCCCGGGCGAGCAGCGAGTACTCCACCTGCGCCGACACCGGGCGGCAGACGGCGGGTCGGGCCCGGCCGTGGCGCTGCCCGCGACCGTGGCCAGCTGCCAGCCCGCCGGGGCGACCAGCCCGGCGTAGCGGACCCGTCCGGAGTAGACGGCGACCTGCACGGAGGACAGCGTCTCGTCCAGCGGCACCCGGGGATCCCAGCCGGGGAACTGCCACAGGTCCAGGTACTCGGTGCCCAGCCGGCGCAGCGTGCGGTCCAGTGAGCGCAGCAGCGCGGTCCGCGAGGCCCGCTCACCGGTGTCGGGGGTCGCCGTGCCGCGCCGGCGAGGACGATGTCGTCGCGACGCACGGTGCCCCGCAGCAGCCCGCCGAGCACCTGCTGGGCGGCGCCGCCGCCGTAGTCCTCGGCGGTCTCGACGAATGTCCCGCCGGCGTCGACGAACGCCCGCAGCTGGTCCGCCGCGTCGGCGGGGCAGGTGTCCTCTCCCCAGGTCATCGTGCCCAGGCCGACCCGCGACACCTCGAGGCCGCTGCTGCCCACCGGTCTGCGTTGCACGGTCGCCGAGCCTAGGCGCGCGGGCCCGTCGGACCGGTGAGGGCGCGCAGAGTGACGCCCGTCTCGGCGAGTACGGTGACGGCCCGTGATCACCCAGGAGCCGAGCCGCCAGGGCCGGACGACCCCCGACCGGGACACCACCGCCCGTGGCCGCGACGGGAGCCGGTCGTGAGCTGGATCGAGGTCGTCGTCCTCGGGATCGTCCAGGGGCTCACCGAGTTCCTCCCGGTGTCCTCCTCGGCCCACCTGCGGATCGTCTCGGCGGTCGGATTCGGCCGGGACCCGGGCGCGGCGTTCACCGCCGTCACCCAGATCGGCACCGAGGCAGCGGTGATCGTCTACTTCGCCAAGGACATCTGGCACCTGTTCATCACCTGGGTGCGCGGGTTCGGCAACGCGGAGGTCCGCGCCACCGACGACTACCGGCTGGCCTGGCTGGTCATCATCGGCTCGGTCCCGATCGCGGTGCTGGGGGTGCTGTTCAAGGACCAGATCGAGGGCGTCGCCCGGAACCTGTGGCTGGTCGCGGTCATGCTGATCGTGTTCGGTGCCCTGCTCGGGCTGGCCGAGCGCTTCGGCTCGCAGGTCAAGCCGATGGAGAAGATCACCTGGCGGGACGGTGTCCTGCTCGGTCTCGCCCAGGCCATGGCGCTGATCCCGGGTGTCTCGCGGTCCGGCGGCACGATCACCGCCGGCCTGTTCCTGGGCCTGACCCGGCCCGCGATCGCGCGGTACTCGTTCCTGCTGGCGATCCCGTCGGTGTTCGGGGCCGGCCTGTTCACCCTGCCCGACGTGTTCGCCGGCGACGGCCCGTCCGGACCGCAGATGCTGGTGGCGGTGGTGGTCGCGTTCGTCGTCGGCTACGCGGTGATCGCCTGGCTGCTCCGGTTCGTGCAGAACAACACCGTCTACGTGTTCGTCGCCTACCGGATCGCGCTGGGTGTCGCCCTGCTCGCCGCCCTGTCGCTCGGCGCGGTCAGCGCGTACTGACCCGGCGCCGCGCCGCGTAGCCTCGGTCGGCGTGACGACCTTGATCCTCCTGCGACACGGCCGGTCCACTGCGAACACCGCGGGCGTGCTGGCCGGGCGCACCCCGGGCGTGGAGCTCGACGACCGCGGACGGGAGCAGGCCGCGGCCGTCGTCGACCGCCTCGCGGCCCTCCCGATCGCCTCGGTCGTGACCTCCCCGATGGAGCGGTGCCGCCAGACCGTCGCGCCGCTCGCGGCGGCCCGCGGGCTGGAACCGGTCGTCGAGGACGACCTGGCCGAGGTCGACTACGGCACGTGGACCGGGCAGAAGATCACCGACCTGCTGAAGGAGGATCTCTGGAAGGTCGTCCAGGCGCACCCGTCGGCCGCGACCTTCCCGGGCGGCGAGTCCCTGGCCGGGATGCAGGCCCGCTCGGTCGCGGCGATCCGCCGGCACGTCGCCCGGGTCCGCGCCGAGCGCGGGGAGGACGCGATCCTGCTGGCCTGCAGCCACGGCGACGTGATCAAGGCCGTCCTCGCCGACGCGCTGGCCACCCACCTCGACAACTTCCAGCGGATCGTCGTCGACACCTGCTCGGTGAGTGTCGTCACCTACACCGAGCTGCGGCCGTTCGTCGCGCGGATGAACGAGCAGTCCGGCGACGTCGCGAGCCTGGTCCCCAAGCCGAAGCCGAAGCCGGCCGACGGCGAGGGGCAGCCGGTGAGCGCCTCCGACGCCGTGGTCGGGGGATCCACCAACGCCTGAGGCGGAGTGATCCACCTCGCATCGCCGCGATGACGGCACCCGCGGGTGACCGCGGGGATGCCCCCGGAGCCGGATACGCCTACCCTGGGAAGGGTCATGGCACGCGTCATCCACGTCTTCCGCCGACCCGACCGCTTCGTGGCCGGGACCGTCGGCGAGCCCGGCGATCGCGCCTTCTACCTGCAGGCGATCGAGAGCAGCCGCACGATCAGCGTCCTGCTGGAGAAACAGCAGGTCTCGGTGCTGGCCGAACGCATCACGGCGCTGCTCGGCGAGGTGTCCAAGCGCTTCGGCGAGGACAACCTCCTCGGCGCGACGGTGGCCACCGGCTCGTCGGACAACGACCCGCTCGCTGTCCCGCTGGAGGAGGAGTTCCGGGTCGGGACCATGGGTCTGGGCTGGGACGCGGACTCGAGCTCGATCGTCGTCGAGCTACTCGCGGTGACCGAGGAGGAGATCGACGAGTCGGTCGTCCTCGACGACACCGAGGAGGGCCCGGACGCGCTGCGCGTGTTCCTGTCCCCGACCGCGGCGAAGTCCTTCGCCGAGCGCGCCGAGAAGGTCGTCGACGCCGGCCGAGCGCCGTGCCCGCTGTGCGCCGAGCCGCTCGACCCGGAGGGCCACGTCTGCGTGCGCCTCAACGGCTACCACGACCGCAACCCCGTGGCCGGGACGGAGTGACGCTCGACCCGCGCGATCCGGCCGTCCCGGAGATCCTCCTGCGCGGCCGCATGGAGATCACCGGCCGGATGGTCGACGCCTCCAACGCCACCCTGTTCGGCACCGTCTCGCTCGACGGCGTCGACCTGCGCTGCGTGTACAAGCCGGTGCGCGGCGAGCGTCCGCTGTGGGACTTCCCCGACGGCACGCTCGCCGGTCGCGAGGTCGGCGCGTACCTCGTCTCGCAGGTCTCCGGGCTCGACGTCGTGCCGCCGACGGTGCTGCGCGAGCAGGCCCCGTTCGGCACCGGCATGGTGCAGGCATGGGTCTCCTCCGGCGACGAGAGCGCCCTGTCCGAGCCCCGCGGCGACGGCACGGACGGCGACACGGACGACGGCACGGACTGCGAGCAGGCCGGCGACATCACCGAGGAGACCATCCAGCTCGCCACCGAGTCGCTGGTCGAGCTGTGCGAGCCGCACGAGATCCCGAGCGGCTGGCTGCCCGTGCTCCGTGCCCGCGACGGCGCCGGGGACCCGGTCGTGCTCGTCCACGCCGACCACCCGCAGCTGCGGGCGATGGCGCTGTTCGACGTCGTCGTCAACAACGCCGACCGCAAGGGCGGGCACGTGATCCTCGCCGGTGACGGCGGGGTCTACGGCGTGGACCACGGCCTCACCCTGCACAGCGAGCCGAAGCTGCGCACCGTCCTGTGGGGCTGGGTCGGCGACGAGCTCGGCGAGGAGCACCTGGCCGCCCTCAAGGAGCTGCGCGCCCGGCTGGCGGACTCGTTCGCCGACGTCCTCGGCGAGCACGTCACCCGCCGCGAGGTCGCGGCGCTGCGCTCCCGGATCGACCACCTGCTCGCCGAACCGCGCTTCCCCGGCCCGGACGGCTACGGCCCGGCCATCCCCTGGCCCGCCTTCTAGCCCGCCACCTCCAGGATGCCGAGCCGCTGCGTCGCGCGGGTCATCGCGACGTAGAGGTCCGCCGGGTCGGCCGCCCGGATGCGCTCCGGGTCGACGATCACCACGGCGTCGAACTCCAGGCCCTTCGACGCCGCCGGGGTGAGCACCGGCACGTCCTGCGCACCGAGGTCGGTCCCGGCCGGGGCGATCACCGCGACCGTGCCGCGCCCGGCACGGGCCCGCTCGTCGGCGACGGCGGCGTGCACCGCGTCGGCCAGCCCGGCGGCGGTGACGGTGCGGGTCCACGGCGGCTCGCCGGTGCTGCGCACCGACTCCGGCGGGCGACGGTCCGGGGCGTAGGTCGCCAGCACCTCCGCGGCGGCGTCCATGATCTCCGACGGCGTCCGGTAGTTCACCGTCAGCGTGCGGTGCGTCCAGCGCCCGGCCAGGTGCGGGGCGAGCACGTCGTCCCAGGCCCGGGCACCGGCCGGGGCACTGCGCTGGGCGAGGTCGCCGACCGCGGTGATCGACCGCGACGGGCAGCGGCGCAGCAGCACGTGCCAGTCCATCGGGGACAGCTCCTGCGCCTCGTCGACGACGAGGTGCCCGTAGCGCCAGTCCCGGTCGCCCGCCGCGCGCTCGGCCACCGTCATCGGCACCCCGGCGACGTGCCGGCTCGCCAGCATGTCCGCGGTCACGAAGTCGGTGGGCCGCAGCTCGTCGGGGTCCTCCCCGGCGAGGGTCCGGTCCGCGGAGTCCAACACGGTCAGGACCTCGGCGGCGTAGGCGGCGTCCGGCTCGGGGGCTGCGGCGGGGGAGTCCTCGGGTACCGGGCCGAGCAGCTCGGCGAGCTCGTCGAGGAGTGGGGCGTCGGCCACCGTCCACGGTGTCCCCGGCGGGCAGCGCAGCGCGGACAGGTCCCGTCCGTCGCCCGCGGTGGCCAGCCGGTCCGGGTCGGCGTAGAGCTCGGCCAGCGCCCGCTGCGGGGTCAGCACCGGCCACAGCGACTCGACGGCGGCGTGGAACCGCGGGTCGGTCCGCACGCCGTCGCGCAGCTCGGCGCGCATCTCGGCCGACACCTCGGCCGCCCCGGCGGGCTCGATCTCCGGGATGTTCAGCCCCGCCAGCAGCTCCGCGAGCTCCGGCGGGTCCTCCAGCCCGACCTCCAGCCGCTCCAGACCCTGGTCGACGAGCAGCCGCCCCAGGGTGTCGCGGAAGGTCGTGCGGGCCTCGTTGTGCGGACGGCCGGTGGCGCGGGCGCGGCGGCGCGCCTCGGCGGCCAGGGCCGTGTCGATCTCGACGGTGACGTCGTCCATCTCGATCGTGATCGGCCGCCCGGGCAGCTCCTGGCGGTCGTCGACGGCCCGGCGCAGTACGTCGATCATCGCCAGGTCGCCCTTGAGCCGGGCCGTCTCCGGCGGGTCGGTCGCCTCCGCGACGACGCCGTGCGCGAGGCGTCCCGGGGTGGTGAACACGACCGCGGACTCGCCGAGTGCGGGGAGTACGCCGCCGACGTAGTGCACGAACCCCGCACTCGGCCCGACGACGAGCACGCCGCTGCGGGCGAGCCGGTCGCGGTGGGTGTAGAGCAGGTACGCGATCCGGTGCAGCGCGACGGCCGTCTTGCCCGTCCCGGGGCCGCCCTCGATCACGACGGTGCCCGACAGCGGCAGCCGGATGATCTCGTCCTGTTCGGACTGGATCGTGGTGACGATGTCGCGCATGCGGTCCCCGCGCGGCGCGGTGAGCGCGGCGAGCAGTGCCGGGTCCGACGCCGACGCGGGGTCGGCGTCGACCGGGACCGCATCGGTGAGCAGGTCGTCGTGGTACGCGGTGACCCGCTCGTGCGGTGCGGTGCCCGTGACCTCGTAGTGCCGGCGCCGGGTCACCCCCAGGGGCGAGACCGGGGTGGCGCAGTAGAACGGCCGCGCGGCGGGTGCCCGCCAGTCGACCAGGGCGCTCTCGCCGTCGGCGGGGTCGGTCAGCCCGATCCGGCCGACCCGGGTCGGGTCGGCGCCGTCGGCGTGGTCGAGCCGCCCGAAGCACAGGCCGGAGCGGGCGGCGGTGAGCGCACGCACCCGCTCCTGCCAGCGGTGCACCGAGACGTCGCGTTCCCAACGGGCGCTGAGCTCCTCGCCGGCCCGGGTGGCCTGGGCGCCGCGGGAGCGTTCGGTGGCCGCGGTGAGCTCGTCGTCGAGCAGGGCGTGCAGCCGGCGGAGCCGGTCGGTCTCGGCGGCGAGTTCGGCCTCGTACGGGGAGCGCGGACTTGACGGGCGGGGGGCTGGTGTGTCCTTGCCCCTCGTGTTATGGTGAACGTGCACGGATGTGTTCTCGGATTCGAAGCGCACCCCATAGGTTAGCGCGTCTCCGCCCTCCTGTGCACCTTTCTCGCGCGATGGTCGTGTACCAGCGCTGCGGTTGCCGTCAGCGCCGCCCCGGCGGGCGCGGTCGGGGGAGCCCGACCCCATCGGCGGGGCGGGTTACGGTCACCGCCATGACGCTGCCCGAGCCCCGGCGGATCACCGTCCCCGGCACGACGCTGCCCGAGATCACGCTGTCCGTGCACGACACCGGCGGCGTCGGCAGCCCCGTCCTGCTGCTGCACGGCTGGCCGGACCGGGCCGCCCTGTGGGCCCACCAGGCCGCGGCGCTCGCCGGGGCCGGGTACCGCGTCGTCGTCCCGGACCTGCGCGGTTTCGGCGACTCCGACCGGCCCGCCGAGGTCGAGCACTACCGGATGCGGGCACTGGTCGCCGACGTCCTCGGCGTCGCCGACGCGCTCGGGATCGACCGGTTCGCCCTCGCCGGGCACGACTGGGGCGCCTCGCTCGGCTGGGCCGTCACCCTCGCCTCGCCGCGGGTGACCCGCTACGCCGCGTTCTCCGTCGGGCATCCCGCCGCGTTCGCCACCGCGGGGTTCCGGCAGAAGGCGATGTCCTGGTACATGCTCTGGTTCCAGTTCCCCGGCGTCGCCGAGCAGGTGATGCCGGCCGAGGACTGGCAGTTCCTGCGCGGCTGGCTGCACGCGACGCTGCCCGACGGGCACCCGATGGCCGCGCGGCACGTCGCCGACCTGTCCCGGCCGGGTGCGCTCACCGCGTCGCTGAACTGGTACCGCGCCAACGTCGACCCGGCGAGGTTCGTGCCCACCACCATGCCGGAGCCCCCGCGGATCACGGTGCCGACGATGGGGGTGTGGAGCGACGGCGACCTCGCGCTCACCGAGGGGCAGATGCGGGGGTCATCGGCCTACGTCGACGGCTTCCGCTTCGAGCGCGTCGAGGGCTGCGGGCACTGGATCCCGGAGGAGGCGCCGGAGGCCGCGAGCGCGCTGCTCCTGGACTTCCTCGCCGGCGGCCGGGAAGGGTGACCGAGGGGACAGCCGTCCCTCGCTGCGCGGCCGGTAGCCGCGGGCCAGGATGGGTCGGGTACAGCGGCGTCGCAACGACACGGAGGAAGCACTGATGGCGGAGAAGAGCCGGATCGGGGTCACCGGGCTGGCGGTGATGGGAGCCAACCTCGCCCGCAACATGGCCCGCCGCGGCTTCCCGGTGGCGGTGCACAACCGCACCACCTCGAAGACGACCGAGTTCATGAAGGACTACGGCGACGAGGGCGCCTTCACCGGTGCCGAGTCGCTGAAGGAGTTCGTCGACGCGCTGGAGACCCCCCGCAAGATCGTCGTCATGGTGAAGGCCGGCAAGCCGGTCGACGCCGTCATCGACGAGCTCGCCCCGCTGCTCGACAAGGGCGACATCATCATCGACGCCGGCAACTCGCACTTCCCCGACACCGACCGCCGCGCCGCGTACTGCGCCGAGCGCGGGCTGCGCTTCATGGGCATCGGTGTGTCCGGCGGCGAGGAGGGCGCCCTCAACGGGCCGAGCATCATGCCCGGCGGCCCACAGGAGGCCTACGCCGAGGTCGAGGAGATCCTCACCGCGATCGCCGCGAACGTCGACGGCACCCCGTGCTGCACCCACGTCGGCCCCGGCGGCGCCGGGCACTACGTCAAGATGGTGCACAACGGCATCGAGTACGCCGACATCCAGCTCATCGCCGAGGCCTACGACCTGCTCACGCACGTCGCCGGGCTGTCCGCGCCGGAGATCGGGAAGATCTTCGAGGAGTGGAACACCGGTGATCTCGAGTCGTTCCTGATCGAGATCACCGGCATCGTGCTCGCCAAGACCGACGAGAAGACCGGGAAGCCGCTCGTCGACGTCATCGTCGACCAGGCCGAGCAGAAGGGCACCGGTCGCTGGACGGCCATCGACGCCCTCGACCTCGGCGTGCCGCTGACCGGCATCACCGAGGCGGTGTTCGCGCGGACGCTGTCCAATCTGCGCGACGAGCGCAAGGAGGCGTCGACCACGCTCGGCGGCCCGACCCCGGGCTCGGGCGCGAACCGCGAGGAGCTCGTCGAGGACATCCGCCAGGCGCTCTACGCGTCCAAGGTCGTCGCCTACGCCCAGGGCTTCGCGCAGATGCGTGCCGCCTCCCGGGCCAACGACTGGGACCTCGACCTCGGTGCGATGGCTCGGATCTGGCGCGGCGGCTGCATCATCCGGGCCCAGTTCCTGAACCGGATCACCGAGGCCTACGAGTCGCACCCGGACCTGGACAACCTGCTGATGGTCCCGTACTTCACCGAGGCCGTGGCGAACGCGCAGGACGCGTGGCGGCGGGTCGTGGTGACCGCGACCGAGCAGGGCGTCGCGATCCCCGCGTTCTCCTCCAGCCTGTCCTACTACGACGGCTACCGGCGCGAGCGCGGCCCCGCCAACCTCATCCAGGGGCTGCGCGACTACTTCGGTGCGCACACCTACGCGCGCACCGACGCCGAGGGCGCGTTCCACACCCGCTGGAGCCAGGACGGCAGTGAGGTCGCCACGGGCTGACCCCGCGGTCCCCGCCCGGGCTCAGCTCCGGGCGGGGACCGGGACCGCCACGTCGGCCTCGTCGTCGACGTGGTGGTACTTCCCGCCGCGCAGCGCGCTCGCCACCGCGGCGACCAGGCAGGCGACGGCGGCGAACCCGAGGGCGAGGGTCAGCCCGTCGGCGAACGGGCCGGAGATCAGCTGCGGGAAGAACTGCCGTCCGGTCAGGTACGCCGACTGCGTGGGCGTCAGCGCCCCGAGGACCTGCGGGCCGAGCAGCGTCGCGATCGGGTTGTAGCCCAGCAGGGCCGCGAACAGGATCCCGACCGGCGGCAGCGCCGCGACCCGGTCCGCCGCGAGCTCCGGCACGCCCTGGGCCATGAGCCCGTCGTGCAGGGACGCGGGCAGCGTCGTCGACAGGCCCGCGATCAGCAGGGAGAAGAACACCCCGATCGACAGCACCGTCGCGGCGTTCTGGAACGTCGAGGTCATCCCGGCCCCGGCACCGCGCTGGTGTGCCGGCAGCGAGTTCATGATCGCCGCCCGGTTCGGGGAGCTGAACAGGCCCATCGCCAGGCCGTTGAGCGCCAGCAGCACCGCGAACGCCCGGTAGTCGAAGTCCACCGGCAGTGCCAGCAGCGCGAGGAACGTCGCGGCCGCGCCCACCATCCCGACGGTGGCGAAGGCACGGGCGCCGTAGCGGTCGGACAGGACGCCCGACACCGGTCCGGCGACGAGGAACCCGATCGTCAGCGGGACCATGTAGATGCCCGCCCACAGCGGCGTCGTCTCGAACGGGAAGCCGTGCTCGGGCAGCCAGATGCCCTGGAGCCAGATGATCAGGATGAACTGCAGCCCGCCGCGGCCGAGCGCGGCCAGCAGGCTCGCGAGGTTGCCCGCGGTGAACGCGCGGATCGAGAACAGCGAGACGTGGAACATCGGCTCGGCCACGCGACGCTCGATCCAGGTGAACAGCGCCAGCACCGCGATCCCGCCGCCGATCAGGCCGAGGACGAGCGGGCTGGTCCAGCCCATGACGTCGCCGCCGTAGGGCTGGATGCCGTAGGTGATGCCCATCAGGACGGCGACGAGCCCGACCGCGAACGTCAGGTTGCCCCACCAGTCGATCCGCGCCGCGCGACGGGCGCCGGTGTCGCGGAGCCGGGCGTAGGCCCAGACCGTGCCGAACACCCCGACCGGCACCGACACCAGGAACACCAGGTGCCAGTTCACCGGGGCGAGCACCCCGCCGACGACGAGCCCGAGGAACGAGCCGGCGATCGCCGCGACCGAGTTGATCCCGAGCGCGAGCCCGCGCTGGTGGACCGGGAAGGCGTCAGTGAGGATCGCGGTGGAGTTGGCGAGCAGCAGCGCACCGCCGACGCCCTGCAGCACCCGCATCGTGATCAGCCAGACCGCGCCGGCGTCGCCGTGGAGCCAGGTGGCGGCCAGCAGCACCGAGAACACCGTGAAGACGGCGAAGCCCAGGTTGTACATGCGGGTGCGGCCGTACATGTCGCCGAGCCGGCCGAAGCTGACCACCAGCACCGCCGTGACGACCAGGTACCCCATGATCAGCCACAGCAGGTAGTCGATGTCGTCCGGCGCCAGCGGATCGATCCCGATGCCGCGGAAGATGTCCGGCAGTGCGATCAGCAGGATCGACATGTTGATCGTCACGATCAGCACGCCCATCGTGGTGTTCGACAGCGCGACCCACTTGTACCGGTCGACCGGCCCCGTGTTGTTGAGCATCGCTAATGACCGTACTCTCCGGCGCGGGTTCGCGCCACGGTCTCGCCCGGCTCGTCCCGTCCGTCCCGATCCTCCCTCGGGTAAAGGAACTCCCAGGTCGGGCGGGGTCTACAGTCCCCGCATGGCTAACGTCCGGTCCGACGGTCCGACGGCCACGACGCCCGCGGCCCGCCGTACCGAGCAGCTGTTCCGCGTCGCCCTGGTCGTGAAGGGCATCGACGGGGCCGCGGAGCTGCTGGGCGCCGTCGCGCTGGTGCTGGTGTCGGGGGACTGGCTGCACCGGGTCGTCGCGCAGATCCTCGCCCGCGACCTGATCGGCCCGCCCGACGGCACCCTGGCCCGGCACCTGACCGAGGGCGTCGACCGCTTCGCCGGCGGGGACCGCACCTTCGTCGTCGTCTACCTCGGGCTGCACGGGGTGCTCAAGCTCGGCCTGGTCGCGGCGCTGCTGACCCGCTGGCGCCCCGCCTACCCGCCCGCGGTGGCGATCCTGGCGGTGTTCGTCGTCTACGAGCTGGTCCACGCCTGGCACGCGCACTCCATCGTGCTGCCGTTCCTCGCCGCGCTCGACATCGCGATCATCGTGATGGTCGTCCGGGAGTACCGGCTGCTCGGCCGGGAGGCCGACGGGTCAGGCGCCGGTCGCGACGGGTAGCCGCGCCAGGACGTCGCGGGCCGCCGCGCGACCGGCCCGGTCCGCGCCGATCGTGCTCGCCGAGGGGCCGTAGCCGACCAAGTGCACCCGGGGGTCGGCGACGACGCCGGTGTCGAGCGGCTCGCCCATGACGATCCCGCCGCCCGGCCCGCGCAGCCGCAGCGGCGCGAGGTGACCCAACGCGGGTCGCCAGCCGGTCGCCCACACCAGCACGTCCGCGGGCACGCGAGCGCCGTCGGACCACTCCACGCCGTCCGGCACGACCCGGGCGAACATCGGCCTGCGGACCAGCACACCGCTCGCGATCCCGGCCCGCACCTCCGGCGTGCGCGGCAGCCCGGTCACCCCGACGACACTGCGCGGGGGCAGCCCGGCCCGGACCCGCTCCTCGACCCGGGCGACCGCGGCGCGACCCTGCTCGGGCCCGAACGGCGTGTCGGTCCACTCGGGCTCCCGGCGGGTGACCCAGGTCGTCGCGGCCGCGTACGGGGCGATCTCCAGCAGCAGCTGCACCGCGGTGATCCCGCCGCCGACCACGACGACCCGCTTCCCGGTCATCGCCTCCGGGCCCGGGTAGGTGCGGGCGTGCAGGCTCGTGCCGCGGAACGTCGCCAGGCCCGGGTAGGCGGGGACGAACGGGCGGGTCCAGGTGCCGGTGGCGTTGACCAGGTGGTCGGTGACCCAGGTGCCGCGGTCGGTCTCGACGGTCAGCAACCCGCTGGTGTCGGACACCCGGTGGACGTGCACCGGGCGCACGACCCGCAGGTCGAGCTCGCGTTCGATGCGCGCGAAGTAGGCCGGCACGGCGTCCCGCGCGGGCAGGTCGGGGTCGGCGCCGGGGTCGTCGAAGCCGGAGCGGATCCCGGCGACGTCGTGGATGCCGTTCACCGTGCGCATCCGCAGCGTCGGCCAGCGGTGCCGCCACGCGCCGCCGGGGCCGTCCTCGCCGTCGAGCACGACGAACCCGGGGCCCGGTTCCAGCCCGCCGCGCCGCAGCCCGGCCGCCGTCGACAGGCCCGCCTGGCCTGCGCCGATCACCACGACCCCGGTCCGCTCCACGCCCGCGTCAACGCCCCGGACGCACGCGGTCATCCCGCGGTGATCGCCGGTGGTGGAATGTCACGCCCGCCTCGCGGACGCTGCGCTCCACCACCGGTCATCACGGCTGCGCGGCGGCGCGGACCACGTCGGCGACGTCGGCGTTGGCGCCGCAGACCACCAGGGCGAGCCGGGCGTCCGGGTGCCGCTCGACGATCCGGCGGGCGGCCGGGACCAGACAGCCCGCGGCCGGCTCGGCCCAGATCCCGGCGTGCTCGGCGAGGGCGAGGGTGCCGCGGACGGCCTCGGCGTCGTCGACGACGAGGACCTCGTGCACCAGGGCGCGGGCGTGGTCGTAGGTCAGCTGCGACACCGACGGCGCCGAGAGCGTGGTGATCGCGGACGTGATCGTCACCGGGGTCGGGCCGCCGGCCGCCAGCGCCGTCGACATCGACTCCGCGCCGACGGTCTCCACCCCCCAGACCCGGGTGCCGGGCAGCAACGCGCGGACCGCGACCGCGATCCCGGAGACCAGCGCCCCACCGCCGACGGAGACGAGCACGTCGGTCGGCGGCTGCCCCAGGGCGACCGCGTCGTGGGCCAGCTCCAGCCCCACGGTGCCCTGCGCGGCGACGATCACCGGGTCGTCGAACGGGTGCACCAGCGTCCGTCCGGTCCGCTGCAGCTCCCCGGCCAGCGCGAACGCGGCCGCGATGTCCGGGGTGAGCCGCACGTCGGCCCCGGCCGCGCGGGCCGCGGTCACCGAGCGGGCCGGCGCGTTCTCCGGCATCACGACGACGGCGTCGACCCCGGCCGCACCCGCGACCTCGGCGACGGCGAGCCCGTGGTTCCCGCCGGAGACGGCGACGATCCCGGCGGCGCGTTCCTCGCCGGTCAGCGACGCGAGCTTGGCCAGCACCCCGCGCGGCTTGAACGACCCGGCCCGCTGCAGGTGCTCCAGCTTGAGCAGCACCGGGGCGCCGAGGGCCGTGGACAGCCCGGGGGAGGGGACGGTCGGGGTGCGCACCACGCCCCCGGCGATCCGCTCCGCCGCCGTCTCGATGTCTGCGATGCTCACCTGGTCCGCCACCGCCGCAACGTAACCCCGGCCCCTCGGCCCGGTCAGGTGCGGGGGCGGAAGCGGTCGGCGAGCTGCGGGTCGTCCTGCCACCACAGCCGGGACGGGGCGGGCTCCGCGGCGGGGTCGGACCCGGTGACCTCGGCGGCGCGGGTCCGTGCGGCGCCGAGCTCGGCGGCGCGGGCCTCGGCCGCGTCGAGCTCGGCGTCGGTCGCGCGGGCCCGGCGTGCGTCCTCCCGGGAGAACAGCCACAGCGCGACCCCGAGGAACGGCAGCCCGACCACGTCGCCGCCGATCCACAGCACCCCGGCGCCGAGCACCTGGTCGGTGTGCGGGTCCGGCCCCCAGCCGCGGTGCAGCCCCAGGTAGTACGCCGCCGCGAGGGTCGGGCCCAGCCACAGCACGATCCCGAGCACGGCGTCGCCGACCATCTCGGCGATCGTGAGCACCAGGGTCACCGGGTACGGCGTCGACGCGGGCGTCGGGTCGATCCGCAGCCGGGTCCAGAAGTAGACGAACCCGCACACCACGAGACCCGCTCCGACGGCACCGGACACGACGCCGTCGCGCAGGGTCGCGACGTAGAGCGGGGTGAGATACAGGACCATCAGGGGCGCGACGAGCAGTACGGTCGCCGCGAACGGGCCGGTCAGCAGCCGCGCGGCCCGGGAGCGCAGCACCCGGCGCCAGGCCGGCCGCCGATCCCGGGGCACGCTCGCCGCCAGCAGCGTCAGCGGCGCGCCGAGCGCGAGCAGCATCGGTACCACCATGAGCAGCAGCAGGTTCTGCACGGCGCGCACCCAGAACAGCGTGTCGTCGTACACCCCGACGAACGACGACCCGGCCAGCACGGTGACGACCAGCCCGGCGCCGAACGCGACGGCACGGCTCCGGGACCACCCCGGGCGGGACCGGGCGGCGACCCCGTAGCCCACCGCCGCCGCGGCGGTCGTCCCGAGCAGCAGGGGCGCGAACCGCCACGTCGTGAACAGCCGGAGCGCCGTCAGCGGCGGCAGCAGCGCCGCGGCCGTCACCGTGGGATCGCGGGGGAGCGGGTCACGGCGCCATCCTGCGCCGACCCGGCTGCCGGCGGAAGGGACGGTGGGCGGGTCGGCACGCATGCGTCGAACCCGCCCGGGATCCGTTCGGCGACGTTCGCCCGGGTCGTCCCGGCCGCCGCCGCCCCGGTGCCCACGGGCCGTCGTGCCCGGGGCTCAGCCCATCGTCCGGGCGCCGTCGATCGCCTCGCGGATGATGTCGGCGTGGCCCGCGTGCTGGCTGATCTCGGCGAGCATGTGGATCGCGACCCGGCGCACCGACCAGGAGGTGTTCGGCTCGAACCAGGGGGCGACCGGCAGGGCATGTGCGCTGTCCAGGTCCGCGGTACGCAGGACCTCCTCGGTGCGTGCGGCGACCTGCTCGACCCGGGCCCGCAGGTGCTCCAGGGTCTCGTGGTCGGCCAGGACGAACCGGGTGTCCACCCACTGTTCGCCGGAGGCGGACCAGTCGCCGCCGTTGGCGTCGGCCTCGGCGTCGACGGCGTCCCAGTCGACGGAGTCGTTGTAGACGTCGACCTCGCCGAACGCGGCGGCGCCCTCGACGGCGAAGCGGAACCACTGCTCCTCGGTGTCCGCGACGTGCTTGAGAAGCGAGGCGATCGTCAGTGCGCTGACCGTGCTGCGGGTGCGCGCCTGCTGCTCGGTCAGGCCGTCGGCGGTCTGCAGCAGGAAGCCACGGTGGCGCTCCAGGGTGGCGATCAGCTCGGCACGTTCGCCGGTCAGGACCTGCTTCTCGTCGGTGGCGTTCATCCGGGGCCGCCTCTCGGGTCCGCGGACCGGGGCGATCCCGGTCCGACGGGAACGACGATAGGACCGATCGCGGACAGGTCCGGTCCTCGACAGGGCCGTCCGGGGAATCAGTCCGCCAGGTCGCGCAGCGCGGTCTCCCAGCGTTCGCGGCGGGCGTCGTCGTCGAGGTCCCACCAGGGGGTGCCGCGCTCGCCGAGGCCGTGCTTGGCGGCGGACACCCGCGTCCTGGGCGGCGGCGACGCGGTCGTCGTCGCCGTCCGCCGCCCCGCTCCGATCTCGGCGCGGGCCTTCCCGAGGTGCTGCTGCAGCGCGGACCGCACGTCGTCGGGGATCGCCGGGGGGCGCGCCACCGGCGGCCCCGGACGACGATGTACCGCCCGTCCGGGGTCCGCTCGGGTTCGCTCACGCGAGGACGGCGGTGCTCAGCCGACGACCGGGACCACGTCCGGCGCGCCGAGGCGGGCGGCGTCGGCGGTGGCGTCGTCGGGCATCTTCTGGCTCTCCCGCTCGGCCTCGACCCGCTTGACGTAGTGGTCGACCTCGCGGGCGATCTGCTCGTCGTTCCAGCCCAGCACCGGGGCGACCAGCTTCGCGGTCTCCTCGGCGGCACCCACGCCCCGGTCGAAGGTCTCGATCGAGATCCGGGTGCGGCGGGCGAGGATGTCCTCCAGGTGCCGCGCGCCCTCGTGCGAGGCGCCGTAGACGACCTCGGCCCGCAGGTAGTCCTCCGCGCCGGTGAGCGGCTCGGCCAGGGTCGGGTCGGCGATGAGGAGGTCGAGGACCTCGTCGATCAGCGAGCCGTACCGGCCGAGCAGGTGCTCGATCCGCACCGGGTGCAGACCGCTGCGCGCGGCAGCTGGTGGGTCGAGTTGCGCAGCGCCGTGAAGCCCTCGGCGCCGAGCAGCGGGACCTTCTCGGTGCAGGAGGCGGGCACCTTCGCGTCGAGCGAGTGCACGGCCGCGTCGACGGCGTCGCGCGCCATCACGCGATAGGTCGTGTACTTGCCCCCGGCCACGACGACCAGCCCGGGAACCGGGGTGGCGACGGCGTGCTCACGGGACAGCTTCGAGGTCGCCTCGGACTCGCCGTGCAGCAGCGGGCGCAGGCCGGCGTAGACGCCCTCGACGTCCTCGTGGGTCAGCGGCTGCTCCAGCACCTCGTTGACGTGCGCGAGCAGGTACTCGATGTCGGCCGCGCTCGCCGCCGGGTGCGCCTTGTCCAGGTCCCAGTCGGTGTCGGTGGTGCCGATGATCCAGTGCCGGCCCCACGGGATGACGAACAGCACCGACTTCTCGGTGCGCAGGATCAGCCCGGCGTCGCCGCGGATCCGGTCGCGCGGGACGACCAGGTGGATGCCCTTGGACGCGCACCTTGAACTGGCCGCGCTCGCCGGCGAGGCCCTGGGTGTCGTCGGTCCACACCCCGGTGGCGTTGATGACCTCCTTGGCGCGGACGTCGAACCGGTCGCCGGACTCCAGGTCCTGCACGGTCGCGCCGATCACGCGGCCGGAGTCCTTCAGCAGCCCGACGACGCGGGCCGGGTCGCCACGTGCGCGCCATAGGCGGCCGCGGTACGGGCGATCTCCATGGTGTGGCGGGCGTCGTCGACCTGGGCGTCGTAGTACTCCAGGGCCCCGACCAGGGCGTCCTTGCGCAGCGACGGCACGACCTTGCGGGCGCCGCGACGGGTGAGGTGCCGGTGGTGCGGCAGGCCGCGGGCCCGGCCCGACAGCAGCCCGAGCGAGTCGTAGAGCGCGACGCCGGCACCGGCGTAGAAGCGCTCCCACACGTGGTGCTTGAGCGGGTAGACGAACGGCACCGGGCGGACGAGGTGCGGCGCGAGGGTCTGGATCAGCAGCCCCCGCTCCTGCAGCGCCTCGGCCACCAGGCGGAAGTCGAGCATCTCCAGGTAGCGCAGGCCGCCGTGGATGAGCTTGGAGGAACGGCTCGACGTGCCGGACGCGAAGTCGCGGGCCTCGACCAGTCCGGTCGACAGACCGCGGGTGGCCGCGTCGAGGGCTGCACCGGCGCCGACGACGCCACCGCCGACGACGAGCACGTCCAGTTCGCGGTCGCCCATCGCCTGCAGCGCCGTGGTACGGGCCTCCGGGGAGAGCGCCACCGATTTCATGATCAGACCTTCCTGAGTGGTTCGTGCTCGCGGCTGTCCTGCCGGGGGACTACCCGGTGAACACCCGTCCGATCGCGGGTGTGCCCGGTGTCGCCCCCACGTGTGGTGAGGGCGACACCGGGCGGGGGGTCCTACTGGACGTCGACCCAGTCCAGGGTCCGCTCGACGGCCTTCTTCCAGCGGCCGTAGCCCTCGTTGCGCTGCTCCTGGACCAGGTGGGCTCCCAGCGCCGGGCCTCGTTCCAGTTCTCCCGCAGCTCGTCGGTGTTCTTCCAGAACCCGACGGCCAGCCCGGCCGCGTAGGCCGCACCGAGCGCGGTGGTCTCGGCGACGACGGGCCGCGAGACCGGGACGCCCAGCACGTCGGCCTGGATCTGCATGCACAGCTCGTTCTGGGTGACGCCGCCGTCGACCTTCAGCGTCTCCAGGGTCACCCCGGAGTCCTTGGTCATGGCGTCGCTGACGTCGCGGGACTGGTAGCAGATCGCCTCCAGCGTGGCCCGGGCCAGGTGCGCGTTGGTGTTGAACCGGGACAGGCCGACGATCGCGCCGCGGGCGTCGGAACGCCAGTACGGCGCGAACAGGCCGGAGAACGCCGGGACGAAGTACACGCCGCCGTTGTCCTCGACCTGGCGGGCCAGCGACTCCGACTGCGAGGCGCCGGAGATGATGCCGAGCTGGTCGCGCAGCCACTGCACGGCCGAGCCGGTGACCGCGATGGAGCCCTCCAGCGCGTAGACCGGACGCTCGCCCTCGAACTGATAGCACATCGTGGTGAGCAGGCCGGACTCCGAGCGGACCAGCTCGGTGCCGGTGTTGAGCAGCATGAAGTTGCCGGTGCCGTAGGTGTTCTTGGCCTCGCCGGGGGCGAAGCAGACCTGGCCGACGGTCGCCGCCTGCTGGTCGCCCAGGTCACCGGTGATGGGGACCTCGCCGCCGAGGGGGCCGTTCGCGAGGGTTTCCCGAACGCGGTCGCCGACGACGACGGCTTGATCTCCGGCAGCATCTGCCGCGGGATGCCGAAGAAGCCGAGCAGCTCGTCGTCCCAGTCGAGGCTCTCGAGGTCCATCAGCATGGTGCGGCTGGCGTTGGTCACGTCGGTGACGTGCAGCCCGCCGTTGGTGCCGCCGGTGAGGTTCCAGATGACCCAGGTGTCGGTGTTGCCGAAGACCGCGTCGCCGTTCTCGGCGGCCTCGCGGACGCCGTCGACGTTCTCCAGGATCCACTGGATCTTGCCGCCGGAGAAGTAGGTGGCGGGCGGGAGACCGGCCTTGCGGCGGATGACGTCACCGCGGCCGTCGCGGTCGAGTGCGGTCGCGATCCGGTCGGTGCGGGTGTCCTGCCAGACGATCGCGTTGTAGTACGGGCGCCCGGTGCGCCGGTTCCACACGACGGTGGTCTCACGCTGGTTGGTGATGCCCAGCGCGACCAGGTCGGACGCGGACAGTCCGGTCTTGGTGAGCGCCTGCTGCAGGCAGGTGTTGGTGCGCTCGATGATCTCGATCGGGTCGTGCTCGACCCAGCCGGCCTGCGGCAGGATCTGCTCGTGCTCCAGCTGGTGGCGACCCACCTCGTTGCCGCTGTGGTCGAAGATCATGAAGCGGCTGGAGGTGGTGCCCTGGTCGACGGCGCCGACGAACTCGGCCATGAGTTCTCCTGTGTGTCTCGAGCGGGTGGTTCGGGGGTGGGGGCGGGTGCGGTCAGCGCACGTCGCCGACCTCCTGCGGAGCGTCCTCGACGGGGATGTAGCGGTCGATCAGCAGCTTGAACAGGCCGCCGCCGACGAGGGCGCCGACCAGCGGCGCGACGATCGGCAGCCACCAGTACGGCGTGCCGTCACCGTGACCCACGCGGTCTCGTACCCGGTGATCCACGATGCCAGGCGCGGGCCGAAGTCGCGGGCCGGGTTGATGGCGTAGCCGGCGTTCGCGCCCCAGGCCATGCCGATGCCCACGACCAGGATGCCGATCATGAACGGGGCCATGTTGGACAGCGGGCCCTTGTTGCGCGGGTGGACCAGCGCGAAGATCACGAACACCAGGATCGCGGTGCCGACGACCTGGTCGAAGAACGCCGTCGTGATCGTCGTCGGGTCGCCCGGCGAGGTCGAGAAGATGCCCTGGGTGTCGGTCAGGTTCGGGTCGACCGAGCGGATGAAGTCGGCGTAGACGAACCGGACGATCAGCGCGGCGACGAACGCACCGAGGGTCTGGGCCAGCACGAACGGCGCGACCTTCCGCCACGGGAAGCCCTCGTAGACGGCGAACGCGAGCGTGACGGCCGGGTTCAGGTGGGCGCCGGAGATCCGGCCGGCGACGTAGACGCCCAGCATCACGCCGAAGCCCCAAGCCCAGGCGATCGAGTCGTAGCCCGCCCTTCGAGCCGTCGGGTGTGGTGACGACCTGCGCGACGACGCCGACGCCGAAGAGGATCAGGATCATCGTCCCGGCGAACTCGGCGCTCAGCTCGCCGATCAGCGACGGCGCCTTTCGCCGTCGCCGGGGTCGTGCGTGTGGTCGTTGCCGCGGGTGCGGGATCGCCCGCGCTGTTCTCGGAGCTCGTCATCGAACCCCCTCCTGGTGAGTCCCCCTCACGGGACCGGGCGGCCCCGCCATGTGCTGCGCGACGCTAGGAGCGTGCGCGTCGGTGGGCAACGCGATCCGTTCGACGATGCCGAACGTTGCGGGTCGATCGGCCCATGATCGAGTCCGTCGGGCGCCCGGACGGCCTACGATCGCTGCGTGGCACGGGCGATCCAGTCGGTGGAGCGGGCGGCGGCGCTGCTGCGGCTGCTCGGCGGCGCGGGGCGCTCCGCTGGCACTGGCCGAGCTGGCGGCGGCGCTGGATCTGCCGCGCCCGACGGCCCACGGGCTGCTCCGCACCCTGCGGGAGGAGGGCCTGGTGGCGCAGGAGTCGTCGGGCCGCTACCTGCTGGGCGAGGGGCTGGGGCGGCTGGGCACCCCGTGGGACCGGCACGACCTGCGCGCGCGGTCGATGAACTGGGCCGACGCGCTGGCGGCGGGCACCGGCTGCGCGGTCTACCTGGGCGTGCCGTCCGCCGACGGCGCCGGGGTCGACGTGGTGCACCACGTGTTCCGGCCCGACGACACGCCGCAGCGGTTGCGGACCAACACCACCCAGCCGTTGCACGCGACGGCGTGGGGCCGGTGCCTGCTCGCGTTCGCGCCGGCGTCGGTGCGGGCGGTCGAGCCGCTGGCGGCCTGGACCCGGGCGACCGTGACCGATCCGGCGGCGCTGGCCCGCGAGATGACCGCGACGCGGCGGCGCGGCTGGGCGGCCGACGCCGGCGGCTGGGAGCCGGGCGTCGGCGGGCTCGCGGTGCCGGTGCGCAGCGGGGGCGGGCTGACCGTCGCGGCGCTGGGGGTGGCGCCCCGGTGGAGGAGCTGTTCGCCGCCGACGGCCGCGCCCGGCCGGAGGTGGTCGTGGAGCTGGTCTCCGCGGCCGCCGAGATCGCCGACGGGCTGGAGGGGCTGACGTGAGCGGCCTGTCGGCGGGGGAGCGGGTGGTGGCCGCGATCGACCAGGGGACGACGTCGACGCGCTGCCTGCTGTTCACCCGCTCGGGCCGGATGGTCGCGGTCGCCCAGCGCGAGCACCGGCAGCACTTCCCGAGCCCGGGCCGCGCCGAGCACGACGCGTCGGAGATCTGGCGGGCGGTGACCCGGGTGGTGCCCGCGGCGCTGCGCCGGGCCGGCCTGGGCCCGGAGAACGTCGTCGCGCTCGGTATCGCCAACCAGCGCGAGACGACGGTGATCTGGAACCGGCGCACCGGGATCCCGCTGGCGCGGGCGATCACCTGGCAGGACACCCGGACCACCGACATCGTCGCCGGGCTCGCCGCCGACACCGACGCCGCCCGCTGGGCCCGGATCAGCGGGCTCGGTCCGGCGACCTACTTCGCCGGACCGCGGTTGCAGTGGCTGCTCGACCACGTGCCGGGCGCGCGCGAGGGCGCGGAACGCGGTGAGGTCCTGTTCGGGACGATGGAGTCCTGGCTGATCTGGAACCTCACCGGCGGCCCCGACGGCGGCGTGCACGTCACCGACGTCACCAACGCCAGCCGCACGATGCTGATGGACCTGCGCACGCTGGAGTGGTCCGACGCGCTGTGCTCGGCGCTGCGGGTGCCGCGGGGCATGCTGCCGACCATCGTGCCGAACGCGCGCGTCTACGGCCGGTGCGCGGGCCTGCTGGACGGGGTGCCGGTGGCCGGTGCGCTCGGCGACCAGCAGGCGGCGCTGGTGGGCCAGACCTGCTTCGCACCCGGCGAGGCGAAGTGCACCTACGGGACGGGCGCGTTCCTGCTGAAGAACACCGGCTCGCGCATCCCGGGCTCCGAGGCGGGGCTGATCCCGACCGTCGGGTACCTGTTCGGTGACCACCCGGTCTACGCACTCGAGGGCTCCATCGCGATGACCGGCTCGCTGGTGCAGTGGTTCCGCGACGCCCTGGGCATGATCTCCACGGCGGCCCGGATCGAGACGCTCGCACTGACCGTCCCGGACAACGGCGGCTGCTACGTCGTCCCCGCCTTCTCCGGTCTCTACGCCCCGCACTGGTACCCCGACGCCCGTGGCGTGATCGTCGGCCTGACCTCCTACATCCACCGTGGACACCTCGCCCGCGCGGTGCTGGCGGCGACCGCGTGGCAGACCCGCGAGGTGCTCGACGCGATGAACGCCGACTCCGGCCTGCCCGTCACCCGCCTGAAGGTCGACGGCGGCATGACCGCGAACCACCTGCTCATGCAGTGCGTCGCCGACGTCCTGGACCTCACGGTGGAACGTCCCCTGGGCTCGGAGGCGGTGTCGCTCGGCGCGGCCTACGCCGCCGGCCTTGCCGTCGGCTACTGGCCGGACCCGGAGGTGCTGCGCCGCAACTGGCACAGGGCGGCCGCCTGGGAGCCGACGATGGACCCCGGCCTGCGCCGCCGCGAGCATGACAACTGGCGCCGCGCGGTGCAGCGGAGCACGGGGTGGGCGCGGTCGGACTGAGCAGCGACGGTCCGGAGCCCCGGTGTCGTCCCCCCGGGTGCAGTGCCCCCGGTGTCGTGAGACCGGGTGTCGTGCCTCCCGGTGCCGTGTCCCCCGTGCCGCGGGCCTCAGAGCGTGTTTGGAAATTCTAGTGGGTTGAGGGTGTCGTGTGTTTCTGCTGGCGGGTGGCGGGGTATCCACGGGCGATGCGGCGGGTGATGGTGTTGATCGCGGCCCAGCGGATCATGGCTTCGGATGTGGTGGGGTGGCGTTCGTAGTCTCGGGCCAGGCGTCGGTGTGCGGTGAGCCAGGCCAGGGTCCGTTCGACCACCCACCTTCGTGGGAGGACGGTGAATCCGCGCTGCTCGGGTGGCTTGCGGATGATCTCGATCGTTGTCTGCAGGATCGTGGCGGCCCAGTCGAGCAGTCGCCCGGCGAAGCCGGCGTCGGCGTAGACGAACCGCACCCTGGTGCGCAGGTAGAGGTTGAGCAGGATCGGCTTGGCGCCGTCGCGGTCCTGTACCGAGGCCGAGCACACCATCGTGGTCAGCAGCAGACCGAGGGTGTCGGTCACGATGAACCGTTTCCGTCCGCCTGTCTTCTTCCCGGCGTCGTAGCCGCGGGAGTCCTGGCCGACGGTGTCGGCGCCCTTGACCGACTGGGAATCGATGATCCCCGCACTCGGCTCCGGATCACGGCCCTCGGCGATACGTAACTGCCCCCGCACGACCGGGAGGATCTTCTCGGTGACCTTCTGCTGTTCCCACTGGTTGAAGTACCAGTAGACGGTCTGCCAGGGCGGGAAGTCCACCGGCAACGCCCGCCAGGCACACCCGGTCCGCACGACATACAAGATCGCGTCCAGCACGTCCCGACGAGCATGAGCAACAGGCCGCCCCCGCCGCGCGAGCGGCGGTAACAACGGCTCGATCACCACCCACTGGGCATCACTGGTGTCCGAGGGGTACCGGCGCGGTCGTTCCTGCATGCCGACCACGATGGAGCACCCCAGCCGTGTCGACCATCCCGACACACCCACCATTTCCAAACACGCTCTCAGTGTTCCGCGGCCCGCTGCTGGTGCCGCCGTCGTCGGACCCGGTCCCGGTGCTCGCGGTCGCGCATCTCCTGGGTCCGGCGCACGGCGACGTCGAGGAGCCGCCCGGCCACCGGCCGGAACCAGTCGACCCACTCCGCCGGGACGCCGGTCACCATCCGCCGGGCACCGGTGTCGGTGACGTCGTCCCAGAGGATCTCGTGGGCCCGGGTGGTCACCAGGACGAGCAGTCGGCGGCCGTCGTCGGGGTCCGGCTCGCGCTCGATCAGGTCGCGCTCCTCCAGCCGTGCGAGCAGCCGGGTCGTGCCCCCGGTGGCGAGTCCGACGGTCTCCGCGACCTCGGCGCCGGTCATGGTACGGCGGGCGAGCAGCAGCTCGGCGAGCACCGTGTACTCGTGCACCGTCAGCCCGAAGCGCTCGGCGACGGATCGGATCCGGTAGAAGCCGAGCAGCTCCGCCCGGGCGAGGAGCGGTCCGAGCGCCTCCGCGGTCTCGGCTCGCGTCCGTCGGTCCTCCTCCGGCCCGGTGGTGGGGCCGGGGCTCACCGGAGGGGTCTCCCGCCGAACTCGCTTACCGGGTAAGCGAACTCGGTCGGCCTCCTCACCGGGAGGCGGGGTCGGCGGGGGCTCCGCGCCTGGCCGTTCAGTCCCGGCCCCGGCCCCGTGACTGCCGTGGCCGCCGTGGCCGCGTGTGGCGCCCGGATCCGGTGGCGCCCCGCCGTGCGACCAGGGCCCCGGCAAAGTCGTGATGGGTGGGTCCTGAGCTGCGGTGATGTGGGGGGTGGGGGTGGGTGCGGACACAGGCTTGGCGTGATCATGAGGGTGTCGAATCCTTGCTCACGTCAGGAAGCCTGTGTCCGCAGTGTCAGTGTCTCCGATCGTTGCTGCTCTGGAAGGCCTGGAGGTCGGTCCTGACGCGGGGAGAGCCGCGCCGGTCGGTGAGGCGGCGGGGTTGTCGCTGGTGGAGGCCCTGTCGCGAGTGCCGGACCCGCGGAAACCACGCGGTGTCCGCCACGGTGTCCTCGCGGTGTTGCTACTGGGGGCGTGCGCGGTGTTGGCGGGGGCCCGGTCGTTCACCGCGATCGCCGAGTACGCCCATGACGTCGGCCGCGCCGTGCTGGACGTGCTCGGGGTGGGCGCGGTCGCTCCGCACGAGTCGACCATCCGCCGGGTCCTGCAACGGGTCGACGCCTCGGCGCTGGAGGCGGCGTTGCAGTCCTGGGTGTTGCCCCAGCTCAGCGCCCAGCCGGCCCCGGAGGGCACACCCCGGCGAGAACAGCGCCGCGTGCTGGCCTTGGACGGCAAGACCCTGCGCGGCGCCCGCGTCCGTGCCGCCGACGGCAGGGTCTGGCTCCCGCATCTGGTGTCGGTGCTCGACCAGACCAGCGGTGGCGTGCTCGGCCAGGTTCAGGTCGCAGAGAAAGGCAGCGAGATCACCGCGTTCACCGCGCTGCTCGACCCCCTCGACCTCGACGATGTACTGGTCACCGCGGACGCTCTGCACACCCAGCGAGCCCACGCCGACTACCTACACCGCCGCGGCGGGCACTACCTGATGACGATCAAAGCGAACCAGCCCACGCTGCTGGCACGGGTACGGGCGCTGCCCTGGACCCAGATCGGCGTCGCTGATCGTCAACGCGGGCGTGGGCACGGCCGCGTCGAGACCCGCACGATCAGCGTGGTCAGCCTGCACCCCTGTCCCGACCTGGGCGCAGAGTTCTTCCCCCACGCATCCCAGGCGATCAAGCTGGTGCGCCGGCGTCGCCCACTGCGGCCTGGCGGGAAGTGGAGAACCGAGACCGCCTACGCGATCACCAGCCTGACCAGCACCGACGCCGATCCAGGACTGCTCGCCCGCTGGATCCGTGGGCACTGGTCGATCGAGAATCGCCTGCACTGGGTCCGTGATGTCTGCTTCGACGAAGACCGCGCCACCGCCCACACCGGTCACGCCCCGCAGGTCATGTCGGCGTTGCGGAACCTCGCGATCACCGCGCTACGCCTGCACGGCGTCAGCAACATCGCCGCAGCACTCCGCCACCACGCCCGCGACCCCCATCGACCACTGACCACCTACAAGATCATCTAGCGACTTTGCCGGGGCCCTGGCCGTGCGACGGCTCCGGGGACCCTGTTCCCCGAATTCGCTTACCCGGAGGCTTATTCAGGATGATCATGAAGCAAGGCGCTTCCCCAGGCCAGCGTCTCAACGCAGCAGTCTGTTGAGCGTCCCTGAATAAGCCTCCCGGTAAGCGAGTTCGCGGAACAGGGGTGTCCCTCAGGTCCCGGCCGGGTCCGTCGCCTGGTGTGGAGTCGTCGGTGTCGCGGGAGTGGTCCGTGTCGCGCTGCACGGGCGAAGCGGTAGCAGCCCGGTCGGGCCGCCGCGGCGGATTCCGCGTGAGCGGTTCGCGATCGTGGCGCCGATCAGCGGGTGAACGCCCCGGCGTCGGCCGGACGGCGTGACGTGCGCTCAGCGCCCCTTCCGCGGGGTGATGACCCAGGTCCGGTCGCCCGTGAGCTCGCGCAGCTGCGCGACCCTGGCGACGACGTTGCGCAGCTCGACGTAGAGCGGGGAGAGCAGCAGGTACCCCAGGAACCAGCCGGGCCGGCGCAGCTCCGGCGGCGCCGCCCGCCAGGCGAGCAGCGTCTGGCCCGGGCCGACGGCGAGGGTGTAGACCGTCGTCGCGAGCAGCAGCGGCACGACGTCGCCGGGACCGTGGTGGTGCAGGCCGAACGCCAGCACCGGCACCATCGCCAGGGTCACCCACGGGCACAGCTCCCGCCAGCCCAGCAGGAACAGCAGCCCGAGCCGGGCGCGTCCGGGCAGCCCACGGGTGCGCAGCGCGGTGCGCAGGTGCCGGCGCGAGACCTGGAACCAGCCCTGTGCCCAGCGCAGCCGCTGGTGCCACCAGGCGCGCACGGTCAGCGGGGCGAGCTCGCGCGAGAGCAGGCCCGGGTCGACGACGCAGCGCCGCCCGGCCAGTAGCGCGCGGACCGATGCGTCGATGTCCTCGGTCAGCATCTGCGCCTGCATCCGGGTCGCGCGCAACGCCTCGGTGCGCCAGTACCCGTTGGAGCCGCAGAACAGGCCGAACCCGAACAGCCCGGCCCGCCCGGGGTGGCTCACGCCGTAGATGCAGGTGAACTCCACCAAGACCGTCCGGGCGACCCAGGACGCCGTGCCGTTGCGGACGCTGCAGTGCCCCTGCACGACGTCGGCGCCGTGCGACAGCGCCCGCCAGGCCCGGCGCAGCGCGTCGGGTGCCGGGTGGTGGTCGGCGTCGAGGATGCCGGTGACCTCGCCGTCGGCGGCCCGCAGCGCCGCGTTGACGTTCTGTGCCTTCGTGGTCGAGTCCGCCACCTCGACGACGACCAGCCGCGGGTCGGCCGCGGCGAGGGTCCGCAGCTGCGCCTCCACCGGCTGCGGACCGGGGGTGTTGTAGGCGACGACGACGGTCAGCGGGCCGGGATAGTCCTGGGCCAGGGCGTGCGAGACGGTGTCGAGGATGGTCCCGGCCTCGTTCGGCAGGTACGCCGGGACGACCAGCACCGCGGGCGGCCACGGCGCGGCGGGCGCTGCCGGGGGACGGTACGGGCGCAGTGCACGCAGGCCCTCCAGCCACACCGTCGTCGCCGTCATGACCAGCGCCGCGACGACGACCAGGTACGCCGGCCCGGTCAGGTCGGTCCCGAGCCGCCAGGCCGCGTCCAGTGTCAGCAGCGGGAGACCGACCCCGGCCGCGGTCGTCGCGAGGATCTGGACCGGGGTGCGGAGCAGGTCGCGCAGCCGTCGGCGGGCCACGGGCGCCGGCCGGTGCGCCGGGCGCCGGCCGCCGTCGGACGGGACCGGCGAGACCGGCAGGACCGGCGGTGCGGCCGGTCCGGCGGGGCCGGGCGCGGGGAGCGGCGGGTCGGCGGGCCGGTCGTCGAGGGGCGGGGGCATGGCCCGGCCACGCTAGCCGGGAGACACTTTGCGTGATGATCATGTCACGCAGAGTGTGTCCGTGTGGGTGAGCCGGCACTGCTCGGCATCCTCAGATCCTCCCGACTAGCGTCGCGGTCATGAACGACACCGCCGTCGCCGCCGGGCGCCTCGCCCGAGGGCTGGAACCACTGCACTCCCAGGTCTACTTCGCCGCCGAGGCCGAGCCGGCCTACACCGCCGCGGGGCTGGAACCGGGCCGGATGAGCTACTTCGCCCCGCGCGCTGCGCCCATGGGCGCGGTCGGGCCGTCGGTGGTCACCGCGACGTTCTACAACTTCTCCCCGAGGCTGGTCGCGAAGTCGGTCCCGCGGGCCTGGGAGCTGGCGTCCCCCTCGGATCTGCTCGACGTGCGGTTCGCCGTCGCCGACGCCTCGCTGCGCCGCACCCTGGGCGACGACGCCGTCGCCTCGCCCGAGATGGCCGAGGCCGCCGGGCTGGCCCGGACCGCGGCCGAGGCCGTCACCCCCGACGGGCGTCCGCTCGCCGCCGGGCACCTCGACGTGCCCTGGCCGACCGCGCCGCACCTGGTCCTCTGGCACGCGTTGTCGATCCTGCGCGAGCACCGCGGCGACGGGCACATCGCGCTGCTGGTCGAGGCCGGGCTGTCCGGGCTGGAGGCCCTGGTCACCGCGACCGCGACGGGCACCGGGTTCACCGTGGCCTTCGCCCGCGGCAGCCGCGGCTGGTCGGCCGCCGAGTGGAACGCCGCCGTCGCCGGACTCGCCGACCGCGGCCTGCTGCAGCCGGCCGACACGGCCGAGGACGACGCCGTCGAACCGGCCCTGACCGAGGAGGGCACGGCGCTGCGCAAGCGGATCGAGAACGACACCCACCACCTCGGCGCCGCGCCGTGGACGGCACTCGGCGCCGACGGGGCCGCGCGGCTCGGGGACCTCGGCGGGGCGTTCGTCCGGACTGCTCTGGCGAACGGCGCGTTCCCCGCCGAGGGGGTCTTCGCGGCGCGTCCGAAGGGCTGATCGTCGTCCGCGCCCGGCCTCACGACGGGCGCGGTGTCCTGACTGCCCGATATGGTGCGCTCCGCGACCGGCCACCGTGGCCGGTGCGGTGACCTGCAGGAGGACCTCCGGTGCTCGAGATCAGCGGCCTCGAATGGGCCGTCACGATCGGCGTGATCGTCGCGCTGCTCGCGTTGGACCTCGTCCTGGGCTGGCTGCGGCCGCACCGGGTGGGATTCACCGAGGCCACCGCGTGGTCGGTGTTCTACATCGCGATCGCGATCGTGTTCGGGTTGGTGTTCGCGACGATGCACGGCTGGGACTTCGGCACCCAGTACTTCACCGGCTACATCGTCGAGAAGAGCCTGTCGGTCGACAACCTGTTCGTCTTCGTCGTGATCATGACGACGTTCGCGGTCCCGGAGGAGCACCAGCACAAGGTGCTGACCTTCGGCATCGTGCTCGCCCTGATCATGCGTGCGATCTTCATCGCGGTCGGGGCGACGCTGCTCAACCTGTTCTCCTTCATGTTCCTGGTCTTCGGTCTGCTGCTCCTGTGGACCGCGGTGCAGCTCTACCGGCACAAGGACGAGGACCCCGACATCGAGGACAACATGGTAGTGAAGGGCGCGCGCAAGCTCTTCCCGGTCACCGAGGAGTACCACGGCGGGAAGCTGTTCACCCGGGACAACGGCCGCCGGGTCGCGACCCCGATGTTCATCGTGCTGGTCTCGATCGGCGGCATCGACCTGCTGTTCGCGCTGGACTCGATCCCCGCGGTGTTCGGGGTGACGCAGGAGGCGTTCATCGTCTTCACCGCCAACGCCTTCGCGCTGCTCGGTCTGCGGGCCCTGTTCTTCCTGGTCAAGGGTCTGCTGGACCGGCTGGTCTACCTGTCGGCCGGGCTCGCGGTCATCCTCGCGTTCATCGGCGTGAAGCTGATCCTGCACTGGCTGCACGTCGACATCTCGCCGGCCGTGCCCGAGATCCCGACCATGGTCAGCCTCGTCGTGATCCTGGGGATCCTCGCGATCGTCACCGTCGCCAGCCTGATCAAGACCAAGGGCGACCCGACGGCGACCGCGCACGCCGGGTCGCTGCGAGCCCGCAAGGAGTGCCCCGAGCAGCGCGACTGAGCCGGTCCGGCCGGCCCGGCGCTCAGCCGGGCAGGCCGGCCAGACCGGGCCCGCCGAGCGGGGTGACCTCGATGTAGTCCGGCGGCGCGGTGAGCAGCGCCAGCACGTCGCCGAGCCCGCTCTCGCCGATGTCGCGGCTCAGCGCCGCCTCCGACGACGCGGCGTCGGACCACATCTCGGTGACCCAGACGACGTCGGGCTCGTCGGGGGTGGCGTTCACGACGTAGGCGAGGCAGCCGGGCTGGGCGGCCATGTCGTCGGCGACCCGCAGCAGCGCGCCCGCCAGCTCGGTCCCCTGTCCCTCCAGGGCCACCATCCGCACGTACCGGCCGACCGCTCGCTCGTGTCCACGGCGGCGACCGTAGACGGCCGGTCCGGGCACCCCGGGGTCGGGGCGGGCTCGCCGACCCGCAACCAGGACAGGAACCGACCGCGATCGGGGGCACACTGGTCGTCGTGATGGGGACATCGGCGCGGCTGCTGCGCCTGCTCGGGCTGCTGCAGGTGCCGCGCGACTGGACGGGGCCCGCCCTGGCCGAGCGCCTCGAGGTCGACGTGCGCACCGTCCGCCGCGACGTCGACAAGCTCCGCACCCTCGGCTACCCGGTCCACTCCACACCCGGGGTGACCGGCGGCTACCGGCTCGGCGCCGGGGCCGCGCTGCCACCCCTGCTGCTCGACGACGACGAGGCCGTCGCCGTCGCGGTCGGGCTGCGGACCGCCGCGGGCGGGTCGGTCTCGGGCATCGAGGAGACCTCGGTCCGGGCCCTGGCCAAGCTGGAGCAGGTCCTGCCGAACCGGCTGCGCCGCCGCGTCGCCGCGCTGGGCACCGCGACCTCGACACTCGCCGCGCGCGGCCCGACCGTCGACGCGGACGTGCTGTCCGCGCTGGCCGCCGCCTGCCGCGACCACGAGGTCCTCCGGTTCGACTACGTCGCGGGGGACGGGACCGAGACCCGCCGGATCGCCGAGCCGGAAGGGCTCGTGCACACCGGGCGCCGCTGGTACCTCGTCGCCTGGGACACCGGCCGCGACGACCGCCGCACCTTCCGGGTGGACCGGATGCGCCCGAAGCTGCCGGCCGGGCCCCGCTTCACCCCGCGCCCGGAACCAGAGGGCGGGATCGCCGCGTTCGCCCAGCGCGGCATCTCCTCCGGCGCCTACCCGCACCGGGCGCGGATCGTGTTCCACGCCCCGGCGGAGCGGATCGCCGAGCACGTCACCCCGGCGTCGGGGATCGTGACCGACCTGGGCGGGGACCGCTGCGAGCTCGCGGCCGGGGCCTGGACGCTGGAGTCGCTGGCGGTGTGGCTGTGCTTCTTCGGCGTCGACTTCGAGGTGGTCGAACCGGTCGAGCTGGTCGAGCACCTCGACGCGGTCGCCGCCCGCCTCGGCCGGGCCGCGGACCACGCGCGTACGGGCGGCGCGGGCTGACCCGGTGCCCGCGCAGGAGCGGGGGCCGGGGTGTCCCCGGAGCGGGGCGGGCCGCTCAGAGCAGCGCGCGGACCGCGCCTACGGGCGTGCCGTGGCCGAGCACATCGGTGCGGGTCGCCCCGGTGAGCGCGGCCGACCCGGCGCCGAGGAACTCCAGCACCGCGCGGGCGACGACCGGCAGCGGCCGCGGCGACCCGTCCAGCACGGTGACGGCGAACGCCCGCCCGTCGGGCAGCGCCGCCGCCAGCACGCCCTCGGCGCCGTCCTTGGCGACCAGGCCCGGCACCGCCCCGGCGAGCCGGGTCACCGGCCGGTCCGTGCCGCCGACCCACCACGGGTGCGCGCGGACCGCGGCCCCGACCCGCCCCTCGACGGTGTCCGGGGCGGCCGTCGCCAGCGTCGCGAAGGCCCGGGCCAGCCCGGCCGGGGTGCTGCCGAACAGCGGCGCGCCGCAGCCGTCGACGGTGGTGACCCCGACCGGCACCCCGGTCAGCTCGGCGACGGTGTCCCGGACCAGCCGCTGCAGCGGGTGCGCGGGATCGCGGTAGCCGGCCGTCGGCCAGCCCGCGGCCACACAGGCGGCGAGCATCCCGGCGTGCTTGCCCGAGCAGTTCTGCAGCACCGGCGACGGCGCCGTCCCCGCCGCGCGGGCGTCCGCGGCGGCCGCCGCCCCCAGCGGCAGGTCCGGGGTGTTGTCCAGGTCGGTCTCGTCGAGTCCGGCGCCGGCGAGGATGCGCCGCACACCGTCGACGTGGCCGGGCTCGCCGGAGTGCGAGGCGCAGACCAGCGCGAGCAGCTCTCCGTCGAGGTCCAGCCCGGCCCGCAGCATCGCCACCGCCTGCACCGGCTTGAGCGCCGAGCGCGGCAGGAACACCACGTCCGGGTCGCCGCGGCCGGTCACGGTGCCGTCGGGGTGGTGCACCGCCACGGTGCCCAGGTGCACCGACTCGACGGTGCCCTGCCGCTCGACGACGGCCAGCGGGACGGCGGCGGCGACCCCGGGCGGGACGACCATGTCAGCTCGCCGAGCGAGTGTCCTGCCCGCCGAGGGAGTTGAACTGGGGGAGCGGTCGCCGGCACAAGAAGGTGCGGGCGGGCGGCGGGTTGCGCCACTCGGTCGCGGTCTCCACGACCTCGTCGAAGTGGGTGTCGAGCAGGTCGCGCAGCACCCGCACGCGGTTCGGCAGCGCCATCCAGGTGATGATCATGCTCATCACCCCGCCCGGGGTCAGCCGGCGCGCGATCGTCCCCATGACCTGCAGGCGCAGGGTCTGCGGGAACACCGCCCACGGCAGGGTCGAGACGAACGCGTCGACCTCGGTGATGCCGGCCTCGTCGAGGATCCGGTCCAGGTCGGCGACGTCGCCCTGCACGACCTCCAGCCACGGCTTGTGCCGGCGCAGGTGGGCGACCAGCTCCTCGTCGATCTCGATCGCGAGGTAGCGCGCGTGCGGGCCGAGGCGCTCGCGGATCGGCTCGGCGAGCACGCCCGGCCCCGCCCCCAGCTCGACGACGACGCCGTTCGTGCCGCGCGGCACCACCCCGGCGAGCTGGCGGCACAGCCGCCGCCCGGTCAGGAACGGGGTCGCGAGCTGGTCCATCTTCGAGAACGAGCGCTTGAAGAAGACGGCGTGGTCGGGTCGGGCCATGCGCACCATCGTGGCGGCCGCGGGCTCCGCGGTCATGTCGGGGCGACCCGGGTCACTCCGCCGCGGCCGCGGCGACCGTGTCTCCTGCCGTGTCTCCTGCCGTGTGTTCCTGCTGTGTGTTCTGCGGTGTCGGTCCTGTTAAGCGCGACGGCAGGGGCTTTCGTACACGCTGGATCCACCGTATACAGAACGCATGGCATCGGATGACGCGCTGGTCGACGCCCTGCGTCGCGCGATCGTGGAGGGCGTGTATCCGCCCGGTCACCGGCTGGTGCAGGAGGAGCTCGCAGACCGCTACGGCGTGAGCCGCATCCCGCTGCGGGAGGCGCTGCGCACCCTGGTGGGGGAGGGGCTGCTGCGCAGCGAGCCCGGGCGCGGCACCTTCGTCACCGAGCTGGACCTGGCCGAGATCGACGAGATCTACGACCTGCGCCGGATGGTCGAGCCCAGCTTCGCCCCGCACGTCGCGGAACGGGTGTCGCGGCGCGACGTCGCCCGCTTCGACGGCATGGCCGGCGAGATGGACCGGGTCACCGACACCGGTGCCGCCGCCTGGTCGCGCACCAACCTCGCGTTCCACCTGGACATGTACCGGCTCGCCGGGCTGCCGCTGCGCTACGAGCTGATCTCCCGGCTCTACCACCGCCTGGAGCCGTACTCCCGGTTCTACGTGCACGGCACCGGCGCCTACGACCGCGTGCAGGACGAGCACCGCGGGATGGTCCAGGCACTGGCCGACGGCGACGCCGACGAGCTCCGCCGTCTCGTGCTCGCCCACATCGACGGCGGCCAGGACGGCCTGCACGCGGCCTGGTCGGCCGCCCGCGGCGAGCTGTCGGCGTTCTGGGCCGTACGGGACGCGCGGTGATCGCGCTGAACACCGACGTCGGGGAGGGCTTCGGCGCCTGGGTGCCGGACGACCGACCGCTGCTCGACGTCGTCGACGCCGCCAACGTCGCCTGCGGCTTCCACGCCGGCGACCCGGACGTCATGCGCCGCACCTGCGACGACTGCGCGGCCCGCGGCGTGGCGGTCGGGGCGCACGTCTCCTACCGCGACCTCGCCGGGTTCGGCCGCCGCTTCGTCGACGTCGCCCGCGACACGCTGGTCAACGACGTCGTCTACCAGATCGGCGCGCTCTCGGTGTTCGCCGCGTCCGCCGGCACCCGGGTCGGGTACGTCAAGGCGCACGGCGCGCTCTACCACGCCACCGGCACCCACCCCGACCACGCCGACGCCCTCGTCGAGGCGGTCCGGCTCGTCGACCCGGGCCTGCCGTTGCTGTGCCTGCCCGGCACCGAGGTGTGGGACCGCGCGCTCGCGGCCGGTCTCGGGCCGCGCGCCGAGGCGTTCCTCGACCGCGGCTACACCGCGGCCGGGGGTCTCGTCCCGCGCGGACGGCCCGGTGACCTGGTCCGCGATCCCGCCGAGGCCGCCGCCCGCGCCGTCTCGGTCGCCCGCGACGGGACGGTCACCGCTGTCGACGGGACTGTCGTCAGCGTCCGCCCGCCCGGCGGCGCGGTCGCCGCGCTGTGCGTGCACGGCGACACTCCCGGCGCCGACGCACTGGCCCGCGCCGCCCGCGACGCCCTGTCCGCCGCGGGGATCGGCTGCGGTGCGGCCCCGCTGGCCCCGTTCGCCGGGGCGGCCCGGTGACCGCGCCCGCCGTGCACCGCGCCGGCGACCGGTCCTGGATCGTGGACTGCCTCCCCGGGACCGTGCGCGCGGTCGCCGACGGCGCCGTGACCGACGGCTGGGACGCCTGGGTGACCGACGTCGTCCCGGCCGCGGCCACCGTGCTCGTCGTCGCGCGCCCCGGCACCCGGATGGCCGCGCTGCGCCGCCACCTGCGCACCCTCGCCCTCGGCGCGCCCGACGTCACCGCCACCGTCACCGACGCGGGCACCCCCGTCCCGCCGGCCCGGACGGTCGAGGTCGGTGTCCGCTACGACGGCGCCGACCTGCCCGCCGTCGCCGACCGGCTCGGGACCACCCCGGCCGGGGTCGCCCGGGCGCACGCCGCCGCGACCCACCAGGTCGGCTTCTTCGGCTTCGCCCCCGGTTTCGCCTACCTCGACGGGCTCCCCGACGCGCTGCGGCTGCCGCGGCTGTCCACCCCGCGGCCCCGGGTGGAGGCCGGCGTGGTCGCGATCGCCGGGAACCAGACCGTGGTCTACCCGGGTGGGACGCCCGGTGGCTGGCACCAGATCGGCACGACCACGGCGGTCCTCTGGGACGTCGACGCCACCCCGCCCAACCGGCTCGGGCTCGGCGACCGCGTCCGCTTCGTGGAGGTGCCCGCATGACCGCGCTGCTCGACCCGCCCGCCCGCGCCGCCACCGTCCCGCCCGCAGCGGGACCCGGCCCCGGCCCGCGGCTGCGGGTGCTCGACGCCCGGCCGGGCGCCAGCGTGCAGGACCCGGGCCGCCCCGGGCTCGCGCATCTCGGCGTCACCGCGTCCGGTCCGGTCGACCGGGCCGCCTTCGCCACCGCGAACCGGCTGGTCGGCAACCGGCCCGGAGAGGCCGCCGTCGAGGTCACCCTGGGTGGTCTCGCGGTCGTCCTCGACGTGCCGCGCTGGGTCGCGGTCACCGGGGCCCCGGTCCCGGTCACCCTCGACGGCCGCCCGGTCGCCGACCCCCGCTGCGTGCGGGTCCCGGCCGGCGCGCGGCTGCGGCTCGGCACCCCGCCGCGCGGGCTGCGCAGCTACCTCGCCGTCGGCGGCGGGATCCGACCCGCCCCCGTGCTCGGGTCCCGCGCCCGGGACTCGCTGACCGGGCTCGGCCCGCCCGCCGTCGCCCCGGGCGTCGACCTGCCGCTCGGCCCCGTGCCGGGCGAGCCGCCCGCCGTGCCGGTCGAGCTCGCTGCGCCCCGGCTGCCCGGCCCCGCGACCCGGGTCCGGTTCCACTGGGGCCCCCGCGACGGTGTCCTCGGTCCTGCCGACCGCGCCCTGCTCCGGCGCGCGCCGTGGCGCGTCTCCGGGCACTGCGACCGGGTCGGTATCCGGCTCACCGGCGCCACCCTCGCCGTCGGCGACCGGTCGCTGCCCAGCGAGGGCGTGCCGCTCGGCGCCGTCCAGGTCCCGCCCTCGGGCGAGCCCATCCTGTTCCTCGCCGATCACCCCGTGACCGGCGGCTACCCGGTGGTCGGCGTCGTCGCCGACGCCGACATCGACCTCCTCGGCCAGCTCCGGCCCGGGGACCCCCTGCGTCTGGACGCCATCCCGTCCGGGCGCGACACCGAAGGATGAGAGGTACCCCTGTGTCCGCACCGACCACGGAACCCGCCGCGATCGTCACCTCCGTGCGCCCGCCGTTCCACCTGGCGATCCCGGTGGACGACATCGAGGCGGCCCGCGAGTTCTACGGCACCCTGCTCGGCTTCCCCCGCGGCCGCTCCGCCGAGCGCTGGACCGACTGGAACGTCGCCGGCCACCAGGTCGTCACCCACCAGGTCGGCGAGCCGTCGGACACCCCGCGCGCGGGCGTCGCCGGCACCAACCCCGTCGACGGCCACGACGTGCCGGTCCCGCACTTCGGGCTCGTGCTGAGCGTCCCGGAGTTCCGCGCGCTGGCCGAGCGGCTGACCGCCGCCGGCACGCGGTTCGTCATCGAGCCGTACGTGCGGTTCGAGGGGGAGCCGGGGGAGCAGTGGACGATGTTCTTCCTCGACCCCGCGGGCAACGCGCTCGAGTTCAAGGCCTTCGCCGATCCCGAGCAGCTGTTCGCCGTCTGATCCCCACACGGTCGCGGCCCGTCCCCGGACGGGCCCGCGGCCGGGGTCATCGGCGGGATGCCGCCCGCCGATGACCCGCTGTGCCACCGGTGTCGCCGTCTCGCGCGCGCCGGGTCTGCTCCGCCCACCACACCGCGATCACGCCTGCCCGCAGCAGCGGGATCCCCACCGGGAGACACCCATGACCCTATCAAGCGACGCCCCCACCGGGCGGGCCGCCGAGAGCCCCTCCACCCCGTCGCCGAGCCCGGCCCGGTCCCGCCGCGCGGCGCTGGCCGCCGCGTCCGGGACCGCCGTCGAGTACTACGAGTTCGGCGTCTACGGCTACCTCGCCGTCGTCATCGGGCCGCTGTTCTTCCCCAGCGCCGACCCGGTCGCCTCACTGCTGTCGACGCTGGCGGTGTTCGGCAGCGCGTTCCTCATGCGCCCGCTCGGCGGCATCGTCCTCGGCCGGCTCGGCGACCGCCTGGGCCGCAAGCCGGTCCTGGTGTTCACGATCACCGGGATGGGCACCGCGACCGCCCTGGTCGGGCTGCTGCCGACCGCGGCCACCGCGGGCCTGCTCGCCCCCGCGCTGCTGGTCCTCGCCCGGCTCGCGCAGGGCTTCTTCGCCGGCGGTGAGGTGACCGGGTCGGCCACCTACCTCGCCGAGTCCTCCCCGGCGGGCCGACGCGGCTTCTTCGGGTCCTTCACGCCGGTCGGGGTCGCCCTCGGTGGCGGCACCGCGGCGTTGGTCGCGGGGGTCACCTCGACCCTACTGACCGCCGAGCAGCTGAGCGCGTTCGGCTGGCGGATCCCGTTCCTGCTCGCGCTGCCGCTGGTGGTGCTCACCCTGATCGCCCGGCACCGGCTGGAGGACTCCGAGGAGTTCGAGCACAGCCGCGCGGCGGGCGAGCTGCCCAAGGCCCCGGTGCGGGAGGTGCTCACCCACCACCGGCGCGCGCTGGTGACCGTGCTGCTGCTGGCCACCGGGTCGAACGCGGGCTACTGGATCGGCCTGATCTTCATGAACATCTACCTGACCTCGGAGCTGGGCTACCCGAAGTCGAGCACGTTCTGGCTGATGGCCGCGATCGGGCTGTTCGTGGCGTGCCTGATGCCGCTCGCCGGAGCGCTGTCGGACCGCTACGGCCGCAAGAAGCTCATCGTCGCCGGGTTCCTCGGCTACTCCGTGCTGATCCTCCCGACGATGGCGTTGATGGGCACCGGCGACTTCACCCTGGCCGTCCTCGGCATGTTCCTGCTGGCCCTGCCGATGCCGGTCGTGCAGGCCGTCACCTACCCGACCTACGCCGAGCAGTTCCCGACCCGGGTCCGCTACACCGGCCTGTCCCTGGCCTTCAACGGCGGGACGATCATCGGCGGCGGTCTCACCCCGTTCCTCGCGACCTGGCTGACCTCGGTCACCGGCGACCCGCTCGCACCCGGTTACCTGCTGATGGTCGCGACGGTCGTCGCACTGCTGACCCTGCTCACCGTCCGCGAGACCGCCCGCCGGGAGCTGGCCCGGTGACCGCCGCGACGACGGCGCCAGCCACCCCGGCCGAGCTGCGGGCACTGGCCGCCGCCGGGAGCTGGACCGGGCCCACCGCGGGCCTGTTCGGCGGGTATCAGCAGGCCAACCTGGTGGTCGTCCCGCAGGCGACGGCGTACGACTTCCTGCTCTTCTGCGTGCGGAACCCGACGCCGTGCCCGCTGCTCGGCGTCGGCAACACCGGCGACCCGGTCGTCACCGTCGGGGACACCCGGGTCGACGTCCGCACCGACTTCCCGCGCTACCGGACCTGGCTCCACGGCGTCGAGGACGGCGAGCCGACCGACCTGCGCGACCGGTGGCGCGCGGACTCGGTGGCGTTCCTGCTCGGGTGCAGCCACACCTTCGAGGAGCCCCTGGAACGGGCCGGGTCCCGGTGCGGCGCAACCCGCGCTCGTCCGCGCCCGCCGTGTACGTCACGACCCGCCCGACCGTGCCGGCGGGCCGGGTGCACGGACCGCTGGTGGTGAGCATGCGCGCGGTGCCCGCCGCGCTCGTCGACCGGGCCGTCGAGGTGACGGCGCGCTACCCGACCGGGCACGGCGCGCCGGTGCACGTCGGGGACCCCGCCGCGATCGGGATCTCCGACCTGGCCCGGCCGGACTTCGGGCCGGAGCCGGTGGTCGAGGAGGGTGACGTGCCGGTCTTCTGGGCCTGCGGGGTCACCCCGCAGCTGGCCCTGCCCGGCTGTGGTGCCGAGTACGTGTTCACCCACGCGGCCGGGCACATGGTCGTGCTGGACCACTCCGTCGACGCCGCCGCGGGCGCCGCTCCGCACGGATGACGCCGCCGTCCCCCGCTCAGGCCGCGCGGGCGGGGGACGACGGTGCCGCGGGGAACAGTGCCGCGACCCGGGCCGCGGACGCCTGCGCCCGCGCCGTGGTCCCCAGCACACCGAGCACCACGACCACGACGGTCAGCGGCACCACGACCGCCCACGCCGTCGCCACCCCGGCGGCGGTGCTCGCCGCGGTGGCGACCACGGTCCCGCTGATCGCGACGCCGAACGACTGCCCGGCCTGCCTGCTGGTCGAGGCCACCGCTGCGGCGACGCCGGCCCGCTCGGGCGGCATCCCGTTCACCGCCGTGTTCGTGATCGGCGGGTTGAGCAGCGCGAACCCGCAGCCGAACACCCCGTGCGCGACGAGCACGAGCCACAGCGGGGTGGCGGGGGAGAGCTGGGAGAAGGTCAGCGCGACCGCCACCATCGCCGTCCCGCCGAGGACGAGCGGCAGCCGGGCCCCGCGCGCGGCGACCATCCGCCCGGCCAGCGGCGCGACCACCGTCGTCGCGACGGCGGCCGGCAGCAGGGTCAGCCCGGCCTGCAGGGCGCTGAGCCCCCGCACGTCCTGCAGGTAGAGCGCGGACAGGAACAGCAGTGAGCCGAACGCCGCGAACGCGCAGACCGCGATCACCGTTGCCGAGGTGAACGGGGCGCTCCGGAAGAACCGCAGCTCCACCAGGGGTTCGGGATGCCGCCGCTCCCAGACGACCAGCAGGATCAGCGCGCCGACGGCCAGCGCCACCAGCCCGAGCACCCCCGCCGACGACCAGCCCAGCCGCGGCCCCTCGATCACCGCCGCCACCGTCGACCCGAGCAGCGCCACCACCAGGAGCTGCCCCACCGGGTCGGCCCGCCGCGGACGGGCGGCCCGCGACTCCGGGACGAGCCGCGCCGTCAGGACCCACGCCGCCAGTACCACGGGGATGTTCACCCAGAAGATCGCCCGCCAGCCGACGGTGTCCACGAGCAGCCCGCCGAGCACCGGGCCGAGGCCCAGCGAGATGCCGACCATCGCGCCCCACACCCCGATCGCGCGGGCCCGCTCCCGGGCGTCGGTGAAGACGTTGGTGATGATCGACATGGCGACCGGGTTGAGCATCGCGCCGCCGAGGGCCTGCACCACCCGCGCCCCGATCAGCCAGCCGACCGTCGGAGCCAGGCTGCACAGCAGCGACCCGATGCCGAACACGACGAGCCCGGTCCGGAAGACGCGGCGGCGCCCGACCCGGTCCGCCGTCGCGCCGGCCAGCATCAGGAAGCAGGCCAGGACGACGGTGTAGGCGTCGACGGTCCACTGCAGCTCGGTGATCGAGGCGTGCAGGTCCGCGACGAGCGCGGGCAGCGCCACGTTGATGATCGTGACGTCCATCGAGACGATCAGGATGCTGGTGCAGAGCACGGCCAGGATCAGCAGCCGGTGCCGGCGTCCGGCGGGACCGGCCGGTACGACGACGTCGTTCCCCACGGCATCTCCTTGTCCGGAGCTAACGAACTGGGAGCGACGATAGCCTGCCCCGCGGTGCCGGGTGCGGCGGTCGTGCCCGATGCCTACAGGTGGGTGGAGTAGAGGCCGGCGAGCCGGTCGACCGCGGCGTCGACGTAGGTGGGCTCGTCGTACATCTCGTAGTGGCCCGCCCCGTCGACCACCATGAGGTCCACGGGGTTCGGGGCCGTCTCCCAGAGCCGCATGCCGGCCTCGGAGGAGCCGGTGGTGCCGACGCGCCCGGCCAGGACGACCTGCAGGGGTTGGGTCATGAGCGGGTCGACCAGGTGGAACGCGTCGTACCCGAGCAGCAGGGAGTCCCCTCGCGCGAGGCGGCGGTTCGTCGAGTACTCGCTCCCGCCCCGTCCGGTGCGGTAGTACCGGATCGCCTGTGTCGTGTCGATGTCGTCCACTCCGAGCGCGGCGGCCTCCTCGGCGTTGTCGGGGAGCCACTTCTCGCGGGTGAGGTGTCCTGCGCGGTTCTCGGCCGAACGGGCGTCCGCCATGGCGTCGAGTGCGGCGACGGGGCCGTCGGGCGCGCCGCGGCGGAACGCGGTGCCGATGTCCACGGGGACGACCACGCCCACGGCCCTGATGCGGTGGTCGGTGCGGGCGGTGTGGACGGCGTACCCGCCACCGGCGCAGATGCCGAGCACGCCGATGCGCCGGGGGTCGATCCCGGCCGTGGTGTCCAGTGCGTCGAGTGCGTAGCTGATGTCCTCGCCCCGCCGGTACGGGTCCTCGAGGTCGCGCGGCTCGCCACCACTGCGCCCCTGGTGGGCCGGGTCGAACACGAGCGCGGCGATGCCGCGGTCGGCGAGGCGGCGGGCGTACTCGGCGCCGATCTGCTCCTTGACGCTGCTGCCCGGGGGCGACAGCACCACGGCAGGCCGGGGAGTCGACCCGTCGGTGCCGGGGGGCAGGTGGAGATCGGCGGCGAGCCGGATGGGCCCGCGCGGGATCGTGATGTGCTGCAGTGGCACGGGAGCCCCTCCGTCTAGGGTCGACAGCGGTCGAAGTTCGACATGCAGGTAGTTCGACTTCGACTCTGTTCGACATCGTACGGAATGGGAGGTGCTCGTGTCGGTCGACGCCGCGCAGCTGTGGTCGCTGAACCATCGGCTGCTGACCGTCGTGCTGGAGGAGTGCGTCGCCGACCTGGCGGAGCTGGGCCTGGAGACGAAGGAGTTCTTCGTCCTCGCCGAGGTCGCCACGTCCCCCTACCCGGCCCAGCTCGCCGCGACGCTGGTCATCCCGAAGGCGAGCGTGACGGCGTACGTGCGCACCCTGGTCGGCCTCGGTTACCTGCGCCGGGAGATCGACGACGCCGACCTGCGCCGCCACCGGCTCGTCCTGACCGCCGAGGGGGAGGCGGCCCGCGACCGGGCGCTCGCCGCGCTCGCGCGGGAGTTCGACCGCAGGCTCGCGCGGATCCCGCCGCAGGACCGGGCCGAGCTGGCGCGGATCCTGCTCGCCCTGCTCGGGCCGGTGGAGTAGACCGCCGGGGCCTCGCAGGATCTCGTCGGGGGTCGGCAGCCCTGTAGCCCGCTAGCCTCGCAGCTGCCCGGCGACGTCGCCGGGCAGCTCGTCCGGAAGGTCAACGACCGCACGGCGGCGGCCGTCGCGGCGCACCCGGACCGCTTCGCCGCGCTGCCGACGGCCGTGCCGGAGGCCGCCGCGGACGAGCTCGCCCGCGCCGTCGGTGAGCTCGGGTTCGTCGGATCCATGATCAACGGCCGGATCGGGGGCGGGTTCCTCGACGAGCCCCGGTTCGACCCCGTCCTGCGGCGGTCGGCGGAGCTGCGGGTGCCCATCCATCTGCACCCGGGCGTCCCGCCGGTCGAGACCTCCCGGTCGAACTACGAGGGCGGGCTCGACCCGATCGTCACGGCCCGGCTGCAGACGAGTGCCTGGGGCTGGCACGTCGAGACGGGGACCCACTTCCTCCATCTCGTCCTCGCCGGGGTGTTCGACCGGTACCCGGACCTGCAGCTCGTCCTCGGCCACTGGGGCGAGATGGTCCCCTTCTACCTCGAGCGGATCGAGGAGGCCCTTCCGCAGCGGATCACCCGCCTGGACCGTCCGGTCGGGGACTACTTCCGGGAGAACGTCCACATCACCCCGAGCGGGATGTTCAACCAGGCCCAGCTCCGGTTCTGCGTCGAGACGGTCGGGGTGGGCCGGATCATGTTCAGCGTCGACTACCCGATGCTGGGCAACGACGGCGCCCGGGCGTTCCTCCGCGAGGCGGACCTGCCCCCGCTCGCGATGGAGAAGATCGCCCACCTCAACGCCGAACGGCTGCTGGGGCTGCCGGGATGAGCACGGCCGGGAACCGTCGGCACCATGAGCTGGAGGGGACAGGACGAGCTGTGGGGGTAGGACGATGACGTCCTACCCCCACAGAATCGGTGGTGCGCCGTCAGGGACTTGAACCCCGAACCCGCTGGTTAAGAGCCAGCTGCTCTGCCAATTGAGCTAACGGCGCATGTGTACTTGTCCGTCGCACGGCTCTGCTGCTGCAGAATCGGCGACCGGGTGAGTGACGGGACTTGAACCCGCGGCCCCCTGGACCACAACCAGGTGCTCTACCAACTGAGCTACACCCACCATCGCGATCTCCCGGACTCCCGGAAGCGCTGGAGAAACTATAGACCGGGGTCCGCGGGAGCCCTCAGCCGGGGGTCGTACCGGTCTGCGGGGGTGCCGCGACGTGCGCGACCGCGGCCGCCGCGGCCTGCGCCTGCTCGGTCGTCGGACCGGGCGGGGCCACGAACAGCGCCTGCCGGTAGTAGGCCAGCTCGCGGATCGACTCGCGGATGTCGGCGAGCGCGCGGTGCGCGAGGCCCTTCTCCGGCTTGGCGTAGAACACCCGGGGGAACCAGCGCCGTGCCAGCTCCTTCACCGAGCTGACGTCGATCATCCGGTAGTGCAGGTACCCGTCGAGCTCGGTCATGTCCCGGGCGATGAAGCCGCGGTCGGTGGCGATCGAGTTGCCGGCCAGCGGCGCGGACCGGGCGTCCGGGACGTGGGTGCGGACGTAGTCGAGCACCATCTTCTCGGCCTGCTCGACCGTGACCGTCGCGCGCCGGACCTCCTCGGTCAGCCCGGACCGGGCGTGCATGTCGCGCACGACGTCGGGCATCGCGTCGAGCTTCGCGTCGTCGCAGGCGATGACGACGTCCACGCCCTCGCCGAGAATGTTCAGGTCGCCGTCGGTGACCAGGGCTGCGATCTCGATGAGGGCGTCGGACCCCAGATCGAGCCCGGTCATCTCGCAGTCGATCCACACCAGCCGATCGGTCATCGTCACAGCCTAGGCGACATCGGTGCGACGGGCGCGAGCCTCGCCCGCCACCGTCGGGGGTGTGCCCTAGGCTCGCGCCGTGGCTGACGACACACCCGCTCGCACCATCGCCGCCGGATACGTCACCGACGGGGCCGCGCTGGAGCTCGGCACCGTCCTCGTCGACGGCGTGTGCGACCCGCAGGCCAGGGTCCGGATCCCGCTCACGACGCTGAACCGGCACGGCCTGGTGGCCGGGGCGACCGGTACCGGTAAGACGAAGACGCTGCAGGCGCTGGCCGGGCAGCTCTCCGACGCCGGGGTCCCGGTCCTGCTCGCCGACGTCAAGGGCGACCTGTCCGGCATGGCCCGGCCGGGTGAGCCGAACGACAAGGTCACCGCCCGCGCGACCGACACGGGCGACGACTGGGTCCCGACCGCGTACCCGGTGCAGTTCCTGTCCCTGGGCGACGGCGGCGTCGCCGTCCCGGTGCGGGCGACGCTGACCCAGTTCGGCCCGATCCTGCTGGCGAAGGTGCTCGGCCTCAACGCCACCCAGGAGTCCACCCTCGGCCTGATCTTCCACTGGGCCGACCAGCGCGGGCTGCCGCTGCTCGACACCAAGGACCTGCGCGCGGTCATCACCCACCTCACCTCCGACGAGGGCAAGGCCGACCTCAAGGGCATCGGCGGGGTCTCCCCGGCGACGGCCGGGGTCATCCTGCGGGCGCTGGTCAACCTGGAGGCCCAGGGCGGCGAGGAGTTCTTCGGCGAGCCCGAGTTCGATCCCGCGGACCTGATGCGTCAGGTCGACGGGAAGGGGGTCGTCACCCTGCTGGAGCTGGCCGAACGCGCGGCGAACCCGGTGTTGTTCTCCACGTTCCTGATGTGGCTGCTCGCCGAGCTGTACGAGGAGCTGCCCGAGGCGGGCGACCTGGACCGGCCCAAGCTGGTGTTCTTCTTCGACGAGGCGCACCTGCTGTTCACCGACGCCTCGAAGGCGTTCCTCGACCGCATCGAGCAGACCGTCAAGCTCATCCGGTCCAAGGGCGTCGGGGTGTTCTTCTGCACCCAGCTGCCCACCGACGTGCCGAACGAGGTGCTGTCCCAGCTGGGCGCGCGGATCCAGCACGCGCTGCGGGCCTTCACCCCGGACGACCAGAAGGCGCTGTCGCGCACGGTACGGACCTATCCGAAGTCCGAGGTCTACGACCTGGAGTCGGCGCTGACCTCGCTGGGCACCGGTGAGGCGATCGTCACGGTGCTGTCCGAGCGCGGCGCGCCCACACCGGTCGCCTGGACCCGGCTGCGGGCCCCGCGCTCGCTGATGGCCGCCCTGCCCGTCGACGACGTCCGCGCCGACGCCGCCGCCTCGTCGTTGCAGGCGAAGTACGGACAGATGGTGGACCGCGAGTCGGCCTACGAGAAGCTCACCGCGAGCATCGCGGCCGGGCCGGGTGGCGAGGCGACGCCGGTCGGGGCGCCCGCCCCCGCTCCGGAACCGGGCCAGGCCCCGCCACCCCCGCCGCAGGACTCGCCGGGCGGCGGGATCTTCTCCAAGATCGGGGACTTCCTGCAGTCACCGACCGGTCGTCAGCTCACCACCACGGTGACCCGCGAGATCACCCGCAGTCTGTTCGGGACCCGTCGGCGTCGCTGACCCGCGGGGGGACCCGGAACGGCGCGACCGGGTCCGGGGTGACCGCGGCCATGAGCGCGACGGCGTCGGTGGGGTCCAGGTCCAGCACCTGCACCGAGCCGCCGCCCGCGGCGGTGGTCGCCTCCAGCGTCAGCACCCCGGCGCGGCGCTGGAACAGGCTCTGCCGTATCCGCCAGCCGATGACGCCGTCGCGGCGCAGCGCGGTCGTGGTGCGCAGCAGTGACCCGTGTCGGGCGACGAGGTAGTGCTCGTCGAGTCGGTGGCCCAGGGCGCGGTAGCGGTCCAGCGCGAGCGGTACGGCCACCATGACCAGCGCGACGCCGACCACGACCGGCCACACCGCGGCGTCGAACCAGGCGAACACCCCGAGGGCTGCGGCCGGGACGAGCGCGGGGCCGACCGCGCGGACCAGGCGCCGGGTCCGGGCCCGCGGCGGGTGCGCCCGCAGGGGTCCGTCGGTGACCGGGCCGGTCGCGCGGGTGGCCGTCGCGGCGACCGTGTGGGCGTGCGTGCGGCGCACCGGCGGGCCGAGCGCGCCGCTGCCGGAGTCGGCGTCGTCGCCGGCCAGGCCGACGGCCAGCGCCCCGGCCTGGGCGCCGCCACCCAGGGCCCGCACCAGCAGCGGCTCGGACACCGTCACCCCGCGCAGCCGCTGCTCGGACACCGACAGCGAGCGCTTGGTCAGCAGGCCGCGGCGCACCCGCAGCGTGCCGTCGGGCTCGCGGCTGAGCCGGTAGTCCCACCAGCGTTCGACGAACAGCACGATGCTGCCGACCACCATGACCAGCAGCAGCGCACCGACCGCGACGAGCACCGTCGCCCAGACCGGCGCGGTCGCCAGCTCCCCGGCGACGGTGTCGGCGCCGGGCAGCGAGCGCGGGTCGAGACCGGTCTCGTTCAGCAGGTTCCAGCCCGCGCCGGCCAGCGCGCCGATCGCGGCCAGCGAGCTGACCGTCAGCGGGGCATAGCGCAGCGAGGACCAGTCGATCCGGTCGAGCTCCTCGCCGGCGGGCTCCTCCCGGTCCGCCGGGCCGCCGGCGGAGCCGCTCCCGTCGGCATCCCTCCCGTCGACCCCGACGGGCGCCGTCCCGGTCCCGCCGGGGTCGCTCCCGGCGGCGGCCGTCGCCGGGCCGGCCGCCGTGGCGGGCCGGGCGAGCAGTTCGCGGCGCAGCCGTTCGGCCTCGTCGGTGGTGACGGCGTCGAGGTCGAGGCCCGCGTCCGACCTGCTCTGCCCGGATCCGACCTTCACCACCGACAGCCCGACGATCCGGTGCAGCAGCGGTGCGGTCAGGTCGACGGTGCGGATCCGGTCCCGCGGCACCGAGCGGCGCTGCCGGATCAGCAGCCCGCTGTGCAGCTCGACGCGCTCGTCGGTGATCCGGTAGCGGGTCGTGCGCCACCGCACGACACCCGCCGCGACGGTGACGACGACCGCCGCCCCCGCGATCCAGACCTGGGTCGAGTTGCCGCTTCCCGCGCCGAACAGGACGAGCACGACCAGCGCGGGGGCCAGACGCAGCAGCGCGGTGGCCGGGCCGACGAGCAGCATCTGGACCGGCAGCCGCCGCCACTCGACCTCGTCGGGGGGCGTGCCGGTGCCGGTGCCCGTGGCGGGTGCGTCGGGCTCGGTCACGTCGCGTCCCCGCTGTGCCGCCCGGTCGTCTCGGTGAGCCGTCGGGCGAGCTCGGCGGCGGCCTCGGCGTCGAGCCCGGCGATGCGGACCGGGCCGCGGGCCGACGCGGTCGTGACGGTCACCGTGGCCAGACCCAGCGCCTGCTGCAGCGGCCCGTGCTCGGTGTCGACCGTCTGCACCCGGGGGATCGGCGCGATCCGCCACTCCCGGACCAGCCAGCCGGACCGGGTGTAGACGGCGTCCTCGGTCACCTCCCAGCGGTGCAGCCGGTACCGCAGACCGGGTACGACGAGCGTCCCGACCAGCAGCCACAGCACGGTCAGCACCCCGGTCGCGATCAGCAGCCCGTGCCACGGGACCGCGGGCAGCAGGAACCACGCGACGACCTGGCCGACGAGCAGCACGAGCGGGACCGGCACCGCCGAGAGCCGCCACCACCAGATCGCGCGGGGATCCAGCCGGTTCGCGGGTGGGCGCAACGGGAGCGGCAGCGCGTCGGTCGGGATCCCGGGTCCGGGGTCGCCGGTGCGGGGGCCGGTGGCGGTCATGGCCCCACTCTGCCGAACGGAGCGCGCCGGGAGCATCCGCGCGCGCCGTCGGGGCAGCACACTGTGGCCGAAAGTGGGGTGCAGCCGAGTGGCACACCAGCTGCACCCGTCGACCGGTGACGGGTACCTGGTGTGCCACTCGGCGAGCGGCGACGGTCAGTGGGTCTGCGCGGACAGGTCGTAGACCGTGGTGCCGTCGACGGTCGTCGCGGTGTAGTCCTGCGCGACCCAGGCGGTGATCTCCGCCCCGGTGCCGCGAGCGCCGCCGGGGCCGCCCCGCTGGCCGCCGCTGACGAAGTACCGGATGTCGCCGTTCGCGACGTACTGCCGGAACTGGTCCAGGGTGGGGGAGGGGTCGCTGCCGGAGAAGCCGCCGATCGCCATGACCGCGGTGTCCCCGCCCGCGGCGAGCATCATCGACGCCGCGCCCTGGGAGCCGATCGTCGCCGCGGCCCAGCGGGCCGGACCCGCGTCCCGTAGCAGCGCGACGAGCTGCGGGCCGGTCCGCTCGGTCCCCGGACCACCCCCGAACATCCCGCCCGGCCCACCCGCACCGGTCTGTCCCGCACCGGTCTGTCCGGTACCGGTCTGTCCGGTACCGGGTTGCGCGGCACCGTCCGGGAGACCACCACCGGCGTCGGCCGGGGCCCCGGTGGCCCCGGGCGCGGCCGTCCCGGCACCGTCGGCCCGGTCGCGATCGCCCCGCCCGTCGCGGAACCCGCCCGGGCCCCGGTCGGCCCCGGCGACCTCCGGCCCCGCGGTCGGGATGGAGCCCTCGTGCGGGGTCGCCACGGTCTGGACGGCGTAGGCCGCCGGCGCGGCCACACCGCTCAGGATCGCGACGCCGACGGCCACGGCGAGCCACCGCCGTCCCCGCGCGGGGGCCAGCAGCGCCGCACCGGACACGACGCCCGCCACCAGCACCACCCAGCGCAGCCAGGGCAGGAACTGCGGCGACCAGCCGAGCAGCACGAACGCCCAGACCGCGGTCCCGACGGTGGCGACGGCGAGCACCCCGCGGACCCACCGGAGGTCACGGTGTCCGAGCAGCTCGCGGCCGCCGACCGCGACCAGCGCCGCGATCCCCGGCGCCAGCGCCACCGTGTAGTACGGGTGGACGATCCCCTCCATGAACGACAGCACCAGCACCGTCACCAGCGTCCAGCCGCCCCACACGAGCAGCGAGCCGCGGACGGCGTCGGTGCGCGGTGCGCGTCCACGCAGCACCAGTGCCGCGACGAGCAGCAGCAGCGCCGCCGGGAGCAGCCAGGAGACCTGGGTGCCGAACGACGTCCCGAACATCCGCAGGAACCCGGCCTGACCGCCGAAGACCGCGCCGCCGGGACCGCCCGGGGGCATGCCGCCACCGCCGGGGGCGCCACCCGGGAACGGACCGCCCGGGAACGCGCCGCCGGGGAACGCACCGGCCGCGGCGTCGCGCGCGGTGTCACCGCCCCGGCCACCCTCGCCGCCGACGATCCGGCCCAGCCCGTTGTAGCCGAAGGCCAGGCCGAGCGGGGTGTTGTCCCCGGACCCGCCGATGTACGGGCGGGCGTCGACCGGCCACAGCGCGACGGCGAGCAGCCACCAGCCGGCACCGACGACGATCCCGGCACCCCCGACGAGCAGCTGCCACACCCGTCGCCACGGACGGCCGGGCGCGGCCCACAGCCAGGCCAGGGCCAGACCGGGCAGCACCAGGAACGCCTGCAGCGACTTGGCCAGGAACGCGAACCCCAGCACCAGTCCGACCGCGGCGATCCACCGGGTCCGGCCGTCCTCCAGGCCCCGGACCAGCAGGTACGCCGCCAGAACGAGCAGCAGCGTGAGCATCGCGTCGGGGTTGTCGAAGCGGAACATCAGCGCCGCGACGGGCGTGAGCGCCAGCAGCGCCCCGGCCAGCAGCCCGGCGCCGTGCCCGGACACCCGGCGGACCGCGGCGTACAGCAGCCCGACCGCCGCGACGCCCATCAGCGCCTGCGGCACCAGCAGGCTCCAGGACGAGAACCCGAAGATCCGTGCGGAGATCTCCATCGGCCACAGCGATGCGGGCGGTTTGTCGACGGTGATCGCGTTCTCCGGGTCGAGGGACCCGAAGAAGAACGCCGTCCAGTCGTTCGCCCCGGCCTGCACCGCGGCGGCGTAGAAGGAGTTGGCCCAGCCCGAGGCGGCCAGGTTCCACAGGTAGAGCGCGCCCGTCGCGACGAGCAGCGCGACGACCGAGACGGGTCGGGTCCAGCGGCGCGGACCGTCGGACGGGGGCGGAGGAGCGTCGGACCGGGTGGGGAACCGGTCGAGGGTGCTGGTCACGCGGCGGTCGCCTTCTCGAGCTGGGAGGGGGTGGACCGGGTGCGGAACACCCAGGAGCGGAACAGGACGAAGCGCAGCACCGTCGCGACCAGGTTGGCCGCGACGATCACCGCGGCCTCGACGGCCAGGTGCGCGCCGGGGGCGATGGCGCCGAGCACGGCGAGGGCGCCGGTGGTCAGGACGAGGCCGAGCGCGAACACGATGAGGCCCTGGAACTGGTGGGTGACCGCGCGGTCCCGACCACGGACGCCGAAGGTGAACCGCCGGTTCAGCGCGGTGTTGGCGACCGCGCAGACCAGCAGCGCGACGACGTTCGCCGCGATCGGTCCGAGCGTCCCGCGCAGCGCCAGGAACAGCAGCAGGTTCGCCACCGTCGACGCGACGCCGATCGCGGCGAAGCGGGCCAACTGGAACGGCATCGCCCGCGGCACCCCGGGGACCTCTGGCGGGGCCAGCGGCGCCCGCCCGAGCTGCGCGCGGACCTCGGCCAGCGGCAGCGCACCCGTCGCCAGTGCTCGGCCGACCCGCCACACGCCCTTCAGGTCCGCGACGGCCGTCGCCACGATGTCCACACTGGAGTTCGGGTCGTCGACCCAGTCGACGGGCACCTCGTGGATGCGCAGCCCGGACCGCTCGGCCAGCACCAGCAGCTCGGTGTCGAAGAACCAGCCGGTGTCCTCGACCAGCGGCAGCAGCCGCCGGGCCACGTCGGAGCGGATCGCCTTGAACCCGCACTGGGCGTCGGAGAAGTGGGCCGAGAGCGCGCCGCGCAGGATCAGGTTGTAGCTGCGCGAGATGAACTCCCGCTTCGGTCCGCGCACCACCCGTGACCCGCGACCCAGCCGGGTCCCGATCGCCAGGTCGGAGTGCCCGGACACGAGCGGGGCGACCAGCGGGAGCAGCGCGCCGAGGTCGGTGGAGAGGTCGACGTCGCAGTAGGCGAGCACGTCGGCGTCGGAGCCGGACCAGACGTGGCGCAGCGCGCGGCCGCGGCCCTTCTGGTCCAGGCGCACCGTGGTGACCTCGGCGATCTCGGCGGCGAGGCGCTGCGCGATCTGCGGGGTGGCGTCGGTGCTGGCGTTGTCGGCGACGGTGATCCGGAACGTGTAGGGGAACCCGGAGGAGAGGAACTCGTGCAGGCGCCGCACCGAGGACTCCAGGTCGCGCTCCTCGTTGAAGACGGGGACGACGATGTCGAGCACGGTCCGGTCGCGGTCGGACGGACGCGCTCCGGGGCGTCCCGGGTGGGTGCCGGTTGCGGGGCCGGTGACGACTGTGGTCATGGGGTCGACGATCGGGTCCCGGGCTGTCGTGGCGGTGTGATCGACCTGTGCGTCGGCTGTGAGCCGGGCGTCCTGTCGTGGGATCACGACGCGCCCAGGTCGTAGAGGGTGACGCCGTCGACCGTGTGGGCCGGGAACGTCGCCGCGACCCACTCGGCGATGAGGCGCGCGTCGTCGCTGCCACCGGAGGCGGTGGAGATCATCCCGGTGCCCGCGGAGCCGATGAACCAGTGGATCCGGTGCTGCGCCACCATCTGCTGGAACTGCGCGAGCGTCGGGTAGGGGTCGGTGCCGTTGAACCCGCCGACGGCGAGCACCGGAGCCCCCGACGCGAGCTGGTAGCCCGCCGCCTGCATCGAGGTCACCGTGGCCGCGGCCCAGGTGAAGCTGCCCGCGCCCGCCGAGATCAACCCCGTGACCTGCGACGACGGCGTGGGCGCGCTGAGGATGCCCCCGGGGCCGCCGCCGCGCCCGCCGGCGCCGCCCGGCCCCCGGGTGGGTCCGCCACCGGCCCACCGGGCGCCCGGCCCGCCCGGCCCGCCCGCCGTCGCGGCACCCGGTGCGCCCGCGGTCCCACCGGTCCCGGCCCCGGTCGCGCTGGCGCCCGCGGCCGCTCCGCTCTGCCCGGCCGCTCCGCCGGGCCCGGTCGCGCCCGGTGCCCCGGCGGCCCCACCGGTGATTGCTCCGGCCGCACCGGATGCGCCGCCCGGGGAGCCGGCCCACGGCCCGCGCATCGTGCCGTGACCACCCCGGACCCCGCCCGGGCCGGACGCGTAGCCCGCCGGCCCGGAGCTCGGGATCGCCCCGGTGTGCGGCGTCGCCGCCGTCGCCAGCGCCCAGGCGGTCGTCCCGCCGGCCCCGGCCAGCAGCGCCGCGGTGAGCACCCCGGCCGCGAGGACCCGCGGCATCCGGTGCACCCCGAGCAGCGCGAGCGCCGCGCCGAGCCCGACGACGAGCACCGCGGGGCGCAGCCACCAGAGCCATTCCGCGGGCAGCAGCGCGTACGCCCACACCGCCGTCGCCGCGACCGCAGCGGCCAGCCACCACCGGGCGGCCGCGGACGCACGGTCGTGCCACAGCGTCGCCCCGCCGATCCCGACCAGCGCGGCGACCGCCGGGGCGAGCGCGACGGTGTAGTAGCTGTGCACGATCCCGGCCATCAGGCTGAAGGTCAGCCCGGTGACCAGCAGCCAGCCGCCCCACAGCACCGTCGCGGCGCGCAGCGGATCGGTGCGCGGTGCCCGCCGGGTCCGCCACAGCAGCACCCCGAGCAGCACCAGCGCCGCGGGCAGCAGCCAGGACGCCTCCCGGCCCATCTCCGAGCCGAACAGCCGCAGCAGCCCGGTCTCGCCCCAGCCACCGGCGCGTCCGCCCGCGCCTCCCCCGACGGAGCCGACCTCGTCGCCGGTGAGCCGGCCGACGCCGTTGTAGCCGAGGACCAGCTCCAGCACGCTGTTGCCCTGGGAGCCGCCGATCCAGGGCCGGTCCGCGGCGGGCCACAGCTCCACGACCAGCACCCACCAGCCCGCCGAGACCAGCAGCGCGACCCCGGCGGCGAGCAGCGCCCGGATCCGCGGCCACCAGGCGAGCGGGGCGGCGAGCAGCCACACCGCGGTGAACGCCGGCAGCACCAGGAACGCCTGCAGCATCTTGGTGAGGAAGCCGTAGCCGACCAGCAGGCCGACGAGCACCAGCCACCGGGTGCGGCCCTGCTCGACCGCCCGGGTGAGGGCGTAGGCGGCGCCGGTCAGGACGAGCACGAGCATCGCGTCGGGGTTGTCGAAGCGGAACATCAGCACCGCCACCGGGGTGAGCGCGAGCGCGGCCCCGGCGAGCAGACCGGCCCCGGCCCGGCGACCCGCCGCACCGTGGCGTGCAGCAACGCGACCGCGCCGACGCCCATCAGCGCCTGGGGCACCAGCACGCTCCAGCTCGACAGCCCGAACAGCCGCACCGCCAGCCCGATCGGCCACAGCGCCCCCGGCGCCTTGTCCACGGTGATGCCCCCGGCCGCGTCGGAGGCGCCGAAGAACCACGCCGACCAGCTCTGCCCACCGGCCTGCGCGGCCGCGGCGTAGAACGCGTTGGCCCAGCCCGAGGCCGACAGCCCCCACAGGTAGAGCGCGGCCGTCGCGGCGAGCAGCACCGCGAGCGGCAGGTGCCGCCACCGGCGGGTCGGCGGGGGAGACGGGGTGGGGGGGCGGGCCGGGGCCGGGACAGGGTGCTCGTCACCCGGGGGACGCTGCTCCGCCGCGCTGTGCGGAGCCGGTGATCGACCTGTGAACCACCTGTGCCGGTCCGTCCCGGCCCGTCGATCAGTACATGTGGGCGGTTCGTCCGTGCTGCGACAGCCCTCAGAGCGTGTTTGGAAATGGTGGGTGTGTCGGGATGGTCGACACGGCTGGGGTGCTCCATCGTGGTCGGCATGCAGGAACGACCGCGCCGGTACCCCTCGGACACCAGTGATGCCCAGTGGGTGGTGATCGAGCCGTTGTTACCGCCGCTCGCGCGGCGGGGGCGGCCTGTTGCTCATGCTCGTCGGGACGTGCTGGACGCGATCTTGTATGTCGTGCGGACCGGGTGTGCCTGGCGGGCGTTGCCGGTGGACTTCCCGCCCTGGCAGACCGTCTACTGGTACTTCAACCAGTGGGAACAGCAGAAGGTCACCGAGAAGATCCTCCCGGTCGTGCGGGGGCAGTTACGTATCGCCGAGGGCCGTGATCCGGAGCCGAGTGCGGGGATCATCGATTCCCAGTCGGTCAAGGGCGCCGACACCGTCGGCCAGGACTCCCGCGGCTACGACGCCGGGAAGAAGACAGGCGGACGGAAACGGTTCATCGTGACCGACACCCTCGGTCTGCTGCTGACCACGATGGTGTGCTCGGCCTCGGTACAGGACCGCGACGGCGCCAAGCCGATCCTGCTCAACCTCTACCTGCGCACCAGGGTGCGGTTCGTCTACGCCGACGCCGGCTTCGCCGGGCGACTGCTCGACTGGGCCGCCACGATCCTGCAGACAACGATCGAGATCATCCGCAAGCCACCCGAGCAGCGCGGATTCACCGTCCTCCCACGAAGGTGGGTGGTCGAACGGACCCTGGCCTGGCTCACCGCACACCGACGCCTGGCCCGAGACTACGAACGCCACCCCACCACATCCGAAGCCATGATCCGCTGGGCCGCGATCAACACCATCACCCGCCGCATCGCCCGTGGATACCCCGCCACCCGCCAGCAGAAACACACGACACCCTCAACCCACTAGAATTTCCAAACACGCTCTCAGGGACCGGTCGTGCCGCGCGACGGGGACGGTGCGGTGGTGGGGCGCGCGTTGCGCACCCGGACACGACGGACGGCCATCGGTACGCACCTCCCCGCTCGCACCGCGCGATCCTGCCGCGCCACCGGTCCCTCCGGCCGGTCGTGACCCTGCCGGACGCCGCCCCGGCCCGCCACGGGTTTTCCACGCCGCCGGCCGACGGCGGCCGCCACGCGCGCCGGCCGGGCCCCGCGCCGGGCCGGGCCGTCACGGCCGGGCCGTCACGACCGGGCCGTCACGACCGGGACCATCACGACCGGGACCGGCACGACCGAGGGCCGGCACGGCGGGCGTGTGCCCGGCTCCGGGATCCGGGCTCAGGCCGGGATGACGAGATCGAGGTGGTTGCCGTCGCGTTCCACCAGGTGCCCCGCCCGCCGCGCGATCCGGGCCACCGCGCCGGCGTCGGCCGGCTCGGCCCGCGAGGTCGCCAGCAGCCGCGCCAGGCCGCCCTTGTGCGACTTGTTGTGGTGGCTGACCACCGAGCGCGACCCGTCCGGGCGCTGGGCCAGCACGTTCACCGTGACCGCGCCGGGGACCGTGCCGAGCGCGGCGTAGCCGCCCGAGCGCAGGTCGACGACGAGCTCGCCCTCGGCGATGCGCGCCAGCAGCGGGTCGAGCACCGGGCGCCAGCGCGCCGCGAGCGTGCCCGAACCGGGCAGCTTCGAGCCCGCCGAGAGCCGGTAGGGCGGGATCGGGTCGTCGGCGGAGAGGAGCCCGAACAGCGCCGAGCACACCGCGAGCCGGGACCGGGCGCGGTCCCGGGTGGCGCGGGTGAAGGACCCGGCGTCGAGGGCGTCGTAGAGCACCCCGGTGTAGCGGTCCAGCGCCGGCAGGGTCGGGTTCGTGCGCAGCGCGGCGTGCGGTCGATCTCGGCGTCCTGGCGCTGCGAGACCCCGAGCGCGGCACGCGCGGCCGGACGGTCACCGGCCAGTGCGACGAGCTCGTCGCAGAGCTCCGCGCGGACGGGGCCGAGGTCGGCGTCGTGGGAGAGCGCGGTGAGGTCGAGCGGCGGGCCGTCGCCGCCGTCACGCTTGGTCTCCGAGGGCGGCAGCAGGACGAGCACGGCGCCACAGAGTAGTGATCACCGCGGACGGCCGTTGTGCCCGCCGGGGGACCGCACTACGTTCGGGTGTGTGACCTGCCTGGTGGCGCGCATCCACGTCGACTGCATGCGGATCACGAGCGCGTCCTGTCGCCCCTGTCGCTGACCCGCGCTCGTCCGAGGGCCCACGTACGCGTCCGCCCCGCCACAGTCCTGTAGCTACCCCTGTAGCCGCCGCGATCGACCGACCCGGGCACGGCCCGCCTCGGCACGCTCACACCGGCGGTCGACCCGAAGAGGAGTCCCACCGTGACCGACCCCGACATCACCGCCAACTGGTCGTTCGAGACCAAGCAGGTGCACGCCGGCGCCGCACCCGACCCGACCACCAATGCCCGGGCGACGCCGATCTACCAGACGACGTCCTACGTCTTCCGCGACACCGACCACGCCGCGAACCTGTTCGGGCTCGCCGAGTTCGGCAACATCTACACGCGGATCATGAACCCCACCCAGGACGTGCTGGAGCAGCGCGTCGCCGCGCTGGAGGGCGGGGCCGCGGCCCTGGCCGTCGCGTCCGGGCAGGCCGCGCAGGCACTGGCGATCCAGAACATCGCCGAGGCCGGGGACCACATCGTCTCCAGCGCCTCCCTCTACGGCGGCACCTACAACCAGTTCCACTACACCTTCCCGAAGCTGGGCATCGAGGTCACCTTCGTCGACGACCCGGACGACCTGGAGGAGTGGAAGGCCGCGATCCGGCCGAACACCAAGGCCCTCTACGGCGAGACGCTGGGCAACCCGCGCGGCAACATCCTCGACATCGCGGCCGTCGCCGGCGTCGCGCACTCCGCCGGGGTCCCGCTGATCGTCGACAACACCGTCCCGACCCCGTACCTGGTGCGGCCGATCGAGCACGGCGCCGACATCGTCGTCGAGTCCCTGACCAAGTTCCTCGGCGGCCACGGCACGTCGGTCGGCGGCATCATCGTCGACTCCGGGAAGTTCGACTGGGTCGCCAACAAGGACCGGTTCCCGGGCCTGACCAGCCCCGACCCGAGCTACCACGGCGCGGTGTTCACCGACGCCGTCGGCCCGATCGCCTACATCATCAAGGCCCGCGTGCAGCTGCTGCGCGACCTCGGCCCGGCGATCTCCCCGCAGAACGCGTTCCTGATCCTGCAGGGCATCGAGACGCTGTCGCTGCGCATCGACCGGCACAACCAGAACGCCCAGGCGCTGGCCGAGTGGCTGGAGGGTCGCGACGAGGTGGAGAAGGTCCACTACGCGGGCCTCCCGTCGAGCCCGTGGCACGAGCTGCAGAAGAAGTACCTGCCCAAGGGCGGCGGCGCAATCGTGGCGTTCGAGCTGCAGGGCGGGGTCGAGGCGGGCAAGAAGTTCGTCAACGCCCTCGAGCTGCACAGCCACCTCGCCAACATCGGCGACGTGCGCAGCCTGGTCATCCACCGGCGTCGACCACGCACAGCCAGCTGTCGGCCGAGGAGCAGATCGCGTCCGGGGTCACCCCGGGCCTGATCCGGCTCTCGGTCGGTCTGGAGGGCATCGAGGACCTCAAGGCCGACCTCGACGCCGGGTTCCGCGCCGCGAAGGGCGCATGAGCGCGGATCTGATTACCTGGTGTCCGTGAACGACATCGAGCCCCCTCCCGCCAGCGGTGCCTGGCGGGAGGGGGACGACCCCGGCCGCCGCCGGTTCCTCGACCTGCCCGCGCCGCTGAAGCTGGCGGCCGGCGGGGAGCTTCCCGGCGTGCGACTGGCCTACGAGACCTGGGGCGAGCTCGCGCCGGACGGCTCCAACGCCGTCCTGGTGCTGCACGCCCTCACCGGCGACGCGCACCTGGAGGGCCCGGCCGGCCCCGGGCACCCGACGCCGGGCTGGTGGCCCGGGCTGATCGAGCCGGGCGGCCCGCTGGACCCGGCGCGCTGGTTCGTCGTGGCGCCGAACGCGGTCGGCGGCTGCCAGGGCAGCACCGGCCCGGCGTCGCGGGCCCCGGACGGCCGGACCTGGGGCAGCCGGTTCCCGACGGTCACCGTGCGGGACACCGTCGCCGCCGAGCAGTACCTGGCCGACGCGCTCGGCATCGACGCGTTCGCCTGCGTGATCGGCGGCTCGATGGGGTCCATGCGCTCCCTGGAGTGGGCGGCGACCGAGCCCGACCGGGTACGGCGGCTGTTCCTGCTCGCCGGGCCCGCGGCGTCGTCGGCGGACCAGATCGGCTGGGCGAGCCCGCAGATCCAGGCCATCACCTCCGACCCGCACTGGCACGGCGGCGACTACCACGACACACCCGAGGGGCCGTGGCGCGGACTGGGCGTCGCCCGGCGGATCGCGCACCTGTCGTACCGGTCGGGCGTCGAGCTGGCGACCCGCTTCGGCCGCGACCCGCAGGCCGGCGAGGACCCGCTCGACGGCGGCCGCTACGCCGTGGAGTCCTACCTGGACCACCACGCGGACAAGCTGGTGCACCGCTTCGACGCCGCGTCCTACGTGCGGCTGACCCAGGCGATGAACCACCACGACGTGGGACGCGACCGGGGCGGGGTGGCGTCGGCGCTGTCGCGGGTGAGCGCCCGCACCTACGTCGCCGGTGTCACCTCCGACCGGCTGTACCCGCTCGCCGAGCAGCAGGAGCTGGTCGACGGGATCCCGCGCGCCGACCCGCTGAAGGTGATCGACTCCCCGTACGGGCACGACGGGTTCCTGGTGGAGACCCCCACGGTCGCCCGGCTGCTCGGGGAGCTGGGACGAGGCGGTCTGAGGCCAGCTCAGGCCGGGGTGTGCGAGAGCGCCAGCGCACCCCCGTCGATCGGGTAGACCCCGCCCGTCATGTAGCTCGACGCGTCGGAGGCCAGCAGCAGCGCGAGCCCCTTCAGCTCGTCGGTGTGCCCGATCCGGCCCAGCGGCACCGTCTCGCGCCACACCGCCTCACCCGGGTCGAAGCCCGCACCGATGTTGGTGCGGAACGGGCCGGGCGCGATCACGTTGACGGTGACGCCGGACCCCGCGAGGTCGAGGGCGGCCTGCCGGCCGAGGCTGACCACCGCCGCCTTGGTGGCGGTGTAGGAGTAGGCGACCATCGGGTCGGTGCGCAGGCCCGCCGTCGAGGCGGTGAGCACGATCCGGCCCCGCCCCCGCGGGCGCAGGACGGCGGCCGCGGCACGCAGGGTGTGCAGCACACCGTCGAGGTTCACCGCCCGCACGGTGTCCCAGGCGTCGATCGGGAACTCCTCGACCCGCCAGCCCGGCTCGGTGAAGCTCGCGCCGACCGAGATGCCGGCGTTGGCGAACACCCCGTCGAGACGGCCGGCATCGGCCTCGGCCGCGCGGACAGCCGCCGCGACGGCGTCGCCGTCGGTCACGTCGACGACGTGTCCGGTGACCTTCCCCCCGCGCTCGCGCAGCCGGGCGGTCTCGGCCTCGACCCGGCCGGGGTGCAGGTCGAGCAGCGCGACGTGCGCGCCGGAGTCGGCGAGCACCTCGGCCACGGCCAGGCCGATGCCGGAGGCGCCACCGGTGACGGCGTAGCCGCGACCGGTGACGTCGAACAGGGAAGCGGCGACACGGTTGTCGGACATGGGGTTCCTCTCGGGGCAGGGACTCAGACGGTCACGTCGACGAGGGTCTTCACCACGTCGTCGGTGCCGTGGCCGGACAGGGCGGACACGGCGTCGGCCAGGGCGACGCGGCGGACCGGGAGCGCGGCGACCGCCCCCGCCCGGCGGCCGACCAGCGCGGCGGCGGTCGCGAACTCGGCCCCGGTGCAGCAGCTCGACCCGAGCACCGCGACCTCCTTCGCGGCGAGCAGCCCGGTGTGCACCGGACCGGCGGCGGAGGTCAGCCCGACCGCGACGACCGTGCCGCCGGCCCGTACCAGGTGCAGCGCGGTGTCGAGGACGGCCGGGACGCCGGTGGCGTCGAGCACGACGTCGGGCCCGTCCGGGCCGGCGAACGCGCCGACCTCGGCGACCAGCGCGTCCGGGTCGGTGGTGGTGGTCCGGCGACGCCCCACAGCGCGCCCGCCCGCACCCGGGCGGGCGACGGGTCGACCAGGAGCGTCTCGACCCCCGCGTCGGCCAGCACCAGGCACACCCCCTGCCCGACGCGCCGCCGCGCCCCGAACACGACCGCCCGGTCGCCGGGCCGGACCCGCCCGCGGGCGACGGCGTGCACCGCCACCGACACCGGCTCGACGAGAGCGGTGACCCCGGGCTCGACATCGCCGACCGCGACGACGTTGGCCGCCGGGACCGCGAGCGCCCCGGCCAGCCCGCCGTCGAGGTGCACCCCGATCACGCGCAGGGCCGGGCAGGCGTTGACCGTGCCCGCGGAGCACAGCCGGCAGGCCCGCAGGACAGCAGCGGCCACACCGCGACCCGGGTCCCGGCGGCGAGCCGGCCGGACGGGTCGTCGAGCACCTCGGCGGCGATCTCGTGGCCCTGGATCCGGGGCAGCCCGCGCTCGGCGCCGGACAGGGCACCGGCATCGCCGTCGAACAGGTGCAGGTCCGAGCCGCAGACCCCCACGACGAGCGGGCGCACCAGCACCTCGCCCGGGCCGGGGACCGGGTCCGGGACCTCGGTCACGACGAGCCGTCGCGCGTCGGTGGTGACGGCGGCGATCATGGTTCTCCTCTGGGCCGACGGCGGTGTCGGCCGTAACGTAGGTCCGCCGATCGCCGAGCGACATGGCGCGCAGCGCAGCGCACCCGGCAATCCGCGCAGGGCGAGCGGCCGTGGTACGAGGAGGTACGACGGGCGATGAGGATCGACACGACCGCGTTCGAGCCGCACCGGCAGGCCCGGCACTGGCAGTCGGTGATCAGCGACGTCTACGTCCCGCTGGAGTTCCGGCCGCACACCACCGGCTCGTTCGCCGCCGAGCTGGAGGTCCACCGGGTCGACGACCTGGAGGTCAGCACACTGCGGGCGGACCCGCACGCCGTCGTCCGGGCACCGGACCGCGACGCCGCGACGATCTTCGTGATGCTGCCCCGCTCCGGGGCGCTGCACGTCGAGCAGGACGGGCGCACCGCGCTGCTGCAGCCGGGCGACCTCGCCTCCTACGACGCGTCGCGGGCCTGCCTCATCGAGTCCCGCGAGCCGTTCGACCTCAAGGTGCCCGCGGAGCGGTTCCGCACCGCGGGCTTCGCCGTGCCACCGACCTGGTCGACCGCGGTCCGCATCGGCGCCGAGAGCCCGGTCGGGTCGCTCACCGCGCCGTACGTGCAGCGGCTGGCCGAGCTCGGCGGGCGCACGACCGGATCGGGGTGCGGGCGTCGACGATCGCGCTGCTCGCCGCCGCGCTCGGCTCGGCGGGGGAGGACCCGCGCGACGCCCGCGCGGTGCTGCGCGCCCGCGCCACCGCGGTGCTGCGCGACCGGCTCGGCGACCCGTCGCTCGACCCGGCGCGGATCGCGGCCGCACTGCACGTGTCGCTGCGGACGCTGCAGGTCGCGTTCGCCGAGGTCGGGTTGTCGCCGGCGCGCGAGCTGCTGGCCGCGCGCCTGGATCGGGCGGCCGATCTGCTCGCCGACCCGGCCGGCCGCACCGTCACCGAGGTCGCCCACGCCGTCGGGTTCGGCGACCCGTCGCAGTTCTCCCGCTCGTTCAAGGCCCGCCACGGCAGCTCGCCGCGGGACTGGCGGGACGCCCTGCGCGAATCCGCAACCGCTCCTGCGCGCACGCACATGTGAGCCGGGCCACCTGCTGCCTACGTTCTGCCGGTCCCGTACGCCAGGGCCCCGATGCAGAGACGCAGGGAGTCACCATGACCCAGCTGTTCGACCCGACCACCACACCCGACACCGCCCCGGCAGGCCCCTACCCGGCGTCGCGGCTGGCGATCACCCGGGAGTTCGAGGTCCCCGACATCCACGTGCCGCCGTCGGAGGAGGCCTCGCCGTGGGTCCCGTGGGGCGACAACGCCGCGATCCGGCACCTCGCCTTCGACGTGCGCAACAACAAGTTCTCCAACGTGCTGTGGGTCAAGGGCGGCGGCCGGCTCGGGGTGCACCGGCACTCCGGCGCGGTGCGCGGGTTCTGCCTGGAGGGCTCCTGGCGCTACGAGGAGTACGACTGGGTCGCCACCCCCGGCGCCTACGTCCACGAGAACCCCGGGGTGCAGCACACCCTGGTCTGCGACGACCCGAACGGCATGAAGACGCTGTTCTGGATGGAGGGCACGCTGGAGTTCTACGACGACGCCGGCGCCTCGACGAGCTGATGGACGTCTTCTGGTTCATCGAGCACTACGTGACGTACTGCCGCGCCCACGGCATCGCCGTCAACGACGCGCTGTTCGTGTGAGGCCCGGCCGATGACCTCCACCTCTCCCACCCCGCCGCTCCCGGTGCGCTCCGAGGCCGACGTCGTCGAGGCCATCGAGGCATCCCGCGGCACCACCGGCCGGATGCGCTGGGTCTGGGTGCTCGCCCTGGGCGGCATCTTCTTCGAGGCCTACTCCAGCGCCGCGCTCGGCTCGGCCCTGGACGCGCTGAACCGCCAGCTCGCGCTCACCCCGCTGGAGCTGTCGGTCGTCACCAGCACGTCGATGCTGGTGGCACTGCTGCTGTGCCCGGTCGCCGGACGCCTGTCCGACCGGTGGGGCAGGCTGCCGATGATCCTGGCGGCCAAGGTGCTCGCCGTCGTCTCGACGGTGCTGGCGACCGTCTGGCCGTCGTTCGAGCTGCTGGTCGTGTCCCGGGTGCTGGCCGGTGCCTCCTGGGCGCTGGACTTCGCCGTCGTCATGGCCTACATCGCGGAGTGGCTGCCGCGCCGCCACCAGGGACGGCTCAACCGCTGGCAGGGCATGTGGTACGTCGCGACGACGTCGAACCTGCTGCTCACCGTGGCCGTGTACGCCCTCGGCGTGGGCGACGACATCTGGCGCTGGTCGCTCGCCAGCGCCGGCGTGATCGCGGCCCTGCTGGGCGTCGCGCAGTGGTTCCTGCTGCCCGAGTCGCCGCGCTGGCTCGCGTCCCGCGGCCGGGGTCCGCGAGGCCGCCCGGGCGCTGCGCACCGTCTACCTCGTCGACGTCGAGCAGCCCGACGCGGACCTGCCGCCGGCCCGCGACGTCGTGCAGGTCACCGGCATGCAGGGGCTGGCCGAGATGTTCGGCGGGCGCTACCGGCGCCGCACCCTGCTCGCGTCGATCACCTTCATGATGCAGGTCTGGAGTACTACGCGATCGGCTGGTACCTGCCGATCATCGCCCTGGCGCTGTTCGGGGAGGGGTTCGTCGCGGCCACGCTCGGCGCGGTCCTGTTCAACCTCTTCGGCATCATCGGCGGCTTCGGGTCGACCCCGGGTCGCCCCGCGCTGCGGATCCGGCGGTCGATGCAGATCGGCTCGCCGGCGTGACCGTGCTGCTGGGCCTGTTCTTCCACACGCTGCCCACCTGGGCGGCCATCGCGATCCCGGCCCGCGTTCCTGCTGCTGCACTCGGCCGGACCGGCGCCGGGCGGCGCGAGCCTGGCCGCGCTGGCCTACCCCAGCCACTGCGGGCGCTGGGCTCCGGTGTCACCAACACCGCGGGCAGCACCGGTGCCGCGATCGGGCTGTTCGTGTTCCCGCTGCTGCTGGCCCACGGTCGGGCCGCAGGGCGCGATCCTGGCGACGGGCGATCGCCCCGGCCATCGGGTTCGTCGCCTCGACGGTGCTGCGC
>NZ_JAHLJA010000034.1:0-59016 GCF_020496245.1 Pseudonocardia sp. ICBG601 | reverse complement strand
ATGGCTTGGGTTTGTCCGGGGACGTCGATCCCGATGCCGGCGAAGGCGTAGGTCATGAGTCCGGAGCAGTCGAACCCGCCCGGGTGGGGCCGTGGGCGTCGCCTCCGGCCCAGACATAGGGCTGGCTTGTTGGGTCAGGGCGCGGTCGATCACCTGGCGGATGTGCGGATCCACCGCCCGGGCAACACCGGAGAGCCCGGCGGGCTGCCCGCGCCGCCGGGGCCGGTGCAGGTGATGTCGTCCAGAGCGGCGACCAGTAGCGCGGGGGTGTTCCCATTTGGCGTAGGCGGCGGGGAACGCACTGATCTGCACCGCTTGCGCCGCCCGGGTCAACGGCATCGTCTCCCACCCGGGGACCTGCAGCAGGCGTTCATAGAACAACGCGCCGAGCCCCTGGGGTCCATGCGGACGGTGACCGGCCCCCACCCGGCGGCGCGCTGCTGGAACAACCCGACCGAGTCATGATCGGCCCCGACCGCCTCATGCGGGCGTGTCAACGATTCGGTGACAGTGGTGTTGGCGTAGTTGAGCAGACTGGATTCCTGCATCGCGGTCGCGACCGCGACCACCTGGCCCCGCACGGGGACACCCATCTCGACACCGGCGGCGACGATGTGCGCGGCGTTGGACACCTGGACGGGGCCGAAACCCTCGACCAGGTCAGCCGGGTCCACCCCGGCGGGAGCACACACCACCCCGGGAACGCCCAGCGAGAACGTGCGGCCACCGGCGGTGATCGCACCGCCGAGGGCGATCACGAAGCACGACGACCGCGCCCACCAGCGCGGTCACGCAGGCGAGCCCGGTCGTCGCGGTCTTCATCGTGAACTCCCCAGTCTCGAACGCCGGTCCGACCTCAGGGGCTCTGGCCGGCAGGGTGGTGACACAGGCCGCACCGACCCAGCTCACCAGTTCAGTCGGTGAGACCGAGCCGCTCGCTGCACGCCGGCCACGCACCCCAGCCCTGGCCTTCCTGCACCCGCTGCGCCACCGCGATCTGCTCTTCCCGGACGCTTCGTGGCGGCACCGGTGCCGCCGAAGGCCTCCCAGGTCGACGGCGTGAACTGCAGGCCACCGGCGAGCCCGTTCCCGGTTCGGGTCGACCAGTCCCCACCCGACTCGCACTCGGCCAGCGCATCCCACACGCCTTTCGAGGCCCCGCCCGCGCTCTTCTCCGCGACCGGGGCGCCGACGCCGACACCGACGCCGACGCCGCAGTGTCCGTGTCGGGTTCCTGGGCGGCGGCGGGCGGGGCCTCAGCGGCGGGACCGGACGACGGCTCGGTCGCGGGAGCGAGAGCACCGTTGGTTCGGGAGATCGTCTCACCAGCACTACCAGCACTCTCAGCGCTGTTGCTGGTGGTGGTGTCGAGGTCGTCGAGGCTCAGGCCGGGTCGGTGAGGGTCTCCAGCAGGGCGACCGCGTCCGGGTCGGCCGCAGCCGCACGGGCGGCCTGCTCGGTCAGCTCCTCCACACCCGCGGCCAGGCCCTCACCCTGCCGGGCCTCACCCGGGCCCTCGCTCCGCGGCTCGGTGCTCTGACCAGTGCTGGTGTGCTCATCCGTGGTCCGCGTGACCGTGCTGGCGCCACTGGCAGACGACCTCGGCGCCGCGGTGTCCACGGGGCGCTCCGACGGGGCCGCAGGCCCAGACACAGCACCCACAGCACTGCCGACCGCTGGGCTGCGGCCACTATCCGCAGCAGCGTCGAGGACCACCCGACCCGCCTCACCCCCCGCGCCGACCGGGCTGGCCGGCTCGGCTTCCAGGACGTCGAGGAACTCATCCAACAGCGCAACCGCAGCCCGCGCATCCTCCACCGAGCGACTCACCTGCTCACCGCCGCCACGACCGGCACCGGCAGAACCGCCCCGGTCAGCGGCGTCAACGCAACAGTCCTTGCCGTGCTCCTCGCCGTGGTTCTCCTCGGGTCGGCTCGTGGGCGTGCCGGCCGGCGACTCCCCACCGCGGTGGGAGGCGACCGGGGCGGGCGGCGTGGTGACCGCAGCAGGCCGTACCGGTACCGCCTTATCCGGCACCGGAGCAGCCGACGCGCCGGTGGCGGTGGCGGCGCGACGGACGGCGCCGACGACACGGCCGGGGCCGGGGCGGGAGCGGGCGCCGGAGCCGCGGGCGGCGGCGGGGGGACGTTCTGCGGCGGCGCGGGGCGCGGCGCAGGAGCCGGCCGTGGTGGGGCTGCCCGCGGCGGCGCGGGCGCAGGCTGGGGCGGGGCCGGGCGGGACGGCGGTTCAGACACAGGAGCCGGGGCCGGCGCGGGGGCGGGTGCGGGGCCGGTCACCACGTCGGTGACCGCACCACCCGCCGCACCGACCGCGTCCACCGCCTTATGACCCGCATCGGTCAGACCGCCCAGGACACCCACCGCGCCCTCCCCCGGCGGCCCCTCGGCCGCGGGCTCGGGCTCCGCCGTCGCAGCGGAGGCGAGCAAGACCGGCGTCACCGCGGTCCCACCGAGCATCGCTCCCGCCGCAAGCGCGGCGACCGCAGAACGGCGCACCACCCCCGCTGCCAGCGACAACGAGACCGAGGACGAGCGAGAAGCACCAGAGCGAGGGGGCATCAACAGACTTCCTTCATGATCAACAATAAGTACGGACAAGAGGGGCCGAGGTCATCAGCGGGCTCATCAGCGGCCGCCGACGTTGTTGACCTCATCGGTGATCGAGGTCGAGGAGTCGGCATCGGTGGAGCCCTCGCTGCCCGCGGAGTCGGTGGAGGCGCCCTCGTCTGCGGCGAGGCCCCACTGCTTGACCCAGTCCACCTGCATCCGCCCCGACTCCCCGTCCCCGCGCGGGAACCAGTCCAGCTGCAGACACAGATGCATCGGACCCGGCGGCAGGATCGAGGTGTCGGTGGTCTTCCACCACTCGCGGCCATCCACGAACGCGGTCACCCCGCCTGGTGTCCACTCCACGGCGTAGTTGTGCCACCGGGTGGCATCGATCTTCAGTTCGCCGTGGACCTGGGAGTTGTCCGCCCCGTAGTGCAGGAACAACTCGACCTTGTCCCGAGACGGATCCATGATCTCGGCGAAGTCGATCTCGCCGCCGACCGGGAAGTTCTCCTGGGTCGGCCAGAGCAGGGCGAGGGCGTTGTAGGAGGGGGAGCCGGTCGGGGCGAGCATTCGGGCCTCCCAGCGGCCGTACTTCTGGGAGTGCGCGGTCCACGCCAGACCGGCGGTCGTGCCGTCCCCGGACCCGTCAATGGTGAGGATCCCGTCAGCGACGGTCGCCGCGCCCGGGGAACGGACACCGTTCCCCGCATGCCCCGGGCCGTCATAGGCGCTCCACCCAGGGCCGAGCGCGGTGCCGGTGAAGTCATCGACGACATCCGGGACGCCCCACCCGAACACCTCACCAGCCGTGGCGCCCTGGTCTTGCGCAGACGACAGAGCAGAAGAACCGGGCGGGGCCGCAGCCACCGACGGGGCCTGCGCGTTCTGTCCGGTCTGCCCCTGGTGAGCATTGGAACCGTTTTCATGATCATCCGAGCGGTTCCCGGCCCCGGCGCTGTAGCAGGCGGCCGGGACGAAACCGGGCTCATCAGCGCCGAGGGCGAGCAACGCCGACCGCACCACCCCCGCACTACCACCGTCCTTGCTGCCGGGGTCGAGTTCAGCCAGGACGCGGGCGGCGGTGATCCGCCACCCACACACGACATTCGCCGTCTCCGCAGGGCCTCCACCTGGAGGGGCGGAGCCCAGCAGCAGAGCCGCAGCAGCCGCGAACACCGAGACACCGCCGACCATCAGCGCCCACCCTGACCACTACGACCGCCACCGGCCGGCCCGGCTCCGGGCGAGACCCGGCGCTTCACCACTCGCTCCACCGCCTCCACCGATCGACACCCGTCCCGAACAACGCCGCGACTGTACCCTATCCACTGTTGTATATCCGTCCACTCGGGCGTGTGATACACACCCGCCAACCCGGACCAGAGATAGAGTCTCAGAACCTACAGACGGTGGCCCCTCGCCCCCGGAAACCGGGGACCCGCAGGGACGACCAGGAACGACCACGACACGAGGAGGAACACCATGGCCCGTCGCCGAGCACAGCCCCACACCACCAGCAACACCGCAACGACCAGTGGAAAGTCCGGCCCCGCCAGCGCGGCCGCGGAGGGGGAGGCGGGGCCGCCGCGGATCAAGCCCGGCGCACCCGACCCGAACCGGTTCGGCACCATCAGCGAACGCCTCAACTACCTCGCCAGCGCCATCCGACGTCCCAACGGAACCGTCTTCCCCGCCACCGACATCGTCCGATGGATCCGCAGCCAAGGCGGCGGCGTCAGCGACGTCTACATCACCAAAATCCTCAACGGCACCCGCGGGAAAGAACCCTCACCCACCTACACCCGCTGGCTCGCCCGCTACTACAACGTCGCCGACGACTTCTTCTACACCGACCACCCCGAAGCCGTGGACGGGCCCGCGCACACCCTGCACATCCTGGTCCGCGAACCCGCCGGCACCGACCTCCTCCACAACTGGGCACTGCTGCCCGAACGCCAGCGCGAGATCATCTCCGCCCTGGTCACCAGCATGGTCCCCCCGCACCACCGACACGCCCTCAGCGCCACCGCCGACAACACCACCGGCGGCGGTGACGACGGGACCGACAACACCGACAGAGCTGACGACACCGACCCCGACGACGACATGGACGACGACTCGTCCACCTCCACAGCCAGAGCCCAGCAGCCATGACCACCGCGCTCCGGCCCGCCAAGGTCAGCCGCGACGGGACCGCCTCCGAGATGTCGATCTTCTACGTCGTCCCCGACGACCAGCTCGTCCCCGACCTCCACCCCACGCTCGGGGCGTTCCGGGCCGGGGAAGCGGTGTTCGCGACCGGCTACCTCGTCGGACTCCTCGAAGCGCCCTGCATGGACTTCCTCCGCCACCACCGCGCCACACCAGAACAGACACCGGTCGGCGCGAAAGTCGCGATCACCCACCGGGCACCGTCGACACCCGGGGACCGACTCCAGATCACCGCACGCTGCACCCACGAGACCGGCACCCGATACGCCTTCACCGTCACCGCACACAACCAACACGGGGTCCTCGTCGCCGACGGGCACATCGTCCAGCACCTCGTCGACACCACCACATTCCGCACGACGCTCCACGAACGAACGCAGGGAAAGGACACACCCATGAACCGTCTTCACGAGGCGCCTACCAGCAGAAACAACGATGACGACGAGAGAGACGACAACAAGTCGGCGGCGTACCCGGCGTACACCACCGGGGAACTCGCCCACCGCCTCCGCCAGCACGGCTTCATCCACCACCGCACCGCACACCCGCAGGACACCGACGAGAATGCAGGAGCAACGACATGACCATCGCCATCAACGCCACCGAGGAGCGGCCCGCGGCGCTGCGCTGGGACGACACCCACGGCCTCTACCGATGCCCGACCTGCGACCAACCACCACAGAACCTACGACTCGGGCCGACCGACGTGTTCCTCTGTAGCGACTGCGCCACCTACTGGCCCACCCACCTCGCCACCGGCAGCTACGGCTTCTGGGACAGAGACGCCGTCGACCACGAGCACCGCGACCGCGGATGCCTCGACCACCCCGCCACCGACACAGCCGAGGCCGCGATCGCGACGGAGGCGCCGCGCGCGGCCGCGTAAACCGTTGCCGCAGGTCTATCTCCGTCCAGCAGCGAGACCGGGCAGATCGACGACCTCGAACTCCAGCAACTCCGACTCCACACCCAGCCGAGCCGACGACACCCCATGCGCCATCTCCCGACCATACGCTAACCAATCATAAAACGAGTCGTCGGAATCCCACCACGACACCACAAAATACCGGCCACCACCATCAACCGGACGCAGCAACTCCAACCCACGAAACCCCGAAACCGCGCTCATATCGGCGCGGCACGAAGCAAACCGGCGTTCTAGGCCAGCTTCCCACGCATCCGCGACACGCACAGCATAGATTTTCACGACCGCCAAAACAACCACCTTCGCGATACTCGAAGAGTGACAGGCGGCATCATTTCCCCATCCATATTTTCTGTCTGCGCATCACCCGGCCGACTCCAGCCGCCACCGCAGCAGTCACGAGAGCCGGGGTCGGGTACACCACAAGACCGACAAGCCACCACCGTTCATCCCTGTGGGCCAGCTCACCGGGAACAAAAGCGACGCTCGCGGTCACTACGACAAGTAGTGCCACAGTGCCCCACGACGGATGCCCACTCCTTCGACCTGCAAAAAGGTCGCGGACGGCCGAAGGCATCTCGATCGGCGATCGGATTCAACAATGGATAGACTCACCCTCCTTGCGCTTCCGTGCCGTCCACATGTGGCTCTATCGGCGCGGTGCTTCGGTCGGGCGGACCGTACCGATTGATTAATTTACCCAGTTCGGCGGCAAGAACCAGCAGAGGGCGGTCGTCGCTCTCGGATACCGGAACAATCAGGACAGGCTCCGTTGCAGTTGCCACGCCTCTGTGAATCTTAACTAACGCTTCATATACTAGCCAAGCCCGCTGCCTGAAGCTAACCGGACCAGCCTCATCCAGAGCGGAGTCGTCGACATACACGCTTACTCGCCACAATGCCCCTTCGCATTCGATGGAGAGCTTATCGTGTCGGAATCGCAAGTCGCGACGGAGTCGATCAACGATCACCGAAAACCGACCTCGACGACGGAAGGCGACGTCTGGAATCGCGGCCACTAACACCTCCCACGCGGGACGTAAGCAGTCCACTTTCCTCTGGATCAATTTCTGCTCGCGCCACAGCACGTACAGAACTCGGAGGCCGAGTACGCAGAGACTCCCAAGGAAGACAGCTATCCCCGCCTCCAGGAGAATTGCCCCCACGCTCTGTAATGTGACAGAAACGCTGGAGCGGCCTTCAGAGAACCAGCGCACCACGAGTGAGGGTATCCGCAGGATAGGTCCGCCAAGCAGCATGGCGAGCGAGGCAAGAGAAGCCAAGTAGAAGACCCAGCGTACGGCCGATTCCACTGCTTGCGCAGCGCCAGTCGCATTAACCGCCAGCAGTACGCAGCTGTAGCCCAGATACGAGTTCGCCACCACATGAAACATATAAGCTGGTGCCAGGTCTGCGCTGAACTCGTCGAGAATCTCTGGATACTGCACGAGGTGACCATTGGATGCGCCCCAAAAAACGGCCAGCAGCACTGCAATAAATAGAAAGGCGGCGACTTGTTGATGAATAGGAGCCTTTTGTGTGCGCATACTGGACCTGCTGAAGCGGCAGTCCAGGACAAAAAGCAGTGCTATTAGAAAGAAGGAGATGAGAGCCAGGTAGAATACAAGGAGACGCAAACCCGGCGCTATCCCGTCCAGAGCCCGACCAAGGACCCGCTCTGACGCGATGAGCATCGTCAGTAGAGAGGTCGTCAGAGCGTTTCCCCAAGGGCGGGCCCGTGACGTTCTGACTAGGAAAATGCGTCCCAAGAGAATCGTTGAAACGACGACCCATACTGCAATGTAGGCGGAGAGCATAACGGCGCCCTACTCCAGCTTATTCTGGCCTGGCTCAGAATATGTCGACCGCGTTCTCCAGCGTCCCACCAAGAATACTTCGTCGCGTAGCCGCCTCTGCCTGATGCCCCCAGTACTGAAGAAGCGCAGCGAAGTGCTCCGCGTCATTCTCGTGAGGGGAATCGAAGCGATCCCGGCGAAGGCACCTCCAGGTCGTACCGGGAGGTAAATGCGGTGCGATCATCGCCGCTACATCATCGTCACTGTTATCCGGTTCATGGTCAAAAACCATGTGGCCGACTTCGTGCAAAATAGTTCGTGTGCGCTGCCGGGGCGGCAGGTTCGCATCATGGATGATGATGTCGGTGTCGGTTGCCTCGACCCATAGCCCAAAGATGCTTGGATCTGGGAAGCAGAACTCTAAGATCTGAATTGGCCGCATCCGCTTTTCGCCAAGATTCAGACAAAGCTCGTCAAGGTCCAATGGCAGCTGCAGGTTGAGATCACGAAGCAGATGGCGCGCTTTAGCTTCAACAGCCCGTCCCGGAGACTGCGACCAGAGCGGAAACTGCGGCCTCTTTATCAAAATCTGCGACCCTCCGTGGTCACCAAGCATTGAGGTCCTCATCTGGAAGCTCCTCGAAGCGACGGCGACGGGCACAGTCGCGCTGCTTGCCCAACGGCTTCCCTGTCGGCAAGGTGGTCACCATGTCGTGGAGCCAATCACGCATCTCCGGATCCAGCGTTGCCGCCCGGGCAGCAATACCGTGAACTTTCGCGTCACGCAGGCTCGCGATCAACTGCAACTCTTCATGGATAGCAGACGCAGTCGAGCCGCTCTCCAAAAAATAAGCGGGGGGAATTCCAAAAAATCTCGCAAGCGCTTCGACAGTCTGGATCGTTGGATTTCTGCTCTTGCCGCTACGCAAGAGTCCTATGTAATTTTCACTGAGAGTCGGCTCGCCGTTTGTCGAGTTCTTTTCGAGCCACCGTGCCACCTCTCGATTTGTGTACGGTGACCGCCCCGGTGGATGCACCGTCTCGAAGACCTGATTGACCTTCTCTGCGAACGCGAGCGGGCGATCCCCATCATCAGCAGCCGACATCAGGGCACCGTCCTTCCAGGGGCCAGGGGCCAGGGGCCAGGGGCCAACCGTAGCAGCGAAGCTGTCGCTCATCCCTAGCAACGACTCCGGTCGGCTCCAGCGCAACTCTAGCAGCTCTTACTCAACTCATCATTGAAACGCTCGACAGTCAAACCATGTACGGAGTTGACGGGCCGCAGGCTGTGTGCCAACCTCCCGGACACGTCCCGTGACGGGACGATCACTCACTACCGCCGGGCAGGCTGCCCGTCACGTGCTGGTACTTCGTCTCCCCCGGAGGTCCCCATGCTCGCCTCGCCCCCCGACGAGCCTGATCCCACACGGCAGTGGATGCCGCCGGGTCTCGTCCCGCCGCGGCCGGTCCGTCGTTCGGGGCGTGACGGGGTGGACCAGGAGAACTGGTTGCGGGACAGGATCCTCACCGCCACCCGGGAGCTGACGCTCGCCGCAGAAAAAGTCCGCAACCCCTACGGCGCGACCCTGGAAGATCAAGCGCCGGCAGCGTGGCATGTCCGGACCACCCAGGCAATCCTGGACGATTGCGTCGAACACCTCGATGACCTCGACGACTGCGACGGACGCCACCGGCCCGGTGAGCCCCCGACGCGGCCGACACGCCCGTAAGAAGCCCCTTCCGGCAGAGCCGACGGGAGGGCCTGGCAGGATCAGACGGTGAGCTGGCTCTTCTGGCTCTTCTGGCTCTTCTGGCTCTTCTGGCTCTTCTGGCTCTTCTGGCTCTTCTGGCTACCGGAGCCCCGGACAGCCGCTTCCCTCGGCGCAGACGAAGGACCGACGACGATGACCACCTAGACCCTCGGAACGGACGGCAGCCACATGCTGGTCGTCCTTGGATCTCAACTCGATATGGCGGGCTGGAGCAGCATCAGCAGCAGTATGTGCTTCAGAACGAAGTAGGGCCCGACCTCTCGGCCGGGCCCTACGACGGAAGTACAACGGAGTTCCAGCTCCGCTCCTTCAGCCCCCCCCATCCCTGAAGGAGCGAGCACGCGTTGGATGCGTGGTTGAAGGATAACGCGGCCCGTCAAGCCCCGGCAACGCCCCCGGTCGGGGGCGCCCGGGAGGTCTGTGGGTGTCTGGTCCGGGCCGCGCTCGGGCTCGACACCGGCCTCTGGTCCCTGACCGCGGGCGAACCGGGCGAGCTAGCTGCTACCGCAGCGGCGATGACCGCTGCGGGCTGGCCGCCCGCCGGCGAGCTGTCCGCCGATCCGCCGCCTGCGGCGCGGATGTGTACGCACTGCGTCCGACGTTCCGGTGTCGCCCGGGACACCGTCCTCGGTACGGTCCTCTGCGGCCGGTGCTGGGTCGAGCTGGGCGAGGACGCGACCCCTGACACCGGCTCGGGTTTTCCCCGGGGGCTGCCGCGCACGGCTCGGGACTGGTACGAGGCGATCCGTGCGTCGACCTGGTACCGGCGGCTGCGCCGCGACGCCCGACGACGCCTCGACGCACTGCTCGCCGAGCTCGCCCGACGGGCGGACTGGACCGATCATCTGACCTGGCCGACCTGGAAACGTCTGCAGGAGGCTACCGGGTGGGCGCGGTCCTCGGTCGCGTCCTGGCTGGCCAAGCTCCAAAAGTCCGACTGGCTCGTCCTGATCGAGCCCGGCTCGACCCCGCAGTACCGAGGCCCGCTCCAGGCCATGATCCACGGCCGCCGCGGCAACCGGGCGGCGGTCTACCAACTCCACCTGCCCGACCACGCGATCACCGACACGAACACCGCCGAACACCGCGACACCGCACGTCCGCTCACCGAGACCGGCACCATCCCCTCCCCAACCCGCGCCGACGCGCCCCGCAGTTCGTTGCGCGACGAAAGTTGGACCCCAACGGGGTTTACTCTTACCGAAGGTAAGAGTTCAGTTCACACGCGCGCGAGAACGATCATCCACAACCGGGTCAGGGCCCGGGCCGGGGCCGAGCCGCCCCGCCAGGGCCGCCGGTGGGGAGACTGGTTCGATCACCGGGTGCCGACCAGCCGCGGGGAGATGCTCGCCGCTGCACGCCAGCTGCGCGACGACCCGCTGCTCGCGCGGCTCTCACCGCGAGCAATCCGCGCCCGGGTGAAGGCGTTCTGGCGGGCCGGGTGGACCAACAACGACCTGCGCCATGCCCTGGATCATCAGCCCACCCTCGACGGGCCTGCCCGGCCTGTCGAGCGCTGCCCGGCCGGGCAGGTGCGCTGGCCCTCGGCCTGGCTACGCCACCGCCTGGCCCCCTGGCAGGGCCCTCACGGGCCCCTTGTCGCCCCGCACGTCGACGACCAGGCCCGGGCCGAGATCGCGGCCCGGCGCGGCCGTGCAGCCGCCGATCGGCTGCCCTACGGCCACACCCACCTGGGTGTCGACGCCCTGCAGGTCGACCACCAGCAACGGGTAGACGCCCGTGCAGTCATAGCCCGCAACCAGACCCGCGACCGCCACGCACTACGCACCGGGCTCGTCCCCGACCACCACACCGCCGATGTCGCCACCCGGGAGGCCGCCCGCGACCAGATCACCGCTCTGCTCCAAGCCCGGCGCTCCCCACGACTCGCCTCTGCCCGAACCTCATCCTGAACACCAGCAACCACTCCGGCCGCCTGTTGTCGAGGCGCACGAACGGTGCTGCCGCGCCGCTTCCGGTCCTCGCCCGCTAGCGCGGGCTGCGGTCCGGGTCGACTTGCCCACGACCACCCAGGTCGCCCGAAGCCGTCACAGACGCCCTCAACGCCCCTACAGGCCCATCGGTCACCGCCGGTGAACGTCCCCGACCACACCCCGGCCAAGACCGCGAGGAAGAAGGACGTCCATCCAGTCAGCACCGGAACGCTGGCCTGCGACGTCGACCTTTGCGGACTCGACGATCTTGCAGTAACGCAGTGTTGCAGTAACGCAGTGTTGCAGTAGTCCCGTAGTTACTGCTTGCCGTAGCCGGTCGGATCGTCGGCGATGCGGTCCCGGACAGCGGCGGCGAGGTTCGGGTCTGCGTCCAGCTCGGCCAACAGCGCCCGGACCACGACCGCGCCGGGCAGGTCGGCGACCATGCCCAACTCCCCCCGGAGCGTGTTCCGTCGTGTCCGGAGCCGTTCATGAGCCAGCGGGGACAGGTCAATGGTCATCCGCACGGGTTTCGTCCTCGGGGTGCTGGCCGCTGCGCGCGCTGGCCGAGTTGGTGGTAACGAGGGCGGCGGCGGATCGGCGGTCAGGGCGACCGGAGCCGGCTGCTGTGGGAGTTGTACCTGCTCGGCAGCCGGCGCTCGGTTCGCCGCGCGGGAGGCCCGCGATCGCAGGTCCTCGCGCCTACTCACCAGCCACCTCGCCCTGCGATCTCGGCGGCAGCGTCCACCACAGCGGTGTCCTCGGCCCGGAATGTGACTGCGGCGCCGATGACCTGGGCGTAGCGCTCGGCCAACGGGATCACGGCGCGGCAGGAGTACCGACGTGACTCGTCCAGCATCTCCCGGTAGACCGCAGCACTGGTGGTGTTCGTCCGGACTCGATTCCACAGCACCGAAACCAGAGCCTGGCCGGAGCGCAACGGCTCCACCTCGTCCAGGGCGTCCCATACCTTCGGCAAGACGTCCCACTCCGACGAAGTGGGAGCGAGAGTCACCACGACGTCAGTTGCGGCGCGCATCGCCGAGTAGACGATGCCGCGTTGCAGCTCCAGCGGCGGCGTGTCCACCACGGCGACGTCATAACGGTCCGGGGACACGATCCCGGAGAGTTCCGTATGCAGCTTGTTCGTGGCGAGGCCGAACACAGGGATGTACCAGTCGGCGTCCTGCGCCCAGCGAGTCAGCGTGCCTTGCGGGTCGGCGTCGACGGCGATCACGCGTCGGCCGGCCTCGGCCCACGCGTGCGCGAGAAGACCAGTGGTCGTGGACTTCCCGCTGCCGCCCTTCAGGTTCGTGACGGTCACGACGCGGAGGCCGGGACCGGTAGAGAGGGATGGAGGGGCCATTCGCCAAGCATACTGCAATACGGCGTGCAGTAATGCCGTCAACATGGGACGGGACCAGCAGAAACTCTCCGGTTCATGATCGTCAATACGGCGACTTGATGGCCTCTCAGAATGCTGGCGCGGCGGACGCACGGCCGCTGACCTGGGAATTCTCCAGGGTCCGGCGCTTTCTCGCCCCGCCGACGACACCCGCGGCGGCCCTCTCCGGCACGGAGATACATCGTCGACGCATGCCTGGACCAGCGAAAACTCCCCAACTCATGATCAACCAGGCGCTCGGGGACGTCCCCGCCGGGGCTTGCCTGCCTCGCGCAATTGTGCTTCTGACCTGGGGTTACTCCCGAGTCCAGGCTGGTCATCGTCGGCTACCGGTCGGTAGCCTCTTTCCGGCGCCACCGTGCGTTACCTCATCTACAAGTACTGGGACCAGCGGAAACGATCCGATTCATGATCGCCCCGCAGGCAGCCGCGCCGCCCCGTGCGGGGCGACCCGCCGCCCCGATCATGCCTCTGGCCTGGGAATACGTTCGCTCACATGCCTCGAACGCCGTGATCCCCCCTCGACCATCCTTCCTTGCGCACCTAGGCGAGTAGGTGTCGGCAAGTATCGGGACCAGCGGAAACGCCGCAATGAAACGATCTTGAGCGGCTAGCGCTGACAGACACTGGCCGCGCCGGTCGAGCCGCGGCGCTCTGACCAGGGGATTCTTTCTGGCGGCGTGGTTGTCGCCGGTGCCCTCCGAGTCACTCCACGCCGCCGCACGGCGAACATTGCACACAGCAAAGGTGCTGGTCCCGGCGCCTGTAGGGCGATCTTGACGCGGGCCCCTGGGCCCCTGGGGCGCTGTCGGGGCGGCGGTCCGCGCTGCCCCAGGAGCAGGTCGTCACGGTGGACTCCGGGCGGCCTGGGCCCGACCGAGCTGCCCTCGGACACCTCGCTGCGCGCTGCCAGAGCAGGCCGCCGGGGCGCCCGAGGTCCGTACCCGTGGTTGCCCGTCCCGGCGGCTGTCAGGCGGCGGCCGGCCGGTGTGGAGTGCCGCCGGGGCCGTGCTCGCCGAGGCCTGCGCCGGTTCCGGCCCTGCCCCGAGGGCGTTATCGAGCAGATATCGCACAGGCGTGGGCGCGTGCCGGGCCTCCGTCCACGGGGGCCACGGTGGGGCTGCCGAGGCCGTCGGTGTCGGTGGTGGTGTCGGGTCGGGGGCGTGGCCAGCCCGTCCGGGGCCCTCGGGGACATCGTCGGCGTCGGTCGCCGTGCACGGCGGAGCCCGGAAAAGTCGGGTGGAAATCCCCGGGGCGTCTCGCGTGCGCGCGCGACACGCGCCTACGCGCACATCGCGTTGAGACCGGCTCAGCGGGAATTTCCGGCACGGAAATTTCCTTGCCGGAAACTCGACCGGCACACCTCGGCCGTCGCCGCACGGCTCGGCCGGCGCCGCCCGTCGTCGCCCCGCGGCGGCGAGGGACGCCGGGCCTGGCGGTTGCTGCCGCGATCCGTGGCCCGGATCGGTCGGTGCGGTCGCCGCCGCGGCCGTGGGTGAGGCGGCCCGGGGCAGCAGCGCGGCCTCCGAGGGCGCCGTCGCTGCGCCTGCTGCCGGCGAGGTCGGCCTGTGGCCGCGTTCGGGCTGCGCGTCCGGGGTCGGTCGCCGGCTCACGGTTCGGCTGGGCTGGCCGAGGCGTGGCGTGACGGTCTGGAGATGATGTTGACCGCCGCGCGGTCGGAGTTTTTCCTGGAGGAAATTTCCCGGGCGGCCGGTGGTCGTGGCCGGTCTCAACGCGATGTGCGCGTAGGCGCGCGTCGCGCGCACGCGAGACACCCCGGAATTTCCTTCGCCCGGCGCGGGGTCGCCGCGCCCAGCCGGTGGCGGCCGGCGCTGGGCCGCCGGGCCTCTCGCGGTCGTGGGCTGCGTGCACTGGGTGCCGCTCCGGTGACCCTGGGTCAGGAGCCGGTCTTGTCACGACCGAGACGGGGTGCTAGACATGAAAAAGCTCGCCAGGAGTCCTGGTGGGCGACCGACACCCCGGATTGAACTCCGGGGCGCCGGTCTGACCAACCAACCTGACTAGAAACAGGTGATCGGCTGTGTGGCATCCTGCCTGCACGACCCATGTTGTTCCACCTCAGGGTGGGGCGATTCCCCCGGATGTTGACCCCGGCTGTGAGCAGCCCAGGTGGTTCCCGGATGGTTTGACCGAGAAGCTCATCGATCGCCTGTGGGCGACCGTTGCGACGATGCCGCTGCCGCGGACGTCGGCGCCGGGGTGGGCCCGATGAACGGCTCGTCGCGGAGCGGTGCACGCTCGCACGGTGTCCGGTCGGAGTCGTGGCTGGAGGACCTGGTCCTCGCCCCGGACTCCGACCGCGATGACTCCGGTGGGGCCGGGCCGCGTCTGATCGGCGAGGCCCGGCTCCTGGCTAAAGAGGTGAAGCAGGCCCGCGCCGTCGTCGCGCTACAGGACGATCCCGCGCTTCTCGACGCCCGGTCGTCGCGGGAGCGGCGCGCTGACCGGAAGGTGACCGAGAAGCTCCGTGGCGCGGAGCGTGCGGAGCGGCGCCGGACTCGGATGGCTGAGATCGCCGCCGCTCGTGGTGTCCGCCGCGAGGCGGGCTGGGCGCATCGTGCGGTCGCGAACCGCGACCGTCTGCTCAACCCGGACCGTCGGCTGACCTCGACCTACCGCCGCTATGTGGGCCTGTCGATGGTGCCGCCGCTGCTGATCGCCGCCGGTGTGCTGTTCATGGCGGTGACCGTGCACGACGGCGTCGTCGGTGTGGACGGCCCGTGGTACGGCTACCTGATCGAACCTCTCGCCTCGGTGTTGCTGGTCGTGAGCTTGTTCGTGGGTTTCACTGCGGTGCAGCACGGCCGCCGCATCCCGCGCGGCCTCTACGTTCTCGACGCCGGCCTCGCCGCCGCGTCCCTCGCTCTCACGGTCGTGCCGTGGGGCGTGCGCTACGGATTCGACCCGGGCTCGACCCTGGCGCATGTCCTGCCGCCGCTCCTGGTCGCCGCAGCGGTGATCGTGCAGCATGTGCTGCATTCGGTGTTCCGGCCGATCTTCGCTGACCTGTATGACGAGCTGACTCCTGCCCGGCTGGATGAGACGGCGGCGGACACGGTCGTGCTGTATGAGCGGACTCGGCGCGCGGTCGTCGACGGCGACATTCCCGCTCCGGCGGTGTCGGGGGAGCGGGCCGGGTCGGTGTCGCGGGAGGCGATCCGTAAGACCTTCGGGGTCGGGAAGTCCCGCGCCCAGCTCGCCGGGGACGCCTATGACCATGTCACCGCGTTCCTGCACCGCACCGCGTCTGCCGCGTCGTCTGCTGTGTCGGCGCCGGTGTCGTCGGTGGCGGGGCGTGTGAACGGCGCCCGGGTCGCCGCCTTCGCATAGTCCTGGCGCAGAGGCGTTCAGTTCGGCTCTGCCGTTCGCTCTGCCGGTCGGGTCTGTCTAGTTTTTCTCGGGTCGTCTTCGGCTGGTTGTAGCGGCGTGCTGTAGCTGCTGTGGGGCTGCCGTGGGCCCGATGGTGTCCGTTATCTCCTGTTTGTTCTGCTTCTTCCTTTTTGGGGTGAGGTTTGCGTGTCTGTTGCTGTGTCGTCATCTGGAGTGTCCCGTCCGGTGCCGCGTCGATCGTCGCGTCGAGTGTCGGACCGGCCGCTGGACCGGGCGTTGGATCACTCGCCAGACCGGTCGGGTCAGTTGTCGTTGTTCCCGCCGGAGCGGGTGCGGGTGCGGCGGCCGAAGTTCGCGCCGCATCCGGTGCGAGCGGCGGTGTCCCGGCTGGGGTCGGCGGCGGTGTCGGTTCCGGTGCTGATCGCCGCTGGTGGTGTGGGGTTCGCGGTGTTCGTGCTGGTGGAGGCGATGTTCCCGGCGGCCGGGGACTGGTCGTCGCCGCGGATCGTGATGGGCTTGGCGGCGGTGGTGGTGTGGTGCAGCGTCGCTGCTCTGGTGACCCGCGCCCTAGAGCACCGGCGGGGTGGTCGGCGGTGAGCGGCTACCGCCGCCGCACCGCAGCGGCTGCTGGCGCGGAGGTGGAGGTCGCGGTGCGGCGTGGCCGTCCGGATCGGCGCCGGTCGCGGTTCGTGGTGCGGTTCGCCGCCGCCGGGTCGGATGTGGAGCGGTTGGTGGCGGCGTTCGATTACGCCCGCGGCGCGGCGAGCAGGCGGCATCCGGACCCGGCCGCAGCCACAGCGGTGGTCGAGTCTGCGGTGTCGGCGCTGGTCACGGCGGGGGATCGGCTGCTGGAGTTGCAGGCGCGGGAGCCGTTGAGCGCGGGAAGGAGCTCGCGGTGAGTGCGACGACGAGTACGGCGCCGGGCGAGTCGGCCCCGAGCGCGGCGGTGCCGGCTGCGGGGAAGGCCGGGTGGGGCCCGGTCCCGGAGGCGGGTCCGCCGTGGTGGGCGCGCCTCGCTCGTGGGCTGGCGAGCGCTACCACGGCTGCGGTGACGGGCTGCCGGGCCGCGGTGGAGCGCCCGGTCACCCTGGCCGAGGGCATCGAGTTGGCGCGCCGTGGGGACTGGACGGTCAGTGAGCATCCGATGGTGCGTCAGGTCGCGGTCGCGCACTTTTGGCTGGTGCAGGCCCCCGCGCTGATCGTGGCCGGGGTGTTGGGGTGGGCGTCGCGGACCCCGGGCCGGCTGTGGACGCTCGGGCCGCTGCTGGTCACCGTGGCGTCGGTGCTGAACGAGATTCCGCTGGTCGGAGTCCTGGTGCCGGAGTTCGTGACCTGGTCCTACTGGATGCCCACGTCGTGGACGGCCGGGCTCGCCGGACCTTCTGAGGGGAGCACGTCATGAACGCGTGGGCCAGTACTGGTGTGGTCGCGGCTCTGGCGCTCGTGCTGGGGGCCTGGCTGAAGTACAACCAGAACTGCGCGAAGACCACGAACGCGCTGTTCCTGGTCGCCGGGACCGGGATCGGTGGTGTGCTGGGGACGCTGCTGGGGCGGGTGTTCACGACGCTGTCGGGGGCGACCTCCACGGTCACCCAGCTCCTCGGCGTCGCCGGGGGCACGGTCCTGGCCGCGGTCTGTGTGATCGCGACCTTGGAGGTCGTGGTGAAGGGCATCGTGCCGAAGACCGCGAAGCCGAAGTCGTGGCATCCGTGGCTGGCGCTGACCGCGCCGACCCTCGCGGTGGCGTCCGGGGCGCCGTTGCTGGCCGGTTTTTACAGCGTCCTGGCCCGCGGGGTCGGGGGCGCGGGAGCGGTGGCCTCGACGTGGATCACCGGGTGATCGGCGGTGGAGACGATCCTGCTGGTGTCCCTGCTTGTGTGGGGCCTGGCGCGATACGCGGGCACGGAGGTGATCGCGACCGCGCGAGGCACGGAGCCGCCCCGGCTGCGAGATCGGCGTCGCAGGGCGGAACGCGCCCATGAACGTCGCATGGCGAAAGACGCCCGCCGGTCAGGTCCGACGATCGCCGAGGCCCTGGCCGCGCGGGTCGCGGAACGGATCGCGCACCCGCGGGGGCGCCGTGAGCCGGGGCCGGCCCGGAAAGCGTTGGGCGAGTGGTGGGCCGATGGCTGGGACTACGCCACCGACCGGCGTCGGCAGCGTCATGAGCGGGCCGCCGCGGGGCAGCTACGCCGGCAGCGGTGGGCGCGGGCTCTGCGCGACCGCGTCCGGCAGGCGTCTCGCGGTCGGTCAGGTGTGGGTGGTCGTGGCGAGTGGACGACCCGCCCAGGCCCGCCGCAGACCCCGCAGGCGGCATCGGAACGCGACACCGACCGGACCCCGGAGGCCGGGCCGATGGTGATCACCGTCGACCCGGCTGCCCCCGAGACGCCTCCGGCGCCTGCGCCGGCGCCCGAGCCGGTGCCCACAGAGAAGGAGACCGAGGAGAAGCGCGAGGACCCGCCCGCCGACGGCAGCGTTCCCGCGACCGAGACCGAGCCCGAGACCGGTGTCGGGTGGGCGTCGGTGCATCCGCTGCACCGCCCCACCCCGACCAGCACGACCAGTAGTCCTGTGACCAGCAGTAACGATGGGAAGGATGGTCTGATGACCGCAGCCACCAGCACTAGCAGCGGCACGATGGCGAGTGGGGAGACGTTGGATCCGGGTAGCGCGCATCATTTCTGTGAGCAGATGCGCGGGCTCGGGGAGCGGATGTTCTCCGAGATCGAGCAGTCGGTGTCGTCGTTGTCCGCGGCGGGGGTGTCGGGCGCTCCGATCGCGTTGCTGTCGCAGATGCAGGAGCACGCGGCCCTGTTCCGGGACAGTGCGGGTAGTGCGCAGAGCCATTTTGCGCGGCATCTGTCGACCCAGGACCAGGTCCTCTCGGATGACTCCCTGGCGGCGACGGTGTCGGGCACCTATATCGGCACCCGCACCTGATGGTTCTGCCCTGGCCTGGGAGTTCTCCCAGGCCAGGGTGTCAGCCCCGTCCTCGAAACCGGTACGCGCGTACTGGTTGTCGGGTGTCCGTGTCGCGGCGGTGCGGGGCACCACCGAACCGTGCTGAACAGAATCGGTCCGTGAACGACCACCTGGAGGGATATCGATGACGGTGTCGGCAGAGTCTGCGGCTCTCACTCCGGAGGTCCTGGCTGCGGCGTTGCAGCGCCTGACTGCTGACACTGTCGTCGAGCCTGTCGAAGGTGTGGGTGGGGAGGTGGTGTTGCGCCGCCCGGGTTCGGTGTTGCGTCGGGAAACACCTGGTCAGGTCGCTGTGAGTGACCGTGAAGATCGGCTACGGAGGTCGGTGCGGTCGCGGCGGGTGCCGTATCTGGCCACGGCGGCGACCGCGGCGACCGGGACGCTGGGCTGGGCGCTGTGCGACCTCGTTGCCGTCTCCGACGGGCCGACGGTAGCGACCGCGGCCGCGGCGGGTCTCGGGCTCACGGTGTCCGCCGGTCTGGCCGGGGTGCGGGGATGGTGGCGCCGCCGTGTCCCGGCGTCCTGGCGGAAGGTGTCGTGGGCGGGTGTCGCGGGTGCGGGGGCGTGGGTGGGTGCGGCGGCGTTGGCCGGCCCGGCCGACCCGACTCTGCTCGGGGTACTCGCGGCGGGCTCGGCGGCGTGTTGGTCGGGCTGGATGGCGGCGCATCCGGTCACCGTGCCCACGGCCGGCCCGGCCTTGCCGGACGAGGACGTGGCGGGTGATGTGGGGGACCGTCTTGCGCGACGGTGGGCTGACAACGTCGCCCGCCGCGGGAAAGCGCTCCCGGACTCGCTGCTCACCGACCGGGTGGAGACCGGCCGGGCGATCCGCTGGACGGTGCGCACCCCGCCCGGTGAGCTGTGTTTCGACGACATCCTGGGGCGTCGGTCTCGGATCGCTTCGGCGTTGGGTGTGTCGGGGAAACACCTGGTGGTGGAGCCGTTCCCGGACGATGAGGGCTGGGCGGTGTTGACGGTGATCACGGCGGATGTGTTGTCGGCGGGGATCGCGTACACCGGGCCGCGGTATGAGGCCGGGGCGGTGCCGTTGGGCCCGTATGCCGACGGGGAAGGCGAGATGGTCTTCCACGCGGTGGAGACCGTCGGTGTCCGTAACGGTCTGGTGACCGGGGAGCCCGGGTCGGGGAAGTCGGCGTGTTTGGAGGCGATCGGCCTCGGCCTCGCCGCGTCGGGGCGGTGGCATGTGTTCTTCGGTGACGGTGACCCGGATGGCGGCTCCAGCCCGGTCCTCAACGATGTCGCGGATTGGGCGGAGTCCGGTCCGGACGGTGTCCTGGCCCAGCTCGCCGCGGTCGAGGCCGCCCTGGAGGTCCGGTCACTGCTGAAGTCCACCCTCACCGACGCCCCCGCCGACCCCGACAGCGGTGGGTCCGGGGCGTTGGTGGCGATCACCGATCCGGCGGTCCAGTCCCCGGCGCGCAAGCTGCTGCCCACCCCGGAGTTGCCGGGCCTGATGTGGATTATCGATGAGTTGCATCGGCTCTCGACGCATCCGCACATGGTCGCGGCGGATTTCATCGGCCGGTTGGAGCGGGTGGTGCGGATCGGCCGTAAATACGGCGTCGGGCTGGTGGTGGGGACGCAGTCGTTGCTGGCGCCGGACTTCGGGCAGTCCACGGTGCTGCGGAGTTTCCTGACTGCACGGAACCTGTTCGCTTTCCGCAACATGAACCGCAGCGAGAACGCCGTGATCGACGGTCTCGCGGTCGCCCCCACGAGCTTGCCGTCGGGTGGTGGGTATTGCTTCGCGAACTCGGGTGGGCGGATGACGATGGGCCGGGTCGCCTGGGCAGAGGACCTGGGGGAGTGGGTGCGGTCGGTGCCCGGCGCGGCCCTGGATGTCGACACTGCCGCAGCGGTCGCGCCGTTCCAGCCGGCCCAGGGTGTGTCGCCGCAGGCGCGGTGGGAGACCCAGACGGCGAAGCTGGCCGCCTGGCGCCGCACCACCCACACCGGCGCCGGCGCCGCCGGGGAGCTGGCCCCGGAGGCACCGGCGCCGGAGCTCTCGGCGCCGTCGGTGGTGTCGGTGGTGGCGTTACCGGGGTGGGCGGGTGTCGCCGTGCCGGCGGCGTTGACCGCCGCCGACGTCGGGCCCCTTCCTGCCCCGGCTGAGGAGACCAGCGCCCTCGAGGTCGCGGAGCACGCCGGGTTGTCGCCTGCGCAGCGGGAGGTCTACGCCGCCCTGGCCGCCGGGCACACCCGGACCGGGGACATCGCTGCGGCGACGGGTCGGAAGGCCCCGGCGGTGTCGAAAGCGCTGACTGCGTTGGCGAGTGCGGGGTTGGCGGTCAAGACCGGGCGCTACTGGAGCGTCTCGACCGCGCCGGTCGGCGCGGCACGGGTGGGGGCGTGAACTCGGGTTTCGGTGGGGAAAGGTTTTATTGTTTGGGTGCGCCGCCGCGGGTGGTGGCGTGTTTGATGCGGAGTCCGGTGAGGAGTTTCGGGTTCCAGTGTCCGTGTGTGAGTAGTTGGTGTTGGGTGAGCCAGGCGACTGCTGTGTGGAGTTGTTTCCGGAGTCGTTCTCGGTCGTCTTTTCCTAGTCCTGCTGGTCCGGCTTTCCCTTTTTCGAGTAGTGCTCCGATGACGGGTGCTAGTGCTCGGCGTTCTTGTAGTGTTGGTGTGCGTCGGGCGAGTACGGCTGCGATTCGTTGTTGGAGTTCAGGTGTGTCTTGTGGGTGCACCATGGTGAGTGGTGTCATTTTCACTGGCCCGGTGCCTTGGATCTGCATCCAGCCGTTTTTCACGGGTTTCAGTGGTTCTGGGGCGGGTTTCGGCTTGGGTGGCGTCGGGGGTTGGCGTTTACGTTTCGGGGTGGGGCGCTTTTTCGGGGGGAATTCCCCTTCGAGTTCCCCGGTGGTGGTGAGGACCAGTACGCGCGCCGGGGTTGTGACGGTCCCGGTTGTGGTCACGTTGTCGAGGTACGCCGACCATGATCGGCATTTTGTGAAGGCGGATAGTTCGAGTCCGGCTTGGGTGGCGAGCTGGGGTAGCGCGGTGAGTTCGTCGACGGGGTAGCAGTGCGTGATCTGCATGGGCAGGCGTGGTGTCCCGGCGGGGAGTGTTGCTGTCACGGTGTCGCCGGGTGCTGCGTCGGGGATTTCGCTGCTGATGGTTGCTGTTTTACGGCCGTCGGCGAGTCGGGTCAGCGCTCCCCGCCCGAAGATCAAGACCGGTTGAGAGTCGTCGGCGGTGGCTGCGGCGCCACCGGCGGTGGTGGCGGTGTTGTCGGTGGTCATCGGGGTCCTGCTTCGTGTGCGCTGTGTCCAGCGGTGGCGTTGTCGGTGGTGTCGGTGGGTCGCGGTTCCGGGTCGGTGGTCACCGGAGGTGCGGGCGTCGGAGTGGTGCTGTCGCTGTCGGGGCGTGTGCGTAGTGCTGTTCCGGCGGGTTGGGTGCCGCAGCCGATGTCGTGGAGTTCGGTGGGGCTCCAGCCGGCTGCTCGGGCGGCGCGGTAGGCGTGGGCGTAGGCGGTTTGTGCGTCGCGCCATCGTTGTCGGGCGTTGTCGATTTCTGTGCGGGCGGTGTCGACGGCGGTTGCGAGTTCGGTGAGTGCGGTGATGGGTTGCATGCGTGCGCGGAGGAGTTCGCGTGCTGCTGTGCGTGCGTGGGTCTTGGCTTGTGGTGTTGCTGTTGTCGCCGCGCGCGCGTTCATGCGTGGAGTGTATCGGGTCTGGGGTCTTCTGGTGAGCGCCTAGCGCGGCCCTGGTCGAGGGGCGGGCTCTCTCGTGTGCTGCTCCGTGGGGGTGCTGCTGAGCGCGGATCTGCGCTGCGCGGTGTGCGTGCGCCTGCGGCGCAGCAAGTTAGGTGTTTTCCTAAGGAAAACACCGGTGAAGGGCTGGCATGTGAGATCGTTGATGTCGGGTCCGGGAGATCTCGGGCTGTCACGGCTGGTCCTGCCGGCGCCGCATCAGCCCGAGGGGGTGATCTTCGATGACCCGGACTCGACGCCCTCGCGCGGAGGGTGGGCGGCCGCACTCGGTGACGGTGTCGTTCTCGGAGTCGGAGTGGGCGGCGATCGAGGCTGTGGCGGCGCGGGCGGTGATGGCTCCGGGTGCGTGGGTGGCTGTGTCGGCGGGGCGTGCGGCGGAGCTGTCCGCGCCGGTGGAGGGTTCGGGGGTTCGGGTTTCGGCCGGGGCTGCTGGGGCGTGGATGCAGCGGTTGATGGGGTTGCGTGCGGAGTTGATGGAGGACCGTCGGGTGCTGCGCAACGTCGGTGGGAATCTCAATGACATCGCTCGGGTCGCGAACACCGACGGTGTGCTGGAGTCGGTGACGGGTCAGGTCGTGGCGATGGTGGCGCGGGCGGTGGAGCGGATCGACCGGACTGTGGCTGAGGTGGATCAGCAGGTGTGTGAGGCGATGCCGCAGGCGCGGCGGAGCAGGAGTCGGCGGTGATCGCGAAGATCAGTCGCGGGTGGCGTCCTGGGGGGCTGGTTCGTTATCTGATGGGGCCGGGTCGGTTCAACGAGCATGTCGGGCAGCGGGTCGTGGCGAGCTGGGACGGGGCGCCTGAGATGCATCAGCCCGCGTCGGCTGGGGACGGTTCTTTCGATGTGCGCGCTCTGGTTGATGGGCTCAGCGCTGCGGCGGTGGCGGCTGGGGTGGGTCTGGGTGAGCCGGTGGTGGAGCAGGGCAAGCGGGTGCGGCAGGGCCTGGTTTGGCATTGCTCGTTGCGTAACTCGCCGGAGGATCCGGTGTTGAGTGATGAGCAGTGGGCGCGGGTGGTCGAGGATTTGATGGATCGGACGGGGATCGCGCGGTGCGGGGACTCTGATGGTTGTCGGTGGGTCGCGATCCGGCACGCCGATGATCATGTGCATGTCGCGGCGGTGTTGGTGGGTCAGGAGTCGGGGCGGCGGGTGGCGCCGTTCCGGGATTTCGTCCGGGCTCGCGAGATGTGTCGGGACTGGGAGCAGAGGCTGGGGTTGGCGCCCACGGCGGGGGCGGATCGTAGTTCGGTGACGGGGCCGTCGCAGGCTGAGCAGGAGAAGGCGCTGCGGCGGGGCGCGGAGGAGACGTCGCGGGAGTGGTTGCGGCGTCAGGTGCGGGCGGCGGCGGTGCAGGGGCGGGACGCGGAGGGGTTCGTGGCGGCGTTGTCGCGGCGGGGGGTGTCGGTGCGGCCTCGTTACGCAGTGGCGGGGGATCGGTCCAGTGGGATGGTCGGGTATGCGGTGTCGGTGCCGGGGGACAAGACCGCTGCGGGGCGGTCGGTGTGGTTCTCGGGTCGGCGGTTGGCGGCGGATCTGTCGTTGCCGAACCTGAGAGCACGGTGGGCATCGGCTGATGTCGAGCCGGGTCTCGGTCGGTCGGACCTGGAGGTGGCAGGCCGTTCGGCGTCGCGGTCGTCGGTGCGGGTGTCGGAGGAGCGGCGGGCTGCGGCGGTGGATGGTGCGGTGGCGACGATGGGGCAGGCGACCGCGGCGTTGTCGGCGTCGGCGTCGGCGTCGGCGTTGTCGGTGGCGCGGGCGTCGTCGGAGGGGCTGTCGGGTCTGTCTGGTCTGGATGGGGATGGTGTCGCGCACGCGGCGGGGGACATGCTGGCTGCGGTCGGGGTCGTCACCGCGGCCCAGGATCCTGAGGGGCGGGTGGCGCGGGTGGCGGGGGATGTGTTCGATCGGGCGACTCGGGTCCCGGGGCGGGTGTTGCCGGTGCGGTGGTCTCCGGTCGCTGCGGGGTTGCGGGCTGCGGCGTGGGAGTTGGCGTCGGTCCGGCACCTGGGGGAGTCCGGTGAGGCGGATACGGCCCGGTTGATCGTCGCGTTAGCGGCAGTCGTGGCGGAGGTCGCGGTGTTGCGGGAGGCCCAGCAGCGCCCGGTACAGGCGGCGGCGGCCCGGCGGGGACGGGACGTGTTGACCGCTGTGCCTGCTGTTGCGGCGGTGTCGGGTGCCCGGTCCCCGACGCTGGGGACCGGGCGTCAGGTGGAGACGGTGCAGGCCCGTCCAGAACCGGCCCGTCCGGTGCTGCCGGTGGCACCGCGTCGGTCCCCGGCCCGCGGGCACCGGCCGAGTCCGGGACGGGGTCCCGGGCTCGGCCGGTAGCGCCGTTGGTGCGGTCGTGGTGCCGGCCAGCGGGTTTACGGTTCGCGGCGGGCGTCGTGGATGAGGTCGGTGGCGTAGTCCTCCCGGCGGATGCGCTGGTCTTGGTAGAGCAGGGCGGTGGCGCCGGTGGCGTAGCTGCAGCTGATCCCGAACACCACGGCCAGGACAACACCGACGCCGAGGATCGCGATCCAGAGTGGTCCGGCGAACCCGATCGCGATGGCGGCGGCGATGGCGGGCAGCGTGATCAGGCTGGTTGTGATCAGGAGGAGCACGCTGATCGCGACCAGGACGGCGAAGCAGCGCCACCAGGACCGGTGGACCAGGTCGAGGGACCGTCGTAGTGCGGCTGCGGTGGTGTGTCCTTCGATGATCACGGCGGCGGGGGCGAAGGCGAGCAGGACCGAGACGTAGATCAGTAGCAGGACCGCGGCCAGGGTCAGGATCCCGGCGAGAGCGACGATGGTGTCCGACGCGGCGGGGGTGTCGGTGGTGTCGGGGGTGTTCCAGAACGGGGCTGCGGCGGCGGTCTGGATCGCGGTCGGGATCAGGGCGATCAGGGTGAGGACCGCCCACACCCCGTAGAGGGGCCGCAGGTGGGGGCGTGCTGTGGCCCAGGCCTGGGACAGCGACACACGGGGGTGTCCGAGGACGGCGGGGCGCAGGGTGGACAGCACCATGGCCGAGGCGGGTGGGGCCACGATGAAACAGAGCGCGAGCAGCACGAGGCTGAACAGCAGATCCTGCGGTGAGGATGCTGCTGCAGCGGCCTGTGCTGCGGCTTCTGCCGCGGCCGGGTCCGCCGCCGCCGCGGCTGCGGCTGCGGCGTCGTCGATGGCGGTGGCCGGGTCGAACAACCACCACCAGGCCAGCCCGCCACCGCCGACCAGGACGAGTGCTTCGAGCAGGGGCGGGACCAACACCGCTGCCGGGTTCGCCCGGACGAACCGGACCGCGACACCGGCGATCTGATACCACCGCAACGCCTGCAACGCCATGATCCCCGGCCGCGGCACCGACCTGCCTGGTCCACTCGGCCCTGTCGGGATGTCAGCACTCATTGATTTCCCCCTTTTTTTCGTAGCTGCAGTAGAGCAATGACGGCTTCAGTGGTCAACGACTGCTGGTCGCGACCTACGGATCTGTGGTGGAGTGACGATTCGACGTCTGCCGCAGCATGGGTCGTGTCTTGGAGATGGGCGTTCGCCGCGAGTGGGACAGACTGTATTTCTGGCGCGAGAGTTATCGAGTATCGTCTTCGGTGATCTTTGAGGGGTCTTCGCCTCGTTGAAGAGCAGCTAGTCGTGCTGCGATGAGTTCGTCGCTGGGGCCGGGTTGCCAAGGTTTCAGCCACATCATCTCGATGGCTCCGGCGCAGAGTGCTGTCGCGCATGCATAGATAGGGATGAAGGGGAGAGCGATCCCGAATGCGGCACCTGCTCCGGCGGCTGAGAGGAATGTGAGGCCAGCGTAAAGCAGGTACCAGAGACGCCAGGAACTCTCCTTGGGAGTCACCGAGGCGAACACCCTGAAAGGGGTAACAATGACGACGAAAAGATAAGCTGATACTGCCGCACCGACTACTTGAAGGGTCGGACTGTAGGTGGGAGGCGGAGCGCTTGCCCACTGGTATCCGAGGCCAGCTATGAGCGCTCCGGCGAGCACTGGGAGCCAGCCGACAAATCCGAATGCAAACGCGATGGTGAAACCGATCCAGCGCCCTTTGATGAGGAAGCGTCCCGGCGAAGGGGGTTCGTTGTCGGGCATGGGTGCTAGATGTTGCTGCACTTGGCGATGACACCGTCGATCCCGATGATCTTCTGCAGGATCGTGGCAGCTTCCTCGCCCAGCTCGGACACGCTCGGATTTGTGTTCAGTTTCTTGATCGCGGCCATCAAGGAACCGTAGACCTTCTTCGCGTCCCGAATGATCTTCACGAGTTTCGCTGCGGGGATCCCGGTGGTGATGATGAACTCGCCCAGTGCGGCGATGCAGGCGGCGACCCCGACGGGGTTGAGGCGGTCGTGGGCTGTGTTCCGATGGAGGGCGTCGCGGACGGCGTGGGGATTGTCGCGCTGGCCGGCGGGCAGGGAGGCCAGGGCGCGTTCCAGTTCGGTCGCGATCCGTTCCAGGGCGCGGGCGATCTCTTCATCGCTGTGGTGAGACGGGAGCGCAGCGGGAAGAGGTGTCGCCGGCGCGGTGATGGCAGTGGATGACGACGTGTGCTGTACGGGTGCGGCGGCGAATCCGGTGGTCATGCTCATCGGGATCGCCTCGGCGCGGATGACGGTGATGATGCGTTGTGTGGACGTCGTCGTGCTCACGCTCCGTAGTGCAGCATGTGGCCGATCGACCGGTCAAGATCAGATACTTATCGCACATGCGTGATGACGAAGCGTGCAATTCCGGTGCAGGTGTTGCCCGAAATCGCGCGTATAGGCATTTTCGTCTGGTTAAGGGCGCTGTCGTGGGGTGTGGGTGTTCTGTCGTTTCCGTGCGAATCGGGCCGGTCGCTGCGGGGCGGGCTGTGCAGTGTCGCCGGTGGTCCTGGCGCCGGCGCCGGTGGCGCTGGTCGTGTCAGTGCTCTGGGCTGCTGTCACCTGATTCGCGGGGTTCTCTTGTTTCGGCTGGTCAGGAGCGCATTCCGGGTGCTGCCCTTGGGTGGGTGCGGCGTCGTGGTCGGTGTCGGGGCCGGCGTGCTGGAGTTCGGTGGGGTGGTCGGCGGTGAGGATGGTGTCGATGTAGTCGTCGTCGGCTGCGGTGCCGGCTCCGCGGGACGCGAGCAGGGTTTCGCGGTCGAGGGCGTTGGTCGGGTCGAGCTGGTGAATGTCGAACGGGGTCGGCGGCACCTGATCGTCGATCGGGTTCTCGTCCACCGTGTTCTCGGTGGTTGTGCTCTCGGTAGTCGTCGGGGTCGGGGTCGGGGCGGCGGTGTTCTGCCTGTCGGCGGCATCGTCTCCAGCGACGGCGTCTCCGACGGTGGTGTCTCTGGCGGTGGTGTCGTGTCGCCTGCGGAAGGTGATGCTGCGGTCGAGGATGGAGCGCAGGTAGATCGCCGGTGCCCGGGCGTCGCGGACGCGTTGGGTGGGGACTCGGGCGAGTTCGGCGGCCAGATAGTCGGTGGTGGTGTCGTCGTGGTGCCAGGTGTGGAGCTGGCGGGCGAGGCCGGGCCAGTGCCGACACCCGGTGACCGCGGTGGTGGTGTCGGGGTCGAGGTGGCGGTGCAGGAGCTGGGCTGCGGCGGGGAGGTCGGTCCCGCGTCGCGGCACCGTCTGCCCGGTCGCGCCGGGTGTGGTGCTCGGCTGCTGCTGTGTGTCGGGGGTCAGGGTGTCGAGGGCGGCGATCAGGGCGGCGCGGGGCCGGTCGCGGTCGATGCCGTTGGGGTCGATGACGGCGAGGAGGTCGGCGGGGTGGTAGCCGCGGTCGTCGAAGGCCCGGAGCCGGCGGTGCAGACCCTCAAGGGATCGGTCGTCCGGGTTCGCGCCGTCCGGGTCAGTGCTGTCGGTGTCGGTGTGGAGGACGGTGGTGGCGAGGTCGGGGTGGTCGGGCCAGGCGGTGTGCAGGGCGTGGCGGACGTGCTCGGTGAACTGGATGTCGTCGGGCCGGACTTGAGTGCGGGCGTGGTCGGCGCGGAGGCAGCCGTAGACGCCGAGGGCGCGGAGTTGGAGCAGGGTGCGTTGCTGGTCGTGGGTGAGTTCGTCGCGCAGTGCGGTGGCGAGGTCGCGGTCGGGGACGACGACGAACACCGACAGTTCTTTGTCCCCGCGCCGGCCGTGGGCCCACAGTCCCCAGCGGTCCTGGCCGCCGGAGGGGGCGTGGGCGGGGATCGGGCCGATGGTGGTGTGGACGGTCCACCCGAACTGCGGTTCCGGGCTGGTCAGCTCCTCGAACCCGGCCGTCGCTGCGGCAGTGGCGTCGGTGGTGGCGGCGTGGCGGAAGGCGGTCTCGTCGGCGGCGGCCATCGCCGCGACCCGCGGGTCGAGATCGGCCGCGTACTGCGCGCCCCGGCGCCGCGCGGCGTGCTGGTCGCTGAACGCCGCCCGCCCTCGGTCGAGGCGGTGCTGGCGCAGGGCCGTCGCGATGGTCAGGGCGAGGCGCACCCAGGCCTGGGACTGCTCACGACCGAGCCCGAGGGCCGGGACCTCCCCGACCGGCGCGCTCGTCGCGCTCGTCGTTGTCGTCATCGCTGCGGCTCCTTCTCGTCTGCGGTGGCGGCGCGGTCGCCGTCGGTCTTGGCGTCTGCGCCGCCGTCCTCGGCGGGTTCGGGTTCGTCGGGGTGGTGGTCTTGGCCGAGGTAGCCGACGGTGGGGTCACCCCGGTCGGGCGGGCGGTGTCGGCCGCCGGGGCAGGCGGAGAAGGGTCCGTGGTCGCTCATCAGGACTTCGAGGGTGTGGTCGAGGTGTTCGTAGTAGGCGACCAGGGCGGTGCCGGTGCCGGTCTCGGGGTCGGTGGCCTCGACCCAGGCCCGGTACAGGGCGGCGAAGCGGGCGAGGGCTTCGCGGTGGCGCCACCAGGAACGACACCACCGGATCCGGCCCTGGCCCTGGGGAAGTTTCCGCTCGCAGCGCTCAGCGATGGTGTGTCGGACCCACGAGAGGAGGACCTGCATGTCCGGCCCGTCATCGCGGTCCCTGTCGTCAGAGCTGTTCTTGTCACCGGCGGGGTCCTTGGTGCTGTCGGTGTCGGGGGCCTCTGTCGGGCTGGTGTCGGTGCGGTGTTCAGGTGCGTCCGGGGTGGGGGTGTCGTGGTCGGCGCTCGCGGCGAGGAGGGTTTTCTCCAGGCGGTCGAAGGTTCCGGCGAGGGTGTCGAGTTCGTCGGCGAGGTCGGCGACGCGGTGGTCGAGCAGGGTGTGGTCGTCGCGGAGCGCCTCGATCAACACCACATGAGCAGCGCGGCTGTCCTCGGTGTCGCTGGTGTCGTGGTCGCTGGTCACGACGACTCCTGTTCCTGCTGGTCGTGGGTGTGGAGGCGGCGGGCGAGTGGGTTGTCGTCGCCGAGGTGGGTGATCGCGGCGTGTCGCACGTCCGCGCTGGCCTGGGCGGCGGCGGCGGTGATGTCGGCGTGGGTGTGTCCGGCGGTGTCGGGTTCGCGGTACCAGGGCAACAGTTCCAGGACGGTGGGGCGTGCTCCGGTGGCGAGGCAGATGGCGTAGCGCTTGTCGAGGGCGGCGATGTCGGCGACGGCCATCGCGGGTTTGTCCCGGGTGGTGTGGGAGGTGGAGGTGCCGCTGCGGGAGTGGGTGCGCGAGACGGTGGGCAGTTCGAGGTCGCCGAGTAGCGCGGTCAGGTGGCGGGTGAGGTCGAGGTCGGTGACCCCGGCCCCGACCAGGGTGATCGTGGCGGCGCCCCAGAGTTTGTGCATTCCGGCACTGCCCCAGACGTCGGTGCCTTGGGGGAAGGACTGCAGGAACGTGGCGACCTGGATGCTGTGGGAGCCGAAGTAGGAGTAGAGGGCGGGCAGGTTGGCGATCGGGCACACGTTGGCTGCTTCGTCGAGGATCACGCGCACGGGTGGGTCGCAGCGCCCGCCTTGGGCGGCGGCGGCGCGGGCGGCGACGCGCAACACGTGGTCGACGAGGGCGGCGATGACCGGTGCGCCGGAGCCGGGGCCGTCCTGGGTGAGCAGATACAGGGTGTCGCGCGGCGGGGTGACGTGTCCGGTGTCGGGGTCGGTGTGGCCGACGATGAAGGTCCACGGGTCCAGCTCGGTCACGGTGTCGGGGTCGTCGGGTGGGGTGCGCCAGGTCGTGGGTGGGGTGATGATGCGGGTGACGTGTTCGTTCTCCAGGGCGCCCAGGGTGGTCAGGGCGCCGGCGAAGATCCCGCCGCGGGTCTCGGCGGGGGCTTCGTATTGGGCTTGGAGGCCGTCGGCGACCTCGGTGAAGCCGTGGGCGCGGAGGACCGCGACGGGGGCGGGGTCCTCGGTCGCGGCCCATCGGCGGACGTCGCGGATCGACACCGGTGCCCCAGCCGGGGTGCGGTCGGCGTTGCGGGCGGCGTGGGCGGCGGCCAGGACCAGCGCGGCGAGCAGACGCCGGGAGGATTGGGCGAAGAACTCCCCACTCCCACTCCCGCCCCCGGCACTGGTGCTGGTGGGGCTGGTGAAGTGGGCGAGCAGGGTGGAGGCGTCGGCGAGGTCGTGGACCGGGGCGAGTGGGTCGAGCCACCAGCTCTGCTCAAGGTCGGTGAGGTGTTGCGGGTCGGCGACCCACACCCGGGCACCGTCGATCCCGGCGCGCAGGCGGGCGGTGAGGGTGTAGATGTCGTTTTTGTTGCTGGTCGCGATCACCGGGCCGGGTGCGGACAGGATCGCGGGAACGACCAGCGCGGATGTCTTGTTGGAGCGGGGCCCGGCGATGACCAGGATGACGTCTTCCTCGGCGGCATAGACCCGCCGAGCCCGCTCCCCGCCCAGGACGCTGCCCATGCTGTTGCTCGGGATGCGGCCGAGGAGCATGCCGAGGTCACGCTCGTCCACCCGCACCCGTCGCCGGTCTCGGTGCGGGGTCGGCCCGTTCTGGCCGTGCTGCTGACTGTGTTGCTGGTCGGGGTGTTGCTGGTCGGGGTGCTGCTGGAGGAGGGAGGGGCGGAGTTCGGTGGCGCGCTGGTGGGCGGCGGGTCCGCGCATCCCGGGTAGCGCGTTGCGGGTGAGCGCCGCCGGGGGCCGTTGCGTGCGGGTGGTATCGCGCAGACTCCAGGCCAGGATGCCGGCGACGATGGCTGTGGCGAGGATGATCGCGGTCCCGGCGATGACGGCCCAGAACAGTGGTCGGGATCCGGCCGGGCCGATCAGCGGATCCAGGCTGCCCGCGCTACTGGCGGCGATCAGGGCCTTCGCGGTGGCCGCCCCCCACTGCGGCGCTGCGTCTGCCCCCGCGAGGGCGGCGGCTGACCAGGCGACACTCACGATCGAGGCCCCGGCGGCGAGGACACCGAGCAACGCGAGCGGAGCGGCGAGCTGGCCCCACGGAATCCCCGCCGGGGGCTGCGACGACGAGGTGGTCACGGCACGGTCACCGCGGCCGTGTCGTGGGCGTCGTCCTCCGGTGCACGTGGCGGCTGGTACTGCTGCCCCGGGCCGGTCGGGGGCCATGGCCTGGGGCAGCAGCGCCAGCGTCACCGGAGGGGTGTCCGGTATCGCGGCGGTCATGCTGCCAGCTCCCGGGCCTGTCTGGGGGGTTGCGATGGGGTTCATCACTTTTGTCCGAATGTTCTGGCGATGTCCACGGTCGGGTCTTCCCGTACCGGGGTCCGACGATCGCCAGGACCGCACTGAGCTCGCACCCCGCTATCGACAGAGCTATCGACCTCGACCTCGACCTCGGTGCCGGTGTCGGTGGTGCTGGTTGTTCTGCTCGGGTAGCGATATCAGCGTCGGTGGGGTGGGGTCGGTGCAGGTCACAGGGCTCGGGCGTGGTCACTGGGGGACTCCTGGTCGGTGCTGGTGTCGGTGCTGGTGTCGGGGTGGGTGCCAGGTGTGTTCGGTGTGGTAGAGGTCGAGTTCGTCGCTGGTGAGGCTCAGGTGGATGGGCAGGCCGGTGCGGCCGCCGGACTTGATCAGGTATTTGCCGCGGCCGGGGTGGAGTTGTCCGGGGACCCAGGTGGGTGGGGCGGCCCAGCCGTGGACCATCGCGGTCTCGGCGGTGCTGAGTGGGGTGATGGCGTGGAGGCGGTCGAGGTCGGCGGTGCTCATGCCGCCGAGGACGGTGATGGCGTTGCGTCCGGCCAGCCCGCGGGCTTTCGCCCGGTCTTGCGGGGTGGGCAGCGCGTCGAGGTCGTCGAGGGAGTGGGTGACCTGGGCGGAGATCTCCCCACGAGAGCGGCCCAGGCGGGTGACGCGGTCGGAGAGTTCGACCAGTCCGGGTGCGACGCGCAGCGCGCGCCAGAGTTCGTCCTGGACCCGGAACACCGTCCGGTGGCCGCCGAGAGTGGTGGCGGCGGTGGTGACCCCGGCGGCCCAGGCCCAGGCGGAGAGCATGGCGGCGGCGACGACGTCATCGTCGTCGTGGTCGAGCGCGGAGATGTCGAGCGAGAGGGCGGGGGTGTCGAGGTCGGTGGTGACGGTGGATGGTCGGTCGAACAGGCCGCGCATCGCGCCGGTACACAGCAACGCGAGGGTGTTGACCAGGTCGCGTGCCTCGCGCCGGTAGCGGGTCTCGGTGTCGGTGGCGGTGACAGCCAGCAACGACTCCGGTGGGGTGGTCAGGACGTCGAGGATGTCACCGATCACCGGCTCCGCCCCGCCCCCAGCGCCGGTCCCGGTGCCGTTCCCGGCGTTGTCTGGGGTGGTGTGGTCGAGGGCGGTGTCGAGTAGGCGGCGTTCGGTGACGGTGATCGGGCCGCGGCGCACGATCACCACGAGTGCTTCGAGCAGGGACAGGCGCCGCGCCCGGATCGTCTCGGCCAGTGCGTGGCGTTCGGTCCCGACCGCGGCCCGGAGGGCGGCGCGCAACGGTCCGGCATCGAGGGGATTCAACGAGTGCAGTCCGCGGCCCAGGCGCCACACGGTGCCGCCGAGATGGTCGACCAGGGCGGTGTATTCGCCTTTGACGTCGCCGGGGATCACTGCGGTCGCGCCGAACGCGACCAGCCCGGTGAGCAGGCGTTTCACGATCGTCGATTTCCCGATGCCGGGCTGGCCCTGGATCCACATGCCGGTGTTGGACACCAGCCCGGTGCGCAGCCAGTGGGCGGGGTCGAGGCCGACGGGTTCCCCGGTGTGGAGGTGGCGGCCGACGGGGACCCCGCGGGGCGCAGCACCCCCGGCCACGGCGAACGGGAACAGTCCGCACACCTGGCTGGTCGTGGCCTGCCACATGATGCCGGGGTCGACGTTCGCCGCCCGGCCCCCGCCGCGCGCGGGCCAGCCCCACGCCGGGGGCAGATCCCGGTTCCGGGTCTGCTGCGCGCCGGCGAGGTCGGGCGCGGCCGGATGCACCGGCTCAGAGCAGCGGGGATCGTGGCCGGTCGTGGTCATGAACGTCTGCTCTCTGCAGGGTGAGCGGCGGTTAGTGGCGGTGGTGGAGTTCGTCGGGGTTGACGCCGAGGCCGAGGGCGGCGGCGAACCCGGCCGTGTGGGCGCCGCCCAGTCTGCGGAGGCGGAGTTTGCTGTGGCCGGCGCGTTGTTCGCAGTCGGCGACGGCGGCGGGCAACAGGGTCTGGTCGGTGACGGTGGTGGTGGCATAGAGGGTGAAGCGGCCCAGGCCGGCGCCTTCGGCTTCTTCGCGGGCGGTCTGGACCGCGCGGGCGAGGTCGTCGCGGTCACGTTGGGTCTCGTCGCGTTTCGTCTTTCGCGCCCAGGAGCGGCGGATGTGGGTGTGGGTGATCTCCCGCTCGACCTCGGCGGCGGCGGTGGCGGCGTTGAAGGGGGTGTAGAGCAGGGTGGTGCGCCGGGCGAAGGGGCCGGGGGCCAGGAGCGGAGCGAGGATGCGGTCCATGACAGCTTGTCTCGGTGCGTCGATCATCGCCCAGGACACCGATATCCCCGAGTCGTGCCGCCAGTGATCCCAGGATTCCCGAGCGCGGATCGGGGCGGCGTCAGCCCACTCCGCCGCCCACTCCGCAGCCCAGCCCGATGCCGGGTGCTGTGACGAGCCCGGCGGCACACCGCCACCGTCACCACCAGCAGCGCCAGCAGCGGCTGCAGCGGCGGTTGCTGCGAGGTCGGGTCGGGCTGCGGGGTCGTAGGCGGCGCGTAGGTGATCGGTCAGCCAGCGGGTGGTGGCACGTCCCAGGACCGCGACCCCGGTCGCGGACAGCGCTCGTTCGGTGCCGGGCAGCCACCGGGTGACCTCCGCGACCGCCGCCGGGAGATCCGGCGGGCGCGGGGTGGCGCGGGACGGGTCGAAGCAGAGCGCGACGTAGGTGGTGACCTCGGCCGCGGAGGACGGCGCGGCGGCGGCGAGTGCGGCCATGACCGCCCGCGCCGCCGCTGGTGCGGCCGGGTCGAGTCGGGCGGTGACGTCGTCGCGCAGGGTGGTACCGCCGGTGGGGGAGGTGTCCACGGTGACGCTGACATGGCGGATCATGGGTTGGTAGCCGAGGTCGGCGAGGAACGCGCCCCACTGCGCGACCCAGGTGTCGGCCTGGGCGCGGTCGATCAGGTCCAGCCCGACCGGGGAGACCCGCAGGACCGCGGTCAGGGTCCCGGTGCGCCGATCCCAGAGCAGGCCCTGCCTGCCGCCGCGGCCGTCGTCGGTCGAGAGCGGTACTACCGGGGCGAGGGGGCCGGGTAGGTCGTGGCGGCGGGGGTGCTCGGTGAGCAGGCCGCCGGAGAGCTCGGTCCAGCCGGCCCGCTGGGCGCGGTGGAACCGCAGCCGGCGAGCGAGGAGCCCGGTGATGGATTGGCCGTCGATCTTGACCACGGTGACCGCGACCGCGACCGCACCCACCACGGCCAGGACCAGCGCGGCGCGGCCGGAGCCGATCGCGACCAGCGCCGGGACGACCAGAGCGGTGAACACGACTTTCGTCTCGGTCGACGACAGTGTGCCGATGCCGAACCCGCGGGCCCGGCGCCAATTCCCATAGGTCCGCCGCACTGCACCCGCACTGCTGTTGCTGTTGCTCATGGTCACCGTCCTGCCCCGTCGGTGTCGGTGCCTGCGCCGGGTGGGGCCGCCCCGGCACCCGACGGCCCGCCCGCGCTGCCATGGCTGTCTGCTCCGGGGTCGGGGTTGTCGCGGGTGGGGCCGGTCAGCTGGTCGGCGGTGGCCTCGGCCGCCGACTGCGCGGACTGCGCGGCCTGTACCGCTGCCGCTCCCGCGGCCGCCGCTGCGCCGACCCCCGACACCGCAGCACCAGCACCACCCGCAGCACCGGCGGTGCTGGTGCCGGTGGCCGCGCCCGGCGCCGGGCCGGGGGCCGGCGCCGGGGTGTTCTGCGGTCCGGCCGTAGCCCCAGAGCCCGCCCCAGGGGGATCGGGGGTCCCCGGTCCGCTGCCGGCACCCGGGCCGGTCCCGGCCCCACCAACACCAGGGTGGGGGTCGCCCGCTCCGGGAGATCCCGTCGGGCTCGTAGCAGGTGGGGTGGTCCAGGCCGGGGCGCTGTCGGGGCCGGTCAACTCCATGGATCGGCTGTTGCGCATCCCGGCCAGCGACACCGCCCCGGTCGCCGCCCCGGCGACCATCCCGCCCGCGGAACCGGTGGTGATCGTGGTGCCGGTGAAGGAGAAGAACCGCAGCAGCGCCGGGAGCGCGATCACCGCGAGGGCGAGGATGACGATCCCGACCAGGATCGCGACCCACTCCGGCCCACCGGTGGCCGGTGTCGGGGTGGACATCAGGGTCATCCCGATCGCGTAGATCAGCCCGGCGGCCGGTTTGTAGAAGATCAGCGCGGCGAGCCAGGCGATCACGGTCGGCAGCCACCGGCGGGTCGCCCCGGACAGCGCTCCGGCCGCGGCGATCGGCAGGACCGCGATCAGCACGAAGATCCCCGCCTGGCGGACGAACATCGCCAACCACTGCAACGCCCCCAGGACCAGGACGACGGTGCCGAGCAGGATCTGCGATCCCACCCCCATCTGCGACAGCTGGAGGACGGTGGTGAGGCGGTCGACGAACTCCGGCAGCGCCGCCCCCAGGAACTCCGTGGTCGCCGCGTCCGCAGCGGCCAGCACGGTGACGGTGAGCAGGACCCCGACCGTGGTGGCGGCCACGAACCGGATGAGCCCGGCGGCGGCGTCGACGAGGGGTTCACCGCGGCAGGTCAGGATCATCTTCCCCACCTGACACAACAAGCAGATCGTGACGATCGCGGCCACGATCGGCCCGGTCAGCACCGCGAACCGGGCCGCATGCCCCTCCAGGCCGCTGAACACCGTCTCCTCGGTGAGCCACCACGTCAACAGGGCGGCGAGGATCTCCGCCGCGGACTCCGCCAGAGCGCCCCCGGGATCAGTCCAGAACCCCATGACTCACCCCACCCCGACAAAGAGACACCCACACGCAGACGTGGACGCAGACGTGGCCGTGGCCGTGGCCGTGCGGGATACCGGACCGGGCTCGGCCGGGGCGGCCGGGAAGGATGACCGGTTGTGCATGGTGCTCTTCTCGTTTCGGTCGGTCAGGTGTTCCCGTCGCTGGGCTGGAACCCGGTCGAGGTCAACTACGTCCTCTCGGAGTTTCTGGTCGAACAGATCCGGGAAGACCGCATCGTCGACGCGACGGTCGCGCCGTTGCCCGACCGGAACGAGGGGGTCGCGCTCACCGTGACCGTGATCGCCGAAGGGCAGCTGCCCGGCGGGACCGCGGTCGCCGACGGTGTCCGCCAAGCGGTGTCGGCGATGCAGTCGGCCTGGTTGTGGCTCAACGCCGGCCTGTCGGCGAACGGGTTGACCGAAATCGACGATGAGATCATCCGGCGGATGATCCTGTTCGGTGGGCGGGACCTGCAGGTCCGCTACCTCGACGCACCCACCCCGGAAGAAGAACTCGACGTCTCCGGGTTCATCCGCTCCCAGCTCCTGGTCGACCCCCAGCCCTAGAGGAAGACCGCGACGATCCCCGAGGCCCCCGCGGCCAGAGCGAGGCCGCCGACGACCCACAAGGTGCCGGTCAGACCGTCGATGGCCATCGCATGATTGCGTTTGCGGCCGATGACGATCATCGCAGCGCACACCAACAACCCGACCACCCCCGCGGCGATCAGACCCCACTTGAACCAGCCGATGATCTGATCCACAAAATCGCCCAGCTTCCCCGGCGGGCGCTGCGGCGGCGGGTCCGGCGGCACCACCTGCTCCGGCACTGCACCCGGGTCCAGGGCAGGTGCCGAGGCCGGGTCCAGGGCGGTGAGCGTGTCGGACGCCGACACCGCAGCGGAGATCACCAGAGACATGAGGGCTCCTCGAACAGGAACGGCAGAGCAGAGAGAGCGGAGACGAGCCGGCGGTCATGCCAGACGCACCCGGGGCGCATCCGCCGCCACGACCGGATCAGCGGGAGCGGCGTCGTCCGGGGCCGACCGGGCGTCGTGGCCAGGGAGAGCGTGGTCGGGGAGAGCGAGGACAGCGTCGATCACCTGCCCCAACGCCCGGACCAGCGCCCGTTCAGGTTTCGACAACTCCGCAGGGGCGAGGGCCAGGAGCTGAGCAGCCCGCTGGATCGGGCGCAGGGTGTCGCGCCAAGCGGCCACGAGAGGGATAGGCACGATCCCGGCGGTGTGCGGCTCGATACTGCGTAACCGATTCCGCGTATTCGACCCCCATCTCACGCCAGGAGCATCAGCGACTACCGCCAGCACCGGCAGGCCCGGGGTGTGCTGCAACGCATGCGCCGCAGCACCGACCGAGGACACCGTCGACCGACACACCAACACCACCACAGACGTCTGCGCCCGATAAACCCCCCGATCCACACCACCCACCGCCGCCGCGAGCAGCGACGTGCCGACCCCGCCGGCGACCCCGGCCACGCACGGACGCTCCCGCACCCCTCACCACCCCACCTCAGTATTATCCACCGACATGCCGCCGGAGATGCCACCGAATTGAACGGAATCACAAGCGGTGAAACCATACATGCTCGATGGGGTGCCGCGCACGAACGCGACGGCCGAGGCCGAGCAGGCCTGACCCGCACCGCTGTGGGCCACCGTGCGCCGTCGGGTGGTGGTCGTCGGAGGCGGTAACGCCGCTACCTCCGGCGGCGATATCCTGAAACACGAGACCAGACAAGACGGACACAGCAGATATGACGGACGGATCGGGAGGTTCGGGGCAGGTGGAACGGTCGTTCCTCGGACCCGACCTGCGCCGCGACCGTCACGGGCGGCTCGGCACGGCCCTGGGGCTGGTCATCGCCGGGGTGGTGACCCTGGGCGGGGCGATCCTGCTGGCGGTGTCACTGCTGTCGTCGGTCGGGCCGCCACCCAAGGCCGCGTCCGCGGTCGGCGCGGCCGTCGTGACCCCCGACGGTATCGGGGTGGCCTCGGTCGATCCGCTGATCACCGCGCAGCGCTGGCTGATCGCCACCCGCACCGTCTCCTACACCGACCCCGACCCACTGGCCTGGACCGACCGGGCCGCGCCGCTGCTGACCGGACCCGCCGCCCGCGCCAACACCCGACTCGCCGCACACGGGACACGAACCGGGGGCGGCTGGCCACAACTGGTCGCCGACCGCTGCAGCGTCACCGTCTCCGGACTGGCTGCGGTGATCCCCCCGGAAGCCCCGCGTAGTAGTGACCGGGTCGCGGTCCAGGTCTCCGGTACCGTCCACACCCGCTGCACCGAACCCCACGGCCCGCGCGTGCCACCCGAGCCCGTCGCAGCGACCCTCACCCTGACCCGCGGCGGTATCGACAGCAACAGCCCCGACAACACCGGTAACAACACCGGCGGGGACCAGCTCTGGCGCGTCCACGAACACCTCCGCTGAACCACCGCACTCCGCAGCTGCCACCGCCCGGGCGAGTTCCCCCACCCCGGACACGATCATGAAAGAGGCCCTCGACGTCTGTGAGTGCTGTGCTCGTCCGAATGACCTGCTGCGGACACACCTGGGTCGGACCCGACCGCGCCCACTGCTGCCGCCGCACCGGCGGCTGCGGACACGTCTTCGACAACGCCGCCCTGTGGGACACCCACCGCGTCGACCACGACGACAGCACCGTCTGCCTCGACCCCGCCACGCTCGGCCTGACCACCACCAAAAACGGCATCTGGATCCAGCCGTAAAGCCCGACAAGCGGTATCGCCGTCGATTCGCTTTCATGCAGTATTTACGGTGGTGTGGAGTTCCCCTTATTTGCGGGACGTAAGTTGTTCATGATGACATGGCCTGGCGACTGAGTCCGCCATGTTGTTACTACGTGCACAGCTGTGTTTCATCGTGACTTTACACAATGTATCTTTCCTTGGACTGGTGGGCGAGTCATTCTGTGGCGGTGATCAGCGCCAGCTGGAGCGGTCGTAGGTATTTTTATTCTGAGTGTGCGGGTATGAGTCGTCAGGCACACGTGCTGGCTGCGGTCGCAGCACCGGTATGCATCGTCATTCTCGGTATCAGTGGTGTCCTGCTCGGTGGATGGTTGCCGCCTCAGATCGGACCAGGTGATAGCGCTGCGGTCGTTGCGGGCTATTACGCGCAGAATGCTTTGCGGGTTCGCGTCGGTGCGGTGCTCGCGATGATCTCGTTCGGTGTCATCCCGGTGTGGGGTGCGGCGATGGCCGCACAGACCCGGCGGAAAGAGGGTGCGTTCCCGGTTCTGGCCTATGTGCAGGTGGCGTGTATGGCGGTGGAGACAGCGCAGATCGTGCTCAACACGGCGCTGTGGGCGACCGCGGCGTTTCGTGCGGGTGAGGTGTCGCCGGAGATCACGCAAACACTCAACGACGCCGGGTTCATCATCTTCCTCGGCACATGGATTCCGTTCACCTTGTGGGCGGTCGCTCTGGGATTGAGTGTCCTGCTGGACCGAAGCGGATCTCCGGTGTATCCTCGATGGAGCGGCTATCTGAGTATCTGGGTGGGTATCGGCTATCTGCCCTGCGTCACGGTGTGGTTTTTCAAGGACGGGCCGTTCGGGTGGCAGGGGATCGTGTGCATGGGAGTCCCGATCATCGTGTTCGGGATATGGCTGTTGACGTTCTCCGCGTTGACGGTGCGGAACGTCCGGGCCGGGTTTCTCCACGAACAAGATCTCGACGACACGTCTCGGATGGGCACCGGGGCACCTCCATGACACGCGAGAGTCGACCTGCTGCGGGCATGTGCGTGGACATGTTCACCGGTCCGGTCGCCTCGACCTCGGGCGGTCCGGCTGCGCGGGAATGGATCCCTGGTGGCCGCAGCAGAGTGCCGGGTGAGCTGGGTGTGTGGGTGCTGATCGGTGGCGAGCTGCTGATCTTCGGGCTCGTCTTCATCGTGTTCGGCTATGAGCGCGCCCAGCAGGTCGAGATCTTCAGGACTGCTCAGTCGACGATGAATCTGGCCTACGGCGCGGTGGACACTGCTCTGTTGCTCACCGGGTCCGTGTTCGTGGCATGGGGCGTGATCGCAGTCCGTGATGACCGGCTCCGGTGGGGTGCCCGGATGTTCGGAGCAGCCATAGCGTGTGGGCTGGTATTCGTTGTCAGTAAATAGGGGCGCCGGTAAGGGAGTTGTCACCAGCCGCAAACGAGTCGATCATTGCTGGTCAGCGGGTTTATTTTCGGTGAGGTTGCGGTAGAGGGTGGCGCGGCTGACGCCGAACGCGGCTGCGATCTGGTCGGCGGTCTGGCCGGTGTCGAGGGCGGCCTGGGCCGCGGCGAGCTGGTTGGGGTCGAGTTTGCGGGGTCGGCCGGGCAGTTTGCCCGTGGCTGCGGTGGCCTCGCGGGCGTGGGCGGCGCGTTCGCGCATGAACACTCGTTCCATGTGTGCGAACAGCGCCAGTAGCGCGACGGCGAGTTCGGCCATCGGCGAGTCGTCGGTGGTGTCGATCGGGATCGGGTCCTTCAGGGTCTTGATCCCGATGCCCTGCTCGCGCAGCTCGTGCACGACGTTGAGGCATTCGCGCAGATTGCGGCCGAGTCGGTCGAGGTTGGTCGCGATGATCGTGTCGCCGGAGCGGGCGTAGCGGCGCAGCTCGGTGAAGCCGGGCCGGTCGATGGTGGCGCCGGTCTTCTTGTCGGTGTAGATCCGCTCGTCGGGTATGCCGTGGTGGCCCAGGGCGTCGAGCTGTCGTTCGAGGTCCTGGTGTGTGGTCGAGACGCGGGCGTAGCCCAGTTCCATCACGTCACCGTCCTGGCCTGGTCCCGGTCGGCATCCAGGGCGGCGGCGATCCGCGGGTCGGTAATGGCGGACTCGCCGGTCATGATCGTCTCGTTTCCTCCCGCAACTGTCTCATAAGTTTACCATGTGGCCGTGTTTCGAGGCGGTGTTTCGACGTTAGATTGTGAGACAGCGTGACCTGGGGTGATGTCGATGTCCGAACTCGCCTGCACGCTGTCGCGGAACCTTGGTTTCGAGACCGGCCAGTCAGCCGCTGGAGGCGGCGGCGGCCAGGCGAAGACGGGCGTCCATGTTCAGCCGCACCTCGCCGTAGGGCAGCACGTGCGCCCAGAACAGCGGCGTCAGCCCGCGCCGATCCTCAGCGGTGAGCGCGTCGTCCCACTCGGAGCCAGCGAGCAGGTCCTGGATCATCAGGGTGTTCACGTACACCAGGGCGGCCTGCAAGATCCGCAGGCACAGCACGCTCATCTCCTGCTCGTCGCGCCGGTTGGTGGCCAGGTCCCCGCCCTTGCCGTAGAAGATGACCGCGTTGGCCCGATTCCACGACTCGACCACGTTCAGGCCCTCGTGGATCTCTCGCTGGAGTGCCCGGCTGTGCAGGTAACGGGCCAAGAAGATGGTCTTTTGCGCCCGGCCCAGCTCGATCATCGCCTGGTAGGTCGGGTGCGCTGCGTTGGCCTTCATGAATCGCCGCAGGATCGCCTCGGTCGAGGCGGTGCCCACGCGGATCGCGGTGGCGTACTTGAGCATCTGGTCGTACTGCTCAGCGATGCGGTCCCACCGGACCGGGCGGGTCATCGCCGGTGCCAGACCCGGCCAGGCGTCTGGCTCGCCAGCAGCCGGGCGGTACAGCTTGACCTTGTTGATCCGCTTGATCCTCGGCAGCAGGTCGAACCCGAGCAGCTTCGTGATGCCGAACCCGATCTCGGACTGACCATGCGTGTCCACGTAATTGGCCTCGACCTGCATGTCGGTGCCATGCCGGATCGCGCCGTCGACCATCGCGTGCACCTCGGAGGCCGAGCAGTTCAGCCGCTGCGAGTGGATCACCACGGAGCCGCGCTCGACGTGCCAGTAGATCAGCACCCCTCGGCCGCCGTAGCGGGAGTGCCACTCGGTGAAGATGTTCTGGTCGAACGCGCCGAAGTGAGTCGAGTCGCTGGCCACGGCGGTGGATCCGTCGCCCCACAGTGTCTGCTGGCGGGCGGCGAAGGTGGCGTTGGCGATCTCGATCGCGATCTGCCGCGCGGCCTCGGTGCTCAGGTAGCGGCGCCGGGCGTAGCGAATCTCGTCCTCGGAATGCCCGTGCTCGCCGCCGGCGACCGCACGGATGCCGGTGTTGGTGCCGTACCCGTAGATAGCCAGCAGCAACCGCTCGGCCAGCACGTGCTCGGGCAAGGTGCCGCGGTCGGCGACCGAGGTCACCGCCGACAGGCAGCCGGTGCGCAGCACCGCCTCCTTGAGCATGTCGATCAGCGGCACCGTGCCCCACCGGGCCTGCACAGCCTGCTTGAGCCGGCGCAGGTTGCGCGGCTCCGGCGAGGCCTCCAGCGGGGCCAGCTTGACCGCGCCAGCCGCGCGGTCGCTAATCGACAACCAATCGCAGCCCGGCAGGGCGGTGTGCAGGGCCTCCAGCTCGGCGCGCATCTCGGCTTGCAGGTCGGCGATGAACTGGCTGGGGTCCAGCGGCTTGCGCAGCGCCTGGTAGTGCTCGACGCGATGGTCCTCGAAATCGGTCGGAAGGTCTTCGGCCGGGTTGCGCCAGGTGTCCGCGCCGACGACCCAGATTTCCTTGCACCGCAACTGCTCGCGTAGCGCCTGGAAGGTGCACACCTCGTAGACCATGCGCACGACCCGTTGCCGGCGTTCACGGTCGCCTCGGCGACCCGGAACAGCAAGTTCTCCTTGCCGGTGACCCGCTTGAACTCCTTGATCAGCTCCTTGGTCACCCGGACCTCGGCGCGGGCGTTGATCCGGTGCACGGTGGAGATCAGCAGCTCGACCAGCGTGTCGGTGATCTCCCGTTCCCGGCAGTGCAACAACGCCGCCAGCAGGGCCAGCGTCACCTCAGGCGCGTGTCCGCGCAGGTGGCTGGGCGCCTCGACCGCCGCCCGCGCCCGCCAGGCGGCGACCACCTTCGGGGCGATGTCGGCGAACACGCCGGCTGACAGGCCGACCGCCCGTACCGCTTCCAGCTTGGCGATCTCGGTCAACATCGTGTTCAGGCTGACGTTGCCCGGATCGGACCGGATCGAGGCCAGCACCGCCGGCCCGTCACCGTCCCCGCCGGGTTGGCCGTCGTCATCGGCACCGGCCGCGACCAAGGCGAACAGCCGAACGCGCACCGCCTCGGATAAGCGGATCGCCACCCGTGCGAACAGCAGCTCCTCGCCGCGGTGCAGCGCCGAGCGCACGATCCGGTCGACGCGGCCGCCGGTGGGCGGCTCGATACGTTCCTCCCGGCACCGGTCCAGCAGCTGGTCACGGACACGTTCAGCGCCGCGCTCGGTCTGGGTGACGGTGGTGACCAGCCACTCGGTGAGCTTGTCGGCGTCGGCGACGCTGCACTCCCGGAACCCCAGTGTCCGGCGAATCTGGCTGCGATGGAACTCGATCGTGCGGCCGGACCAGTCGTAGAACGCCAGCTCGGTCACCGGCACACCGACCTGCCGGGCCACGTAGTCCACAGCGGCGTCGGGGATCTCGCTCCGGCTGCGGGGAAACCGGCCGTGCTCGGTGTAAAAGCGCAGCAACACCGCGAACCCGAGCCGCGTCGCGCCACGCTTGCCGGCCACCATCGCCAGCTCGGCCTCGACCAGCGTCCACCGATCGATCAGTTCGTCCTGACCCAGCTCACGCGCCACGCACGGACGCTACTCCCACCCCCCGGACACCGCCGCGACCAGAGATTCAGGGTCAAGCCCCCAGCGCTCGTTTGCGGCTGATGACACGATCCTTACCGGCACCCCAAATACGCCGAATGGTCAGACCTGCTCGCGGCCGGGCACGATCCGTTCACGAACGACTTCTTCACGTTCTACTTCGCCCTCACCGCCATACACCTGACACATCTCATCGCCGGACTCGCAGTCCTGGTCGGCATGTGCCGCATCGCCCGCACACCGGGCACTACAGTCCGCGACCTGTGCCATATCGAGGCCGGAGCCTGCTTCTGGCACCTCGTCGACCTCATATGGATCATACTGTTCGCGCTACTGTATCTCGCGAGATAGAAATCATGACACGTCGCATCGCGACGCGACCATACGCACGCATGCTCGTGGCCTGGGCCGGACTCATGGCCGCCACGATCCTCTCTGGCGCTGGGCCGACACACACGATATGTCAAGTCTCGTGAACAGTGGGATCATCCTACTCGCCTTCATCAAGGTGTATCTCCGGCACGCCCACGAGCCGACCCGAGGAGAACCACGGCGAGGAGCACGGCAAGGACTGTTGCGTTGACGCCGCTGACCGGGGCGGTTCTGCCGGTGCCGTCGTGGCGGCGGTGAGCAGGTGAGTCGCTCGGTGGAGGATGCGCGGGCTGCGGTTGCGCTGTTGGATGAGTTCCTCGACGTCCTGGAAGCCGAGCCGGCCAGCCCGGTCGGCGCGGGGGGTGAGGCGGGTCGGGTGGTCCTCGACGCTGCTGCGGATAGTGGCCGCAGCCCAGCGGTCGGCAGTGCTGTGGGTGCTGTGTCTGGGCCTGCGGCCCCGTCGGAGCGCCCCGTGGACACCGCGGCGCCGAGGTCGTCTGCCAGTGGCGCCAGCACGGTCACGCGGACCACGGATGAGCACACCAGCACTGGTCAGAGCACCGAGCCGCGGAGCGAGGGCCCGGGTGAGGCCCGGCAGGGTGAGGGCCTGGCCGCGGGTGTGGAGGAGCTGACCGAGCAGGCCGCCCGTGCGGCTGCGGCCGACCCGGACGCGGTCGCCCTGCTGGAGACCCTCACCGACCCGGCCCTGAGCCTCGACGACCTCGACACCACCACCAGCAACAGCGCTGAGAGTGCTGGTAGTGCTGGTGAGACGATCTCCCGAACCAACGGTGCTCTCGCTCCCGCGACCGAGCCGTCGTCCGGTCCCGCCGCTGAGGCCCGCCCGCCGCCGCCCAGGAACCCGACACGGACACTGCGGCGTCGGCGTCGGTGTCGGCGTCGGCGGCCCCGGTCGCGGAGAAGAGCGCGGGCGGGGCCTCGGAAGGCGTGTGGGATGCGCTGGCCGAGTGCGAGTCGGGTGGGGACTGGTCGACCCGAACCGGGAACGGGCTCGCCGGTGGCCTGCAGTTCACGCCGTCGACCTGGGAGGCCTTCGGCGGCACCGGTGCCGCCCACGAAGCGTCCCGGGAAGAGCAGATCGCGGTGGCGCAGCGGGTGCAGGAAGGCCAGGGCTGGGGTGCGTGGCCGGCGTGCAGCGAGCGGCTCGGTCTCACCGACTGAACTGGTGAGCTGGGTCGGTGCGGCCTGTGTCACCACCCTGCCGGCCAGAGCCCCTGAGGTCGGACCGGCGTTCGAGACTGGGGAGTTCACGATGAAGACCGCGACGACCGGGCTCGCCTGCGTGACCGCGCTGGTGGGCGCGGTCGTCGTGCTGTTCGTGATCGCCCTCGGCGGTGCGATCACCGCCGGTGGCCGCACGTTCTCGCTGGGCGTTCCCGGGGTGGTGTGTGCTCCCGCCGGGGTGGACCCGGCTGACCTGGTCGAGGGTTTCGGCCCCGTCCAGGTGTCCAACGCCGCGCACATCGTCGCCGCCGGTGTCGAGATGGGTGTCCCCGTGCGGGGCCAGGTGGTCGCGGTCGCGACCGCGATGCAGGAATCCAGTCTGCTCAACTACGCCAACACCACTGTCACCGAATCGTTGACACGCCCGCATGAGGCGGTCGGGGCCGATCATGACTCGGTCGGGTTGTTCCAGCAGCGCGCCGCCGGTTGGGGGCCGGTCACCGTCCGCATGGACCCCAGGGGCTCGGCGCGGTTGTTCTATGAACGCCTGCTGCAGGTCCCCGGGTGGGAGACGATGCCGTTGACCCGGGCGGCGCAAGCGGTGCAGATCAGTGCGTTCCCCGCCGCCTACGCCAAATGGGAACACCCCGCCGCGCTACTGGTCGCCGCTCTGGACGACATCACCTGCACCGGCCCCGGCGGCGCGGGCAGCCCGCCGGGCTCTCCGGTGTTGCCCGGTGCGGTGGATCCGCACATCCGCCAGGTGATCGACCGCGCCCTGACCCAACAAGGCCAGCCCTATGTCTGGGCCGGAGGCGACGCCCACGGCCCCACCCGGGGCGGGTTCGACTGCTCCGGACTCATGACCTACGCCTTCGCCGGCATCGGGATCGACGTCCCCGGACAAACCCAAGCCATCTGGCAACGCTTCCCACCCGCCATCACCGACCCCGCCCAGGTCCAACCCGGGGACATGCTCCTGTTCACCTCGAACGGTCGCCCCGGCGGGATCCACCACGTCGGCCTCTACCTCGGCACAGGCCAGATGCTCCACGCCCCACAGACCGGCGACGTCGTCAAAATCGAGGCCGACGTCTGGAACAACAGCTACTACGCCCGCGAATTCATCGGCGCCGTCCGCGCCACCCACCACCCCGCCGCGTGACGCGCCTTCGTCTGGGATCAGTGTAGTTACAGCGTTACGGGGCTGGTCTTCCTGGGATCAGTGTAGTTACAGCGTTACGGCGCTGTAGATGGAGGAGTATCGCCCTCGGTGTTGTAGCGTTACAGCTATGTCGAAGGTGCTCGTGGTCGCCTCCCCGAAGGGGGGCGTGGGTAAGACCACTCTTGCGTACGAGTTGGCGTATCTACTTGACGCGGTGCTGCTGGACCTGGAATGGGACGGGGGTAGCGCTAGCCGCCGCTGGGGCTACCGCCCAGGCTATGAAGCGACGGATCCGCTGTTTGATGCCCTGGAGAAGAGGCGGACTCCACGGCCGCGTAGAGGTTTCCGTAAGGCAGACCTTGAGGCTTATTCAGGCCCCGTGAAATAACGATCTAGCCCGGCGTGTCGGGTTGGGCGACAGCCCGTCCATCGCGAAGATTGGTTTGCCGAATCAATCCGAGATGAACGGGCTGTCGCAGTATGTACTATACCACTGGTTTCCGGCGTGATGAAATTCAGAATCTTGTCGCTATAGTGTATGAGCAGGATCAGCGGGACGCGACGGAGGCACGTTTGTCTTGGCCGCCGGTTCTGGGGTTGTTCTGGTCGGTGGTGATCACGTTGGCGTATCTGCGCGGGAATCGTGTGCAGTGGGAGTTGGCGGAAACCTATGGGGTGTCGCAGTCGACGGTTAGTCGAGCGATCACGGGGGTGACACCGTTGCTGGCACAGGCGCTGCGGAGTGTCGTTCCGACGGCAGAGGAGCTTCGTGCCGATCGGCAGTACATCATCGATGGAACCTTGCTGCCCTGCTGGTCATGGGCCGCGGTGCCGGGTCTGTGGTCGGGCAAGCATCGCACCACCGGCGTCGTCGTCCAGGTCGCAGCTACCCTGGAAGGGCAGCTGTCGTGGATCTCCGACCCGACCCCAGGCTCCCGACACGACCTATATTGCCTCGACCAATCCGGCGCCCTCGACCACCTCGCCACATACCCCCCGATCGGCGATAAAGGATACATCGGGCGCGGCATGCTCACCCCGTTCAAAAAACCACCCGGCCGGGAACTTCTCGACTGGCAAAAAACATTCAACAAGAGCCTCAACCACACCCGCGCCACCATCGAACGAGTCATCGCCCATATCAAAACGTGGAAAGTTCTCCACACAGACTACCGGCGGCCCTACGCCACATTTAAAACGACAATCTCGGCAGTCATCGGACTCATCTTCTACACACTTACCTGACGGAGCCTGAATAAGCCTCCTTGTTCCCAGTAGCCCAAATCTGATTGATCTGCCCCTGGACTCGGAGCGATGGGCAGATCTCATCACTGAATGGGCAGGAGCGTGGCGTCGGGACTGGGTCGTCGTTGACACGCATCCCGGAGCAGCCCCTTCTACCTTCGGAGCAATGGCGGCAGCGAACGTGGTCTGCGTTCCCACAGGACTGCGTACTGATGATTTGAATGCTACGGAGCAGGCGGTCACTGAGAGCGCTGACTATCCACTCGTGATCGTTCCTAACATGATTCATCGTGTTCCTCCGGCGTTCGAAGTTCGCCGGCTTGAGCAGATGATCGCTGGCACGCCAGTGCGGGTTGGCCCCTCCGTTCCCTACGCGAGAGCGATCGAAACGCGAAAGCGCCGCATGGCGATGACCTCGGACCTGACTTCGGTCACTTGTCTTAGTGCTTCGCCGCGGGCTGACGGAGCGCGTCGAGGAGGGCCTGTTTGTCGGCGGGGACGGCGGGCGGGAAGGTCTGCTGGGTGCCGTTGATGGCGATGGTGGCCGAGCGCAGTGGTCGGAGCTGGCGGACGACGTTGCGGATGGTGAGCCCGGTGCGGTTCTGGATCTCGCGGGCGACTGCGAGGGCGGTGAACACGATGGTCAGGTGCGCTTCGATGGACTGGCGTTGGTGGTGGAACATCGGGCGGGCGCGTAGGTCGGTTTTGCTCATCCGGAAGGACTGCTCGACGTGCCAGAGGTCGTGGTAGTCGCCGATGATCTCCCCGGCCGCTGCGCCGCCGGCCGGGATGTTGGTCACGTAGCCCTTCAACCCGACCAACCGGTATGCCCGAGCCAAGGAGGCCTCGTCCAGGGCGCGGGAGCCGTTGGTGACCTTGACGAACCGCGGTGTGCGCGCGGGCTTCTCGCCGGCGATGACCTCGCGGGCCCGGTTCTCCTGCAGGGTCAACGTGCGCCGGTCCCGGACGGCCCGCTTCGTGGAGTAGGCCCAGACCGCCCGCCAGGATCCCGGATGCTGGTTGGGGTTCCAGACGGGCTCGGCCTTGACCTTCGGGCTGTTCTCGCTGCGCCCGGTGCGGCGGTCGCGTGGTGTGAGGGTGTCGATGATCTGCCCGTCGACGAAGGCGTCGCCGTGCCAGTGGAAGTGCGACTCCAGGTCAACCGGGGCCTTGGTGAGTCGGGAGCCGACGATGAACCGCAGGCCGGCCTCGTCGAGGTCGCGCAGGTTCGCGGCCGAGAGCATCCCTGCGTCGGCGACCACGACCATCCCGCCCGGCTCGACCGGCAGCTGGTGTCGGGCCCGGAAGGCCTCGATGATCGGCAGGATCGTCGCGGTCTCGGTCTTGTTGCCCTCGAAACAGCCGATCTCGAGGGGGAACCCTGCGCGATCGACCAGCAGCCCGACGACGACCTGCGGGTCGACCCGGCGTTCCTTGGAGAACCCGACCTTGCGCAGGTCGTCCTCCTTCTCCGCCTCGAAGTAGAGGGTGGTGACGTCGTAGAGACACAACGACACATCCCCACTGCCACGGGCGTGGGTGAAGCAGGCCCTCGCGATCTCGTCGCGGTAGCTGCGCCCGGTGCAGCGCAGCAGGGTGCGGCGCATCGTCTTTTCGCTCGCCGCGGTGACGCCCAGACCGGCCAGCACCCGACCCGGTGTCCAGGATGGACGTGGGCTCGACGATCCGGGCGATCACCAGGTCGCGGAACGTGTCATCAGCGACCTCTGCGAACCCGAGGCCCGCGTAGACCTCGGCGAGGATGTCGAACAGCACCCGCGACCCGGTCGTGATCACCTGCGGCGCACCCACCCGCCGGGTTGTGGTGCTCGGGGCGCGCCGCGGCATCTGGCCGAACAGCCCCTCCTGCGTGGCACCGCCGGCCGCGGTGGGCGCGATCAGCTCGGCCCGCCGGGGTGACGGCGCGACGCCCAGATCCAGGGCCTGCTGTGCAGCGTCGTCGATCAGCCCACGGGCCTGCTCGACCAGCAGGCCCAGCTCGGCCTCGGTGTGCGCTGACCCGACATGGGCCACGATCCGTCGATGGCCCTGCACGGACTCGGCGATCTGGACCGCGGTCGCCCCGGAGGCCGTCCGTACCCGCCTCACCCACGCCACCTGACCGAGCGTAGAGCACCGAATTAGTGCCTCACACCGCTCCCGCGCAAACACATCACCGCAGCTCAGCGCAGTACAAGCTGCGAAACCAGGCTCGGGTGACCAAAGTCAGGTCGGAGAACCCCACTCCCAAGGCAATCCAAGCCGCAGTCGGAAGCTATCGAAAACTTGCTTCTTATGTGAAGGAGTACAGCGCATGAGCAACAGCGAAGAGGGCATCGCCGAACTGAAACAGAAACGAGAGGACGCTGCAATCAACTCAGCCCGCGCCCGCGCGCGCCCACGACACAGTCCGAAGAAGCGAGAGGAGCTACCGCCGCAGCCGTCAAACCTCGATGGTCGAGGCTCCGCCGGCGGTCCAATCCCCTCTGCGGAATCGGGCGCCATGCCTAGTCGGCTGACTCGTGCCACGATATATCTTGACGAGTCCGCCGAAAATCTTCTTGCCGAAGTGGAAATTCTCGGGCGTCGCTGCCGTCCACGAGTAGATGTCTCTCGTAGCGCGATCGCGCGGATCGCCCTAGAACGACTTGCAGACCAGCTAACGCCGGAGCAGATCCTGCAACTTCTACAAGATCGCGTTGTCGCGTCTCCTGCGCGGGTTGGTCGCCCTCGCATGTGAATGATCACATGACCATGCCGATCAGGGCGGCGCAGATAACAACACACCACCCCGCGAAAGTGACGCGGAGTAGCGGTGGCGCGGCACGGAGCTCCATGAAGTAGTGGCCGACGAGATACACCTTGATGAAGGCGAGTAGGATGATCCCACTGTTCACGAGACTTGACATATCGTGTGTGTCGGCCCAGCGCCAGGAGAGGATCGTGGCGGCCATGAGTCCGGCCCAGGCCACGAGCATGCGTGCGTATGGTCGCGTCGCGATGCGACGTGTCATGATTTCTATCTCGCGAGATACAGTAGCGCGAACAGTATGATCCATATGAGGTCGACGAGGTGCCAGAAGCAGGCTCCGGCCTCGATATGGCACAGGTCGCGGACTGTAGTGCCCGGTGTGCGGGCGATGCGGCACATGCCGACCAGGACTGCGAGTCCGGCGATGAGATGTGTCAGGTGTATGGCGGTGAGGGCGAAGTAGAACGTGAAGAAGTCGTTCGTGAACGGATCGTGCCCGGCCGCGAGCAGGTCTGACCATTCGGCGTATTTGGGGTGCCGGTAAGGATCGTGTCATCAGCCGCAAACGAGCGCTGGGGGCTTGACCCTGAATCTCTGGTCGCGGCGGTGTCCGGGGGGTGGGAGTAGCGTCCGTGCGTGGCGCGTGAGCTGGGTCAGGACGAACTGATCGATCGGTGGACGCTGGTCGAGGCCGAGCTGGCGATGGTGGCCGGCAAGCGTGGCGCGACGCGGCTCGGGTTCGCGGTGTTGCTGCGCTTTTACACCGAGCACGGCCGGTTTCCCCGCAGCCGGAGCGAGATCCCCGACGCCGCTGTGGACTACGTGGCCCGGCAGGTCGGTGTGCCGGTGACCGAGCTGGCGTTCTACGACTGGTCCGGCCGCACGATCGAGTTCCATCGCAGCCAGATTCGCCGGACACTGGGGTTCCGGGAGTGCAGCGTCGCCGACGCCGACAAGCTCACCGAGTGGCTGGTCACCACCGTCACCCAGACCGAGCGCGGCGCTGAACGTGTCCGTGACCAGCTGCTGGACCGGTGCCGGGAGGAACGTATCGAGCCGCCCCACCGGCGGCCGCGTCGACCGGATCGTGCGCTCGGCGCTGCACCGCGGCGAGGAGCTGCTGTTCGCACGGGTGGCGATCCGCTTATCCGAGGCGGTGCGCGTTCGGCTGTTCGCCTTGGTCGCGGCCGGTGCCGATGACGACGGCCAACCCGGCGGGGACGGTGACGGGCCGGCGGTGCTGGCCTCGATCCGGTCCGATCCGGGCAACGTCAGCCTGAACACGATGTTGACCGAGATCGCCAAGCTGGAAGCGGTACGGGCGGTCGGCCTGTCAGCCGGCGTGTTCGCCGACATCGCCCCGAAGGTGGTCGCCGCCTGGCGGGCGCGGGCGGCGGTCGAGGCGCCCAGCCACCTGCGCGGACACGCGCCTGAGGTGACGCTGGCCCTGCTGGCGGCGTTGTTGCACTGCCGGGAACGGGAGATCACCGACACGCTGGTCGAGCTGCTGATCTCCACCGTGCACCGGATCAACGCCCGCGCCGAGGTCCGGGTGACCAAGGAGCTGATCAAGGAGTTCAAGCGGGTCACCGGCAAGGAGAACTTGCTGTTCCGGGTCGCCGAGGCGACCGTGAACGCCGGCAACGGGTCGTGCGCATGGTCTACGAGGTGTGCACCTTCCAGGCGCTACGCGAGCAGTTGCGGTGCAAGGAAATCTGGGTCGTCGGCGCGGACACCTGGCGCAACCCGGCCGAAGACCTTCCGACCGATTTCGAGGACCATCGCGTCGAGCACTACCAGGCGCTGCGCAAGCCGCTGGACCCCAGCCAGTTCATCGCCGACCTGCAAGCCGAGATGCGCGCCGAGCTGGAGGCCCTGCACACCGCCCTGCCGGGCTGCGATTGGTTGTCGATTAGCGACCGCGCGGCTGGCGCGGTCAAGCTGGCCCCGCTGGAGGCCTCGCCGGAGCCGCGCAACCTGCGCCGGCTCAAGCAGGCTGTGCAGGCCCGGTGGGGCACGGTGCCGCTGATCGACATGCTCAAGGAGGCGGTGCTGCGCACCGGCTGCCTGTCGGCGGTGACCTCGGTCGCCGACCGCGGCACCTTGCCCGAGCACGTGCTGGCCGAGCGGTTGCTGCTGGCTATCTACGGGTACGGCACCAACACCGGCATCCGTGCGGTCGCCGGCGGCGAGCACGGGCATTCCGAGGACGAGATTCGCTACGCCCGGCGCCGCTACCTGAGCACCGAGGCCGCGCGGCAGATCGCGATCGAGATCGCCAACGCCACCTTCGCCGCCCGCCAGCAGACACTGTGGGGCGACGGATCCACCGCCGTGGCCAGCGACTCGACTCACTTCGGCGCGTTCGACCAGAACATCTTCACCGAGTGGCACTCCCGCTACGGCGGCCGAGGGGTGCTGATCTACTGGCACGTCGAGCGCGGCTCCGTGGTGATCCACTCGCAGCGGCTGAACTGCTCGGCCTCCGAGGTGCACGCGATGGTCGACGGCGCGATCCGGCATGGCACCGACATGCAGGTCGAGGCCAATTACGTGGACACGCATGGTCAGTCCGAGATCGGGTTCGGCATCACGAAGCTGCTCGGGTTCGACCTGCTGCCGAGGATCAAGCGGATCAACAAGGTCAAGCTGTACCGCCCGGCTGCTGGCGAGCCAGACGCCTGGCCGGGTCTGGCACCGGCGATGACCCGCCCGGTCCGGTGGGACCGCATCGCTGAGCAGTACGACCAGATGCTCAAGTACGCCACCGCGATCCGCGTGGGCACCGCCTCGACCGAGGCGATCCTGCGGCGATTCATGAAGGCCAACGCAGCGCACCCGACCTACCAGGCGATGATCGAGCTGGGCCGGGCGCAAAAGACCATCTTCTTGGCCCGTTACCTGCACAGCCGGGCACTCCAGCGAGAGATCCACGAGGGCCTGAACGTGGTCGAGTCGTGGAATCGGGCCAACGCGGTCATCTTCTACGGCAAGGGCGGGGACCTGGCCACCAACCGGCGCGACGAGCAGGAGATGAGCGTGCTGTGCCTGCGGATCTTGCAGGCCGCCCTGGTGTACGTGAACACCCTGATGATCCAGGACCTGCTCGCTGGCTCCGAGTGGGACGACGCGCTCACCGCTGAGGATCGGCGCGGGCTGACGCCGCTGTTCTGGGCGCACGTGCTGCCCTACGGCGAGGTGCGGCTGAACATGGACGCCCGTCTTCGCCTGGCCGCCGCCGCCTCCAGCGGCTGACTGGCCGGTCTCGAAACCAAGGTTCCGCGACAGCGTGCAGGCGAGTTCGGACATCGACATCACCCCAGGTCACGCTGTCTCACAATCTAACGTCGAAACACCGCCTCGAAACACGGCCACATGGTAAACTTATGAGACAGTTGCGGGAGGAAACGAGACGATCATGACCGGCGAGTCCGCCATTACCGACCCGCGGATCGCCGCCGCCCTGGATGCCGACCGGGACCAGGCCAGGACGGTGACGTGATGGAACTGGGCTACGCCCGCGTCTCGACCACACACCAGGACCTCGAACGACAGCTCGACGCCCTGGGCCACCACGGCATACCCGACGAGCGGATCTACACCGACAAGAAGACCGGCGCCACCATCGACCGGCCCGGCTTCACCGAGCTGCGCCGCTACGCCCGCTCCGGCGACACGATCATCGCGACCAACCTCGACCGACTCGGCCGCAATCTGCGCGAATGCCTCAACGTCGTGCACGAGCTGCGCGAGCAGGGCATCGGGATCAAGACCCTGAAGGACCCGATCCCGATCGACACCACCGACGACTCGCCGATGGCCGAACTCGCCGTCGCGCTACTGGCGCTGTTCGCACACATGGAACGAGTGTTCATGCGCGAACGCGCCGCCCACGCCCGCGAGGCCACCGCAGCCACGGGCAAACTGCCCGGCCGACCCCGCAAACTCGACCCCAACCAGCTCGCCGCGGCCCAGGCCGCCCTCGACACCGGCCAGACCGCCGACCAGATCGCAGCCGCGTTCGGCGTCAGCCGCGCCACCCTCTACCGCAACCTCACCGAAAATAAACCCGCTGACCAGCAATGATCGACTCGTTTGCGGCTGGTGACAACTCCCTTACCGGCGCCCCTATTTACTGACAACGAATACCAGCCCACACGCTATGGCTGCTCCGAACATCCGGGCACCCCACCGGAGCCGGTCATCACGGACTGCGATCACGCCCCATGCCACGAACACGGACCCGGTGAGCAACAGAGCAGTGTCCACCGCGCCGTAGGCCAGATTCATCGTCGACTGAGCAGTCCTGAAGATCTCGACCTGCTGGGCGCGCTCATAGCCGAACACGATGAAGACGAGCCCGAAGATCAGCAGCTCGCCACCGATCAGCACCCACACACCCAGCTCACCCGGCACTCTGCTGCGGCCACCAGGGATCCATTCCCGCGCAGCCGGACCGCCCGAGGTCGAGGCGACCGGACCGGTGAACATGTCCACGCACATGCCCGCAGCAGGTCGACTCTCGCGTGTCATGGAGGTGCCCCGGTGCCCATCCGAGACGTGTCGTCGAGATCTTGTTCGTGGAGAAACCCGGCCCGGACGTTCCGCACCGTCAACGCGGAGAACGTCAACAGCCATATCCCGAACACGATGATCGGGACTCCCATGCACACGATCCCCTGCCACCCGAACGGCCCGTCCTTGAAAAACCACACCGTGACGCAGGGCAGATAGCCGATACCCACCCAGATACTCAGATAGCCGCTCCATCGAGGATACACCGGAGATCCGCTTCGGTCCAGCAGGACACTCAATCCCAGAGCGACCGCCCACAAGGTGAACGGAATCCATGTGCCGAGGAAGATGATGAACCCGGCGTCGTTGAGTGTTTGCGTGATCTCCGGCGACACCTCACCCGCACGAAACGCCGCGGTCGCCCACAGCGCCGTGTTGAGCACGATCTGCGCTGTCTCCACCGCCATACACGCCACCTGCACATAGGCCAGAACCGGGAACGCACCCTCTTTCCGCCGGGTCTGTGCGGCCATCGCCGCACCCCACACCGGGATGACACCGAACGAGATCATCGCGAGCACCGCACCGACGCGAACCCGCAAAGCATTCTGCGCGTAATAGCCCGCAACGACCGCAGCGCTATCACCTGGTCCGATCTGAGGCGGCAACCATCCACCGAGCAGGACACCACTGATACCGAGAATGACGATGCATACCGGTGCTGCGACCGCAGCCAGCACGTGTGCCTGACGACTCATACCCGCACACTCAGAATAAAAATACCTACGACCGCTCCAGCTGGCGCTGATCACCGCCACAGAATGACTCGCCCACCAGTCCAAGGAAAGATACATTGTGTAAAGTCACGATGAAACACAGCTGTGCACGTAGTAACAACATGGCGGACTCAGTCGCCAGGCCATGTCATCATGAACAACTTACGTCCCGCAAATAAGGGGAACTCCACACCACCGTAAATACTGCATGAAAGCGAATCGACGGCGATACCGCTTGTCGGGCTTTACGGCTGGATCCAGATGCCGTTTTTGGTGGTGGTCAGGCCGAGCGTGGCGGGGTCGAGGCAGACGGTGCTGTCGTCGTGGTCGACGCGGTGGGTGTCCCACAGGGCGGCGTTGTCGAAGACGTGTCCGCAGCCGCCGGTGCGGCGGCAGCAGTGGGCGCGGTCGGGTCCGACCCAGGTGTGTCCGCAGCAGGTCATTCGGACGAGCACAGCACTCACAGACGTCGAGGGCCTCTTTCATGATCGTGTCCGGGGTGGGGGAACTCGCCCGGGCGGTGGCAGCTGCGGAGTGCGGTGGTTCAGCGGAGGTGTTCGTGGACGCGCCAGAGCTGGTCCCCGCCGGTGTTGTTACCGGTGTTGTCGGGGCTGTTGCTGTCGATACCGCCGCGGGTCAGGGTGAGGGTCGCTGCGACGGGCTCGGGTGGCACGCGCGGGCCGTGGGGTTCGGTGCAGCGGGTGTGGACGGTACCGGAGACCTGGACCGCGACCCGGTCACTACTACGCGGGGCTTCCGGGGGGATCACCGCAGCCAGTCCGGAGACGGTGACGCTGCAGCGGTCGGCGACCAGTTGTGGCCAGCCGCCCCCGGTTCGTGTCCCGTGTGCGGCGAGTCGGGTGTTGGCGCGGGCGGCGGGTCCGGTCAGCAGCGGCGCGGCCCGGTCGGTCCAGGCCAGTGGGTCGGGGTCGGTGTAGGAGACGGTGCGGGTGGCGATCAGCCAGCGCTGCGCGGTGATCAGCGGATCGACCGAGGCCACCCCGATACCGTCGGGGGTCACGACGGCCGCGCCGACCGCGGACGCGGCCTTGGGTGGCGGCCCGACCGACGACAGCAGTGACACCGCCAGCAGGATCGCCCCGCCCAGGGTCACCACCCCGGCGATGACCAGCCCCAGGGCCGTGCCGAGCCGCCCGTGACGGTCGCGGCGCAGGTCGGGTCCGAGGAACGACCGTTCCACCTGCCCCGAACCTCCCGATCCGTCCGTCATATCTGCTGTGTCCGTCTTGTCTGGTCTCGTGTTTCAGGATATCGCCGCCGGAGGTAGCGGCGTTACCGCCTCCGACGACCACCACCCGACGGCGCACGGTGGCCCACAGCGGTGCGGGTCAGGCCTGCTCGGCCTCGGCCGTCGCGTTCGTGCGCGGCACCCCATCGAGCATGTATGGTTTCACCGCTTGTGATTCCGTTCAATTCGGTGGCATCTCCGGCGGCATGTCGGTGGATAATACTGAGGTGGGGTGGTGAGGGGTGCGGGAGCGTCCGTGCGTGGCCGGGGTCGCCGGCGGGGTCGGCACGTCGCTGCTCGCGGCGGCGGTGGGTGGTGTGGATCGGGGGGTTTATCGGGCGCAGACGTCTGTGGTGGTGTTGGTGTGTCGGTCGACGGTGTCCTCGGTCGGTGCTGCGGCGCATGCGTTGCAGCACACCCCGGGCCTGCCGGTGCTGGCGGTAGTCGCTGATGCTCCTGGCGTGAGATGGGGGTCGAATACGCGGAATCGGTTACGCAGTATCGAGCCGCACACCGCCGGGATCGTGCCTATCCCTCTCGTGGCCGCTTGGCGCGACACCCTGCGCCCGATCCAGCGGGCTGCTCAGCTCCTGGCCCTCGCCCCTGCGGAGTTGTCGAAACCTGAACGGGCGCTGGTCCGGGCGTTGGGGCAGGTGATCGACGCTGTCCTCGCTCTCCCCGACCACGCTCTCCCTGGCCACGACGCCCGGTCGGCCCCGGACGACGCCGCTCCCGCTGATCCGGTCGTGGCGGCGGATGCGCCCCGGGTGCGTCTGGCATGACCGCCGGCTCGTCTCCGCTCTCTCTGCTCTGCCGTTCCTGTTCGAGGAGCCCTCATGTCTCTGGTGATCTCCGCTGCGGTGTCGGCGTCCGACACGCTCACCGCCCTGGACCCGGCCTCGGCACCTGCCCTGGACCCGGGTGCAGTGCCGGAGCAGGTGGTGCCGCCGGACCCGCCGCCGCAGCGCCCGCCGGGGAAGCTGGGCGATTTTGTGGATCAGATCATCGGCTGGTTCAAGTGGGGTCTGATCGCCGCGGGGGTGGTCGGGTTGTTGGTGTGCGCTGCGATGATCGTCATCGGCCGCAAACGCAATCATGCGATGGCCATCGACGGTCTGACCGGCACCTTGTGGGTCGTCGGCGGCCTCGCTCT
>NZ_JAHLJA010000033.1:0-132399 GCF_020496245.1 Pseudonocardia sp. ICBG601 | reverse complement strand
GGTCGCTACGGTGCCTACGAGGGCATCGCCACCGGGTCCTGCGTGCGCCGCCCCGGGCTCGACCTCGCGCTGGTGGAGACCGCTCACGCGGGCCGGGGCCGAGGTCCGCGAGGCGACCCGGGTGACCGACCTGCTCCACGACGACGACGGACGCGTCGTCGGGGTCCGCTGGAAGGACCGCGAGGACCGCACCGGGGAGATCCGGGCGAAGCTGGTGGTCGGGGGGCCGACGGGCGTCGCTCCACCGTCGCCCGCCTGGTCGGCACCCGCGAGCACCACCGCTGGGAGAACCAGCGGATGATGGCCTTCGCCTACTACGACGACCCCCGCGAGGAGCTGCGCGGCGTCGCCGCCCAGTGGCGCGAGGGGCGCGAGCTCGCCACCGTCTTCCCGTGCGACGGCGGGAAGTCCGTCGTGCTGCTCATGCCGCCGGTGGAGCGCGCGGAGGAGTTCCGGCGCGACGCGACCGCGCGTTCTCCTCGACCCGTGGGCCGCGATCGCGCCGTTGGCCGAGCGGCTGCGCGGCTGCACGATGGCGTCGAAGGTCCGCACCTCGCGCAGCCACCCGTCGTACTTCCGGCACTCGCAGGGGCCGGGTTGGCGCTCGCCGGCGACGCCGGTCACTTCAAGGACCCGGTCACCGCCCAGGGCATCCGCGACGCGCTGCGCTTCGGCCGCCTGCTCGGCGAGGCCGTCGCTCCGTACCTGGACGACCCGGCCGACCTCGACGCCGCGCTCGCGCGCTGGGAGTCCGACCGCGACGAGCAGTGCCTGCCGATGTACCAGTGGGCCAACGGCCTGGGGCGCGACGACGACGTCTCACCGCTGGAGCGCGCGTCCTACCGCTGGTTCGCCGCGAGCGAGGACCGCGCCACCGAGCTGTGGGGACGTGTTCTCCCGCCGGCGGCCACCGACCCAGGTCTTCGCCCGGCCCGGCTCCTGGGCTGGGTCCGCGACTGCCTGCGTGACCCGGCGGTGGACCGCGCCGAGCTGTGGCGGGTGCTGCGGGCGCGACGTCGGCCGGGAGATCGCCAGGGTCCGTGAGGCACGCGGGTTCGTGCAGAATCGCGAGGAGTCCGCACGGCGCGGCCTCCCCCCGGCGTCCGCGTCCCCGGAACGGGCGCCGGCCCTGATCGCCCCGGAGGCCGGAGCATGACCGCAACGTTGCTGGACGCCCTGCACGACACCGTCGCCGCACGCCCCGACGAGGTCGCGCTGCGCACCCGGGACGGGGCGGTCCGATGGACCTGGTCGGAGTACGACGCGCTGGCCCGCCGCGCCGCGTCCGGCCTGGCCGGGCTCGGTGTCGGCCACGGCTCGGTCGTCGCGCTGATGCTGGAGAACCGGCCCGAGTTCCACATCGCCGACCTGGGCGCCGTGCTGCTCGGGGCGGCGACGGTGTCGATCTACAACACCTCGTCGCCGGAGCAGATCGCGTACGTGCTGCGCGACTCCGGCGCCACGGTCCTGATCGTGCAGGAGAGCTTCGCCGCCGTCGCGGCGGCACCGGCTGCGGCGGCCGGCTGCCGGGTCGTCGTCCTCGACGGGCCCGGCCCGGAGGGCGCCGTCGGGTGGGACGTGCTGCTGGCGGCCGAGCCGCTCGCCGCGCCGGCCGCGGTGACCCCGGACGACCTGCTGACGATCATCTACACCTCGGGGACGACCGGCCCGCCCAAGGGCGTCGAGCTGACCCATCGCAACCTGGTGAGCGCGAAACCGCACCGTCGGCACGGTGTTCGGGCTGCGGCCCGGGGACCGCGTGGTGTGCTGGCTGCCGCTGGCCCACATCGCCGAGCGGGACGCGTCGTACTACATGGCCATCCTGTTCGGCCTCGACGTCACGACGTGCGCGAACCCGCGGGAGATCGGCGCGGCGCTGCGCGAGGTGCGCCCGCACTCGTTCTTCGCGGTGCCCCGGATCTGGGAGAAGCTCAAGGCGGGGGTGGAGGCGGCGGTCGCGGCCAGGGAGCCGCGGGAGCGCGCGCTCGTGGTGGACGGCGGCGATCGCCGACGGGACCGAGGCCGCCCGGCTCACCCAGGCCGGGGAGCCGGTGCCCGCCGAGCTCGCGGCCTGGGTAGAGGCCGCCGCGCCGGTCCTGGCGTCGCTGCGGGCCGCACTGGGCCTGGACGAGGCGCGGCCGGCCAACATCGGTGCCGCCCCGAGCGCGCCGGAGCTGACGCTGTTCTTCCACGCGATCGGCGTCCCGCTCGGCGAGATCTACGGCATGTCGGAGAACTGCGCGGCGTGCACCTGCAAACCCGTCCGACGCGATCCGCGTCGGCACCGCGGGCCCCGCGCTGCCCGGGACCGAGCTGCGCCTGGACTCCGACGGCGAGGTCCTGATGCGGTCCGAGGCCGTGATGCGGGGCTACCGCGGCAAGCCGGAGGAGACCGCGGCGGTGTTCACCGAGGACGGCTTCCTGCGCACCGGCGACATCGGCGTCATCGAGGACGGCTACCTGCGGATCGTCGACCGGAAGAAGGAGCTGATCATCAACGCGGCGGGGAAGAACATCTCCCCGTCGGCGGTGGAGTCGGCGATCAAGTCCCGGTCCCCGCTGATCGGCCAGCTGTGCGTGATCGGCGACGCCCGGCCCTACAACGTCGCGCTGGTCGCGCTGGACCCGGACGTCGCGGCCGGACGGGCCCACGACGACCCGACGGTGCGCGACGAGGTCGCTCGCGCGGTGAAGGAGGGCAACGCGCGCCTGGCCCGGGTCGAGACCGTCCGCCGGTACGCGATCGTGCCCGACCCGTGGATCCCCGGCGGCGACGAGCTCACCCCGACCATGAAGCTCAAGCGCCGCCCGATCACCGAGAAGTTCGCCGACACGGTCGAGTCGCTGTACGACGGCGGCGGCATCGACGCCGGCTGACCTCACCAGCCGCGCAGGTCGACCGCCCAGGTGTCGACGACCCGGTCGCCCTCCACGACGTGCATCCGCTCGTGGAGGGCGACGGTGGGGTCGACGTGGGCTGGCACGATCCGCACCCGGTCGCCGGTGGCCGGTGGGGTGTCGGCGGCGAACACGAGGTGCTCGTCGGCGCAGAACCACACGTTCCCGCCGGGGACGGTGGGGTTGCCGTGGTCCATGCCGAACGCCTTGAGTCCGGCGTCGGCGACCGCCCAGCCGGGCATGTCGCCGTCCGGCGCGGTCGTCGAGACCACCGTGGACAGCACGGTGAGCGCCTGGCGGAACGGCAGCCGGGCGGCGGTGTAGGCGGTGTCCATCAGCGCGTAGGACCCGGCCTGGATCTCGGTGCACGCGGTGTTCACCGCGTGAGTCCCGGTGCCGCCGCCGGAGACGATCTCGCCGCCGACGTCGGCGTGCGCCGCGCGGAGCCGGTCGGTGCACTCGGTGGTGAGCCGGGCTCGTTCGGCCTCGTCGGGGAGCATCTGCAGGTGGCCCTCGTAGCCCATCACCCCGCGCACGGTCAGCCCGGCGGCGCGGGCGGCGTCGGCGAGCGCCCCGGCGCGGGCCGGCGCGATCCCGCAGCGCGGCAGTCCGATGTTGACGTCGATCAGCACCTCGCGCACGCCGCCGTCGACGGCCGCGCGCAGCGTCTGCTCGGAGTCGATCGCGAGTGTCACCCGGCCCCGGACCGCACGACGGCACCGAGGCGGCGCGCGTCGAGCACCTCGTTGGCCAGCAGCAGGTCCGTGCCAGACCGGCCGCGGCCATGCCCTCCACCTCACGCACCGTCGCACAGGTGAACCCGGTGTGGCCGTGCGCGGCCTGTCGTCGGGCCAGCTCGGTCGTCTTGTGCGCCTTCACGTGCGGACGCAGCCGCGGGGGGCGCAGCAGCAGCCGCCGCCATGTCCGCGAGGTTGGCCTCCAGCGCGGGCCGCGTCGACCAGCAGCGCGGGCGTGGTCAGGTCGTCGACGTGCACGGAACCCCAGGACCCGGTCGAGGTAGGGGTTGCGGAACCGGCCCTCCGGGTCGAGCCGGTCCCTCGCGGTGACGAACGCGTCGAACCGCGGGTACGGGGCCGCAGCTGCTCCGCGGTGCGGGTGTGCAGCTTCCCCAGTGCGGACGTCCGTCCAGTGCGGACAGCACCGACTCGACGGCGCCGAAGTACGCCTCGTGCGGGCGTCGCGCGTGGACGTGCACCGCGAGGTAGGCGGTGTCGCGTCCGTACGCGGTGGACAGTGCGATGTCGTCGCCGCCGAGCACCCGGACCTCGACCGGGAACGCCACGTCCGCGGCGTGCCGGGCGGCGGCGGCCCGCAACCCGGCGAACGCCTCACCGAGCGCGGCCCGCGGCACGGCGTACTCCATCTCCAGGAACCGCACGCGGCGTGGGCTGCAGAACACCGCGTAGGACGGGGCCACGTACTCCCCGGCGGCCATCTGCCCGGCCATGACCCGGTTGAGCCGCGGCGCCAGCGGCGGTGCCACCGCGGCGACCCGCTGGACCAGCCCGAACGCGCCGTTCCCGAGCAGCTCGTCGCCGACGAGGGCGGCGGCCCGGCTGCGGCGGGGGCCGGTCGCGCCGGTCCGGTCGTTCGTCTTCAGCACCGCGGTGGTGGTGTGCGGGAACCAGTAGAACTCGACGTGGTCGTGTGCCGCGGCGAGCGCGTCGAGGCCGTCGAGGACCTCGGCGAGCGGGCGGGCGCTCTCGCGGGCGTGCAGGTGGAACGCGGGGACGGTCTCCAGGGTCACCTCGACGATCACCCCGAGCGCCCCGAGCCCCACCCTGGCCAGGTCGAACAGGTCGGGCTCGCGGGTCGTGTCGAGTGTGTGCACCGTGCCGGTGCCGTCGACGAGGAGCAGCCCGCGCACCGCGTCGGCAATGCCGCGGTACCCGGCGCCGGTGCCGTGGGTGCCGGTGGAGATCGCGCCGGCGACGGTCTGGGCATCGATGTCGCCGAGGTTCGGCAGCGCCCGTCCGCGCGCCCACAGCCACCGGTTGAGCGTGTGCAGGGTGACCCCGGCCGGCACGGTCACGAGCGCGCCGTCGCAGCGCAGCCCGGCCGGGTCGGCGGGCACCGCCAGCGCGACGCCGTCGGGCACGCCGATGCCGGTGAAGGAGTGGCCGCTGCCGCGCGGACGCACCCGCAGGCCCTGTTCGGCGGCCCGGCGGACGGCGTCGACGACGTCGCCGGTGTCGCGCGCGCCCGGACCGTCCTGATCGGACGGGTGCGCTGGTTGCCCGCCCAGTTGCGCCACCGCTGCGTCACGGTGCGAGCCTGCGCGGCCCACCGGGTGTGGTCAAGACCGTCCCACGCGTGTCGGGGACCGGCCGGGACGGTGGCGCGTGGTTACGTTCCGTGTTCTTCTGCAGAAGGTGGGGGTCACGATGATGGGGCGTACGCACGCGTTGTCGGGTGCGGTGCTGGGGCTCGCGGTGTGCTCGGCGGTGCCGCCGCCACCGGTGCTGGTGCCGGTGGTCGTGGTGGTGTGCGCGCTGGCCGCGTTCGCGCCGGACCTGGACCATCCGTCGAGCGTCGCGGCGCGGGCGCTGCCGCCGGTGACCTGGCTGCTGTGCCGGGTGATCCGGTGGCTGTCGCGGGTGACGACCGGGGTGTCGCACCGCGGGCTGTCGCACTCGCCGGTGTTCGCGGCCGCGGTCGGGCTGCTGGCGTGGTGGGGGACCGGGTACCTGCTGCCCGGTCAGACGGCGGTCTGGACCGGCGTCGCGGCCGGTGCGGGCTGCTGGATCGGTGCGATCGGCGACGAGCTGACCTCGAACGGGAACCGGTTCGCGTTCTGGCCGTTGGCGGGGATCCGCTGGCCGCGGATGCTGCGGTTCCGGACCGGCGGGACCGGGGAACACGTCGTTGTCGGACTGCTGGCGGTCACGGGGGTCGCGCTGATGACCGGCACCTGGGCGTTCTGAGCGGTCCCGGTCGACATCGCTCTGTATAGCTGATACACAGGGATATACAAGCGATACATTCGATCTGGGAGAGCGCATGACCACACAGTCGTTGCAGGGCCGGAACGTGCTCGTCGCCGCGGGCGGCACAGGGCCCCGGCAAAGTCGTGATGGGTGGGTCCTGAGCTGCGGTGATGTGGGGGGTGGGGGTGGGTGCGGACACAGGCTTGGCGTGATCATGAGGGTGTCGAATCCTTGCTCACGTCAGGAAGCCTGTGTCCGCAGTGTCAGTGTCTCCGATCGTTGCTGCTCTGGAAGGCCTGGAGGTCGGTCCTGACGCGGGGAGAGCCGCGCCGGTCGGTGAGGCGGCGGGGTTGTCGCTGGTGGAGGCCCTGTCGCGAGTGCCGGACCCGCGGAAACCACGCGGTGTCCGCCACGGTGTCCTCGCGGTGTTGCTACTGGGGGCGTGCGCGGTGTTGGCGGGGGCCCGGTCGTTCACCGCGATCGCCGAGTACGCCCATGACGTCGGCCGCGCCGTGCTGGACGTGCTCGGGGTGGGCGCGGTCGCTCCGCACGAGTCGACCATCCGCCGGGTCCTGCAACGGGTCGACGCCTCGGCGCTGGAGGCGGCGTTGCAGTCCTGGGTGTTGCCCCAGCTCAGCGCCCAGCCGGCGGCGGAGGGCACACCCCGGCGAGAACAGCGTCGCGTGCTGGCCTTGGACGGCAAGACCCTGCGCGGCGCCCGCGTCCGTGCCGCCGACGGCAGGGTCTGGCTCCCGCATCTGGTGTCGGTGCTCGACCAGACCAGCGGTGGCGTGCTCGGCCAGGTTCAGGTCGCAGAGAAGGGCAGCGAGATCACCGCGTTCACCGCGCTGCTCGACCCCCTCGACCTCGACGATGTACTGGTCACCGCGGACGCTCTGCACACCCAGCGAGCCCACGCCGACTACCTACACCGCCGCGGCGGGCACTACCTGATGACGATCAAAGCGAACCAGCCCACGCTGCTGGCACGGGTACGGGCGCTGCCCTGGACCCAGATCGGCGTCGCTGATCGTCAACGCGGGCGTGGGCACGGCCGCGTCGAGACCCGCACGATCAGCGTGGTCAGCCTGCACCCCTGTCCCGACCTGGGCGCAGAGTTCTTCCCCCACGCATCCCAGGCGATCAAGCTGGTGCGCCGGCGTCGCCCACTGCGGCCTGGCGGGAAGTGGAGAACCGAGACCGCCTACGCGATCACCAGCCTGACCAGCACCGACGCCGATCCAGGACTGCTCGCCCGCTGGATCCGTGGGCACTGGTCGATCGAGAATCGCCTGCACTGGGTCCGTGATGTCTGCTTCGACGAAGACCGCGCCACCGCCCACACCGGTCACGCCCCGCAGGTCATGTCGGCGTTGCGGAACCTCGCGATCACCGCGCTACGCCTGCACGGCGTCAGCAACATCGCCGCAGCACTCCGCCACCACGCCCGCGACCCCCATCGACCACTGACCACCTACAAGATCATCTAGCGACTTTGCCGGGGCCCTGACCCGAGGGCAACCCGGAGTGTCACCGGCATGAAGCACTCGGAGTGGGACGGGCATGGTCTCCGTCGATGACACGGCTCTGGCGGTCTCGGACAGCGGTGGCGAAGGGAGGCCGGTCATCTACCTGAACGGCTCTTTCGCGAGCCAGCGGCACTGGAGACGAACCATCGGCGAACTCGGCGACGGGTTCCGGCACATCACGTTCGACGAGCGCGCACGTGGCCGCTCCAAGCGCTCGTCGGACTACTCGTTCGCAGCCTGCCTGCGTGATCTCGACGCTGTTCTGCAGTCGAGGAAGGTCCGGAACCCGATCCTGGTGGGGTGGTCCTACGGAGCGTTTCTCGCCACGTCGTGGGGCGAGCGGCACCCCGGCCAGGTCACCGGGGTCGTCAACGTCGACGGTGCGCTGCCGTACGGCATCACCGGCGCAGCCGGCCGCGAGCGGATCGAGAAGACGTTCCGGCGGATTCGAATGCTGCTACCGCTGGTCGCGCCGTTCGGCCTCGCCGCGCGGATGACGGCCGCCGAGCATGCCGCGATCAACATCGAGCTGAACGAACTGGCGTCCTCTTTCGGCCCGATCCTGGACCGAGTCGGTTGCCCCGTGCGCTATGTCCTGGGAAGTGGTGACAGCTTCGGGGCCAACAGCGGTGAGCACAACGACGCCCGTGCCGCCCTCACTCCACATCTGGGCAGGAATCCCAACCTGCAGATCAGCCCCACGGTTGCGAGCAATCACGGCAAGATCCTTCGCAACGACTTCCGGGCTGTCGCGCAGGCCGTGCGCGATGTTGCCGCGGTCGACGGCGTGGTGACAGGCTGAGTCGATGACCGCCGGGCTCACGATCGGGCAGGCCGCCACCTTCTGCGGTGTGACGATCAAGACCGTGCGGCACTACCACCGAGTGGGTCTGCTGCAGGAGCCGCGACGCGACAGCTCCGGTTATCGGCGCTACACCTCGACCGACCTGCTTCGATTGGTCCAGGTCCGCACATTGGCGGAGGCGGGCGTCGCACTTGCAGAGATCGACAGCATCGTCGGTGAGAGCCTCTCGTGTCGGCCGCCGCGTTGGACGACATCGATCGGAGACTCGTCGAACAGATCAACGAGCTGGACGCGCGACGCCGGAAGCTGCATCGGCTCAGTGACGGCCACCGAGCACTTCTGTCCGATCGAGCGTGTCAACTACTCGCGAAGCACGCGGACCTCGGATTTCCTCCGGACTTCATCGCTGCGCAGCGAGACGGGATGGTGCTGGCCAAGGCACTCGGGCCGCAGTTCTTCGAGGGGTTTCTGACGTTGCTCGGGCACCGGCTCGACGACCCCGAGTACGTAGAGCTGCAGCAACGGTGTTGGGCGGCAGCGTCGTGGGAACCCGACGACCCACGGCTCGAACAGCTCGCGAGCGTGGTTGCCGACAATCTCTTGAAGGACCGCGAGCTGATGGCTGCGCAGGGGGCCGTCTTCTCGACGCCGGATGCCGCCGCTCGCTACCGCGTGATCAACGATCACCGGGCCGACGATCTGCCGACCGTCGCCCGGCTCAACGAACTGATCGAGGCCCACCTGCGCGACGCTGGCCTCGAGATTCCCAAGCGCTGAGATGTCGGGCCGCCGTGCCGACACGCTCGACGGCGCGGGCTGGCGGGGCGCTGAGCACGTGCGAGCCGAGCTCATCCGCTGTCCCGTCCACAACGGCCCGTCGAAGATCGTGGAGGACGTCGAGCTCGCGACCCTGGGCTGGGTGCACCGACACAACCATCGGCGCCTGCACGGCTACCTCGGCGACCGACCCCCCGGTCGAGTACGACCGGGCGTTCTATGCTGCCCACTGGGATGACCGACAGCTGGTCGGAGTCCCATGACGCGGGTCTCCGTCAGGCCCAAGGTGGTTCAGGCCATGGGGTCCCGGGCGACCAAGTCGCCGAGTATCCGGGCAAGTGTCGCTCGCGCCGGCTCGTCGAGCGCCGCGAACAGGCTGTCCAGCACCCCGGCGGCGATACGGTGCCCCTCGGCCAGGGCTACCCGGCCGGTCTCGGTGAGTGTGTGCTCCAGGCGTCGGCCCCGCCCCGCCGTGCGCTCGATCAACCCGCGACTGAGCATCCGATTCGCGAGCGTGCCGAACGCCTGATCGCTCTGGAAGGTCGCCGTCGCGAGCGTGTGCCCGGATGCTCCCGGCATCCGGTCGATCGCGCGAAGGGCATCCCACTGCACGAGGGTCACGCCGGTCTCCTGTAGGGCGGCATCCAACGCGCGGTGGTTGCGGTACTGCGCCCGCTTGATCATCTGGCCGAGCAGTTCGAGATCAGTTGCCACGGTGCTACTGTATCAACATCCTTAGATCAATAGGTTGATACTGGAGTGGTCATGACTCGCCCTGACACCACCCGCACCGCGCTCGTCCTGCATGGAGGGGGTGGTCCTGGCACCGTCGCGCCGCTCGTCGAGCACCTCTCCGCGTCGATGCGCGTCATCGCCCCCACCCACCCCGGCTGGGACGGCACCCCCGGAGTGGACAGCGTCGCTTCGATCGCCGATCTCGCGACGCACTACCTCGCACGACTTCGTGAACAGGGCGAGTGCGACGTCATCGTCGTCGGCTCGTCCATCGGCGGCTGGGTGGCACTCGAGATGGCGCTCCAGGCGGCGGCCGACGACCAGTACGCCGGCACAGTGGGCGCCGTGGTCGACATCAACGGGACAGGTGCGGTCGTCGAAGGCGAGCCAGGTGCCGACTTCTTCGCCCTCGACGCGCGGGGGCTCGCCGAAGCGGCCTGGCATGACCCGGAGCGTGGCTACCGGGACCCGGCTTCACTGACGGACGAGCAGCGCGCCGTCCAGCAGTCCAACGGACAGGCGATGGCCGCCCTGGCCGGACCGACACTGAGCGATGCGACCCTCCTCGGCCGACTGGGGGCGATCGCAGTACCGACGCTGGTCGTGTACGGCGCCAGCGACCGGATCGTCACGCCTGCATACGGTCGCGCGGTCGCGGCGGCGATCCCGGGCGCGTCCTTCGCCGAGGTCCCCGCTGCCGGGCACCTTCCCCACCTCGAAGCACCTACCGCGACGTGGGCCGTTATCGACCCCTTCCTCGCTCGGCTCTGATACCGGCCGAACCCGGCGCCTCACCGGTCGCGAGATCCTGTCGTCGAGCCGCTTGACCCGGCCCTCGGGGCCACCCGGAGCGTCGTCGTTGCCGGGCATGTGGCCCGGTTGACGAAGGAGGCGACGTGGACGAGCTCACGACCGGCGCGTTCGCCCGCGCCACCGGTCTGACGCGCAAGGCGCTCCGGCTCTACGACGATCTCGACCTGCTCCGGCCGGTCCGCACGGACCCGGTCACCGGCTACCGCTACTACGCGGCCGCCCAGCTCTCGGTCGCGCGACGCGTCGCGTGGCTGCGCCGGGTCGGCATGCCGCTGGCCCGGATCCGGGCGTGCTCCGACCTGTCACGGGCCGAGTTGGCCGTCGTCGTGCGGGACTGGTGGGCGCAGGAGGAGGCGGCAGGAGTGGAACGTCGGGCGTTGGTCGCTGCCCTCGTCGAGGCACTGGAGGAGGACGACATGCCCGAGTCGGACGGACGAGCGACACTGCGGCTGCGTTGTGGCGCCGCAAGTGCCCAGGGCCCGGTTCGTGACCGGCAGCAGGACAGTGCCGGGGGTGACGAGCGATGAGCAATGCTTGAGACCTGTGGATGACCTGGAGGGGCCGTACCCTCCCGGTGATCTTGAGGCTCTGAAGCAAGGCCGGCGGGTCAACGCCGGCCGGAAGGGTACGACCCGTGCTCACCGTAGTTCCTGGAGCTGCTGACACCGATGAACCCCGCCGGGGCGGCGGCTCGCTGATCGACGACCTGGTCCGCGAAGGCGCCCGCCGGATGCTGGCCGAGGCGTTGCAGGCCGAGGTCGATGACTACATCGCCCGCCACGCTGAGGAGCGCGACGAGCACGGCCGGCGGCTCGTGGTCCGCAACGGCACCCACCAGCCCCGCGAGGTCCTCACCTCGGCCGGCGCGGTCGAGGTTGTCGCCCCGCGGGTCGACGACCGCCGCATCGATCCCGAGACCGGGCACCGCTGCAGGTTCTCCTCGGCGATCCTGCCGCGATGGTGCCGCCGCACTCCGAAGATCACCGAGGTGTTACCGCTGCTGTATCTGCACGGACTCTCGACCGGGGACTTCGTGCCCGCGCTCGGGCAGTTCCTCGGCTCCACCGCGGGCCTGTCGGCGTCGATGGTCACCAGACTGACCGAGACCTGGAAGACCGAACAGCAGACCTTCTCCCGCCGAGACCTGTCCGGTGTGGACTACGTCTACCTGTGGGCCGACGGGATCCACGTCAACATCCGCCTCGAGGAACACGAGCTGTGCCTACTCGTGCTCATCGGAGTCCGCGCGGACGGCGGCAAGGAACTCGTCGCCCTGACCGATGGCTACCGCGAGTCGAGCGAGTCCTGGGCCGATCTGCTGCGCGACTGCGCGCGGCGCGGCATGCGAGCACCCGTGCTCGCGGTCGCTGACGGCGCGCTCGGGTTCTGGGGCGCGCTGCGCGAGGTGTTCCCGCAGACCCGCGAGCAGCGCTGCTGGGTCCACAAGACCGCCAATGTCCTTGCCGCGCTGCCGAAGTCAGCGCATCCGGGGGCGAAGAAGGCGCTGACCGAGATCTGGAACGCCGAGGACAAGCGCAGAGCCCTCGACCGCAGAGCCCTCGACGCCGTGGCCCGCTTCGAGGCCGCCTACCGGGCGAAGTTCGGCAAGGCCGTCGCGAAGATCGGTGACGACCTCGACGAACTGCTCGCCTTCTACGACTTCCCCGCCGAACACTGGCAACACCTACGCACCACGAACCCGATCGAGTCCACGTTCGCGACGGTCCGCCACCGCACCCGGGTCACCCGCGGGCCCGGTCACGCGCGGCCGGACTGGCGATGGCGTTCAAGCTCATCGAGGCCGCCCAGAACCGATGGCGCGCCGTGAACGGACCGCACCTGGTCGCCCTCGTCCGAGCCGGAGCCCGATTCGACGCCGGCCGCCTCGTCGAACGACCCGATGCCCACACCCACACCGAAGCCGCCTAAAAGATCTTCATCCACAGGTCTTGACGATTGCTCCGAGCGGTCGCGGTCGTCGCTGACGGCTTCGGCCCGGACGGCGCCGCGGTCAGTGCACGGGTTCTGGAAGCAGTGGCGGGGGCGCACGGTCGCGGGCCGGGAGAGGTCCTGGCCGCCCTCGATGCTCTGCGCGGCGAGTTGCATGAAACGGCAGGGCCGGGCCGGCACCCGATGTCGCCCGGGGACGTGGACCCGCTGGTCTCCGGCAGCACGGTCACCGCTCTGGTCCTGACCGACGAGCAGAAGCTGGCTCTCGTCCACGTCGGTGATTCACGGGCATGGCTGCTCCGCGACGGGGTGCTCACCCGTCTGACCCACGATCACACTCTTGTCCGGTCGATGGTCGAGGCCGGAACGCTGACCGAGACGGAGGCGGCGTCGCATCCGCACCGGGCCACGCTGCTGCGTGCGCTCGCGCCCGGGCAGGACGGGCCGGACCTGGCTCTGCACACGGTCCGCGAGGGCGACCGATACCTGCTGGCCACCGACGGTCTGCATGCCCATGTCCCGCCGGAAGCGGTCGCGGCAGTTCTCACCGGCACGTCCGGACCGGTCGAGACGAGCCGAGCGCTCGTCGATCTGGCGATGGCGGCGGGCGCACCCGACAATGTCGCTGTCGCGGTTGCCGACGTCGTTCGCTGACGGGCATCGGTCTGCTGCCGGCCCCGTCGACGGGCTGGCGGCGGACAGATCCCCGGATGACGTGGGGGGGCAATGGGCCTCCTGGGTGTCATCGCGGCGGCAGCGTCGGGGTGGGGGCGGGTCCTTCCTCGGCCGCCTACGCTCGTCCTCGACACCCGGCTCCATGAGGCTTATTCAGGCTCCGTCAGGTAAGTGCGTAGAAGATGAGTCCGATGACTGCCGAGATCGTCGTTTTAAATGTGGCGTAGGGTCGACGGTAGTCTGTGTGGAGAACTTTCCACGACTTGATATGGGCGATGACTCGCTCGATGGTGGCGCGTGTGCGGTTGAGGCTCTTGTTGAATGTTTTCTGCCAGTCGAGAAGTTCCCGGCCGGGTTGTTTTTTGAACGGGGTGAGCATGCCGCGCCCGATGTAGCCTTTATCGCCGATCGGTGGGTATGTGGCGAGGTGGTCGAGGGCGCCGGATTGGTCGAGGCAATGTAGGTCGTGTCGGGAGCCTGGGGTCGGGTCGGAGATCCACGACAGCTGCCCTTCCAGGGTGGCTGCGACCTGGACGACGACGCCGGTGGTGCGATGCTTGCCCGACCACAGACCTGGTATGGCGGTCCATGACCAGCAGGGCAGTAGGGTTCCGTCGATGATGTACTGCCGATCGGCACGAAGCTCCTCCGCAGTCGGAACGACACTCCGCAGTGCCTGTGCCAGCAACGGTGTCACCCCCGCGATCGCTCGACTGACCGTCGACTGCGACACCCCGTAGGTTTCCGCCAACTCCCACTGCACACGATTCCCGCGCAGATACGCCAACGTGATCACCACCGACCAGAACAATCCCAGAATCGGCGGCCAAGGCCGTCGCAGGCCAGTCGCGTTCCGCTGATCCTGCTCATGCACCAGAGCGGCAAGATCCTGAATCTCATCACGCCGAAAGCCAGTGGTATAGTACATACTGCGACAACCCGTTCATCTTGGATTGATTCGGCAAATTAATCTTCGCGATGGACGGGCTGTCGCCCAACCCGACACGCCGGGCTAGATCGTTATTTCACGGGCCCTGAATAAGCCTCCATGAACGCACTGATAGGCGCTGGCGCGGAGGTATAGGTGGGAGCGGCTTCGTGAACGAGAGAACCGCGATCATCGTTGGAGCGGGGATCGGTGGACTGGCAGCCGCGGTGGGGCTACGCGCAGCTGGCTGGGATGTCACGGTATTCGAACAGGCTCCGGAGATCCGTGCCACCGGCGCCGGTATATCGCTGTGGTCGAATGGCCTCAGGGCTCTGGATCTGCTCGGCGCTGGAGAGTCCATCCGCGCGCACGGCACTGTGCAGGGCAACGGCGGAATTCGAACCAGCGCTGGAGGCTTATTCATAAGCCGCAAAGAAGTAGAGGCCTACGATTGCCGCAACTGTGCTTTCGTATTTGCTGATGGGGTAGCGGTATCGGCCACCTTCTTCGCTGAGCATGCGCCATGTTTTGAGGTGCGCGATGGCGTGTTCGACGGCTGCGCGGATTCTGCCGAGGGCGGTGTTGAACTCGACTTGGCTGGGGTCGAGGTCGATACCGGGGGATCGCTTGTGCGGGACCGTGTTGATGCCCTCGACGCCGATGTAGCCGAGGTCGGCGACGGACGGGAGATCGCGCAGACGCTCCGCCAGCCCGGATGCGGCGTAGGCATGTGCGTCGTGGCGGGCGCCGTGAATCGGGACTTCGCCGACCGCGACGAGGACTCCGTCGAGGGTGGCGGCGATCTGCAGGTTCATGCCCGAGTAGCCGGCCTTGACCGAGAACAGGTCGGACACTGCGTTCCAGTCCCACGTCGGGCACACGGTGCCATCGACCAGCACTGTTCCGCCTCCGAGGACCTCCCGCGGGTCGGGCACGACGTCGGCGAGGACCTCGCCGATCACCGGGCGCAGCAGGTCCCAGCGGCGACTGACCGTGGACTGGCTGACCCCGAAGATCGCGCCCGCGAAGTCCTGGGTCACGTTCTTGCGCATCAGCGTCACCACCATGAGGCTTATTCAGGCTCCGTCAGGTAAGTGCGTAGAAGATGAGTCCGATGACTGCCGAGATCGTCGTTTTAAATGTGGCGTAGGGTCGGCGGTAGTCTGTGTGGAGAACTTTCCACGACTTGATATGGGCGATGACTCGCTCGATGGTGGCGCGTGTGCGGTTGAGGCTCTTGTTGAATGTTTTCTGCCAGTCGAGAAGTTCCCGGCCGGGTTGTTTTTTGAACGGGGTGAGCATGCCGCGCCCGATGTAGCCTTTATCGCCGATCGGTGGGTATGTGGCGAGGTGGTCGAGGGCGCCGGATTGGTCGAGGCAATGTAGGTCGTGTCGGGAGCCTGGGGTCGGGTCGGAGATCCACGACAGCTGCCCTTCCAGGGTGGCTGCGACCTGGACGACGACGCCGGTGGTGCGATGCTTGCCCGACCACAGACCTGGTACGGCGGTCCATGACCAGCAGGGCAGCAGGGTTCCGTCGATGATGTACTGAGGCTTATTCAGGGCCCGTGAAATAACGATCTAGCCCGGCGTGTCGGGTTGGGCGACAGCCCGTCCATCGCGAAGATTGGTTTGTCGAATCAATCCGAGATGAATGGGCTGTCGCAGTATGTACTATACCACTGGCTTTCGGCGTGATGAGATTCAGGATCTTGCCGCTCTGGTGCATGAGCAGGATCAGCGGAACGCGACTGGCCTGCGACGGCCTTGGCCGCCGATTCTGGGATTGTTCTGGTCGGTGGTGATCACGTTGGCGTATCTGCGCGGGAATCGTGTGCAGTGGGAGTTGGCGGAAACCTACGGGGTGTCGCAGTCGACGGTCAGTCGAGCGATCGCGGGGGTGACACCGTTGCTGGCGCAGGCGCTGCGGAGTGTAGTTCCGACTGCGGAGGAGCTTCGTGCCGATCGGCAGTACATCATCGACGGAACCCTGCTGCCCTGCTGGTCATGGACCGCCGTACCAGGTCTGTGGTCGGGCAAGCATCGCACCACCGGCGTCGTCGTCCAGGTCGCAGCCACCCTGGAAGGGCAGCTGTCGTGGATCTCCGACCCGACCCCAGGCTCCCGACACGACCTACATTGCCTCGACCAATCCGGCGCCCTCGACCACCTCGCCACATACCCACCGATCGGCGATAAAGGCTACATCGGGCGCGGCATGCTCACCCCGTTCAAAAAACAACCCGGCCGGGAACTTCTCGACTGGCAGAAAACATTCAACAAGAGCCTCAACCGCACACGCGCCACCATCGAGCGAGTCATCGCCCATATCAAGTCGTGGAAAGTTCTCCACACAGACTACCGCCGACCCTACGCCACATTTAAAACGACGATCTCGGCAGTCATCGGACTCATCTTCTACGCACTTACCTGACGGAGCCTGAATAAGCCTCACTGCCGATCGGCACGAAGCTCCTCCGCAGTCGGAACTACACTCCGCAGCGCCTGCGCCAGCAACGGTGTCACCCCCGCGATCGCTCGACTGACCGTCGACTGCGACACCCCGTAGGTTTCCGCCAACTCCCACTGCACACGATTCCCGCGCAGATACGCCAACGTGATCACCACCGACCAGAACAATCCCAGAATCGGCGGCCAAGGCCGTCGCAGGCCAGTCGCGTTCCGCTGATCCTGCTCATGCACCAGAGCGGCAAGATCCTGAATCTCATCACGCCGAAAGCCAGTGGTATAGTACATACTGCGACAGCCCATTCATCTCGGATTGATTCGACAAACCAATCTTCGCGATGGACGGGCTGTCGCCCAACCCGACACGCCGGGCTAGATCGTTATTTCACGGGCCCTGAATAAGCCTCCATGGCCACTGACCGGAACAAGCCCAACGCAACAGGCCTACCTGCAGAAACGAACTTGCCGCCGCATCGGGCGTGTACTCTCACCACCAGATCGGTGAGTTGTCTATCGTCCAACCCTGTCATAGCTTTGAATCGCAACAGCTCTTCGCCGATCCTCGTTCGATGCCTGGGAACACCGAACAAACCGGCAAGGGCTGTTGCACTTCAAGCGCGACACACCGCCGTGCCGGTATCGAGACAAAATCGCCGGTGACGGCTTCCGCAGATCAACAGAATTACTCCCTTGTGAATAAGCCCCCTGGTCACTGGCTTTCGCGATCGTCGGGACGGCGATTGCGGGTGGAGAACGATCTCAGCGTGCTCGTCCTCCACCGCGCCGAGTTGCACGAGTGCCTACTTGCGGCCGTGCCACCTGACCTTGTTCGGACGGGTGCCACGGTCGTCGATGTCGCACAGGGCAAGTCGTCTGCAACCGTCTCGTACCGCACCGATCACGAGAACGAGGGGGTTCTCACGGCGGCGCTGGTCGTGGGCGACGACGGCATTCGGAGTCGTGTTCGTGGCTCCGTCCTTCCAGAGGCCGGGGCCCCGCGGTACGCGGGGTTCACCACCTGGCGGGGTGTCACCGACGAGCCCTACCCGCTGGACCAACAATCCGAGTCCTGGGGTCGAGGCGCCGTCTTCGGACTCACACAGCTCCCTGACGAGCGTGTCTACTGGTTTGCCACGGCAAATGCGCCGCCTGGAACACATCACACCGACGAGCGCGACGAGGTGCTGCGCCGGTTCGGTTCGTGGCACGCTCCCGTCGGTGACGTCGTCCGCAGCACCCCTTCTGAGTCGGTCCTGAAGCACGACATCTACTCGCATCCCCGTCCCTTGTCCCCCTTCGCGGTGGGGCGAGTCGCGCTCCTCGGTGACGCGGCCCCCGCAGTCACCCCCAATCTCGGCCAGGGTGCATGCCTCGCCCTCGAAGACGCTGTCATCCTCGCCGCCGAGTTGGCAAAGGGCGAACCGGTGGAGAGGGCCCTCGCCGGCTACGACGCCGATCGGCGACCTCGTGCCGAACAGATATCCAAGATGTCCGAACGGATGAGCCGCCTCGCTCAGGTCGACAACCCGGCCATCACGGCCATGCGTGGTGTGTTGATGGCGATGATTCCGTCCAAGGTGGCGGCTATCAGTTTGGCCCGGACAGTTGCGTGGCCGTCGGAGTCGGTCAAACCTGCCGGATGTGGTGCAGGGAGAGAAGGTGAAACGCCGTAGTCGGTCGCCGCGGCATTCCGCGGATTCGAGGAGCCGATATGTCAGAGAGGTCGCCGACATCATTCGCCGACGTGCATCGATCTGCTGTCGGTCCTCAGCGGATCGACGCACCTCCGGCAGGGCTCGCCGGGTCACCGCAACGGCAGACTTCCCGCAAGCGCGAGGTCGCGCAAAGCTCCGGCCACTCGGGCCCTCGGTGCGTCATCGCGACGGGAGCGCCTGGGGTGGAGTGGCACGCCTCGCTCGATGCTCCGTCGAACGGCCGCGAACCGGATGAATGGCTCGAACGTCGCCCAACGGGTGATAATCGCGTCGATGCCCATCAGGGTTGACCTGATCGGTCTTCGCCAGCGGCCCGGAGGGGGCGATGTGGGAACGCAGAACGGCGACGGGGTGACGCGTTCACGTCCCGCTTCCGGCAACCTCGGTGGTCGGCGAGGCGACGTGCGGGCGATCGTCCTCTTCGCAGGTCTCGCTGCCGTGCCGCTGCTGGCAGGCGGGGTCATTGCGGGAGTCCTGGCTGCCCGGTACGAGGAGGGTGCGAGCCGTAGCTGGTGGTGGTGGACGCTGCTGATCGGGACACCGGTGCTCTGTCTTGGTGTGCTGGGAGTCGGGACGGTTGCGGCGATCCGATGGCAACGGCGTCGGCAGGGGAGCTCCTGGCCCACCTCGGCCTTGAGCGAGCTGCCGTCGCGGCGCGAGCGTTCAGCTCTGCTGAGGTCGCTGCGTCGCGGCGACCCGATCCCGGTCGAGCAACGTGACCTGGCCCTGCGGGTTGCGCGGGAGCAGTCCCGCCAGGGCTGGTTGCTCTGGTTCTACCCGCTCCTCATCGGGATCTGGGTGCTCGGTGCCGTTGATCAGGAGGGCTGGGACCGGCTACTCCAGATCGGGCTGTCGACCGCGGGGGTCGCGTTGTACGGCTACATGATGTGGTACTTCAGCCGGATGCGCGCCCGGGTGCGTGAGCTGGAGGCCGACACATGATCACCACGCTCTGTGCCGAGTCTGGTCGCTCCGACGGCGCCGTCGTCATGGAGGCAGACAGTGGCTGAGCCTGGCGAGGAAGAAGGATCCCGCCGGCCACGACCGACGGCGCCCCGAGGAGCAGACGACCTCGGTCACGTGGGGTTGGATCATGAGCAGCTGCACATACCGAGCCGTCTCCGGGTGGTGTGGACCCGAGCGTTCTGCGTACTGACCGTCGTGTTCGTTCTCGTGGCGGCGGGCTTGGGCCTCGGTGAGGATGAGGGCAGAGAACTCTGGCTCTATGGCGTCAGCGCGGTGGCGCTCGTGAGTCAGGTTCCGCTCGTCGTATCGGCATGGAGCCGGGCTGTACAGCCCTATCCACACGACCGATCCATGCTGATTCTGTCCCGCACGCTCACCGCCACGCAGCGCAAACTCGTGGATCGAGCGTTGCGTCAGGGGCGAGCTGGCGACATTGCCCCTGCTCACTTCCCCTATGCGCGCGCCAGGACCGCGCATGGCGGGCGCGAAGTCGCCTCGACCCCCGGAATGACCTTCATCTTCTGGGCCGGTTCGCTCAACGCGGCCCGCGACGACATCGGGTCGTGGTGGTTCTGGTTGTTCTTCGGTGGTGCTGTTGCTGCCACAGCTGCGGCGTACCGAATCGTCATTGTGCAGCGGCGCCGGGAGGGGGTCGTCTCCCGGTTGTCCTCGGTCCAGTGACCGGCTGCGTAGACGCGGCGCGCCGCGGCGACCCCGCGGGGCCGTGAGCCTGCGCGCGTCTCCGCGCTCGCCGGTCGGCGACGGTCAGGACGGCGGCGAAGACGGCCTGGACGGCGACGTAGCCGAGCACGAACGGCAGCATGACCAACGCGGGATGTGTCGTCGTCGGGTCGGGCAACGGGGTGAGCGCGGCGATCGCGACGACCAGACCGCAGTTGAGCAGTGACAGGCGGGCGTAGCCGACGCCGTCGCCGTCGGCCTGGCGGCGGGCCAGCTCGAACACCACGACGAGCCGGAACAGCACACCGACCATGAGCGCGGCGATGATCGGAGCGCCGACGGTGTAGCCGGGTCCCAGGACCCGCAGCACCGGCCAGCCCAGGGCCGCACCCAGGACGAGGAGCGGAATGAACAGCACCAGCATGCGGCGTCGCGTGTGGCGGGCGAGCTCGGCGGCGCGGTGGGGTTCGCGCGCGGTCTGCACGGCGAGGGAGTTGGTGAAGAACACCGCGGCGGTGTCGACGACGACGGTGGCCTGCCAGGCGATGAAGAAGACCGCGCCGATGGTGTTGCCCATCCGGAAGTTCGCCAGCAGCGGGATCTGGTTGTAGAGCAGCACCGCCCCGAGCTGGGCGACCGCGGTCGGAGCGAGGAACCCCGCCATGGTGGCCCGGCTGGGGAGAGTGCCGGGTCCGCCCGTGGCGGCGAACCGGCGGACCAGGAACCACAGCACGATCGTGCCGGCCCCGATCCACACCACGACCGGGATCACCCACGACAACACCATGCCCTGCGACGCCAGGCCCGCCCCGAGCGCGGCGAGCAGGCCGATCCGGGCGACGGCGAAGGTCCCGCTGCGCCACACCGCCAGCCAGGGCCGGCCGACCGCGACCATGACGAAGTCATGCACCACGAACACGCCCCACCCGGCGCAGCCGAGCACCAGCAGCAACAAGCCGAACCCGAAGGGACCCTCGCCGGCGGCGACCGACGCCACTCGTGGGACGAGCAGCCCGTAGACCAGACCGGCCAGACCGGACAACGGCATGATCAGCAACAGGCTGCCGAACACCAGCCGTACGGACCTCCGACCCGCCCCCGGCAGCCACCTCATGATGCCGATGCCGAGGTTGAGCTGGGCCGCGCCGCCGATCAGCTGCATGGCCGAGACGAACTCCGTCGCCCGCCCGACCTCCTCCTGCGGCATCACCCATGCCGCGATCAGGAACCCCAGCAGACCGGCGACGGAGTTGAACACCGAGGTCAACGTCAGGGCCAGCGAGTCGCTCGACCCATCCTCCCGCGGACGACCCGACGGCTCGGAACGAGGCACTGCGGCGACGCTACGGGAGCCCCGGTGCGAGTGGCCGACCGGTCACACGTGCAGCTCCGAGCACTCGCCCCGGGCGATCTGCGCGCGGAACACGGCGTCGAACGGGCTGCTCGGCTCGTCGTCGAGCGAATCGACGAACACCACCACTATCCGCCCGTCCTGACCTGCCGCGATGCGCCCGAGCATCGCTCGCCACGCGGCGAGGTTCGGGTGTCGGTACATGCGCGCGGCCTCGGCCGGGGCCAGGAGATCCACCGCGCTCTGCAGAGCGGCGGGCGTCAGGTCGTAGGTTCCCGTGCCCGTCCGTCGGCCGGTGACGAGCCCGAGGACCAGCGCGGGGAGGCGGTGCAGCCAGCCGACGTTGACCACCGGGAACGACCACCCGGTGCCGTCGTCCGTCGGGACGAACGCGACCCCGTAGGCGGCCGTCGGGGTCCAGCCGGGCATCCGGGCGGTGAACCGGTCCACCGCCGCCTGGATCAGCTCCGGTGTGGGCCACTGTTCGTCGAGACTCATGCCGCACAACTACCGGACTGCTACGGCCGCTCGGGAGCGGTTCTCCGGCGAGCGCGGACCCCGTGTCAGCGGGGGATTCCGACCAGGTCTTGACCTGAAGCCGGGTTCAGCCCCGAAGCTCACCGCATGAGCACCTCGACGGCCTGTTGGGCCTACCTGTTCGAGCACCCCGGCGCCGATCCCGCGCGTGACCGCCTCGTCCTCGACTCCGGGGGGCAGCGCTCGCTGATCGTCGCCGTCGCCTCGACGGCGGACGCCCCCGCCGTCGCCGCCGGCCTCGTCCGCGACGAACAGGTCACGCTGATCGAGCTGTGCGGCGGCTTCGGCAGCGGTGACGTGGCCGCGGTCGCCGCCGCCGTCGGCGAGCGCGCAGCCGTCGGGCACGTCGTGTTCGGCGTGGACCAGATCCCGGCTGCCGCGGCCTACGCGACGGCGGCCACCGCGGCGCTGTCGGCCGCCGCCTCCACACCCGCCGCGGCGTCCACACCGGCACCCGGTCGCCGATAGCGCCGCCCGGTCCACGGCGTGCGTTCACCTCGCGCGCAGCCGGCCCGTCGGCGAGATGCGCACGGCGGGGCCGGCCGCGGGGGAGGGGCACGATCGCCGCGGGCCCTGTCGCGGCTCCGGCGAGGTCGGTGTGCCAGGGGACCTCGACCACCCGACGGTGATCAGCGACCGGACGGGTGAGGAGACACGCCTAGGCCTGGTGCTCCGCGGGAGGGGGAAGGCCGAGCGCGGCGAGGGCGGCGCCCGTCAGCTCGCCCGCCACTACCGGGTAGCGCCGGAGGTGGGGGATCCGTGCGCAGTCGTCGACGATCGTCCTCGCGGTCCTGACCAGCGTCGCGGCGTCGGCGTCGGGCAGGTCGGGGCGGGCCGCCGAGAGCCATCGCTGCCACTCCGCCACCTCGTCGGCCTGGATGCGGTCGATGCGCTCGCGGGCGGCGTCGGGGAGGTAGAGCCGTTCGGTCAGCCGGACGGCGAGCAGGTCGGTCGCCTCGAGCGCGCCGCGCACGTAGCCCGCGACGAGCAGGCCGAGGACCGCTTCGTCCGGGCCGGGGGTGCGCAGTGCGCGCGTCGTCTCCAGCGCGAGCCACTCGTGCAGCCGGGTGACGGCGGCCACCAGGATGTCGGCCTTGGTGTCGAAGTACCGGTAGAGGGCGGGCCCGACGACGCCGACCCGGCCGCCGATGTCGTCGATGCTCACCCCGGCGAAGCCCTTCGCGCGGAACTCCTGCGCAGCCGCCCCGACGAGCTGCTCACGGCGGGAGGACGGCGCCCGGTCGGAGGTCCCCACCGAGCCGTCCGCGACGGCGGCCGCGGGGGCGGCGATCACCCGCCTGCTCGCCTCGGCCAGCTGGTGGGCGAGCCGGGCGCGGGGGAGCGGGGTGTCGTAGAAGCCCGCTCCGGAGATGATGCTGACGATGACCCAGCTGCGGAGGTCGGTCACCTCGGGGGACAGGTCGCCGCGGGAGGGGGAGAGGAGGAGCTCGTCGAGCTTCCTGCCGATCCACCGGGTCCTGTCGCGGACCAGCTGGAAGTCCTGGGCGTCGAGGTGGCGGGCCTCGCGCTGCCACAGCAGGGAGAGCCGGCGGCTGTCCAGCGCGGCTTCGGTGAGCGCGCCGAGCGTGGTGTCGAGGTCGCGCTCACCGGGCGGCAGCGCGGCCAGCGTCGTGATCGTGTCGACGACGTGCTGCTGGTCCTCGAGCACGACGTGCGAGAGCAGGGCCCGCTTGTTGGCGTAGTGGCGGTAGAGGGCCCGCGCGGTGATCCCGCTGGCCTCGGCGATGTCGTCCATCCGGACGGCGTGGAACCCGCGGAGGCCGAAGAGCTCCCCTGCGTTGCGGGCGATCTCGGCCCGCCGGTTGCGGGGCCGGGACCGCGGTGGCGCGCTCGCCGCGTCCATGCCGTGGTCTCCTCTCGCCGTCCCGATCCTAGCGAGAGAGACCACGGCCCGATCTCAGGTGGGCGTGCCCCGCCGCCCCACCGACGCGGTGGCGACGGCACCCGTCGACCGCCCCCGGACGAACTCCTCGACCGTGGTGGCGTTACAGCTCATGTACAGCGTGGCGAGGTCCTCGCCGCCGAACGCGCACGCGACCGCCTGCGCTCCGGTCACGGGGACCTTGTCGGTCAGCTCACCGCCCTCGACCACCCGGTAGAAGCCGGCGTCGTCCCCGGTGGTGAGCGCATTGCCGAACCACACCCCTCCGTCGGTGTCGAGGGCGATGCCGTCCGGCATGAACGTCTCGGGCAGCTGTGCCCAGACGTGCGGGTCCGACAGGGTCCCGTCGGGCGCGCGGTGGTAGGCGGTGATCCGGTGCAGGAAGGTCTCCGCGAGCAGGAGGCGCCCGTCGGACGTGAGCGCCATGCCGTTGGGGAACAGCACGTCGCCCTCGACACGCCGGACGGTGCCGTGGGGATCGACGTGCGCCAACGCCGTCGGCCGCGGGTCCTCGGTTCCGACGGCGAACCCGAAGTTGCCGGCGTAGGCGTGCCCGTCGGACGTCACGAGCATGTCGTTCCCGGGGCCACCGGCGATGTCGCTGAAGTCGGCGTAGGTGCTCAGCGCGCCGTCCGTCCCGATCCGCTGGATCGTCGCGTCGGTCTGGGAGACCACCAGGGGGGTGCCGTCCGGCAGGAACCCCAGGCCCGACGGTGCGCCCGGAACCCGGGCGACCGTGGCGGCGTCCCCGTCGGGGGCGAAGGTCAGCACCGTGCCGGCGAAGAAGTCGCTGGCCCAGAGCGCGCCGTCGTGCCAGCGCAGGCCTTCGAGGAACTGGTGTCCGGTGGAGAACCCGGTCGGGGTGTGGAGCTTCATCGCGTCACTTCCGTGTCGATTCGAGGGTCGTGTGCTCGCGCGCCAGCTCGCGGAGCCGGTACTTCTGGATCTTGCCGCTGGGGTTGCGGGGCAGGTCGTCGACCAGGAGCAGGCGCTCGGGGAGCTTCTGGCGGGCCATCCGCCGCGCGGTCAGCCACTCGACGAGCGCCGGCAGGGTCACCTCGCGACCGGTCTGCGCGACGACGACGGCGCAGACCCGTTCCCCGAGCACCGGGTCGGGGGAGGAGACGACGGCGACGTCGGCGACCGCGGGGTGTTCGAAGAGGTGGTCCTCGATCTCCTTGGCGCTGATGTTCTCCCCGCCGCGGATGATGATGTCCTTCTGCCGTCCGGTGATCTCGACGTAGCCGTCGTCGTCGATGTGGGCGAGGTCGCCGGTACGCAGCCAGCCGTCGTCGGTGAAGGCCGCGGCGTTGAGCGAGGCGTCGAGGTAGCCGAGGAACAGCTCGGGCCCGCGCACCTGCAGCTCACCGTCCGCGGCGAGCCGTACCTCGGTGGGGCCGATCGGCCTGCCGTCGGTCCGGGCCCGCTTGTCCACGGGGTCGTCGCTGTTGCAGGCCGTGGCAGTCGGGTACTCGGTGGACCCGTAGCCCCGGCTGACGGTGCAGCCCAGCGCCGTGGTCGCGGCCCGGACCAGCTCCGGCGGCACGTCGGCGCCGCCGCACGCGAAGACACGCAGCGAGCTCACGTCGCGTTCGGCCAGCGAGGGGTGGTGGACGAGCCCGTGCAGGAACGGCGTGGCCGCGACCGTGAACGTGCACCGGTGCTCCTCGATGAGCTCCAGACCCCGACCGGGTTCCCACACGTCGAGCAGGACGACCGCACTGCCCAGCATGAACGGCAGCTGCAGTCCGTAGAGGACACCGATGATGTGGCCGACCGGCGAGGGCATGAAGACGACGTCGGTCGCGGAGAGCCCGAAGAAGTCGATGATGCTGCGGTTCTCGTGGTCGAGGGTGTCGTGGCTGTGCAACGCGCCCTTGGGCGCCGAGGTCGTACCGGAGGTGTAGAGCAGCAGGGCGATGTCGTCCGGGGCCCGGGGCGTCCGGACGCCGTCCGCCCGGCCCTCGCCGAGGAGAGCGTCGAAGCTCAGCGTGCCGTCCCCGCCGTCGACCACGACGACGGTCTCCAGCTCGGGGACCTCGTCGCGGATCTCGTCGAGCATGGCCGGGTAGTCGAAGTCGCGGAACAGCTGCGGGACCACGGCGACCTTCGAGCCGGCCTGGCGCAGGATGAACGCCGTCTCGCGGTGTCGGTAGATCGGGATGATCGGGTTGCTGACCGCGCCGAGCCGGATCGCCCCGAGGTGCACGACGACCGCCTCGGCCCGGTTGGGGAGCAGCCAGGACACGACGTCGCCGGGGCCGACCCCGCGCCCGTGCAGCGCCGAGGCGAACCGGTTCACCGCCTCGTCGAGGGCGCGGTAGGTCCAGCGCCGCCCCCGGTCGACGACGGCGGTCGCCTCGGGGCTGCGCGCCGCGGCCGTGGCCAGGTGGCCGTCGACGAGGTTCCCCGCCCAGTGACCGGCCTCGACGTTGCGCCGGGCCTGCTCGTCGTCGAGCCTGGTCGCTCTCATGACTGCCTCTCGGGGTCCAGGAGCGCCGCGCCGACGTGGTGCCGCAGCTCGGTCTCGTCGCCGTACCAGCCGCGCAGCGCCAGGGTGCGCCGGTAGTACCAGCTGACGTCGGTCTCGGTGGTGAAGCCCATGCCGCCGTGCAGCTGGATCGCGTCCTCGCAGACCCGGACGGCGGCGTCCGCCGCGTGTGCCTTGGCCGTCGAGGCGATCAGGTCCAGCTCCGGAGGCGACGCCCCGCCGGCGTCGGCGAGGGCGGCCAGGCAGAGGTTGTGCAGGCCGGTCGACCGCGCGGACATGTCGGCGACGAGGTGCTTGACGGCCTGGAAGCCGCCGATCGGCCGGCCGAACTGCTCGCGCTGCCCGACGTGGGCCACGGTGCGGTCCAGTGCGCCGCGGGCGAGACCGCCGAGCTCGCAGGCGAGCAGCAACCGGGCCCACGACCGGATCCGGTCCCCGAGCCCGTCGTCGGTGACCAGGGTGTGGGCCACCGCGCCGTCGAAGGAGACGGACGCGAACGCGACCCCCGGATCGGCGCTGACCAGGGGCTCGACGCGCACCCCGGGAGCGTCCGGGTCGACCAGGCAGACCGTCGTACCGGCGACGACGACGAGCACCCCCGCCTGCGCGGCGAACCGGACGGCGGCGACGGACCCGACGACCTCCCGCCCGGTGACCGCGACCGACCCGAGGTCGCCCGGGACCGACGCCCCGGGGTCGACGAGCGCGGGCGGTGTCCCGTCGGCGGCCGGGACGATCTGTTCGACCAGCGCCGGCAGCAGACTGTTCTCCAGCAGCGGCCCGGGAAGCAGGTGCCGTCCGTACTCCAGGAACACATGGCCGAGAGCGGCCAGTGGGGCGCCGATTCCGCCCCGGTCCTGCGGCACGGCCAGGGAGTACCAGCCCAGTCCGGCGAGCTCGGATGCCAGGCCCGCGTCCCAGCCCCCGCCGTCCAGGAGCGCACGCCGCCGTTCACCGGTGTGGGACCGGGTGAGGTAGTCGTCCACGGCGGACGCGAAGTCGTCGTGATCAGCCACGGGGCAGCCCCAGGAGTCGTTCGGCCACGATGGTGCGCTGGATCTGGGCGGAGCCGCCGTAGATGGACGCGGCCCGCGAGTAGAGGTGCTCACGGGCCCAGCGGTCGGACCGCAGGCCGCCGGGCCGGGCGCCGGGCACCGCGCGCAGTGCGCCCAGCAGCCCCGCGATCTCGGCGAACACGGTCTGCTCGACGTCGTTGAGCACGAGCTTGTCGACGGAGTCCAGCGGTGTCGGGCCGGCGTCGGCGACGAGCCGGGCGGTGGTCTGCCGGGTCTGCGCGTCGAGGACCCGCATGGCGACCTGTGCCCGCCCGACGGCGGCCCGGGCCCGGGCCCCGGCGACACCGTGCGCGCGGAGCTCGCCGACGGCGTCCTCCAGCGCGACCTCGAGCTCCACCCGGCGGCGCAGGGTGGCCGCCCCGCGCTCGCTGCCCAGCGTGTGGGTGGCGATCGTCCAGCCGTCGTTCTCGTCCCCGAGCAGGTTCCGCCGCGGTACCCGGACCTCGTCCAGGAAGACCTCGCAGAACTCCCGGTCGCCGGTCATCTGCCGGATGGGCCGGGCGGTGATGCCGGGGCTCGTCATGTCGACGAGCAGGTAGCTGATGCCCGCCTGCTTGCGCACGGTCGGGTCGGTACGGACCAGCAGCGCACACCACTGCGCCTTGTGCGCCCAGCTGGTCCAGATCTTCTGGCCGCTGACCACGTAGTCGTCGCCGTCGGCGATCGCGCGGGTGCGCAGGGAGGCGAGGTCGGACCCGGCGTCGGGCTCGGAGAAGCCCTGGCACCAGATGTCCTCGCCGGACAGCATGCGGGGCAGCAGCTCGCGACGCTGCCGGTCGGTGCCGTAGCGGTCGATGGACGGCCCGACGACCTCCAGACCGATCAGGCCGACGGGCTGGGGGGCACGGGCCCGCACGAGCTCCTCGACGAACACCAGCTGGTGGGCGTGGGTGAGCCCGCCACCGCCCGCCTCCCGCGACCAGGCGAGGCCCAGCCAGCCGGCGTCGGACAGGGTCTTCTGCCAGCGACGCAGCACCGCGAACCGGGCGTCGGGGTCCGACGGGACCTCGGGGGCCCCGGTCGCGGCGAGCCAGGCCCGGGCCCGGGCCCGGAAGTCCTCCAGGGATTCCATGGTCACCGTCCCGTGTAGACCGGTTCGCGGCGTTCGAGGAACGCGTTCACGGCCTCCTTGGAGTCCTCGTAGCCGGACAGCTCACGGGTCCGGTCCTGCTCGAACTCGTAGCCGGACCTGAGGTCGCGGTACTCGATGCCGTTGAGGCTGCGCTTGGCCAGCCGCAGCGTGACGGGGCTGTGCCGGGCGATGGACCGCGCCAGCTCCCGGGCCTTCGCGAGGAGCTGCTCCTCCGGGACGATCTCGACGATGCCGCCGTAGGGCAGCAGCGTCTCGGCGGGGTAGAGGTCGCCGGTGTAGTGCATCAGCCGGACCACGCCCTGCGGCACGAGCCGGGACAGGTGCTTCGCGCCGCCCAGCACCCCGACGGTGACCTCGGGGGTGGCGAACCGGGCACCCTCCGCCGCGACGACGAGGTCGCACGATGCCGCGATCGCCAGACCCGTCCCCACGGCGGCCCCGTGGACCGCCGCGATCACCGGGTAGGCGGAGTCGTAGATCGCCCAGAACGCCTCCCGGGCCTGCTCGAGCTGCTCCGGGGCGTTGTCGGGGTCCAGGGTCCGGAACGCGTCGAGGTCGTTGCCCGCGCAGAAGTGCTTCCCCCGCCCGGCGAGCACGACGACGCGTGCTTCGGGGAGGTGACGCTCGACGTCGCCGAAGAACGCGCGGATCTCACGGTAGAACTGCTGGTCGACCGCGTTCACGGGCGGGCGGTCGAGCCACACGGTGGCCACCGGGCCCTCGGTCTCCCACTTCAGGAACTGCAGATCGCTCACGGGGTGTCCTCTCCTCAACGGTGGTAGGCGGCGGCGAACGCCTCGAGCTCGCGCGGGACGTCGCTGCCCGCGGGCTGGAAGTGGAGCCAGTCGCAGCCGGCCTTCTCCAGCTCGGCGAACCGGTCCCGCCACTGGTCACGGGTCAGCGCGAGCCCGGCCGCGGTGATCACCTCGCCGGTCACGAAGGGCCGGTCGATCTCGTTGACCCCGACCACGTGCCGGTCGTGCAGGGCGATGTGACGGACGCCCTCGGGGATGTGGTCGTAGGCCGCGGCCCACGCGTGGCCGCTCTCGCCGAGCAGCTCGTCGATCACCCCGTGCTCGACGGCCCAGTGCAGGAACAGCCCCGCGCCGTGGCCCGCGGCGTCGATCACGCGCTCGGAGCCCGGGTCCTCGCCCTCGTCGAGCACGGTGCCGATGAGCATCATCATCTGCGGCCCGAAGTCCGGCTCGGGTGCGGTGATCCGGAACAGCTCCGCGCCGAGGGACCGGGCGACCCCCGTGCCCTTCGGGCCCTCGCCCGCGACCCCCCAGGGGACCGAGATCGGCAGGGCCGGGCCGAAGCGGGCGTCGGGCTGGATGAGCTGCATGGTCGCGCCCTCCCACTCCACCTGCTCGCCGCGCAGCAGGGCCCGCACGACCTCGGTGTAGTGCTCGACCCGCGCCCACGGCACCGGTGGTCTGCCCATGGCGAGGCGGCCGGTGAAGCCGCTCCCGATCCCGATGAGGACGCGGTCCGGCCCGGCCGTGTGCACCAGCGTGGTGATCGCCGAGGCGGTGACCATCGGGTGGCGCAGACTCGGGATCAGCACCCCCGGCCCCAGCACGATCCGGTCGGTCCGCTCAGCGGCCTGGTTCAGCACCATCCAGACGTCCGGGTACAGCGCGGGCGAGTCGTAGCACAGCGCCCTCTCGTAGCCGAGCTCCTCCGCGATGCGGATGTGCTCCGGAGTCTCCAGCGACGTGGCGAACGAGCATCCCAGCTTCATTGTCGGGTCTCCCGGTCGAAGGGGTCGGGAGTCGGAAGTTAGGGGCCATGGACATAGCTTGTCAATCGTCGATAACTGGATAGCATGGCCGGGTAGGTCCATCAGCAGTTGTGAACGTCTGAATGTCCATCACTGCTCACTGGTACGACATGGAGGTCGACATGCTGGTGCACTGCCTGACGCTCACGTTCACGGAGTCCGCGACCACGGCCGACGTCGAGGCGTTCCGGGACGCGATCGCGCGGCTGCCCGGCCAGGTCGGCGTCCCCCTGCGCACCCGGCAGGGTCCCGACCTCGGTGAGCGTCCGACGAACGCCGACTACGCGGTCGTCTCCGAGTTCGCGAGCGTCGAGGACTTCCGGACCTACCTCGCCCACCCGGCCCATCTCGCGGTGCCCCGGGACCACGTCCGGTCCGTGCACAGCGTCCAGTTCCACGTCGTCGAACCGGACTGAGCCTCGGTGGCCCGGGCTCCGGTGCTGACCCGTCGTGGCGCGCACCGGGCGCCGTCGGGCCCGTGGCGTGGCGGGCCGGTCAGTCGCGCGGGTCGCGTTCGGCCCGCTCGCGACGGAGTCGGTCGAGGTCGTCGGTGGCCAGCGCGTTCCAGAACCGCAGGGCCGCGTGCTCCATCTCCGGGCCCAGTTCGATGGTGATCATGCGCGGCTCGGCCCACTCCTCCCGGCCGTGCCCGAGCTGACCTCGGCGGGCCCGGACGAGCACGGGTACCGGATCGGCGCGGCGGTGCGCCAGCGCGCGGTCGAGCACGATCCGGCGGCCCGGGAGGTCCCGCTGATCGGGATGGCCCGGCCGTTCGTCGGGCATCGCGAGCTGCGCAGTGCGGGCCGGGACGGCATGAGGCCGGTCCCGGTGGGTCAGGTCGTGGCGGCCGGAGCCGGCCAGACGAAGCGGTCGTCCGCGGCGTAGTCCTCGCACCGGGCCTGCAGCGCTGCGGTGACCTGGTCGGGGGCGTCCGCCCCGACCAGGAGGCGGAACGGGCCGTCGGGTGCGTGGACGTGCCGGCGCAGGGCCTCGACCGCCTCCGCCACGGGCGCACCGAGCGGGCCTTCGGTCCGCCACGGCACCTCGGCCGTGCCGAACAGCTCGCGCCGCAGGTCGTCGTAGTCCGCCGACGGGCTCGCGAAGTGCATCCCCGAGCCCGCCCAGTCCGTGTCGAACCCGCCGAGCTGGGCCACGGTGACGCGGACGCCGGAGCGCGACACCTCACCGGCGAGCGCCTGGGAGAAGCCCTCCAGGCCCCACTTGCCCGCGTTGTAGAGACCGAGGGTGGGCATGGCGCCGACCGCGCCGGTCGTCGAGATCTGGACGATGTGCCCGGCGCCCCGGGCGCGCAGGTGGGGGAGCACCGCCTGCGCGACCCACAGCGGGCCGAGCAGGTTCGTGTCCACGATGCCGCGCGCCTCGGTCTCGTCGACCTCCTCGATCGCGCCGACGAGGCCGTACCCGGCGTTGTTGACCACGACGTCGAGCCGGCCGAAACGCGCGATGCCGGAGGCGACCGCGGCTCGGACCGCGTCCCGCTCGCGGACGTCGGCGACCGCCACGTGCAGCGTCGACGGGAACTCGCGGTCCAGGTCGGCGAGTGCGTCGGCGCGGCGGACGGTGGCCACCACCCGTTCCCCGGCGTCGAGCGCGGCCCGGGTCAGCGCCCGGCCGAGGCCGCGGCCGGCGCCGGTCACGAACCAGACAGGTCGTTCGGTCACGGGGCTCTCCTCGGCGGGGCGGACGCTCATGCCCACAACGATACGGAACGTTCCGTATCGATTGCTATCGTGGCCGGGTGGACGACGACAGCCGTGACCGCCCGTCGGCACCGGTCGGTCGCTCCGAACGGGCACGGACGGCCGCGCTCTCCGCGGCGCTGGCCCTGGCGGCGGAGCTGCCGTATCCGCAGGTGACGATGGAGGCGATCGCCGCGCGTGCCGGTGTCGGCAAGGCGACCCTCTACCGGCGGTGGCCGCACCGGGGTGCCCTGCTGGTCGACGCCGTGGCCCACCGCAACGCAGCGGCCGCCGGCAGCGGGATACCGGACACCGGCGACCTGGTCGCCGACCTGACCGCGGTGCTGCGGTCGGTCGTCGACGAGCTCGCGGACCCCGGATGGGACGCGCTCCTGCGGGCGCTGTGCGTCGAGGCGCTCGTCGACACCGGCATCGGGGCGCAGGTGCTGGAACAGGTCTTCGCCCCGCAGATCGCCCTGTTCGCCGACCGGTTCGCGACGGCGAGGGCCGCTGGTCAGATCGACGGCTCAGTGGGCGACGTCGAAGCGTTCGAGCTGGTCATCGCGCCGGTCTTCCACCGGTGGCAGCTGCGGACCGGGGTGCTCGACCACGCCTACGGCGATGCCGTCGTGCGGCGCGCGTGCCGGGCGCTCGCGCCCTGAGCGCCCGGAGGCGCCCCGCCGCGCGGGCGACCGGTCGACTCCGGTGTCTCGGTGACCGTCGAGCCGGTCAGTGCCGCGACGCCGGTGCGAACCCGGGAACGCCCGCCCGCGCGGCCGACCCGAGGAACGCCCGGCGCTCCGCATCGATCCGTGCGGTGATGCCGGGCTCGGCGGTCGGGCCGAACCCGACCTCCGGCCGGGACCCGTCCAACAGGGGGAACACGGCGTCGCAGAACTCGTCCGGGTCGGCGCCGTGGGCCGCGCCCGGTCCGGCGAGGCCCGTCGCCACGGCGGGCGGGATCAGCTCGACGACCTGGCAGCGGGTTCCGTCCAGCGCCTCCCGGAGGGTCACGGTGTAGCTGTGCACCGCCGCCTTCGCCGCACTGTAGACGGGGGCGAACGTCTGCGGGACGAAGGCGCCACCCGAGCTGACGTTGACCACGAGAGCAGGCCCGCCCCGGTCCAGCATCATCGGGACGAGCAGCCGGGTCAGGTGCAGCGGAGCGGACAGGAGCACGTCGATCTCGTTCTGGACCTCCGACCACGGGGCGGCGTCCGCGGCGATCCCCACCCGCCGTTGGACGCCCGCGTTGTTGACCAGGACGTCGAGCGCGGGCAGCACCCGGCGGACGTGCTCGGCCAGCCGTTCACGCTCCGTGGGATCGGCCAGGTCGCCGGCGAAGGTCTCGACACCCGGTTCGCCGGCGGCGACCGCGGCGAGCCGCCCGGGGTCCCGCCCGGTGACCAGGACCCGGTGTCCCGCTCGCCGGTAACGCCTCGCGAGCCCGAGGCCGATGCCCGCGCTGCCTCCGGTGATCAGGACCGAGCGCGTCTCAGGTGTTGTCATGTAAACAATGGTGGACCTGCTGACTTTACATGATAACCGGCCGGTAGGATGATCTGCATGACACCGCCCCTGGACGAGGCCGAGACCGCCCGGTGGGTCGCGTGGAAGCGCGCCAACGATGCCGTGAACGCTGCGGTCGCCACCGCGATCGCCGACGCGTCGGGGCTGTCGGTCGCGGACTTCTCGGTGCTGTCGCGGGTCGTCGAGAATGGGGGCGGACGGATGGCCCAGCAGGATCTCGGGGACATGCTCGGATGGCAGCGGGCGCGGCTGTCGCGCCACCTGGGACGGATGGCCGAACGGGGGCTGGTCGACCGTGACACCGACGCCGACCGGCGGCGTCGGGTCGTCGTCACCGAACCGGGACTGCGGTCGCTGCGGGCGGCCCGGCCCGCGCACGCCGACGCCGTCCGCCGGGTGTTGCTCGCCCCCACCTCCAGCCCGAGGGGCGACGAGTTCTGGGCCACGCTCGTCCGGCTCGCCGACCGGGAGGACCCCCGCGGTGGTGGGGCCGAACGGGGTGATGGCGACCGCGGTCCGTAACCGGTGCGCCTCCGATTCGTTGAATCGACACGGCTACCGCAGGGGGGCGTCGTGTCAGGACCGAGATGGGACCCGGACTCGGGTCGCTGGGTGCTCGGGGACGAGTCGTCCCCGGTGGCCCGCCGCGGACGACGCCGGTCGGTCGAGGTGATGCACCGGTCGGACGGCGATCCCGAGCTTCCGGCCCGGGATCTCTCGCCCGAGGACCTCGTCGCCGGCATCGTCTTCCCGACCGCACGGGAGCCCGGGCGCCGAGTGGCCGCGACGCGGGACCGTCCCCGGCCGATGACGGAGCGTGACGATCTCGCCCGGCGAACAGCGGGTCGGATCGACCACGGCTCCCGGCGCGGGCGTCGCCGTGCACCGGAGAGCGCCGGACCGGGCGCGCCCTCGTCCGACCGGACTCCCGGGGGATCACCGGCCGAGGAGCCCTACCCCGAGGACCAGTACGCCGAGGACCCGTACGCCGAAGGAGCGCGTCCGAGCGCGACGGTGCGGCCCCGGCCGCACCCGGTGCGTCGGGCGCCGGCGGTCGTGTCCCCGCCCGGGCACGACCACAGCGGTCGTCCCCGCCACGGCGGCCGCCGGCGGGCCGAGGACCGCGACGGGAGTCGGTACGGCCCTCGGCGGGTTCGCGACCGCCGGCCCCGGGGACGACCCGGACCCGTGGGGCGGCCCGGAGACCGGACCGGGACCCGACCTCCGTGCAGCCCGCCCCCGGCCCGTCGACCGGGCCCCGGAGACGGCGTGGGACGCGCGCGGACTGCCGCTCGTCGAGGCCCGGCCGGCCGACCCGCACGACCTCGGGTACGACCCGCGCGACCTCGACCTCGCCACCGACCGCGACACGGAGACCGACGCCGACACCGATGACATCGGGGTGGGGCCCGACGACCGCCCGGAGGACCCGCCGCGGCGCGGACGCCGACGGGCGGTGCGGGCGGAGCCCCGTCGACGCCGATGGCCGTGGGTCGTCGGCGTCGCCGCGGCGGCTGCCGCGGCCGTGCCGATCGGGTTCGCCGTGTTCGGCGGCACCGGGACCAGACCCCGGCCGCGTGCGGGAGGGTTCGGTCGCGTTCGGGACGTCGACCGGCGGCGGCCAGCCCGGCGTCGTCCCGGCCGTCGACACCCCGGCGGCGGACACCGCACCCAACGGCGCGCCGGCTCCCGACGCCGCCGGTGGCGCGCCGGGTCAGGTCACCTTCGAGGTGAACGGCTCCGGCACGTCACGGATGATCACCTTCGGCGGTGGGTCGTCGGTCGGCCAGGGCTCCGAGGTCCCGCTGCCCTGGCGGCGGGCCGTCACGGCCTCGGACGAGCCCGCCGAGTACTCGGTGATCGCCTCCGGCGGGGACGGCGAGATCTCGTGCCGGATCCTCGTCGACGGTGCCGTCATCTCCGAGGAGACGGCCGGGAGCGGCTACTCCGCGGTGTCCTGCGTCGCCCGGCGTTGACCGGCGACCCCGGCGGGTGGTGCCGCGGTCAGTGTCCGGCCTCCCGGAACCGCTTCCGTGACTCCTCCAGTTCGGCCTCGGCTGCCGCCCGGTTCGCCCAGTCGGCGCCCTCCACGCTCTTGCCCGGCTCCAGGTCCTTGTAGATCTCGAAGAAGTGCTGGATCTCCCGGCGGTGGAACTCGGGCAGGTGGTGGATGTCGCGCAGGTTCTCCAGCCGCGGGTCGTGGGCCGGGACGCAGAGGAGCTTGTCGTCGCCACCCGCCTCGTCGGTCATCCGGAACATGCCGATGGTGCGCACGAGCACGAGGACGCCGGGGAACAACGGCTCGCCGGTGGTGACGAGGAGCGCGTCGAGGGGGTCGCCGTCCTCCCCGAGCGTCTCCTCGACGAAGCCGTAGTCGCCCGGGTACTGGGTGGCGGTGAACAGGGTGCGGTCGAGCCGGATGCGCCCGGACTCGTGGTCCACCTCGTACTTGTTGCGGCTGCCCTTCGGCACCTCGACCAGCATGTCGAACTCCACGGGCTCCTCCGATGCGTTGGCGTCAGGACAAGGGCATACACGCTCGCCCGTCGGGGCGCACCCTGCGGAGGGGCCGGGACCGCGTGGCGCGCTCGGCGGTGCCCGTCGGCGCCGGGTGGTGCCCGCTCGGCCCGGCCGCGCTCAGGGTCCTCGGCCGTCGGTGACCCCGTCGGCCCAGCCGGCCCAGCCGGAGAAGTCCAGGGTCCCGGCTCGGTCGAGCCGATCGGCGAACGCGAACAGCGCCGGTGCCGCGGTCGGGTGGACGTCGAGGGCCTCACGCAGCTGCGCGCCGACGCAGGGCAGGTCGGTGAACACCGTCAGCCCCCACACCGTGCAGGCCTGGCCACCGGGTGCGCGGACGAGCGGTCCGAGCGCCCGGACCGCGGCGAGCAGCTCGGCGAGCAGCTCGGCGAGCAGCTCGTGGTGCGCCGGGTCGGTCGCGGCGGTGGCCACCGCACCGCCCGCGGCCCAGGCCAGGCCCTCGACCTCGTCGTCGGCGCGGTCGTCGACCCATGCCGCCCTCAGCGGCCCGGCGAACCGGGCGACGGCGTCGGCGACGGTGGCCCGGCCGGCCAGCAGGTCCTCGACGAGGGCGCGGTAGGTGGCCTCGGCCTCGGCGAACTGCACGGAGCGCAGGCTAGTTCCTCCGGTCGGCGAAGCCGGCGGGCAGCTCTTCCGGGCCGACGGCGATGACCGACTCGTCGTCGACGCCGACGTGCTCGAACAGCGTGATCTCGGCGAACTCCGGGATCGTCTCGATGGGGTAGGTCGGCCCGGCGTCGCGCAGCTCGCGCATGCGGTCGAGGTGCGCGTTCTGGAAGCAGACGGTCTCCTTGCCGTCGTCGGCGACCCAGCGCGGGAAGAAGATGGTGCCGTGCAGACGCCGGCGGACCGGCATCACGCAGACGACGACCGAGGTGCCGGTCGGCTCGTTCCAGGACACCTTGTAGGCGCCCTCGTCGAGCCGGACCAGGTCCACCTCCTGGTCCTTCACCCAGCGCCCGCCGACGTGGCCGCTGTGGATCCGGTAGTCGATGGTGTGGTCGTTCTTCACGTACATCTCGTACTGCCAGCCGTTGTCGTAGGTGTAGATGAACCGGTGGCCGACGACGGCGGTCAGATCGTTTTCGTCCATGCCCATAGTTTTGCAACAAAACTGTTTTGTGGCAATGCGATGTGCGACACTGTGCCGGTGACGACGACCGCCGCGCTGCTCGTCCGTGAGCTCGGTCCGCTGCGGCGGACCCTGCTGCGCCGCGCCAGGACCGCCGCCGACCTGCCGGATCTCTCCGAAGCGCAGATCGAGCTGCTCCGCACGCTGGCCGCGGCCGGGCCGCTCGCCCCGAGCGAGCTGGCCGCGAGGCTGCGCCTGGCCCGCTCCACCGTCAGCAACCTGTTGCGCACGCTCACCGCCGACGAGTTCGTGCAGCGACGCGACGGTGCCGACCGGCGCACCGTGCTCGTCGCCGTCGCGCCGCGGGCGACCGAGGCACTGGGCCGCTACGACGCGGCGGCCGAGACCCTGCTCGGTGTGGCGCTGGACCGGCTCGCCCCGGCCGACCGTGCGGCGCTCGCCGTCGCCGCCCCGGTGCTGGCCCGGCTCACCGCGGCCCTCGACGCGGGCTGACGCGGCACTGCCGTGAGGCCCGGCCACCCGGTGGCCACCCGGGGCGCCGTCCCCGGTGGGACGCGTGGTCGTCCGCAGAATGCATCGAACAATTGTCCTGCCGAATCGACGTCCGATTCGGCGTGACAATTCATCGCCCGTTCACGCGGTGTCGACGGAATGCGCGAGGAGGAATGGACGACGCTGGTTCCATGAGAATCGCGGTTTCAGGATGAGCGACGCTCCGCCGGTCCTGCAGGCCTCCGGCAGAATGCCCTGGCCGACGTTGTCGATACTCGCTCTCGGCGGGTTCGCCATCGGGACCGAGGGGTTCGTCGTGGCCGGGATCCTCGGCGGGATCGCCCGGGATCTCGACGTGCCCGTCGCCGTCGCAGGTCAGACCGTGACGGTGTTCGCCGTCGCCTACGCGGTCGGTGCCCCGCTGCTCACCGGGCTGACGTCCGGTGTCCGGCTGCGGCGCGTGCTCGTCACGTCGATGGCGTTGTTCGCGGTGTTCAACCTGCTCGCCGCCGCGGCGACCTCCATCTGGATGCTCGACCTCTGGCGTGCGCTGTGCGCCGGGGCCGCCGGGCTGTACCTGCCCGCCGCGGCCGGCGCGGCCTCGCGGCTGGTGCCCGACCGGTACCGCGGACGAGCACTGGCCGTGGTCCTCGGCGGCCAGTCCGCGGGCACGGTCCTCGGGGCGCCGCTGGGCATCGTCGTGGAGCAGCAGCTCTCGTGGCGTGGCACGTTCGTGCTGGTCGCGGGACTGGCTCTCGTCGCGGTGGTCGGGCTCGCCCTGCGGGGCCCGGCGGTCGGGACCGCCGATCCCCTCCCGCTGCGGGAGCGCCTCGCCCCGCTGCGGTCCCCGGAGCTGCTGCTGTCGCTGGTGGTGACCACCGTCGGGATGACGGGTGGGTACGCCCCCTACACCTATCTGGGGCCGCTGTTCGGGCCCGATCCCGACATCGGCGAGCGGTGGCTGAGCCTGCTCGTCGCCGCGTTCGGCCTCGGCGGGGTGCTGGGGGCGTGGTGCGGCGGTAGCCTCGCCGACCGCTGGGGCGCGCAGCGGGCGATCTCGGTCTCGCTCGGGCTCATGACGCTCAACTTCGTGCTGTCCCCGCTCACCGCGACGACGCTGCCGAGCGCCCTGGCGTTCCTGGTCGCCTGGGGGATCACCGGATGGGCCTTCCTCCCGGCGCAGCAGCACAAGCTCGTCGGGCTCATGGCCGGCCAGGCACCGCTGGTGATCTCGCTGAACGCCTCGGCCGTCTACGTCGGGATCGCCTCGGGCGCCGCCCTGGGCGGAGTCGTGGTGGCCACCGTCGGAGCGGGCTCGCTGTGGATGGTCGCCGCCGGGTGCGGGGCGTTCGCGCTCCTGGTGCACACCCTGTCGGGCCGGCCCGACCGCCGCTGAGCCGTCGCGCTCACCGTGTCGCGCCCACCGTGCCGTGGCCACGACGCAGGGGCCACGACGCAGGGGCCACGACGCAGGGGCCGGCGGCGGGTTCCGTTCCGAGGTGGTGTCGGATCGGAGCCCCGCCGCCGGCCGGTGTCGTCGGGGGAGTGCGTCGCTCAGGCGGGCAGGATGCCCCGGTGCCGCACCGGCATGGTGTCGCGCCCGCGCAGGTTCACGTTCTCCCGGAAGGCCGTGGCGCCCGGCACGAGGACCGGGTCCTGTACCCGGCGGACGAACTCACGGACCGCGACGGCCGCCTCGACGCGCCCGAGCGCGGCCCCGAGGCAGTAGTGGATGCCCGCGGACAGCGCCACGTGGTCCGACGGGGCCCTGTCGACCACGAACCGGTCGGGCTCGGGGAAGTGCTCCGGGTCCCGGTTGGCCGCGGCGAACAGGACCAGCACCGCCGTGCCCGGCGTGACGTCCAGGCCGCCGAGAGTGGTCGGCTGCATCACCGACCGCAGGGCGAACTGGACCGGGGACTCGTGCCGCAGTCCCTCCTCGACGGCCGAGGGCACCAGGTCCGGCCGGTCGCGCAACCGGCGGTAGGCGGCGGGGTCGGAGATCAGGGAGCCCAGGGTGCTCGAGACCAGGTTGACCGTGGTGTCGAAGCCGGCGCCCATGAGCAGTGCGCAGGTCGCCAGCAGCTCGACCTCGGACAGGGTGTCGCCCTGCTCCTCGACGGCGACGAGGTGGGACAGCAGGCTGCCGTCGGGCCGGCTGCGGTGGCGCTGGATGAGCTCGCGCAGGTAGGCGATGAGGGTCCCGCGGGCCGCCTCCGCCTCGCCGATCTCGGGGTTGGGCATGATGTGGTGGAAGTCCAGGACCCGCCCGAACAGGTGGGCGACGTTCTCGAAGTCCCGGTACTCCTCCAGCGGAATGCCCAGCAGCTCGCAGATGATCTGCATCGGCAGCGGCACCGCGAAGTCCCGGACGACGTCGAACTCCTCGGCGTCGCCGATCCGGTCGAACAGGGCGCCGACCAGCTCGACGATCCGCGGCTCCAGCGCGGCGACCACCCGCGGGGTGAAGGCCTTGGACACCAGGCGCCGGACCCGGGTGTGCACCGGCGGGTCGAGGAACAGCAGCGACTCCTGGCGCGGCGGGATGTCGGCACCGATCCGGGTGTTGCGCGGGTCGTTGCTGGTCGACGGATCCCGCAGCATCTGACGGCAGTGGTCGTAGCGGGCGACGACGACGAGGTCGCCGCCGTGCAGCACCAGTGGCGAGGCCTCGCGGATGCGGGCCAGCACCGGGTAGGGGTCGGCACGGCAGGCCGGATCGAAGTACTCGGCCAGCAGCGCGTGGTCGTCGGTGCCGGACAGGGCGGGAGACACGAGCCTCATTGCTCCTCCGATTCTCGGAAATGGTCGCGATCGTTGGGACGGGCTATTTCAGGCCGGATCGCACGAATCCGTCGACGATTCGACGTTGCAGTACGAGATAGAGGACGAGGACCGGCAGACAGGCCAGCCCCGGGCGCGCTCAGGCGGTCGTAGCACTTGATCTTGTTGTTCGGCGAGGAACAGGATCATGACGTGCGGAAACTGTTGACTTTGGCTGATCGGGAGGAGATCTCCCGGGGGTTGGCCGCTGGCCGGCGGTTGTGCGACATCGCTGCGGTGGTGGGGCGGGATCGGTCGGTGATCTCTCGTGAGGTCGCCCGTCACGGCGGCCGGGCCGGCTACCGGGCGGGGCCGGCTGAGGAAGCGGCGCGGGTCGGGCGGTCCCGGCCGAAGATGTTCGCGGTGGACCGGTCACCGCGGCTGCGGGAAGTAGTGACCGGGTTGTTGCAGATCGGCTGGTCCCCGGCCTCGATCGCGGGCCGTCTGCCCCGGCTCTATCCGACCGACGAGACTTACCGGGTGTCTCACGAGGCGATCTACCAGTGGGTCTATGCCACCCCGGTGTCCACCCTGGCTCGCGAGTTGATCGCGTTACGGACCCGCCGGACCGCCCGTCGTGGCGGCGGTAGGCCTCCATCTGCTCCCCGGATCGTCGAACCGACCTACATCGATGAACGACCTACTGAGGCTGAGGGGCGGGCGGTGCCCGGGCACTGGGAGGGCGACCTGGTCATCGGTAAAGCAGGTAAGACCGCGGTAGCGACGCTGGTGGAGCGCACTTCGCGGTTCCTGGTCCTGGTCCCGCTGCACGGGCGTGACTCCCACACTGTGACCCGGGCGGTGGTCGCTGCGACCGCTGGGCTCCCCGAGGTGATGCGCCGCTCGCTGACCTGGGACTGCGGGGCCGAGATGGCCGCCCACCACGTGGTGTCCAAGGGCTCGATGCCGGTCTACTTCGCTCGCCCGCGCTCTCCCTGGCAGCGCGGCAGCAACGAGAACCTCAACCGCATCGTGCGCGAGTACCTCCCCAAAGGCGTGGAGATCCCCTCCGACCCCACCTACCTGTCCATGATCGCCGCCGACATCAACGACCGACCACGTAAAATCTTCGACTGGAAGAAACCCTCCGAGGTATTCAGCGAACTCATCGAGGCAAGTGCTTCCACCGCCTGAGCGCGCCCCGCCGTCGCCATCAACGGACCCCAGTCGTTCCCCTCGGTGCCCATGAAGCTGCGCAACCCGAGCTGCAGCACGGCATTCGTCCGCTGCAGCACCAGAGCGGGCCAGAAGTACTCGTTCCAGGCGTTGACGAACAGCAGCACCCCGAGCGCGGCGAGCGCCGGCCCCAGGTTGGGGACGACGACCGTCCACAGGATCGACCACGCGCCGCGACCGTCCATCCGGGCGGCCTCGAGCAGCTCGCGCGGCACCGAGCGCACGTGCGCCCGCAGCATGATCACCGCGAGTGCGGAACAGAGGTTCGGGACGATGACCCCGGCGATGGTGTTCAGGGTGCCGAGCTGGTTGAGCAGCACGTAGTTGGGCACCATCGTCGCCTGGAAGGGCACCAGCCAGGTCGCGACGAACGCCAGGTAGAGCGCGTTGCGGAAGCGGAAGTCCCAGGCCGCGAAGGCGTACCCGGCCAGCAGCCCGGTGACCAGCTGACCGAGCGCGATCATGACCGCCATGACGGTGGTGTTGACCAGCAGCCGCGGCAGGTCCGCCGCCTCCCACGCGTAGGCGTAGTTGTCCGACGACAGCGGCCACGGGAACGGCGAGGCCGAGTAGACGTCCTCGGGCCGGCGCAGCGAGGTCGCGTACAAGCCAGTACACGGGCAGGATGCAGGCCAGCCCGAGCAGCCCGAGCACGCCGTGCCCCACGGCCGTCCGGAGCAGGGACCCGCGCACCGTGGGTGCACCGTCGGACGGCGCGTGCACCGGCGCGGGCGTCTCCAACAGGGTCATCTCACAGCTCCCTAGGAGTCATGGAAGGTCAGCCGCTCGGTGAGCCGCACCAGGCCGAGGGCGATGAGCCCGAACCCGACGAAGAAGATCATTCCGGCGGCGGCGCCCAGCCCCGCGTCGAACGATCCGAACGCGTAGTCCCACAGCAGGTAGTAGACGTTGGTCGTCGAGTCCGACGGCCCGCCCTGGGTCAGGGTGTTGACCAGCGGGAAGCTCCACTGGGCGGCCAGCAGCAGCGTCATGAGCAGCAGGAACGACAGCGTCGGCGACAGCAGGGGGAGCGTGATCCAGCGGGTGGTCTGCCAGCGGGTGGCCCCGTCCAGCGCCGCCGCCGCGGAGTACTCGGAGTCGATCCCGGCGAGCCCGGCGGCGACGACGAGCGTCGCGAACCCCAGAACGTGCCAGCCGGTCACGACGATGATGACCAGCGGGGCCAGCGACGGTTCCTGCAACCAGTTCAGGTCGGTGCCGAGCAGCCGGTTCACCAGCCCCGCCCGCGGGTCGAGCATCCACTGCCACACCGCCGCCCCGGCGACCGGGGCGACGAGCATCGGAGCGAACACCAGCGCCTGGTAGACGGTCGCGGCCCGGCCGCGTACCCGAGCCGCGAGCAGGCCGACCACGACCGGGACGACCAGCGTGAACGGCAGCAGACCGAGGATCAGTACGGCCGTGCGCCCCACCGAGGCCGGGAAGTCGGGCAGCGCGAACAGCCGCACGTAGTTGTCGAGGCCCACCGGCCGGGCCGCGACGGTGGGCAGCAGGTTCCACGAGTGGAACGACAGCTGCGCGGTCACCGCGAGCGGCCGGTAGACCCACACCACGAGCAGGACAAGACCTGGCAGCAGGAACAGGTACGGCGGTGCGGCCCGGGCCGCCCGCCGCCACCACGGCGGCCTCGTGGCGGCGACCACGGTGCGCGGCGGGGCCGGGACGTCGACGAACGCGGTCATCCGGGGATCCGGGCGCGCATCCAGGCGATCCGCTCGGCCGCATCGACGTCGTAGACGGGGTCGCCGTCGAGCGGGACCGCACTGGCCACCGTGGCGCCGTCGATCAGGTCGATCCGGCTGATCCCGGCGCCGGCGACGCCCCGCAGCCGTCCTGCCGGGGGGAACACGTCGACCTGGTAGACCAGCGCGGGCGCGATCCAGACCGGGATCCCCGCGAGGGCCCCGGCACCGGCGTGGTGGGCGTGCCCGGACACGATCATCCTGACGTCGCTGCCGGCGACCACCTCGGCGAGCCGGTCGGCGTCCCGCAGCCGGAGCAGGTCCACCGACGGGACGGCCGAGGGCAGCGGCGGATGGTGCAGGACCAGCACGGTGCCCGCGGGGGCCGGTGTGTCCAGCTCGGCCGCGAGGGCGGCGAGCCGGGCCGGGCCGAGCAGCCCGTGATGGTGCCCCGGCACGGTGCTGTCCAGGGCGATGACCCGCAGCCCGCCGACCCGGGTGGTCGACTCCGGGGCGCCGAGGGCGGCACGGAACGCGCCGCCCTCGTCGTGGTTCCCCATCACCGTGACGACCGGGACCCCCAGCCGCGCGGCGACCGGGTCCAGCGTCTCTCGGAGCAGCCGGTAGGCGGCGGGGTCGCCGTCGGCGGTGAGGTCGCCGGGCAGCAACAGGGCGTCCGGGCGCGTCCCCGCCTCGATGCGCGCCAGGGCGTGGCGCAGCGCCGAGGCGGAGACGGGGTCGGCCGACAGGTGGGTGTCGGAGACCACGGCGAGCGTCGTCACCTCGTCACCGGCCGCCGGTCGGGATGAGGGCCTGGCCACGGGTCTGGGCCTCGGTGAGGGTGGCCTGCGGGTCGGCGCCCTGCAGCACGACCTTCTCGACGGCACCCATCATCCCGTCGCGGATCTGGAGGTAGTCCGGGCCGGGGAAGGAGACCCACGGCTCCATCCGGTCGAGCTGGGCGATGTTGATCCGGGCGGTCGGGTTCGCCGCGGCCCAGTCCTTGAGCACACCGTCGGTCAGGCCAGTGCGCAGCGGCAGGTACCCGATCTTCCTGGCGATCTCGGCGAAGGAGTCGTCGCTGGTCAGGAACGTGATCAGTTCCCAGGCGGCCCGCTGTTCGGCGGGGGCGTCGGACAGCACGAAGAGCGCGGCACCGGAGTTGGTCGGGACCGCGGGGATCGCACCGAACGACGGGGTGGCCGCTCCGCGCAGCTCCCAGCCCGCACCCTTCGCGCCCTTGGTGAAGGTGCCCTGCAGCGCGCTCGACTTCAGGATCATGCCGAGCTCGCCGCGGCCGAAGGCCTCCACGGCCTGCTGCTGGCTGAACTTGGGGCTGGCGCCGGACCGGACCATGTCGGCGAGCGTGCTGACCGCCTGCACGGCCTGCGGTTCGGCGTACTCCAGCGTCGAGCGGTCCTCGGAGAGGACCCGGCCGCCGTGGGAGCGCACGATGCTCTGCAGGCACCAGTCCTTGGCCTGGGTGGTCACGCAGTCCGCGTAGGCGCCCTCCCTGCCCGTGGCGGCCTTGATCTTCGCGGCCGCCGTCGCGACCTCGTCCCAGGTGGCCGGAGGCTTCGCCGGGTCGAGGCCGGCGGCGGTGAACAGCGAGGCGTTGTAGAACAGCACCGGCGTGGACAGGACGAACGGGATGCCGTACGTCGTGCCGTTGAGGGTGGCGAGCTTCGCCGCCGACGGGGCGAACGGGTGCGGCCCGCCCAGGGCGGCGTCGACGGCGTCGGCGCCCACCAGGTCGTCGAGCGGCTTGACCCCGATCTGGTCGACGGCGTAGCCGAGGTCGGAGAACCCGAGCTGGACGACGTCGGGGGCGTTCCCGGTCGCGGCCTGGGTCTGGATGCTGGTCACGGTGTCGGCGGCGGGGTTGGGACTGGTCCCCTGGGGCTTCTGCGCGACGACGGTGATGTTCGGGTGCTCGGCGTGGAAGCGGTCGAGCAGGGCGGTGAAGGTGTCGGTCCAGGGACCGGCCTGTCCGAAGTTGTAGGACTCGAAGGTGATGGTCACCTTCTGGTCGGGGCCGAGCTCGGGGACGGGCCCGGCGTTCCCGGTCGCGGGGCCGGCGGAGCCGCCCACCCCGCAGCCGCCCAGCAGCAGTACGGAGGCCGTCGCGAGGGCGACGACGAGTCGGATGGGACGCACGGGGTTCCTCCAGGGAAGCGGTGGTCAGACCGCGGCCGCTGCCGCGGCGCGGGTGGGCTGGGGCGCACGCACCAGGCGACGGCCGCTGGTGGCGCTGAACAGGTGGATCCGATCGGCGTCGCAGGTCAGGGCCACCGGGTCGCCGACGGCGAGACCGAGCGGGCGTGGCCCGCGCATCGGGATCCGGCCGCCGCCGACCTGCACGTGGGCGACCTCCTCGCCGCCGAGGTTCTCGACGAGGCGGACCGTCCCGCGCCACCGCGGGCCGCCGGACGCGTCCCCGATCCGCAGGTGCTCGGGGCGGGCGCCGACGCGCAGGTCGCGCCCGGACGGGTCGTCCCCCGGGCCGAGGGGGACGTCGACGTCCTCGCCGCTCGCCCACAGCAGACCGCCCTCGCGGCGGAGCGTGGCCGGGAGCAGCCCGATCGCGGGGGAGCCGAGGAACCCCGCGACGAAGACCGACGCCGGGGCGTCGTACACCTCCTCGGGTGTGCCGACCTGTTCGAGCCGGCCGCGGTCGAGGACCGCGATCCGCGTCGCCATCGTCATCGCCTCGACCTGGTCGTGGGTCACGTACACGAACGTCGAGCCGAGACGGCGGTGCAGGTCGCCCAGCTCCGCGCGGGTCGCGGTGCGCAGGGTGGCGTCCAGGTTGGACAGCGGCTCGTCCAGCAGGAAGGCGCCGGGGTCGCGGACCAGTGCCCGGCCCAGTGCGACCCGCTGACGCTGCCCGCCGGACAGGTCGCGCGGCCGCCGGTCGAGCAGCTCCTCCAGCCCCAGGACGGCGGCGACCTCCGCCACCCGGGCGTCGGCGTCGCGGCGACGGCGGGTCCGGAGCGGGAAGCCGATGTTCCGCGCGACGGTCAGGTGCGGATAGAGCGCGTAGCTCTGGAAGACCATCGCGATGTCGCGCTCGCGCGGCGGGACGGCGGTGATGTCCCGGCCGTCGAGCAGGATGCGCCCGCCGGTCGGAGCGGTCAGGCCGGCGACCATGCGCAGCAGCGTCGACTTGCCGCAGCCGGACGGGCCGAGCAGTACCAGGAACTCGCCGTCGGCCACGTCGAGCGAGATGCCGTCGACCGCCGCCACGTCGCCGAAACGACGGGTCAGGCCCTCGATCTGGATGCGGCTCACGGGGTCGTCCTCCTCGGATGGCGGGATGCGCAGATGTCAGCAGGGCCGGGTGGCCCCGGAGTGAACGCGGGACGGCGCAGGGGCCGGGTCGATGCGTCCCGTACCCCGTCCGACCAGGCTCGATCGGACATCGACCGGCGGCGATCGGTTCTAGAGGTCCAGCACGAGACGGGTGCCGCGGGCGCGCGAGACGCAGATCATCATCACCGCGCCGGCGGCGCGGTCGGTCTCGTCGAGGACGGAGTCACGGTGCTCCGGCTCGCCGTCGAGCACCGCGGTCTCGCAGGTGCCGCAGGTGCCCTCCCGGCAGGACTGGAGCACGGGGGCGCCGGCGCGTTCGGCGGCGGTGAGCAGGCTGGTCCCGGCCGGCACCGCGACCGTCACCCCGCTGCGCCGCAGGACGGCCTCGAACGGGCGCTCGGGCAGGTCGACGACGGCCGCCGTGAACCGTTCGACGTGTGCGCCGGGGCAGACCTCGAGCAGGGCGTCGAGCATCGGGGCGGGGCCGCAGCCGTACACCGTGGCGCCGGGCGCCGCGGCCACGGCTCCGGCGAGGTCGAGCAGCCCGCCCGTGACGACGGTGACGCGCGGGTCGTCCGCCAGCCGTGACAGGTAGGCCATGGAGCCGCGGTCGCGGCCCCCGTAGAGCAGCCGCCACGGCGCGTCGACGGCGTCGATCATGGACAGGATCGGGGTGATCCCGATCCCGCCCGCGACGAACAGGTACTCCGGCGCCGGAACGAGCGGGAAGTGGTTGCGGGGGCCGCCGACCTCGATCCGGTCGCCGACCCGCAGCCGGTCGTGCACGAACGCCGAACCGCCGCGCCCGTCGGGTTCGCGCAGTACGGCGATGCGGTAGTGGTCGGCGTCGCCGCCGCACAGCGAGTACTGGCGGACGAGGCCGGGCGCGAGATGCAGGTCCACGTGTGCGCCGGGCTCCCAGGCGGGCAGCGCCGCACCGCCCAGCTCCAGCTCCAGCACGGCGTCGGCGACCGCGCGGCGGCCGGTGATCTCCAGGTCCACGGGTCGGGACGGTAGGTCGCGGTCCACCGCGGTGGACCGGCGAACGCGAACGGCGATCGTGTGATCGGTTCCGCAGAGTGCGGCTCCATCGGTCGTGAGCAGCGGCAACCCCGGGGGTGACGGATCTGGTCACGCAGCGTTCGTCTGCGCGGCGTCTGGGTGTCGACGAATGAGGCCCGGGGCCGCCTACCGTCCCACCGCAGCCGAGGGGAGGAGCCCAGCTCGTGGAATTCCGGTACCTGAGGTCCTTCCTGGCGATCGCCGAGGAGCTCCACTTCGGGCGAGCCGCGCAACGCCTGCACCTCGCCCAGCCGTCGCTGTCGCAGCAGCTCCAGCGGCTGGAGCGCGACGTCGGCGTCGAGCTGGTCCGGCGCAGCTCGCACGAGGTCCGGCTGACCCCCGCGGGCGAGGCCTTCCGCGAGGAGGCCCGCAAGCTGCTCGACCAGGTCGACCGCGCCGTCGCCGCGGCCCACGCCGTCGCGCACGGGCGGGCCGGGACGCTCAACATCGGGTTCAACTTCCCGGCGGGGCAGGACGTGCTGCCCGCCGCGCTCGCGCGGCTCAACGCCGAGCACCCGCGCGTGCAGACCCAGCTGTGGGAGCGGCGCACCGGTCCGCAGCTGGAGGGTCTGCTGGCGGGCGAGCTCGACGTCGCGTTCGTCTACGGTCGCCCGGTCAGTCCCCAGCTGTCCTCGACCGAGCTGATGACGGTGCCGATCGTGGCGGTGGTCGGGGAACGTCACCCGTGGGCGGGTCGGGGGACCGTTCCGATGCGGATGCTGGAGCGTCAGCCCTGCCTGCTGTTCCGCCGTGAGCAGAGCCCCGCCATGTACGACGCGATCATGGGCGCGGCCGAGCGGGCCGGGATCAAGCTCACCGTCACCGCCGAGGTCGACGACCCGGTCGCGACCGGGGTCCTGGTGTCCGCCCGGCAGGTGATCGGTTTCGCGTCCGGGTCGCGGGCCGCGCGCGCCCCGTCCCAGGGCATGGTCGCCATTCCGCTCACCGAGCCCACCCCGACGCTGACCCTGCACGTGGTGTGGCGCACCGACGACGGTCACCGTCGTCGCCGGGGTGCTCGGGGCCGCGGTGGTCGCGGCGCTGCCGGTCGTCGACGCGTTGTGGGGGCTGGGCATGACCGCCTTCCTGGTGCTCGGTGTGCTGGGCGCGGTCGTGCGGGTGCCCGCGATGACCGCGCAGGAGGTCCTGCTCCCGGCACTGGTCCGGCTCGACCCGCGCCCGGGCCGTCTCGACCGGCTCGTCGCGCTGCGGGAGAACCTGGCCAACGTCCTGCTGCTGGCCGGTCCGGCCGTCGGCGGCCTGCTGGTCGCGTTCGCCGGCCCGGCGTCGGCGGTGCTCGTGGTGACCGCGGCGACGAGCCTGCTCGCGGCGCTGACCGCGGCACTGCTCGACCCGCGGGCCGGTCGGGTCGAGGGGGTGCTGCGCACCGCTCCGGGGGGTGCGGTGCGCAGGGCCGTGCGGGATCTCGCGGAGTCGTGGGTGTTCCTGGCCGGGCAACGGCTGGTGCTCGGGGCGACGCTGGTGTCGGCGGTGCTGGTCGCGGTCATCGCGGCCCTGCAGACGACGCTGATGCCGGCCTACTTCACGGCTCTGGAGCTGCCCGCGCTCGCCGGGCTGACGCTCAGCGCACTCGCCGCGGGCGGCCTGGCCGGCTCAGTGCTGTACGCGGCGCTGGTGAACCGGGTGCGGCGCCGGACCTGGTTCGTGTTCGGGATGCTCGGCTTCGGAGCCGGGTTCGCGCTGGTCGGGAGCCTCGCCTCGCCGTGGCTCGTGCTCGGTGCCGCCGCGCTCGTCGGGTTCACCAACGCCCCGGTCGGCGCGGTGCTCGGGGTGCTCACGATCGAGGCCACCCCGGACGCCCTGCGTGGCCGGGTCCTGGGCGCGCAGAACACCCTGCTGCTCGCCGCACCGGCACTGACCGCGGCGCCGGTCGCGGCGCTGGCCTCGACCTCCGGCCTCGGCGCGGCCGGGATCGCACTCGCCGCGGTCGCGGTCGGCACCGCGCTCGTCGCGCTGGTGACGCCCGCGTTCCGTGACCTCGGTGAGCCCGGAGAACCCGGCGAGCCGGGTGCGGCCGACGCCCTCGCCCCGCCGGTGACGGCAGGTGTCCGGTGAGCCGGCGGCTGCGGCCGCTGCGTCGCCACGAGATCCTGCACCGCTCGCTGTACGCGACCCACCTCCCCGAGACCGGCGGCCCCGGTGCGCAGTGGACCGTCGAGGTCGACATGTCCCGCGACTGGGATGCCCGCCTCTACCGCGACGGGGAGGAGGTCGCGCGGGCCGGGATGCCGGCGTCGCTGCCGGTGCCGGGCGGCCGGATCGAGGTCGACGCCGGCCTCTACGGCATCACCCGGATGCACCTGGTCACCGACGACGGCGGGGAGCGGCGGCTGCCCCCGGTGCCCGGGACGCTCGAGCACCGCCGCGCGCAGCTCGCCCGTCGCTCGCCCGCCGTGAGCCGCACGATCGCGGCGGTCGCCGTCGCCGTACTGCTGGTCAACCTCGTCCTGGCCGTCCCGGTGGCGCTGGAGCTGCTCACCGGCATCGACGCCGTCGCCGCCAGGTTCGGGACCTTCACCTCGCCGATCACCCTTCCCGGCTGGCTGAACACGGGCCTCTTGGTCGCCGGTGTCGTCGCCGCGGCCGAGCGCGCGCTGACCTGGCGCCGCCACCGCGTCGTCGACGCCGAGACGATCTGGACTGCGTTGTGACCGCCGACCCGACCCTGGAGACCACCATGGCCCTGCCCGACCGGATCCCCGCCCGTGACCTGCTGCGGATGCCCGACCGCACCGCCGCGACCCTCTCCCCGGACGGCACCCGCATCGCCTTCCTGGCCCCGTGGAAGGGGCGCCTGAACGTGTGGGTGTCCGACGTGGACGGTGGCGGCGAGCGCTGCGTCACCGCCGACGAGACCCGCACCGTGCTGCGCTACTTCTGGACCGACGACCCCCGTTACCTGCTCTACCTGCAGGACACCGGTGGTGACGAGAACTGGCACGTGTTCCGCGTCGACCTGACCGCGCCGGACGCGCCCGCGGTCGACCTCACGCCGTTCGAGGGCGCGACGGCGTTCGGTGTCGAGCAGCGCCCGGAACGCCCCGGGAGGCTGCTGTTGCAGAGCAACGCCCGCAACCCCGTCGAGTTCGACCTGTGCGAGCTCGACGTCGCGACCGGGGAGATGACGGTGCTCGCGCAGAGTCCGGGCGGCGGGGACGGCTGGACCCTCGTCGGCGACGAGCTGCTGCGCGAGACCCTCACCGCGGACGGCGTCGGACGGGTGTGGCGCGGCGACGACCTGGTCGCGACCTTCGACGGCGACGCCCACCCGCTCGGCGTGTACCCCTACGAACCGACCCCGGACGGCACCGGCATCTGGGTCGGCACGTACGGCGACGGCGACCGCCTGCACCTCGGCCGGCTCGACACCACCACCGGTGAGGTCACCGTGGTCGACCGGCACCCCGAGCACGACATCGACATCCGTGCCCAGATCTTCCCCAGCCTGCCGTCGGCGCTGATCCGCCACCGCGGCACCGGTGAGCTGCTCGGCGTCCGCTACCTCGGTGCGCGGCAGGAGATCCGGGCCGTCGACCCTGACTTCGCCGAGGTGCTCGCCGCGTTGCGCGACCTGTGCGACGGCGACCTGAGCGCGGTCTCCGGCGACGTCGAGGGCCGTCGGTGGGTGGCGACGTTCGTCCACGACCGCGACCCGCAGACCTGGTTCCACGACCGCGCCACGGGCGAGTCGCGGCTGCTGTTCCGCCAGCGCGCCGACCTCGACCCAGGGCAGCTCGCGCCGGTGGAGCCGGTCCCGATCACCGCCCGCGACGGCCGGGAGATGCTCGCCTACCTGACGCTGCCGGTCGGTGTGGCGCCCGAGCGGCTGCCACTGGTGCTGATGCCGCACGGCGGACCGTGGGCGCGGGACTGGTGGGGCTTCGACCCGAGTGTGCAGCTGTGGGCCAACCGCGGCTACGCGGTGCTGCAGCCGCAGTTCCGGGGGTCCTACGGGTTCGGCCGCGCCCACATGGAGGCCGCGGTCGGGGAGTTCGCCGGCGCCATGCACGACGACCTGATCGACGCCGTCGACTGGGCCGTCGCCCGCGGGTACGCCGACCCGGACCGGGTCGCGATGTTCGGCGGCTCCTACGGCGGCTACGCCACCCTGGTCGGGATCGCGTTCACCCCGGACCGCTTCGCCGCGGCGGTGGAGTACGTCGGCATCTCCGACCTGGCGAACTTCCTGCGCACCGTCCCGGAGTTCACCCGCCCCGGCCTGGTCAACAACTGGTTCCGCTACGTCGGCGACCCCGCCGACCCCGCCCAGGAGGCGGACATGCTGGCCCGCTCACCGATCACCCGGGTCGACGACATCCGCACCCCGCTGATGGTGGTGCAGGGCGCCAACGACGTCCGCGTGGTGCGCGCCGAGTCCGACAACCTCGGGGCGGCGCTGCGCGGACGCGGGGTGGACGTGGAGTACCTGGTGTTCGACGACGAGGGCCACGCCATCGTCAACCCGGAGAACCTGGTGACGATGTTCGAGACGGCCGACCGGTTCCTCGCCACCCACCTGGGGGCCGACCGGGAGCGGTGAGCCGGTCTCCCGGACGTCCGCATCGCCCGAGCCGGACCTGACCCGTCCGCTCGGGGTGGTCGACCCGCGGGCTCGGTGTGGTGGGCCCTCAGAGCGTGTTTGGAAATGGTGGGTGTGTCGGGATGGTCGACACGGCTGGGGTGCTCCATCGTGGTCGGCATGCAGGAACGACCGCGCCGGTACCCCTCGGACACCAGTGATGCCCAGTGGGTGGTGATCGAGCCGTTGTTACCGCCGCTCGCGCGGCGGGGGCGGCCTGTTGCTCATGCTCGTCGGGACGTGCTGGACGCGATCTTGTATGTCGTGCGGACCGGGTGTGCCTGGCGGGCGTTGCCGGTGGACTTCCCGCCCTGGCAGACCGTCTACTGGTACTTCAACCAGTGGGAACAGCAGAAGGTCACCGAGAAGATCCTCCCGGTCGTGCGGGGGCAGTTACGTATCGCCGAGGGCCGTGATCCGGAGCCGAGTGCGGGGATCATCGATTCCCAGTCGGTCAAGGGCGCCGACACCGTCGGCCAGGACTCCCGCGGCTACGACGCCGGGAAGAAGACAGGCGGACGGAAACGGTTCATCGTGACCGACACCCTCGGTCTGCTGCTGACCACGATGGTGTGCTCGGCCTCGGTACAGGACCGCGACGGCGCCAAGCCGATCCTGCTCAACCTCTACCTGCGCACCAGGGTGCGGTTCGTCTACGCCGACGCCGGCTTCGCCGGGCGACTGCTCGACTGGGCCGCCACGATCCTGCAGACAACGATCGAGATCATCCGCAAGCCACCCGAGCAGCGCGGATTCACCGTCCTCCCACGAAGGTGGGTGGTCGAACGGACCCTGGCCTGGCTCACCGCACACCGACGCCTGGCCCGAGACTACGAACGCCACCCCACCACATCCGAAGCCATGATCCGCTGGGCCGCGATCAACACCATCACCCGCCGCATCGCCCGTGGATACCCCGCCACCCGCCAGCAGAAACACACGACACCCTCAACCCACTAGAATTTCCAAACACGCTCTCAGGGACGGAGCAGGGCTTTGCCTGCGATCTCGCGGTTCTCCAGGGCGGTGTGGGCGTCGGCGGCCTTGTCGAGGGCGAACTCCCTGCCCACCACCGGGTGCAGGTGCCCGGCGGCGGCCTCGGCGAGGACGCGTTCCTGGCGGGCGCGGCGGCCGTCGGCGAAGTCGGCGAGCTGTGCCACGCCGCGGACCTCCACGCCGGGGGCGGAGCGGGTGACGGGCGTCCCGCCCGCGTTGCCGTAGCCGGAGTACCGGCCGCCCTCGGCGACCAGCCCGAACGCCTCGGCGCCCAGGGTTCCGCCGACACCGTCGACCACCACGTCGATCTGGCCGACCCGGCGCCGGAGCGCGTCCGCCCAGCCGGGCTCGCCGTAGTCGACCGCCAGGTCTGCCCCGAGGGAGCGGACCAGGCCGAGCTTGGGTCCGCGCGCGGCCCCGATCACCCGCGCCCCCGCCCGGTGCGCGAGCTGCACGAGAACCGAACCGGCGCCGCCCGCGGCGGGCAGGACCAGCACGGTTTCGCCCGGGCGCACCCCCACCGCCTCGACGAGTGCGAGTGCCGTGCCGCCGTCGTGCAGGAGGGCCATCGCGTCGGCGAGGTCGAGCCCGTCGGGCACCGGGACCAGCGACGGGACCGGCGCCGCGACTTCCGCGGCGTAGGTGTCGGGCCCGTCGACGAGCACCCGTCGCCCGACCCACGAGGGCGCTACCCCGGGCCCGACCGCCAGGACCCGGCCCGCGGCGCCGCGGCCGGGGACGTAGGGCGGGGTGGTGCCGAATGCCGGCGCGGCGCCTCGCCGGATCAGGGTGTCCAGGAACAACACCCCGGCCACCTCGATGCCCACCAGCACCTCGCCCGGCCCCGGCTCCGGCGTCGGCAGCTCCACGGGGCGCAGCACCGACGGTCCACCGAATTCGTCCACCCTGATCGCACGCATGCGAGCAGGGTCCGACCTCAACTCGACGTCACGTCAAGGTCCTCCCCGTGCGGTGCCACCGTGACGGTCGTCCCGACCGGGGTGTCGGGATGGATCACGGCGTGGTCGCCGTTCCCGAGCACCTCCACTCCCTAGGGGACGAGGACGACCTTGCCGGTGACGTGGCCGTCCTCGACGAGCGCCAGCGCGGCCCCGGCCTCGTCCAGCGGGCGGACCTCGCGCACCATCGTGTCGAGCTCGTTCTCGGCGACGAGCCGGGCCAGCGCGTCGAGCACGGCGGTGCTGCGGTCGCGGGTGACGTCGCGCCCGCCCAGCTGCGCGACCAGCGGCTTGTCCGCGATCGAGTACAGCGTCGCGGGTGGGACGAGCCCGGCCACCGCACGCAGCGCGTCGCCGCCGACGAGGTCCAGGGCCCCGTCGATCCCGCCCGGTGCTGCCGCGCGGATCCGGTCGGCGACGCCGTCGCCGTAGGCCACCGGCACAGCGCCGAACCCGGCGAGCAGGGCGTGCTTGCCCCGCTCGCCGTGCCGACGACGGTCAGCCCGCGGCGGCGGGCCAGCTGCACCAGCGGCAGACCGACCCCGCCGCCCGCCCCGTTGACCAGCAGCGTCGCCCCGGCGGGGAGGTCGAGGTTGGTGAGGGTGTCCCAGGCGGTGCCCGCGGCGACCGGCAGCACCGCCGCCTGTTCGGGGGTGACCCCGGGTGGGCGGTGCGCGGCGAAGCCGGCGATGACCCGCGCCCGCGGCGCCCACCCGCCCTGCATGTCCGGGCAGCCGCCGAACACCTCGTCGCCGGGGGCGAACCCGGTGACGCCGTCGCCGACCTCCAGCACGGTCCCGGCGACCTCGCGGCCGAGCACGGCGGGCCCGGCGACGCCGTAGTCACCGTCGCGCATCCGCCAGTCGCCCGGGTTGACCCCGGCCGCCCGGACCCGCACGAGCAGCTCACCCGGCCCGGGTCGCGGCTCCTCGACCTCGACGAACGCCTGCTGCTCCGGGCCACCCGCCGCCACGAACCCGTACCCGCGCACCCGCCACCTCCGTGATCGTTCCTAGGGTCCCACGCTACGTCCGGCGGGCCCGGGCTGTGCGAAGATCACGATCCGGTATATCGTTAGCATATGCAACGGACTGTGCCGACCGCGTCCGAACGCCTCCTCCGGATCCGTGACCGGTTCGTCGCCTCCGACCCCGGCCTCGTCCGCCTCGTCTCGGCGGTCCGGGCCGTGCTGGCCATCGCCACCGCGCTGGGCGTGGAGTACCTCGTCGCGACGGCGACGGGCACCCCGCCGCTGGTGCCGATGATGCTCGGGGCGGTGGTGGCGATGCTGTCCTCGTTCGGGGTCGTCGACGCCACCCGCGCCGGGCAGGCGGTGACGCTGTGCTTCCTGGGACTGTCGATGCTCGCCGGGATGGGCGTGGCGCTGCTCGTCGACCGGAACCGGCTCGCGTCGCTGACCGCGTTCGTCGTGGTCGTGTTCGTCGCGGTCTGGGTGCGGCGCTTCGGGCTGCGGTTCTTCGTCTGCGGCATGGGCGGGTTCATGGGCTACTTCTTCGCCCTGTTCCTGAGCCTGCGCCCGGAGATGCTGCCCGGGGTGGCGTTCGTCGTCGCGGTCGCGATCGCCTGGGTGATGCTGCTGACGCTGGTGCTGCTCCCGGTCCGCAACGACCGTGTGCTCCGCCGGATGCTGCGCTCGTTCGAGGCGCGGCTCGCCGGTCTCGCCGGGACCGTGCTGGCCCTCGCCGAGCACGCCCCGGGTACCGCCGGGCGGGCCCGCGTCGAGGCCCGGCTGGCGAGTCTGCTGGTCCGCGTGAACGAGGCCGCGCTGGTCATCGACGGGCAGCTGGGGACCCCGGCCGCCGTCGCCGACGACGACGCCGCCCGGATCGTCCGCCGGGCGGTGTTCGACGCCGAGCTGGCCGTGACCGCACTGACCCGGGTCGGGCCCGACGCCCTCGACTGCGACGACGCCCGTGCGGTCCTCACCGCCCTGCACGGCGGCCGCTGGGACGCGGTGCGCGAACGGGCCGGACGGGTCGCCGACCGGGTGGCGGCCCCGGCGCCGCGCCGGCTCGCCGTCGACGCGACGGTGCTCGCCGACGCCCGCGCCGAGTGGACCGCCGCCCTCGACGCGGTGCGGGAGGAGGGCGCCCGCGACACCGCGTTCGCCCCCGCCGTTCAGCTGTTCGGGGGCAACCTGCCCGGCTCGGCGGGCACGGTGACCCGGTTGCACCGCCCGCCGGACCCCGGCCGCCCCGCCTCACGGCTGTCGCTGACCACCCGCCAGGCGGTGCAGGTCGCGGTCGCCACCGCCCTCGCGATCGCGGTGGGCGACGCGCTGTCCGAGCAGCGCTACTACTGGGCGGTGCTGGCGGCGTTCATCGCGTTCACCGGCACCGCGACCGTCGCCGAGACGGTGCGCAAGGCGGCACACCGCATCGTCGGCACCATGATCGGCCTGGTCGGCGCGATCGCGCTCGTGCCGGTGCTGGGACCCGACGTCGCCGTGGTGCTTCCGGTGATCCTGCTCAGCATGTTCGGCGCGCTCTACCTGTTCCGGCTCTCCTACGCGCTGATGATCTTCTTCATCACGCTGATGCTCGGCGAGCTCTACGCGCTGCTCGGGACCTTCACGGTGGACCTGATGGTGCTGCGGCTGGAGGAGACCGTGGCCGGCGGCCTCGTCGGCTGCGCGGTGTCGGTGCTCGTGCTGCCCACCCGGACCCGGTCCGCCGCGGAGGAGGCCCGGCGCGGACTGCTCGACGCGCTGGCCGAGCTGCTGGGCACGGTCGACCGTGCGCTGCGCCGACCCGGCCCGTGCGAGGACCTACGCGCCGTGGCGCGCACACTCGACGCCGCGCTGCACCAGACGCTGCTGCTGGGGCGCCCGCTGGCCCGGACCTGGCTGGGCTCCACCCACCGCGACGTCGTGCACGAGCTGACCGCCTGCACCGCCGTCGCCGAGCACGCGCGGCGCCTGGCCCGCTCCGCCGAAGGGGTGTCCGGGACCCCGGCACTGACCGCGGCCTGCGCCCGGCTCGCGCAGCTCACCGCGGACGCCGTCGCCGGGCGACCGGTCCCCGCGGGCAGCTGCGCGGGCGTGCTCGACCTGCTGATCGGCCCGGCCGGCGGGACCGGGCGCGGTGCCGCGCTCGCCCGTGAGGCGGGGCTGCTGGCCGCCGAGCTCCCGGCGCTGCTGGAGACCGGCGACGACGGGTCCGTCCCGGCCACGGTCGGGCGGGTCCGCGGCCCCGACGGCGCCCCCGCCGCGGCGACGGTCACCGTCGTCGACGGGGCGGGCCGCCAGCTGGACCGTGTCACCACCGGCGACGACGGCGGGTTCGCCGTCCGCGTGCCGGCCGGGACGCACCTGCTCGTCGCGGCCCCGGCCGTCGCCGGGCCCGTGCCGCACGGTGAGCACGTGCACCTCGCGCCGGGGACGGTGCTGCCGGACGTGGTGCTGGCCGCGCCCCTCACCCGTCCGGCGCCGGCGCCCGTGCCCGCGGGGGGCAGGCTCCCGCTGCGCGGACCGGCACGGGCGGTCGGGCGGGCGTGCGTCGGTCACGCCTGAGGACGGGCGCTCAGGTCGGTGGGGCCGGCTCACCGTCGCGCTCCGCGGCGAGCGCCTTCCCTGCGCGGACGAGCACGTCGAGCTGGGCGGTGTTGTACAGCTCGCGCATCGCACGGCCGAGGGTCTGCTCGGCCCGCTGCTCGCCGATCGGCGCGTCGGTGTTCGGCGCGACCAGACCGGGATGGGTCTCGTAGAGCGCGCGCATGTACGGCACCATCCGGTCGGCGAGCTCCTGGCGGGTGGCCTCGTCGGCGTCGGCGGGGAGCGTGTCGAACCGCTCCTGCGCCGGGTCGGGTCGGGCCTCGGCCAGCATGTCCGCGACGGCCTGCAGCCGCTCCGAGCCCAGCACCCGCGGCAGGACGAGGGTGAGCGACCGGTCGGCGTCGGACATCGGCTGGTCCGCGGCCCCGGCGAACTCGGCGGGCAGGTCGGTCGGTGCGGCGCGGTCCAGGATCAGCGCGAGCTCGGCGCGGGCCTGCTGCAGCCGCTCGATGGTGGCGGCCAGCTCGGCGTCCAGCGCGCGGGCGGCCTCCTCCGGATGCGTCCCGACATCGTTCATCTCCGAGATCTGGGCCAGCGAGAACCCGAGGTCGACGAGCCGCTTGATCCGCAGCAGCCGCACCAGGTGCGCCACCCCGTACTGCTTGTAGCCGTTCGCGCGCCGATCGGGCTCGGCCAGCAGGCCGATCTCGTGGCAGTGCCGCACCGCCCGCAGGCTGGTCCCCGCCAGCTCGGCGACCTCACGGGTGCTCCAGGTCACGACGTCCCCCTCGTCCGGTTCCTGCTCCGCCCTCCACCTTGCCGCATCCGTCGTCCCGTCGGCGGGCAGACCCGGGTCCGGCCGGGATGCCAGACTGCGCCGGGGGAGGTCGGCGTGCCGGGCCCGCTCCGACCCCGGTCGACGACACCGTCGCCCGGACCGTCCGTACCCGCGAGAGGACCTGGCTGTGACCGAGCACCTCATCCGCTACTCCGGCCGCGGCGGGTTCACCCCCGGCGTCGTCGCCCGGGCCCACGGCAGCACCGTCACCTTCGAGGACGGCCGCGAGCTGCTCGACTTCACCTCCGGTCAGATGAGCGCGATCCTCGGGCACGCGCACCCGGAGATCGTCGCGACCGTCCGCGAGCAGGTCGGCCGGCTCGACCACCTCTACAGCGGCATGCTGTCGCGGCCGGTGATCGAGCTGTGCGAACGGCTGTGCGCCTCGGTCGGCGGCGGCCTGGACCGGGCGATGCTGCTCACGACCGGCGCGGAGTCCAACGAGGCCGCGATCCGGATGGCCAAGCTCGTCACCGGCCGCCACGAGATCGTGTCCTTCGCCCGGTCCTGGCACGGGATGACCCAGGCCGCGGCGAACGCGACCTACGTCGCCGGCCGCGCCGGCTACGGGCCCGCCGCTCCCGGCAACTTCGCGCTGCCGGTACCCGACCGCTACCGCCCCGACCTCGTCGACGACGCCGGGGAGCTCGACTGGCGCCGCCAGCTCGACCTCGGGTTCGCCCTGATCGACGCCCAGTCCGTCGGCAGCCTCGCGGCCTGCATCGTCGAGCCGGTGCTGTCCTCGGGCGGGGTCGTCGACCTGCCGCCGGGCTACCTGGCGGCGCTGCGCGACAAGTGCCACGAGCGCGGGATGCTGCTGATCCTCGACGAGGCCCAGACCGGTCTGTGCCGCACCGGCGACTGGTACGCCCACCAGCGCGACGGCGTGGTCCCCGACATCCTCACCCTGTCCAAGACGCTCGGGGCGGGCCTGCCGCTGGCCGCCGTCCTCACCACGGCCGCGATCGAACAGGTCGCGCACGAGCGCGGCTTCCTGTTCTTCACCACCCACGTCAACGACCCGCTCCCGGCCGCGGTCGGGCTCACCGTGCTCGACGTGCTCACCCGCGACCGGCTCGACCTGCGCGCCCACGAGCTGGGCTCGCTGCTCCAGGACGGTCTGCGGGACCTGGCCCGCACGTCCGGGACGATCGGCGACGTCCGCGGCCGCGGCCTGCTGGTCGGGCTGGAGCTGGCGGGCTCCGACACCGATGCGCTCGGTGCGGCCGTCACCATGCGGTGCGCCGAGCTGGGGCTGCACATGAACATCGTGCAGCTGCCCGGCATGGGCGGGACGTTCCGGATCGCGCCGCCGCTGACCGCGACCGAGGACGAGATCCGCCGCGGTGTGGAGATCCTGGGCACGGCCCTGGGCGAGGCGGGTCGACGCGGGTGACCCGGGGGCCCGTCAGCCGGCCGTGACGAGCGTGCGGTCACCGTCGGGCCGGGCCCGGACCGCCGCCCCGGCCGGGTCGCCGTCGAGCAGCTCCAGCAGCTCGTCGTCGTCGCCGCGCCCGACGAACCGCGCGCCACCATCGTCGAGCCGGCCGACGACGACCGCGTCCCGGCTGCCGTCGCGGCGGTGGCGCACCGTCCAGGTCTCGACGGTCGCCGCCCCGTCGGCCGCGGTCGTCGTCGGGACGGTGGCGACGGCGTCGAGCCGGGCCTGGATCGCGGCGCTGTCGTCGTCGCGCCAGGGGGTGGGGCGCGTGGAGTAGACCCCGGCGGAGTACTTCGACAGGAACCCGCCGTTCGCCCCGACCAGGCCGTAGGTGCCCGGGTCGGCCCGCAGGCGTCGCACGACCTCGGCGATCGCGTGCATCGCGTAGTCGTTCCCCGGCCCGCCGAAGAACGGCAGCCCACCGGTGACGGTGAGCCCGCGCGGGTCGTCGGCGGCCAGACCGAGCGGGTCGGCGACGCTGGACACCGCGATCGGGAAGCAGGAGTACAGGTCGATCGCGGACAGGTCGTCCACACCGGTCCCGGCCAGCTCCAGGGCGTGCCGTACGGCGGCCTCGGCTGCCGGGTAGGCGCCCAGGTCGGGGCGGTCGAGCACGGCCTTCTCGGTGAGGTCGGCGTGGCCGTGCAGGAACACCCACCGTTCCGGGGCGATTCCCAGGTCCTGGGCGGTGCCGACCGAGGTGAGGACGACCGCGGCACCCTGGTTGACCTGGTCGCGCGAGACCAGGAACCGCGGATACGGGTCGGTGATCATCCGGTTCCGGTCGTCGACGGTGACGAGTTCCTCGGCGGTGCGGACGCGCGGTGCGGCGGCGTGCGGGTGCCCGGCGGCGACCCGGGTGAACGGCGCGAACAGCGCGCCCATCCCGCGGGCGTAGGCGTCCCGGTCGAGCCCGAGCCGGGCCCGGCGGGCGTTCTCGCACAGCGCGTAGTAGCCGGCCGGGGTGCGCACGCTGTGCTCCCCGGCGACCGGGCTGCGCAGCTCGGAGCCGTACCCGCGGTCCTCCAGCGTGCCGCCGACGTGCTCGCCGTGGTCGGGCCGCTCGTCGGTGGGGCGCGACATCATGTGCCGCACCGTCGACATCGCCTCGGCCCCGACCAGAAGCACCGCGCCGGCCTCGCCGCGGGCGATCGCGCCGGCGAACTCGGTGACCAGCCGTTGCGGGGACTGCCCGCCGACGACGTCGAGCACCGCCCGCTCCGGGTCGGCGCCGACCCGGCGGGCGACCGCGCGCGGGTAGTTGTCCGCCCGGCCCAGCGGCGCGACGGCGCCCGGGAGCGACATCTCGAACTGCCGCACCCCGGCGACGACAGTCAGCGCCGCCGCGACCGCCGACGGGTCCGCGCCGGTGTCGGCGAGCGCCGCGGCGGCCGCGGCGGCCCCGAGCCCGACCGGCGACAGGGCGGCGTAGCCGGGCTCGCCGATCCGCTCGGAGGCCTCCCCGACCCCGACGACGACGGGTGTGCGCGGGTCGAGGCTCATCGGACCAGTCCCGCGAGCGCGGCGATGCGCTGCTCGCACCCGCGCGCCATCTCCCGGGTGATCTCGCCCGCGCCGCGCAGCTCGGTGAACGCGCCGACGACCTGCCCGACGAAGAACGACTGCAGCTCCTGCGCGCCCGCGTTCCCGGCGTCGGCGGCGGCGTCGATGCTCGACCAGGCCTGCAGGGTCAGCAGCGGCTGCAGCGGCATCGGCAGCGGCGCCGGCGCGCCGGGTGCCTCCCAGGCGTCGTGGTAGGCGCTGCGCAGCTGCCGGGCGGGCTTGCCGGTACGGGCGGGGGAGCGGACGGTGTCGCCGCTGCCCGCGGCGAGGAACTTGCGCTTCACCGACTCCGGCGCCACGTCCTCCACACTGGACAGCCACACCGAGCCGCACCACACCCCGGCCGCGCCGAGCGCGAGCGCGGCGGCCATCTGGTCACCCGAGGCGATGCCGCCGGCGGCCAGCACCGGACGGTCCCCGGCGATGCCGACGATCTCCGGGGTGAGCACGGTCGTCGCGATCGTGCCGGTGTGCCCACCGGCCTCGGTGCCCTGCGCGACGAGCACGTCGACCCCGGCCGCCAGCTGCCGTTCGGCGTGCCGCCGGGTCCCGACCAGGGCGGCGACGGCCATCCCGGCGTCGTGCGCGCGCTCCACGAGGTGCGGTGGCGCGGTGCCGAGCGCGTTCGCGACGAGCGCGGGCCGGTGCGCGAACACGGCGTCGAGCTGGGCCTCGGCGCCGCGCCGGCTCATCCCTGCCGCGATCGCGTCCCGCCCGGGGTCGGCCGGCAGCCGTGGGATGCCGTAGCGGTCCAGCAGGTCGTCGACGAACGCGAGGTGTTCGGCCGGGAGCTGTGCGCGCAGTGCGGCGACCAGGTCCTCCCGGTCGGCGCCGGGGTCGGCGGTCTTCTCCGGGACGAGCAGGTCGACGCCGTAGGGCCGCCCGTCGAGCTGCTCCTCGATCCAGTGCAGCTGCGCGTCGAGCTCGTCGGCGGTGTACGACACGGCCGCGAGCACCCCGAACCCACCGGCCCGGCTCACCTCGGTCACCACCGCGGGGGACCGGTTGAACCCGACGATCGGGTGCTCGACGCCCAGCAGATCGGTCAGCGCTGTCCTGATCACACCGCCGAGCCTATTACGGACGGCCAGCGTCCAGAAGTGGGTCGGTGGTCACAACGACGTCTGGCAGGATCGCCGCCGTGCCCCCGTCGCCGCGCCGCAGCGGACGTCCGCGCGACCCGGACGTCGACCGTCGCGCGCTCGCCGCCGCCCGCGAGGTCTACGGCGAACGCGGCTGGTCAGGGCTGTCGCTGGAGGAGGTGGCCCGCCGGTCGTCGATCGGGAAGGGGTCGCTGTACCTGCGCTGGCCGACCCGGGCCGCGCTGCTGGTGGCCGCGGTGCGCGACCGGGCCCGGTTCGTCGCCGACATCGACACCGGCTCCCTGCGCGAGGACCTGGTGACCTTCGCCGAGCAGTGGACGGCGTTCGCCACCAGCGACGACGGTCGCCTGGTCGAGCGGCTGCTCGTCGACTCCCACCGGGTCCCGGAGATCGCGGCCGCGCTCGCCGACGACGCCTACCCCGAGCACGTCCGCGGCGCCCGGACGATGGTGCGCCGCGGCATCGACCGCGGCGAGCTCCCGGCCGGGACCTCGGTGGCGCTGGTGGCGGACCTGGTTGCGGGGGCGGTGCGCAACCACGTCGCGACCACCCCCGCGCACCTCGCCGCCCGCGACGGCGGCCGCGGCTACGCGGCTGCCGTCGTCGACACCGTCCTGGCCGGGGTACGGGCGCGGGCTCAGCCCTCGCCGTAGGCGGCGTCGGTCGGCTCGGTCAGGCCGGTGCCGGCGGGCCCGGTCCGTAGTAGGTGTGCCCGGTGGGTGTCGTGGTGGCCACGGTCCCGTCCGGGGCGCGGGCGACGTGCCAGCCGGGTTGTTCGCGTACGTGGTTGTGGAACTCGCACACCCCGCGCCCGTTCTCCAACGTGGTGGGCCCACCGTCGGCGGCGCGTTCGATGTGGTCGAGGTGGCGGACGGGGGCGTCGCAGTACGGTTCGGTGCAGCGGTGGCCGGCCCGGGCCCTGACCAGGGTGGCGAGCAGCCCGGTGAAGGTGCGCTTGCGGGAGTCGCCGCCGATCACGATGCCCTGGTCGGTGAGCAACCGGCGAACCGACGTGGCACCGTCGGAGGTGGCGAGCAGCTCGACCGGGACGGGCCCCAGCCCGGGGATCTCCGCCGGGAGCGGCGACCCGGGATCGAGGAGCGCCTGCACCGGCACGGTCACCTGGACCTCCAGGTCGACCGCAGTCGCGGACCTCTGCCCGGTGACGCGTTCGACGAGTGTGTCGGCGGCGACCTGTCCGCGGGTGCGGGTCAGCGGCTCGGGGCTCACCGAGAGTTCGGTGAAGGCCCTCTGCAGGGCGGCGAGGCAGGCCGCGCCCTGCTCGACGGGGACGTAGGCGGTCAGGTAGCTCATGGCGTCCGGCGCCGGCCGGAGGGTGACCCGTCGTTCGGCTCTGGCGGCGTGGACGCGGGCGCGGAACCGGTCGGGGACGAGCTCGGCGACCAGCCGCCGGGTCATCGCGCGCAGCCGGCCGATCCCGAGCCGTGCGAGGTCCCGGTGCGCGGCGAGTCGGGCGTCCACCGCGGCCCGCTGGGCACCGGTCAGGCCGCGGCACTCGACGGCGACCGCGGCCACCTTCGCGGCGCTGAGCTCGCCGACCACGTGCAGCTCCCGGACGTGGTCCAGCCCGTCGTGCAGGTCACGGGCGTTCGCGACCCGGGCCCGTGCCTCGCCGGTCGGGATCCGGCAGGCCAGCTGGACCTGGGCGACCACACTGCGGTGGAGCTTCCCGGGGTCGGCCCCGTGCCCGGCGGTACCGGCGTCGGCGAGGCGGTTCTCGACGTGGGCGCGGGCGAAGGCCCGGACCCGGGTGGCCTGCAGCGCGGCGAGCGAGGCCTGGAGGGACTCGATCTGGCGGACCTGGTCGACCAGCTGGGTCTCGGTGCACCCGGACAGGTCCTCGTGCGCGGCGTCCTCGACGGCGATCTGGGCCAGCAGCAGGTCGACCCGCAGGAACCCGCCCGCGCCCGTACCGGGGCAGTGGGTGGGTGGTTCCTGGACGGCGGTCACGACGTCGACGATACTCGAACATGCGTTCGATCCGCTAGTCCGTGGTCGCGAGCCGCGACTGTGCTGTCTCAGAGCGTGTTTGGAAATTCTAGTGGGTTGAGGGTGTCGTGTGTTTCTGCTGGCGGGTGGCGGGGTATCCACGGGCGATGCGGCGGGTGATGGTGTTGATCGCGGCCCAGCGGATCATGGCTTCGGATGTGGTGGGGTGGCGTTCGTAGTCTCGGGCCAGGCGTCGGTGTGCGGTGAGCCAGGCCAGGGTCCGTTCGACCACCCACCTTCGTGGGAGGACGGTGAATCCGCGCTGCTCGGGTGGCTTGCGGATGATCTCGATCGTTGTCTGCAGGATCGTGGCGGCCCAGTCGAGCAGTCGCCCGGCGAAGCCGGCGTCGGCGTAGACGAACCGCACCCTGGTGCGCAGGTAGAGGTTGAGCAGGATCGGCTTGGCGCCGTCGCGGTCCTGTACCGAGGCCGAGCACACCATCGTGGTCAGCAGCAGACCGAGGGTGTCGGTCACGATGAACCGTTTCCGTCCGCCTGTCTTCTTCCCGGCGTCGTAGCCGCGGGAGTCCTGGCCGACGGTGTCGGCGCCCTTGACCGACTGGGAATCGATGATCCCCGCACTCGGCTCCGGATCACGGCCCTCGGCGATACGTAACTGCCCCCGCACGACCGGGAGGATCTTCTCGGTGACCTTCTGCTGTTCCCACTGGTTGAAGTACCAGTAGACGGTCTGCCAGGGCGGGAAGTCCACCGGCAACGCCCGCCAGGCACACCCGGTCCGCACGACATACAAGATCGCGTCCAGCACGTCCCGACGAGCATGAGCAACAGGCCGCCCCCGCCGCGCGAGCGGCGGTAACAACGGCTCGATCACCACCCACTGGGCATCACTGGTGTCCGAGGGGTACCGGCGCGGTCGTTCCTGCATGCCGACCACGATGGAGCACCCCAGCCGTGTCGACCATCCCGACACACCCACCATTTCCAAACACGCTCTCAGGACAGTCGCGAGCCGCGACCGGGGCGGGCACGGGGGAGCGGCCTCAGCCCCACTTCTCCCGCACCGAGGTGAACACCTTCTGCCCGTGGGAGAACTCCACGACGTTCCCGTCCGGATCGGTCAGCGCGCAGATGTACCCCACGGGCCCCGGCATCTGCCGGGGTTCCCAGTGCAGGCACCCCGCGTCCCGGGCGCGGTCGGCGGCGGCGTCGACGTCGGCGCGGGTCGGCACCTCGATCCCCAGGTGGGCGAAGGGACGCAGCAGGCCCAGCTCGCCGCCCTTGTCGGCGTCGAACGACACCAGGACCAGCACCATCGGCGTCTCGACCTGACCGGCGTTGGACAGCCAGGCGCTCCGCCCGGCGTCGTCGGAGAAGCGCTCGACGACCGTGAGGGGTGTCATCGTCGTGTAGAAGTCGATGGCGGCGTCGAGGTCGCCGGTCGGCAGCGCGACGTGGGTCCACCGCGCCTCGGTCAGCTGTGCGTCGGTCACGGGGATTCTCTACCCGACGACGCCGCGGTCGTGCAGCCCGCCGATGGTGCGCTCGTCGAGGCCGAGGACGTCGGCGAGCACCTCGTCGGTCTCCCGGCCCAGCTCGGGGGCGGCGCCGGCGTCGCCGTGGTCGGCGTCCCACCGGATCGGCGAGCGTGCGGTGATCCCGGTGGCGCCGCCGGGCAGCGCCAGGTCCGCGAGCAGCGGGTGCCCACCTGCGCGGTGCTCGGCGACCACGTGCGTCATGCCCTGGTAGCGGCCCCACAGCACCCGCGCGGTGTTGAGCTCGGACTCGACGGTCGCCGAGTCGCGCGCGGCGAACCACGGCCGCAGCACCGCCGCGATCGTCTCGCGCAGCCGGTAGCGCTCGGTCTCCGAGGACAGGTCGGCGTCGAGCGCGGGCTCCAGGGCGGCGAACACGTCGCCGGTCCCGGTGACCGACACCAGCGCGTTCCACTGCGCCGGGGTCAGCGCGACGACCATCACCCGGTTCCCGTCGGAACAGGCGAAGTCGACGCCGAAGCTGCCGTAGACGTGGTTGCCGTGCCGCGGCCGCTCGTGCCCGCGCTCGGCGGCCTCGGAGAGCCAGCCCAGGTTCGCGACCCCGGCCAGCGCCACGTCGGACAGCGCGATCTCGGAGTACACCCCGGCGCCGGTGCGGGAACGCTGGTACACCCCGGCGAGCACGGCCGTCGCGACCGACATGCCGGTGACCAGGTCCCACGCCGGCAGCACGTGGTTGACCGGGGCCGCGCCCTCCTCGCTGCCGGTGATCTGCGGGATCCCGGCCTCGGCGTTGACGGTGTAGTCGACGGCGGGACGGCCGTCGGGGTAGCCCTGCACGCGCACGTGCACCAGGTCCGGGCGACGTGCGACGAGCGCGTCGTTGGCCATCCAGCGGCGGCCCACGACGTTGTCGACGAGGACGCCGCGGTCCGGGCCCGGCGCCGTCGCCAGAGCCAGGACGAGCTCGCGGCCCTCGTCGGAGCGCATGTCGATGCTGATCGAGCGCTTGCCCTTGTTCAGCGAGGCCCAGTAGTAGGAGTCGCCGGTGCCGTTCCCGGCGGCGGGCCAGCGACCGTGGTCGGGGCCGCCGCCGAGCGGGTCGACGCGGACGACCGAGGCACCGAGCTGCGCGAGCGTCATGCCACCGGTGGGACCGGCGACGAAAACTCGCGCACTCGACGACGTGCAGACCGGAGAGCGGGCGCGACATGTCGACCATCCTGCCCGGGCGTGCGCGGCCGGACGGCTCAGAGGTGGTCGATCAGCCGCTGACGGGCCAGGCGCTCGACCATCTCGGGGAGCGCGGCGGCGGAGACGACGTCGAGGTCGCGGTGCGAGCCGCGTACGACGTGGTCGACGAGGTCCTGGGGGAATCGGCCGGCGAACTCGGCGGTGAGCCGGTCGACGGCGCCCCGGACGGTGGGGTCGGTGACGGGTGGGTGGACGGAGGCCTGCACAGGAATGGTCGATTCGGTTGAGGTGGTGTCCGGTACGCGGCGGAGTGCCGCGCCGCGCGGGATCGCGCGGTGCCGGTACGGGGTCGTGGCACCGGCCGTGGCCGGGGCGCCGGGTCGGCGCCTCCCGGGGACGGTCCGGGCGGTTCGTCGGCCGCCGCGGCCGGAGTGTTACCGGGCGCGGTCGACGTGCACCACCATATCGGACATCCTCCTCGCGCGTCGACCGATTACGCCGGCCCCTGCTGATCGCGGTCCAGGTGGACCTCGCGGTCCGGCTCCACCGCGGCGACCCCGGTGACCGCGCGCAGGGCGTCCGGGTCGGCGGAGGTGCCGACGACCACGCCGACCCCCGAGAGCACCTTCTCCACCTGCAATCCGACGGCCGCACAGGCCCGCGCGACGTCGTCGGCGACGTGCCCGTCGGCCACCGACACCAGCAGCCTCCCGGTCGTGGTCATCGGCCCGGGGCCCGGACGAGGCCCGCGCCGACGTCGCCCGAGGGCAGCGGCAGCCGCTGGGCGGCCTGGGTGAGCTGGGTCCACAGGTCCCGCCCGCGGGCGCCGGTGCGCTGCGACCACAGCGCCGCGATCCCGGAGACGTGCGGGGTGGCCATCGAGGTGCCCGAGATCGTGTTGGTGCGCTGGGGCATCGGCCACGACGAGTAGACGTCCACGCCGGGCCCGGCGATGTCGACCTGCCCGCCCTCGATCGCGGAGCTGGCCGCGGAGAAGTCGGCGATGGCCAGCGCGGCGTCCACCGCGCCGACCGCCATGATCGACGGGCTGTTCGCCGGGACGCCGACGAAACCGACGTTGCCGGTCGAGCGCTCGGCGTTGTTGCCGGCCGCGGCGACGATCAGGGTGCCCGCGTCGAGGGCGCGACGTCCGGCGTTCTCGTAGGCGGGGGAGACCTCGTTCAGGTCCGCGCCCAGCGACATCGACACGATGTGCGCGCCGGAGGAGATCGCCCACTCGATGCCCTCGAGGATGCCGTCGTCGGTGCCGGAGCCGTCGTCGCCGAGCACCTTCCCGACCAGGATCCTCGCCTCGTGGGCGATGCCGTAGCGGCGTCCCGAGCCCGGCGCGAGCGGCCCGCAGGAGGTGCCGGTGCAGTGCGTGCCGTGTCCCTGTACGTCGGCGACCTCCTGGCCGTCGACGAACGAGCGCGACTCGATCTGCCGGCCGGCGAAGTCGGGGTGGCCGAGGTCGAGGCCGGTGTCGAGGACGGCGACGGTGATCCCGGCGCCGGTCTCGACGGCGACGTCCGCGCCGGTGGCCTGCAGACCCCACGTGACCTGGTCGTTGTCGGCGAACCGGGTCGCGCCGGGCGCGTCGGCGGCCTCCGTCGCGGCGGCGCGCTCGGCCAGGAAGCCCGCCGCGTCGGCGAACCCGCGCAGGTAGTCGGCGCTGGGCCCGGACAGGGCGCGCAGCACGCGTTCGGGCTCCACGGACAGCACCCGGCTGTCGGCCCGCACCGTGCGCAGCCGCGCCGGGTCCAGCTCGGCGACGGCGACGCCGAGCCGGGCGAACAGGGTCGGGTGGGCCACCGGGGTGTCGTCGCGGCTGCTGGTCACCTCGGACAGCCCGGTCAGCTCCGCCACCGCCGAGCGGGTGGTGTCGTGGTCGGTCAGCAGGTCGTCGCTGAGCACCAGCAGGTACCGGCCGGTCAGCGTGCCTGCGGCCCGGCCCGGAACGGCCGCGTGCGGATCCACCATGTCGCCTCCGTCGATCGACGTCTCGGTCACCCATCGTGCCGCAGCGACCGCGCTCCGGCACGGTCTGCGGCCGCCCCGGCGCGTCCGGTCAGGATCTCGGCTCGACGGTGTCCGCCAGCAGCGCCTCGGCGACCACGTGCAGCTTCCGGTTCGTCTCGTGCGAGAGCCGGCGCAGCAGCGTGAACGCCTCGTCGGCGGAGCAGCCGCGCCGGGCCATGAGTGCCCCCTTGGCCTGCTCGATGCTGACGTGCCGGGCGAAACGGGCCCGCAGATGCGTGTTCTCGGTGTCCAGCGCGCGGGCCAGCGCCGCAGCGGCGAGGTCGCGGCCGTCGGGGCCGGGGCCGAGCAGGCCGGTCACGTCCTCGACGTGGTGCAGCACCCCGACCACTCGTCCGTCCGGGGCCGCCAGCGGGGAGTTCACCGTGACCCACAGCCGTTCGACGAAACCGGGCGTGCCGGTCGCCGCGGGCACGTCGTGGCGCCGGACCGGCAGGTGGTCGCGCTGCCCGAGGCGCAGCACCCGCGACAACGACGCCGTCAGCATCGCGACGCCGTCGGCGCCGGGCCGTCGCGGGTCGTCCGGCAGCGCCTCCGCGAGCGGCCGGCTGGCCAGCTCGTCGGGCGCGCGCAGGGTCGCGGCGCAGAAGGCGCCGTTCGCCCCCACGATCGTGAGCTCGCGGTCGAGGATCGCGTAGGGGGAGCGCGTGGCACGGAACGCGGGATCGTCGCAGCAGGCGCGCAGGATCAGCGCGTCCGAGGACCCGGAAAACATCTCGACCTCCGCCGCGCCGGAACGCGACGGTTCGGCGGATGCCGCAGCGAGCGGCACCGGAGGCCAGGCCCGGCGCGACCGGCAGATGGTGTCTGCGCGGGAACGGTTCCCGGGGGAGACCCGGGATGCCGGGCCGGTTGCTTGACCCTGCGTGCGTGCGCCCGGAACCTGACGGTTCGCGGACGTCGGCGAGAACGTTAAGACAGTGCGTCACGTGTGCTGACAGCGGGTGTCCGATTACGCCGGACGCCGCGTTCACTGCGTCCGGATGCCGTGACCGGATAGTCCATTCCATATACGAGATTACGGTAGGCTCGCGCCGACCCCACCCGACCGCTTTCCAGGAGCAACGATGCTCGGTCTGATGCAGGACCGTCCGCTGACGCTGCCGCACGTGTTCCACCGTGCCGAGCAGTACTTCGGGCACAAGGAGATCGTCACCGCCACCCCGGCGGGGACGGTCCGCACCACCACGGTCGCCGAGTGGGCCGTACGGACCCGGCGGCTGGCCACCGTGCTCGACACCCTCGGCGTCTCCGCCGACGGCCGGGTCGGGACGTTCTGCTGGAACACCGACCGGCACCTGGAGCTGTACCTGGCGGTGCCGTGCACCGGCCGGGTCCTGCACACGCTCAACCTGCGGTTGTTCCCCGACCAGCTCGTCTACGTGGCCGACCACGCCGAGGACGAGGTCGTGTTCGTCGAGCGCTCCCTGCTCGGCCTGTTCTGGCCGCACGTGGACCGGATGACCACGGTGCGCCACGTCGTCGTCATCGACGACGGCGCGCCGACCGAGATCCCCGACGACCCGCGGATCCGGCTCTACGAGGAGCTCCTGGCCGCGGCCGAGCCCTTCGCGGGCCGGTTCGTCGTCGACGACGAGAACACCGCCGCCGCGATGTGCTACACCTCGGGCACCACCGGCAACCCCAAGGGCGTCGTCTACTCGCACCGCTCGACGCTGCTGCACTCGCTCGCGACGTTGTTCGCCGACGGTGTCGGGCTCCGCGAGCGCGACGTGGTCCTGCCGGTCGTCCCGATGTTCCACGCCAACGCCTGGGGCCTGCCCTACGGCTGCCTGCTGGCCGGTACCTCGCTCGTGCTGCCCGGCCCCGGGATGACCCCGGACGCGCTGCTGTCACTGATCCAGGACCACCGGGTCACCGTCGCGGCGGGCGTCCCGACGATCTGGATGGGCCTGCTGCCCAAGCTCGGCGACTACGACTGCTCGTCGCTGCGGGTCCTGCTCTGCGGCGGCTCGGCGGTGCCGAAGTCCCTGTCCGAGGGCTTCCGTGCCGCAATCGGATTGCCGGTCCTGCAGGGCTGGGGGATGACCGAGACCTCGCCGGTGGCGACCCTGGGTGTGCTGCGCTCCCAGCACGACGACCTCTCCGACGACGAGAAGGCCACCGTGCGCGCCCTGCAGGGGCCCCGGTCCCGCTCGTCGACCTGCGGATCGCCGACCCCGAGACCGGCGCCGAGCAGCCCTGGGACGGCACCAGCACCGGTGAGGTGCAGGTGGCGGGCCCGTGGATCGCCTCGGAGTACTACCGCGGCGAGGGTGGCGGCACTCAGTTCACCGCCGACGGCTGGCTGCGCACCGGTGACGTCGCCGTCGTCGACGGCCTGGGCTACGTCAAGCTCGTCGACCGCACCAAGGACCTGGTCAAGTCCGGTGGCGAGTGGATCAGCTCGGTGGAGCTGGAGAACGAGATCATGGCGCACCCGAAGGTCGCCGAGGCCGCGGTCATCGCGATCCCGCACGAGCGCTGGGTGGAGCGCCCGATGGCGTGCGTCGTGGTGAAGGCCGGCGAGACCCTCACCGCCGACGAGCTCATCGCGTTCCTCACCGACCGGGTGGCCAAGTGGTGGCTCCCCGACGCCGTCGAGTTCATCGACGAGGTGCCCAAGACGAGCGTCGGGAAGTTCTCGAAGAAGACACTGCGCGAGAAGTTCGAGGGCTACTCGCTGACCTGACCGGCCGTCTCGCGGTCCGTGGTCCCGGTGCGCGGCGCCGGGACCACGGCCGAGCCGCCCTGCTCGGGGATGACTCCGTCCGGGACGGCCGCGGTGGCCCCGGCGAGCAGGTCGAGGCAGTGCACCTCGCCGCACCCGTCGCCGACGACCACCGTCCCGCCCCCGACCGCGACCGCGGTCAGCGGCGCGTCGAGCGGAACCCGGCCGAGCGCGGTCGCCGAGGTCAGGTCCCACAGCACCGCGGAGCCGTCCGAGCCTGCGGTCACCGCGCGGCACCGGCCCGCACCGGCGGCCGCGGTCAGGTGCGCCGCGTCGGCACGCACCGTGGTCACCGTGGCCGACCCGGCCCGCCAGACGTGCACCCGGCCGTCGGCGTCGCAGACGACGCCGTGGCAGCCGTCGTCGTCGACGGCCACGGCCGTGACCAGCCCGGCCGGCAGCGCCACGATGGACACCTTCGCGGAGGCGGGCCGCCAGCAGACCAGCAGACCGTCCGCGGCGAGCAGCACGGTCGCCCCGCCGGGGGTCGGCGCGGCCACCCGCGGTGCCGACGGCAGTTGGGTGGTGCGGAAGGCACGCCCGGTGCGCGCGTCGCGCACGGCGACCGTGCCGTCCGGCTCACCGGTCACCACCAGCGCGCCCCGCCCGGCCAGCACACGGCCGGGCAGCGACACCGCCCCGGCCCGCACCCCGGTCGTCGCGTAGCGCTCCTCGACGGTCGAGGCCCCGGTGACGGCGAACAGCCGGGTGCCGGAGGGGTCGAACCACAGCGGGCCCGCGCCGGCCGGGACGCTCCAGCGGCGCGTGCCGGTGGCCGGGTCGTGGGCGAGCACCCCGTCGGAGCGGCGGCCGGCCGAGACGACCAGGCTCCCGGTCGCGGCGACCGCGCCGACCGCGGGGGAGACCCCGGCGGGCCCGCCGGTGCCCGGCCGGGCCCGTGCGGGGTCCCAGATCAGGACGCGGCCGTGGTCGTCCCCGGACGCGACGACGGTGCCCGCCGGGTCGGCGACGACCGCGCGGACCGCGGCACCGTGCCCGGCGAGCTCGGTGACCGGGCCGGAGCCGGTGGTCGGGACGAGCTGCACGGTCCCGTCCACCCGTCCGACGACGACCCGGCCCTCGCCGGCGCGCGCGGCCGCGGTGACCGCGACCTCGTCGCCGGGGACGTCGAGCCGCACCGCGTCCCGCGGCACCCCGTCGACCAGCGCGAACACGTGCAGGGCGCCGTCGGCGGTGGCCGCGAGCAGCTGTCCCGCCGTCGGCACGACCACGGCGACCACGGCGGGCCCGCCCTCCAGCAGCCCCAGCGGGGCCCCGCTGGCCGGGTCCCAGGACCGGAGCGTGCCGTCCACCCCGCCGGACACGACGGTGCCCTGGCCGGTCGCGGTCAGCGCGGTGACCGGGCCGACGTGGCCGTGGGCGACCGAGACGGCCGCGCCGCTGGTCACGTCCCACACCCGCACCGCGCCGTCGGCGCCGCCCGCGAGCACCCGGGTCGGGGAGGCCCCGGTCACCGCGAGCGCGGTCACCGGGCCGGACGGCCCGGCCAGGGCCGTGACCTCGGCGCCGCGGGCCGGGCCGTCGGTGGCCAGCACCCGCACGCCGGGGGTGTCCCCGGCGAGGGCGAGCAGACCGCCGTCGGGGGACAGGGCGACCGTCCGGGCGCGGGCCGCGGAGGTCGGCGGCCGCGGACCGTCGGGCCCGGCGAGCGGGTCCGGGGCCGCGTGTCCGGTCGCGGTGTCCCAGGCGCCGCTCTCGCCGGAGGCGTCGAGCGACAGCAGCAGGCCGTCCGGCCCGGCGAGCAGCGCGACGACCGCGTCGCCGTGGCCCTCCAGGACCCGGCTCAGAGCGTGTTTGGAAATGGTGGGTGTGTCGGGATGGTCGACACGGCTGGGGTGCTCCATCGTGGTCGGCATGCAGGAACGACCGCGCCGGTACCCCTCGGACACCAGTGATGCCCAGTGGGTGGTGATCGAGCCGTTGTTACCGCCGCTCGCGCGGCGGGGGCGGCCTGTTGCTCATGCTCGTCGGGACGTGCTGGACGCGATCTTGTATGTCGTGCGGACCGGGTGTGCCTGGCGGGCGTTGCCGGTGGACTTCCCGCCCTGGCAGACCGTCTACTGGTACTTCAACCAGTGGGAACAGCAGAAGGTCACCGAGAAGATCCTCCCGGTCGTGCGGGGGCAGTTACGTATCGCCGAGGGCCGTGATCCGGAGCCGAGTGCGGGGATCATCGATTCCCAGTCGGTCAAGGGCGCCGACACCGTCGGCCAGGACTCCCGCGGCTACGACGCCGGGAAGAAGACAGGCGGACGGAAACGGTTCATCGTGACCGACACCCTCGGTCTGCTGCTGACCACGATGGTGTGCTCGGCCTCGGTACAGGACCGCGACGGCGCCAAGCCGATCCTGCTCAACCTCTACCTGCGCACCAGGGTGCGGTTCGTCTACGCCGACGCCGGCTTCGCCGGGCGACTGCTCGACTGGGCCGCCACGATCCTGCAGACAACGATCGAGATCATCCGCAAGCCACCCGAGCAGCGCGGATTCACCGTCCTCCCACGAAGGTGGGTGGTCGAACGGACCCTGGCCTGGCTCACCGCACACCGACGCCTGGCCCGAGACTACGAACGCCACCCCACCACATCCGAAGCCATGATCCGCTGGGCCGCGATCAACACCATCACCCGCCGCATCGCCCGTGGATACCCCGCCACCCGCCAGCAGAAACACACGACACCCTCAACCCACTAGAATTTCCAAACACGCTCTCAGTGCCGCCGACGGCGGCCGGGTGCGCCAGCGGGTGGTCAGCGCGGGGACACCCTGGGCGGCGAGCCGGGCCCGGGCCGCCCCGGCCAGTGCGGCCTCCCCGGCCAGGACGGCCCCGGCGAGCAGGTGTTGGGCGACCGGTGCGGTGCCGGAGCGGCGCAGGTGGTGCGCCTCGAGGTCCAGGACGCGGCGCCGCGCCTCGGGTGTCACCCCGTCCGGCGCGACGCCCGGGTGCTCCCCGTACGGCGGTTCGCCGGCGGCGATGCGCCGTTCCAGCCCGTCCCAGAACGTCTCGACGGCCATGCGTGTGAGCCCTCCCCGGGGTCGCGTTCGGTTACCTGTCGTGGCCCCGTACTCCATCGTTAACGCGGGAGGGGGTGTCGCCACCGAACCGGCGGTGACCGGCGGCGAGCCCTCGGTGACCGGCGCGCGGACTCTCGGTGTCGGAGGCGGGGGCCGGTGTCGGAGGTGGGGGCTACCGTCCGTCTCGTGCCCGCCACCACTCGTGCCCTCCGTTCGCTCACCGAGATCGCGGTGTTCGCGCCGCTGGTCGTCGCACGCCGCACCGCCCGGATGCTCACCTCGGGCTTCCCGCGCCCGGCACGCGAGGTCCGGGAGTTCCACCGGATGTGGGCGGAGAAGGTCGACGGGTTCTCCCGGGCCGCCGTCGTCCTGGCCACCTCGCCGCCGGGACCGGCGACCCTCGGGCGTGCGCTGGAGCCGATCCGCACCCGGGTGCGTGCCAACGCGCGCCGACTAGGCTGACCGCCCGGCGAGCACTCGGGGGTGCGGTGTGACGGAGGGGACGGCGGTCCGGCGCGGGCGGCGGCCGATGAGCGACCGCCGCCGCACCCTGCAGCGCCTGGAGATCTCCCGGGCCGCGATCCGGCTGTTCGGCGAGCACGGCGTCGCCGCGACCGGCGGGGAGCAGATCGCCGAGGCGGTGGGGCTCTCGGCACGCACGTTCTGGCGCTGGTTCCGCACCAAGGAGAGCTGCGTCGAGCCGGTGCTGAGCCTGGCCACCGACGCGTTCACCGCGAGCCTGGCCCGCTGGCCCGACGACACCCCGCTCGCCGAGCACCTCGCACGGGACTACGCCGAGCACCCCGATGCGGGCCCCGACGACGGTGACCTCGTCTTCGAGGTGATCCGGATGAGCCGTTCCGAGCCCGCGCTGCGCGCGATCTGGCTGGTCGTGCAGGAGCGGGCGGAGCCGGTCCTGGCCGGGATCCTCGCCGGCCGGTTCGGCCGCGACGCGGGCGACGTCGCCGTGCGGGTGCACGCCGCGGCGCTCAACGGGGCGCTGCGGGTCGCGACCGAGGACATCGCCGCCGCCACCGCCGACGGGCGCCGCCCGCCGGCCGCCCAGCTGCGCGCGCGGCTGTCGGCGGCCGTCGACGCCGCGATCCACGGCGTCGACGGCGAGCGGGCGGCCGGTCAGGGGCCGACCCGCAGCACGTGACCCTCGCCGTTCACCGCGACGAGCACCGACCCGTCCCCGGCCGCGGCGACCCCGGCGAACGGGGCGGGCCGGGTGGCCGCGCCGCTGCGGCAGTCGGCGGGGACGTGCGGCGGCCGGACGTCGAAGGCCAGCCCCGACGCCGCGACGGTGACCGTGCGGTCCACCGGGTCGATCCGCAGCAGGCGTCCCGCGGCGGCCTCGGCGCACCACAGCGAGCCCCCGGCGACGGCGAGTCCCTCCGGTCGGTGCAGCCCCGCGGCGAGGACGGTGCCGCGGTCACCGCCCCGGTCGCCGGCGGGGTCGCGGTCGAGCCGTGCGACCTGCCCGCCGCCGGTCAGGGTGGCGTACACGGCGCCGGTCGGGTCGACGGCCACGTCCACCGGCCCGTCGAGTCCCGTGGCGAGCACGGTCACGCTGCCGTCGTCGCCGAGGTGCAGGACCCGCCCGGCGCCGGTCTCGGCGACCAGCAGCCCGTCGGGGCAGGAGGCGACGCCGGTCGCCCCGGCCAGCCCGTCGGCCGCCCGGGTCCAGGCACCGGGACGGCCGCGCCACACCCCGGTCCCGGTGGTCACCACCGTGTCGCCGTGGTGCCGGGTGAGTCCGCGGATCCCGCCGCGGACCTCGGTGACGACGTCGCCGAGTGCGGTGACGGCGCCGCCACCCACCCGGGCCAGGGAGAAGTGGTCGGCGACGAGCGCGTCCGTCCCGTCGGCGGCCACGCCCCAGGGGCCGCAGAGTCCGGGCGGCAGCACCGTGGTCGCCGTGCCGTCGACGCCGACCCGGACCAGCCCGCCGTGGAAGGCACCGGTCACCCAGGCCGACCCGTCGGCGGTGAACACGACGTTGTCCGCGCCGCCGACGCCGGTGTCCAGGGTGGCGGTCACCCGACCGTCCTCCGCGGTCCACAGGGCGCCGCCGCCGTTGGACAGGACGCGAAGCCCGCCCCCCGGGTCGAAGCGCACGGCCACCGGCCGGTCCAGCCCGGCGAGCAGCCGCTCGGGGGCGCCGCCGTCCGGGTCGACCCGCCAGACCTCGCCGGAGAGCAGGTGCGGGTAGTACAGGAGCCCGTCCGGGCCGACCTCCATCGCGTTGCCGAGCGCGAGCCCGGTCGCGAGCACCCGCGGCGGCCCGCCGGTCGGGTCGATCTCCAGCAGCCGGCCGTCCGGGCACAGCTCGTTGACGAACAGCCGTCCGCGGTGCCAGGCGATCCCGTCCGGGGCGGTGATCCCGTCGGCGACGACGGTCATGGCCCCGCCGGGTGCCCGGCGCCACACCAGCCCGCGGGCAGGTCGACGACGAACAGCTCGCCGTCGGCGCCGAACACGAGGTCGTCGGGCGCGGTGAGCGGCCCGTCCGGCCCGAGCACCGTCTCGAGCCCGCCGGTCGCCGGGTCGAACGCGGACACGGTGCCGCCGAGGAACTGCGCGATCCAGAGCCGTCCGTCCGGACCGGCCACGATCCCGTTGGACGCCCACAGCGGGTTCGGCGGGCACAGCGGCTCGGCACGCAGCCCTGGCGCGGTCCGCACGGGCCCCCGGTCCGGCCCGGCGACCGGGCGCACGCTCACGGGGCGCCGCCGGAGAGCACGTCGTCCATCCCGCCGGCGCGCCAGTCGCGCAGGATCTGGTGGAACTCGACCGGACCGCCGCCGAACTGCTCGGAGCGCCGTCGCGGGCGGCCCTCGGAGTTGTAGTAGCCGGGCGTGCACTCGGCGAGGAAACCCTGCTGGTCGCGGGCCCGCTCGCGGATCGTCGCGACCCACGCGGCCTCCGCCTCCGCGGTCGGTTCGACGATCCGCACCCCGCGCCGGGCGGCCTCGGCACAGACCGCCGCGATGTGCCCGGCCTGCTCCTCCAGCACGTGCGCGAAGTTCGGCGACGCCGAGTTCTGCCCGGCCCCGACGTGGAACAGGTTGGGGAAGCCGCGGCTGACCCAGCCGTGCAGCGTGGACAGCCCGTCCGCCCAGTGCTCGGCGAGGGTGACGCCGCCTCGGCCGCGGATGTCGGCCCCGGCCCGGGTGGCGGGGTCGGCGCCGAGCTCGAACCCGGTGGCGAACACGATCGCGTCCACCGGGTACTCGACGCCGTCGACCACCAGGCCGTCGCGGGTGATCCGCTCGACGCCCTGCCCGCCGGTGTCGAGCAGCGTCACGTCGTCCCGGTTGAAGGTCTGCAGGTAGGTGTCGCTGAAGGTGGGGCGCTTGCACATCTGGCGGTACCAGGGCTTGAGCGCCGCGGCCGTCGCCGGGTCGGCGACGATCGCGTCGACCCGGGCCCGGATCTCGTCCATCTTCTCGGCGTCGGCGATCTCCAGCGCCTCGGCCGGCTCCTCGACGCCCCGGGTCCGGGCGAGCCGCCGCGCGCCCCGGATCGGGGCGGTGTCGGTCCACTTGTCCGCGACGCCGTCGGGGCCGAACGAGCCGTGCGGCGCCGGACGCATGTCCATCAGGGCCAGGAAGTCCTCGCGGCGGCGTCGCTGCCAGCCCGGGGCCAGCGACCGCCACCAGGCCTCGTCGTAGGGGGCGTCGTCGCGGGTGTCGACCGACGACGGCGTCCGCTGCACGACGTAGAGGTGCCGCGCGGCCCCGGCCAGGTGCGGGACGCACTGGATCGCCGTCGCCCCGGTGCCGACCACGGCGACCGTGCGGTCGCCGATCCGGTCGAGCGGGCCGCCCCGCTCGTCGCCGCCGGTCCAGTCGTAGTCCCACCGGCTGGTGTGGAAGGTGTGCCCGGCGAAGTCGGCGATCCCGGGGATCCCCGGCAGCTTGGGCCGGTTGAACGGCCCGGAGGAGATCACCACGAACCGGGCGGTGACCGTGTCGCCGCGGTCGGTGCCGACCTGCCAGGCCGACGCGTCGTCGTCCCAGACCAGGGTGGTGACCTCGGTGCCGAACAGGGCGTCGCGGTAGAGGTCGAAGTGCTCGCCGATCGCGCGGGCGTGCGCCCGGATCTCCCCGCCCGGCGGGTAGCGACGGCTGGGCATCCCGCCCAGCTCCTCCAGCAGCGGCAGGTAGATCGAGCTCTCGATGTCGCAGGCGATCCCGGGGTAGCGGTTCCAGTACCAGGTCCCGCCGAGATCCCCGGCGACGTCGACGATCCGGATCCGCTCGTGGCCGGCCTGCCGCAGCCGGGCCGCGGCGACCAACCCGCCGAAGCCGCCGCCCACGACCAACACGTCCACCTCGTCACGGACCGGGTCGCGGTCGGTGGGCTCGCACCACGGGTCCTCGGCGTAGAAGCCGAACTCCCCGGTCGAGGACCGGTACTGGGCGACGCCGTCGGGTCGCAGCCTGCGGTCGCGCTCGGCGCGGTAGCGCTCCCGCAGCCGGTCCAGGTCGGCCGCGGTGGGGTCGGTGGTCCCGGTGGTCCCGGTCGTCGTCACGCTGGTGGCTCCCTCGGCATCGCATGATCAGCTGCCGCACCAGGGTGGCACGAACTGCCAAAAAGGCACTGTGAGACGAGCGTCTCGTGGTCGGCCCCGACCCGTCTCATTACTGTCGGGCAGTGACATGAAGACACTCGACGACACCCGACGCGGGCGGGCGCCGATGAGCGACCGCCGGCGCGAGCTGCAGCGCCTCGAGATCTCCCGCGCGGCCGTGGCGCTGTTCCGCGAGCACGGCGTGCACGCCACCAGCGGCGAGCGGATCGCCGAGGAGGTCGGACTGTCCGGCCGCACCCTGTGGCGCTGGTTCCGGACCAAGGAGAGCTGCGTCGAGCCCGTTCTCGCCCGCAGCATCGACGCCGTCGTCGCGACGCTGCGACGCTGGCCGGCGGGGGTGAGCCTCGACGAGCACCTGATCGCCGAGTACCGCCCGCCGGAGGACCCGCGCGACGCCGCCGACGCCGACGCCGCGATGGCCGTCATCGCGCTCTCGCGTACCGAGCCCGGTCTGCGGGCGGTGTGGCTGGCGGTGCACGAGCGGGCCGAGCCGGTGCTCGCCGAGGTGATCGCGGCCCGCGCCGGCCGCGAACCCGGTGACCTCGACGTCCGGGTGCACGCCGCCGCCGTCGCCGCCGCCCTGCGGATCAGCGGCGAGGACCTCGCCGCCGAGCTCGCCGCGGGCGTGCGGTGCGCCGACCCCGTCGACCGACTCGGCCGCGCCCTGCGCGCGGCCACCACGACCCTTCCCGGGCAGGAGACCCCGCGTGACCACCACCCCGTCCCGTACCGAGCAGGTACCGGCGAGCCGGACCGGAGCGCTGATCGCCGTCCTCGTCGGCGCCGCGTTCGTGATGATCCTCAACGAGACCGTGCTGAGCGTCGCGCTGCGCGACCTGAGCGTCGACCTCGGTGTCCCCGCCACCACCACCCAGTGGCTGACCAGCGGGTTCCTGCTGACGATGGCCGTGGTCATCCCCACCACCGGCTACCTGCTCGACCGTTTCACCCCGCGGCAGGTCTTCCTCGCCTCGCTCGGGCTGTTCACCGTGGGCACCGCCGTCGCCGGGTTCGCGCCCGGCTTCGCGATGCTGCTCGTCGGCCGCATCGTGCAGGCGGGCGGTACGGCGATGATGATCCCGCTGCTGATGACCACGATCCTGCGTCTGGTGCCTGCCGAGCGGCGCGGCGCGACGATGGGCACGATCACGATCGTCATCGCCGTCGCGCCCGCGATCGGTCCGACGATCGGCGGCGCGATCCTGTCCGGTCTCGGCTGGCGCTGGATGTTTCTGGCTGGTCCTGCCGCTGGCCGTGCTCGCGATGGCGGCCGGCGCCCGGTGGCTGCGCATCGACGGCGGCGGCCGCCCGGTCCCGCTCGACGTGGTCTCGGTGCTGCTGTTCCGCCGTCGGGTTCGGTGGGCTGGTCTACGGGCTGTCCTCGCTGGGGCGGCCACGGCGGCGGGGGGCTCCCGCCGTGGGTGCCGGTCGTCGGTGGGGCTGGTCGCTTGGCCGTGTTCGTGCTGCGCCAGCTGCGGCTGATGCGCGACGGCCGTGCCCTGCTGGACCTGCGCCCGTTCCGGCGACGCCAGTTCGTCGTGGCGCTGGTGCTCACCGCGCTGGTGCTGCTGTCGCTGATCGGCGTCGCGGCGGTGCTGCTGCCGCTCTACCTGCAGACCGTGCTCGGCACGAGCACGCTGGTCTCCGGGCTCGTGGTGCTGCCCGGCGGGCTGCTGCTCGGGCTGCTCGGCCGTCCGGTCGGCGCTGTTCGACCGCGTCGGGGCCCGGCCGTTGGTGATCCCGGGCGCGGTGCTGATGGCGGCCGGCCTGCTGCTGTTCTCCACCCTCGGCCCGGGCCCCCGCTCGGCGTGGTCGTGGCCTTCCACCTGGTCCTGATGGGTGGGCTCGCGCTGATGATGACGCCGCTGATGACCGAGGCGCTGGGCTCGCTGCCCGACGAGCTGTACTCCCACGGCAGCGCGATCCTCTCCACGCTGCAGCAGGTCGCGGGCGCGCTGGGGACGGCGTTGTTCGTCACCGTCGCCGCGCTGGGCTCGGCCGCCGCCGGGGCCTCCCCGGACGCGAGCGGGCTGCACGCCGCGTTCGCCGTCGCCGGTGGGGGTCGGGGTGCTGGCCGTCCTGCTGTCGCTACTGGTCCGGCGCCGCGCCGCGGCGGAGACCCCGGTCGGCCGCAGGCGGGGCCGGCACCGCGGCGTCGACCACGGCCGCCGCGTCCCCGACGGCGATCGTGCCGGAGCTCAGCACCCGGCACACCGCGCCGCCACGGTCGTGCAGGGCGCGGCGCGCTCCCGGTCCGACGGCGGTCTCCATCACCCGGCAGGGCGCGGCCCGGCGCACCACCTCCAGCTCGACCCCGCCGAGCCGTAGCCGGGTCCCGGGTGTCGTCGGGACGGTGCCGTGGTCGAGGGTGACGGTGCGCCGGTGCGGCCCGAGGGGACCGGCGCACCGAGCTCGGCGGCCGCGGCGTCGAGCTCGTCGCGGCTCTGCACCGACACGTGCCGGTGCCGGGTGCCGAAGTACCGGTCGCCGACGACGCCGCTGCCCGCGAGCACCTCGACCGCCTCGACGTCGTGCATCGGCCCACCCCGCTCCGCGGCGACGTGCAACCCGAGGACCTTCACTCCACCGTCACCGACTTCGCGAGGTTCCGCGGCCGGTCCACGTCGCGTCCGAGCGCGACGGCGGTGTGCCGGGCCAGCAGCTGCAGCGGGATCCAGAGCAGGATCGGGGCCAGCTCCGGCTCGGTGCGCGGGACCCGCAGCACGGCGTCGGCGAGCCCGGCGGGCAGCTCGGCGTCGGTCACCGCGATCACCGGCCCGCCCCGGGCCCGGATCTGCTCGATCGTGCCGACGTTCTTCGCGAGCAGCTCGTCGTCGGGCACCACGACGACGCTGGGCATGTCCGGTGTGACCAGTGCCAGCGGGCCGTGCTTGAGCTCGGAGGCGGGGTAGGCCTCGGCGTGGCAGTAGGAGATCTCCTTGAGCTTCTGCGCACCCTCCCGCGCGACCGGGCTGGCCCGGGTGCGTCCGACGAAGAAATCGACGACGCGTGCGCCCACCGCTGTGCGACCGCGGCGACCGTGCCGTGGGCGGCGTCCTCGGCGAGGACGGCCTCGACGTGGCGGGGGCAGCGCGGCCAGCCCGTCGAGCAGCCGCCGCCCGTCGGCCACCGAGAGGTCCCGCACCCGGCCCAGCAGCCGCGAGCATCGCGAACGTCACGCTCATGGTCGTGACGGCCTTGGTCGAGGCGACCGACACCTCCGGCCCGGAGTGCAGGAACACCCCGGCCCCGCACTCGCGGGAGATCGCCGAGCCGATCACGTTCACCGCGCCGATCACCCGGCCGCCCTTGCGGCGCAGCTCCTGCACCGCGGCGAGGGTGTCGGCGGTCTCGCCGGACTGGCTGACCGCGACGTAGAGGCAGTCCGGGTCGACGACCGGGTTGCGGTGACGGAACTCCCCGGCCGGTTCGGCCGCCGCCGGGATGCGGGCCAGCTGCTCGACCAGCCCGGCGCCGATCTCCCCGGCGTAGTAGGCCGACCCGCAGCCCAGGAACAGCACCCGCCGCACCCCGCGCAGCTCGCGGGGGTCCATCCCGAGCCCGCCGAGCCGGGCGGTGGCGAACCGGGTGTCGAGCCGCCCGGCCAGCGCCCGGCGGACGGCGTCGGGCTGCTCGGCGATCTCCTTCGCCAGGAAGTCGGGGAGCCCGCCGAGCGCGTAGTCCTCGGACCCGGTGTCGACGGTGGTCGGGCTGATCCGGGTGGAGCCCTCGATGCCGTCGGCGCGCACGGTGACGATCTCGCCGTCGTCGAGGAACACCACCTTCTGGGTGTGCCGTACGACCGCGGCGAGGTCGGACGCGACGACCATCTCCCCGTCGCCGATGCCGAGCACGATCGGGCTGCCGTTGCGCGCCACGACGATCTCGTCGGGGGTGCGGGCGTCGAGCACCGCGAGCCCGTAGGTGCCCTCGACGCCGGCGAGCGCCGTGCGCACCGCGTCGGCGAGGGTGGCGGCACCACCCTGGAGCGCCTCGCCGACCAGGTGCGCGAGCGCCTCGGAGTCGGTGTCGCTGCGCAGCACGACCCCGCGGGCGGTGAGCCCCGCACGCAGCGCTTCGGCGTTCTCGACGATGCCGTTGTGCACGATCGCGACCCGCCCGGACGCGTCGGTGTGCGGGTGCGCGTTGGCCTCGCTCGGCTCGCCGTGGGTCGCCCACCGGGTGTGCGCGACGCCCGACCGGCCCGGGGGAGGGGCCTCACCCAGCAGTGCGCGCAGGTCCTCCACCCGTCCCGCGGTGCGCCGCACCGTCACCTTCCGGCGGTGCGCCACCGCCAGGCCCGCCGAGTCGTAGCCCCGGTACTCCAGCCGGGACAACCCGTCGAGCAGCACGCCCGCGGCCTCCCGCGGCCCCACGTAACCCAGGATCCCGCACATGCACGTCCCTCTGTCGTCGTGTCCGTCGTGTCCGTCGTCGTGTCAGCCGTAGACGATCCGACGCAGCCGCCGCTGGGAGACGTCCCCGGGGGCGACCACCCGCGCGGCGAGCTCGGCCGCGATCCGCGGCCAGATCTCGTCGTTGCGCCGGTCGCGGGCCTGGAGCTCGCGGTGCCGGCGACGGACGAACTCCTCGGTGGTCTCGCCGAAGTAGGCGACGACGTCGGCGACCACGCGGGCCGCCACCGGCTCGGTGAGCCCGGTGGTGGCGGCCACGTGTCGCACGAGATCCGGATCCACGCCGTCGATCCTGACCGGGTGCGGGACGAAGGGCCAGAACTCTGCCCGGAATCGGGCAGGGATCAGCGATCGCGGGCGATCCGGAAGGTGAACTCCAGCAGTCGCCACTCCCCGTCGGGCTCGACGCCGTCGGGCATCGGGCCGGTGCGTGGGGCGAACTCCACCACCAGGTCGTCCTTCACCCCGAACACCGTGTCCGAGTCGAGGTGCTCCCCACCGGCGACGAACAGCTGCGTGATCAGCCTGCGGTGGCCCGGTGCCTCGATGAGGAAGTGCAGGTGGGGGGCCCGGAAGGGGTGCCGTCCGGTGGCGTCCAGCATCTCCCCGACCGGGCCGTCGGCGGGGATCGGATAGGCGGCGGGCAGGATCGAGCGGAACCGCAGCCGGCCCGCGTCGTCGGTGCGGAACCGGCCGCGCAGGACGGGGCCCTCGGTCTCGGGCAGCTGCAGGTCGTAGAAGCCGTCCTCGTCGGACTGCCAGATGTCGACGACCGCCCCCGGCACCGGCTCGTCATCGGTGTCGGTGACGACGACGTCCACCCACAGCGGGGTGCCCTTCTTCCCCGCGGAGACGTCGGTTCCCTGGTCGAGCTCGGGCGGTCCGTCGGTGTAGAACGGCCCGAGCACCGCCGAGGACGTCGTGTCCGGGGTGCGGGAGTTGGTCAGCACGTCCACCACGCTGGACAGCCCCAGGGTGTCCGACAGCAGCACGAACTCCTGGCGCCGCTCGTCGGTGACGTGTCCGGCGCGGGTCAGGAAGTCGATCGCGGTCTGCCACTCGTCCTGGGTGAGGTCGTACTCGCGCGCGTAGCCGTGCAGGGTGGCGGCGAGCCCGGCCAGCAGGGTCCGCAGCCGTTCGTCGGGCCCACCGAACGATGCGGTGACCTGCGCGGTCAGTGCGTCCAGGGTGGCGCGCACCGGGTCGCCGGGCCGCTCACCGGCCCAGGCCCGCCCGAGCAGGGCGCGCACGCCGTCACGGGTGACCGGCACCGGGTTCGGGTACGGCCGCGCGACGGCCTGCTCGGCGAGCCGGTCCAGGTCGGCCTCGTCGACACCCAGCGCGGCCAGCGACGTCGGCCCGCCGGCGGCGACGAGCAGGTCGTACACCGCGCCGGCCGGGTCCGGCCCGAGCGCCTCGGCGATCCGCGGAGCGGCGGCCGCGTTGTGGGCGATCACGTGGGGCAGCAACACCGCGTGGGTCGGCGCGTGCGGCAGGTCCAGCGTGCCGCCGACGGTGTGGGCGAGCTTGTGCTGCAACGCCATCCCGGCCCGGTCCAGGCAGGTCCCGGCCAGCCAGGCCCCGCGCAGCAGCGCGTCGGTGTCGCCGTCGCGCAGCCCCGCGGTGAGCAGCCGCACCGACTCCAGCGCGGCGGCGTCGGTCAGCGGGTCGCGGTCGACGCTCCACAGCGCCTCGACGGCGTGCGCGAGCGCGTTCACCGCGCTCGGCACCCCCACCTGCGACGGCAGGTCGGCGACGAGCGTCGGGTCGTAGACGACGGTCTCCGGCCGGATCGCCGGGTCGGTCCGGGTGGTCTTCACCCCCGGTGTGTCCACCCCCAGCTCGCCGAGCACCGCGGTGCACTCCGAACCGGAGTACGTCGTGGGGACGACGACCTGGTCGGCGCCGGTCCGCACGGCGAGCGCCTTCGACAGCCCGATCTGCGAGCCGCCCCCGATCGCGACGACGCAGTCCGCCCCGGCCGCGGTGAACGCCGCCAGCGCCTCGTCGGTCACGGTCACCGGGGTGTGCACGGCGGCCCGGTCGAACCGCCCGGCGAGCAGCGACCCGAGCGCGGCCTGCGCCCGGTCCGCCGCGCCGGCGGGGTGGCGGCCGGCGACGAGGAACACCCGCGACCGTCCGAGCCGCGTCACCTCCGTCGCGAGGTCGTCGAGCGTGCCGGGACCGAACACCACCCGCGCGGGGGAGGGCTCGTGGACGAAGCCGGTCATGCGGTCACCTCCGGGGTCCGGTCCAGGATGCGCCCCAGCACCCGGCGCCGCGCGTCGGCCGGGTCGTCGGGGAGCGCCTCGGCGCGCCAGGCGACGTGGGCGTCCGGGCGGACGAGCACACAGCCGTCCTCGCCGACCCCACGCAGCCGGGCCCAGTCGTCGTAGACGTCGGTGACCTCGCGGCCGGGGCCGATCACGTGTGCGGCCAGCTCGATCCCCAGCTCGGCCGCGACGGTCCGCGCGGCCGCGGCCCACGCTCCGCCCGCGATGCCGGTGAGCAGCGCGAACCGGCCCTTGCCGGAGAGGTCGTGGGTGGAGACGCGGTGCCCGTCGCGGCCCAGCCAGCAGTGCGGCAGCCGCGCCCCCGGCCAGGTCGTCGGGTGGTAGTACAGCTCGGGATCGCGGTCGTATGCGGGCTCCGGGGTGCCGTCGGGCACCACCGCGCCGGACGCGTAGCGCTGCCCCATCTCGACGCCGTGCGCGTTGAACTCGTAGTCCTTGTGCTCCAGCGCCGCCCGCAGCGCCGCGCGGGTCGCGGCCCCGGCGGGGGTGTCGTCGGCGCGGCGCGGGGCCATCGAGGCACGCATCGCCGCCGGGTCCGCGCCGGGCTCCAGCCCGAGCGCGGCGAAGATCGGCCCGAACTCCTCCACCGAGCGGTTGGCGCGGCGCACGATCTGCTCGCCGACGGGGGCGCGCTCGGCGTCGTAGGAGTCCAGCAGCCCGGGCCCGGCGGTGCCGCGCAGCACCATCGCGAGCTTCCAGCACAGGTTGTAGGAGTCCTGGATCGAGGTGTTGGAGCCCAGCCCGTTCGACGGCGGGTGGCGGTGCACGGCGTCACCGGCGCAGAACACCCGTCCCGACCGGTAGCGGGTGGCCCACTGTTCGTTGACCGTCCACACCGAGGTCGAGCGGATCGTCACCGGCACGGAGTCGTCACCGATCAGGTCGTGCACGATCGCGGTGGCCGCGGCGTCGTCGAGCTCCGGCGGTGGACCCGCGAGGTCGTAGCCCCAGATCGCCATCCAGCGGGTCCACGGCCGCACCATGCGCAGCACGCCCATCCCGATGCCGCCGACGTCGGCGCCCGGCTGCAGCACCCAGTACAGGACGCTCGGCCGGTGCTCGACCAGCGCGGTGAGGTCGGCGTCGAAGACGATGTTCATGCTGCCCGCGAGCTCGCCGCGGCCGTCGAAGGGCAGGCCCGCGTCCCAGGCGACGGCGCTGCGCCCACCGTCGGCGCCGATCACGTAGCGGGCCCGGATGGTGAGCTCGGCGCCGGTGATGCGGTCCCGCGCGGTGACGGTGACGCCGTCGTCGTCCTGGACGTGGTGGAGGTACTCGGTGTCGAAGCGGATCCGGCTGCCGCGCTCGGCGGCCCGGCCGACCAGGATCGGCTCGAGGATGTTCTGCGGCAGGTCGCAGTGCGACGACGGGCTGGCCAGGGTGTAGTCGGCGCGCCGCGCCGGGTGGGTGCCCCAGGTCCGCACCCGGCCGAGCTCGTCGCCGGCCAGCGCGGTGCAGAACACCGTGTCGCCCATGAGGTGCGAGGGCGTCCCCTCCGCGACGACGTCGGCCTCCACCCCCTGGTCGCGCAGGATCTCCACGGTGCGCTGGTTGGTGATGTGCGCGCGCGGGGTGTCGGCCGTCCACCGGTACTTGGTGATCACGAGGTGGTCCACGCCGAGACCGGCGAGGAACAGGGCCGCCGACGAGCCCGCGGGCCCGCTGCCGATCACGAGGACGTCGGTCGTCACGGTGTCGCTCACGGACCGGATTATGGTTGAGCAGTCAACGATCGTCCAGGTCGGTCGTCCGGATCCCCATGGCGCGCCCGGCGTCGGCGGAGATGTCGTCGGAGATCCGGGTGATGAAGGCGTCCATCGCGTCCTGCATGCGCGAGCGGAATGACGACAGCAGCGCCAGCGTGGCGACCGGCTGCAGCTGTTCGACGGTCTGCTGGATCCGGGGTGCGTCGCCGGCGGGCAGCCCGGCCTCGACGTAGCCGTCCCACACCTGCCGGGCGAACAGCTCGACGAACATCTCGGCGACGGCGCCGGTGTGGTCGTCGAGCCTGCGGCGCAGCCCCACCAGCGCGGCGGGCGGGATGCCCAGCCGCACGGCCTCGGCCGCGGCCCGGGCGAGGTCCGGTCGCAGGATGCGCAGCCGTGCGTCCTCGGTGGTCTCGACGACGCCGGTCTCGCACAGGTGCCGGACCAGCTCGTCGGCGGACACCATGTCCGGGGTGAGCCCGAGATGCCCGGGCAGCTCCGCCCCGTCCACCTCGACGGGTTCCTCCGGCTGCCACGGGGCGAGCATCCCGCGGTAGAGCCGCAGCGCCTCCTCGGCGGTCCGTCCGGGGTCCTGGGTGACGAGCACCTCGATCGCCCCGAGGGAGAAACCACGCCGCCGCAGCCCGTTGACCAGGTCGAGCCGGTCGAGGTGGGCCTCGGTGTAGCGGGCGGCCCGCCCGGCCCGTCCGCTCGGCGGCAACAGCCCGCGCGTGATGTAGGAGCGCACCGTCCGCACGGTCATCCCCGCCCGGCGGGCCAGCTCCTCGATCGGGAAGTCCGCCACCTCGACGATCCTAGACAGCCGATCTCGACATCGTTGTCGACGAAACCGATGTAACGTTCCCGCAGGTCGGGGGCCGACCTCGTCCTCACTGGTGGCGAGGGTGTCGCCATCCCAACTTGCCGTCGCCATCGAGATCGGGTCCGATGGTCCCGACCGCGACGACGAGGTGGGTCATGACCGACGCCGTACTGCCGAGGGGACTGCGCCGCGCACGGAAGGCGGCCGCCCGTTTCACCACGCCCCTGCTGCCCGACGACTACCTGCTGCTGCTCAATCCGCTGTGGTCGGTGCGGGAGCTGCGCGGGCGGGTGGTGAAGGTCGTGCCCGAGACGGCCGACGCCGTCACCCTGGTCATCCGGCCCGGCCTGGGCTGGTCGTTCGACCACCGCGCCGGCCAGTACGTCGGCATCGGCGTCGAGGTCGACGGCCGCTTCCACTGGCGCTCCTACTCGCTGACCTCCGAGCCGCGCCGCGACCGCAGGCACATCTCGATCACCGTGAAGGCGATGCCGGAGGGCTTCCTGTCCCGCCACCTCGTCGACGGCGTCGGGCCCGGCACGGTGGTGCGGCTCGCGTTGCCGCAGGGCGAGTTCGTGCTTCCCGACCCGCCACCGGAGCAGCTGCTGTTCCTCACCGCGGGCAGCGGCATCACCCCGATCATGGCGATGCTGCGCACCCTGGACCGTCGCGACACCGTGACCGACGTGGTGCTCGTGCACTCGGCTCCGCGCGACGGCGACGTCATCTTCGCCGCCGAGCTCGACGCGCTGTCCGCGCGACACCCGTCGCTGCGGGTGCAGCTGCACCTCACCGGGGAGCGCGGCAGGCTCACCCCCGCCGGGCTGGCCGAGTACTGCCCGGACTGGCGCGAGCGCAGTACCTGGGCGTGCGGGCCGGAGGCGATGCTCGACGAGGCCGAGGAGCTGTGGGAGTCCGCGGGCCGGGGCGAAGCACTGAGCCTTTTTCAACCTGACGTTTGTGCTGGTCAGGGGCGTGAAGGCCGGCCGGGGTGGGGCTCCTGGTAGACGGATGGGTGGCGAACCGTCGTCTGCCAGGAGCCCCGTGTGCTGTCCTACCCATCCGGGATGAACGTGTCCAGCCGTAGCGTCCGTGATCTTGCTGATCTTCTCCGGGGGCATCGGCGTCAGCGTGGAACACGCTGGCGCCGGCTCTCAGCCGGTCGGCAGGCCTTGCTGGTGCTCGCCTACCTGCGTAAGGGCGAGACCTACGCTGCCCTGGCCTGCGGGTTCGCGGTGAGCACCGCGACGGTGTACCGGTACCTGACCGAGGCGATCGGTCTGCTCGCCGCGCTCGCCCCGACCCTGGAACAGGCCATCACCGTCGCCGCTGGGAAGGCGTTCGTGATCCTGGACGGCACGCTGCTGCGTATCGACCGGGTCGGCATGACATCCGGCTACGACCGGGCGTTCTACTCCGGCAAACACAAGTGCCACGGCCTGAACGTGCAGGTCATCGCCGACCCCGTCGGCAGGCTGGTGTGGATCTCCCCACCGCTACCCGGAGCCCGGCACGACATGGGTGCCGCCCGCGCCCACGGGATCATCGACGCGGTCAACACCGCCGGGGTGCGGGCGATCGCTGACACCGCCTACCAAGGCGGCGGGCCCGCGATCACCGTCCCCCACCGACGCCGCCGCCGCGACCTCGACACCGGCCGGTACCGGCCCCTGTCAGCGAATCAGAAAGCGGTCAACGCCGCCCACGCCCGACGACGGGCACCCGGTGAACGGGTCAACGCCGAGCTGAAGAACTGGAAGATCCTCCGCAAGATCCGCTCCAGCCCCAACCAGGCCACCCAGCTCGTCGCCGCGGTCCAGACCCTCATGATCACAGCTACCTGACCAGCACAAACGTCAGGTTGAAAAAGGCTCACTGCCCGCAACCGTCGATGACCCATGACGCCGTGCGGGGCCCGGCCTGATGGCCGGGCCCCGCAACTACAGAGACACTTCTACTGATCCAGATGTCCGGGGGCTTCTCTAATGATCACCCTCCCGCTCGTCTCGATCCTTCGCCGTCCCTCTGGCGTTCAGGTCGTTCACGTTTCGCGGGTGCGAAGTTAACCATCGCCGTCGCTCGGGTCAAGCCCTTCTCCGTCGTTCCTCGGAGTGGTGTTGCGACTCGCGCCGGCGGAGGCAGCGCCTCGGTCCGCAAGAGGCTGATCCGCCGGGTCGGGCCGGGTGTGAACGTGGGTTGCAGAACACGCTTGACCACCGTTCGCCGGCGACGACCCAGAGGTGGCGATCGGTCAGCGGCGGGCGGCACCGCATCCGCGGGCGGCCCGGCCCCGCGTCGGGCTCCTGCCCGGCGGGTTCGATCGGGCGGAGGACGACCGGCACGGCCCGACCACCGCTGGTCCCGTGATGCGCGACCGGGGCGGACACGCCGCCGTGCGGGTCAGCCCGACTTCAGCGCCTCGTTGCGGTTCACCGTCCACGCGACCATCGCGCTGTCGAGGTAGGCGCGGACCTCGACGATGCGGGCGTCGGGCTCGGGGGAGTCGAACCGGCAGACCCAGCAGTAGTCGTTGTCGAAGGGGGCTCCGTCGAGGGTCGTCGACGTCGCGTGCAACTCGGCGACCGTGACGTCTCCCGCGACGTGCAGGTCGACCACCTCGAGCCGGACCCCGTCCCGCATGAGCGGGCCGAGGCGGTCGAAGGTCGCGGTGGTGAAGGCGGTCTTGGACGCGTAGTGCCCGGCGAGGGGATGGGTGCCCTCGACCGTCCAGGACACGTCGTCGGCCACCCGCTCGAAGAACGTCGCGGCCGTGGCGGGGTCGGCGAGGTGGGCGAAGAGCTCGGTGCGGTCGGTGATCGTTTCGGAGATCGTGTCGTTGTGCATGGATCCAGTCTGGAGTCGGGCGACGGCGCCGGACGACCTAAGTTGCACCTCGTGACAACTACGCCGACGACGTCGGTCCTCGCACGCTCGGTCGTGGTCCTGGAGACGCTGGCGGGTATGGAGCAGCCGGCGGCGCTGCCCGCCGTCGCGGAGCGGCTGGGCGCACCGGTCAGCCAGACCTACCGCGTGCTGCGGGCCCTGCAGGAGGAAGGTTTCGTCGACCACGTCGGCCGCCGGGGGTACCGGGTCGGGACCCGGGCGATCGGGCTGGGTGCCCTGCTCGGTCCCTGGCCCGAGCTCCGCGCGCTCACCTACCCGGTCCTGGTCCGGCTCGCGGGTGGTACGTCGTTGAGCGCGCGGCTGCACGTGCGCAGCGGCTACGACCGGGTCCTGCTGCTGGCCGCCGTGCCTCCGCACGACCACGACCCGTCGTGGCGGACTCGGATCGGCGAGCGGTCACCGCTGACCCGGGGATGCAGCGGCCGGGCCATCCTCGCCCACCTTCCCGAGTCGGAGATCGAGGCCGTCCTGGGGGCCCGCGCGGGGGAGGACGACGGCGCACTGCGCACGGAGCTGCGCCGCATCCGCGACGACGGGTTCGCCTTCTCCTCCGCCGCCAATCACGCCGGTCGGCGTGGGATCTCGGTTCCGCTGACGTCGGTGTCGGAGGTGATGGGTGCGCTGTCGCTGTCCGGGCCCCAGGCCGCCGTCGACGAGGACGGTCTCCGGAGGCTCGCGGGCACGGTGCGGGCCGCCGCCGACGACATCGCGGGTCCGCTGTCGGCGATGCTGGGCCCCGACGCGACCCGACGCCGGTACGCACTCGACGTCCTGCCGCCGGAGCACCCGCCGCTCGACCGCTGACGCACGGGCGGCGCGGGAGTACCGTGCGCCGGTGCGTGCACATCCGGTGGTCGCGGCCCTCCTCGGGCTGGTGCTGACGGGCGCCGTCGGATGCGCGGCGTCGCCCGCGGTCCCGGGGCCGGTTACCGCTCCGGCGACACCGGCACCGCTGCTGTCACCGCTCACCGGGTTGCCCTCCGAGCCGGGGGCACGGGTGTTCGCCGTGAAGATCGACAACACCGCGGCGGCGCGCCCGTGGGACGGCGTCGAGGCGGCCGACGTCGTCTACGTCGAGCCGGTCGAGGGTGGTCTCACCCGACTGCTCGCGGTGTTCGCCTCGCAGCTGCCGCGCTCGGTGGGGCCGGTGCGCAGCGCCCGGGAGACCGACATCGGCGTCCTCGGCGCCTACGGCCGGCCCGCCCTCGTCTTCTCCGGCGCCGCGCCACCGGTCATGGACCGGCTCCGCGCGGCCGCGGTGGTCCCGGTCGTGCCCCGCGACCTGCCGGAGGCGTTCCGGCGTGACGACCGGCGGCCGGCGCCGCTGAACGTCTACGTGGACCTGACGGCACTGCGCGGACGGGTGCCGCAGGCGGGGCCGGTCCAGGACATCGGCCTGCGCTTCGGCCCGGCGCCGGACGGGGGAGCCCCCGTCCCGCAGCGCTCCGTCCGGGTCGGGGCCACCACCGTCACCGTCACCTGGAGCGCGCAGGACGACACCTGGACGGTCGCGACCGGCGACCGGACCGCGGTCTCCGGTCCGGACCGGAGGCCGGTACGGGCGGACACGGTGGTCGTGCAACGGGTCGCCGTCGCCGAGTCGTCGGTCCGCGACAGCGCAGGCTCGGTCTCCCCGATCGCGCTCACCGTCGGGGCGGGCGACGCCGAGGTCCTGCGCGAGGGGCGTTCCTTCCCCGCACGGTGGTCCCGTCCCGCCGTCGCCGACCCCCTCCGTCTCACGACCCCCGACGGCCGTGAGATGCCCGTGCGTCCGGGGCACACCTGGGTGCTGCTCGCCGCGCGGTGACCGGCCGGCCGGGCGGCCGTCACCCCTCCCTGTCCACCGGGGCCTGTGGCGCGGGCTCGCCGCGCAGCACGGCCGCGGCGCTGCGGACGGCGTCGACGATGAACTGGTACCCCGTGCACCGGCAGATGTTCCCCGAGATCGCCGCGCGGATCTCCTCGTCGCTGGGATCGGGGTTCTCCGCGAGGAACTCGGTGACCGTCAGCAGGATGCCGGGCGTGCAGAACCCGCACTGCAGGCCGTGGTGACGCCAGAACGCCTCCTGCAACGGATCCAGCTCACCGCCCTGTGCGAGTCCTTCGACGGTGGTGACCGCGCCGCCGTCGGCCTGGACCGCGAGGGTGCAGCAGGAGCGGGCCGTGCGGCCGTCGAGCAGGACGGTGCACGCCCCGCACACCCCGTGCTCGCAGCCCAGGTGGACCCCGGTGGCGCCGCAGTCGCGGCGCAGGAAGTCGGAGAGGGTGCGGCGCGGCTCGACGTGGTGGCGGACCGGCTGCCCGTTCACCGTCATGCGCACCGGACGCGTGGTGTCGCCGTCAGCGGTGTCGCCGTCGGTGGTGTCGTGCGTCCCGGCGTCCCGGCGTCCCGGCGTCCCGGCGTCCCGGCGTCCCGGCGTCACGGTCGGTGTCGGTCGATGCGCTCATGCGGCGTGGCTCCTCGTGGTGTCGGCGAGCACGGTGGACAGGCAGCGCCGGGTCAGGACGCGGGCCAGGGTGCGGCGGTAGTCGGCGGGGGCGTGCACGTCGCCGGTGGGGTCGGTCGCCTCGACCGCGGCGTCGGCGGCCGCGCGCACGAGCTCCTCGGACGGCGCCCGCCCGACCAGCAGCCGTTCGGCGTCGTCGGCCCGCACCGGGGTCGGGCCGACCCCGCCGAGGACCAGCCGGACGTCGGCGACGGTGCCGTCGGCACCGATCCGGGCCGCGCCGAGCACCGAGGCCATCGCGAAGTCGCCGTGCCGGCGGGTGAACTCCTCGACGGCGGCGACGGTCCCCGGGGCCTGGGTGGGGACCCGGACCGCGGTGAGCACCTCGTCGGGCTCGACCGCGCTGAGCAGGAAGCCGAGGAAGAAGTCGGCAGCCGGGACCGTCCGCGTGCCGCGCGGGCCGGTGACGACGACCGTGGCGTCGAGCGCCCGCAGCACGGCGGGGACCTCCGCGGCGGGGTCGGCGTGGGCGACGGTGCCGCCGAAGGTGCCCCGGTTGCGGATGGTGACGTGCCCGACGTAGGACAGGGCCAGCGGCAGCAGGGGCACCGTGCTCCGGACGAGCGGTGAGATCTCGACGTCGCGGGTGCGGGTCATCGCCCCGATCTCGACGTGGTCGCCGCCGTCGCGGACGTAGGCGAGGTCGGCGCATCCGCCGAGGTCCACCAGGACGGTCGGCTGCGCCATCCGCATGGCGAGCAGCGGCACCAGGCTCTGGCCCCCGGCGAGGATCTTCGCGTCGCCGTCCTCCGCGGCGAGGATCTCGACGGCGTGCTCGACGCTGCGCGCCCGGACGTGGTCGAACGGTGCGGGCTTCACGACAGTTCCTCCGTGGGGGTGCCGGACTCGATGGCCGTCAGCAGCCGGGGCGGGGTCACCGGCAGCCGGGTCAGGCGCACGCCGAGGTCCTCCACGGCGTGTTCGACGGCGGCGACGATCGCCGACGCGGCGCCGATCGTCCCGGCCTCGCCCATCCCCTTGAACCCGCCGGGGATGTGGTCGGCGGTGGTGGTCATGTGCAGCGTCTCGAAGGGCGGGATCTCCGAGGCGGTGGGCAGCAGGTAGTCGATGAACGTGGTGGTCAGCGGCTGGCCCTCGGGGCTGTACACGATCTCCTCGTAGAGCGCGCCGCCGATGCCCTGCGCCGCGCCGCCGTGGATCTGGCCGTCGACGATCGTCGGGTTGATCACCGTGCCGCAGTCGTGGACCACCAGGTAGTCCAGCAGCGTCACCCGCCCGGTCTCGCGGTCGACCTCGGTCAGCACGGCGCTGGTCCCGTAGGAGAAGGCGACGTTCTCCGGGTCGAGGACGTCGCGTTCCTCCAGGGTGGGGTCCTCGCCGTCGGGCAGGGCGCCGTCGAGGCGGCGGTAGGCGGCGTCGCCGATCTCGCGCATGGTGAGCGACCGGCCGTCGGCGATGCCACGCACCGAGATCCGCCCGTCGGCGACCTCCAGGTCGTCGGGGGAGGCCTCCAGGATGTGCGCGGCGATGCGCAGGATCTTGTCCCGGAGCCTGCTGCTCGCCCGCAGCAGCGCGCCGCCGCCGAGCGCGGCGCCCCGGCTGGCGCCGGTGCCGTAGCCGGTGAAGGGGTTGGTCCGGGTGTCCCCGGACAGCACCGTCACCGAGGACAGGGGCACGCCGAGGGTGTCGGCGGCGACCTGGGCGAGAGCGGTCTCGATGCCCTGCCCCATCGCGGACAGCCCCGTGCGGACGGTGACCCCGCCCGCGGAGTCCATCCGGACGACCTCCTCGTCGAAGGAGCCGTGCTGCAACCCCGCCTGGTTCATGATCTTGGTCGGGCCCAGCGCGCTGATCTCGATGTGGAACGCGTACCCGATGCCGAGCGAGCGGCCCTCCTCGGCGGCCTGCTCGCGACGGGCGGCCCAGCCGCGTTCGGCGACCGCACGTTCGGCGGTGTCGAGGCACTCGGCGTAGTTGCCGCTGTCGTAGAAGAAGACCGGGCTGGGGTAGGGGAACGACTCGGGCGCGATCAGGTTGCGTCGCCGCACCTCGTTGGCGGGCAGGCCGAGGGTGTGCGCCAGCTTGTCGATGATCCGCTCGTGGGCGAAGTTCGCCTTGGGCTGCCCCCAGCCCCGGTAGGAGCCGTAGGGCGAGCGGTTCGTGACCACCCCGACGACCGTGCCCTCGACGTTGGGGATGTCGTAGGGGCCCGCCATCAGCGCCATGGACAGCCAGCAGGGCCCGATGCCCACGGTGGCGAGCGAGCCGCCGAGCACCGCGTACACCGTCCCGCGCATCCCGGTGATGGTGCCGTCGGCCTTCGCCGCGACCGACACCTCGATCCGCTGCTCGCGGGAGTGGGCGTTGGCGACGAAGCTCTCGAGCCGGTCCTCGATGATCTTCACCGGCCGGCCCGTCCGCTTCGACAGCAGCGCCGCGAGGACCTCCTCACCGTAGAAGTCGAACTTGTTGCCGAACCCGCCGCCGACGTCGGGGGTGATGACGCGGATGTGGTCGACGTCGAGCCCCAGGACCTCGCCGAGCAGGTCCCGGGTCAGGTTCGGGGACTGGGTGGACATCCAGCCCTCGAGGTGGCCGGTGAACGGGTCCCAGCTCATCACCGCCCCGCGGGTCTCCAGCGGGGTGCCCATCTGCCGTCCGTAGTGGAGGGTCTCGGAGACGACGACGTCGGCCTCGGCGAAGGCCGTCGCCGCGTCGCCCTTCGGGATCGTCTGGCGGCAGCTGATGTTGTCCGGCCACTGTTCGTAGAGCTTCGGCGCGCCCTCGGCGAGTGCCTCGTCGAGGGTCACCACCGGCTGCAGCTCCTCGTACTCGACCTCGATCAGGCCGAGCGCGTCCTCGGCGACGTACCGGTCGACGGCCGCCACGGCCGCGACCGGCTGGCCGACGTAGCGGACCTTGTCGACGGCGAGGGCGTACTGCTCGGTCATCAGCTGGTCGGGGATCATCCGCCAGACCACGGTCTGCGGCGTCGCGCAGGCGGCCGCGACGTCCTCACCGGTGAGCACGGCGAAGACGCCGGGCAGCTCCAGCGCGGCGGAGACGTCGATCGAGACGATCCGTGCGTGCGGGTGCGGGCTGCGCACCACGGCGGCCTCGAGCATGCCGGGGAGCACGACGTCGTCGACGAAACAGGACCGTCCGGTCAGGAGGCGGGGATCCTCCTTGCGGCGCACCCGGGAACCGATCAGCCCGGGTCGGTGATGCTGCTGGGTCACGGTGGGTCCTTCGGTGGGGGACGTCAGGTTGTGAGCCAGCGTCGTGCCGGTCACCTCCGGCGTCCATTGACAGATCGGCAGAACGAGGGGCTCCGATTCGTCGCTGTGACGATTGTCGACCGTCAGTCGCGACCCACAGACTCGTCGACGACCAGCGCCGAGACCGGCGGACCGCATCGCGACGTCCGCGGTCGAGATCGGCAGGACCGCACCGGAGGACCCCATGACCGACCCCGCGCCCATCGGCGTCTTCGTCGCCACCTCGACCCCGCCCGAGCAGATCCCCGCGATCGCCGCCGCGGCCGAGCGGCTCGGCTTCGGAGAGCTCTGGGTCGCGGAGGACTACTTCTGCTACGGCGGCTTCACCGGTGCCGCGCTCGCACTCACCGCCACCGAGCGGATCCGGGTGGGCGTCGGCATCGTCGCCTCGGTCGCCCGCCATCCGGCGGTCCTGGCGATGGAGACCGCCACGCTGGCCCGCGCCTTCCCCGGACGGTTCCTCCCCGGCATCGGCCACGGCGTGCCGTTCTGGACCGACCAGATGGGCGTCACCGCCCGGTCCCCGCTCGCCGCGCTGACCGAGTGCGTCGAGGGTGTGCGCGACCTCCTGGCCGGGCGGACCGTCGACCGGGAGGGCAAGCAGTTCACGTTCCGCCAGGTCACCGCGGCACATCCGGTCGACGGCGACGTCCCGATCCTGACCGGGGTGCTCGGCCCGAAGTCGCTCGCGCTGTCCGGCCGGATCGCCGACGGCACCGTGATGAGCGTGCTCGCCGGCACCGCCTACCTGGAGTCGGCGCTGGAGCACATCAAGGCCGGGATGGCGCGGTCGGGCCGCACGACGCACCTGGTCCCGACCTTCGCGCTGACCAGCGTCGGCACCGACCGGGAGAAGGCCAGGGCCGCGGTCCGTCCGGCCCTGGCCGCCTACATCACCGCCGTCGGCCCGCACAACCCGCTGACCGGCGCCTTCGGCTACAACGACACCATCGCCGAGCTGCTCACCGCCCATCCGGACACCCTCGCCGAGGAGCTTCCCGACGAGTGGATCGACACCCTCGCGGTCGCCGGCGACCCCGACGACGTCGCCCGCCGGATCACCGAGCTCCGTGCCGCCGGCGCCACCAGCGTGGTGCTCTCCCCGGTGGTCGCCGAGACCGCCGCGGAGGAGCTGGAGCTGGTCGCCTCCACCGTCCTGCCCCGGTTCGTCTGACCGGCGATGACACTCAGGATCGGCTACAAGGCCTCGGCGGAGCAGTTCGGCCCGCGTGACCTCGTCGAGAACGCCGTGCTCGCCGAGCGGGTCGGCCTCGACAGCGTCTGGGTCTCGGACCACTTCCTCCCCTGGCGCGACACCGGGGGGCACGCCCCGTCGGCACTGACCTGGATGGCGGCGGTGGGGGAGCGGACCGAGCGGGTCGTCATCGGCACCTCGGTGACCACCCCGACCTTCCGCTACAACCCCGCCGTGATGGCCCAGAGCTTCGCCTCGATGGCACTGCTGACCGGGGGACGGGTCGTCCTCGGTGCCGGCACCGGGGAGGCGCTGAACGAGGTCGCGGTCTCCGGCATGGAGTGGCCCGAGTTCAAGGAGCGGTTCGGTCGCCTGCGCGAGTCGGTACGACTGATGCGCGCCCTCTGGACGGAGCGCTCGGTCGACTTCGAGGGCGAGTACTACCGGCTGGCGGGCGCCAAGATCTACGACCGGCCGGCGACACCCGTGCCCGTCTACATCGCCGCCGGCGGCCCGATGGTGGCCCGCTACGCCGGACGCCAGGCCGACGGGATGATCTGCACCTCGGGCAAGGGCATGGAGCTCTACACCGACAAGCTCCTCCCGGCGGTCGAGGAGGGTGCCACCGGCGCCGGCCGCGATCCGTCCGGTATGGACCGCATGATCGAGATCAAGCTGTCCTACGACCGCGACCCGGCCGCCGCCCGCGACAACTGCCGGTTCTGGGCACCGCTGTCGCTCTCGGCGGAACAGAAGCACAGCGTCACCTCCGCCGAGGAGATGGAACGCCTCGCCGACGCGCTCCCGATCGACCAGGTCGCGCGCCGCTGGATCGTCGCCTCCGACCCGGACGAGGCACTCGCCGGCATCCGGCCCTACGTCGACGCCGGGATGACCCACCTGGTGTTCCACGGCCCCGGCCACGACCAGGAGCGCTTCCTCACCCAGTTCGCCGCCGACCTGTTGCCGCGGCTGCGCGAGCTGTCCTGACCCCCGCTCCCCGACGAGCCGCTCCCCGATGAGCGCTGACACCCCACGAGAAGGAGAGACCCATGACCGAGGTCAACAACCCCGACGACGTCGCGGCGATCCGCGCGGTGCACCAGTCCTGGCTGGAGTCCAACAACGGGCTGGTCCCGGAGAAGATGTACCCGAACTTCGCCAACCCCGGGTACCTCCAGTTCAACCTCAACGGCCACGAGTACAACGGGCCGGACGAGAAGTGGAAGCTCTGGGAGGGCCTGCACCAGATCGGCTTCAACCTCTCCGACATGACGATCGTCGAGGAGCCCAAGATCCACGTCGAGGGGAACCTGGGGTACCTCACGACGTACTGGAGCACGATCGTCACCGGGGAGAAGGAGAAGGGCACCGGGCTGATGGAGCCCGACCCCGAGCCGCTGGTGTTCCGCGTGACCGAGGTCTACCGGCGCGACGACGGCACGGGCAAGCCCGAGTGGAGGATCTGGCACTTCCACGCGTCGCCGGTCGCGGACCCGACCAGCCCGCGGTTCCCGCAGGACGCCTGACCCACCCCCACACCGACGACCACGTCGAGGAGAACCGCACGATGCCGTACGGAGAACGCCGGTACACCCGGGGGCCGGTGGGGGAGGTCTCCTACCTCCTCTGGGCGGGGGACAGGACCCGGACGGCCGTCCTCTACCTGCATCCCGTGAACACCGCGGCCGCGGTGTGGCGGGCCACGGTCGACGTCTCCGAGGTCGGGCCGGTGCGGGTCGCGGTCGACTACCGGGCGCACGGGCGGTCGGAGGAGGGCGGGTCCTACCTGCCCGCCGACTACGCCCGTGACGCGCTCGCGGCGATCGATGCCGAGGGCCTCGACCGCGTGCACGTGGTCTGCGGGTCGATCGGCGGAGCGGTCGCGGTCGAGCTGGCCGCGGCCGTCCCCGGCCGGGTCGCGAGCATCGTCGCGTTCGGTGCCACGCTGCACCTGGGCTGGTCCGACGACGTGCTCGACGACACCGAGAAGGACCTGCGGGCGCTCGGCGTCCGCGGGTGGTTCGACGCGCACGGTGCGGAGATCCTCGGCCCGGCCGCCCGGGCGGACGCCGCGGCCGAGCTGACCGGCCTGGCCGCAGGTGGTCGCGACGGCGACCGGAACCTCGACACCGTGGTGACGGTGCTGCGCACCACCTTCGGCGCCGCTGACGCCCGGGCCACCGCGGCCGGTCTCACCGACCGTCCCCCGGCGCGGGTCGTCGTCGGGACCCACGACCCGACCTGCCCGCCGGAGATGGCCCGGGAGCTCGCCGCCGCGCTCGGCGGCGACCGGGGCGTGGTCGACGTCGAGACCGTCCCCGACATCGGGCACCTGCCGATGCTGGAGGACCCCCGGGGAGTCGCCGAGTCGGTCCGCCGCTTCCAGGAGGAGCTGCGGTGACCTACTCGATCGTGGCCCGCGACCCGGCCACCGGACAGCTCGGGGTCGGGTGCGAGTCGCACTTCTTCGCGCCCGGTGCCGGGGTCACCCGGGCGGACCCCGGTGTCGGTGCCATCGCCACCCAGGCCTTCGTCGACGGGCGCTACGCCGGCGCCGGGATGGCCGCGCTCGCCGAGGGACGCCCCGCGGCCGAGGTGCTCGACGAGCTCGTGGCGGCCGACCCGCACCCGCAGGTCCGGCAGGTCGCCCTGGTCGGACGGTCCGGGGACGCGGCGAGCCGGACCGGCGGATCGTGCATCGGGTTCTGCGGCGGGATCGTCGAGGGGCCGGTCGCGGTCCAGGGCAACATGCTCGCCTCCGACCGGGTCCTCCCCGAGATGCTCGCGGCCTACCGGTCGGCCCCCGGTGATCTCGCCGAGCGCCTGATGGTCGCGATGGAGGCGGCCGAGGCGGCCGGCGGCGACGTGCGGGGCAGCCAGGGCGCCTCGCTGGTCGTCGTCGACGGCGAACCGGTCTCCGACCCCTGGAACCACCGGCCCGTCGACCTGCGCGTCGACGACCACCCCGACCCGGTCGGCGAGCTGCGCCGGCTGCTCGGGCAGCGCCGCGCGTTCGACGCGGTGTCCTCCACCATGTTCGCCCCCGGCCTGATGGTCGGCCCGTACCACGAGCCGTCCCCGGGCGACCGCGACCGGGCGCTCGCCCGGCTCGACGCCGCCGCGCGGGTGATGGTCGGCAACCCGGAGGCCGACTTCTGGGCGGCGGTCCTGCTGGCCCGGTCCGGTGACCGGTCCGCGGCCCGCGAGCGGCTGGCCGGGCCGCTGCGGCAGAACCCACGCCTGCGCGGGTTCCTCGGCCGGATGGCCGAGGCCGGCTTCCTGGACCACGGCGAGATCGAGGAGCTGCTGTGACGACGGTCCCCACACCGACGACGCGGCGGATCCGGGCCGCGGTCGACGTCGACGACGTCGTCGGGCTCACCCGCGATCTCGTCCGGATCCGCTCGGAGAACCCGCCCGGCGGTGAGACCGAGGTGGTGTCCCACCTGCAGCAGGTCTTCGACGGCCTCGGCATGCGGGGCGAGGTCGTCGAGCCCGCCCCGGGCCGGCAGAGCCTGGTGGTGGGCACCGGCGACGCCGAACGCTCCGGCAAACCGGTGCTGCTGGTCAACGGTCACCTGGACACCGTCCCCGTCCGGCCGGAGGCGTGGCGGCACGACCCGTTCGGCGGGGCCGTGCACCACGGCAGGCTCTACGGCCGCGGATCGGCCGACATGAAGGGCGGTGTCGCCGCCGCGGTCGTCGCCCTGCGCACCTGCCGCGAGCTACCGTGCGAGGTGGTCTTCCACCTGGTCGCCGACGAGGAGCTGGGCGGCCGGCTCGGGACCGCGGCGCTGGTGGAGCGTGGTCTGGTCCGGGCGGACGCCTGCCTGGACCCCGAGCCGACCGGCATGCGGCTGTGCCTGGCCGAGCGCGGTCTGCTGTTCGCCCGGATCCTCACCCGCGGCGTCCCGGCGCACGGCAGCGAACCCTCCCGTGGCCGGAGCGCGATCATCTCCGCCGCCGGGATCGCGCAGGTGCTGCACGACAACGTCTACCCCCAGACCCCGCACCCGCTGCTGGGGACCACGACGTGCAACGTCGGTGCCATCCGCGGCGGATCGGGTCCGAACGTGGTGCCCGAGGAGTGCGAGCTGCGCATCGACCGGCGGATGCTGCCCGGCGACACCGTCGACGGCGCGCTCGCCGGGATCGTCGACCGCATCTCGTCACTGGGGCTCACCCGGGGGGCCGACTACGAGATCGAGGTCGAGACGTTCTGCGAGGCCTCGGAGATCGACGGGGACCATCCGTTCGTCTCCGAGGTCGCCGAGGCGACGAGCGCGATGACCGGGCGACCGGCCGAGCGGACCGGGCTGCCGTTCACCACCGACGCCCGGTTCATGCGCAACCAGCTCGGGATCCTGTCGGTCGTGCTGGGGCCGGGCGAGCTCGCCGTCGCCCACACCGTCGACGAGTACGTCGAGGTGGACGCCCTGGTCGAGGCGGTCGGCGTGTACGCGCTGGTCTACAGCAGCTTTACGGGCACGAAACGGCTGCGTGACACTGGGCTCGACCGGCGCCACCACACTGACGTGGGGGGAACGATCCGGTGAGCTGAGCGGAGGGCATCGATGGCGGTCTCCGGAGGCGGTCCCGCACTGGGGCTGGAGAACCTGCTCGGGGTGCTCGGCGGCGATTTCGTCGAGGTCGTGCACGCCCCGCTGGGTGTCACCATCCCGGTCAGCGCGATCGTCATCGCCGACACCGTGATCGTCGAGCGCATCGAGCGCGGCGACCTCGTGCTGGGCATCGGGGTCCATCCGGCGTCGCCCGAGGCCGAGGCGGCGATCGACGGTGCCGACCCGGGGATCGTGTTCGCCTACAAGGTGGACAGCGACGCCGAACGGGCCGCGCTGCGGGCGCTCGCCGAGCGACACGGCGCGACCGTGCTCGCGGTGTCGCCGGAGATGTCGTGGAACCAGCTGCACGCGCTGGCCCGGACCGCGGTGTCCGCCGCGGTCGCGACGGTCCCGGACCAGCGCGGCGTGCCGTTCGGGGACCTGTTCGCCCTCGCGAACTCCGCGGCCGCCGCGCTGGAGGGCCCGGTGATCGTCGACGACGAGCGGATGGAGGTCGTCGCGTTCTCCAGCCTGGGCGACCCGATCGACGAGATCCGGCAGCAGTCCATCCTGCAGCGCCGTCCGCCCCGGGAGTTCCTCCTGGTGACGGCGATCCGGGCGGGCAGCGACATCCTCGGCTACGTGTGGGTCGCGGAGTCCAAGCGCGAGCTCGACCAGCACTCCGAGGACCTGCTCGCCGAGATCGCCCGGCTGGCCGCGGTGCAGATGCTGCGTTCGCGCATCAGCGAGGACCTCGACCGTCGGGTCCGCGGCGACCTGCTGCGCAGCGCCCTCGACGGACGGGGCGACACCGCGGTGCTGGAGTCCCGGTTGGGGATCGGGACCAGCCGGTTCCGGCTGCTCGCCTTCGCCACGGACGCCCAGGGCGGCCGGGCGGCCGGTGGGCTGGCCGAGCTGCGCCCGCTGGAGGACCTGGTGGCCCTGCGGGTCGAGGCGTCCCGCCGCCGGGGCGTGGCGACGTCGCGGCAGGGCCGGGTCTACGCCGTCCTCCCCTCCGACGACGGGCCCGACAGCGACGTCGCCGCGCTCGCCGAGCAGATCGTCGGCCAGGCGGGCCGGCAGCTGCACCTCGACGTCCGCGCCGCCGTGAGCGGTGAGTTCCCGCGGCTCGACGAGCTGGGGGAGACCCGGTGCGAGGTGGAGCGGCTGCTCAACACCCCGCTGCTCGACGACTCCCGGCGGGTGGTGTCGTTCGACGACTCGGTCGCCCACGCCGTGCTGTCGGAGCTCACCGAGGTGATGCTGCAGCGTCCGCGCCTGCTGCAGGGCGGGGTCGCCGCGATGGTCGTCAGCGACCGCGACCGCGGGACGGAGTTCCTGCCCAGCCTGCGCGCCTACTTCGACGCCTGCGGTGACCTGACCGCCGCCGCCAAGACCCTGTTCGTGCACCGCAACACCCTCAAGTACCGGCTGACCCGCATCCGCGACGCGTTCGGTGTCGACGTCGACGACCCGGCGCAGCGGCTGGTCGCCGAGCTCCAGACCTCGGTCTTCGCGCAGCGCCCCGAGCTGCGGGCCGCGCTGCCCGCGGTGGCCTCGGTGCCGGACTGACCGGCCGGCACCGAGCCCTGCACCGAGCCCTGCACCGAGGCCGGGGCCGTCGGCGCCGCGGGAGTGCGCGGCGCCGACGACCCGTCCGTGCTCAGGCCCCGGTGGCCCTGGCCTCCTCCAGGACGGCGTCGGCGTAGGCCGCGCTGTCCTGGGCGTGCTCGGCACAGATCGGCCGGTGCCCGGCCGACGGGTCCCGGTCCATCTCGACCGCGACGTAGAACCGCTCGCAGACGTGACAGCGCACGTGGACCGACCAGGCGTCGACGACCTCGTCGCGGGGATCGTGCGGGCGCCGCAGCAGCGCCTGACGGGATCCGCGCAGCCACATGCCGGCGACCTGCACGAGCAGCGAGACACCGAAGGCCAGCGGCAGCGCCCACGTGCCTGCCCACGACGACGCGGGCAGGAAGGTGAGGAGCGCGAAGCCGACGACGCTGCCCGCCGACCAGGCACCGACACCGACCGGGTCGAACCGGGCGACCCGTCCGGGCCGCCACTCGGGGTCGGCGTCGTCACCGAGCCGACCGGCGAGCAGGAAGGCCAGCGCGCAGGCCGTCCAGGTGACGGTGAGCACGGCCTGGTAGCGCAGCGCGACCAGGATGAAGTCGAAGACGTTGCTGAGCATGACCGCGAAGACGATCACCCCGACCAGGACGCCCCACCCGGCCCGAGGGAGTCGGACGCGCGACAGCCGCGCCACGAACCCCTCGAGGTTGGTGACGGCGAGGTAGAAGTTCATCGTGTTGATCCGGGTCTGGCTCACCCACACGAACAGCAGGCCTACGAACCCCATCAGCCCGACGATGCCGAGCACCCCGGAGGTCTCGCTGAGCGCGCCGTCGGTCGGGATGGTCAGGGCTACGAACACCCGACGACGCCGTTGACCAGGATCGTGAAGAAGTAGAACATCGGACCGAACGTCACCACGCGGTGGAACCGCACGTCGCCGTCCCCGACCCTGGCGAACCGGGCGAAGTCCCAGGCCGCGAGGAGCAGCACGAAGTCGGCCAGGTAGGTGGTGAACGCCCACCACCAGCCGGGGCCGCTCACGGCCAGTTCGCGGGGCCCCGAGTCCGCCCAGGACCCGTCGAACCCGAACTCCAGGCCGGCCCACACGACGGCGACGACGAGCCCCACCAGGTAGAGCGGGAACAGCCACCCGTTGAACCGGTCGAGGAACACACGCGCGGCACCGAGGATCAACGGGACGCTGTAGAGGACGACGACGGCGTACCAGAGCACGACCGGACCGCCGAAGTACGCCTGCAGGGCCACCGCGATGACCGAGCCCCCGAAGCACGCGAAGTAGACGGCCGTCACGGCCACCAGCAACGGGGTGATCACCGAGCCGCGCGAGCCGAACAGGGCGCGGGAGAACAGGTTCGCGGTGAGCCCGGTCCGCGCCGCGTACCCGACGAACAGCCAGGAGATCGCGGAGTAGACCAGCGCCGCGAGCACCATGCCGATGATGGCGTCCACCGTGCCCACGGTCAGCGCGACCAGGGCTCCGAGGATCAGCCAGAACATCGCGCTGGCGAGTGCCCACCAGACGCTCGCCAGCGACCAGCGGCTCATCCGCCACGACAGCGGCGTCGCGTGCAGGGTGTAGTCCTCGGTGGCCGCCGCGGCGACGACCACCGGGTCGTCGGTCGAGGAGAGTTCCAGCTCGGGGACGGGGCGGTTCCTTGCCTGTGACATCGGTTCTCCGCGGGTGTCGGGTCGTCGGAGGGTCGGTGCGACGACGCAGGCAACAGTGGCGGCGGGAACGGCGGTCCGGCATGCACGGTGCGGAGAAGCTGGCGGTCCTCGGCTGTGCGGTACGACCAGGTGCGGGTCGGTCAGGCGAACACCTGCACGGGCAGGCGGTCCATGAACGCCTCGTCCCGCGACAGCTGCCCGCCGCGGACCTCGATGATGTCCATCCCGTCATGGTGATCGGCTCGATGCCGCTGTCTCGGGGGCGGATGTCGACCCCCCACAGGCAGGCCTGTGCGTCGGCACCGGCGATGCGGCGGTCGCTGAGCCACCTGCACGCGGTCTCGGTGGCCGTGGGCACAGCACCGCGACACGGGCACGCGTCGCGGAGCGGTTCACGCTACTATCCTGACGTGTCATCAGATCATGACGCTTCGGGCGGCGGCGGCAAGGAAGCGGGCCTCGCCTTCGACGCGCTCGCCGATCCCGTCCGCCGGGAGATCCTCACGGTGCTCGCCGAGCAGGAGGAGTGCAGCGCCGGAGACCTCGCCGAGCGCATCACCTCCGTCGGGCGCACCGCGGTGTCCACCCACCTGCGGGTGCTGCGCGTCGCGGGGCTGGTCACCGAGCGCCGCTCGGGCCGGTTCCGCTACTACGCGATCGATCCGCACGGCGCGGCGGCCGACGTGATCGCCCTGCTGCGGGCCTTGTTCCAGTCGACCCTCGACGAGGTGGGGGCGGCGGTGGAGGATCAGGGCATGACGTATCGGGCCGACGCGACCGGATGACCGGCGTGTCGTCACATCGGCGCTGACCGTGGGGTCGATCGCGCTCGCGGTCGAGAGGTTCGCCGCCGCGGCCCCGACGGTGGTCTTCGACCGGTTCGGCACCGAGGGCGCCGGCTGGCTGTTCGACGCGGTCTGCGACCGGGTCGCCGTCGGTGCCCCGGTCGCGCTGCGCGCACCGATCGCCGGCGGGCCCCCGGTGGACGTGCTGGGCCGGATCAGCGACCTGCGTGTCTCCCGGGCCATCACCATCACCCACGACCAGCCCTGGCGGGGCCGCATCCGGCTGCGGTTCGACGACGCGCCCGGTGGGACCCGCGTCCGGCTCGACGCCGAGATCGACCGCCGTGGGCTGGAGTGGCTGATGCGCCGCCGCGGCCATCCGCTGCCCGACGGCCCCGCCGACGGACCGCGGATCGGGGTGATCACCAGCCGTTCCGGGTCGGGCAGCCTGTTCGCCTCGGCCGTGGGGAACGTGGCCGCGCTCGCCGTCGAGGAGATCGACGCCTCGGGCGGGATCGGGGGGCGACCGCTGGAGCTGCTGGAGGCCGACGACGCCACCGACCCCGGCACCGGGGCCCTGGAGGCGATGCGGCTGGTCCGGGCCGGCTGCCGCACGATCTTCCTGATGACGACCTCGGCGACCTACCACGCCGTCTCGGCCGCCCTGTCCGGGCAGGACGTGCTGGTCGTGCACACCAACATGAACGAGGGCGGCGGGGAGTCCCGTCTGCGGATCCGGCTGGGGGAGCGGCCGGCCACCCAGCTCGCGACGGCGGCCCGTCCGGTCATGCGCGCGGCCGGCGGCCGGCGCTGGTTCCTCGCGGGCAACGACTACGTGTGGCCACGCTCGGTCAACGCCGTCGCCCGCGAGATCCTCCCCGGCCAGGGGGCGGTGCTGGTCGGCGAGGGGTACGCACCCCTCGGCGGCGGGGACGTCACCCCGCTCGTCGAGCGGATCGCCGCGTCCGGTGCCGACGTCGTGCTGAGCACCTTCGTCGGCGCCGACGCCGCGGCCTTCGAGCGCCGGTGCCACGCGTTGGGGCTGCGGGACCGCACGGTGAGCCTGGGCCCCGCCATGGACGAGGCGACCCTCGAACGGATCGGGCCGGCCGCGGCCGAGGGGATCCACGGGGTGTCCGGCTACTTCCAGCACCTGCAGACCGAGCGCAACGGGACGCTCCTGGAGCGGTACCGGCAGCGGTTCGGTCGGTGGGCGCCGCCGTTGTCGTCGCTGTCGGAGTCGATGTTCGAGGCGATCCACGTGTGGGCCGCGGCGGCCCGGCAGGTCCGCTCGACCGACCCGGTGGCCGTCGCCGACGAGATCCGGCGCGGCCGCTACGACCTGCCCCGCGGGACCCTGGACCTGCACGGCGAGCACCACGTCGACCAGCCGCTGTACCTGGCGGAGGCCCGCGGCACGACCTTCGGCTCGATGGACGACGGCCCCGCGCACCCCTGACCACGCCGTGTTGCCGGCGTGGGTCGCCGTGTTTCCGGATCTTGTCAATGTGTCTGCAAGCGTTGACACGATGAGGGGTCGGTCCTAGGTTTCTCGCATCCCCCGACGTGAGGAGCACCACCCCGATGGCGATACCCCCCTCCCGATGCCGCCCGGCTGGCGGCGTTGAACGAGCATTACGCGTTCGGCCTGTCCGAGGCCGAGCTGGCCGAGTTCGGTCCGGCGGTCGCGGCGACGCTGGCTGCGTCCGATCGTGTCGAGGAGCTGTACACCGCGAGTGCGCCGGCCGCCCCGGAGCGGGTGTGGTCGGAGCCTGCGGACAACCCTCTCGGTGGTTGGTATGTGACGACGTCGGTGCCGGGTGCTGCTGAGGGTCTGTTGGCTGGGCGCACGGTGGCGCTGAAGGACAACATCTGTCTGGCCGGGGTGCCGATGACCAATGGGTCGGCGACGGTCGAGGGTTTCGTCCCGTCGCGGGATGCGACGGTGGCGACCCGGCTGCTGGCGGCGGGGGCGACGATCACCGGGAAGTCGGTGTGTGAGGACCTGTGTTTCTCGGGTGCGAGTTTCACCTCGCGGCCGTGGCCGGTGCGCAATCCGTGGGACACCGGCCGTAATGCCGGTGGTTCGTCGAGTGGGAGCGCGGCACTGGTGGCCTCGGGTGCGGTGGATCTGGCCGTGGGTGGGGATCAGGGTGGTTCGATCCGGATCCCGAGTGCGTTCTGCGGGACGGTGGGGCACAAGCCCACTCACGGGCTGGTCCCCTACACCGGGGCGTTCCCGATCGAGGCCACGATCGATCACCTCGGGCCGATCACCCGCACGGTGTCCGACGCCGCGCTGATGCTGACGGTCCTGGCGGGTGTCGACGGGTTCGATGCCCGTCAGCCCACTGTCCTGGACCCGGTCGACTACCTCGCCGCACTGGAGCAGTCGGCCGCCGGCCTGCGGGTCGGGATCGTGGTCGAGGGTTTCGGTCGCCCGGAGAGCGACCCGGCCGTCGACGAGGCCGTGCGTGCCGCGGTCGGCGCTCTGGCCGGGGCCGGGTTGGTGGCGGAGGAGGTGTCGATCCCGTGGCATCTGGACGGGATGGCGGTGTGGAACGTCATCGCGACCGAGGGTGCGGCCTACCAGATGGTCGACGGTAACGCCTACGGCATGAACTATCCGGGTCTCTACGATCCGGAGCTGATCGCGCACTACCACCGTCAGCGCCTCGCCCGGGGGGCGGAGTTGTCCAAGACGGTCAAGCTGGTCGGGCTCTCGGGCGGCTACACCTTCGGCCACGGCGGCGGCGTCTACTACGGCATGGCCCGCAACCTCGCGTTCGAGCTGCGTGCGGCCTACGACCAGGCGTTGAGTGGTTGTGACGTGCTGGTCATGCCGACCCTGCCCTACACCGCGCCGGAGCTGATCGGGCTCGATGCCGGGTTGGACACCTACCTGCCGACCGCGTTGGGGATGGTCGGCAACTGTGCCCCGTTCGACGTGTCCGGTCACCCCGCCGTCTCGGTGCCGGCCGGGCTGGTCGACGGGCTCCCGGTCGGTCTGATGATCGTCGGCCGGCGTTTCGACGACGCGACCGTCCTTCGGGTCGCGCACACCTTCGAGCAGGCCGTCGGCGGCTTCCCCGCCCCACCGGCCCTCGCCACAGTAGGAGGACAGCAGTGAACGGAGTCTTCGACCTCGGCGGGACCGACGGTCTCGGACCGGTCGAGAACGACCACATGAGCGAGCCCGTGTTCCGCGCCGAGTGGGAGAAGCGGGTCTTCCCCATGTTCGCCCAGAGCGCGCGTGCCGGACTCTTCAACGTGGACCAGTTCCGCCACGGCATCGAGAAGATGGACCCGGCGGAGTACCTGCTCTCGAACTACTACGAGCACTGGATGCACACGATCGAGCACTACGCCGAGGTCGCGGGCATCCTCGACCCGGCCGATCTCGAGAAGCGCACCCAGTACTATCTGGAGAACCCGGACGCGCCGCTGCCCGAGCGCGAGACCGACCCCGAGATCGTCGAGTTCGTCGACTGGGCGGTCACGAACGGGTTCCCCGCCAACCGCGAGTCCGACAAGGAGGCCCGGTTCTCCGTCGGCGACGAGGTCGTCATCGGGAACGAGAGCCCGTACGGACACACCCGCCGCGCTCGCTACATCCGCGGGCACCGAGGCGTGATCACCGCGGCGCACGGCACCTTCCTCTACCCCGACACCGCCGGCAACGGCCTCGGTGACTGCCCCGAGCACCTCTACACCGTCAAGTTCACGGCCGCCGAGCTGTGGGGTCCCGAGGCCGCGGACCCCAACGGCGTCAACTACTTCGACGTGTGGGAGCCCTACCTCACCCCCGTCCCCGCCGCCCAGGGAGCCTGACCCATGACCGCGAACCCCACCGACACCCCGCTCCGCACCAGGAGGAGATCGCCGCACGGGTCAAGGCCCTGGAGTCGGTCCTCATCGAGAAGGGTGTCGTGACCACGAAGGCGGTCGACCGCCTCGTCGAGGTCTACGAGAACGAGGTCGGTCCGCAGCTCGGCGCGAAGGTCGTCGCGAAGGCCTGGACCGATCCGGAGTTCAAGGCGCGTCTGCTCGCCGACGCCTCCGAGGCCTGCCGCGAGCTGGGCATCGGCGGCCTGCAGGGCGAGGAGATGGTCGTCGTCGAGAACACCGACACCGTCCAGCACGTCATCGTCTGCACCCTGTGCTCCTGCTACCCGTGGCCGGTCCTGGGCCTGCCGCCGAACTGGTACAAGGCGCCGCCGTTCCGGGCGCGCATCGTCCGCGAGCCCCGCAAGGTCCTCGCCGAGGACTTCGGCTACCCCCTGCCGGACTCGGTCGAGATCCGCGTCTGGGACTCCAGCTCCGAGCTGCGCTACTGGGTGCTCCCGCAGCGCCCGGCCGGCAGCGAGCACCTGTCGGAGGAGCAGCTCGCCGCGCTCGTCACCCGGGACTCGATGATCGGGGTCGGAGCGCCGAAGCCCGTGGTCACCGAGGCGGCCGGGGCATGAGCGAGGGGGTGCGCACCGACGCCACCGAGCTGGGCGACGCCCGCCGGCGGATCGAGAAGCTGGTGTGCGACATGCCCGGCGCCGACAAGCCGTTCTCCGAGCCGTGGGAGGTGCGGGCCTTCGCGATGGCCGTCGCCGCATACCACGAGGGCCACTACGAGTGGAGCGAGTTCCAGCTCTCGCTGATCGACTCCATCCGCTCGTGGGAGAAGGGCGACGGCGGCGAGCCGTGGAGCTACTACCTGCACTGGCTGGAGGCGCTGGAGACCACCCTGGCCTCCAGCGGCGCCCTGTCGGACTCCCTCGCCCTCGACGAGCGGACCCGCCAGGTCCTGTCCACCCCGCGCAACGCCAACCACCACGAGGCGCGGCGCGAGCCGGTCGCGATCTCGCCGGCGACGCGCTGAACCCGGTCGCCGGCCCGGTCCGTCTCCCCACGGACCGGGCCGGTGCCGTCGTCATGACGCCGCTCCCCGCATCCGCGCCCGCCGACGGCGGACCCGGCACGGTGCTGGTTTCCCGCGTGCCGCTCGGGCCCCGCTTCGTCGCCCGGTCCGGTCGTCCGCGGGGCTGGTCCCCGGCCCACCGGGTCCTCGGGCCGGAGCTGGACGACACCCTCGACCGCGTCGCCGACGAGCGCGGGACCGACCGCCGTGCCGTCGCGGCGGTCCTGCTGCTCGACCGCTACGCCCTGCGCCTCACCGCCCCGGTCCTGGCCGCGTTCCACGAGCTCGACGTCCTGCTCGACGCCCGGCCGGAGGTGGTCTCCCTCGGCCCGGACCCCCACACCCCGGGCTGGCTCGCCCTCGCCGCTCCCGGGCGCCCCGCCCGGGGGGACCGGGCAGCGCTGCGGGCGTCGCTGCTCGACGGGGCGCTGCTGCCGCTCGCCGACGACCTCGCGGTACGGACCCGGGCCGGGCGTCGCACGCTGCGGGCCGCGGTTGCGCACGCGGTGGCGCTGAGCATGCTGCACCTGTCCTGGCGGCGCCCGCGTCCCGACGCATTCGTCGGGCCGACCCGGGCGCTGCTGCACGACGCCGGGCTGGGCGGTCTGGTCGTCGTCGGTGCGGTGCGCGTCGACGGCACCGACTGGATGTCGGTGCGTCGCCGGGCGTGCTGCCTCGCCTTCCGGACCACCTCCGCCGCCGGGCGGTACTGCGGTGCCTGCCCGGTACGCCCCGCCGCCGCAGTCGAGTCCGACCTGGCCGACGCCGCCCGCTCGTTCCGCGCCCGCGCGGCGCCGGACCCGCGGCCGACCCAGCCGAACCCGCTGCCGAACCCGCCGCCGAACCCACCGGGGAGCACACCGTGATGCTGATGGTCGATCTGGTCGGTCGCGCGGCGCTGCGCCGTGGGCTCACCACCACCGAGGCCGTCGACCGCTGGTACGACCACCACGCCGACGAGGTGGGGCCCCGGACCGGGGCCCGGGCGGTGGCCCGGGTCTGGTCGGGCGCCGCGCGCGACGGTGGCGCCGGCGCGCTGGGCGACGACCTGGGCCGGTGCGCCTGCGGCCGGATCTGGCGGGCCCACCACGACACCGACACCGTGCGCAACGTCGTGCTGCCCGCCGCCCCCGGCTGCAGCGGCCGGTGCTCGGGGTGCCGCCGAGCTGGTACCGGCCGCGTTCGGAGTACCTGTTCGAGACCGTGACGCCGGACGACCCCGCGGTGCGCACGGCGATCTGGACCGACTCGCCCCGCACCCACCACCTCGTGGTCCCTCGGGTGCCGGCGGGGGAGACCCGTGGCCCGGCCGACCTCGAGTCGCAGGTCGGACGGGCTGCCCTGCGCGGCGTGCCCGTCGCGTCCGACGGCCCGGCAACGCCCGGGGACCCGGAGTGGGCGAGGGCGCTACCGGGCTACGTGCTCGACGAACGGCTCCTCGACCACCCCTGGGAGCTCCGCGCCCTCGCCCTGGTCCTGGCGATCGGCACCGACCGACCGGGCCTGCGGTCCGCCCTCGTCGGGGCCGCGGTGACCGCCCCGGTCGACGACGTCGGTGCGGGCTGGGTGCGCGCCGCCGCCGAGGCCGTCCGGCTCACCGCCTGAGCGGGGCAGCGCCGACCGCCGCCCGACCGCCGCCCGACCAGGACGACGGCCCGCGACGACGCACGACCGGCCCCGCAGGGCCGTGTGCCGGTACCCGCTGCGAGCAGGTACCGGCACACGGTGCGGGTCGGCCCGGGCCCCAGGTCGCGTGGAGGGACCCGGACCGACGTCGGGGGGACCTCAGAACGCCCCGGGCAGGACCAGGACCGCCCACGCGGCGAGCGGCCCGAGGGCCACGATGCCGCAGGTGTAGGTGATGACCTGGCGGTAGAAGCGGGTCCGGTCGCCGCCCCGGGCGTTGGCCAGCACCAGCGCGCCGTTGGTGGAGAACGGCGAGACGTCGACGATCGTGGTCGAGATGGCCATGGCCGCGATGACACCCGCGGCGGGCAGCGAGCCGGTGAGCAGCAGCGGGATCGCCATCGGGATCACCGCGGTCAGGATCGCGGTCGAGGAGGCGAACGCCGAGGTGATGCCGACGACCAGGCAGAGGACCAGCGCGACCAGCAGCGGCGCGCCCAGGTGGACCGCGCCCTCGGAGACCCACTCGATCGTCCCGGCGTGCTCCAGCACCCCGACGTAGGTCACCATGCCGGCGACCAGCAGGATCGTCGGCCAGCTGATGCCGTCGATCGCCTTGCCCAGGTTCTCGCGGTCGAGCAGGGCCAGGACGGCGCCGGCGGCCAGTGCGAGGAAGCCGATCTGCAGGTGGAAGGCCAGCGCGCCGACGACGAGGCCGACCAGCGCGACCAGGGTGGCGCGCTGCTGCCAGGTGATGACCTGCGGCCGGGTACGGACCAGTGTCGCGACACCGCCGCCCCCGGTGGGCAGGTCGTCGTCGGTGTCGGTGGTCTCGGGCCGTTCGACGAAGCTCTCCTCGCCCCGGTTGCGCAGCAGCAGGTAGGTGATGCCGCCCAGCAGGGCGTTGAACGCGAGGCTGGCGAAGAAGAGCACGGCCTGGGAGACCGCGAGGCCGGAGTCGGCCACGATCCCGAAGACCAGGGCACCGGAGACGGCCATCGGGGAGAACGCGCCGGCGTGCGCACCGCAGATGACCATCATGCCGATCATCAGCGGGCTGATCCGGTACTTGAAGGCGAAGTTCATGCCGATCGGCACCAGCAGCGCGACGGCGGCCGGGGTGAAGGTGCCCAGCGCGGTGAGCACCGCGGCGACGGCGAACAGCACCCAGGGCACCAGGATCGCGCGGCCCCGGACCAGGCGGATCCCCTGGTCGACCAGCAGGTCGATCGTTCCGTTGAGCTTCGCCACCGAGAACAGGTAGGTGACGCCGACGACGGTGATGAACAACGAGACCGGGAAGCCTTCGAAGATCTCCTTCTCGTCGAGACCGAGAGCGAAGGTCCCGACCACGAACGAGGCGACGAAGGCCAGGATCCCGATGTTGATCGGCAGCATCGTCGCGACGACGAACATGCCGGCCAGGACCAGGATGGAGAGGAGTTGGGGCGACATCATTGTCCTTCGGGTGAGCGGAGCGGTCCGGTGATGGGTGGGAGCCGGTCGGCGTGCCGCTCCCGGAGGGGGCTCAGGCGGCGTGCGCCGCCGCGGCGGCCGCGGTCGCGGCCTCCGGCAGGGCCAGGAGGGCGTCCGCGATCCGGCGCGCGGTGCGCCGCACCGCGACCGCGGGCAGGCCGTCCCGGCTGCCGTGCACGGTGGCGATGACGCCGGCCGGGGTGTCGATCAGCAGGTCCTCCCGCTCCGTCGCGACGAGGTCGTGCAGCACGGTACCGGGAGTGCGGGCCGCCAGGGTGAGTGCGATCGAGCCGGTCACGGCCAGCGCCGGGTGCGTACGCCCCATCGACAGCATGCGGACGGCCACGTCGGACCGGCCGGGCGCACCCTCGGCGACCAGCGCCAGCTTCGGCACGGCCCGGGCGGCCTCGCGCGGGGTGCGGGCCAGGCCTTCGTGAACCTCTCCCAGGCCCGCACCGAGGAGATCCTCGACGAGCGGATCGCCGACGAGGCACTGGTGGACCTGCGCTGGGGGCACGACGTTGTCGGTGTCGAGCAGACCGCCGACGGCGTCACGGTCACCGTCGACGGCGGTGGCCGGGTCGCGGGGAGCTTCCTGGTCGTCTGTGCCGGCGCCCGCGGTGATGCGCTGCGGGAGCTGCTCGGGGTCACCTTCGAGGGCACCAGCTTCGACGACCGCTTCCTGATCTGCGACGTCCGCGCCGACCTCCCGGGATGGGCGGCCGAGCGCCGCTTCCACTTCGACCCGGCCGCGAACCCGGGCCGCCAGGTGCTGGTCCACCCGTGCCCGGACTCGACGTACCGGATCGACTGGCAGGTCCCGGCCGGGTACGACCTCGACGCCGAGACCGCGTCCGGCGCGCTGGACGCCCGGATCCGGGCGGTCATCGGCGACGTCGACCACGAGGTGGTCTGGTCCTCGGTCTACCGGTTCCACTCGCGGGTGGTGGACCGGATGCGGTGCGGCCGGGTCCTGCTGGCGGGCGACGCCGCGCACCTGGTGTCCCCGTTCGGTGCCCGCGGCCTGAACTCCGGCGTCGCCGACGCGGAGAACGCCGCCTGGAAGATCGCCTGGGTCGGTCACGGCTGGGCACCGGAGGAGTTCCTGGAGAGCTACCACGCCGAGCGGCACGCGGCGGCACGGGAGAACGTCGCCGTGACCACCGCGACGATGGACTTCCTGGTCCCGCGCAGCGCCGAGCAGGTGCGGGCCCGCTCCGAGGTCCTCGCCGCGGCGGCGACCGACCCCGGGGCCAGGGCGCGGGTCGACTCCGGCCGGCTGTCCGAGCCGTTCTGGTACGTCGACTCCCCGCTGACCACCGCCGACGCCCGTCGTCCCTTCGCCGGGCGGCCCGCCCGCGGCGAGGTCCCGCCCGCGGGGCCCGGCGTGCTCGTCCCCGACGCCCCGGTCCGCACCCCGGCCGGCCCGGGACGGCTGCGCGCGCTCGCCCGCGACGGGTTCCTGCTGCTCACCGGCCCGCTGGCCGACGCGGACGCGGTCACCGCGGCGGCGTCCGCGGCGCCCGGCCCGGTCCGCGTGCTCGCCCTCGCCGAGCTGGACGGCCACCCCGACCCCGACCCCGCCGCCGGTGGAGCCGCCGGTGTCGGAGCGGGAGCCGGCCCTGGATCCGCTGCCGACCCGGCCGGAGCGGGAGCCGGTGCCCCCGCGGGGGACGGAGCCGGCCCGACGGTGTCCGCGGCCCTGGCCGCCCGGCCCGACGAGGTGTGGCTACTCCGCCCGGACGCCCACGTCGCCGCCGTGCTCCCCGCCCCGACCCGCGACGACGTCGCGGCCGCCCTCGCCCGCGCGACCGCCCGCGGCACGACCGCGCGACCGACCCCGCCTCCGATGCCGCCCGGGCCACCGCCCGGGCCACCGACGGGGCCGTCGTCCTCGCCGCCGGCGCCGGGGCGGGCGCCGAGGCGGGCACCGGGGCGGAGACCGACATCGACCGGACCGGAGGAGGGCCACGATGGCGTACTACAGGCGAGCCGGTGACGTCCCGCCGAAGCGGCACACCCAGCACCGACGCCCCGACGGCGGGCTCTACCGCGAGGAGCTGATGGGGGAGGAGGGCTTCTCCTCGGACTCCTCGCTGCTCTACCACGTGGGCGTCCCGTCGGCGATCGTCGACGCCACCCCCTGGGACCCGGGCGACCAGTCGCTGACCGAGAACCGGCCCCTCGTGCCGCGGCACCTGATGCTGCACGACCTCGAATCGCCGGACTGGAAGTCGGTCGACGTCGTCACCGGACGCCGGCTGGTGCTCGGCAACGCCGACGTGCGGATCTCCTACGTCGTCGCGGGGGAGGTCAGCCCGCTCTACCGCAACGCCGTCGGCGACGAGGTCGTCTACCTGGAGTCGGGCTCGGCGACCGTCGAGACGGTGTTCGGAGCCCTGGAGGCAGACCAGGGCGACTACGTGGTGCTCCCGCGGGGCACGACCCACCGGTGGGTCCCGACGGGGTCCGAGCCGCTGCGCGCCTACGCGATCGAGGCGTCGTCGCACATCACCCCGCCGGCGCGGTACCTGTCGCGTCACGGCCAGCTGCTCGAGCACGCCCCGTACTGCGAGCGCGACCTGCACGGTCCCACCGAGCCGCTGCTCGTCGAGGACACCGACGTCGAGGTGCTGGTGAAGCACCGCGGGGGGCCGCACGGGATCACCGGCACCCGCTACGTGGTGCCCACCCACCCGTTCGACGTCGTCGGCTGGGACGGCTGCCTGTACCCGTACACGTTCGACGTCGCCGACTTCGAGCCGATCACCGGGCGGGTGCACCAGCCGCCGCCGGTGCACCAGGTCTTCGAGGGCCAGAACTTCGTGATCTGCAACTTCGTGCCGCGCAAGGTCGACTACCACCCGCTGGCCGTGCCGGTGCCCTACTACCACGCCAATGTGGACTCCGACGAGGTCATGTTCTACTGCGGCGGCGACTACGAGGCCCGCAAGGGCTCCGGGATCGGGCAGGGCTCGATCTCGCTGCACCCGGGCGGGCACAGCCACGGCCCGCAGCCCGGCGCGGTCGAGCGGGCACTCGGGGCGGAGTCCTTCGACGAGCTCGCGGTCATGGTCGACACGTTCCGGCCGCTGGCCCTCGGCGAGGGCGGACGGGCCTGTGAGGACCCGTCCTACGCGTGGAGCTGGGCGGGTCGCGGCCCCGACAGCTGACGGGGCCGCCGGCTCACCGGGCGGGGACGAGCACCGGCACCAGCCGCACCAGCACCACCAGGGCGACGAGCTCGACCAGGGTCTGGGTGACGACGGCCAGCGGGGCGAGGGCGAGCGGGCCGGGCAGGGCGAGGGCGAGCGGCAGCACGACCAGCGAGTTGCGGGTCGTCGCCGAGAACACCGTCGCGCGGGTGGCGGGGACGTCCAGGCGCGCCACCCGGGCGGCGAGCAGGCCGACGACGACCGCCGCGACGGCGAACGCGGTGTAGAGCGGGACCAGCCGCAGCAGGGTGAGGGCCTGCGCGCCGACGTCGGCGATCTGGGACGCGACGACCAGGGCCAGGGTCGCCACCATGAGCGGCACCATCGCCCCGGCGGCGGCGCCCTCGACCCGGGCGACCCGCCCGTCCGGCCGTCGCCGGTGCAGCACCTGCACCAGCGCCGCCGCGGCCAGCGGCAGCAGGACCAGCACCACGAACGCCTCGGCGAACGGCCCGACCTCGACCACGGCGAGCGCCTCCGGCCCGGCGGCCAGCCACAGGTAGCCGGGCAGCAGCAGGAGCTGGGCCACCATGAGCAGCGGTGTCGCCGCGAGCAGCTGCGCCCGCGCGCCACCGGCGAGCCCGGTGAACACGACGACGTAGTCGACGCACGGGGTGAGCAGGACGAGCAGGACCCCCAGGAGCAGGCCGCGGTCGTCGGCGACGAACGAGGACAGCCCGAACGCGACCGGCGGGAGCAGCACGAAGTTCGCCACGAGCACGGTGACCAGGAAACGGGCACCGGTGAACGCCCGCGCCAGGTCGACCAGCGGGACCGCGAGGAACGTCGCGAACAGCAGCAGCGCGAGTACCGGGGTGACCGAGGCCCCGAGCGCGGGCGCGGCCCACGGGACGGCGAGACCCAGGAGTGCCCCGGCGAGGATCGCGGCCAGGTACAGCGGGACCTGGTGACGGTCCCACCACGCGACGAGCCGGCTCAGTCGGTCCCCCCGCCGAGCGGTACGCCGCCTGCGCGGCGGGGCCGAGGTCGGCGCCGTAGGAGACGTCGGGGGAGTCCCCGCCCTGCTGGTAGCCGCCGGTGACGGCCAGGATCTCCGAGTCGTCCGGGCCGGTCAGCCACGGGCCGCCGCTGGCGCCCTGGTCCAGGCCGGGCTGGTCGAGCTGCCACTGGTCCTCGTCGAGCGTCCCGGCGGTGCCCGACACGGTCGTCGCGTCGTCGTCGCCGTCGTTGTAGCCGACCGCGGTCACCGGGGTGTCGTCGCCGTCGGTGCCGGGCGTACCGAAGGCGATCCGGTAGGCCCCGGTGACCTGCTGGATCGGCGGTCCGTCCGGCCGTGAGACGGTCAGGAACGCGACGTCGGAGTCGGGATCGCCGCTCTCCAGCCAGCCCGGGGGGACCGCGGCGGCGGTGACGGTCCAGTAGCCGAAGGGGGCGGTGCCGTCGTCGTAGCCGGGGGCGAAGCTCATGCCCGTCCTGGCGGGCGTGCCGTCGCCGTCGGCGACGCAGTGCGCGGCGGTCACGACCAGGTCACCCGTGGCGGACTCGACCACCGAGCCGGAGCAGAAGTGGTCGCCGGGGGCGTCGGCCGGGCCGTCGAACAGGGCGCCGGTCGCAGGCCGCGCCACCGGCGTGCCGTCGGCACCGGTGACGACCGGGAGGGACGGTCCGGGCACGGCGGGCCCGGCCGGCGTGGCCGTCGCCGGGCCCGCGGGGACCGGGGCACCGGCCGGGGCCGGCGCGGAGGTCGGGGGAGCCGGGGTGGCGGCGGGACCGGCCGCCGTGGCCGACGCCGCGGTCGCGACCTGGGGCGGCGGCCCGGGTGTCCACGACGGAACCGTGAGCACGACGGCGGCGGACGCCGCGAGCGCGGCGGCCAGCAGCCCCGGCAGGCGCCACCGCGGGCGGGACCGGCCGTCGCGGGGCCGGGTGTCGGTCCGCACGTCCACCTCCCTCGACTCACCTCCGCTGACCCGATCAACGGTAGAGGGCACCCCTGTGCTCCGTCGGGCGGACCGCTGTGGACGTGCTGTGAATCCGGTCCGGTCGGCGGCGCGCCCGTCTCCCGTCGTCCTGCGCGGATCTGAGCGGATCTGATACGTCTGTGTCCACCGGCCGCCCCGGCGGGGTGCGGTGGGCCGGCGACGAACGGAGTGGCATGGACGCGGACGTGATCGTCGTCGGGGCCGGGCTGGCCGGACTGGTCGCCACGCACGAGCTGACCCGGCGGGGCCGCCGGGTCGCCGTCGTCGACCAGGAGGGACCCGTCGACCTCGGCGGGCAGGCGTGGTGGTCCTTCGGCGGCATCTTCCTCGTCGACAGCCCCGAGCAGCGCCGCATGCGGGTGCACGACTCGGTCGAGCTGGCCTGGAGCGACTGGCAGGGCAGCGCCGGGTTCGACCGCCTCGACGACGAGGACACCCACGCCGCGCGCTGGGCCCGCGCCTACGTCGAGTTCGCCGCCGGGGAGAAGCGCTCCTACCTCACCGAGCTGGGCATCTCCTTCCTCCCCACGGTCGGCTGGGCCGAGCGCGGCGACCTCACCGCGACCGGCCACGGGAACTCCGTGCCCCGCTTCCACGTGAGCTGGGGGACCGGCACCGGCGTCGTCGGACCGTTCGTCGACTCCGCGCTGCGGGCCGCCGAGGCCGGCCTCGTGACCTTCCACCACCGGCACCGCGTCGACGAGCTGGTCCGCACCGACGGCGTCGTCACCGGCGTCCGCGGTGCCCTCCTCGCCCCGGACGACTCGCCGCGCGGGGCGCCCAGCAACCGCGACGTGACGGGGGAGTTCACGCTCTCCGCGCCCGCGGTGGTGCTGGCCACCGGCGGGATCGGCGCGAACCACGAGATGGTCCGCCGGTACTGGCCGGAGCGGATGGGCACGCCGCCGTCGTCGATGATCACCGGGGTGCCGGCCTACGTGGACGGGCGGATGCTCGACATCGCCGCCGACGCGGGCGTGCGGCTGGTCAACCGCGACCGCATGTGGCACTACACCGAGGGCGTCGTGAACTGGGACCCGGTCTGGCCCGGCCACGCCATCCGGATCCTGCCCGGTCCGTCGTCGATGTGGTTCGACGCGCTGGGCAGGCGGCTGCCCGCGCCGTACCTGCCCGGCTACGACACCCTCGGCACCCTGCGCCACCTGCGCACCACCCCGGACATCGCGCCCTACGACCACTCCTGGTTCGTGCTCACCCGAAAGATCATCGAGAAGGAGTTCGCGTTGTCGGGCTCCGAGCAGAACCCCGACATCACCTCCGGGCGCCGCGCGGCCTTCCTCCGCGAACGTCTGCTCAGCAAGGGCGCGCCCGGCCCGGTCCAGGCGTTCACGACCCACGGGGAGGACTTCGTCGTCGCCGACACCCTCGGCGAGCTCGTCGCGGGGATGAACGCCCGCACCGACGCCCCGCCGCTCGACCCGGCCCTGATCCGCGGCCAGATCGAGGCCCGCGACCGGCAGCTGGCGAACCCCTACAGCAAGGACGCCCAGGTCCAGGGCATCCACAACGCCCGCCGCTCGCTCGGCGACCGGATCGGGCGGGTCGCTGTGCCGCACCGGATCCTCGACCCTGCCGCCGGGCCGCTGATCGGGGTGAAGCTGCACGTGCTGACTCGCAAGACCCTCGGCGGGATCCAGACCGACCTGCAGTCCCGAGCCCTCGACACCCGCGGCGAGCCGATCCCCGGGCTCTACGCGGTGGGGGAGGCCGCCGGGTTCGGCGGGGGCGGGGTGCACGGGTACAACGCGCTGGAGGGCACGTTCCTCGGCGGCTGCATCTTCTCCGGCCGCGCCGCCGGGCGCAGTCTCGCCGGGGCCCTCTGAACCCCGTCTCTCACTGAGCGAGACCCGCCTTCCCGGCGGGCGGTCGCGCGACGGATGCTCGGCTCCTCGACGACGAGGGGAGAAACGGTGACCGGTGCCGAGAACCGCACGGTCCGGGTGGCGGGCCGCCGGCGCGAGTCCGACGGCGTGGTGTCGCTGGAGCTGGTCGCCGCCGACGGCGGGCGGCTGCCGGACTGGACCCCCGGCGCGCACGTCGACCTCGTCCTCCCCGGCGGGCACACCCGCCAGTACTCGCTGTGCGGGGACCGGTGGGACGCCCACCGCTACCGCGTCGCCGTGCTGCGCGAGGGCGCCCGGGCGCGGCGGCTCGGCCTGGGTCCACGACCGGCTCGCCGTCGGCGACGAGATCGGGCTCGGCGGGCCGCGCAACAACTTCGGGCTGGTCCCGGCCCCGCGCTACCTGTTCGTCGCGGGCGGCATCGGGATCACCCCGATCCTCCCGATGATCGCCACGGCGGACCTGCTCGGCGCCGACTGGGCGCTGCTCTACGGCGGCCGCACCCGCGGGTCGATGGCGTTCACCGCGGAGCTCGCGGCGCACGGGGACCGGGTCCGGATCGTCCCCCAGGACGAACAGGGGCTGCTCGACCTGCCCGGCTTCCTGGGTGCGCCCGCCCCGGACACCGGGTCTACGGCTGCGGACCCGCCCCGCTGCTCGCGGCGCTGGCACGGGCGACGGCCGGATGGCCGTCGCACACCGTGCGGACCGAGCGTTTCGTCCCGCGGGCGACCGCGCCGTCGCGACGACCCGCGTTCGAGGTCAACCTCGCCCGGCGCGGGACCGACGTGACCGTGCCACCCGGGCGGAGCGTCCTCGACGCGGTCGCCGCCGCCGGCGTCGACGTGTTGTCCTCCTGCCGGCAGGGCACCTGCGGGACCTGCGAGACGACCGTCCTGGCCGGTGTCCCGGACCACCGCGACTCCGTCCTCGACGACGACGAGCGCGCCGCCGCCGACTGCATGCTCGTCTGCGTCTCGCGCTCGGTCGGCCCACGTCTGGTCCTCGACCTCTAACGGGTCGTGTCTGAGCCGTACCCGCCCCGAACGGAAGGCAGCGCCCATGACGGCCGCGCTCGACCACCTGCCCACCACCGACGTCGACCCGTTCGCCCCCGAGGTCCTCACCGACCCGCTCCCGTTCCACGAGCAGCTGCGCGCGGCCGGCCCGCTGGTCCGGCTCACCCGCTACGACGTGCTCGCCCTCGGCCGCCACGCCGACGTCCGGGCCGCGCTCGTCGACTGGCAGTCCTTCCGGTCCGGGGCCGGGTGGGGCTGGCGAACTTCCACACCGAGGCGCCGTGGCGGCCGCCGTCGCTGCTGCTGGAGGCCGACCCGCCGCACCACGACGCGCCGCGTCGGGTGCTGGGGAAGGTCCTCGGCCCCCGGGCGCTGCGCGTGCTGCGGGACCGCTGGGCCGCCGACGCCGCGGCGCTCGTCGACGAGGTGCTGGCCGGCGGGAACGAGTTCGACGCCGTCCCGGCGATCGCCGAGGCGTTCCCGCTGCGGGTGTTCCCCGACGCCGTCGGGCTGCCCGAGGCGGGCCGGGAGAACCTGCTGCCCTACGGCGACCTGCTGTTCAACGCGTTCGGGCCGCGCAACGCGCTGCTGGAGGAGAAGCTGCCGCGGCTCGGGGAGCTCTCGGCGTGGGTGAACGCGCAGTGCGCCAGGGAGGCGCTGGCCGCCGACGGCTTCGGCGCCGACATCTGGGCCGCTGCGGACCGCGGCGACCTGACCCCGGAGCAGGCCCCGCTGGTCGTGCGGTCGCTGCTGTCGGCCGGGGTCGACACCACCGTCACCGGGCTCGCGGCGGTGCTGCACGCCGTCGCCACGCATCCGGAGCAGTGGGCGCGGCTGCGCGCCGACCCCGGGCTCGCCCGCGTCGCGTTCGACGAGGCCGTGCGCTGGGAGTCGCCGGTGCAGACCTTCTTCCGGACGACGGCGACCGACACCGAGATCGCCGGCGTGGGTGTCCCGGCCGGACGCAAGGTGCTGATGTTCCTGGGGTCGGCGAACCGGGACCCGCGGTTCTGGGGACCCGACGCGGGCACCTTCGACCTGGGCCGCGACCCGTCCGGGCACGTCGGGTTCGGGATGGGCCTGCACCAGTGCGTCGGCCAGCACGTCGCCCGGCTGGAGGCCGAGTCGGTGCTGCGGGCGCTCGCCGCGCGGGTCGCGACCATCGAGCCCGCCGGTCCGCCGCGCCGGCGGCCCAACAACACCATGCGGGCCTGGGCGTCGATGCCGCTGCGGGTCACCCCCGCCTAGGGCGTGTCTCCCAATGCGCGGAGCCAGGTGAGGATCGCTTTCAGGACGGCGCCGCCGCGGAAGGTCAGGGCGAGCTTGTCGTAACGGGTGGCCAGACCGCGCCACTGCTTGACGTGGCAGAACCCGCGCTCGACGACGTTGCGGTTTCGGTAGTCGACCGGATCGAATGCGGGCGGTCGGCCGCCGCGTGAGCCGCGTCGTTTGCGGTGCCCCTGCTGGTCAGAGGGCTCCGGAATGACAGCGATGATCCGGCGCTCGCGCAGGTGCCGGCGGATCGCGCGTGAGGAGTAGGCCTTGTCCGCGCGCACGCGTTCGGGCCGGGTCCGGGGTCGTCCCGGGCCCGGTCGGGCGATGCTCAGGTGCGCCATCAGGTGCGGAAACACTGGCGAGTCGCCGCCCTGGCCGGGGCCGAGGAGGACCACCAGCGGGCGGCCGTGCCCGTCAACGAGCTGGTGGATCTTCGTCGACAGCCCTCCGCGGGACCGTCCCAGCGCGTGATCTGCTGGTTCGGCGAGCAGATTCGTGTAGTTCGATCCGGCCCCCTGTGTCGCGCTTGAGGGTCGCGGCATGCTGGTGGGCACGGATGATCGTGGAGTCCACGCTGACCGCCCACCCGAGCACCGCGGCGGCGTCGGCCTCGACCAGAAGAGCAGCCAGGATGTGGTCCCAGGTGCCGTCTCCGCTGTAGCGGCGGTGCCGCTTCCACAACGTCTGCCACGGCCCGAACTCGGCCGGGACGTCTCGCCAGGCAAGCCCGCACCGATACCGGTAGATGATCCCCTCGAGCACCCGGCGGTCATCGCGGAACGGGCGCCCGCGACGCCCCTCGGAGGAGGGCAACAGCGGCGCCAGACGGGCCCACTGGGCATCGGTCAGGACAGCGGTGCGCGGCACCGATCAAGCATCGCGCACCCCGGTCCGCCTATTTGGGAGACACGCCCTAGGTGCACACTCCACCCGTGGTCGCGGGCGAACCGGTACTGGCCCGGGCGGTGCGGATCCTGTCGGTGTTCGAGCCGGGGCGGCCCGAGCTGGGCGTCGCCGAGATCGCCCGGGCATCGGGGCTGCACGTCGCCACCGCGTCGCGGCTGGTCGGGCAGCTGGTCGAGCTGGGCCTGCTCACGCGGACCGGCTCCGGTCGGCTGCGGATCGGGATGCGGCTGTGGGAGCTGGGGCAGCGGGCGTCGCCGACGCTGACCCTGCGGGCCGCCGCGCTGCCGTTCCTCGGGGACCTGCACGCCGTCGTCGGGCACCACGTGCAGCTGGGCGTCCTCGACGGCGACGAGGTCATCTTCCTCGAACGCCTCTCCGCCCCCGGGGCCGTCGTCAACCTGACCCGGATCGCCGGGCGGCTGCCGCTGCACGTCTCGTCGTCCGGTCTGGTCCTGCTCGCCCACGCATCGCCCGACCAGCAGGAACGCGTCCTCGCGGCGCCCCTGGAACGGCGGACGTCCGCCACGGTGACCGACCCGGCCCGGTTGCGGGTCCTGCTCGCCCGCGTCCGGCGTGACGGCCACGTCGTCACCGAGGGCCATGTGCACCCCGACGCGACCGGCGTCGCGGTCCCGGTGCGGGGCCGGGACGGGGCCGTCGTCGCGGCGCTGTCGACGGTGCAGCCGCGCGACGGCCGGGCCCGCACCCTCGTCCCGGCCCTGCGCGCCGCGGCCCACGGCATCGCCCGGGCGCACGCCGGGGGAGACCCCGCGCCGTGAGGGCGTTCAGCCCAGGAAGTCCTCGACCACCGCGTCGAACGCGGCGGGGTTCTCCAGGAACACGAAGTGCGAGTTCGCCTCGTCGGTCCCGAACACGTGCAGCCGCGCACCCGGGACGCGCTCGGCGATCCAGCGCTGCGACTCCGGGCTCACGTGGCTGCCCTCGCAGCCGACGACCAGCGTCGGGACGTCGATCCGGGGCAGTACGTCGCGCCAGTCCTGGGCGCAGTGGTCGAACAGCAGCGGCACTCCGGCGTGGGCGGGTGTGTGGGTGATCTCCTGGGCGACCAGGGACCAGACGTCCTCGGCGGGGGTGCCGGAGAACATCGAGCGGACGAACGCCTCCCGCACCTTCGGGCCCTCCGGTCCGGCGAGGTTCGCGGCCAGGTCGAGCAGGCCGCCGACGTCGAAGATCGCCCCCGACCCGGCCTGCTCGTCCACCGACATCCACGGCACCGCCGCGACGGCCGCCGGCTGGTCGACCAGCACCAGCCTGCGGATCCGGCCGGTGCCGTGGGTGTCGATGTGGCTCCACAGCACCGAGGCGCCCATCGACCAGCCGAGCAGGTCGGCGCGGTCGAGCCCGAGGTGGTCGAGCAGCTCGACGAGGTCCTGCGCGAGCCGGGCGATGCGGTAGCCGTGGTGGGGCTTGTCGGAGACGCCGTGCCCGCGCTGGTCGTAGGTGACCACGCGGCGGCCGGCGCCGAGTCCGGTGAGCTGGTGGGCGAACATCGCCTGGGTCTGTCCCCAGCCGTGCAGCATCACCAGCGGGACGCCGTCGCCGCCGGAGTCGCGGAAGTCGAGCGTCACGCCGTCGGCGGTGGTGAAGGTGGGCATCGGTGTCCTCCTCGGGTCCGCGGAGAGTCTGGGGCGCTGTGGCTCCGGTCACCACCTCCGCCGGACGAGTGATCAGGCCGTTCCGTGCTCCGACTGTCGAAGGCGAGCCCGGCCTCGATGACGTCGAGTGCGGTGAGCCCCAGGTGCAGCGCCAGCCGGGTCGCGCCGTCGGAGACGTCGAGGCCGGTGAGCCGGGTGACCCGGTCGAGCCGGTAGTAGAGCGAGGTGCGGTGGATGTGCAGGCGGGCGGCGGCGGCCGGGCCGTTGCCCGCCTCGTCGAGGTAGGCGCGGACGGTCGCGACCAGCCGCCCGTCGGGGTCGGCGGCGCGGAGCCGGTGCACCTCGGCCGGGAGGGTCTCCTCGGTCAGGTGGTCCGGCGGGACCGCGAGCAGCGGGCCGAGCGCCCCGAGCTCCGACCACCGGGCCACCGGGGGCCGCAGGCCCAGCTCCGCGGCCGTGCACGCGGTCCGGGCCTGCGCGACCGACCCGGCGAGCAGCTCCGGCGCGGCGGCCGGCCCGCCGATCCGGCGACACAGCGGAACCGGCCGTGGGCCAGCTCCGCGACCCGTTCGACGACCCGGTGCACCCGCCCGGGAAGGTCCCCGCCGCCCGCCGCCGGGGGGTCGGCGAGCAGCACCGCGGCGCTGCCGGTGACCGCGGTGAGCCACCCGCACGGGTCGGGGCGGCGCCCGGACAGGGCCGTCCGCAGGGCGATCCGGGCGTGCTCCTCGTCCTCACCGGCCCCGGGGACCGCGACGACGTCGGCGACCGCGCCCGACCGTGGGGCCCGGCCCGTCCCGGCGAGCGCGGCGGCGGCCCGGGACCGGGCCGCCGGGTCGTCGCCGACGAGGTCGAGCACCCGGCGGTCGTCCTCGTGGGCAGCGTCGGCGGTGCGCGCCAGGTCCAGCAGCGGCAACGCGAGCCGGTCGGCGACCTCGGTGATCCGGCCGAGCTCGCCGGTGGTGAGCGAGCCGTCGGCGTCCATCACCATGAGCAGCGCCAGCAGCCTGCCCTCCCAGCGCACCGGGACGCAGACCCGGGCGTGCATGCCCAGCTCCTCGCTGGCCGGGATGATCCCGGCGCGGGTCCAGGTCAGGACCCCCTGGGACAGCACGTAGCCGCGGATCCGCGGCTCGGCGCCGCGGTTGAGCACGGCCGCGACGCGGGTCTCGTCGGCATCGCCGTAGTGCGCGCTGGCGTAGAGGACCTGCACGGCGGGGTCGTCGACGACGACCGACCGGGACAGCTCGTCGGCGAGCCGGTCGATCAGCGTCGTCGCCGCGTCGCCGAGCACGCCGCGATCCTACAGACGGAGCACTCGGCGGCGGGGGTGCTCGTCGGCGGTCGGTGTCCGAGCTCCCCGTCGCGGGCGCAGGGTGACGGGGGACGGCGACGCGAGGAGGGTCCGGTGCGGGAGCTGGAGGGCCGGGTGGCCGTGGTGTTCGGCGCGGGGTCCGCGGGGCGGGGGCTGAGCAACGGCGCGGCGGCGGCGCTGGCCTACGCCGACGCCGGCGCGGTGGTCGCCGCCGTCGACCGCGACGCCGCGGAGGCGGCCCGGGTGGCCGCGGCGATCACCGGCGCGGGTGGCACGGCGCTGGCCGTCACCGCCGACGTCACCGACGACGGCGCCGTCGCCCGCGCCGTCGCCCGGATCGTCGACACCCTCGGTGTGCCGCACGTGCTGCACAACAACGTCGGTGCCGTGGTGCCCGGCGAGGTCACCGGGCTGGACCTCGCCGACTGGAACCGGGGGCTCGCGATCAACCTGACCAGCGCCTACCTGACCTGCCGGCACACGCTGCCGCACCTGCGCGCCGCCGGTCGCGGGGGCGATCGTGAACGTGTCGTCGCTGGCCGCCATCCGCGACACCGGCTACGTCTACCCGGTCTACAGCGCGGCGAAGGCCGGCCTGGACCAGCTCACGGTGTCGCTGGCGCTGACGTACGCACGCGAGGGGATCCGCGCCAACGCGGTCCTTCCCGGGCTGATCGACACCCCGATGGTGCGCGAGCAGGTCGTCGACGACCCCGATGCGCTGGCCGCCCGACACGAGGCCAGCCCGACCGGCCGCATGGGGTCGCCACACGACGTCGCGCAGGCCGCGGTGTTCCTCGCGTCCGACCGCGCCGCCTACGTCAACGGCGTCTGCCTGCCCGTGGACGGCGGGCTGTCCGCGCGGTCCCGGTGAGATCCGGGATCAGGCCCCGGCGCCCGCGCCGACCGGCACCGGGCGCAGGGTCAGCGGCAGCAGGTCGCGGACCTCGGTGCGCAGGGTGTCCAGCGCGTGCGGGTCGTCGCCGGTGAGGAACCCCAGCAGGGCCTGCTGGAACACGCCGTCGACCATCCCGTAGGCGGCGTGCGGGCTGAGCGCGACCGTGGTGCCGGCGAGCTCGGCGTACCGGGTGACGACCCGCCACACCATGTCCTCCAGGGTGCGGTCGATCTGCCCGACGGCCTCGCGCAGGTTCGGCTCGAACATGCTCTGGGCGCGCAGGTCGTACCAGAGGCGGTGCATCGGGGCCTCGTCGACGATCGTCTGGCACAGGGTGTCCGCGAACGCGGTGACCAGGCCGTCCGCGGTCGTCGCGTCGGCGACGGCGCCGTCGTAGCGGGTCACGCACACCGCCTTGTACTGCCGCACGCAGTAGACGATCAGCTCCAGCTTGTCGGCGAAGTAGTAGTGCACGACACCGTGGCTGTACGGGGAGTTCTGGGCGATCTCGCGCAGCGACGCCCGCGCGTAGCCGAGCTCGCCGAGGGTCTGCAGGGCAGAGTCCGCCAGTGCGCGACGGCGCGCGTCGTGCTTGTCGACCGGGTTCGCCCGTGCCACGCGGCCCCCTCCCGTCGTCCGCCAGGGGGCCACTGTAACCGACCGGCGCGCCTCCGACGCCGGTGTTCTGGACGCCTGCCCGACGATGTCTTGACAACTGGTCAGAGATCGCGGCAGCCTGTGGCCCACATCACCGATCGACACTGGAGTCGCCGTGACGCAGATCGACCTGACCGGACGCACCGTGCTCGTGACCGGGGGAGCACAGGGACTGGGCGAGGGGATGGCCCGCGCGCTGGCCGACTCCGGTGGCCGGGTCGTCGTCGCCGACCTGCAGGACGAGGCGGGCGGCACGCTCGCGAAGTCCCTCGGCGAGCAGCACGGGTTCGTGCACCTGGACGTCACCGACGACGCCTCATGGACCAGCGCCGTCGCCGAGACGGTGGAGCGGTTCGGCGGACTCGACGTCGTCGTCAACAACGCGGGCGTCGAGGTCACCCAGCTGCTCGCCGACACCGAGCCCGACGACGTCCGCCGGATGCTCGAGGTCAACCTGCTCGGCACGATGCTCGGCATCAAGCACGCCTTCCGCGCCATGCGCCCGGGTGGCGCGGCCGGCCGCGGCGGGGCCGTGATCAACGTGGCCTCGGTGGCCGCGACCATCGCGTTCCCCGCCATCGGCGGCTACTCCGCGACCAAGTCCGGCGTCGACCGGCTCACCCGGGTCGCGGCGATGGAGTCGGGCAAGCTGGGCTACGGGGTGCGGGTCAACTGCGTGTACCCCGGGCTCGTCCCGACCGCGATGGGGCAGAAGCTCGCGGTCGAGACCGCCGGGCTCGGGCTGTTCGAGAGCCCGGAGGCCGCGGTCGGCGCGGTGGTCGAGCTGACCCCGTCGGGTCGGCTCGGCGAGGTCGCCGACATCGCCGACGTGGTCGCGTTCCTGGCGTCGGACGCCGCCCGGTTCGTCAACGGTGCCGGCCTGCCGGCCGACGGCGGCATGGGCATGTGACCCGCCGGGGTCCTCGCCGCCCGGGAGCACCGGGCCCGGGCGGCGAGGCCCCCGCGGAGTGCATCGGGGCGCCGGTCCGGCGGAGGAGCGGACCGCGCCCTGGACACCCGGTGTCGACGACGGCTACGGTGACGGTCCGGGCTCGTCGATCCGACGACCGGATCTGCTCGATGTCTCTCACGGGCGACACCCTCTCGGGGGCCGTCGCCGTTCGGCCGTCCGGTACAGCTCCGTGCTCCGACGGCACCACGGGTCGACCGTCCTCGTAGTGGGGGACCGACCCCACCTCCCCCTGGCGGACACATGACCGCGCCCACGCCATCCCGTCGTCTCCTCGCCGTCCCGGCGCCCGACACCGTCACCACCGACCCGCAGGTCCACGTCGGACGCGGCGTTGCCGCGACCGTCGTCATCGGCGTGTCCGGCGAGATCGACCTCGCGACCGGCCCCTCGGTCGAGGCGCGGGTGCTCGCCGCGGTCGACTCCGCGCCCGGTGGCCGGGTCGTCCTGGACCTGAACGCGGTGGGGTTCCTCGGGCTGCGTGGTGTGGCGATGCTGCGTGCGGCCGCGGACCGCGCCCGGGCCACGGGCGCCTCCCTGGTGGTGGTGCTGGACCCGGCCGCGCCGGCGGCACGCGCGCTGCGGCTGGTCCCGGGCCCCGGTCTCACCGTGGTCGCGGTCGACGTGCCGGTCGCCGACGCGTCCTGACCCGGCGCGTGGGCGGCAGCGTCGTCGTCCCGCGGGCCGGCGGGTCGCGCGGTCAGCGGGGCAGCGGTGGCGCGGCGGGCGCGTCGAACCAGGGTTCGTCCGGGATCGACGGGTCCGGGGTCTCGCGCACCGCCGGGTCCGGGACGCCGTCGGTGGCCTGCGCCGGGCGGGTCGCGCCGAGGTAGTCGTCGCCGCGCCACCGGTACCAGGAGGTCTGCACCGGCATCCCGAACGTCGGCGCGCTGACCATCCGGTCCTGCCCGACGAACAGACCGACGTGCTGGACCTTGTCGACGGTGCCGTAGAAGACCAGGTCACCCGGGCGCAGCGCGGCCCCGGCGGGCACCTGCGGGCCGCGGCGGTACTGGTCGTGCGCGGTCCGCGGTAGGACGATGCCGGCCTTGCCGTAGGCGAAGGCGGTCAGCCCGGAGCAGTCGAATCCGCGGTCGCCGTTCTCCGGCCCGTTGCCACCCCAGACGAACGGCAGCCCCACCTGGCGCAGGGCGACCTCGACCGCGGTGGCCACCCGCTGCTCGGGCGTCCCCGGCGGCCCGGCCGCGGCGACACCGCCGGTGACGAGCAGCAGGACCATGGCGACGAGCGTCGTCGCGAACGGGGACCGGAGCGGCACGATGTTCATCCCGGTCGGTTCCTCCCGGTCGCCCGCGGTCGGCGGGTGCGGCGCAGGTCACCGGGCGGTGACCTGCGCCGAACCTAGGGACGGGA
>NZ_JAHLJA010000032.1:0-108508 GCF_020496245.1 Pseudonocardia sp. ICBG601 | reverse complement strand
GACCAGGCAGAGCGCCTGCACCCCGGCGACGACGAGCAGCAGCACCGGGTACCCCGCGACCCCGGTCAGAGCCGAGAGCAGCATCGGCAGCAGGAACCCGAGGTAGGTCAGCGAGTAGAACACCGCGGTGAGCCCGACCAGGTGCTCCGCGCGGCGATCCGCTGGACCTCCTGCAGCCCGGACAGCAGCACGAATCCGTAGCCGGCACCGAGCAGCGCGGCCGCGACGAACGCCACCGGGATGCTGCGCCCGGCCGCGCCCAACGCGGCCACCACCGTCCCGGCGACGACGAGCGCGAGCCCGATCCGGGTGGCGGCCAGCGGCGAGCGGGCGTCGACGGCGCGGCCGGCGGACTGGCGAGGAACCCGCAGCCCAGGGTGACGGCGGTGAGCAGGGTCGCGTCGAGCAGCCCGTAGCCGCCGAGGACGTCGCCGAGCGCGGTCGGCTGCACCGCGAACGACAGCGCGGCGGCGCCGAACACCCAGGGCGCGGCGGGCAGCACCAGCCACCGGAAGCGCGGGTGGGCGGCGGCGGGCACCCGCAGGTCGCGCAGCCAGGACCGGGAGCGGCCCGGCTCGACCGTCTCCGGGGCGGCCACGAGCCACCAGGTGACGGGGACCATGAGCACGATGTGCACCAGGTAGGGCAGCTCCATCGGCAGCGGCGCGAACTGCGCGAGCAGCCCGCCGACCAGCGGGCCGAGTCCGAATCCCGCGGTGAGCGCGAGTGCGGCCCGCCGCGCACCCTCACCCTCGCCGGACAGCTCCTTGACCCAGGTCGTCGCCACCGCCATCGCGACGCCGATGCACAGGCCGAACAGCAGTCGTCCGATGTAGAGGAGGGGCTCGGAGAACGCCCCCAGCGCGATGACGGCACTGGCCGGGATCGAGGCGGCCGTGGCGGGCAGCAGCACCCGGCGCCGCCCCCAGCGGTCCGACGCCGGCCCGCCGACGAGCAGGCCCGGGGCGAGACCGAGCACGTAGACGCCGAAGAACGCGGCGACCACGGTCGCCGAGTAGTGGCCCTGCTCGCGGTACATGACCATCAGCGGGCTGAACTGGTTGGCGCCGTAGCCGACGCCGAACAGCACCAGCGCGGGCCGCATCCACGGCTTCACGATCCTCGTCCTCCCTGATCACGACGACGCCCCCGGGAACCCGTCCCGGGGGCGTCGTCGTCGACGGTGGTGGTGACGGTGATGCGACCTCAGGCCGCGGCCTTGGCCCGCTGACGCCAGCGGGTGAGCGTCCGCTCGGTGTAGCCGTTCGGCTCGGTCGCCCCGCTGAACACCAGCTCCAGCGCGGCCTGGAACGATTCGCTGGACTCCAGGTCCTTGGCCATCGCGGGGTAGCCGTCCTCGCCGGCGTTCTGCTCGTCGACGACGGCGGCCATCCGGGCGAAGGTGTCGCGCACGACCGCCTCGTCGACGACGCCGTGCCGGAGCCAGTTCGCGACCAGCTGCGCGGAGATCCGCAGGGTGGCGCGGTCCTCCATCAGCCCCACGCCCTCCAGGTCCGGCACGGTGGAGCAGCCGATGCCCATGCCGACCCAGCGCACCACGTAGCCGAGGATCGACTGGGCGTTGGTCTCCAGCTCGTGGGTCACGTCCTCGGCCGACAGCGACGACGCGTCGGTGACCGGGACCTCGAGCAGCGCGCGACGGTCGGCGGTGGGGCGGGAGGCGATCTCGTCCTGGACCCGGTGCACGTCGACGCGCAGGTAGTGCAGCGCGTGCAGGGTCGCGGCGGTGGGCGAGGGCACCCAGGCGCAGTTCGCGCCGGCCTTCGGGTGGCCGATCTTCTGCTCGATCATCTCGGCCATCGCGGCGGGCTTGGCCCACATGCCCTTGCCGACCTGCGCGGTGTGCGCGAACCCGGCGGCGAGCGCGACGTCGACGTTGCGGTCCTCGTAGGTCGTCAGCCAGGTGGTCGACTTCATGTCGCCCTTGCGCAGCACCGGGCCCGCGGCGAAGCAGGTGTGGATCTCGTCGCCGGTCCGGTCGAGGAAGCCGGTGTTGACGAAGATGACCCGGTTCGCGGCCTCGGCGATGCAGGCGGAGAGGTTGACCGAGGTCCGCTTCTCCTCGTCCATGATGCCGATCTTGAGGGTGTTCGGCTGCAGTCCGAGGGCCTCCTCGACGGCGCCGAACAGCTCGACGGTGAGCGCGACCTCCTCGGGCCCGTGCTGCTTGGGCTTGACGATGTAGACGCTGCCCGCGCGGGAGTTGGTGTGCGGGCCCTTGCCCTGCAGGTCGTAGAGCCCGGCGACGGCCGAGACCAGTGCGTCGAGGACGCCCTCGGCGATCTCGCCGCCGTCGGCGGTGCGCACGGCGTTCGTGGTCATGTGGTGGCCGCAGTTGCGGACCAGCATGAGCGACCGTCCGGGCAGGGTGAGGGCGGAGCCGTCGGCCGCGGTGTACTCGCGGTCCGGGTTGACCCGGCGGGTGACGGTCTTCCCGCCCTTGCGGAACTCGGCGGTCAGGTCACCGCGGAGCAGGCCGAGCCAGGTGCGATAGGCCAGGGCCTTGTCCTCGCCGTCGACGGTCGCGACCGAGTCCTCGAGGTCGACGATCGTGGTGACCGCGGACTCGAGCACGACGTCGGCGACGTCGGCGTGGTGCTGGGTGCCGACCTGGGTGGTCGGGTCGATCGTGATCTCCAGGTGCAGCCCGTTGCGGGTCAGCAGGACGGCGCCGCGGCCGTCACCGTCGACCGGGCGGAAGCCGGCGAACTGCGCGGGGGCGGCGAGCCCGACCGTGCCGTTCGCGGCGGTGTCGACGACGAGCCCGTCGGTCGACGGCCGGTAGGCGGTGGCGTCGGCGTGGCTGCCCTTCGCGAGCGGGAACAGCTCGTCGAGCAGCTCGTCGGCGGCGGTGATGACCTGCGCGCCGCGGCGCTCGTCGTAGCCGGGGGCGAGCTCGTGGTCCTGCGGCAGTGCGTCGGTGCCGTAGAAGGCGTCGAACAGCGAGCCCCAGCGCGCGTTGGCGGCGTTGAGCGCGTAGCGGGGCACGGTGGAGGGCACGACCAGCTGCGGGCCGGGGATCTCGGCGATCTCCGGGTCGACCCGGTCGACGTCGATCGTCGGGGACCGTTCCGGGAGCAGGTAGCCGAGGTCGGTGAGGAACTTCTCGTAGTCCTCGACCGAGCCGGTGCCGTGCTCGCGGTGCCACTCGTCGATGCGTGCCTGGATCTCGTCGCGACGGGCCAGTGCGTCGGCGATCTTGGGAGCGAAGCGCTCCTGGAGCCGCGCGAGGGTCGCCCAGAAGTCGTCCGCCGTGAGGTCGACGTCGGACAGGAGCTCGCCCTCGACGAAGGACCTCAGGTGCTCGTCGACCTGCAGGCCGGCGGTGTCGGCCATCTGTGACCACCCTCTCCGTGTGGATGTCGGAACTGGTCGCATTTCTACCAGTGGATTATCTTTTCCGCATCACGGAAGTGACGCGGACCCTGTCCGTGACGTCGAACAGGCGTGGCGTCACCGTGTCGACGTACCCTCCCGTGAGCCCCGCCACGCGCAGCAAGGGAGTCCAGCGATGCCTCTGGCCCGCTCGATCCACGACGAGTTCGTCGCCCTCCTGGGTGCCGCGGACGTGCTCGACGACCCGGTCCGGACCCGGACCTACGAGTGCGACGGCCTGACCGGCAGCCGGGTCGTCCCCGAGCTGGTCCTGCTGCCCCGCACCGCCGACGACGTCGCCGGGTGTGTACGGATCTGCGCCCGGCACCGGATCCCGTTCGTCGCCCGCGGCGCCGGTACCGGCCTGTCCGGCGGCGCGCTGCCGGTGGCCGAGGGCGTCGTCATCGGGCTGAACCGGCTCAACCGGGTGCTCGAGGTCGACCCGGAGAACCGGCGCGCGGTGCTGGAGCCCGGCGTCACCAACCTGGAGATCACCGCGGCGGCGTCGCCCCACGGGCTGTACTACGCCCCGGACCCGTCGAGCCAGCAGGTGTGCACGATCGGCGGCAACGTCGCGGAGAACTCCGGCGGCGCGCACTGCCTGAAGTACGGCTTCACCACCAACCACGTGCTGTCGATGGAGGTCGTGCTCCCCGACGGCGAGGTCGTGACCCTCGGGTCGGACTCGATGGAGCAGTCCGGGCCCGACCTGCGCGGGGTGTTCCTGGGGTCGGAGGGCACCCTCGGGATCGTCACGAAGGTGACCGTGCGGCTGCTGCGCACCCCCGAGGTCATGCGCACGCTGCTGGCGGACTTCCCGTCCGTGTCGGCGGGGGGCCAGGTGGTCTCCGACATCGTGGCGGCCGGGATCGTCCCCGCCGCGGTCGAGATGATGGACGCGCTGGCGATCGAGGCCGCCGAGGGCGCCACCGGCGCCGGCTACTCTCTCGACACCCCGGCCGCGCTCGTCGTCGAGCTCGACGGCACCGTCGAGGAGTGCGAGGAGCAGTTCGCGCTGGTCAAGGAGATCTGCGACCGGCACGGCTGCACCCGGCTGCACATCGCGGGATCGCCGGAGGAGCGGGCGAACATCTGGCGCGGCCGCAAGGCGGCGTTCGCCGCGGTCGGCCGGATCTCGCCGGACTACATCGTCCAGGACGGCGTGGTCCCCCGGACCCGGCTCGCCGAGATCCTCGAACGGATCGACGAGATGGGCTCCGAGGCCGGGCTGCGCGTCGCGAACGTCTTCCACGCCGGCGACGGCAACCTGCACCCGCTGGTCCTGTTCTCCGCCGCGGAGGGCCAGACCGACGAGGCCGAGCACCTGTCGGCGCGGATCGCGGAGCTGTGCGTCGAGATGGGCGGGTCGCTGTCGGGCGAGCACGGCATCGGCACCGACAAGGCCTGTTCGATGCCGCGGATGTTCGGCGAGGACGACCTGGCCGTCATGCGCCGCATCCGCGACGGCTTCGACCCCGACCACATCTGCAACCCCGGCAAGCTCCTGCCGACCCCGCGGCTCTGCGGCGAGAAGCCGGGGCGCTACCGCCCGCACCCGCTGGAGGAGGCGGGCCTGATCGAACGGCTGTGACCCGTCCGGCCGACCCGTCCGGCCGACCCGTCCGGCCGACCCGTCCGACCGACCCGCACGCGACCCGGAAGGGCCCGACGACATGACACGCGCCGCTCCCACCACGCTGCGCCCCATCTCGGCCAAGGAGGTCCGGGACGCCGTCCTGGACACCCCCGGCCGCCTCGCGATCACCGGCGCCGGCACCGCCGCCGGCTGGGCAGGACGCGCGGACGACGACGTCGCCGCGACGCTCGACCTCTCCGGGCTGTCCGGGGTGATCCACCACAACCCCGGCGACATGACCGTCTCGGTGCACGCCGGGACCCCGGTGCTCGCGCTGCAGGAGCACCTGGCCGAGCACGGCCAGCGCCTCGCGTTCGACGCCGCCCGGGTCGCCCGCGGCGCCACCGTCGGCGGGCTGCTCGCCACCGCCGACGCCGGCCCGTCCGCCCTGGTCTGGGGCGGTCTGCGGGACCTGGTCATCGGCACCACCTCGGTACTCGCGGACGGCACGATGGTCCGCTCCGGCGGGCACGTCATCAAGAACGTCGCCGGCTACGACATGGCCAAGCTCCTGCACGGCTCCCACGGCACCTTCGGCCCAGTGGTCGAGGTCGTCCTGCGGCTGCACCCGGTCCCGAAGGCGGTCGCCTGCGTGGCCGTCGACGGCCCGGTGGCCGAGGCCGCGTCGCGGGTGCTGGAGCTGATGGCCAGCCCGCTGGAGCCGATCGCCGTCGAGTGGGTCTCCGGCGACCCGGGACGTCTGCTGGTCCGGCTGGAGGGCGGGGCCGGGACCCTGCCGGCGCGGGTGAAGAGGCTGCGCGAGCTCCTCGGGGCCGACGCAAGGGAGGTGGGTCCGGACGCGTGGGACGCCCACGCGTCGCTGACCGACGGCCCGCACGCCGGCGGCGGCGCCGACGGGCCCGCCCGCGACGGCGCCGTCGTCCGGATCGGGTGCGCCCCGACCCGGCTGGCGCCGCTGGTGGAGCAGCTTCCCGCCATCGCCGTCACGGCCGGGCTCGCGACCGGCGTCGCGACCGTCACCGTGCCGGGGGCCGCCGTGACCGAGGTGCACGACGCCGTCGCCGCGGTCGGCGGCACGAGCATGCTGCGCGACCGCCCCGAGGCGCTGGACGCCCCGGCGTGGGGCCCCGCGCCGTCCGCGCTCGCGCTGCTGAAGGCGATCAAGAACCAGCTCGACCCCGAGGCCCGGTTCGCCGCCGGTCGCTTCGCCCCCTGGATGTGAGGCACGCATGACGAGCACCCACGAGCCCGTAGGCACCCCCGCCGGAGCGGCCGAGACCAAGATCCCGCAGCAGGGACCGAGCGCGTTCGACCCGGGCCACCCGCCCCAGCGCGAGCTGCTCGACGACTGCGTGCACTGCGGTTTCTGCCTGCCGACCTGCCCCACCTACGTGCTGTGGGGCGAGGAGATGGACTCCCCGCGCGGCCGGATCCTGCTGATGGACCTGGCCGAGAAGGGCGACATCACCCTCGACGGCCCGTTCACCGAGCACATCGACAACTGTCTGGGCTGCATGGCGTGCGTGACCGCCTGCCCGTCCGGGGTGCAGTACGACAAGCTCCTGGAGTCGGTGCGCCCGCAGATCGAGCGCAACGTGCCCCGCAGCGCGTCGGACAGGCTGTTCCGGGACGCGATCTTCTCCCTGTTCCCCTACAAGCGACGGCTGCGCGCCGCCGCCCTGCCCGGCGCGCTCTACCAGCAGCTGCGCAAGGTCCCCGCGATCCGCAGGCTCGCCGAGAAGCTGCCCGACCAGCTCGCGGCGATGGAGTCGTTGCTGCCGCCGGTCTCGGTGCGCGAGGCGTTCGCGCGGCTCCCGGTGCACACCCCGGCCGTCGGCACCCGCCGGGCCCGGGTGGCGCTGCTCACCGGGTGTGTGCAGGACGTGTTCTTCCACCGGGTCAACGAGGCCACCGTGCGGGTGCTCTCCGCCGAGGGCTGCGACGTGCTCGTCCCCCGCGACCAGCAGTGCTGCGGCGCGCTGGAGGTGCACGCCGGGCGCGAGGAGTCCGCCCTGGACCGGGCCCGGCGCACCATCGCCCGGTTCGAGACCCTCGACGTCGACGCGGTCGTCACCAACGTCGCGGGCTGCGGCTCGTCGATGAAGGACTACGGCCATCTGCTCGCCGACGACCCGGAGTGGAAGGACCGCGCCGCCGCCTTCTCGGCGCGCTGCCGCGACGTGCACGAGGTGCTCGCCGACCTGTACTCCCGCGACGACGACGGCGGCCCCCGTGCCCCGCGCACGCCGGTCCCCGGCCGGGTCGCCTACCACGACGCCTGCCACCTCGGGCACGCCCAGGGTGTGCGCAGCCAGCCCCGCGAGGTGCTGCGGACCATCCCGGAGCTGGAGCTGGTCGACATCGCCGAGGCGTCGCTGTGCTGCGGCTCGGCGGGCATCTACAACATGGTCAAGCCGGACGCGGCCGCCGACCTGGGCGTGCGGAAGGCGGAGAAGATCCGGGAGGCGAGGCCCGACGTCGTGGTGACCGCCAACCCGGGCTGCCTGCTGCAGATCGGGAAGTACCTGCCGAGCGAGGACGTCGCCGACGTCCCGCTGCTGCACCCGGTGCAGCTGCTCGACGCGAGCATCCGCGGGGCGGCCGTCCCCCGGCGCTGACGGGCCGCCGGACCCGGTGCCCCGTCATGCCGACGCCAGATCGGTGAGGTCGGCGTCACGGAACGCGTCGACGACCGCGGCGAGGCAGCCCGGGGTCGTCGACGACGGCGCGACCACCGACCCGGTGACCGTCACCGGTGGGTCGAGCGGGATCTCACGCACCCGCGACGCCCCGGACGCCGCGGCCCGCCCGGCGGGCAGCAGCGTCCACCCGGTGGGATCGGCCCCCATCTCCGCGACGACGGCCTCGCCCACCCCGACCGGCCGGCCCATCCGGGCCCCGGACGGGGCGACCGTCCGGGCGAGGGCGTCGTGCCAGGGCGGGTCGGTGTCCCGGCACGGCGGCCGGAACGGCCCGGCCGCGGCCAGCGCCGACAGCCGCACCGAGGACCGGCGCCCCAGCGGGTGCCGGTCGGACACGACCGCGTGCAGCTGCTCGCTCCACGCCGGGCGCACCACCAGGCCGGGTCCCGAGGGCTCCCCCCGGGCCACCGCGAGGTCCAGGAGGCCGTCGGTCACCGCCGACAGCCGCTCGGGCACCGCCAGGTCGAACAGCTGGACCTCGAGATCCGGGGAGCACTCCTGCAGCCGGCGCAGCGCCAGCTCCAGACGACCGGTGAGCCCGGGCGCGGTGCCGACGCGGATCCGGGTCGCCGGCGCGTCCACGACCGCACGCACCCGCTCCGCCGCCGCCAGTGCCTCCCGCGCCGCGGCCAGCACCCGGTGCCCGGCGGGGGTGAGCCGGACGTGGCGCGAGGACCGGTCCAGCAGCCGGGTCCCGAGCTCGCGTTCGAGCCGGGCCACCTGTTGGCTCACCGCGGGCTGCACGATGTGCAGCCGCTCGGCGGCCCGGCCGAAGTGCAGCTCCTCGGCCACCGTCACGAAGTAGCGCAATCCGCGCAGTTCCATCCCGCACCCTCCCCGACCTCTGTCGATCACGAACGCCGATCGCTGCGCGGGTTGTTCCGGTCTGGTTCCCCGGGCTCGGCGCGGCTGCACTGGTGACCATGCGGATCGGAACCCTGAACCTCACCCCCGACGGCCCTGCCGCCGTCCGGGAGACCGTGCTCGACGCGGGCCGCCGGGGCCTCGACGCGGTCTGGGCCAACCAGATGCCCGGCAGCTGGGACCCGTTGACCCTGCTCGCCGCGGCGGAGCCGGGTACCGGGCCCGCCGAGCTCGGCACCGCGGTCACCCTGACCGGTCCCCGGCACCCCATCGCGCTCGCCGCCCAGGCACTGACCACGCAGGCGGCCCTCGACGGCCGGCTGACGCTCGGGGTGGGCCCGGGCCACGCCCCCTACCTCACCGGTGAGCTCGGGCTGCCGTTCGACGCGCCCGCCGCCCGGACGCGGGAGTACCTGGAGGTGCTGATCCCGCTGCTGCACGGGGAGCGGGTGACCCACCGAGGCCGGTTCCTCGACGTCGACACACAGCTCACGTTGCCGCGGCCGGTGCCGGCGCCGCGGGTGCTGCTGTCGGCCCTCGGCCCCCGGATGCTGGAGATCGCCGGGGAGCTGACCGACGGCACCGTCGTGACCTGGGTCCGTCCGGAGTTCGTGCACGACCACCTGCGGCCCGCGCTCCCGGACACCGCTCGGATCGTGGTCTCCGTGGTGGTGGGCGTGACCACCGACCCCGACCGGATGCTGGAGTCGGTCGCGCAGGACTTCTCCGCCGTCGGGACGCTGCCCAGCTACCGGGCGCTGCTGGACCGCAGCGGGCTCCGCGGGCCGGAGGACACGGTGGTGGCCGGATCGGAGGAGCACCTGGCGCGGGAGTTCGCCCGGTTCGCCGAGGCGGGTGCGACCGACCTCGTGGTGCTCGACCTGAACCCCGAGGGCCGGTCGGCGCTCGACGTGGCGACCACCCTGTCGTCCTCGCACGTCACCGCCTGACGCCGCCCCGTTCAGGAGGGGCCCCGCCGGGTACGACCCTCCGGGCGCCGGTGCGACCGGCGCCATGCCGTGGCGCCGGCCGTCCGGGTACGTCCGGGCGCCCCGCCGGCGGGGACCGGGGACCCGGTGTCGCCGCCGGCCGGGCGGGAGCCACCGGCAGTGCGGGAGCCGCTGGCAGGGCGGGAGCCGTCGTCCGGTCGCCGGTGCAGCGCCCGCAGCTCCGCACGCAGCGCGACGATGTCCCACTTGCGGGCGGTGTGTTCCCGCTCCAGCCGTTCCAGCCGCCGGTGGGCCACCACGAGCAGCACGCCGGCGGCGATCCATCCCGCCAGGGCGGCCCACGCCACCACCGCCACCAGCCCCGACACACCCGCTCCGTCCACTCGTCCCGCCTGCTCGGCATTCACCGTAGCGAGCACCCGGGTGCCCGACGGCCCGCCCGGTGAGCCACCGCACACGTCTCCGGCACACGTCACGTCGGTACCCTGGGCGGGCAGGCACCGCCGCCCCGCGCTCCCCTTCCCGGGCCCCGCGGTGGCCCGTCACGAATGCGGCACGCGCGGAGGGACCCCGGCCCCGGCGGGCACGGGACCCGGCGATGTACCCCGCCCGAGACCGTGAGGAGGCCGGAGATGCAGCAGTTGGTCGGTAACGATCGAGCCACCGCGAGCGATGGAACGGCCGTGGAGGAGACGACCGTGCACCCCGAGAAGACCCCGTCGCCCGATGCGCGCCACTTCCCGCAGACCCTGGTCGCGATGGACCCGCCGACCCTCCCGGCGGCCCACCTGACCCCGCCGCCCGCGGAGTTCCGGCAGTTCCCGGCCCCGCAGCGGTCGGTCCCCGGTCACCCCAGCCTGCGCAACCGGCTGCGCCGGGCGCTGCTGTTCTGGCGCCGCGGCGCCTGAGCCCCGATCTTCCGGCGGCCCGGTCCCTCACCGAGGGGCCGGGCCGCCGTCGTGTGCGCGTGCCGCGGTCGGTGGCCGCGGTCAGTAGCGGGTGAAGTGGGCCCAGCCGGCGTCGCCGTCGTAGGGGCGGCCGTCGACAGTGACCGCGGGGCCCTCGGCATCCGCTGCCTCGACGGCCCCGACCTCGGTCCAGCCCTCGGGCAACGGCGCGTCGCCGGGGAAGGTCGCCGCGAGCGCGTGGTCCTCACCGCCGGTCAGGACCCAGCGCAGCGGGTCAAGGCCCAACGCCGACGCGATCTCGGCCAGCCGCGCAGGCACCGTGAACGCCCGCGACCGCAGCCGCAGCGTCACCCCCGAGGCCCGCGCGACGTGCGCCAGGTCGGCCAGCAGGCCGTCCGAGACGTCGATCATGGAGGTGGCGCCGGCGTCGGCGGCCTGCGGACCCGCGGAGTAGGGCGGTTCCGGGACCCGGTGCGCGTCGACCAGCACCGCCGGGGACCGGAACCCACGCTCGAGTACCGCCAGCCCGGCCGCGGACCAGCCCAGCCGCCCGCACACCGCCACCCGGTCGCCCGGCCGCGCGCCGGAGCGCAGCACCGGCGAGCGACCCTGCAGGTCCCCCAGTGCCGTCACCGAGACCACGATCACCGGCGCCGAGGTCAGGTCGCCCCCGACGAGCCCGGCCCCGGTCGAGCGGGCCTCGGCCCACAGCCCGTCGGCCAGCTGCTCGAGCTGCGCCGCGGGCGTCGACGAGGGGCACGCCAGCCCCACCAGCAGCGACGTGGGCACCGCCCCCATCGCGGCGATGTCGGCGAGGTTCGCGGCCGCGGCCTTGCGTCCGACCTGCTCGGGGCTCGACCAGTCGAGCCGGAAGTGCACGCCCTCGACGAGCACGTCGGTGCAGGCGACGACCCGCCCGTCGGCCGCGGTGACGACGGCCGAGTCGTCACCGGGTCCGAGCTCCGTCGTAGCCGGTTGGACACGGTCCGTGGTGACCCGGTCGATCAGGGCGAACTCACCGACCTCCCGGAGTGAGACACCGGTCTCGGAACCGCCCTCGGGCGTGATCGCGGATGGGGACACGGGGGCGGCCTCCGGTAGGTTCTGCGTCCGACATTCCTGCCGTCAACCATCCGGCAGGTCGGCAGTTACCGGAAAGGGGCACGCCGTGGTGCAGGCATACATCCTCGTCCAGACCGAGGTCGGCAAGGCCGCCTCGGTCGCCTCCGAGATCGGGGGTCTGCCGGGCGTCGTCTCGGCCGAGGACGTCACCGGCCCGTACGACGTGATCGTGCGCGCCGAGGCGGACGACGTCGACGAGCTCGGCCGGCTGGTCGTGGCCCGGGTGCAGAACGTCAACGGGATCACCCGGACGCTCACCTGCCCCGTGGTCAAGCTGAGCTGAGACGGGGACAGACGTGGCAGGGGCACGCGTGTCACCACCGGTCGTGGTGGCACTCGCGCTGCCCCTGCTGCTCGCCGTCGTCGTGGCGGGGCTCGCGGTCTGGGCCCGCCTGACGACGGGGCCGGACACCGGCCCCCTGGAACTGCCGGCACGGGCCGCACCGCAGGCGTCGTCGCCGTCGTGCGAGGCGGTGCTGCGGGCGCTGCCCACCGCGCTCCCCGGTGACACCGGCGACCTCGCGCCGCGCGAGATCGACCCGCAGGTCCCCGGCGCACGGGCCTGGGTCGCCGAGCCCGAGCCGGTCGTGCTGCGCTGCGGCACCGAGCGGCCCGCCGAGCTGGGGCCGACCTCGCCGCTGATCGTGGTCAACGGGGTGAGCTGGCTGCCGCTGGGCACGCCGCCGGGTGCGCTCGCCACGACCTACGCCGTCGTCGACCGCGGGGTGTACCTGGAGCTGTCCGCACCCACCGAGACCGGCCCGGGGCCGCTGCAGGCGGTGTCCGACGCGGTCGTCGACACCCTCCCGCCGCAGCCGGTGCGGGTCCGCTAGCTACCGCAGCCCCGTCCCGCGGGCCAGCGCGGTGTCGATCATGGTGCTGAGCAGCTCGGAGTAGTCGAGGCCGGTGACCGCCCACATCTTCGGGAACGCCGAGCTCGGAGTGAAACCGGGCATCGTGTTGACCTCGTTGACGGTGATGTCGCCGTCGTCGGTGACGAAGAAGTCGACCCGGGCCAGCCCCTGCACGTCGAGCGCGCGGAACGCGGTGATCGCCTTCCACCGCAGCGACTCGGTGATCTCGTCGTCGAGCTTGGCGGGGATCTGCAGGTCGGAGGTGTCGAGGTACTTGGACTCGAAGTCGTAGAACTCGCCGGTGTAGCGCAGCTCGGCGGGCAGGCTGGCGCGGACGCTGCCGTCGGGGAACTCCAGCACCGCGCACTCGATCTCGCGGCCGGGCACGGCCGCCTCGACGAGCACCTTCGGGTCGTGCCGGCGGGCCTCGGCGACGGCGGCGTCGAGCGCGGCCGGGTCGGTGACCCGGGTGACGCCCATCGAGGACCCGGCGCGGGCCGGCTTCACGAACAGCGGCAGCCCGAGGCGGTCGCGGTCGGCGAACCCGATGTCGGTGCCGGGGCGGAGCACGACACCGTCGGCGACGTGAAGGCCCTCGGCGCGCAGCAGCTTCTTCGCGAACTCCTTGTCCATGCCGACCGCGGAGGCCAGCACGCCGGCGCCGACGTAGGGCAGGCCGGCCATCTCCAGCAGCCCCTGGATGGTGCCGTCCTCGCCGAACGCGCCGTGCAGGATCGGGAAGACGACGTCGACCGAGGTCAGCGCCTCGCGCGCGTCGAGGCGGACCAGGCCGCGGCCCGGCTCGCCGGGCAGCACCAGGGACTCGGCCGCGCCGTCGACCTCGGGGAGCTCCCGGCCGGAGATCGCCAGCCGGGCGGGGTCGGACGGGCCGGCCACCCATGCGCCGTCCGGGGTGATCCCGACCGGGACGGCCTCGAACCGCTCCGGGTCGAGGTGGGTCAGCACGCTGCCCGCGGACACGCACGAGATCGCGTGCTCGGAACTGCGGCCGCCGAAGACGACGGCGACCTTCACCCGGTCGGCACTCATGGGGCCCGAGGGTAGGCGGGGGCTCACAGCCGGGCGGCGGCGCACCCCACCAGCGCCGCCAGCGCGGCGGTCAGCTCGGCCCGTGTCCCGGCCGCGTACCCGACGACCAGCCCGGACGTGCGGGGCGTGCCCTGGTGGTAGTCGGCCAGCCCGCGCACGGCGACGCCGCGCCCGGCGGCCGCCGCGATCGCGGCCCGCTCGCCCTCGGGCGGACGCAGCACCAGGTGCGCTCCGGCCGGGTCCCCGTGGACCGCCCAGCCCGCCGCGCGGGCCGTGGCCAGCACCTGGGTGCGGCGCTCGCGGAGCTCGCGGCGCAGCCGTCGCAGGTGCCGGGACAGGTCGCCGCGCGCGGCGAGCGCGGTGAGGACGAGCTGCCCCGCCGGCGACGGCCGGGTGCCGGTCCGGGCGCGCAGGTCCCGCCAGGCGTCGACGACGGCGGGTGGCGCGACCACCCAGCCGACCCCGAGCGTCGGGCTGAGGATCTTGCTCGCCGTGCCCAGGTGCACGACGTGGCCGGGTGCGAGCGCGGCCAGCAGGGGCAGCGGGGCGACGTCGTAGCGCAGCTCGCCGTCGTAGTCGTCCTCGATGACCAGGAGGTCCTCGGTGCGGGCCCGCTCAACCAGGGCGACCCGGCGGGCGGCGGAGAGCCGCACCGCGGTCGGGAACTGGTGTGCGGGGGTGGTGTAGACCGCCGCGCATCCGGCCGGGACCGCGTCGACGACCAGGCCGTCGTCGTCCACCGGCACGCCGACGACCCGCAGCCCGGCGGCGCGCAGCGCGCTGACCGCCCGCGGGTACCCCGGTTCCTCCACGGCGACGGTCGCCCCCGGGGGCAGCAGCCGGGCCAGCTCCGCGACGGCGGCTGAGGTCCCGGCGGTGGCCAGCACGGTGTCCGCGGGCGGGGTGAGCCCACGGTGGCGCAGCAGGTGCCCGGCGACGGCCTCGTGGAACGGGGCCAGCCCGTCGGCGCGGGGGCGGTCGTCCGGGGGCGGGTCGGCGGCGGCCCGCCAGGCACGGCGCCACATCGCGGGGTCCAGCGCCGCGACGCACGGCCGCCCCGGGTCCAGCACCGACGGCTCGGCCCGCGGCCGGGGCCCGGTGGTCGCTCCCGGGCCCGTGGGGGCGGGCCCGGGGACCGCGGTCACGAACGTCCCCGCGCCCACCCGACCGGTGACCCAGCCCTCGGCGAGCAGCTGGTCGTAGGCCGCTGCGGTAACCGTCCGGGACACCCGCAGCGTCGTCGCGAGCCCGCGGGTCGACGGGAGCCGGTCCCCGGGCCGCAGTGCACCGCCGGCGGCCGCGGCGCGCAGGGCGTCGGCGAGCTGGACCGCCAGCGGGGTCGCCCCGGCGCGGTCGAGGACGATCGGGAGATCCGGCACAGTGGCCTTTCGTAAGGGGACGGAAGTGGCCGTTCCAGGATGCCACTGTCGCCGGTCATGCTCGGGGTGTGACGCTATCCCCCACCACCCGCAGCACGCTGGGCCGCAAGCGCGACCGGGCCGCCGTCGACCGGGCCGACCTGCACGCGGTCCTCGACGACGGCCTCGTCGCCCACCTCGGCTTCGTCCGCGACGGCGCACCCGTCGTCCTCCCGACCGCCTACGGCCGCGACGGCGACACGCTGTTCCTGCACGGCTCGTCCGGGGCCCGCTACCTGACCGGGGACACGCTGCCCTGCTGCGTGACCGTGACCCACCTCGACGGCATCGTGCACGCCCGCGCGCTGATGCACTTCTCGATGAACTACCGCAGCGCCGTCGTCCACGGCGACGCCCGCCGCGTCACCGGTGACGACGAGCGTCTGCACGCACTGCGGGTGATCGTCGAGCACCTCGCCCCGGGCGCCTGGGACCACGCCCGCCGCCCGGACCGCCGGGAGCTGGCCGCCACCGCGGTGTTCGCCCTCGACCTGGCCGAGGCGAGCGTGAAGAGCCGCTCCGGGCCGCCGTCGGACGACGACGCCGACGTCGCCGCCGGTCTCGCCTGGGCCGGCGTAGTGCCGCTGCGAACCGTCGCAGGGCCTCCGGAAACTGCCCCTGACCTGCAAGGACACCGACCGGTTCCGGACCACGTGCGCGACCGCCGTCACACCGGAGGGTGACGTAGCCTCGGGGGCTCCGACGCAGCCCTCACCGCCCCCGAGGAGGACTCGTGACCCCCGTCGTGCTGCCCGACATTCCTCTGCAGGACGTGTCGCTGATGCCCGACTGCGTCCAGGACGCCGGCTCGTGGTGCGCCACGCTCTACCGCTGGACCAGCAACGACTTCCTGGCCCAGCACGCGGACACCCTGGTCAGCAAGACCGTCGCGATCACCGTGATCGTCGTGGTCGCGGTGCTGTTCCGCTGGCTGGCGCACCGGGCGATCGGGCGGATGGTCGACGGCGCCACCAACGGCCGGTTCACCGCGCTGGTCGGCCGGGCCCGCCGGTTGCGGCCGGGCGGCCGTGGGGCCGCCGCCCCGGCGGACCCCGGCACCCAGCGACGGGCGCAGCGGGCACGCACGATCGGCTCGGTGCTGCGGTCGATCGTCTCGGCGGTGGTGCTGCTCGTCGCGGTGATGATGGTCATGAACGAGCTCGGCTACCCGCTGGGCCCGCTGCTGGCCGGCGCCGGGGTGATCGGGCTCGCCATCGGTTTCGGTGCGCAGAACCTGGTGCGCGACTTCCTGTCCGGCATGTTCATGCTGCTGGAGGACCAGTACGGCGTCGGCGACGTCGTGGACGTCGGGGAGGCCGTCGGCACCGTCGAGGCGGTCGGCCTGCGGATCACCACGATCCGCGACATCAAGGGCACCGTCTGGTACGTCCGCAACGGCGAGATCCTGCGCGTGGGCAACATGAGCCAGGGCTACGCGGTCGCGGTGGTCGACCTGCCGATCGCGCACCACGCCGACGTCGAGGAGGCCACCGAGCTGGCAGGGAGGACCGCCACCGAGCGCGCCGCCCAGGACGACATCGCCGGGGACGTGCTGGAGGCCCCCGAGGTGCTCGGCGTCGACAAGATCGGCCCGGAGGGCGTCACGCTGCGGATCACCGTGCGGGTCAGCCCGGGCCGGCAGTGGGCGGTGCAGCGCGCGCTCAACGGCGCGATCACCGACGCCTTCGACGACCACGGCATCCCCCGGCCGATGGTGTTCCCCGGCGCGGCCCTCGACGGCCCGGCCCAGAAGCAGAACTGACGGATCCTGGGAGACTGGTCGGCGTGAGTGCACCGCAGAACTTCTACGCCGAGGTGGGCGGCGCGCCGGTCTTCCACCGGATCGTCCACCGGTTCTACGAGGAGGTCGCCCGGGACGAGGTGTTGCGGCCGCTGTACCCGGAGGAGGACCTCGGCCCGGCCGAGGAGCGCCTGCGGCTGTTCCTGGAGCAGTACTGGGGCGGCCCGCGCACCTACTCCGACCAGCGCGGCCACCCCCGGCTCCGGATGCGGCACGTGCCGTTCAGGATCGGCCCGATCGAGCGCGACGCCTGGCTGCGCTGCATGCGGATCGCCGTCGACGAGGAGAACCTCTCCCCGGAGCACCGTGACCAGCTGTGGAACTACCTGCAGTACGCCGCGGCGAGCATGCAGAACTCCGAGTTCTGACCTCGGTAGGGGCATTACCACACAGCGTGATCATCCACTCGCCAGTCCGGCGGCCGTTCGAGTGATGTTCGGACGCTTTCCGGGCTGATCCACCGCCGAACGTGACCGAACGCGTCCGGGCTCGTTGGACGGATCGCCGCCGCGGCACGTCGGGCGGCTCGTAGTCACCCGTCTTGGGGGTTCATCGTGAGCGTCTCTCCCGCACCGTCCGGTCCGCATCGGCACGAGCCGGTCAACGGGTCGTCGCGGCACGCGCACCCCGGCGGTGACGCCGGGGCCCACCCCGACCGCCACGACGGCGAGGACGGCTCGTGGTTCACCGTCGTGCTGCGCGGCTACGACCGTGGCGAGGTCGACAGCCGGCTGGCCGAGCTCGACCACCGCATCCACGACGAGATCCGCCGCGCGGACGCCGCCGAGCAGTCGCTGTCCGCGGCCCGTGCGCAGATCCGGCGACTGCAGGAGCAGCTGGAGAACGACTCCGCCGCCCGGGCCGGCGAGGACCGCCGCGCCGAGGAGGCCGGGTTCGGCCGGCGCGTCGAACGCGTCCTGCAGGCCGCCGAGCAGGAGGCAGCCGAGCTGCGCGGGCGCGCGGCCGACGAGGCCGCGGAGATCGTGGAACGCGCCCGCCGCGAGGCCGAGGACCGTCGTTCCCGCACCGAGGAGGCACTGCTCGGCCGCGCCGCCACCCTGGACCGCGAGTTCACCTCCCGCAGCAGCACCCTCGACGACCGCGAGCGCGACGCCGACCGCCGCGAGCGCGATCTCGCCGAGCGGGAGCGCACCGTGTCCGACCGGTTGTCCGACGTCCGCACCGAGGCCGAGCGCATCCTCGCCGACGCCCGTTCCGACGCCGAGCAGACGCTCTCCGCCGCGCGCGCCGAGGCCGCCGCGCTGCTGCGGGACGCCGAGCAGGGCGCCGGGGAGCGGCGGTCGGCGGTCGTGCGCGAGGTAGAGCGGCTCGCCGCGCTGCGCGACGACGTCCGTGACGAGCTGACCCGCGTGCAGCGCACCCTCGCCGAGGAGCTGGACCGTGAGCCGGTCTCGGCCGCCCTCGACGACGCCCTGTTCGGCCCGGCACCGCTCTCCCCGCCGGCCCTGCTCACGTCGTCGGTCTCGTCGTCGTTCCCGGGGCCGTCGTCGGTCTCGTCGTCCTCCCCGGCTTCGTCCGCGGCGTCGTCCTCGGACGGGGACCCGATCGCGTCGGTGTCGGAGCTGGGCTCCCGGTCGCCGATCGACCCTGCCGACTCCCTCTCCGGGTCGAGCACGGACCACGGCACCGACGACGACACCGACGACGAGGACGCGCCCGTCACCGGCTCCCTGCTCCTCGGCCCCGGTCGCCGCCCGGCCGAGGAGGACGCGGACAGCACCACCGTCGGTCGCATCCCGCCGATCTCGCTCACCTCGATCGGGGTCCTCCCGTTCGGTGATCTCGGAACGGGCCGTGACCAGCCCCGGACCAGGACAGACGCCGCAGGCGGGACGACCCGGACGGGGCGGGGGGCGACCCGGGGTCCGGGCCCGGGACGACGCTCGCGATAATCGAATCGTTATGTGCACCCGACCGCCGCAGAACGCATGACGTCGGCGCCCGGTCACCCGGGCCCCGACGACCGCTCCCCCGGCGTGCCGACGGCCCGCCGGGCCCCGATCCGAACCCCGACGGGCTCGGCGAGGCGATCCGGACCGGCCGCGTGCCGGTGGTCCCCGGCTCCCTGGTCGATCTGGTCATGCGGTCGGGCTCCGGGGAGGAACCGGAGCGGGAGGCCACGTCCGAGGACGACGGCGCCCGGCGCGAGCCGACCCCGACGGGCTTCACCGAACTGGTGTCCCGCGACGGCGGTCCCGCGCCCTCGGCACGTCCGACCCCGGGACCGCGGCCCGCCGCCCCCGAACCGCCGTCGGATCCGGGTGACTACGCCGATCTCGGCGACCTCGGCGACGACCCGTTGGGCGTCGGGCCGCTGCCCGACGAACCCGGCGATGACGGTCTCGACCCCCTGCACACCCCGGCGGACCGCTTCGCGCCGCCGCCGTCGTTCGCGCCGGACTCACCGGACGGGCTGACGACGCCCGCGACGGACGGCGCTCCGACGCCGCCCCGGCCCGGTCCGGTGGACGCTGCTCAGCCGGATCCCCGGCCCGCTCCGTCGGACTCCTCCCGGGCGGAGGACGCCCCGCCGGGTCCCGCACCGGAGGCGGGGAGCCCCGTCACCGGGACGGGTGGGGACCGGCCGGACCCCGTCGCCACCCCGGCGGAGGGCGGCCGTCGCACCGACGCCGGCCCCGGGCCGGACGGTGTGCCGGTCACCGAGCCCGCACCGACCGTCGTCCCCCCGATCGCGCCCACCCCCGCGGCCGCTCGGCGACGACACCCGCCCCGCCGCGGGCCCCACCCCGAACCAGGACCCGACGCCGTCGCCCTCGGCCGGGGACAGCACGGGCTCCGGCGCCACCGGGTCCGACGACGAGGGCCGGGACACCGGGGAACAGCACACCGCGAAGCGGTGGCCGCCACGCCCGGCGCGCAGCAGCGCCGACGGCCCGGAGACCGACATCCTGCCCCCCGGCGCGCTGATCGGGCACTACCCGAACACGGGCTCCACCGACGGCCGGGCCGAGCAGCCGCCCGCGCGGCCCTCGACCCCACCGTCCGGGAGCCGTCCGACCATGCCCGGCCACCGGCCCCCCGCCCCCGCGGGCCCGGAGCGGCGTCAGGCGCCCCGTCCGGCGATGGGTGGTGTCCCGTCCGGTCCGGCGATGGCCGGTCTGTCGGGCAACGACCTGTTCGCCACCGTCGGCGGCGACCCGGGCAGCGGTTTCGGCCGGCTCCCGAGCCGCGCCGACGACCCGCGGGACTCCCGCACCGACGGCGCGGCCGCCACCCCCGACGCGGAGCGCCCTCCCCCGACGGCGCCCCCGACGACCTCGACCGCGCCGACTCCCTCCGGGCCGACTCCGTCGGCGACGATTCCCTCCGAGACGACTCCGTCCGGGACGACTCCGTTGCCCGGGGCGACGTCCCGGGCCCGGCAGCCGCCGCGTTCTCCGGACCGACCCGGACCGGGGCGTTCCCCGGCCTCGGCGCGGGTCCGGACGAGCGGCCCGGCGGAGAGGGCACCAACGGGTACCCGGACGGTCGGCCCGGCGGGCACGGCACGAACGGTTACCCGGACGGTCGGCCCGGCGGGCAGGGACCGCACGGGTACACCGACGGTCGGCCCGGCGGGCCGGGCACCGGCGCGTACCCGCCCGCATGCCGGAGCGACAGGGCGCCGGCATGTCCCCGACCGACCGCGCCGGGGGGCAGGGCACGGGCACGTACCCCGTCGGCCGACCGGGTGGACAGGGCCGGGGCCGTATCCGACCGACCGGCCCGGCGGCCCGGGTACCGGCGGTCACCCTGGCGGCCCGGGTACCGCCGTCCCCCGCCGCACGGGCCCGGCGCCCCGGCACCGGCACGTTCCCCGCGGGCGGTGGCCCACGCCCCGCCCCGCGCGACCCCGGTGCCCGTTCCTGGGCGCCCACCCCGGACCGCCCCGGCCCAGCAGGACCGGACGGTCGGACCGCAGCGCGACCGGACCCCGCGTCCGACACTGCGTCCGGCTCCGCGCCCGACACTGCGTCCGACACCGAGACCACCGTGTGTCCTGCGGGCCGTCGGCACCGACGACGAGCCGCCGACGCTGCGGGGCCTCACCCCGGCCACCGGGCAGCCGGACGCTCCGGCACCGGCGGACGGCACGGCCGGCCCGTCGGCCCCGGACCAGCCGGACGCCGCGACGACCAGTCGCAACGCCGCCGCCGCGGCCTCGGTCGGGGCCGTCTCGGTGGCCGCCGCCCGCGCCGCGTCCGGCCGGGACGGCACGGTCGAGGACACCGGTGAGAGCACCGCGGTCCAGCCCGCAGCCGCGGAGGCCGCCGCCCACGCCGCGGCGACCGGGGACAAGCCGGTCACCCCGCGCCACGAGGCGATCATGTCGGCGAAGCCGCGCAACGGCCGTCGCAGCCCGTCCGCGGCCGGCCTCGCGATCGCGCTGGCGATCGTGCTCCTCGGCGCGCTGACCCTGTGGGCGATGCTCTCGCCCAGCACGTCCACCCCGGGTGCGAACGCGACCCGGCCGGCCGTCTCGGCCGGCCCGGGGACAGGACCGCGGCCGGAGGTGGCCGCGGCCGGGACCAGCCTGGCGCAGCCGACGGTGCGGGCGACCGTGCAGGTCCCCGGCGCCCCGGTCGCCGTCGCGGCCGCCCCCGACGGCGCGACGGCGCTCGTCGCGGTCCGCGACGCGAACCGGCTCGCGGTCGTCGACACCGCGACCGACGCCGTCACCGGCGAGGTCGGGCTCCCGGCAGCGCCCCAGGGGCTGGTGACGTCCCCGGACGGCACCCGTGCCTACGTCAGCACCGGTGGGCCGGGCGGCGGGCAGATCGCCGTCGTCGACGTGCCGGGGCGGACCGTCGTCGGCACGGCGGCCGTCGGCGGGGACCCCGGTGCGGCCTCGGTCTCCCTCGACGGCCGGTTCCTCTACGTGCCGTCGCGCACAGACGGCACCGTGCAGGAGCTCGACCCGAACGCGGGCACCGTGACCCGGACGGTGCCGGTGTCACGCGACCCGTACGCCGGTGCCACGAACGCCGCGGGCGACCGCGTCTACCTCGCCACCCGCGGCGCCGACCAGCTCACCGTGCTCGACCCGGACAGTCTCACCGTCCTCGGCAGCTTCCCGGTGCGCGGTGGTGCGGAGTCCCTGGCCGTCAGCCCCGCATCGGTCCCGCGGACCATGGTCGCGGTCGGCGGGCCGGAGTCCGGGACCGTGATGGTCCTGGACCCCGCCGACGGGCGCGAGATCGCGACCGTGCAGGTCGACGGCGGCGCGACCGGCATAGCCTTCGCCCCCGACGGCCGGCACCTCTACGTCGCGACCCGGCAGGGTCTCGTCACCGTCGACACCGGGACCTGGCAGGTCACCGGTACCACCGACGTCGCCCCGAACCCGACCGGGGTCACCGTCGCCCCCGACGGCCGGACCGGCTGGGTCACCGGTGACGGCGCGGTCAGCGTCCTGAACCTGACCTGAGCCGGTCCCCGCGGCGGGAACGGCTCAGGGCGCCACCGACAGCGGCAGCGACACCACCCGTCGCTTCACCACCGCCCCGTACCGGGCGTCGAGCCGAATCCACGACCCGGAGGCGGAGACCCGTACCTGGGGGCCGTCGGTCTCCTGCGGTGCCGAGCCGAGGAACCCCATCCCGGACATCGCGAACAGCACCCGCATCGGCACCGTGACCGGGCGGCCCTGGTCCGGTGGGGACACCGTCAGCACCGTCTGGTCCAGCAGCGACGCCGGCGGGCCCATCGGGCCCGCGTGCTCCCGGGCCAGTGCCAGCCCCCGGTCGGCGAGCTCGTCGAGTTCCGCGGCGGGGACGTCGTCGACCCGGGACCAGCCGTCGTCGGGCGGGAGCTCGTCGAGCCACGGCGCGGGCGGGCCGGGGTCGACCGCGGTGGAGCGGTCGACGGCCAGCGCCGTCAGCAGCGTCGACGCCTGTGCGGTGACCGGCACCGCCGGGTCGAGCTCGCCGGCCACGGAGCGGGTCACGAGGACGTCGAACGGCGTGCGGGCCCACGCGGTGACCCGGCCGACACCGGCGGTGAGCCGGACGGCGGCGGTCTGGTCGAGCCGGACGACGCGGGCGGTGAACGCGCCGAGATCGTCGCGCTCGGTCGCGTCCGCCAGCCGCAGGGTCACGACACGTCTCCCAGGTGACGCTTCAGGAAGTCCCGCTCCTCGGCGGTGAGCCGGCGGACCCGGTTCGCCCCGAGGTCGTAGAGGGCCATCCGGGTCCACGCGGTGACCGCGACCGGGTCGTCCGCGCCGGGCCCGTCGTGCAGGGCGTAGTCGAGGACGAACGACGCCGCCCGCAGCTCCCGCACGGTGATCGCGCAGCGCAGCGGCTCGGGCCGCCACGGCAGCTGCCGCTTGTAGTCCACGTGCAGCCCGGCGACGAGCAGCCCGGAGGAGAACCCGGCGAGCCCCTCCCGCCCGGCGGCGGTGAACGCCAGCGCGCCGCGGGCCTCCTCGATGAGCGTGACGATCCGGGCGTGGTTGACGTGCCGGTAGGCGTCCTGGTCGGTCCAGCGCAGCGGGACCTCGGCGACGAATGCGGTCACGAGCGCCCCCTACCGGGCCAGCCCGCGCAGCTGACGCGAGATCACCGACAGCGTCGCGAGGTCCAGCGACGCCGACGCCCCGATCTCCTCCAGAGCGCTGCGCGCCCGCGACAGCTTCGAGGCGTTGGCCTGCTCCCACGCGGCGATGGCCTCGTCGACGTCGGTGCCGGGCGGGGTCTCGCGCAGCGCGTCGAGGGTGATCGAGCGCAGGGAGCCGTAGAGGTCGTCGCGCAGCGCGAGCCGGGCCAGCGCGTGCCAGCGGTCGCCGCGGTCGAGCCGGGACACCGCGGTCAGCGCCTGGTCGACCCCGAGGTGCTCGGACAGCGCGTAGTAGAGCCGGGCGACCTCGGCGCCGGGCCGCGGCTCGGCCTCCCGGTCGGACAGCTCGACGAGCTCGACGACGTCGAGCAGCCCGTAGGCGTAGAGCGACAGCGCCGCCGGGTCCACCATCTCCGCGGGGACACCGCAGTCACGCAGCTCCGCGGCGCGGGCCTGCACGGCGTCGAGCTCGCGGCCCTGCAGCAGCTCGGGCAGCTGGGCCCGCAGCTCGGCGATCGGCCCGGCGAACCGGTTGATCTCGGCGCCGACGGCCAGCGGCTGCGGTCGGTTGGTCAGGAACCAGCGCGACACCCGGTCCAGCAGCCGTCGGGACTGCAGGACGACACCGTCGGCGACCGCGACCGGGACGTCGGCCCGGCGGACCGCGTCCCACAGCGCGGGCAGCTCGAACACCCGGGTGGCGACGGTCCAGGCGCGCACGACGTCGTCCGGCCCGGCGGAGATCTCCTCGCCGAGGCGGAACGCGTAGCTGATCCCTGCCCCGTCGACCATCTCGTTGACCAGCGAGGTGCCGATGATCTCCCGGCGCAGCGGGTGGTTGCGCACGGCGTGGCCGAAGCGTTCCCGCAGCGGGTGCGGGAAGTAGGCGGGCAGCGTGGGCGCGAACGCGGGCAGGTCGGGCAGGTCGGTCTGCAGCAGCCGGTGGGTCAGGTCCAGCTTGGTGTGGGCCAGCAGCGTCGACAGCTCGGGACCGGTGAGGCCGAGGCCGGCGGCGGCGAGCCGGGCGAACCCCGCCTCGTCGGGCAGCACCTCGAGGGTGCGGTCGAGCCCGGTGCGCTCGGCGAGGTCGGTGACCATCCGGGCGTGCACGGCGACCATGCCGGGAGCGTGTGCCCTGGCGACCCCGAGGACCTCGTTCTGCGCGACGTTGTCGGCGAGCACGAGCTCGGCCACCTCGTCGGTCATCGACGCGAGCAGCTCGTTGCGGGCGTCGCGGTCCAGGGTGCCGTCGGCGACCGGGCGGTCCAGAAGGATCTTGATGTTGACCTCGTGGTCGGAGCAGTCGACGCCCGCGGAGTTGTCGATGGCGTCGGTGTTGATCCGCCCGCCGAGACCGTCCGGACCGCCGTGGCGGGCGAACTCGATCCGCCCGCGCTGGGTGAGCCCGAGGTTGCCGCCCTCGCCGACGACCCGCACCCGCAGGGCGCGGCCGTCCACCCGGATGGCGTCGTTGGCCTTGTCCCCCACCTCGGCGTCGGTCTCGCCGGACGCCTTGACGTAGGTGCCGATCCCGCCGTTCCACAGCAGGTCGGCGGGGGCGAGCAGGATCGCGTGGATCAGCTCGGGCGGGGACATCGCGGTGACCGTGTCGGCCAGCCCGAGCGCGGCGCGCATCGCCGGCCCGACCGGCACCGACTTCGCGGTCCGCGGCCACACCCCGCCGCCGGCGCTGATCAGGGAGGTGTCGTAGTCGGCCCAGGAGCTGCGGGGCAGCTCGAAGAGCCTGCGGCGCTCGGCGTAGGAGGTCGCGGCGTCCGGCGTCGGGTCGACGAACACGTGCCGGTGGTCGAACGCGGCGACGAGCCGGATGTGGGGGGACAGCAGCATCCCGTTGCCGAACACGTCGCCGGACATGTCACCGATGCCGACGACGGTGAACTCCTCCCGCTGGGTGTCGACGCCCAGCTCACGGAAGTGCCGCTTGACCGACTCCCACGCGCCGCGGGCGGTGATGCCCATCGCCTTGTGGTCGTAGCCGACCGAGCCGCCGGAGGCGAACGCGTCGCCCAGCCAGAAGCCGTAGGACTCGGCGACGGAGTTAGCCAGGTCGGAGAACGTGGCGGTGCCCTTGTCCGCGGCGACGACGAGGTAGGAGTCGTCGCCGTCGTGGCGGACGACGTCGGTGGGCGGCAGTGTCTCGGTGGAGCCGTCGGCGCGGGTGAGCAGGTTGTCGGTGACGTCGAGCAGCCCGGAGATGAAGGTCCGGTAGCAGTCCCGGACGTGCTCGGGTGCCGGTGCGGGCCGGCGCACGACGAACCCGCCCTTCGCCCCGACCGGGACGATGACGGCGTTCTTCACCGCCTGGGCCTTGACCAGGCCCAGCACCTCGGTGCGGTAGTCCTGCTGGCGGTCGGAGAAGCGCAGGCCGCCACGGGCGACCGGGCCGAACCGCAGGTGCACGCCCTCCACCGCGGGCGAGTACACGAAGATCTCGAACCGCGGACGCGGCAGCGGCATGTCCGGCACGGCGGCCGGGTCCAGCTTGAAGGAGAAGAACGGGCGACCCCGGAACCAGTTGGTCCGCAGCGTCGCCTCGATGACGGCGAGCAGGCCCCGCAGGATGCGGTCGGCGTCGAGACCGGACACCTCGTCGATCAGGGTGGTGACGTTCTCCAGGGCCCGCTGGTGGGCGGCCTGGCGCTCGTCGGGGTCGGCGGTGGCCGGGTCGAACCGCGCCCGGAACAGGGTGATCAGCCCCTGGGCGACCTGCGGGTGCGCGACCAGGACCCCGGCCGTGTACTGGAGGGTGAACAGCCCGCCGAGCTGGCGGGTGTAGCGGCTGTAGGCCCGCAGGACGGCGGCCTCGCGCCAGTGCAGACCGGCCCGCAGGACGAGCGCGGAGAACCGGTCGGACTCGGCGTCACCCCGCCAGGCGGCGGCGAACGCCTCCTCGAAGCGCCGACCGGCGTCCTCGACGGTGACCGTCGGTACCGCGGGCGCACCGGCGGGCTGCGGGGGCCGGAGCCCGAAGTCGTAGAGCCAGCAGCGACGGCCGTCGGGGCGGCGGAACTCGTAGGGCCGTTCGTCGACGACCTCGACGTCGAGCTGCTGCAGCAGCGGCAGTACGCCGGTGAGGGTGACCGGGTCGTCGCCGACGTAGAGCGCGAACCGGATGTCGCCCTCGACGCTGCGGTAGAGACGCAGGTCGAACGCGTCCTCGCCCTTCTCCCCCAGCGTCATCAGCCGGCGCAGGTCCTCGACGGCCCGCAGCGGGGTCACCGTGGCCTTGTAGGACTCGGGGACCCCGGCGAGCATCGGGCGGGCGGCGGGCCCGGCGTCGCCGAGCGCGGCGACGAGCAGGTCGTCCCAGGTCCGGGTCGCCTCGGCGACGTGGTCCTGCAGCTCGGCCAGGTCCACCGTGGGCGCTTCGGCGCCGGGGTCGGTGGTGATCGTCAGGTGCAGCAGCGCCAGCTCGGCGTCGCCGACCTGGGCGGTGTAGCTGACGTCGGTGCCGCCGAGCTGGGTGCGCAGGATGTCGGTGATCTTGAGCCGGGTCGCGGTCGTGTAGCGGTCGCGCGGCAGGTAGACCAGGCAGGACAGGAAGCGCCGGTACGGGTCGGGGTGCACGAACAGGCGCACCGCGCGGCGGGCGCCCGCCTCCAGCACACCGACCGCGGTGTCGTGCAGACGTTCCTGCGACGAGGTGAACAGCTCAGCGCGGGGCAGCTGGGAGAACACCTCGAGCATCTGCTGCCCGGAGTAGGAGTCGGCCGGGAAGCCCGCGCGCCGGATCGCGCCGCGGATGCGCCGGGCGACGACGGGGATGTCCAGCACGGACTCGTGCCGGGCCGGCACGGTCAGCATCCCGAGGAAGCGGTGCTCGCCGGTGACGGTCCCGTCGGCGTCCCGGGTGCGGACGCCCACGTAGTACGGGTGCACCGCGCGCAGGACCCGGCTGCGCTCGCTCGCGCGGGTGAACAGCAGCAGGCCCGCGGGGTCGGCGGCGCCGGTCTCCTCGGGGAGGAAGACGTTCGCGCCGGCGTCACCGGGGCGCAGCACACCCAGGCCGGTGTCGGTGGCGGGCCGCAGCTGCCCTTCCGGGCCGCCCTCGCCGTCGGTGCGCCGCGAGTAGTGGCGGTAGCCGACGAACACGAAGTGGTCGTCGACGAGCCAACGCAGCAGGTCGGCGACCTCGGCCGGGTGCACGTCGTCCTCGTCGGCCTCGACGGCCGTGGCGGCACCGGCACCCGAGAGGTCGTCGGCGAGTGCACGGGCGCGCAGGGTCATCGCGGCGGTGTCGTCGACCACCTGCCGGACCGCGGCGAGGGTGCGCTCCAGCTCGGCGTGCAGTGCGTCCGGGTCGAGATCCCCGGAGGACACGACGTCGACGTGCATCCACGACTCGACCGAGGCCCCCTCGGTGGGGTCGGTCGGGTCGGCGTCGGTGTCGACGCCGGTCAGCGTGCCGTCGGCGGCGCGGTGCACGACCAGGATCGGGTGCACGACGCGCCGCGCGGTGCCGCCGGCCCGGCCGATCCCGGCGAGCACCGACTCGACGATGTAGGGCATGTCGTCGGTGACGATGTCGACCGTCACGGCGTCGCCCCCGGCGGCGGTCACCCGGACGGCGGCGCGGCCGGGTTCGCGGTGCGCACCGAGCCCGAGGTGGGTGTCGACGACGGTCGCCGGGCCGGGCAGCTCCGTGCCGCCGGCCGTGTCGGTCTCGGGCGTGTGCCGGGCGTAGAGACGGACGAGGTCCGCGGCGGCACCGCTCCCGGGGCGGGGATCACCGCCCGGCCCGTCGGTGCTCGTGGTGTTCCCGGTCTGCCCCGTCGTACCGCTGCTCACGATCCACTCCGGCCCCGTGCGTGTGCTGACGGCAGTCACCCTATCCCGCGGTACCGACGCCACCGGCGGACCGCCGACGGTCGCGCCCGCGACGACCGGACGAGCGGTTCCCCGCGTCCGGTCAGATCTCGCGGTAGGCCGCGAGGGCCCCGGCGAGGAGATCGGCGAGGCCCATGTCCTCGGGGATCGCGCCGGGCTCGGACGGGGCAGGTGTCGCCGGGGAGCCCGGCGTCTCGTCCGTCGATGACGACGTCGTTCCCGGGCGTTCTGTCGTTCCCGGGCGTCCTGTCGTTTCCGGCCGCTCGGTCGTCCCCGAGTGCTCCGTCGTCCCCGGATACTCGGTCGTCCCCGGCTCCGTCGCACCCGTGTGTTCGGCTGTCGCGGATCGCGCGTCGTCCCAGGTCGCGGGGGTTCCCGCTTCGCCGTGCTGCGGATCGGTCGCCGGACCGTTCGCGGTGGTGGATCCGCTGGCGGTGCCCGGGCCGTTCACGGGGGTCGGTCCGCTCGTGGTGGACGGTCCGCTCGTGGCGGCGCCGTCGTCGGTCCCCGGAGCGACGATGTCCGGCGCGCCCCGCACGACGGTCGGTCCGGCCGCGGAACGCAGTGTCCAGGTCCCCGCGCCGCTCCCGTCGGGCTTCCCGGACGCACCGTGCGCAGCACTGTCGTGCTGGTGGCCACCGCCCCGGACGGAGGCGGTCCCGTTCCCGTCGAACAGTCCTGCGGTCCCGTCGTGTCCGTCGTCGGCCGGCGGAGTGGCGTCCCGCCCACGACGACGGGGCAGCGCGGACTCCCCCGCCCCGTCGTCGACCCCGGACCACCGCACCGGCAGGCCGGAACGCTCCCGGGCCGGGCCGTCGTGCCGGGAGGCGGCGCCGTCCGTCCCGGGGAGGTCGAGGTGGGCCCGAACGGCCTCGGCGAGGCGTCGGTCCGGTTCCGGGGGCAGCGCGAACCGGGTGTCCAGCGGGTCCGGTGCCGACGTGCGGTCCACCGGGGCGGAACCGCCCCACACCTGTGACGTCGTGGTCCTCTCCGGGTCGGTGGAGTCCGTGCCCGCCGCACCGCGGCCGGACGGGGCCCGGACGTTGTCGTCCCCGGCGGAGGGGCGCGGCTCCGCGGCGCTCCCGGAGGGACGATCCGGACCACCGGGGTCAGGGCCGGCCAGGTCCCGGGCGGTCCGGTCGGGGGGCGTCGGGCTCCCGACGGGTCCGTCGGAGCGCCGCCGCCCGCCGCTCCCGGGCCGGACGGTGAGACCGACGGCGCTCAACGACGTCGCCGCGTCACCACCGGCCCGTCGACGCCCACCCCGGTCCGCGCCTCCGCCGGTCAGGTCCAGCGGCGTGGCCAGTGCCGGCCCGGCGACCGGCTCCGGGGCCGACGACCCGCCGCCGTCCGACCGGTCCGCCTCGGCGTTCTGTGTCGTGCCGGAGTGTCCGTCGGCCCGGTCCCGGAACGAGGAGGCTTCGGGGAGGGGCGCCGGTGTGTCCGGCCCGGTCAGCTCGGTGACGATCTCCCCGCCCTCGACACCGTGCGGGCCGACGGCCTGCACCCGCAGGGACGTCCCCGCCGGCAGCCCGCCGCGGCGTACGCGGGCGCTGAGGTGCGTCGCGAGCGACCGTGCCCAGAGCAGGACGGTGACGTGGTCGACGTCGGGCAGGGTGACCCGCACCGTGTCGTCGTCGCGACGTGTGGTCCCCGACGGCGGAACCAGCCGGCGGGTCCGGACGACCACGTCGTGCAGGGCCCCCACCGCCGCCGTACCGGTGATCGTCTCGAGATCGCCGTCGACGAGGTCGAGGACGATCGACCGCTCCGCCGGCCCCGGTGGCCCGGTCGGGGTCGCAGGGGCGGCCGGGGTCGCAGCCCGGCCCGTCTCCGGAGCACGGCCCCCAGCGCGCCCGCTCCCCTGATCGGTGCGCGTGCCGGCGTCGGCGGGGGGCGGCTCGGGCGCCGCCCGATCGGCGACGACGGTCGGCTCCGGAACGGGAGAGCCGTTCCGGTGGTCGCCGGCGCGGCCTGGGTCGTCCGCGCCATCCGCGCCGTGGTCCTCACCGGACCGGTGGGCCCCGTTGCGTCGTGTTCCGTTCCGTCGTCCGGACTCGGCCGGGACGTGGGACCCGTTGCGGGGCGCGGCGGGAGGCGGCTCGGGGGTGCGCCACTCGGCCAGGAGGGCGTCGGCGAGCGGTGAGCCACCTGCCGCGTCGGGGGTCCACGACGGACCGGTCCACGAGGGATCCCGAGGTGCCGTCGACGCCGGCTCGTCCGTGAGGAGACCGGAGATACCCAGCGGGTCGGCGGGGTCGATGCCCGTGGGTCGTTCGCGGCCGCTGCTCGTGGTGCCGTCGACCCCACGGTCGGCTGCCCCGGCTGCCTCCGCAGGGCCCGCAGGGTCGGGTCCGGTCGGCTCCGTGCTGCTCGTCGTGTCCGGACGGGCTGTCCCCGGGTGCCCGGTGGTGTTCGGCGGGCCGACCGTCTCCGCGGGGTCCGTGGTGTCCGGCGCGGCAGCCGTCTCCGCGGGGCCCGTCGTGTCCGCGAGACCCGTCGTGTCCCCGGGGATCGTCGTGTCCGCGGGGATCGTCGTGTCCGCGGGGATCGTCGTGTCCGGGATCGTCGTGTCCGGCGCACCGGTCGCCGACGACGTACCTGGTGCGACGCCGGCGTCGCCGGTACCGCGACCGTTCCGGTTCGCGCCGGCGGACCGGTCCACGGCGCGGTCGTCGCGCGACGGATCAGCCGGTCCGGGACCGTTCGCCGTGCCGGGGCCCAGGAGCAGGCTCGCCGAGGGCGCCCAGCGCAGCGGGAAGCGTCCGGGCAGGTCGTTCGCCGGACGGCCGTTCGCATCCCCGGGTCCCGCGGCGTCGTCGTCCCCGGGCCGGGCCGGCCCGTCGTCCCTGGCGCCGCCCGAACGGTCGTCCCTGCTCGGCGTGCCGGTGGAGCGGTCCTCCCCGGGCCGGTCGCCGGCAGGACCGCCGTGGTCGGACTCGGTGGGTCCGATTCCGGCGGGCCGGTCGGTCCCGACCCTCGCGCCGACCGGTTGGTCCCCGACCGGCGTCCCGGTGGACCGGTCGTCCCCAGCCCGCTCGTCCCTTCCGGACGGCGACACGGCCCTGCCGGAGCCGGTCCCGGCGAGACCGCGCTCCGACGCACCGCGACCTGCGTCCTCCCGGGCCCCGGCACCGGGCCCACCGCTCGGGGCCCCGGCGACGGTGCCTCCGGTGGCAGCCGAACGCTCCGCGGACGCGGCTGGCACTCCGCCCGTGCGCGGGAACGGGGTGGGCCGCTCGGCGGTGGTGAGGACGTCCGCGAGCGGCAGCAACGCCGCCATCGCGGCGCGGAAGCGCGTGCCGCGGTCGCGATCGATCTGGTCGGCCTCCATCGCGGCCCGCATCGCCTCGAGGGCATCGCGGTACCGGCCCGAGCCCTCGTGCAGCTCGGACTGGGCGGTACGGCAGGCCGCGACCAGCGCGGGGACGCCCGCCTGTTCGGCGCCGTCAGCGGCCTCCACCAGGGCGCGGGCGGCGAGGTCCGCACGGCCCGCCTGCACCCGGGCGAGCGTGAGCCGCAGCAGAACGCCCTGACGGCCGGCGTCCGCGGCATCGCGCTGTGCGGCGGCCGCGGCGACCGCATCGGCCGGGACGTGCCCGGAGTCGAGCAGCGCAGTGATCCATTGGCTGAGCAGCGCCGCAGCGAGGTGGGTCGACAGGGGGCGGGCCCCGGGCCGTTCCGGTGTCCAGCCGAGCTGGGCCAGGCCGCGCAGCGCGCGGTCGACGGCGGCGTCGTGTTCGCGCCGCGCCCGGTGGACCGATCCGACGACGAGGTCCGCGTACGCCGCGGGCTCACCACCGAAGCCGGACCCGCAGGAGTCGACGTCGCTGCGCAGCCGCTCGAGTTCGGCGGCGGAGGCTCCGGCCAGTGCGCAGCGCACCTCGACCGCGAGCCGGTCGAGGCGCAGCAGCCCCGGGTCCTCGCCCGGTGCGTCGTCCGGCAGTCCGACGACGAGTGCCCGGGCCGCCTCGAGCTCACCGTCGGCCTGGGCGACCCCCGCCAGCTCCACCCGCAGACGAGCGCCCTCGGGGCGGGTGAGCACTTCGGTACGGGCGCGCGGAGGGGGACCGGGACCGTGGTGTCACCCGCGGTGACGTGACCGGTCACCCCGGCGACGACGGCGGTGGCGACGTCACGGGCGTCCCCACCGGCGGCGTGGCCGTCGAGCAGCCAGCCCGCAGCCTGCAGCCAGCGCAGATCGTCACCGTCTGCGACGGCTCGCCCGCACGCCTGCTCGGCCAGCTCCGCGGTGAGCAGCGGCCGCTGCCAGCGCAGGGCCGCCGCTGTGCGCAGCTCGGCCGTCGTCGCGCCGGCGGCCCGACCTCCCAGGTCGAACGTCACATCGCCTCCCGTGAGTGACACCACCGTCCGGACCTCCCGGTGAGAGCGTGTTTGGAAATGGTGGGTGTGTCGGGATGGTCGACACGGCTGGGGTGCTCCATCGTGGTCGGCATGCAGGAACGACCGCGCCGGTACCCCTCGGACACCAGTGATGCCCAGTGGGTGGTGATCGAGCCGTTGTTACCGCCGCTCGCGCGGCGGGGGCGGCCTGTTGCTCATGCTCGTCGGGACGTGCTGGACGCGATCTTGTATGTCGTGCGGACCGGGTGTGCCTGGCGGGCGTTGCCGGTGGACTTCCCGCCCTGGCAGACCGTCTACTGGTACTTCAACCAGTGGGAACAGCAGAAGGTCACCGAGAAGATCCTCCCGGTCGTGCGGGGGCAGTTACGTATCGCCGAGGGCCGTGATCCGGAGCCGAGTGCGGGGATCATCGATTCCCAGTCGGTCAAGGGCGCCGACACCGTCGGCCAGGACTCCCGCGGCTACGACGCCGGGAAGAAGACAGGCGGACGGAAACGGTTCATCGTGACCGACACCCTCGGTCTGCTGCTGACCACGATGGTGTGCTCGGCCTCGGCACAGGACCGCGACGGCGCCAAGCCGATCCTGCTCAACCTCTACCTGCGCACCAGGGTGCGGTTCGTCTACGCCGACGCCGGCTTCGCCGGGCGACTGCTCGACTGGGCCGCCACGATCCTGCAGACAACGATCGAGATCATCCGCAAGCCACCCGAGCAGCGCGGATTCACCGTCCTCCCACGAAGGTGGGTGGTCGAACGGACCCTGGCCTGGCTCACCGCACACCGACGCCTGGCCCGAGACTACGAACGCCACCCCACCACATCCGAAGCCATGATCCGCTGGGCCGCGATCAACACCATCACCCGCCGCATCGCCCGTGGATACCCCGCCACCCGCCAGCAGAAACACACGACACCCTCAACCCACTAGAATTTCCAAACACGCTCTGAGCCGGTCACCCGTCTCCGGGGACCGGACCGACCGGATGGCGAGGTCCGGACCGGGCGGTGATCAGTCGCGGGTGAGCTTACGGTGGGTGACCCGGTGCGGGCGCGCCGCCTCCGCGCCGAGCCGCTCCACCTTGTTCTTCTCGTAGGCCTCGAAGTTGCCCTCGAACCAGAACCACGCGGCCGGGTTCTCGTCGGTGCCCTCCCACGCCAGGATGTGCGTGCAGGTCCGGTCGAGGAACCAGCGGTCGTGGGAGATGACCACGGCGCAGCCGGGGAACTGCTCGAGCGCGTTCTCCAGCGAACCGAGGGTCTCGACGTCCAGGTCATTCGTCGGCTCGTCGAGCAGGATCAGGTTGCCGCCCTGCTTGAGCGTCAGCGCCAGGTTGAGCCGGTTGCGCTCACCGCCGGACAGGACCCCGGCCGGCTTCTGCTGGTCCGGGCCCTTGAACCCGAACGCAGCGACGTAGGCGCGCGACGGCATCTCGGTGTTGCCGACCTGGATGTAGTCGAGTCCGTCGGAGACGACCTCGAAGACGGTCTTCTTCGGGTCGATGCCGCCGCGGTTCTGGTCGACGTAGGACAGCTTGACCGTGTCGCCGATCTTGACCTCGCCGGAGTCCGGGTGCTCCAGCCCGACGATCGTCTTGAACAGCGTCGTCTTGCCGACACCGTTCGGACCGATCACACCGACGATGCCGTTGCGCGGCAGCGTGAAGGAGAGGTCCTTGATCAGCTGGCGGCCGTCGAAGCCCTTGTCGAGGTGGGAGGCCTCGACGACCTGGCTGCCCAGACGCGGGCCCGGCGGGATCTGGATCTCCTCGAAGTCGAGCTTCTTGTGCCGCTCGGCCTCGGTCGCCATCTCCTCGTAGCGGTCGAGCCGCGAGCGGCTCTTCGCCTGACGCGCCTTCGGGTTGGAGCGGACCCAGGCCAGCTCCTCCTTCAGCCGCTTCTGGAGCTTGGCGTCCTTCTTGCCCTGGACGGCGAGACGCTCGGCCTTCTTCTCCAGGTAGGTGGAGTAGTTGCCCTCGTAGGGGAAGGTGCGTCCCCGGTCGAGCTCGAGGATCCAGCCCGCGACGTTGTCCAGGAAGTACCGGTCGTGGGTGACCGCGAGGACGGCGCCCGGGTAGCTCGCGAGGAACTGCTCGAGCCACAGGACGCTCTCGGCGTCGAGGTGGTTGGTGGGCTCGTCGAGCAGGAGAAGGTCGGGCTGGGACAGCAGCAGCTTGCACAGCGCGACGCGCCGGCGCTCACCACCGGAGAGGTGGGTGACCTGGGCGTCCCCGGGCGGGCAACGCAGCGCGTCCATCGCCTGCTCGAGCTGGGAGTCGATCTCCCACGCGTCGGCGTGGTCGAGCTCCTCCTGGAGCTGACCCATCTCCTCCATCAGCTCGTCGGTGTAGTTGGTCGCCATCTCCTCGGCGATCGCGTTGTACCGGTCGAGCTTGACCTTCACGTCGCCGAGGCCCTCCTCGACGTTCCCGAGGACGGTCTTCTCCTCGTTGAGCGGGGGCTCCTGCTGGAGGATGCCGACCGTCGCGCCGGGCTTGAGGAACGCGTCGCCGTTGTTCGGGTTCTCCAGCCCTGCCATGATCTTGAGGACGGTCGACTTCCCGGCCCCGTTGGGGCCCACGACACCGATCTTCGCCCCCGGCAGGAAGCTGATCGACGCGTTCTCCAGGATGACCTTGTCGCCGTGCGCCTTACGCACGTTCCGCATCGTGTAAATCAAATCCGCCACGATGCGATGGTAGATCGGGCCGGCTCAGCCGCTCGAGGCCGGTGCGGTCGTCAGCCGCGCGAGCTCCTCGATCTCCGCACTCTCCGCCTCGTCCGGCTCGTCGTCGTACCCGTCGTGGTCCGGCGCCTCGGTCGGCGGGACTCCCCACCGGGAGACGGCATCGTCGGTGTCGCGGACCGCCGGAACCGACGGACCTGCCTGCACCGACGGACGCGGCGCGACGGCCGCCGGGGAGAAGCGGATGTCGAGCCCGACGCTCGACGGCTCGATCCGGATGCTCTGACGGACGTCGCCCTCCCGGCCCGTCCACTCCTCGACGTACATCCGGCCGATGACGATGACGCGGTGCCCCTTCTCGAAGGTCCGTACCGCGTGCTCTGCCAGGGTCCGCCAGCACGTCACCGTGTAGTAGGTGCAGGTGACGTCGCGCCACTGCTCGGTCATCGGGTCCTTGCGTCGGTGGTTCACCGCGACCATCAGGTCCGTGACCGGGATGTTGTTCGCGGTGTAGCGCAGGACGGGGGTGCGGGTCAGGTTGCCGACGATGGTGGCGGTGTTGTCGCTCATCGGATCCTCCGGAGCTCTCGGGTGCGTTGTCCCCATGAGCTTCACCCGCCCACGCCCCGTCAACGGGGTCGCTTCGCTGTCTGTGGACAACTGCGCCCATTGGGGATGAGTGGCCATCCCATCTGGACGGAGCCACGGAGATTGTCGGGCCGCTGTGCCTGCCCTGGCCTCTCGCCTACCCCGACGTGTCCAGCGTGGTGGCCGACACTCCCGTGAGCAGCGACGACGACAGCCGCACGGAATCCTCACGTCGCAGGTCGCCTGTGAACCGGAAGAACTCGGGGACCGCGGCGCTCCATCGGAGCAGGCACCGTCGCACGTCCACCACCCTCATGATCCGGTCGCGCCGGACGAGAGCCACTGTCCGCACAGAACTGAGATGCCAAGGATCAGCGGAGCACCCGGTGCGATCCCCCGGTATTGCACTGACGGGGCACGTCACGGAGCTGCGCTACGACCGGGCCCGGTGGTGGCCCTGGCGATGGAGCCGGCCGACCACAAGGGATCGCTCACCGGCGCCTTCCGAACGAACGGCACTACCCGAGACTACCGATTAGTGCCCCAGATCCCGATCAAGCAGCCAGCTGACCAGCACCGACGGCTCACGACCCCTGACTACCTGTGCAACTCGGGCCTGACAGCTTTGGTGGCTGGTGTTGCCGCCGGAGGTGGCTGGTGTTGCTGGCGGGGGTAGCTGACGTTGCAGGCGGCGGTTGTTCCCGGCCGACTGGGTGTCCTCACAAGCGAGACTCCGCCTGTGTGTGCCTTATTGGCCCTGGCGTGCTCTCTCGCCGGTGGTGGAGAGTCGCGGGCTAGCCGGTGGTGCAGGGTCACGTCTTATCGACGGTGCGAGTCGCGACGGAGCAGCGTCATCGGCGGAGCAGCGTCATCGGCGGACCGGGGGTCGCCGGGGCCCCGGCCCCAGGCCGAGTCCACGCCCACTCTCACCCCGCATCGCCCTGCCTTACCGCGCCTCGTCTATCGCCGCGGGTGCGTTCGACCTCGCACACCGTCCTACGACGTCGCAGCCCCTGCAGCAGATGCGAGGTCGCAGAAACCTGTGCAACGTGCCCCGCCCGGCTCACAGCCGGCGCAGAACAGAACGGGACGGGAGGGGGCGGGACGGGGAGGGTGCGACTCCACAACCGAAAGCGGGGCCCCGAGCACAGGCACACAACGCCCCGCACCCCGCCGGCCGCACTGTGGGCAGCGCTGTCGTGCCCTGGCAGCCTACGAAGAGCCGACCGGAACAGAGCCCAGAAAACAGGAAACGCCCCGGACAATGAAGTCCGGGGCGTTTCCAGTTCATGTTGAATGTCGGCGGCGACCTACTCTCCCACACCCTGGCGAGTACAGTACCATCGGCGCTGGAAGGCTTAGCTACCGGGTTCGGAATGGGACCGGGCGTTCCCCTACCGCAATGACCACCGACAACACTATTCAACAAACCCCCACACAAACATGGGGGGACCTACGAACACACAACCCGCACAGGGTTGTGGGCTCAGGGTCACACAGTGGATGCGAACAACTCGTTGTGGCAAGCCCTCGGCCTATTAGTACCGGTCAACTCCACCCCTCACAGGGCTTCCATCTCCGGCCTATCAACCCAGTCATCTCCTGGGAGCCTTACCCACTCAAAGGTGGTGGGAGACCTCATCTTGGAACAGGCTTCCCGCTTAGATGCCTTCAGCGGTTATCCCTCCCGAACATAGCCAACCAGCCGTGCCCCTGGCGGGACAACTGGCACACCAGAGGTTCGTCCGTCCCGGTCCTCTCGTACTAGGGACAGCCTTCCTCAAGTCTCCAACGCGCGCGGCGGATAGGGACCGAACTGTCTCACGACGTTCTAAACCCAGCTCGCGTACCGCTTTAATGGGCGAACAGCCCAACCCTTGGGACCTACTCCAGCCCCAGGATGCGACGAGCCGACATCGAGGTGCCAAACCATGCCGTCGATATGGACTCTTGGGCAAGATCAGCCTGTTATCCCCGGGGTACCTTTTATCCGTTGAGCGACACCCCTTCCACAAGGTGGTGCCGGATCACTAGTCCCGACTTTCGTCCCTGCTCGACCCGTCAGTCTCACAGTCAAGCTCCCTTGTGCACTTACACTCAACACCTGATTGCCAACCAGGCTGAGGGAACCTTTGGGCGCCTCCGTTACTCTTTGGGAGGCAACCGCCCCAGTTAAACTACCCACCAGGCACTGTCCCTGAACCAGATCATGGCCCGAGGTTAAGACACCCAATTCGACCAGAGTGGTATTTCAACAACGACTCCACCACCACTGGCGTGATAGCTTCACAGTCTCCCACCTATCCTACACAAGCCGAACCGAGCACCAATACCAAGCTATAGTAAAGGTCCCGGGGTCTTTCCGTCCTGCCGCGCGTAACGAGCATCTTTACTCGTAGTGCAATTTCGCCGAGTCTGTGGTCGAGACAGCGCCCAAGTCGTTACGCCATTCGTGCAGGTCGGAACTTACCCGACAAGGAATTTCGCTACCTTAGGATGGTTATAGTTACCACCGCCGTTTACTGGCGCTTAAATTCTCCGCTTCGCCCCGAAAGGGACTAACAGGTCCTCTTAACGTTCCAGCACCGGGCAGGCGTCAGTCCGTATACATCGTCTTGCGACTTCGCACGGACCTGTGTTTTTAGTAAACAGTCGCTTGGGCCTGGTCTCTGCGACCGGCCATCCCTAGCCCGCACAGGGCATCAAGACAACCGGCCCTCCTTCTCCCGAAGTTACGGAGGTATTTTGCCGAATTCCTTAACCACAGTTCGCTCGATCGCCTCGGTATTCTCTACCTGACCACCTGTGTCGGTTTGGGGTACGGGCCGCAACAGCACTCGCTAGAGGCTTTTCTCGACAGCATGGGATCACCCTCTTCGCCTCAATCGGCTACGCATCACCTCTCACCCTTCACGACCCCCGGATTTACCTAGGAGATCAGGCTACAGGCTTACACCACGACAACCACCGCGTGGCGGAGCTACCCTCCTGCGTCACCCCATCACTTGCCTACTACCAGATCGGATCCCACGCTCCCCCACAAACAACACTCCCGAAGGAGCGAAGGTGGGTTCGGATGGTTAGCATCACCAGCCTCGGCATGGACGCACTATCACGAGCACGGGAATATCAACCCGTTGTCCATCGACTACGCCTGACGGCCTCGCCTTAGGTCCCGGCTCACCCTGGGCGGAACAACCTGGCCCAGGAACCCTTGGTCATCCGGCGGCAGAGATTCTCACTCTGCATTCGCTACTCATGCCTGCATTCTCACTCCCACACCCTCCACCCGTAAATCACTCCCGGGCTTCACCAGACGCAGGACGCTCCCCTACCCAACAACACCACAAAGATGTCATTGCCACGGCTTCGGCGGTGCGCTTGAGCCCCGCTACATTGTCGGCGCAGGACCACTTGACCAGTGAGCTATTACGCACTCTTTCAAGGGTGGCTGCTTCTAAGCCAACCTCCTGGTTGTCCGGGCGATCCCACATCCTTTCCCACTTAGCGCACGCTTAGGGGCCTTAGCCGGTGATCTGGGCTGTTTCCCTCTCGACCACGAAGCTTATCCCCCGCAGTCTCACTGCCGCGCTCTACACTCACCGGCATTCGGAGTTTGGCTGACTTCGGTAAGCTTGTCGGCCCCCTAGGCCATCCAGTGCTCTACCTCCGGCGAGAAACACACGACGCTGCACCTAAATGCATTTCGGGGAGAACCAGCTATCACGAAGTTTGATTGGCCTTTCACCCCTACCCACAGCTCATCCCCCAGGTTTTCAACCCTGGTGGGTTCGGGCCTCCACGACGTCTTACCGACGCTTCACCCTGGCCATGGGTAGATCACTCCGCTTCGGGTCTACACCCCGCGACTCAACCGCCCTATTCGGACTCGCTTTCGCTACGGCTACCCCACACAAGTTAACCTCGCCACGAAGCATAACTCGCAGGCTCATTCTTCAAAAGGCACGCCATCACCCCGAAAGGCTCTGACGGCTTGTAAGCACACGGTTTCAGGTACTATTTCACTCCCCTCCCGGGGTACTTTTCACCTTTCCCTCACGGTACTTGTCCCCTATCGGTCACCAGGTAGTATTTAGGCTTGACGGGTGGTCCCGCCAGATTCACAGCGAATTTCACGGGCTCGCTGCTACTCGAGAACAATGCCCACAACAGAACCAAACATTTTCGCGTACGGGGCTATCACCCACTACGGCCGACCATCCCAGAATCGTTCCGCTAACACCGGTTCTCGTTGTCCCACCCTCGGCAGAAGATGAACGACACGCCTCACAACCCCGCACCCGCAACGCCTGCCGGCTTGACACGGACACGGTTTAGCCTCATCCGCTTTCGCTCGCCACTACTCACGGAATCACTATTGTTTTCTCTTCCTGTGGGTACTGAGATGTTTCACTTCCCCACGTTCCCTCCACGCACCCTATGAATTCAGGTACGGGTAACGCCCCATGACGGGCGCTGGGTTTCCCCATTCGGACACCCTCGGATCACAGCTCGGTTGACAGCTCCCCGAGGCCTATCGCGGCCTCCCACGTCCTTCATCGGCTCCTGATGCCCAGGCATCCACCATGTGCTCTTAACAACTTGACCACAACAAGATGCTCGCATCCACTATGCAACACTCAACCCACAACCACACCCAACCAAGAAACAACCACCACCCACCACAAGCAGGCGTTAGGAAGCCCCCGACCAGAGCGGCCAAAGAAAACAACCCGTTCACCAGGTGTCTCCTCAGGACCCAACAGTGTGCCAAGCCAAACCGGCCCAACGAACTGCGTTCCACCCAACGCACCCAACCCACAGACGGAGTTGATGGCGCGATTCAATGAAGGAACCACAGAAACCCACAGAGCAAAACCCTGTGAAGCCATGTGGTGCCCCATCACATGATGGGACTCCTTAGAAAGGAGGTGATCCAGCCGCACCTTCCGGTACGGCTACCTTGTTACGACTTCGTCCCAATCGCCAGTCCCACCTTCGACAGCTCCCTCCACAAGGGTTGGGCCGCCGGCTTCGGGTGTTACCAACTTTCGTGACGTGACGGGCGGTGTGTACAAGGCCCGGGAACGTATTCACCGCAGCGTTGCTGATCTGCGATTACTAGCGACTCCAACTTCACGGGGTCGAGTTGCAGACCCCGATCCGAACTGAGACTCACTTTAAGGGATTCGCTCCACCTCACGGTCTCGCAGCCCTCTGTATGAGCCATTGTAGCATGTGTGAAGCCCTGGACATAAGGGGCATGATGACTTGACGTCATCCCCACCTTCCTCCGAGTTGACCCCGGCAGTCTCCCATGAGTCCCCACCATAACGTGCTGGCAACATGGAACAAGGGTTGCGCTCGTTGCGGGACTTAACCCAACATCTCACGACACGAGCTGACGACAGCCATGCACCACCTGCACACCAACCACAAGGGAAGCCCTATCTCTAGGGATGTCTGGTGCATGTCAAACCCAGGTAAGGTTCTTCGCGTTGCATCGAATTAATCCACATGCTCCGCCGCTTGTGCGGGCCCCCGTCAATTCCTTTGAGTTTTAGCCTTGCGGCCGTACTCCCCAGGCGGGGCGCTTAATGCGTTAGCTGCGGCACAGAAACCGTGGAATGGTCCCCACACCTAGCGCCCAACGTTTACGGCGTGGACTACCAGGGTATCTAATCCTGTTCGCTCCCCACGCTTTCGCTCCTCAGCGTCAGTATCGGCCCAGAGACCCGCCTTCGCCACCGGTGTTCCTCCTGATATCTGCGCATTTCACCGCTACACCAGGAATTCCAGTCTCCCCTGCCGAACTCAAGTGATGCCCGTATCGACCGCACGCTCAGAGTTAAGCCCCAAGTTTTCACGGCCGACGCGACACACCGCCTACGAGCTCTTTACGCCCAATAATTCCGGACAACGCTCGCACCCTACGTGTTACCGCGGCTGCTGGCACGTAGTTGGCCGGTGCTTCTTCTCCAGGTACCGTCAATCACTCTTCGTCCCTGACGAAAGAGGTTTACAACCCGAAGGCCGTCATCCCCCACGCGGCGTCGCTGCGTCAGGCTTCCGCCCATTGCGCAATATTCCCCACTGCTGCCTCCCGTAGGAGTCTGGGCCGTGTCTCAGTCCCAGTGTGGCCGGTCGCCCTCTCAGGCCGGCTACCCGTCACCGCCTTGGTAGGCCATCACCCCACCAACAAGCTGATAGGCCGCGGGCCCATCCCCCACCGAAAAAACTTTCCACCACCAACCATGCGATCAATGGTCCTATCCGGTATTAGACCCAGTTTCCCAGGCTTATCCCAGAGTGGAGGGCAGGTCACCCACGTGTTACTCACCCGTTCGCCGCTCGTGTACCCCCGAAAGGGCCTTACCGCTCGACTTGCATGTGTTAAGCACGCCGCCAGCGTTCGTCCTGAGCCAGGATCAAACTCTCCAACAAAACCCTGACAAACAAACACTAGCCACAACACCCGACGGAGGCCGAATGCTGCAACCAAACAAACAATTTGGCACAAAACGCCAAACCGATTCAAATAGCTCGACACACTGTTGAGTTCTCAAAAGACACCCGCACCGCAATCACCCACACCCTCCAACAGAGAGCGGGATCCTGAAGACGGATCGCCTCGACCCACCAAGACAACCACACCGAGAAACTCGGCGAACCACCAGGGGGTCAGCTGTCCGCGGGGCCTGTTGACCGAACCACTCAGGGCCCGTTCTGTCCGGCTCACTCCCTGACAGGAAGAAAGTTACGCCATGCGATTCGGGCACGTCAAACCGGGGTCGGAAACACCCGCTGACCTGCGCAAACCCGTCTCCGGGCCGCACAACACCGCGGTCGAGCCCGACCCTGCCGAGCGACGAACGGTCGCCCTGACGAGCTCACCTCGGATACTGGTTGACCAGCACCGATCGCGCAAGTGGAAGCTCGCGGTGGGGGTTCGAACCGGAGCTCCATCCGTCGTTCGTCCCACGCCTGCCTGCTCGCCAACTGTTTTCAAGATTTTTTTCGACCGTCCGTCGTGGCGTCCGGCCGCGACAAACGGTCGGTGGCCTGGAGGTCGTCCCCGGGGGCGACGGGCTCAGGCGGTGATCACGATCGTCGACCGCGGGTGGCCGTTCGTCGTGGTGCCTCGTAGGCCCGGTGCGTCGCCGCGCGAGACTCGACGCGTGCACTCCGACGGAGACGTCCTCCCGCCCGTCCTGCACCGGCTGCGTGCCGGCGCGGAGCTCACGGCCGCGGCTTGGTGCCGTACCCCGGGTGCGACGGGTCGGTTCCGGGCGACCGTCGTCGCCGAGCAGCTCGTGGTGGAGGCGGGCGACAGTGAACCCCTCCGGATCACGGCGTCGCCCGTGGCGCTCCCCCTACGGACCCGGTCGGTGGACCGGGTCGCCGTCCCGATGCTGCTCCCCCACCTACGGGACATCGACGGTCTGTTCGCGGAGCTGCGGCGGGTCCTCGCACCGCACGGGCTCATCTCGGTCCTGGTGCCGGCGCCGCGGTCGTTCGGCTGGCACGGGTCCGCGTTGCGGAAGGCGGTCCGTGGTGCGTGGCGGCACAGGGCGGCCGTCGAGCACCCGGAGTGGCTGGCGGCCGCCGCGGACTTCGCCGTACTCGCCGACGACCGTCTCGACTTCACCCTCGACGGGGACGCAGCGTCGGCCGGCGCCGACGAACTGTGCGCGGCCGGCGTCTACCCGCCCGATCTCCCGGACCGGGCGCGTGCGGACCTCGCGGCGCACCGCACGGCGCTGCGGACGGTCCGGTTGCGGCGGGTGGTGGCCCGGCGCTGAGGATCAGTCCGCGGTGGCGATCTCGGCGACGGCCCCGGCGATCCGCAGATCCTGACCCGGGCCGTCGGCGTCGTCGACCTCCACGACGTCGGCGACGATCGCGGTGATGTTGTCGGGCCCGCCGCCCTCGTTGGCGAGCCTGATGAGCTCATCGACGACCTGCTCCGGCTCGGCGCCGGAAGCGAGCTCGCGGTGCAGGACGTCGTCGTCGAGCACGGCGGTCACACCGTCGGAGCAGAGGAGATAGCGGTCCCCGACGAGGATGTCGACACGGTCGAGGTCCGGTTCCGGCGCGTGGTCGGTGCTCAGCGCGCGCATCAGGACGGAGCGGCGCGGGTGGTGCGCCGCCTCCTCGAGGGTGATCTGCCCCTGGTCGACGAGCTGCTGGACCATCGTGTGGTCGTGGGTGAGCCGGCTCAGCTCGCCGTCCCGCAGCAGGTAGATCCGGGAGTCCCCGATGTGGGCGAGCGCGAGCTGGTCACCGGTGAGGAGCAGCGAGACGACGGTCGTGCCCATCCCCCGCATCTCCGGCTCGTCCGCGGCGCGGCGGGCCAACCGGTCCGTGGCGTCGTTGAGCGCTTCGATCATCTCGGCCGCGAGGTCGATGTCGGTGAGGTCCTGCGGGAGTCGAGACTCCAGCTCGGTGAACACCGACACCGTCGTCGCACTCGCGATCTCGCCGTGGGCGTGACCGCCCATCCCGTCGGCCACGATCAGCAGTCGGCCGGTCGTCGCTCCGGAGTCCTGGTTCGACGTCCGGCGACGGCCCACATCCGACCCGAGCGCGGATCGCAGTCCCAGCACCATGGGGACAGTATGGACGTCACGGTCCGTCAGCGTCGCAGGCGAGGCCCGTTCGGCGTGTGCTTCAACCGGTCGGATGGCGCTATGCCCTGCGCACGGGCCGGATCGGGTGGTTCGTGACGGCGGAGCCGCAGCTGTGATCGCTTGCCCTCCTCGCTACGGTGGGGGCGCACCGGACGAGGTCCGGGGCGGCCGGCCCTCGTAGCTCAGCTGGATAGAGCAAGAGCCTTCTAATCTCTAGGTCGCAGGTTCGAATCCTGCCGGGGGCACTCACCTACACACCGAGTCGGTTGCTCCCGGCACGGGTGTGCTCGTCGTCGGCGTACATCGCCTCCAGACGCGGGCACGTCACTCGGCGGGACCACTCACCGGCCCTGCTGGTCGCGGAGAAGTGCGGCGACCTCGTCCCGCGTGTGCTCGTCGGGTTCGTAGCTGGTTCCCTGCTGGGTGAGGCATCGCCAGCCGTCGCTCCCGTGAACCCAGGTTGCGGTGAACCGGGTGTGCGCGGAGAGGTCCTCGCCGTCGTTGGTCACAGAGTGGGTGAAGTAGTCGCCGTCGAGCTGGGCGATCGGGCCGTTCACCCGGGCCGCGGCTCGATGGACGATGTAGGTCGCTCCTGGTTCGAGGCTCCGGACGAGCGTCAGGTAGCCGTCACGGTCGTAGCGGCGGCCGAAGACGCTGACGTAGAGGAACGCCGGGTGCAGGTACTGCTCGAGCTGGTCGACCAGCCCCGACGAGTTGCACCGGGTCCACTGCTGAAAGCGCAGTCGTAGTGCGGTCGCGATCTCGTCGTCCCACGTCCACGCGGGCGGCGGTCGGTCGGTAGCTGGGGACATCAGGATCTCCGACTCGGGAGGGGGCCGCGGGATCCGCGCGCTGCCGGACCGACCGCAGGGACACACCCATCGTGCGAGCGACCGGTGCCACCGCCCATGCACCTGTCGGAGAAAGGAATCCGTCCGGGTTGTGCGCGGCGACGGAGCGCGGATCCGCGGAGCCACGGAGGTGCGGGCCCGTCCCCCGACACACGACCGTGCCCCGCCGGACGACGACGGGGCACGGTCTCGCGGACGAGCGGCAGGTCAGAGCAGGCGCACGCTCGCGTCCGGCTCGACGGCGCGGAAGGTGAAGCTCTCCTCCAGGTAGAGGTGCACCTCGCGGGCGTCGTGGTCGGAGTAGCCGATCGCCAGGTCCTGGCCGACGTCGAGCAGGAAGTCCCCGCCGCGTTGGCTGACGACGACGGCACCGTCGAGACCGTGTGCACGCAGGATCTGCCCGCCGAGGATCCGGCTCAGGTGCTCGAACAGCGGGTAGCCACCGTGCTCGGCGGTCTCCACGATGCGGGTGTAGCCCTCGGGCGCGATCGCCATCGCGTAGGGGCCCTCGATACCGTTGCGGCGCAGCTGGTCCACCGCACGGGCGACGGCCCCCGGGTAGGTCTCGGGGTCGTCGCCCAGGGCCACCGTGTCGTACGGCGAGACGCCCGCGATGCCCTCGAAGCCGGCCTCGGGCCAGCCGTGGAAGATCGCGCGGTTCTCGATCGCGGCGGCCGCGCGGGCGGCGCGGGCGAGGTCGTCGAACTCCGGGGCCTTCGCGCCGCGCTGCAGGTCGTCGATCTCGTCGCGGGAGACCGTGAACGGGACCCGGAACTCGGCGAACGGCTGCACCCGACGCAGGCGCGCGGTGATGCCGGCACCCGCGACACCGGGCGGCGGCCCGTCGAGCCGCTGCGAGCGGCCGAGGTCGACCGAGGACGTCTGCCAGCCCGCGGTCCCGGTCCAGTCCGCGAGGCGACGCCCGGCCAGCAGCGGCGTCAGGCGCTCGCGGGCCTCGTCGTCGACGGCCTTCCAGGCCGTCGTGGGGATCGGCGCCTTCTCCCGCATGAGGTGGTCGTGCACGGCCATGTCTACTTTCCCTTCAGGCTGCCGATGCCGAGCCCGTCGCGGGTCGGGTCGGACGGGTCGATCTCGGCCTGGATCGCCTCGACGTAGTTCTCGGGGTCCTTGTCGGAGTTGTCGAGACCCGCGGTGGTGGGATGGGCGTCGAGGAACTCCGCGAACTGCTGGCCGAGGGCGTCGCGCAGGCCGGTGGTGGCGTTCAGGCGGAAGTTGGCGAGGCCCTCGTTCTCCTCCTCGCCCATGTGCTCGTCGTTCGCGCGGCGGGCAGCCCAGACACCCTCCCACCACTGCCCGCTGCCGACCGGGCTGCGTTCGGCCTGCGCCACGCCGTCACGGATCTCGTTGTGGTCCCCGATGGCGTCGAGCGTCTCGTCCTTCGGGTCCTCCCCGTGGGCGAGCAGCTGCGGGTAGAAGATCTTCTCCTCGGCCAGGGCGTGCACGTCGAGGCGCGCGGCGAGCGGCTCCCAGAGGCGGGCGAGCTCACGGGGGTCGGCGTCGCGCGCCTGGAGCTCGTCCAGGGCTGCGAACTGTCGGCGGAACCAGGCGTGGTCGTCGAGGATCAAGGTGGTGATGTCCGGCACCCGCGCAGGCTACGACGGTCCGGGGCCGCCGGCTCGCCGGAGATCCATCGGTCGCCGGTGGTGCCGGAGGAGCAGGGCGAGGTCGTCGGCGGCCGACCGTTCGTCCGGGTGCCGGCAGGTCGCGGCGGCCAACGCCCGGTGCAGCCGGGGCGACAGCTCCCCGGGGACCCGCGGAGGCCGGTGCAGCCGGGCGACGGCGGACTCCACCGTGGTCCCCGGGTACTCCCGCTCCCCGCTGAGCGCTTCGAGCAGGACCAGGCCCAGGGCGTACACGTCCGCGGCGGGGCCGACCGTCTCACCGGCGACCTGCTCGGGCGCGAGGTAGGCCGCGGTGCCCAGGACGGTGTCGGTCCGGGTCAGCGCCGAGCAGCCCAGCACGCGGGCGACGCCGAAGTCGGTGAGACGTGCCCGGCCGGTCTCAGAGCGTGTTTGGAAATTCTAGTGGGTTGAGGGTGTCGTGTGTTTCTGCTGGCGGGTGGCGGGGTATCCACGGGCGATGCGGCGGGTGATGGTGTTGATCGCGGCCCAGCGGATCATGGCTTCGGATGTGGTGGGGTGGCGTTCGTAGTCTCGGGCCAGGCGTCGGTGTGCGGTGAGCCAGGCCAGGGTCCGTTCGACCACCCACCTTCGTGGGAGGACGGTGAATCCGCGCTGCTCGGGTGGCTTGCGGATGATCTCGATCGTTGTCTGCAGGATCGTGGCGGCCCAGTCGAGCAGTCGCCCGGCGAAGTCGGCGTCGGCGTAGACGAACCGCACCCTGGTGCGCAGGTAGAGGTTGAGCAGGATCGGCTTGGCGCCGTCGCGGTCCTGTACCGAGGCCGAGCACACCATCGTGGTCAGCAGCAGACCGAGGGTGTCGGTCACGATGAACCGTTTCCGTCCGCCTGTCTTCTTCCCGGCGTCGTAGCCGCGGGAGTCCTGGCCGACGGTGTCGGCGCCCTTGACCGACTGGGAATCGATGATCCCCGCACTCGGCTCCGGATCACGGCCCTCGGCGATACGTAACTGCCCCCGCACGACCGGGAGGATCTTCTCGGTGACCTTCTGCTGTTCCCACTGGTTGAAGTACCAGTAGACGGTCTGCCAGGGCGGGAAGTCCACCGGCAACGCCCGCCAGGCACACCCGGTCCGCACGACATACAAGATCGCGTCCAGCACGTCCCGACGAGCATGAGCAACAGGCCGCCCCCGCCGCGCGAGCGGCGGTAACAACGGCTCGATCACCACCCACTGGGCATCACTGGTGTCCGAGGGGTACCGGCGCGGTCGTTCCTGCATGCCGACCACGATGGAGCACCCCAGCCGTGTCGACCATCCCGACACACCCACCATTTCCAAACACGCTCTCAGCGCAGAGCAGGATGTTGGCGGGCTTGACGTCGCGGTGCACCACCCCACGGGCGTGCAGGTGCGCGAGGCCGGACGCGATGTCGGCACCGATCCCGGCGACCTGCTCGACCGGCAGCGGACCGTGGGCCAGCCGAGCCGCGAGCGTCCCGCCGACGACGAGCTCGGACACCATGAACGGGCGGCCGCGGTCGACGCCCCCGCCCAGCAGCGGCACCAGGCTCCGGTGGTCCAGGTGCGCCATGGTCCGCAGCTCGCGGCACAGCCGGTCGAGGCTGCCGTCCTCGCAGCGGTCGAGGAACAGCTTGACCGCGACCGCCCGGTCCTCGTGCGGGTCCCAGGCCCGGTAGACGGTCGCGGTCGACCCGATGCCGACATGGGTCGCGAGGATGTAGCGGCCGACGATCACGTCGGTCTCCGGGACCGCAGAGCGCATCACTGCCATGACAGACGGTGCCGCCACCACCCGGGCCCGTGTCCAGACCGGAGCAGGTCCATCACTCTCCCGGGTTGTCCTAAACGCCCCGATGGGGCTGTTCCCGGACCGGATGCCTTGCGGGACAACACCCGGGCGACGGGGTGCCCGCCCCGGGCCGGTGTCGACCGCGGCACGCGGCCGGGCGTCCGTCGACGGCGGGCCGCGCCGTGCGCCGGTGCCGACCGACCGCCGTCGTGCCACCGGCCGACGACGGCGTGCGGGTCGTCGCACATCCCCGACGCGGCCGCGCGGAGGAGCGCCCGGCCTGCGACGCTCGGACCGACCGCGTCCACCGTTCGAGGGAGCCAGCAGCGTCATGGCAGTCGAGACGCCGGCCGGCCCCTCCGCGGCGACGGCCCTGCTCGACGCGGGGACCGCGCCCGGATCGGCGTTGCTCCTGCGCGCGCTGCTGGAGGCCGCGCGGCTGCGCTACGTCGGGCGCCCGACCACGCTGCGCTCCCGCGGGGCCCAGGTGCGGCTGGTGCCGACGGCCGTCGCGTCGTCGGGGCTCGGTGCCCGGGCGCTGACGACCGGGCGGTTCGCCACGGTCACCCTCGCCGCACGCGACGTCGTCCGGCCCGGTCTCACGCTGCGCGGGCTCACCGTGACCGCCGCGGACGTGCGGCTGCGTCCCGGCCTCGCGCCGGAGCTGGTGACCGGCCCGGTGGAGATCGAGGCCGAGCTCGACCCGGCCTGGGTCGCCGGGCGGCTGCGGGAGCACCTCCCGCAGGTCGAGGTGGGTGTCGACGACGACGGCGTCGCCCGGGCCCGGCTGCGTCGCCGTCCCGGGCTCGGGGCCGCCGACCTCGCGGTGTCGGTGGACGGGCATACCCTGTCCTGGAAGGTCACCGGTCTGACCGTCGCCGGGCGGTGGATGGGTCCACCCCGCTCGGCGGACACCCGTCGCTCGGTGCGGGCGATGGTCGACCGCAGCCCGCTGGCGGCGATCCGCTCGGGCCGGGCCGAACTCCCCGGGCTGCCCGGCGCGCTGCGGCTGCACGGGCTGGACCTCGCCCCCGGGCGGATCCTGGTGCGCGGCACGCTCGACGAGTGGCGCCGCAGCGTCCCGGTCGCGCGGATCGACGACGTGCTGCGCGGCGCGCTGTCCCTGCTGGACCTGAGCCGCTGACCCGGGACAGCTGCCCGTGCCCGCCCGTGCCCGAGCCGCCCGCACGTCGATCAGTACTTGAGCGTCGTCGTCCGACCGCGGGACAGCGCTGAGGTACTGATCGACGCGCAGGGTGGCGGTCAGCTCCGGCGGAGCCGCCGGGTGATGGCGCCCAGGCGCGAGGTCGGGCGGCGCGACGGGAGCAGGCCGGCGACGGCGTCGTCGAGCAGGGACCCGATCGTCTCGGCCGCGCAGGTGCGGTTGGTGCCGATCCCTCCGGACGGGCCCCGCTTGATCCAGCCGACGACGTAGTGGCCGGGACGGCCCTCGACGCGGCCGGCGTCGTGCGGGACGACGCCGCGGTCGTCGTCGAAGGGCAGGCCGGCGACGGAACGGCCGCGGTGCCCCACGGCGCGCACGACCAGACCGGCCGGGATGTCGGTCCCGTCCGCGGTGTGCACCCCCTGGGCCCGGACGGTGCCGTCGATCCGCTCGGGCGCCGAGTGGAACCGGAACACCACCCGTGGGCGCTCGGCCGGCACCGACCAGTCGATCTTCTCCCGGCGGGCGCCGCGCAGCAGCGCGTGCGACGGGGACGCGGCGGGGCCGTCGAGGGACTCGGCGATGCGCGGGTCGTGCTCGTCGACGACGACCTCGACGCCGCTGCGGCCGAGCAGCTCGCGCAGCTCCGGTGCGGTCGCGGCGACGGCCTCGGGGCCACGGCGGGCGAGCAGCACGACCTCGGTGATCGCACCGGTGCGCAGCGCGGCGAGCGCGGCCGGGTCGATCGGCGTGCCCTCCAGATCGGCGGCCGACGCGGTGAGGACCCGGGCGACGTCGATCGCGACGTTGCCGGTGCCGACCACGACGACGCGCTCCACCGAGGTGTCGACGGCGTCGCGCGGCACGTCGGGGTGGCCGTTGTACCAGCCCACGACGGTGTCGGCGGCGATGCTGCCGGGCAATCCCTCCCCCGGCAGGCCCAGGTCGCGCGGCGCGGGCGCACCGACGGCCCAGACCACGGCGTCGTGCCGGGCGGCCAGCTCGTCGGCCGAGACGTCCCGGCCGACCTCGGTGCCCAGCCGCATCCGCACCCGCGGGTGGGAGTGGAACCGGGCGAAGGACTCCCCGATCCCCTTCGTCGACGGGTGGTCGGGCGCGACCCCGAACCGCACCAGCCCGCCCGCGACGTCGAGCCGGTCGTAGAGCGTGACCGTCGACGAGGTGTGCAGCAGCAGGTCCTGTGCGGCGTACATCCCGGCGGGCCCGGTCCCGACGACGGCGACGTCGAGCGGGGCCATGTCCGCGGGCAGCGACCGCGTGAACTTCAGCGGGTACCACTCGTGGAACAGCGGGAGTCGCCCTCCAGCTTCCCGGCGACCGGCTTGCCCTCGAAGTAGTCCGCGTTGACCTCGGCGTACCCGGCGAGTGATGCGCTCAGCCGCTCCACCGGGAAGATCGCGTCCACCGGGCAGGCGTCGGCGCAGGCCCCGCAGTCGATGCACGCCCGCGGGTCGATGTAGAGCATGTCGGTCGTGGCGAAGTCGGCCTCGTCCGGCGTGGGGTGGATGCAGTTGACCGGGCAGGCGGCGACGCACGACGCGTCGGTGCAGCAGGTCTGGGTGATCGCGAAGGGCACGGCCGGCTCCGGATCAGATCAGGTTGGCGCGACGGTAGAGGGCCAGCGCCGGCTTGGTGAGCAGGCCGCAGGAGGACAGGAACTCCATGAGCCCGGCGCAGGAGGACCGCAGCAGTGCCTTGTGGTGCTCGTTGTTCCGCGCCTCGCGCAGCGCGCGCTTCCGGTCGAGGCCCGCGTTCTCGTACAGGTCCTCGTTCCACATGGCGGTGACGATCTCGTAGGCGGCCAGCGCCACGAACAGGGCCTGGACCTGGCGGCGCAGCGGGCCCGCCCCGCGGAGACGGTCACGCGTCTCCTCGCGGGCGAACTTCATGTGCCGCGACTCCTCGACCACGTGGATGTTGTTGATCGTCCGGACGAACGGGACGACGCGCTCGTCGCGCATCCAGTCCCGCTGCATCACGTCGAGGACCTCCTCCGCGACGAGGATGGAGGCGTAGGCGGCCTCACCGGAGTAGACGGCCGCGCAGAGCCGGCCCATCGCGACGACGCGCTTCTTCGGGATGTAGGCCGGGGCGCCGAGCTTGGCCGAACCGCGGGCGAACATGATCGAGTGGCGGCACTCGTCGGCGATCTCGGTCAGCGCCCACTGGAACGCCGGGTCGGTCGGGTCCTTGGCGTAGAAGTCCCGCAGGATCAGCTGCTGCAGGATCATCTCGAACCAGATGCCGGTCGAGGCGACCGACGCCGACTCCTGGCGGGTCAGCTCCTTGCGCTGCTCCTCGGTCAGCTCCGCCCAGTAGGCGGTGCCGTAGAGACTGCTCCACTCCGGGCTCATGCCGTGGTAGTCGCGGTCCAGCGGCGTGTCCCAGTCGACCTGGGTGGCCGGGTCGAACGAGAGCTCCTCGGAGGACCGCAGGAGGCGCTCGGCGGTGTCGTGCCGGTCCTCCGCGTGCCGGTCGTTCCCGGCCTCGAGCCCGTGCTCCGGAACGGTGGCGGTCATGTCGACTCCTCGCAGACAACGACGTCAATGCTGTAACCACCGGTAACGTTACCACCGGTTACACGTGACGCAAGCCCCCCGAGCGCACGGCGGCCCGATCACCGGCCGGCGACACCGGTGCGGGTGACGCACCGCCCACCCGGGAGGGTTATCGTTGCGATGCGCAACTAACTGGGAGGTCGCGACGTGACACCGGAACGGGACGGACCTGCGGTCGTCGGCACCGTGCGGGGGCGGTCCGGCACCCCCGTGCCGGGCGCGACCGTCACCGTCACCGACCTCGACGGCCGCCAGCACGGGCGGACCGCCAGCGGCGACGACGGCACCTACGCCGTGCCCCTGGGCACCGGCGGGACGTACCTGGTGGTGACCCGCACCGACGGCGCCGGGCCCGACGCCGGGCTGGTCGCCGTCGGCGCGTCCCCCGCCCGGCACGACGTGACCGTCGCCGGCGGCGGCACGGTGCGGGGCACCCTGACCGACGCGACGGGCCACCCGGTCGGTGCCGCCGCCGTCACACTGATCGACACCGCGGGCGAGGTCGTCGCGCACACGCCGACCGACCCGGCCGGCCGGTTCCTGGTCGAGACCCCCGGCACCGGCCCGCACACCCTCACCGCGACCGCACCCGGGCACGGGCCGCTGGCCCGCACCGTCGACGCCGACCCGGCCGCGCCGCCGGTGGAGCTGCGTTTCCCCGCCCTGGCCGGGATCGCCGGTGTCGCCCGCAGCGGCGACGGCCGCCGGTGCCCGGGGCTCGGATCGTGATCGGCGACAGCGACGGCCGCACCGTCGCCGAGACCACCACCGGCCGGGACGGCAGCTACGAGCTGCACGGACTCCCGCCCGGACGGCACGAGCTGACCGCGAGCGGCTGGGCGCCGGTCGTCGTCGCGGTACAGGTGGCACGGGGGGCGACCACGCCGGTCGAGGTGCGCTTCGGCGCCCCGGACCCGACCGACGACGACCGGATCGGCGGCCCGACGCGGACGGAGCACGGACATGGCTGAGCTCTACGGACGGCTGAGCACCCCCGACGGCTGGCCGGTGACCGGCGCGACGGTCACCGTCATGGACGCCACCGGCGTGCAGCGGGGCCGGGCGGCCAGCCGGGCCGACGGCGGGTTCGCGGTGGCGGAGCTGGCGCCGGGACCGCACACGGTCGTCGTCGCCGCGGCGGGGTACGAGCCCTCCGCGCGGGCGGTCTCCCTCGCCGGGGACGGCGTCGACCTGGGCCGCGTCGAGCTCGCCAGGGCCGGCGGCGCGGTGCTGCCCACCCCGGGGCTGTGGCGGATCGACCCGCAGCACTCCAGCATCCGGGCCACCGCGCTGCACCTGGGCATGAGCCGCATCCACGGCAGGCTGCGCCGGTTCTCCGGCGACCTGCGGGTGGCCGACCCGTTCGAGGCCAGCTCGGTCAGTGTGTCGATCGACGCGGGATCGGTGGACTCCGACGACCCCGACCGCGACTCCCACCTGCGGACCGCGGACTTCCTCGACGTCGAGACCCACCCGGCCATCGGCTACGAGGGCGACGGCCTGACCCGGGTCGACGCCACCCGCTGGACGGTGCACGGGATGCTCTCGCTCAAGGGCGTCAAGGCACCGGTCGACCTGCACATGACCTACGGCGGCACCGGCCCCGACCTGTGGGGCGGCACCCGGGCGGCGTTCACCGCCACCACCGAGATCTCCCGCGACGAGTTCGCGATCGACTGGAACCAGTCGGTGCTGGCCGGCGTGCTCGCCGTCGGGCGGACGCTGCGGATCGACCTCGACGTGCAGGCCGTCCTGCAGGAGGCCCCGCACGCGTGATCGCCCCGCCCGGGAGATCCCGGACGGGGCGATCCCGGCCCGCCTGCCCCGTGCGAGCCGGTTGCACCCCGGGCGGCCCTGTGCACGACCGCCCGGGGCGGACCGGTCAGCTCAGGCCGGCGAGCGCCCCGAACACGGGCGCGGTCAGGTCGACCGGGGTCAGCAGGTCCTTCGGCAGCGGCGCCGCCGGGACGTCCTTGAGCAGGTACACAGGGGTGTTCCCACCCGGCCGGTCACCGGCGGACGGGTTCAGCTCGGCCGAGTCGCTCGGGGTCGCCTCGCCGTCGTAGTGCCAGACGGTGCCGTCGTAGTGGGCGTCTCCGTGGCCGTGGCCCTGGTGGCCCTCGTCGGCGTGCGCGAGCCCGCCGGCCAGGGTGGCCAGCGCCCCGGCGCCGGCGACGGCGGCCAGCGCGCGGGCGGTGGTGCGTGCGGTCATGGTGTGAACCTCTCTGGTGGGGGGAGCGTCCGGCCTGCTCAGCAGAGCGAGTCGACCGGCTTGGGGTTGGTCAGGCCGAACAGCGGCCGAAGCCGCAGCCCGACCCAGGTGCCGCCGAGTGCGACGACGGCCCAGATCCAGCCGTGCAGGCTGAACGAGGCGATGCCGGAGAAGTAGGCACCGATGTTGCAGCCGCCCGCGAGGCGCGCGCCGTAGCCCGTCGCGATGCCGCCGAGGACGGCGCCGAGACCGAGCTTCCAGGGGATGCGCTTGTGCAGCACGAACGCGCCGCCCACCGCGGAGGCCACCAGCGCGCCGATCATGATGCCGACGTCGAGGTTGGAGATGCGGTCGGCGAGCACCGGCGCGGCCAGCGACCGGGCGTTCGCCGGGACCTGCCAGTAGGCCAGCCCCGCCATGTCGAACCCGACCGCCTGCAGGACCTTCGAGCCCCACAGCGCGAACGCCGAGGTCACACCCCACGGGGCGGCGGAGACGAACAGGACGGCCGCGTTGAGCACCGCGAGCACGAGCGCGCCGACCCACATCGGCCACGAGCCGCGCAGCACGCGTGCCGCACCGCGGGCCGACGGCGGCCGCTCGACCGGGGGCGGGGTGCGGCGCCGGGCGACGACCCAGGTCACCACGGTGATCCCCGCCGTGACCAGCAGCGTCACCGCGACCGCACCCGGGTAGCCGAGCAGCTGGGCCAGGTTGATGCTCGGACCCTGCGGGACGGTCTGCGTCCAGAAGGTGTGGGTGAACACCGCGAACATCGACCCGACGATGAACCCGAACAGCGTCAGCACGATCGCGGACTGCCCGCTGCCGACGGCGAACAGCGTCCCCGACGCGCACGACCCGCCGACCTGCATGCCGACGCCGAACAGGAAGGCGCCGACGACGAGCCCGATGCCGATCGGGTTGGTGAAGCCCCGCGGGTCCCCGGCGAGCGCGAACCCGGACGAGAGGATCACCGCGAACAGCACCGACGCCGTCGCCAGCATGAGCATGTGCGCGCGGATCGCGGCGCCCTGCCCGACGGCGACGAGCTGCCGCCAGCCGGAGGTGAAGCCGAACCGGGAGTGGAACAGCGTGAAGCCCAGGGCCAGGCCGAGCGCGGCGGTGCCCACCATCGTCGCCGGGGCGACGGCGCCCACCCCGACGAGGAACAGCACCGCCAGGACCAGGCCGACCGCGACCACCGGCCACTGCGGCGGGGCGGCCTCGCGGTCCTGCGGGCCGTAGGCGGTGCGCCCGGCGGCGGGCAGCTCGCGCAGGGCACGGACCAGGGAGCCCGGCGACCGGCCGGGCGGATCCTTCGTGATCGACACGGGACTCTCCTCGTGGGTGGCGGTCAGGGGGTCGGGCCGGCGGGGGTGCCGGGACCGGTGTCGAGTGCGGAGCCGATCCGGACGACCGCGCCGCCCGGGAACCACGCCGCCTCGTTGGGCGACCCGTGGTGGCCGCCGTCGGTGTCGGCGGTCATGGGCACATCGACCGGTGCGGCGGCGTACAGCGACGGCACCGGGTCGGCGTAGGTCTCGCCGGACGTGGCGGCCCAGGCTCGCAGCCCGGACAGCGACGGCGCCGAGCCCGGGGCGACGGCGGCCAGCAGCCGCACGTAGCGCTGCGGGGCCGGCTCCTGCGGACCGAAGTCCAGCGGGAGCAGGGTGCCCGGGCTCTGGCCGAGCACGCCGCCGGTCAGCAGCCAGGGTGCCAGGTAGGTCCCGCCGAGCGCGGTGGGCGTGGTGAGCGCCGCGCGGGCGGTGTCGCGCACCGTGGTGGCGGCGAGCTGCCAGCCCGAGACGACCAGCAGCGCGTCCTGGGGGCCCGCGGCCGGGCGGACGGGCAGCCCGGCGGCCGCGGCCTCGGCCCGCACGACGTCGGCGGCGGCCCGCGAGCGCGGCGACGCGTCGCCGGCGATCGCGAGGCCCGGCGCGCCCTGGCCGCCGAGCGCACGCACGGTGCCACGCAGGGCACCGGCGTCGGCCGGGTCGAGCACCTCGGACGGGCAGTTCCCGACGGTGGCGTCGCCACCGGCGACGATCCGGCCGACCGTGGCCGACAGGCACTCCGGGGCGTCGGGCCCGGTCGCGCCGGCCGGGGCGGTGCGCTCGGTGCCGACGTCGACCGGCACCGAGCGGGTCAGGCCACCCGCGGTGAGGGTGATCGACGAGGTCCCCGCGGGCAGGTCGACGAGGGCCCAGCCGCCGCGGACCTCCGTGCGGGCGGTGAACGGGACGACCCGGTCCCCCACCCGTACCGCGTACCCGGCGGGGGCGCCCGGGTCACCACCGTGCCCGGCGGGCATCCGTGCGTCCGGGCCGGTCACCTCGACCCCGCCGCCGGTGAGCTGCACCAGGTTGGGTCCGGGGCGCATCGGGGACACCGCCAGGGTCAGCGGGCCCGCACCGAGGTCGACCGAGCGCAGCAGCGCCTGGCCGGGGGTGGCCCCCGGGGCCGGGGCGGGCAGTGCGGCCGGCAGCGTCGCCGCACCGACCGCGGCGAGGGCGGCCAGCACGACCGGGGTGCGGAGACGGTCGCGCAGCTCGGCGGCACGCACCGCGTCGGAGCGGGTCCCGGCCGTCGCACGGCGGGTCACCCACGCCTGCACGGCGAGCAGGGCCGCGACCGCGGCCGGGGCCAGCACGGTGACCAGCACCGCCCGGCCGTAGCCGGTGCCGTGCAGGTCGGTGAGCGAGAACGGTCCGGCGAGGGCGACCCGGACCGCGGCGAGCACCACCCCGACCGTCCCCGCCGCGATGCCGACGATCCGCACCCGGGCGGCCCGCGGCGCCGGGTCGGTAGCGGTGGCCAGGTGCAGCGCGGCACCGGCGGCCAGGGCACCCGCGACCGCGTACCCGGCGTCGAGGACGAACCACGGCGCCGACGGGGTCCCGGCCAGCTGGATCGCCAGCAGGCCGGTCACCACCACCGCGGGGACGACGGCGAGCACCGGCCGCGGGCCGGCGAGCAGCGCGGGCACCGCCACCGTCGCCAGCAGGAGCAGCAGGGTCCAGCCGGAGATCCCGGCGCCGGACCGGGTCACCGCGGCAACCGCGGCGGAGACGGCGACGAGCGCCGCGACTCCCGCGACGACCCGCTCGGCGCGTCCTGGCGTATCGGCGAGGACACGCACCAGGCCGGATCCGGCCACCACGGCGAGCGCGGTGAGCAGGACCAGGCGCAGGGCCGTGTCCGCGAACGGCACGCCGTCGGAGGGTCCTGCGGCGAGGACCGCCGGGGCGGCCCCCGCCACTGCACGGAGCAGGGCGGGGGCGTCCCCGGCCGGGCCGGCGGGCAGGAGCCCGCCGGCCGGCACGAGTGTCGCGAACGACGTCGAGAACGACACGGACGTCATCAGTCCTTGATGTCCTCGTCCGCGGCGACGAACAGCATCGAGTGCGGCTTGGCATTGAGCCTTTTTCAACCTGACGTTTGTGCTGGTCAGGGGCGTGAAGGCCGGCCGGGGTGGGGCTCCTGGTAGACGGATGGGTGTCGAACCGTCGTCTGCCAGGAGCCCCGTGTGCTGTCCTACCCATCCGGGATGAACGTGTCCAGCCGTAGCGTCCGTGATCTTGCTGATCTTCTCCGGGGGCATCGGCGTCAGCGTGGAACACGCTGGCGCCGGCTCTCAGAGCGTGTTTGGAAATGGTGGGTGTGTCGGGATGGTCGACACGGCTGGGGTGCTCCATCGTGGTCGGCATGCAGGAACGACCGCGCCGGTACCCCTCGGACACCAGTGATGCCCAGTGGGTGGTGATCGAGCCGTTGTTACCGCCGCTCGCGCGGCGGGGGCGGCCTGTTGCTCATGCTCGTCGGGACGTGCTGGACGCGATCTTGTATGTCGTGCGGACCGGGTGTGCCTGGCGGGCGTTGCCGGTGGACTTCCCGCCCTGGCAGACCGTCTACTGGTACTTCAACCAGTGGGAACAGCAGAAGGTCACCGAGAAGATCCTCCCGGTCGTGCGGGGGCAGTTACGTATCGCCGAGGGCCGTGATCCGGAGCCGAGTGCGGGGATCATCGATTCCCAGTCGGTCAAGGGCGCCGACACCGTCGGCCAGGACTCCCGCGGCTACGACGCCGGGAAGAAGACAGGCGGACGGAAACGGTTCATCGTGACCGACACCCTCGGTCTGCTGCTGACCACGATGGTGTGCTCGGCCTCGGTACAGGACCGCGACGGCGCCAAGCCGATCCTGCTCAACCTCTACCTGCGCACCAGGGTGCGGTTCGTCTACGCCGACGCCGGCTTCGCCGGGCGACTGCTCGACTGGGCCGCCACGATCCTGCAGACAACGATCGAGATCATCCGCAAGCCACCCGAGCAGCGCGGATTCACCGTCCTCCCACGAAGGTGGGTGGTCGAACGGACCCTGGCCTGGCTCACCGCACACCGACGCCTGGCCCGAGACTACGAACGCCACCCCACCACATCCGAAGCCATGATCCGCTGGGCCGCGATCAACACCATCACCCGCCGCATCGCCCGTGGATACCCCGCCACCCGCCAGCAGAAACACACGACACCCTCAACCCACTAGAATTTCCAAACACGCTCTCAGCCGGTCGGCAGGCCTTGCTGGTGCTCGCCTACCTGCGTAAGGGCGAGACCTACGCTGCCCTGGCCTGCGGGTTCGCGGTGAGCACCGCGACGGTGTACCGGTACCTGACCGAGGCGATCGGTCTGCTCGCCGCGCTCGCCCCGACCCTGGAACAGGCCATCACCGTCGCCGCTGGGAAGGCGTTCGTGATCCTGGACGGCACGCTGCTGCGTATCGACCGGGTCGGCATGACATCCGGCTACGACCGGGCGTTCTACTCCGGCAAACACAAGTGCCACGGCCTGAACGTGCAGGTCATCGCCGACCCCGTCGGCAGGCTGGTGTGGATCTCCCCACCGCTACCCGGAGCCCGGCACGACATGGGTGCCGCCCGCGCCCACGGGATCATCGACGCGGTCAACACCGCCGGGGTGCGGGCGATCGCTGACACCGCCTACCAAGGCGGCGGGCCCGCGATCACCGTCCCCCACCGACGCCGCCGCCGCGACCTCGACACCGGCCGGTACCGGCCCCTGTCAGCGAATCAGAAAGCGGTCAACGCCGCCCACGCCCGACGACGGGCACCCGGTGAACGGGTCAACGCCGAGCTGAAGAACTGGAAGATCCTCCGCAAGATCCGCTCCAGCCCCAACCAGGCCACCCAGCTCGTCGCCGCGGTCCAGACCCTCATGATCACAGCTACCTGACCAGCACAAACGTCAGGTTGAAAAAGGCTCAGTGGCTCAGTCGCACGTCCGCGAGGGTAGACGGGTCACCCGTTCCGTGCGGCGTCCGCCCGATGACGCCCCGGAGCAGGTATCCTGGGTGATATGTCCGAACTGCCCGCCACCGTCCCGGTCGACGTCGCCGACGAGGTCCTCGCGACGACCGGCATCGGATCGCCGCTGGCGTGGCAGATCGTGTCCCTGCTCGCGCTGCTGTCCGCGCTGGTCGTGCTGGTGCGCTGGTGGCTCCACCAGCGCCGACGCTGAGAGTCCCGCTCAGCCAGCCGCCGGGCGTCACGCACCGGCCGAACGCACCGCCACCAGCAGGAACGGCACCGTCACCACGACCGCCACCGCGCCGAGCAGCGCGTAGGACGACACCGTCACGAGCACCCCGGCCACGATTCCGGCGGCGGCACCGGCCAGGTTCATCGCCACGTCCACCGAACACCTGAACCATCGCGAGAACCGTCAGCAGCCAGGGCTGCGGGGGTCCTGGGGCGGGGAGACGGCGTCGGGTGCGGCGGTCACGGACGGATGCTGCCGTGCGACGGCCGCCGTGTGCCAGGGCGTTACGCTCCGGCCCGGCCACACGAGCGGAGGACGGTGGACATGGCGGGGACGACCCCGAACGCACGCAGGTCGGCGGGCGCGGAGCTGCGGAACGCCTACCGCATGGTGTCCGACGTGCTGGCCGGGGCGGTCCGCGAGACGCTCGCCGCGCCGGGGCCGGATCCGGCCCGGTTCGCCGTGCGCCGGCTGACCGCGGTCGACCGGGACGTGCCGCCGGACGCCACGCCGCCCGGCTGGTCGCTGGCCTTCCTGGTGCTGGCCGACTGGTACGACGCCGCCCGCGCCGCGCTCGTCGACCACGACGACCGCGCCGAGCGGGCGCTGGCCTGGATCGGGCAGAACCTGGGTCCGCGGTACGCGGCCCGGGCGCGCTACACCATCGCCCCGCTCGTCGACCCGGCCGACGCCCGCGAGACCTCGCACTACGTCGACGCGCTGGGCGTGGACTTCCTGGCGTCGATGGTCTGGACGGTCGCGGCGGTCGTCGCGGAGTTCCCGGCCGAGGACGCCGCGGAGGTCTGGCCCCGTACCAGGGCCGACGCCGCCCGCTGACCTCGCAGGTCACACCCCGGTTCGACGGGTGCTCGACGGGTGGCTCGACGGGTGACTGTCGGACCCCACCCGCATGATGGTCGGCGTGACCGCACTCGAGGGCTTCTCCCCCGCCACCCGCCAGTGGTTCGAGGGGGCCTTCGCAGCGCCCACCGCGGCCCAGGAGGGCGCCTGGTCCGCGGCGCAGGCCGGGCGCAACGCCCTCGTCGTCGCGCCGACCGGGTCCGGCAAGACACTGGCCGCGTTCCTCTGGGCGCTCGACCGGCTCGCGGCCACGCCACCGCCCGCCGAGCGCAAGCACCGCTGCCGGGTCCTCTACGTCTCTCCGCTCAAGGCCCTCGCCGTCGACGTGCAGCGCAACCTGCGCTCGCCGCTGACCGGCATCCGCCAGGCCGCGCAGCGGCTCGACGAGCCGGTTCCGGACATCACCGTCGGGATGCGCACCGGCGACACCCCGGCCGACGAGCGGCGCCAGTTCCAGCGCACCCCGCCGGACGTGCTGGTGACCACTCCGGAGTCGCTGTTCCTCCTGCTCACCTCGGCCGCGCGGGAGTCGCTGCGCGGGGTGACAACCGTGATCCTCGACGAAGTGCACGCCGTCGCCGGCACGAAGCGGGGGGCGCACCTGGCGGTGTCGCTGGAACGGCTCGAGGAGATCACCGAGGCCACCCCACAGCGGATCGGGCTCTCGGCGACCGTGCGCCCGGTCGACGAGGTCTCGACGTTCCTGTCCGGTACGCGCCCGGTCGAGGTCGTGCAGCCCGCGATCCCCAAGACGATCCGGGTCGAGGTCCAGGTCCCGGTGCCCGACCTGGCCGCGCTCGACGAGCGGCCCGCGCCGGGCAGCACCGACGATGAGGTCGTCGGGTCCGCCGCGGGCACCGCACGCAGGCCCTCGATCTGGCCCGCCGTCGAGGAGCGGCTGCTCGGCCTGGTGCGCGAGCACCGGTCGACGATCGTGTTCTCCAACTCCCGCCGGCTCGCCGAGCGGCTGACCTCCCGGCTCAACGAGCTCGCCGCCGAGCAGGAGGCCACCGCACTGGAGGAGGCCGCGCTGGAGGAGGCCGCCGACCTCGACACCGCGCCGGACGCGTTTCCCGGCCGAGGCGGTCGGGCAGTCCGGGGTGGGCGGCGGGGCCGCACCGACGGTCGCCAAGGCCCACCACGGCTCGATGTCGCGCGACCAGCGGACCCTGGTCGAGGAGGAGCTGAAGTCCGGCGTTCTGCCCTGCGTCGTGGCGACGTCCAGCCTGGAGCTGGGCATCGACATGGGCGCGGTCGACCTGGTCGTGCAGGTCGAGGCACCGCCGTCGGTCGCGTCCGGGCTGCAGCGGGTCGGGCGCGCCGGGCACCAGGTGGGCGCGGTGTCCGAGGGTGTCGTGTTCCCGAAGTACCGCGGGGACCTCGTGTCCTGCGCCGTCGTCGCCGAACGGATGACGACCGGGTCCATCGAGTCCACCCGCTATCCCCGGAACCCGCTCGACGTCCTGGCCCAGCAGATCGTCGCGATGGTCGCGATGGAGTCGTGGCGGCTGTCCGACCTGGCCGCGACGATCCGTCGGGCGGCCCCGTTCGCAGCACTGCCGGACTCGGCGCTGCACTCGGTGCTCGACATGCTGGCCGGGCGCTACCCGTCCGAGGAGTTCGGCGAGCTGCGCGCCCGCATCACCTGGGACCGGGTCACCGACGAGCTGCGCGGGCGCCCGGGCGCGCAGCGCCTGGCCGTCACCTCCGGCGGCACCATCCCCGACCGCGGCCTGTTCACCGTGATGACCCCGGGCGGCGCGGACGGCGCCGGGTCGCGGGTCGGTGAGCTCGACGAGGAGATGGTCTACGAGTCCCGCGTCGGGGACACGTTCCTGCTGGGGACCTCGTCGTGGCGGGTCGAGGACATCACCCACGACCGCGTGATCGTCACCCCGGCGCCGGGGGTGCCCGCCCGGATGCCGTTCTGGAAGGGCGAGTCGATCGGGCGGCCGCTGGAGCTGGGCCGGGCGGTCGGCGCGTCGTGTGCGCGAGATGTCCGGGCTGGCCGACGCCGACGCCCGCGAGCCGCGGCCACCGCGGCCGGGCCTCGACGAGTGGGCCTGCGACAACCTGCTGTCCTATCTGCGCGAGCAGCGTGAGGCGACCCGGCACGTGCCGAGCGACCGCACGATCCTGGTGGAGCGGTTCGCGCGACGAGCTGGGCGACTGGCGCCTCGTCGTGCACTCGCCGTTCGGTGCTCAGAGCGTGTTTGGAAATTCTAGTGGGTTGAGGGTGTCGTGTGTTTCTGCTGGCGGGTGGCGGGGTATCCACGGGCGATGCGGCGGGTGATGGTGTTGATCGCGGCCCAGCGGATCATGGCTTCGGATGTGGTGGGGTGGCGTTCGTAGTCTCGGGCCAGGCGTCGGTGTGCGGTGAGCCAGGCCAGGGTCCGTTCGACCACCCACCTTCGTGGGAGGACGGTGAATCCGCGCTGCTCGGGTGGCTTGCGGATGATCTCGATCGTTGTCTGCAGGATCGTGGCGGCCCAGTCGAGCAGTCGCCCGGCGAAGCCGGCGTCGGCGTAGACGAACCGCACCCTGGTGCGCAGGTAGAGGTTGAGCAGGATCGGCTTGGCGCCGTCGCGGTCCTGTGCCGAGGCCGAGCACACCATCGTGGTCAGCAGCAGACCGAGGGTGTCGGTCACGATGAACCGTTTCCGTCCGCCTGTCTTCTTCCCGGCGTCGTAGCCGCGGGAGTCCTGGCCGACGGTGTCGGCGCCCTTGACCGACTGGGAATCGATGATCCCCGCACTCGGCTCCGGATCACGGCCCTCGGCGATACGTAACTGCCCCCGCACGACCGGGAGGATCTTCTCGGTGACCTTCTGCTGTTCCCACTGGTTGAAGTACCAGTAGACGGTCTGCCAGGGCGGGAAGTCCACCGGCAACGCCCGCCAGGCACACCCGGTCCGCACGACATACAAGATCGCGTCCAGCACGTCCCGACGAGCATGAGCAACAGGCCGCCCCCGCCGCGCGAGCGGCGGTAACAACGGCTCGATCACCACCCACTGGGCATCACTGGTGTCCGAGGGGTACCGGCGCGGTCGTTCCTGCATGCCGACCACGATGGAGCACCCCAGCCGTGTCGACCATCCCGACACACCCACCATTTCCAAACACGCTCTCAGGTCAACGGGCCGTGGGCACTGGCGATCGCGGCCCGGATGCGGGAGCGACGCGGGGTCGAGGTGAGCGCGTCGGGCGCGGACGACGGGATCGTGCTGCGCCTGCCGGACGCGGTCGACGACAACGGCACCGAGGTCGTCCCGAACGCGGAGGACGTGCTGCTGGAACCGGGCGAGATCGAGCAGATCGTCGTCGCGGAGCTGGGGAACTCGGCGCTCTACGCCTCCCGGTTCCGGGAGTGCGCCGCGCGGGCGCTGCTGCTGCCCCGCCGCGACCCGCGCCGCCGCAGCCCGCTGTGGCAGCAGCGCCAGCGCTCGGCACAGCTGCTGGGCGTGGCGGGCAAGTTCGAGCAGTTCCCGATCACCCTGGAGGCGATGCGGGAGTGCGTGCAGGACGTCTACGACCTGCACGGGCTCCGCGAGCTGATGGGCGACGTCGCCGCGCGCCGGGTCAAGGTCGTCGAGGTCGAGTCCGCGCAGCCGTCGCCGTTCGCGCGCAGCCTGCTGTTCGGCTACGTCGGGATGTTTCTCTACGAGGCCGACGCGCCGCTGGCCGAGCGGCGCGCGGCCGCCCTGTCGCTGGACTCGACGCTGCTGGCGGAGCTGCTCGGCTCCGAGGCGATCCGGGAGCTGCTCGACCCGGAGATGCTGGCCGAGATCGAGGGGCAGCTGCAGCGCACCGACCCGGAGCGGCACGCCCGTGACATGGAGGGTGCCGCGGACCTGCTCCGGTTCGTCGGTGACCTGTCCGAGGCCGACGCGCGGGCCCGAGGCGTCGACCCGGCGTGGCTGGCGCAGCTGGAGCGCGACCGCCGGGCGCTGCGGGTGCGGATCGCCGGTGAGGAGCGCTTCATTGCGATCGAGGACGCCGGGCGCATCCGGGATGCGCTGGGCACGGCGCTGCCGGTCGGGGTGCCGGAGGCCTTCACCGAGCCGGTGCCCGACCCGCTCGGGGACCTCGTGCTGCGCTGCGCACGCACGCACGGACCGTTCACCGCCGCCGAGCTCGCCCGTCGCTTCGGGCTGGGAGTGGCCGTGGTCGCCGGAGTGCTGGAACGGCTCACCGGCACCGGGCGGCTGATGAAGGGCGAGCTGCGCCCGCAGGCCTCGGTGCCCGCCGGATCCGGCGGTGAGCCGGAGTACTGCGACGCCGAGGTGCTGCGCCGGCTGCGGCGCGCGTCGCTGGCGAAGCTGCGCCACGAGGTCGAGCCCGTCGAGCAGCGGGCACTGGGACGGTTCCTGCCGCAGTGGCAGGGCGTGCAGGTGCGGTCGGGCTCCGAGCGGCGCGGCCGGGTGCGCCGTGCACCGGGCGCGGAGGACGTGCTCGGTGTGGTCGAGCAGCTCGCCGGGGCTCCGCTGCCGGCGAGCGCGGTCGAGTCGCTGGTGCTGCCCGCCCGGCTGCCGGGCTACACCCCCGCGCTGCTCGACGAGCTGACCGCCGCCGGTGAGGTGACCTGGATCGGGTGCGGCGCGCTGTCCGGGCAGGACGGCTGGCTCGCGCTGGCCCCGGCCGACGTGGCGGACCTGCTGCTGCCCGCCCCGGACCTCGACACCGCGGGCACCCCGCTGCACACCGCGGTGCTGGCCGCGCTCGGGCTGACCGACCCGGCCGCGCTGACCGACCCGGGGGCGGCGCCCGATTCCGGGGGCGGTGCGCTGTTCTTCCGCGAGCTCGCGACCCGGGCCGGGGTCCTGCTGACCGAGCAGGGCGAGCCGGCTCCCTCCGACGACGACGTCGTCGCCGCCGTCTGGGACCTGGTCTGGGCGGGTGCGCTCACCAACGACACGCTCGGCCCGCTGCGGGCCCGGCTGTCCGGGGGCGGCTCACGACGGGGCGCCTCCGGGCGGCAGGGCGGGGCGCACCGCACGGCGCGGCGACCGGCCCGCGGACGCTACGCACAGCTGCGTGCGGGGCGGCCGTCGATGCCCAGCCGGACCGGGCCGCCGTCGGTCGGCGGGCGCTGGTCGGTGGCGGTGCCGCGCGAGCCCGACCCGACCCGCCGCGCGCACGCCGCCGCGGAGGCGTTCCTGGAGCGTCACGGCGTGCTGACCCGGGGCGCGCTGGGCACCGAGCGGGTCACGGGCGGGTTCGCCGCGGTCTACAAGGTGCTCCGGGCGATGGAGGAGTCCGGCCGGTGCCGACGCGGCTACATCGTCGAGGGGCTGGGCGCGGCGCAGTTCGCGGTACCGGGTGCGATCGACCGGGTCCGGGCCCTCGCCGGCACCTTCGCCGCCCCCTCCACCTCCCCGCAGACCGGCCCGCGCCGCCTCGGCGCCGGTCCCGGGGCGGTCATCGCCGACCCCGCCGACCGTCCCGGCCCGTCCGTCCCCGACCCCGACGACCTCTCGGAGCCCGGCGGCCACGCCCCGCACGACGGCCATCCGGATCCCACCGGGTCCGCCGGTGACGCCGGGGACGGGGACCCGCTGCCTGGCGACCTCGTCGGTGACGCGTCCGGCTCCCCCGGGACCGGACGACCCGTACGCCGGGGTGCCCGACGACCTGCGCGGCGGCCTGGGCGGGCTCGGCGGCGCGGGTCGCCACGCCGAGTTCGACGGGGGTGCCGGTCGCCGCCCGCAGGCACCACGGGAGGCGTGGCGCGAGCTGTCCCGGGTGGTGCTCACCGCCACCGACCCCGCCCAGCCCTACGGCGCCGCCCTGCCGTGGCCGGACACGACCGGCGAGACCCGGCACCGCCCCGGTCGCAAGGCAGGCGCCCTGGTCACTCTCGTCGACGGGGCACCAGCGCTCTACGTCGAACGCGGCGGGAAGTCGCTGCTGTCGTTCACCGAGGACCGCGACGAGCTGCGCGCCGGGGCCGAGTCGCTCGCCGGGGCGGTGCACGAGGGTTGGCTGGGCTCGCTCGCCGTCGAGCGCGCCGACGGACAGGACTCGCTGGCCTCGGCGCTGTCGGAGGTGCTCACCGAGGCCGGGTTCCGGGTGACGCCGAAGGGGCTGCGGCTGCGGGCCTGACCGGCGACACCGCGCACCCCGGGTCAGTACCGCCGGTTGGCCAGGACCGGGATCGCCCGGCGGGCCGCGGTGACCGCGTCGAGGTCGAGGTCCACGACCAGGGTCCCCGGTGCGGCGTTCAGCGCCGCGACGACCGAGCCGGTCGGGCCGGCGACCGTGCTCGCCCCGATCCGGTCGGGGCGCCACCATCGGGGACCGGGCGCCCCGCCGCCTCCGGGTCCGCCTGGTCGCAGGCCACCACGAAGGCCGTCGTGTCGAGGGCCCTGGCACGCACCAGCAGCTCCCACTGCTCGCGCTTGCCCGGCCCCGCGCCCCAGGACGCGGGCACGACGACGAACTGCGCCCCGGCGTCGCCGAGGGTCTGGAACAGGCCGGCGAACCGCAGGTCGTAGCAGGTCGCGAGGCCGACGGTGACGCCGTCGACGGTGACCGTGACCGGCCGGTCACCCGGGGCGACCGTGTCGGACTCGGCGAACCCGAACGCGTCGAACAGGTGGATCTTGTCGTAGTGCTCCTCGACACCCGGGCCGGTGACGAGCAGGGTGTTGCGGACGCGGCCGTCGTCGGCGGGGGTGAACATCCCGGCGACCACGGTGACCCCCGCACCGGCGGCGATCCCGCGGACGCGGGACGCCCAGGGGCCGTCGAGGGGCTCGGCGACCGGGCCGAGCGGCACGCCGAAGCGGCACTGGGTGGCCTCGGGGAACACGACCAGCCGCGCGCCCCGGGCGGCCGCGCCGGCGACGCCGTCGGCGACCAGGGTGAGGTTCTCCGCCGGGTCGGTGGTGGCGGCGATCTGGACGAGGGCGATCCGCATGGCGTCTCCTGGGGTGGTTCGGTGTATACGTGTCGTATGCCGACGTCACGGGAGTCCGGTCGCGACCCGCGCGTTGCACTACCTGCGCGAGACCGTCCTGGTGGACCCGCGGGTGCAGGGCACGTTCCTCAACGAGAACGAGCTCGCCGGCCGGATCGGGGTGTCGCGCACCCCGGTCCGTGAGGCGTTGCTGCTGCTCGTGGCCGACGGCCTGGTCGAGATGCTGCCCGGTCGCGGCGCCTACGTGCCGCCGTTGACCGGCCGGCAGATCTCCGAGCTGATGGAGCTGCGCGGGGTCCTGGAGAAGCACGCGGCGCGCGCGGCGATGGGCGCCGACGGTGTGCCGTTCGAGGCGATGAACGCTGCCCTGGACCGGCAGCGCGAGCTCGCCGGCGCCGGCGGGGACCCGGCCGAGTTCATCGAGCTCGACATGGTCTTCCACCAGGCGCTCGTCGACGCCACCGGGAACGCGCTGCTCTCGCGGACCTACGCCGGGCTGCGGGTGCGCCAGCGCCGGGTGGGCGTGACCGCGCTGTTCCGGACCGAGGACCGGCGGCAGGCGGTCTGCGCCGAGCACGACCGGATCGTCGCGGCGCTGGCCGGCGACGACCCGGACGCGGCGGCGGAGGCGATCGACGAGCACCTGCAGCTCACCCTGCGCGTGCTGCTCAGGGCGTGAGGGCGAGGTAGGCCTCGTCCTCGTCGTGGTCCGGGTCGCGACCGATGACCAGCCCGACGACGGTCAGCGCGCAGGCGATGGCCAGGTAGGCCGCGACCGGCACCCAGTTCCCCGACCCGCCGGACAGCGCGGTGAACGCCAGCGGCGCGACGGCGCCCCCCACCACGCCGGCGATGGTGTAGGCCAGCGAGCTGCCGGTGTAGCGCAGCCGCGGTGAGAACTGCTCGGTGACGAACGCGGCCTGCGGCCCGTACATGAACGAGTGCAGGCCGAGCCCGACCACGATGCCGACGACGAGCAGCGCGAACGAGCCGCCCGCGATCATCGGGAAGAAGACGAACGGCCACACCGCTCCCCCGACCGCGGCGACGCCGTAGACCAGGCGCCGGTTGAACCGGTCGGTGAGTGCCCCGGCCAGCGGGATCGCGGGCAGCTGCAGCGCCGAGCCGATCAGGATCGCGCCGAGCACCTCCGACCGGGAGAATCCGAGGTGGGTGGTGGCGAAGGTCAGCACGAAGACGGTGAACAGGGCGTAGCTGACGTCCGGACCGATCCGGCTGAGGATCCCGGCGAGCAGCGGGCGGCGTTCGGTGGTGAACACCTCACGCACCGGCGCCGACGGTCGGTCACCGGACTCGGCGATCGCGCGGAAGACCGGGGTGTCCTCCAGCTTGAGCCGGATCCACAGCCCGAACGCCACCAGCACGGCCGACAGCAGGAACGCCAGCCGCCAGCCCCAGTCCAGGAACTGCTGGTCGGTCAGCAGCAGGGTGAGCAGGGCCAGGACACCGTTGGACAGCAGGTTCCCCGCGGGCGGCCCGACCTGGGCGGCCGAGGCCCAGAACCCGCGCCGGCGCGGCTCGCCGAACTCGCTGGAGAGCAGGACCGCGCCGCCCCATTCCCCACCGACGCCGACGCCCTGGGCGAAGCGCAGCAGCACCAGCAGGATCGGGGCCGCGACGCCGATCGTGCCGTAGGTCGGCAGCAGCCCGATGAGGAACGTCGCGACGCCGATCAGCACGAGCGTGATGACCAGGACCTGCTTGCGACCGATGACGTCGCCGAGCCTGCCGAACACGACACCGCCGAGCGGGCGCGAGACGTAGCCGACGGCGTAGGTGGAGAACGCGAGCAGCAGACCGGTCACCGGGTCCGCGGCCGGGAAGAACAGCACCGGGAACACCAGGACGTCGTGATCTTCCTCGGGAAGGACCCCGGCCTGCTCGCGCCCACCGGGGTGGCGCTGCGGCCGGTCGCCGACCTCGGCGACGGCAACCGCATCTGGCTGGGCGAGGGCATGACGCATCCGTGGTCGCAGGTGTGGCCGCAGCTGCGGACACTCGTCGTCGGCTGAGCCGGCGACTGAGCCGGCGCCCTGGCCCGGCCGGGTCGTCCGCCGAGCCCGGGCCGGGTCCGGCCGGCCCGGGTAGCGTCGCGATCGTGCCCGAGGGAGACACCGTGTACCTGGCCGGCAAGCGGCTGCACGCCGCGCTGGCCGGGCACGAGCTGCTGCGCGGCGAGCTGCGCCACCCGCGGCTGGTCGAGCACGATCTGGCCGGGCTGACCGTCACCGGCGTCGTCTCCGTCGGCAAGCACCTGTTCACCCGTTTCGACGACGGCCGCAGCCTGCACAGCCACTTCCGGATGGACGGCTCCTGGCACCTGTACCGCCCCGGGATGCGCTGGCGCCGGGTCGCCCACGAGGCGCGCGCGGTGCTGGCGACCGCCGACCGGGTCGCCGTCGGATTCGCCCTGCACGACCTGGAGCTACTCCCGACCGACGACGAGCACACCCTCGTCGGGCATCTCGGGCCCGACCTGCTCGACCCGGCCTGGGGGCCCGCCCACGACGCCGAAGCGCTGCACCGGATGACCGCCCGCGCCGACCACCCGCTCGGGCTGGTGCTGCTCGAACAGCGGGTCATGGCCGGCCTCGGCAACCTCTACCGCAACGACATCTGCTTCCTGCTCGGGCTCACCCCGTGGGTGCCGGTCCGCGACGTACCCGACCTGCCCGGGGTCATCGACCTGTCGCGGCGGCTGCTGTCGTCGAACAAGGACCGCCCGGAGCAGACCACGACCGGCTCGCTGGCCGCGGGCGAGGCGCACTGGGTGTTCGAGCGGGCCGGGCGGCCGTGCCGCCGCTGCGGCACCCGCATCCGGACCGCCGACCAGGGCAACGACCACCGGGCCCGGGTCACCTACTGGTGCCCGCGCTGCCAGGCCGGGCCGTCGCCGCGCCCGGTGCGCCGCGGCACCGGCCCGCGTCGCGGCGCACCCGGGCGGCCGCCGCCCGGCGCGGCCCGCACGCCCTGACCACGTCGGCCACGTCGCGACCGACGGCCGGAGCCGGCGAGACGCCCGGAGCCGCATCGCCCGGCCCGGACGGGCCCGGACACACGTCCGCCGCGGCCCCGGGATCGGGACCGCGGCGGACGGTGTGGAACGGCTGAGCGGCTCAGGCGGTGCCGGGCTGCTGCTGGTTCTGGGTGTTCTGCTGCTGGGCCGGTGCCGGCGAGGACGGCAGCTGCTGGGTCGACTCGCCCTGGCCGACCTGCGGAGCCTGCTGTCCACCGGCGATCGGCGCCCCGGACATCGACGCCCGGATCTGCTCCAGCCGCGACATGCCTGCCATGTCGGTGGTCGACTGCTGGACCTCCAGCATCCGGCCCTGCACCGAGTTCTGGGCCAGCTCCGCGGACCCGAGCGCGGTGGCGTACCGCTTCTCGATCTTGTCGCGGACCTCGTCGAGCGAGGGCGCGTTGCGCGGCGCGGACAGCTCGCTCATCTGCTGCAGCGACTTCGCGGCCTGCTCCTGCATCTTGGCCTGCTCGAGCTGGCTGAGCAGCTTGGTGCGCTCGGCGATCTTCTGCTGCAGCATCATCGAGTTCCGCTCGACGGCCTGCTTGGCCTGGGCAGCGGCACCGATCGACTGGTCGTGCAGCGTCTTGAGGTCCTCGACGCCCTGCTCCGCGGTCACCAGCTGGGTCGCGAAGGTCTGCGCCGACTGCTCGTACTGCTGGGCCTTCTGCTCGTCGCCCTGGGAGCGGGCCTGGTCGGCCAGCACGAGTGCCTGCCGCGCCGACGACTGCAGCTTCTCGATCTCACCCAGCTGCCGGTTCAGCTTCATCTCCAGCTGACGCTGGTTGCCGATCACCGCGGCGGCCTGCTGCGACAGCTGCTGGTGCTGGCGCTGGGCGTCCTCGATGGCCTGCTGGATCTGCACCTTCGGGTCGGCGTGCTCGTCGACCTTCGACGAGAACAGGGCCGACAGATAGCTGAAGAACTTGGTGAATCCGTTGGCCATCTCTGCGCGTCCTCCGCCTGCGTTCGCTCGCGACCGTGCCCGCCACCACGGCGGGCGTGCGGACCCCGGACCGACCCCGCGTTCCCCCCGTGGTCGGAACCGGGCCTCCGGCCCTGTCCATCCTGGCATCGCTGCCGGTCTGCCCGCACCCTACCGCGCAGGAGCGGTCGGCCGGGGTCGGCGGTGCGATCAGGCGGCCGAGGCCACCGGCCCGCCCGAGGACGCCGGTGCGGCGACCACGGAACCCGGCCGTCCGGCCAGGCGCAGCTCGGCGTGACGCTGCCCGATCGGGACGAGCACGTCGTCGCGGCGGCTCGCGGCCGCGGCGGAGGTCGCCGTCGCCATCTCGGCGGCGACGGTGGTCAGCAGGTCCGGCACGGAGACCCCGAGTGCCTCGCAGATCGCCGCGAGCAGCTCGCTGGAGGGCTCCTTGCGCCCGCGCTCGACCTCGGAGAGGTACCCGAGGCTCACCCGCGCGGCCCGCGAGATGTCGCGCAGCGTGCGCCGGCGCGCCGTGCGCACCTCACGCAGCCCACTGCCGATCGCTTCCCGCAGCAGCATGTGCCCTCCTCGACTGCTCCCCGGACATCCGGTGATGTCTCACCGTACCGACTTCTCCGGTTCCTCCGCGCCGTGACGCTGTACGCCCACGGCGAACACCTCAACACCACACGGGCGCCGGATCGTCCCCGCAGGTCAGGCGGCCCGGGGCCGGACGGCCTTGCGGACGTAGTCGGCGCCGGTCACCACGGTGAGCACCAGCGCGACGGCCATCACCGCCCACTGGAGCACGAGCACGGCGGTGGCGGCCGCGGTGCCGGGGCCCAGCAGCTCCGGCAGCGGCAGCAGGAACAGCCCGATCGCGACCGTCTGGGCGACGGTCTTGGCCTTGCCGCCGCGACTGGCCGGGATGACGCCGTGCCGGCGGATCACGACGAAGCGCAGCACGGTGATGCCCAGCTCGCGGACGACGATCACGATCGTCACCCACCAGGGCAGCACACCGAGGATCGACAGCCCGATCAGGGCCGCGCCCATCAGTGCCTTGTCGGCGATCGGGTCGACCAGCGCGCCGAACCAGGTGACGAGCCCCCGGCTGCGGGCCAGCTGGCCGTCGAGCCGGTCGGTGGCCGCCGCGACGACGAACACCGCGAACGCGACCAGCCGCCACACCACGTCCTCGCCGCCGCCGACGAACAGCGCGACCACGAACACCGGGACGAGCAGCAGCCGCAGGACCGTCAGCGCGTTCGCGATGTTCAGCAGGGGCGGGTCGCCGACTCCGGCGGCGCCCCCGGCCGGGTGCGAGCTCATCCGGCCGCGGAGGCCGCCGGGACGGCGGCGGCCGGTGCGTTCGGGTCGATCAGCTCGAGGGCCTCCACCAGCAGGTCGACGCCCTCGGTGTCCACGACGCGGCAGCGGACGAGGTCACCGGGACGCAGCGAGTCCGGCTCGGGGCCGTCCTGCGCCGCCGCGACGACGGTGCACTCGCCGTCGGCGTCGGGGCCCTGGTGGGCGGCACGGCCGGTGCAGTCGTCCTCGTCGCCCTCGGCGGACTCGACCAGCACGACGACCTCGGTGCCGATGCGCTCCTCGGCGCGCTGCTCCATCAGCTCGTCGACCAGCGCCGAGATCCGCGCGACGCGGGCCCTGACCTCGGCCGGATCGACGTGGCCGTCGTAGCCCTCGGCCTCGGTGCCGTCCTCGTCGGAGTAGCCGAACACCCCGACGGCGTCGAGCCGGGCGCCGGTCAGGAACGCCTCCAGCTCGGCGAGGTCCTCCTCGGTCTCGCCGGGGAACCCGACGATGACGTTGGAGCGGATCCCGGCCTCCGGCGCCAGCGCGCGGATGCGCTCGCAGAGGTCGAGGAAGTCGGTGCGCGACCCGAACCGGCGCATCCGGCGCAGCACCCGCGCCGACGCGTGCTGGAACGACAGGTCGAAGTACGGCGCGACGCCCGGCGTGGTCGCGATGACGCGCAGGAGGTCGGGCCGGAGCTCGGCGGGCTGCAGGTAGGCGACCCGGATCCGCTCGACGCCCTCGATCGCGGCGAGCTGCGGGAGCAGGTCGACCAGCGCGCGGGTGCCGCCGGGGAGGTCCTTGCCGTAGCTGGTGGAGTTCTCGCTGACCAGCACGAGCTCGCGCACGTCCTGCCGGGCGAGCCAGGCGGCCTCGCCGAGCACGTCGGCCGGCGGGCGGGACACGAAGCTGCCGCGGAAGCTCGGGATCGCGCAGAACGCGCAGCGGCGGTCGCAGCCCGAGGCCAGCTTGAGCGAGGCCACCGGCCCGCCGGACAGGCGGGTGCGCGCGATGTCGGGCACCCAGTCGTGGCCGGGGACCGAGACGTCCGCGGTCGCGGCCGGGCGCTCCGCCGGCGAGATGGGGAGGAGCTTGCGACGGTCGGTGGGGACGTGCGGGGCCGGGGCATGCCCGCCCAGGACGTCGCCGAGCCGCTCGGCGAGCTCGGGGTAGGCGTCGAAGCCGAGCACCGCGTCGGCCTCGGGGAGGTCGGCGGCGAGCTCGGCGCCGTAGCGCTCGGCCAGGCACCCGACCGCGACGACCTTCGCCCCGGCGGGACGCGCCACGTCCGCCGCGGCCAGCACCGTGTCGATCGAGTCCTTCTTCGCCTGCTCCACGAACCCGCAGGTGTTGACGACGATGACGTCGGGGCTGCCGTCCTCGGCGTCGACCAGTTCCCAGCCGGACCCGGCCAGACGGCCGGCGAGCTCCTCGGAGTCGACCTCGTTGCGCGCGCAGCCCAGGGTCAGCAGGGCGGCGCGCCGGGGCGCAGTCTCGGGGGAAGCCACGAATACCAGGGTAGACGGCGCCGTCGGCGACCCCGGTCTAGGCTCTCCTGCCGTGCCCGACCCCGTGTCCGCCCCGGTCCCCGACGTGATCGTCCGCCGCGCCCGCACCCGCGACGTCCGCCGGATCCGTGAGCTCGTCGACGAGTACGCGGGCACCGTCCTGCTGGCCAAGGAGACCGTCACCCTCTACGAGGCGGTCCCGGAGTTCCTGGTCGCCGAGGTCGACGGCGTGGTCGTCGGCTGCGGCGCGCTGCACGTGCTGTGGGAGGACCTGGGCGAGATCCGCACGGTGGCGGTGTCGCCGTCGGTGGTGGGTCGCGGTGTGGGCCACCGGATCGTCTCCGCGCTGATCGACGGCGCGCGCGAGCTGGGCCTGGAGCGGCTGTTCGTGCTCACCTTCGAGAAGCAGTTCTTCGCCCGGCACGGCTTCGCCGAGATCGACGGGACGCCGGTGTCGGCCGAGGTGTTCGCGGCCATGCTGCGCAGCTACGACGCCGGCGTCGCCGAGTTCCTCGACCTCGCCCACGTCAAGCCGAACACCCTGGGCAACGTGCGGATGCTGCTCACCCTCTGACCTCACCCGGCGGCGCTACCCTGGCCCGCATGTCCGACGGGGCCCGGCGCTGGCGTCCCTCCGCACGGCTGCGCCCGCTGGTCTCCGGGATCTGGTGCTGGTCCTCCCCCGCGGGTCCGACGGGGACGCACCAGGGCGTGTCCAGCGCCCACCTGACCGTCGTGCTCTGCCTGGACGGCACGGTCGACCTGCTCGCCGCCCCGGACCCGCAACGCGGCCCGGGCCGGTTCACCGCATCGGCGGCCGGCCTGCACACCGCGCCCGCGCTGCTCGCCTCCGGCGCCCCGCAGTCCGGGATGCAGCTGGAGATGACCTGGCGCGGCGCCCGCACGCTGCTCGGGCTGCCCGCCGGCGAGCTGGCCGGCGACGTCGTCGACCTCGCGCTGCTCCTCCCCGGCCTGGACACCCTGCTCGACCGGCTGCGCGCCGAGCCGGGGTGGGCCGGGCGGTGCGCACTGCTCGACGCCGCGCTGTGCCGCGTCGCCGACGCCCGGGACGGCCCCGGCGAGCCGGCACCGGAGGTCGTGCACGCCTGGGAGCTGCTGGTCCGCAGCGGCGGGACCGCCCGCGTCGCCGACGTCGCCGGGGAGGTCGGCTGGTCGCCACGCCACCTCGGTGAACGGCTGCGACGCGAGACCGGGCTCGGGACGAAGGCCGCGGCACGGGTCATCCGGTTCGAGCGGGCGTGCACGCTCCTGCGCCGCCCGCTCGCCCCTCCGCTCGCCGAGCTGGCCGCGACCTGCGGCTACAGCGACCAGCAGCACCTGGCCCGCGAGTTCCGCGAGCTCGCGGGGACCACCGCGCTGAGCTGGCGGGCCGAGCGGGTCGCGCCGGCGGCTCCGATTCGTCCACGACCGGCCCGCGCGGCCTCGGCACCCTCGTCCTCATGAGCGACCTGCCCGGCCTCTGGCCCAGCCTGTCCAGCCCCGACCCGCGCGCCCTGGTCACCTTCCTGACCTCGGCACTGGACTTCACCGAGCGCGCCGTCCACACCGGCGACGACGGCGCGATCGTCCACGCCGAGCTGGTACGCCCCGGGTCGACCGGCGCCCCCGGCGGCGTGATGCTCGGCCCCACCCACGACGGGTGCCGCCCGCCCGGCGGCGCCGCCGTCCATCTCGTGTGCGACGACCCGGACGCCCTGTTCGTCCGTGCCGTGGCGGCCGGCGCCACCGTCGTGCACGCGCCCTTCGACGCCGACTACGGCAGCCGCCTGTTCGAGATCGCCGACCCGGACGGCAACCACTGGAGCGCGGGCACCTGGTACGAGTAGCGGGTGGTCCGCCTCGCCCTGCACACCCCGGAGATCCCGCCGAACACCGGCAACGCGATCCGGCTGGCCGCCAACACCGGCGCCGAGCTGCACCTGGTGCGCCCACTCGGCTTCTCCCTCGACGAACGCTCGGTGCGCCGGGCCGGGCTCGACTACGCCGATCTCGCCGAGGTCGTCGTGCACGACGACACGGCCGCGTTCGCCGGCTGGGTGCGGGCCGCCGGGGCGCGGGTGTTCGCGTTCGTGCCCGGTGCGCCGGTCCGCTACACCGACGTCGCCTACTCCGGCGGGGACGTGCTGCTGTTCGGCCGCGAGTCGACCGGGCTGCCGCCCGAGATCGCGGCGGCGGACTGGGTGACGGGCACGGTGGCGCTGCCGATGCGGCCGTCGAACCGTTCGCTGAACCTGGCCAACGCCGCCGCCGTCGCCGTCTACGAGGCGTGGCGGCAGCAGGGGTTCAGCTGATCCCGTCGAGGAGCCGGGCGATCCCGGTGTCGAACACCCGCTGCAGGTCGTACGGGTAGTCGCCGACCCGGCGCAGCGCGGGCCCGCCCGCCGTGACGGCGCAGCGCAGCCCGCAGCCCCGGGTCGTGCTCGGACCAGGTGTCGGCGTCGACGCCGGTGTCGGCCTGCGCCTCCTGCTCCGCGGCCAGGGTCAGCGCCATCCCCCGCACGAATCCGGTCAGCGCCAGGTGCAGGTCGAACCGCTCCACCGGGTCCGCGACGACCTCCTCCAGCGCGGCCAGCTCGAACTCGGCGAAGCGCAGCAGCGACGGCAGCGCCTGCGGCCGGGACAGCGACAGCACCCGCGCCAGCCACGGGTGCCGCCGGTGCACCCGCCACTGGGCGTGCGCAGCGCCCTCCAGCCGGGCCCGCCACGGCCCGTCGGCCGGGGGCAGCACCAGCTCGGCGAACACCGTCTCGAGCATCGCCAGCAGCAGCTCGTCCCGGCTGCGAACCAGCCGGTACAGCGACATCGTCGGCACGCCGAACGCCCCGGCGAGGCGCCGCATGGACAGCGCGGCCAGGCCCTCGTCGTCGGCGATGCCGATCGCGGTCCGCACCAGCCGGGCCGTGTCCGGTGGCGGAGCGGTGCCCGCAGGCGTGGCCCGCTCCGCCACCACCGACCCGACCCGCGCCGTCGTCCGCAGCAGGCCCTCCTCGCGCAGCCGGGTCAGCGCCCGGGCGGCGGTGGACATCGCGACACCGTGCTCGGCCACCAGCGCGCGCACCGACGGCGCGCGGTCCCCGGGCCGCAGATCCCCCGACTCGACACGGGCACGCACCGCGGCCGCGACCCGGTCCGTGGGCGAACCGTCCACCGGCCACCTCCCTGTACCACCTGTGCCGCTACACGACACCCGTCATCGCAGCTCGCAGCGGCATCGTCGACGCGTACACCGTACCGAGGAGGACACATGACCGACATCCTGATCAGCGGGGCCGGTATCGCAGGGACGACGTTCGCGTGGTGGCTGCGCCGGCACGGGTTCCGCCCGGTCGTCGTCGAGTCGGCGCCGGGGCCACGGCCCGGCGGGCAGGCCGTCGACGTCCGGGGGCCCGCGCTGACCGTCGTCGACCGGATGGGGCTCGGAGCCGCACTGCGCGCCGCCCGCACCGCGATGGACGGCATGTCCCTGGTCGACGAGGACGGCACCGAGGTCTTCCGCAGCACCGAGGTGACACTCACCGGGGGGCCGGTCGCGAGCGACGACGTCGAGATCCTCCGCGACGACCTCGCCGCGCTGCTCACCGGTGCGCTCGACGGCGTCGAGCACCGGTGGGGCGACCGGGTCGTCGCGCTCGATCCGGACCCGGCGGGCGGGGCCCGGGTGCGCTTCGCGTCCGGCACCGAGGAGCACTACGACCTCGTGGTGGGCGCCGACGGCCAGCACTCCGGCGTCCGGCGCCTGGCTCTCGGCCCCGACGACGACGACCGGCTGGTCCCCCTCGGCCAGCACGTCGCCGTGTTCACCCTGCCCAACACCTTCGGGCTGCGCCGCTGGCAGGTGTTCCTCCAGCGTCCGGACGCGATGGCCGGGCTCTACACCGCCCACGACGACACCGAGGTCCGGGTGATGCTCGGCTTCTCCGACCCGGACGCCACCTACCACCACCGCGACCTCGGGGCGCAGCGCGCGCTGGTGACGCGGCACTTCGCCGGCGAGGGTTGGTGGCTGCCCGAGCTGCTCGCGGGGATGGACCGTACCGAGGACCTGTACCTCACCCCGATCACCCAGGTCCGGCTGCCGACCTGGTCACGCGGTCCGGTCACGCTCCTCGGCGACGCCGCCTGGTGTCCCACGCTGCTGTCCGGTCAGGGCACCACGCTCGCCGTCGTCGGCGCCTACGTGCTGGCCGGGGAGCTCGCGTGCTCCGGCGGCGATCCCGGACCGGCGGCCGCCGCCCACGAGCGGCGGATGCGCGACTGGGTGGAGGCCAACCAGGAGCTGGCGCTGACCAACGCCGCGCGGGTCCGGGACCTCACCACCCCGGACGCCGCCGCTCCCGGGCTCGTCGAGCACTGGGCCGCGACCGCCGCGACGGCCCTCACGCTCCCCGAGTACTGAGCGCGCCGTGCGGGGTCAGGACTGCCGGACCGCCTGCACGTCGAGCTGGATCCGGATCGTCGACCCGACCACCGGCAGACCCTTGGCGATGGTCTGCTGCCAGTTGAGCGTGTAGTGCTCCCGGTGCAGCTGGGTGGTGGCGATCGCGCCGACCCGGTCGCCGTTCCACTCCGCCGAGCCCAGGAAGGTGGTGTCCAGCGAGACGTCGCTGGTCAGGCCGTGCAGGGTCAGGTCGCCGTCCACCGTCCACCGGTTCCCGCCGTGCGCGGCGAAGCGCACGCTGGAGAAGCGCAGCTCGGGGAAGCGCTCGACGTCGAGGAAGTCGGCGGAGCGCAGGTGGGTGTCGCGGGCGGCGACGTTGGTGTCGCCGCTGGCCGCGTCGATCACGACGTCCACGGAGGACTCCTCGAACGGCTCGGCGATCCGGATCTGCCCCTGGAACCGGTTGAACCGGCCGTACACCTTGGACATCCCGATGTGCCGGGCGACGAAGCGGACCGAGCTGTGGTCGCCGTCGATGACGAAGACACCGGGCCGCGGCGGGCGCAGCGCCGGGTCCTCACCGAGGACGATGTGGCCTATGTCGGCGTGCTCGCCCCAGGACACCTCGACGACGTCGGTGACCTGCTGGTAGCCGCCCGCCTCGACCCGCACTCGGTACCGGCCGGGCATCAGCGACGCGGCGAACCGGCCGAACGGGTCGGTCTCGACGTACACGGCACGCCGGTCCGCGGGGTCCATCACGGACACCTCGGTGCCGGCCAGCGCACCGCCCTGCTGGTCGCGGACCTGGCCGGACAGCACCCCGCCGGTCAGCGGAATCGGGACGAGGGCGTGCCGGTCGGTGGTGCCCCGCGCCGGGCGACGACGGTCCTTCTTCCTCCAGAACACCAGCCAGTACCTCCCCTGCCCGGCGTCGACGGGCAGCACGACGTGCGATCACCGGACGGCGACCCGAGGCCACTGTGGCACGAACGTGACCGTCCCGTTAAGCCGTGAGCCCGAAATGTCGATCACCGGCGGTGTCGGGATCATCACCGCCCGAGACCGTCACCCGGCGGGGGGTCACTCGTCGTCGTCGGCGACCTCGCCGCCGTCGGCGGTCCCGCCGCCCCGGATCAGGAGGAGCGCGCCCTCCAGCTCGTCCGGCTTGACCAGCACGTCGCGGGCCTTCGAGCCCTCCGAGGGCCCGACGATGTTGCGGGTCTCCAGCAGGTCCATCAGCCGGCCCGCCTTCGCGAACCCGACCCGCAGCTTGCGCTGCAGCATCGACGTCGACCCGAACTGCGAGGTGACGATCAGCTCAGTGGCCTGCAGCAGCAGGTCGAGATCGTCGCCGATGTCGGCGTCGATCTCCTTCTTCTCGCCGGCCTTCTGCGCGGTGACGCCCTCGGTGTAGCTGGGCTCGGCCTGCTCCTTGGTGAACGCGACGACCTTGGAGATCTCGTCGTCGTCGACGAAGGCGCCCTGCATGCGGACCGGCTTGCCGGCGCCCATCGGCAGGTAGAGCGCGTCGCCCATGCCGATCAGCTTCTCCGCGCCCGGCTGGTCGAGGATGACCCGGCTGTCGGTCAGCGACGACGTCGCGAACGCCAGCCGGGACGGGACGTTGGTCTTGATCAGACCGGTGACGACGTCCACCGACGGCCGCTGGGTCGCCAGGATCAGGTGGATCCCGGCCGCACGCGCCTTCTGGGTGATCCGGACGATCGCGTCCTCGACGTCGCGCGGGGCGGTCATCATGAGGTCGGCGAGCTCGTCGACGATGCACATGATGTACGGGTAGGGCCGGTACACCCGCTCCGATCCGGGCGGGGCGGTGATCTCCCCGGTGCGGACCTTGCGGTTGAAGTCGTCGACGTGCCGGACCCGGTTGGCCTGCATGTCCTGGTAGCGCTGCTCCATCTCCTCCACCAGCCAGGCCAGCGCCGCGGCGGCCTTCTTCGGCTGGGTGATGATGGGCGTGATCAGGTGCGGGATGCCCTCGTAGGGCGTCAGCTCGACCATCTTCGGGTCGATGAGGATCATCCGGACCTCGTCCGGCGTGGCCCGGGTCAGCAGCGACACCAGCATCGAGTTGACGAAGCTGGACTTGCCGGAGCCGGTGGAGCCCGCGACCAGCAGGTGCGGCATCTTCGCCAGGTTCGCGACGAGGTAGTGGCCCTCGATGTCCTTGCCCAGACCGATGCCCATCGGGTGCTGCTCGGCGCGGGCGTTGCCCGAGCGCAGGACGTCGCCGAGGCGGACCATCTCGCGGTCGGTGTTGGGCACCTCGATGCCGACAGCGGACTTGCCGGGGATCGGCGCGAGGAGCCGCACGTTGTCGTTGGCGACGGCGTAGGCGAGGTTGCGCTGCAGCTGGGTGATCTTCTCGACCTTCACCGCCGGGCCGAGCTCGATCTCGTAGCGGGTGACCGTCGGGCCGCGGGTGAAGCCGGTGACCTGGGCGTCGACGTTGAACTGGTCGAGGACCCCGGTGATCGCCTCGATCATCGCGTCGTTGGCGGAGCTGCGGGACTTCGGCGGCGGGCCGGACTCCAGGGTGTCCGCCGGCGGAAGGATGTACTCGGTGTCGGACTGCGGCTGGCGGATCGCCATCGAGAGCTGCTCGCCCTCGATCGGCTCGTCGGCCACCTGCGGCGTCTCGACGACGGGCTTGCGCGGCTTCTTCGCCGGCGGCGCGGCGGCCGCGGGGACGGCGGCGGGGACGTCGTCCTCCGGGGCACCGGGCAGCGACGGGTCCACCGGGGCCGGGGCGTGCTCGCCCTCCTCCACCCGGAACGCGTCGGCCTCCGCGGCACCCTGCCTGCGCCGCGCCGGGCGACGCCGCTTCGGGGTCTGGTCGGCGTCCTCGGCACGGCCCTCCCGCTCGGCGACGGCGTCGGCCACCGTGCGCGGGCGGTCCGCGCCGGACTCGCCCTCGCCGTCCTGCTCGGGCGGCAGCTGCCCGGTGAGCCTGCGGACACGGTCCGGCAGCTCCCGCACCGGGATCCCGGTGACCAGCAGCACCGAGTAGAGGGTCAGCAGGACGAGGACGGGGACGGCCGTCCACAGGCTGAGCCCGGCCTTCAGCGGGGTCCCCGCGACGTAGCCGAGCGCGCCGCCCGCGCCACGCCAGGCGTCGGGCTCGGCGGGCGCTCCGGCGCCCAGGTGCACCAGCCCGAGCACGCCGAGGGCGAGCAGCAGGCTGCCGGTCACGATCCGCGGCCGGGCCTCCGGGTGCCCCTCGGTGGTGACCAGCACGATGCCGATGCCCAGCAGGATCGCCGGCAGCGCGACGCCGGCCTGCCCCATCACCGCCTGCACGAGGAAGGTGAACCAGTAGCCGACCGAGCCGCCGGCCTGCCACCACAGCCCGGCGGCGGCGATGACGGCGAGCACGAGCATGCCGAACCCGATGCCGTCGCGGCGGTGCGCGGGGTCGATCTCGCGGGTGCGCCCGACCGCGCGCCCGGAGGCGCGGACGGTCTTGGCCACCCCCCGGCCGACCGCGTCGATCCCGCGGTCGACCAGGTCGGGGCCCTGGCGCCGGGCCGGCGGCCTCCGGCCTGCCGACGGACGCCTGCGGGCGGTGGACGCGCGCGAGCCCGACCGCCCCGAGCCGCGGCCCGCGGCCGCAGTCGTGGTGGTCCTGCCCGTGCCCGTGCGTCCTGCCATGTCACACACGGTAGCCCGGTTCGGTGATCGAACCGGGGACCGACGCGGCTGTGGAGGGGTCGACGACCCCTCCACATGCTCACACCGCGATGACCGTGGGGACGATCATGGGGCGGCGACGGTAGGTGTCCGACACCCAGCGTCCGACGACGCGCCGCACGCCCTGGGCGATCCGGTGCGGGTCGGTGACGCCCTCGTTCTCCAGCCGGGACAGCTCGTCCTCGACCAGTGCCTGGGCGGCGTCGAGCGCCTTCGGGTCGTCGGAGAACCCGCGACCGGACAGCGTCGGGCGCGAGAGCGCGCGGCCGGTCTTGTGGTCGATCGCCACGTTGATCGCGATGAAACCGCCCTCGCCGAGCGCGATGCGGTCACCGAGCGTGGTCTCGCCCACATCGCCGACCGACAGCCCGTCGACGTAGACCTGCCCGACCTCGACCCGGCCGGTGATCGCCGCGCGGCCGTCGACGAGGTCGACGACCACGCCGTTCTCCGCGATGACCACCGACTCCTCCGGCACCCCCGTGCGACGCGCGAGCGCGGCGTTGGCCCGCAGGTGGCGCCACTCCCCGTGCACCGGCATGACGTTCGACGGGCGCACCGCGTTGTAGAGGAACAGCAGCTCGCCGGCCGGCGCGTGCCCGGAGACGTGCACCTTGGCGTTGCCCTGGTGCACGACGGTGGCGCCGAGCCGGGTCAGCCCGTTGATCACGCCGAAGACGGCGGTCTCGTTGCCGGGGATCAGCGAGCTGGCCAGGATGATCGTGTCGTCCGGGCGGATCGTGATGCTGCGGTGGTCCCCGCGCGCCATCCGGGACAGCGCGGCGAGCGGCTCACCCTGCGATCCGGTGGAGACGAGCACCAGCTTCTCGTCGGGCAGGCGCATCGCCTCGTCGATGTCGACGAGCAGCCCCGGCGGAATGTTCAGCAGCGAGTGGTCGTCGGCCAGGCCCATGTTGCGGACCATGGACCGTCCGGTCAGGCACACCTTGCGGCCGTGGGCCTGCGCGGCGTCGAGCACCTGCTGGACACGGTGCACGTGGCTGGCGAAGCAGGCCAGGATGATGCGCGACGGTGCCCGGCGGACCAGGTCGGAGATGACCGGCCCGATGTCGGCCTCGGGGGTGACGAAGCCCGGCACCTCGGCGTTGGTGGAGTCGACCAGGAACAGGTCGACGCCCTCCTCGCCCAGCCGGGAGAACCCGCCCAGGTCGGTGAGCCGCCCGTCGAGCGGGAGCTGGTCCAGCTTGATGTCACCGGTGTGCAGCAGCAGCCCGGCGGGCGTGCGGACGGCGACGGCGACGGCGTCGGGGATCGAGTGGTTGACCGCGAAGTACTCGCAGTCCCAGCCGCCGTGGGAGACGCGGTCGCCCTCGCGGATCTCCTGCAGGTGCGGGGTCAGGCGGTGCTCCTTGCACTTCGCCGCGACCAGGGCGAGCGTGAACCGGGACCCGACGACGGGGATGTCCGGGCGCATCCGCAGCAGCCACGGCACGGCACCGATGTGGTCCTCGTGGCCGTGGGTGAGCACGAGCGCGTCGATGTCGTCGAGGCGGTCCTCGATGGTGCGGAAGTCGGGCAGGATCAGGTCGATGCCCGGCTCGGAGTCGGAGGGGAACAGCACGCCGCAGTCGACGATGAGCAGCCGGCCCTCGTACTCGAAGACGGTCATGTTGCGACCGACCTCACCGATGCCACCGAGCGCGTAGACGCGCAGGCCGCCCTGCGCGAGGGCGGGTGGCGGGCCGTCCGGGAGCTCCGGACGCTCGATGTGCTCCGGCGGCGCGGAGAGCGACCGGCCGGGCCGGTTGCGTCGGTCGTTGCGCTGGGGACTCACAGGGGTTCGTGCCTCACATGGGTTCGTGTTCTCGGGTTCGTGTCAGGGGGGTCGGGTCGCGTCGCCGCGGGGCGGGCCGGGCGCGCGACGGCGACCGGGGGACCTACGTCCGGTGGTAGGCGACCTCGGCGCCGAGGTCCGCCGCGGTGCGGCCGCCCAGGGCGCCGTGGCCCGGCTGGTACAGCGGGAGGTTCGGGCGGGCCTGCGGGTCGAGCGCCACCCCGGCGACGGCGAGGTCCCCGGCGATCGCGGCGATCTGGTCCTCGGTGGCGGGCGGCAGCGGCAGCCGGGTGTCGCCGACGTCGATGCCCCGCAGGCGCAGCGCGGTCTTGGCGAACACCGCGCCACCGACCCGGCCCATCCCGCGGATGACCGGGAGCATCGCGTAGTGCAGCGCGCGGGCCCGCTGGTGCTCACCGGCGTGGTAGGCGTCGATCATGGCGCGCAGCCGGTCGGCGACGACGTGGCCGATCACGCTGACGAAGCCGACCGCCCCGACCGAGAGCCACGGCAGGTTCACCGGTCGTCGCCGGAGTAGTAGGCGAGCGTGGTGGTGGCCAGCACCTCGGTGCCGACGCGCAGGTCGTTGCGGGCGTCCTTCACCGCGACGATGCGGGGGTTCTGCGCCAGGCGCTGGAAGGTGTCGACGTCGATGCCGATGACGCTGCGCGGCGGGATGTCGTAGAGCATCACCGGCAGGTCGCCCGCATCGGCGACCGCGGTGAAGTGCGCGAGCAGGCCCTCCTGCGGCGGCCGGGAGTAGTACGGCGTGACCACGAGCAGCCCGTGCGCACCGGCGCGCTCCGCGCTGCGGGCCAGCTCGATCGAGTGCGCGGTGTCGTACGTGCCGGCCCCGGCGACGATCGTCGCCCGGTCCCCCACCGCGGACACGACCGCGCGGATCAGCTCGGACTTCTCGGTGTCCGACGTGGTCGGGCCCTCGCCGGTGGTGCCGTTGACGACGAGCCCGTCGTTGCCGAGGTCCACCAGGTGGGTCGCCAGCTCCTCGGCCTTGGCCAGGTCCAGCTCGCCGTCGGCGTCGAACGGCGTGACCATCGCGGTCAGCACCTCGCCGAACGGTCGGCGCGGCGGGTGCTGCTGCCCGCCGGGGGCGGGATCGGGACCGGTGCTCATGACTGGTGACGGTACCGCCCGGTACCGACGGATCCGGTCAGATCCCGGTCGGTGCGCCGCGGTAGGCCTCCACGTCGGCGGGCAGACCGGTCACCTCGACCCGCGCCGCGTCCCGGCCGAAGGCGTGCAGCACCAGCTCGGCGGGCTCGCCGGTCACCGTGACCACGCCGAACCCGGTCGCGACGACCTGGGTCGCGCCCTCCGGGCGGGCCAGGACCACGCCGACCGGGCTGCGCCGGAACAGCAGCCTGGCCTGGGTGTGCAGCAGGTTCCACAGCTGCCCGTCGCGCCCCGGGTCGGACGGGCGGGGCTCCCAGCCGGGCTCCCCGCGGCGCAGGTCCTCGTGGTGGACGAAGAACTCGGCACCGTTGGCGATCTCGTCGATCTTGCCGACCTTGAACGGCGACCACGCGGGCGGGCCCTTGCGCAGATCGTCGATCATGTTCGGCCAGGCCGCGGACGCGTAGCCGTCCATCGCCTTGTCGGTCATCGCCGACAGCGCGGGCAGCACGATCCCCCCGGCGCTCCACGGCTGCCGCTCGCGGACCAGCAGGTGGGTGAGCAGGTCGCGGGCGTTCCAGCCCTCGCAGAGCGTCGGGCGGTCGGGGCCGGAGCGTTCGAACTCGGCGCAGAGGGCGGCACGTTCGGCGGTGGCGAGGCTCACCGTCCCCAACGTAGTACCGGACGTGCGCGACCGCACCGCGACGAACGGTCGACAGAAGTCCGACGGAACGCACGTCTTGTGTAGCTGGTGATACAGATCTCACCCGTCCGTGTGTCGATACTCCGATCCGTCCCACTCATCGCTTCTCGACGGAGAGAACACACGTGACGAACGCTGCCACCACGCAGCCACCGCGGTCGATGCGCCGGATCGCGCTCGCGAGCATGACCGGCACGGTCATCGAGTTCTACGACTTCTTCATCTACGGGACCGCCGCGGCCCTGGTCGTCCGGGGGCGGGTCGAAGTAGCCGTAGCTGCGGTTGCCGCTGTACCCGGGGGGCAGGCCCAGCGCGGGGTCGGCGGTGTCGACGTAGGCGGCGAAGATGTAGGAGTCGCCCACCACGACCGCACGGTCGCGCCGGTCCGGGGGCAGCCCGTCGCGCACCCGGGCGACCTCGGTGACGATCCACTCCGGCACGGCGGGGTCGGCCGCGGCGACGCTCGCGGACAGCATCGTCGTGGCGAGGGCGACCGACAGCACCCCCGCGGGCCACGCCACCCAAGACCACCGTCGTCGCCCGGCCTCGCGCCGCTGCTGGAACCACACCGCACCGAACGCGGCGACGGCGCCGTGCAGCCCGCAGAGGTAGTAGGCGCGCCCGACGGTCACCGCGAACACGACCCACAGCAGCAGGAAGATGACCGCCACGAAGCGGTAGGGCCGCAGCCGCGGCACCGTGAACGCCGCGACCGCGCCGACCACCACGAGCACCGTGCCGAGCAGGCCCGCCAGCAGCAGCATCGCCACCGCGTTCGGGCCCGGACCGCCGAACAGGATCGACTCCTGCGCGACGACCGCGGTCATCCGCAGCTGCGGCCAGCCGTGCACGGCCTGCCACACCAGCGTCGGCGACGCGATCAGCGCACCGACCACCGCGGCCCACCAGAACGCCGGCCGGCGCAGCATCGCCCGCGGCCCGGCCACGCCGATCGCGACCACCAGCACCGCGCCGAGCAGGATCACCTGGAACTTCGTGAGCGCGGCCAGGCCGAGCAGCGGCCCGACGGCGAGGAGCAGCCGGTCGTCGCGGACCCGGGTCCAGCGGACCAGCAGCCACAGCAGCAGCGCCCACTGCAGCGGTTCGAGCGAGTACGGCGTCACGAAGTGCCCGAACATCGTCACCCACAGCCCGGTGGCCTGGGCGAGCGCGGTGAGCACCTGGGCCCTGCGGTCCCCGCCCAGCTCCCGGGCGATCAGCGCCGCGACGACGACCGCGCCGGCCGTCGACAGGGACGGCACGATCCGCAGCACCCCGTTCACCCCCGGCGCGAGGGCGTCGGCGAGCCCGGCCAGTGCCGGCGCGACCGGCGGCTGGTCGGCCGATCCCCAGTCCAGGTGGTGACGCCCGATCGCGAGCATCAGCGCCTCGTCGAACCAGTGCCCGCGGCCCAGCGCCCCCATCACGAGGTGGACGGCGGCCACCACCGCGGCGACGATCCCCACGGGCAGCCGCGCGAGCGGAGGGACGGCCGCGGGTGCGGCGTCGGAGTCCCGGACCGTGGTCGACGACGTCATGTGTCCCCCCGAGCGACGACGTGGGCGCCGTCGGTCCCGGGCCCGGCGCCATCAGACCCCGGCGGGTCCCTCCGGCGCAGCGGGCATCGGGTGGCCGACGATCGACTTCGGTCTACCGGCGGCCCATCCTCGGGTCAGCCGCGCGGGGCGCTGCGGGCGATCCGGAGCGCCCACAGCACCAGCGGGACCTGCAGCGGCAGCCGCCCCCAGCCGATCGCCCGGTACAGCGGAGCCTTGCGGTTCCAGTGCAGCGCCATCGACACGTTCGCCGGGAACACCGCCGCGAACAGCGCGGCCGCGGCCCAGCCGCCCGCACGCCGGGTCCGCGGAAGCGCGACCGCCGCGGCGACGGCGCCCTCGGCGACCCCGGAGGCATAGGTCCAGAACCGGGGTTCACCGGGCAGGCTGCGCGGCACGATCGAGTCGAACGGCTCGGGCCGCACCGCGTGCAGGACGGCGGCGGTGCCGAGCAGTCCCGCGAGCCCGACGGCGAGGCGCCGGTCGCGGGACGGGGTGGTGAGGGAGCGACGGATCATGACCGGGATGGTGCCACCCGGCCGGGCGGTCAGCCGATCGGCGCCGGGAGCCGGTCGACTTCGTAGGTCAGGCCGATCGTGTCGCCGGTGGCGGGGTCGTGCAGCTCCACCCGCCAGGCGTCGGCGAACTGGTCGACCCCCGCCTTCATCGCGACGGTCCCCGACAGCAGGACGGTGCCGGGCACCAGCCAGCCGCGCTCGCGCAGCACCTCGACCCAGTAGGCGGGCGGCAGCAGGGCCGCCAGCGTCGCGTCCTGCACGAGCGCCTCGGTGCCGTCGTGGTCGCCGCCGTGACGGACCCACGCGCGCAGGGTGATGTCGTCGAGCCGGTCGGCGACCTCCGAGAGCCGCCAGGCCTTGCGCCCCAGGACGTCGAGACCGGCGTTCTTGCTCCAGGCCACACCGTGCACCTCCAGCGCGCGGTCGGTGTGGTCGCACGCGACGGTCAGCAGCGGGTCGGTGACGTCGTCGCCGACGACCAGTGCCCACTCCGCCTCGCCGGAGGTCCGGTCGTGCTGGGCGGGGACCCGGTCGGTCTGCGACGCCAGGTACGGCGAGACCGGGTACAGCGCGGGCACCGTGTCCGGGGCGGGCACACCCAGCTCGGCCAGCTCGGCGACGTGCGCGGCGACCTCCTCCTGGGCGCGGCCGGCGTAGCCGGCGTTGAAGACCCGGTGGACCTCCACCGAGCGGGTGTCGCCGTCGGGCAGGGTCAGCTCGAGCGTCACGGGGGACCTCCGTCAGATGTGTACGTCGCGTTACCGATGCGCACGAGGGTTGCGCACACACTGTGTATACAGCAAGTATGAGGCCCGTCCACCCCACCGCCCGACCCCGGGAGCCCGCGATGACCTCGCCCTCCGCCTCCTCGTCACCACCGGTCGACCGCCGTGACCTGCGCAAGGCCTTCGTCGCGAGCCTCACCGGCACCTCGCTCGAGTGGTACGACTTCGCCGTCTACTCCGCGGCGGCCGCGCTGGTGTTCAACAAGGTCTTCTTCCCCGAGCTCGGGGCGGCGGTCGGTACCGCACTCGCGCTGGCCACGTTCGGTGTCGCCTTCGTCGCGCGGCCGTTCGGGTCGGTGCTGTTCGGCCACTTCGGCGACCGCCTCGGCCGCAAGGGCACGCTGGTCACCACGCTGCTGCTGATGGGCTTCTCGACGCTCGCGATCGGCCTGCTGCCCACCACCGGCACGATCGGCGTCCTGGCGCCAATCCTGCTCGTGGTGCTGCGCATCCTGCAGGGCCTCGCCGTCGGCGGCGAGTGGGCCGGGGCGACCCTGCTCACCGCGGAGAACGCGCCGACCAAGGCCCGCGGGAAGTACGCGCTGTTCCCGCAGCTCGGCCCGTCGGTGGCCTTCGCGCTGGCGTCGGCGACCTTCCTGGTCACCGCGCTGACCATGAGCAACGAGGCGTTCCTGGCCTGGGGCTGGCGCATCCCGTTCATCGGCTCGGTGCTGCTCGTCGCGGTGGGGCTCTACGTGCGGCTCGCGCTGGAGGAGACGGCGGGCTTCCGCAACAGCGGCCCGGTGTCGACGAAGCTCCCGATCACCGAGGTGTTCACCACCCGGCCGGCCGCGGTGCTCCTCGGGGCCGGCTCGACCACCGCGGTGTTCGCCTTCTTCTACATCGGCGTCACCTACCTGACCAGCTACGGCACCCAGCAGCTGCAGCTGCCGCGCCCGTCGGTGCTGGCCATGGGCATCGTCGGCGGCATCGTCTTCGCCCTGACGACGATCGCCTCGGCGATCCTGTCCGACCGGGTCGGGCGACGGAAGATGGTCGTCGGCGGCAACATCGCCTCGGTCGCCGCCGGGCTGGTCGCGTTCCCGATCATCGACATCGGGACGGTGTGGTCGTTCGGGCTGGGCCTGTCGCTGGTGCTCGGCGTCGTCGGCATCGCCTACGGGCCGATCGGCGCCCAGCTGCCGGAGCTGTTCCCGACCCGCTTCCGCTACACCGGCGCCGGGATCGCCTACAACCTCGCCGGTGTGTTCGGCGGCGGCGTGGTCCCGCTCTTCGCCGCGGCACTCGCCGCGTCGACGCTGGGCAGCCTCGGCATCGGCCTGCTGCTCTCGGCGGTCTCGCTGCTCAGCCTGCTCTGCACGCTGGCCCTGCCGCAGACCGACGCGGACTCCCTCGCCGAGCAGGACGCACAGCTCGCGGCCGCCTGACCGGCCACCGGGGCGGCCCGTCCGGGCGGGCCGCCCCGCACCCACCCGGTGCCGGCGGCCGCCGGTCGGCACCCCCGGACCCGACGGCCCGGACGCACCCCTCGGCGTCCGGGCCGTCCGCCTACCCGCAGGCGCCCCGGCCCGCTACCGTCCGGACGAACCATCGGCGACGGCCGGGAGGCGGGACCATGAGCAGCGCGGCGCGGAGGCCGGACGGCACCGTGCGGGCGCTGCCCGCACCCGATCCCGACGACCACCCGGTCTCACCGTTCCTGACCGCACCGTGGACCTCGGTCACCGCCCGGATCGCGGAGCTGGGCAGCCCCCGCCACTACGCCCGTGGCGAGCACGTCTACACCCAGGGCCAGCTGTCGTCGCGGTTCCATCTCGTCGTCTCCGGGCGGGTGCGGATCTACCTGCACCGACCCGACGGCTCGGAACGCTCGCTGGCCTACGCCGAGCCCGGCGCCACCCTCGGCGAGGCGGCCTGCGTCGACGGACGGCCCCGCCACCTCGCCTCGGTCTGCACCCTGCCGTCGGAGATCGTCTCGGTGACCCGCGACGCGCTGCTGACCGCCGCCCGCGACGAGCCGGAGCTCCTGCTCGAGATCACCCGTCGGATCGCCTACAAGCAGCGGGTCATGCAGCTGCACGTGCTCATCGAGGGGCTGCCCGCCCGCGAGCGGATCATCCTGCTCCTCGGTCACCTCGTGGAGGCCTACGGCGAGATCGCGCTCGACGAGGTGGCCCGGCTGTCGATCCGCCCCGCCGTCGACGAGCTGGGGCTGCTCGTGGGACTCACCCGGGTCACGACCAGCCGGGAGCTGTCCCGACTGGTCGCCGAGGGCCTGCTGGAGAAGGAGGGACGCGGGTTCGTCGTGCGGGACCTGCCGGACCTGCGACGACGGGTGCACGCCGTCCTCGCCTGAGAGCGTGTTTGGAAATGGTGGGTGTGTCGGGATGGTCGACACGGCTGGGGTGCTCCATCGTGGTCGGCATGCAGGAACGACCGCGCCGGTACCCCTCGGACACCAGTGATGCCCAGTGGGTGGTGATCGAGCCGTTGTTACCGCCGCTCGCGCGGCGGGGGCGGCCTGTTGCTCATGCTCGTCGGGACGTGCTGGACGCGATCTTGTATGTCGTGCGGACCGGGTGTGCCTGGCGGGCGTTGCCGGTGGACTTCCCGCCCTGGCAGACCGTCTACTGGTACTTCAACCAGTGGGAACAGCAGAAGGTCACCGAGAAGATCCTCCCGGTCGTGCGGGGGCAGTTACGTATCGCCGAGGGCCGTGATCCGGAGCCGAGTGCGGGGATCATCGATTCCCAGTCGGTCAAGGGCGCCGACACCGTCGGCCAGGACTCCCGCGGCTACGACGCCGGGAAGAAGACAGGCGGACGGAAACGGTTCATCGTGACCGACACCCTCGGTCTGCTGCTGACCACGATGGTGTGCTCGGCCTCGGTACAGGACCGCGACGGCGCCAAGCCGATCCTGCTCAACCTCTACCTGCGCACCAGGGTGCGGTTCGTCTACGCCGACGCCGGCTTCGCCGGGCGACTGCTCGACTGGGCCGCCACGATCCTGCAGACAACGATCGAGATCATCCGCAAGCCACCCGAGCAGCGCGGATTCACCGTCCTCCCACGAAGGTGGGTGGTCGAACGGACCCTGGCCTGGCTCACCGCACACCGACGCCTGGCCCGAGACTACGAACGCCACCCCACCACATCCGAAGCCATGATCCGCTGGGCCGCGATCAACACCATCACCCGCCGCATCGCCCGTGGATACCCCGCCACCCGCCAGCAGAAACACACGACACCCTCAACCCACTAGAATTTCCAAACACGCTCTGAGCTCTCGCTCGGCGCCGATGCTCGCTCGGCAAGCCTCGCTCAGCCTTCCGCGACCAGCGGGCTGGAGGCGATCTCGGTCCCGTCGGCGAGGGTCTGGATCTGGAAGTCCGCGAACACGTTCGGGACCTCGGCCTGCAGCTGGCGCAGGCACTCGACGGCGAGCTTGCGGATCTCGACGTCGGCGGCCTCGGAGGCGCGCATCGCGATGAAGTGCCGCCACGCCCGGTAGTTCCCGGTCACGACGATCTTGGTCTCGGTCGCGTTCGGCAGCACCGACCGCGCGGCCTGACGGGCCTGCTTGCGCCGCAGCGTCCCGTTCGGCACGTCGGCGAAGCGCGCCTCGAGCCCCTCGAGGAGCTTCTCGTAGGAGGCGAGCGCGTCGGCCGAGGCCTGCAGGAACAGCTCGTGCAGCTCCGGGTCCTGGGCGATGACGTCCGGCTCGACCATCGCGGCGTCCCGCTCGGGGACGTAGCGCTGGGAGAGCTGGGAGTAGGAGAAGTGCCGGTGCCGGATCAGCTCGTGGGTCAGCGAGCGCGAGATGCCGGTCAGGTAGAAGCTGACCGAGCCGTGCTCGAGGACCGAGAGGTGCCCGACCTCGAGGATGTGGGCGATGTAGCCGGCGTTGGTCGCGGTGCGCGGGTTCGGCTTGCCCCACGACTGGTAGCACGCGCGACCGGCGAACTCGGCCAGCGCCTGGCCGCCGTCGGCGTCGGTGGACCACGGGACGTCCGCGGGCGGGGTGAACTCGGTCTTCGCGACGAGCTGCACGGTCAGCGGGACGGTCTTCGGCGCGGTCTCCGGCATGCCGCGAGGGTAACGACCGGTGTGCCCGGCACCCGCCGGGCCCCGCGCCCGCACCCACGGTGGCGGCCACGGCACCCCCGGTACGCTGCGACGTCGCGGCCGACGCCACGAACCGGTGGCGTGATGTCATCAGTGACGCCATAGTGGTGTCATGGACCTCACGCCGTACGTCGCGCAGCTGCGCGACGACCTCGCCGCCGCGGCGGCCGCGGGCGACGAGCAGACCCGCCGCACCGCGGCACTGCTCGGCTCCGCGATCGAGCCCGCAGCCCGGCTCGCGATCATGAACGCACTGTCGGACCTGGCCTCGGAGGCGACCGCCGCGCTCGGCGACCGTTCTGTCGAGGTCCGCCTGCACGGCCGGGAGGTGCGCGTGTCGGTGTCCGGCGGCGACCCGGAGCCCGGACACGCACCCACCCCGGACCCCGCTCCGGCGGGCGAGGGGACGTCCCCGTTCGGCGGCACCGCCGCCTCCGGTGGTCCGACCTCCTCCGGCGGCCCGGCGACCGGCGGATCGCCGTTCTCCGGCGACGCCGGTGACATCAGCCGGGTCACCCTGCGCATCGTCGAGCAGATCAAGGCCCAGGCCGAGCGGGCCGCCCAGTCGCAGGGCGTCTCGCTCAACACCTGGGTGTCCCAGGCCGTGCAAGGGGCACTGGCCGGCGCGGAGGGGCGCACCGGCCGACCGCACCGCGACGGGCGCAGCCTGAAGGGATGGGTGCAGGGATGAGCGACGAGCAGACCGGCCCCGTCGGGCCGGACGACGCCGGCGGTGACGCCACGCACGGCGGCGGCGCCCACACCGACGGCACCGGCGCCGGCGCCACCGGTGCGAGCAACGGCGACGCCGGCCACCCGCCGACCGGTCACTCGTCGACCGGCGACACGGCCCCCGGCGGTGCGGGCACCGGGGACGCCGGCACCGGCACACCCTCCCGCGCCGAGCGGTTCGACTGCGCCGGTGCCGCCGAGATCGAGGTGACGACCGGCGCAGGCCGGGTCCGGATCGACCTGGTCGACGGCGCCGACGAGGTGCGCGCGGAGATCACCGCCGACCGCAGCGCCGCACCCTGGTCCGGCGGCCTCGGTGGGCTGCTGGACTGGATCGGCAGCTCGATGACCGGCCGCGCCGGCGTCCCCCAGGCCGGGGCGGGCTGGTCCGGGCGCGGGTTCGACCCGATCGTCGGTGCCCCCTGGGAGGCCACCGGAGATCCCTCGGCCGACGCCGTCGACGCCGTCACCGTCGAGTGGTCGGCGGCGACGCGACGCCTGGTGGTGCGCGGTCCGGACGACGCCGCCCTCGGCGCAGTGCCGCTGGTGGTGACCATCTCCGCGCCCGCCGGGTCGCGGCCCGCGGTACGGACCGGCGCGGCTTCGGTCGAGCTGACCGGCCGCGCGTCCTGGGCCGCGGTGCGGACCGGGTCCGGTGCGGCCCGGCTCGCCGAGGTGCACGGCGACGCCGACGTCACCACCGGTGCGGGGTCGATCGACCTGGGCACGTGCTCCGGCCGGGCCCACCTGCGTGCCGGCTCCGGCGGGGTCGAGGCCGGATCGCTCGGCGGCGCGTCGCGCATCCGGACCGGCAGCGGCGACATCCGTGTCGGCGAGCTCACGGCGGACCTGGAGGTGCGCTCGGGGTCGGGGGACGTGGTCGTCGCCGATGCGGGGTCCGGTGACGTCCGCCTCGGCACCGGGTCGGGGTCGGTCCGGGTCGGGGTGCACTCCGGTGTCGCCGCCGAGCTGGACCTGTCGACCGGGTCGGGCCGTGCCCGCTCCGAGCTCGACGTCCGCCACGACACCCCGCCGACGGCGCCGGCGGTGCGGCTGTCCGGGCGCACCGGCAGCGGTGACGTCCTGGTGACCCGCGCCTCCGTGGCGGTCTGACCCACACCAGGTATCTCGCTCGTCGAGATGATCGGCGAGCGAGATACCGGCGTAGGATCGGCGTCGTGGACCGCACCGAGATCGCCGCGACGAACGCCTCCATGACCGCCCGGGTCCTGCAGATGCCTCCGGCCCCCGTCCCGGACGGCGGCTATGCACTGCGTGTGCTGCGCACCCGCGGGCGGCGCAGCGGGGAGCCGCGCGACACCCCGATCGGCGTCGTCGGGCACGACGGTGCCACCTACCTGGTCTCCCCCACCGGTGGGCGGGACTGGGTGCGCAACCTGCGGGCGACGCCGGAGTGCGCGATCCGCTCCGCCGCGGGCGACGAGCCGCACCGGGCGGTGGAGCCCGACCGCGCCGAGGCCGCGGCGGCCGTCGTCGGCTACCTGCGGGCGCTCGATGTGCCGTGGGCCCTGGCGGCGTTCCCGGTGCCGGCCGACGCCACCGAGGAGCAGGTCGCCGAGCACCTGGACGCGATCGCGGTGTTCCGTCTCGACCCCGCCTGAGCCGTCAGCGGGCGGCGACCTCGGCACGCAGCTCCGCGGCCAGGTCGCCCCGCTCCCCCACGGCGACGCCGTCGAGCCCGAGCCAGCCCGCCATCGTCGCGAGCTCACCGGCCAGCTCGGCGGCGATCCGCGGGCGCGGTGCGGTGGCCCCGGGCTCGGCGAACGCCCCGGGCACCCGCAGCACGCCGGCCGCCCGGTCGGCCTTGAGGTCGACGCGGCCGACGAGCTCGCCGTCGAGCAGGAACGGGAAGACGTAGTAGCCGTACTCCCGCTTCGGCTCCGGCACGTAGATCTCGATGCGGTAGCGGAATCCGAAGATCCGCTCGGTCCGGCCCCGCTCCCAGACCAGCGGGTCGAACGGACACAGCAGCGCACGCCCGGTCACCGTGCGCGGCACCCGGGCGGCCGGGTCGCGGTAGGCGGGCCGGTCCCAGCCGCGCACGCTCACCGGCTCCAGGGCACCCGCGTCGACCAGCTCGGCGATCGCGGTGCGGGTGCGTTCCGGGCCGAGCCGGTAGTAGTCGCGCAGGTCGGTCTCGGTACCGACCCCCAGTGCGGAGGCGGACCGCGCGACGAGCTCACGCGCCGCGTCGGCCGGGTCGGGGGCGGGCAGCGCGAGGATCTCCGGCGGCAGCACCCGCGAGGGCAGGTCGTAGCGGCGCTCGAAGTGCACACGCGTGCCGACCGCCAGCTCGCCGACGGCGAACAGGTACTCGCAGACCCGCTTGACCTCCGACCGCTCCCACCAGGTCGCTCCCGGCGGGCGCGGGCGCACCTCACCGGCCCGCCCGTGCGGGGCGAGCGCCTTCTCGATCGCACCGGCGCCCAGCGGCCCGGACTCCGCCACCACGTCGAGGATGTCCCCCGCCAGGGACGGGTGCTTCTCCAGCAGCGGGCCGTAGTGCTTCCACCAGCGCCGCGGCAGCGCCTCGTGGGAGAGCAGCGGCATGTCCTGGACCGGGACCAGACTCGCCTCGTGCGCCCAGGTCTCCGCCAGCAGGCGCGGTCGCCGCGCGCTCGGTGACCAGGCCGCGTCGTCGAGGAGGGCGGTGGGATAGGCACCGAGCCTGCTGAACAGCGGCATGTAGTGCGCGCGCACCGCGATGTTGACCGAGTCGAGCTGGAGCAGCTTCACCCGGTCCAGCACCCGGCCGAGGTGGCGACGGGTGACCGGCCCGGACGGCCGTGGATCGGTGAAGCCCTGGGCCGCGAGGAAGGTCCGACGGGCGACGTCGGCGGAGATCGTGCGCACGGCCGGGATGCTGCCACGGGGCACCGACAGGATCCGGCACGGCGTCGGGTGACCTCCGGCCGGTCAGCTGCCGGGCGGGGGGCCACCGGCACCCGGCCGACCACCGCCCGGGGCGGCTCCCGCGTCCGGCTGGGTGGTGACGTCGACGGCTGCGGTCAGCGCGACCGTGTAGCCCGTGGTCGGGTCGCCGGTGACCGTGGCGAGCTGCAGGGCCCCGCCGTCGTCGCCGAAGACGGTGTCGGAGGCGAGCGAGACCTTCGCCAGGTTCGTGACCGACTGCTCGTAGCCGGCGGTGGCGTAGACGGCGGCGCACACGTCCTGCGGGAGGGCCACCTGGGGGGTGGCGACCGCGTTGCCGGCGTCGGTGATGTCGGCCTGCGCGGGGTACACCTCGAAATGGATGTGCGGCCAGCGGCCGTCGTAGCAGGCCGGGACGATGCTGGTGAAGCGCACCGCCCCGTCGCTGCCGGCGACCTGGACCCCCCGCAGGTAGTTCTCGGCCTCCAGCCCCTCGGAGTACAGGGAGTACCGGCCTTCCCGGTCGCAGTGCCAGACGTAGACCGCGGCACCGGCCATGCCGGCGGCGGCCATGTCGGTGATCGTGAGCTCCAGGGTCATCGGTACCCCGGCCGCGGTCGCCGAGCCGCTGCCGAAGCTCGACCGGATGTCGCTGCGCACCACCCCGGACTCGGTGAGCACGTTCGCGCCGTTGGAGCCGTCGCCGGGGTACGGGCCCGCCGTCTCGTCCGGGATCTCGCCGGTCGAGGTCGCGGTCGTCGCCGACGGGGCCGCGGTGCCGCAGGCCGCGAGCCCGGCGGTGACGGCGCCGACGCCGAGCACGGCCAGCATGCGGCGCCTGCCGAGCAGGGTGCCGAGGTCGAACCCGAGACCCTGGTCGACGACCTCGTCGTCGGGGCGGGGCAGGGCACGGCCCTGGTAGCGCGGCATGGCGGGTCCTCCGGTGCGTCGTCGTGCGGGACTGTCGTGCGGAACGAGAACGACGGTAGGAACCGGACATGGGCCCCGGATCGCACCGCCCTGTGGACCCGCTGTGGACCCGGGCGGTGACGTGGCCCGCGGGGTCGCACGGTAGGCATGACCCATGGCCACCGCGACCGTCCGCCCCGCCACCGACGACGACGTGGGCGCGATCATGGCGATCCAGGACCGCACCTGGCGCACCGCCTACGCCGGGCTGCTACCCGAGGAGGCGTTCGCGGGACTCACCTCGGACGCCGCGCGCTCGCACTGGAGCGACGCCGTGCACGCCGGCGACGGCTACCACCTGTTCGTCGCCGTCGAGGGGGACGAGACCGTCGGGTTCGCCGCCGCCGCCCGCTACGCCGGGGCCGACGGTCTGGCGATCGCCGAGGTCAGCACGCTGCTGGTGGAGCCGCGCTGGGGCAGGCGCGGGCACGGCGGGCGGCTGCTCGCCGCCGTGGCGGCCGCGCTGCGGGAGTCCGGCTCGGACACCGGGCGCACCTGGGTGCCCGAGGCCGACACCGCCTCACGGAACTTCTACAGCCGCGCCGGTTGGGCGCCCGACGGCGCGGTGCGCACGCTGGACACCGGCTCCTCGACGCTGCGCGAGGTCCGCCACGCCGGGACGCTGGACCTGCACCTGGTCGACTGAGGACTCAGCCGAGCCCGAGCAGCGGCTCCAGCCCGATCGTCAGCCCCGGGCGCTCGCGCACGGCACGCACCGCGAGCAGCACGCCCGGCATGAAGCTGGTCCGGTTCATCGAGTCGTGGCGCAGGGTGAACACCTCGCCGTCGGTGCCGAGGACGACCTCCTGGTGCGCGATCAGCCCGGGCATCCGGACCGCGTGCACGTGGATGCCCTCGACGACCGCGCCACGGGCGCCGTGCGGGTCGTCGGTGGTGGCGTCGGGAACCTTGCCGAGGCCGGCCTCGCGCCGTGCCGCGCCGATCACCGACGCGGTCCGCGCGGCGGTGCCGGACGGGGCGTCGACCTTGCCGGCGTGGTGCAGCTCGATGACCTCGGCGGAGTCGAAGAAGCGGGCGGCCTGTGCCGCGAAGTGCATCATCAGCACGGCGCCGACCCCGAAGTTCGGGGCGACGAGCACGCTGCCCGAGCCGTGCTCGTCGAGGATCGCGCGGACCTCGTCGAACTTGGCGGCGTCGAAGCCGCTGGTCCCGACGACCGGGGCGACCCCGCGCGCCAGGCACTCGCGGATGTTGGCGATCGCGGCGCCGGGGTGGGTGAAGTCGACGGCGACGTCGGCGCGGTCGAGGGCGGACAGGTCGTCGCCCGCGTCCAGCGCGGCGACCAGCTCGGTGTCCTCGGCGGCCTCGACCGCCCGGCACACCTCGCTGCCCATCCGGCCCTTCGCGCCGAGGACCGCCACCTTGATCGTCACCGTGTCCGTGCTCACGGGCGTCACCCTACGACGAGGCCGCCGATCCACACCGCGACCGTGACCAGCCCCGCGGCGAGCTCGATCAGGATGCTCCAGCCCACGGCGGCGAGCGCCTCGCGTGCCGAGCGCCAGGCGGTGGCGGCGTCGGGCAGACGGGCGAGCTCGGCCAGCCAGACCCCGAGCACGAACCCGAGGAACAGCCCGACCACGGGCACGACGAAGAACCCGACGACGCCCAGCACGAGCCCGGCGAACAGGGTGCGGGTGGGGACCCCGGCGGCCTTGAGCCGGCGTCCGGGGAGCAGGTACTTCGCGACCTGGCCGGCGACGGTGACGAGCACCGCGATGCCGAGAACCCACCAGCCGACCGCATCGCCGCGCGGGACCGCCCAGACCGCGACCCCGCCGACGATCAGCAGCGGCCCGGGCAGGACGGGCAGCACGATCCCGGCCAGGCCGACGAGCATCATCAGGCCGGCGACGACGGCGAGGGCGGTCATGGCGCCCAGCCTGCCAGCAGGTCCGGCGATTCCCTCGGACGAACCCGCGGCGACGGGAGGGTGTCATCATCACGAGTGGGTAAACGCTGTGAGCCGGGACTACCAACTTCTGGTACTGGCGTGCCAGCCTCGATGTCACCCGAAACAGTGACACCCGCTCACCTGCGGTCGTCCCACCACCCGCGCGCTGCCGGTCACCACCGCACCGCGGACGAACAGAGAAGAGCAGCGTGCTCCGGTACCTCCTGCGCAGGGGCGCCGGGTGGCTCGCGATGATCGTCGTCGCGACCAACCTGGTCTACTTCCTCGCGAACTCCTTCCTCGACCCCCGGGTCAACTACCTGCAGTTGCGACCGCCGCGCACCGACGCGGAGATCGCCCGGTCGCTGGGCCAGTACAACCTGGACTCGAACGTCCCGGTCCTGGAGCGGTGGTGGATCTGGATCACCGGGATCGTGACCCGCTGGGACTGGGGCACCAGCCCGATCGGCGACCCGGTGAACGCGCAGGTGGCGTTCCGTGTCGTGGTGTCCGGGCAGCTGGTGTTCTTCTCGCTGCTGCTGTCGATCGTGATCGGGGTGGCGCTCGGGGTCTACTCGGCCCAGCGCCAGTACCGGCTCGGTGACCGCGCCGCCCAGCTGACCTCGGTGTTCACCCTGAACATCCCGTCGGCGGTCGCGGCGCTGGCGGTCGTGTTCGTCGCCATCGCGATCAACCAGGGTGTCGGCGGGACGCTGTTCTACGTCGCGGGGTCCGAGTCGCCCGGGGTCACCGGTTCTGGCCGCTGCTGGTCGACCGGGCCCAGCACCTCGTGCTGCCGACGATCTCGCTGCTGATCATCTCCTACGCGGGTTACCACCTGCTGCAGCGCTCGATGCTGCTCGACGTGGTCAACTCCGACTACGTGCGGACCGCCCGGGCCAAGGGGCTGACCCGCAGGCAGGCCATCCGGCGTCACGGGCTGCGCAGCTCGATGATCCCGGTGGCGACTCAGGTGGCGTTCGCGATCCCGGCGCTGTTCACCGGTGCGGTGATCACCGAGAAGACCTTCGCCTGGCAGGGCATGGGCGACTACTTCATCCGCACCATCTCGACCAACGACATCCACGGCGTCGTCGCCACGGCGGCGTTCGGCGCGGTGACGACGGCGGTCGGCGCCATGCTCGCCGACATCGCGGTCGTCGCCCTCGACCCGAGGGTGCGGGTGAACTGACATGAGCCTGAACATGCCCGAGCTCGCCCCCACCGTCTCCGACGGTGCCGACGGCGCCCCGGAGCCGGGCGCACCCCGTCGTCGCCGGGGTGCGCGCGCCGCGCTGGTGTGGCGTCGCTACCGGCGCAACCGGCCCGCGATGGCAGGCCTGGTCGTCTTCGGCCTGCTGGTGCTGTTCTCCCTGGTCGGCGGGTTCCTCTCCCCCTACGACCACACCGACGTCGACTTCGCGGCGCTGACCGCGGCGCCGTCGCTGGACCACCCGCTGGGCACCACGGCCGGCGGCAACGACGTCTACGCCCAGGCCGTGCACGGCCTGCAGCGCTCCCTGACCATCGCCGTCACGGTCTCGCTGCTGACCACCCTGATCGCCGCGGTGGTCGGGGCGGGCGCGGCCTACCTGGGCGGCGGGCGGACCTGGGCCCGGCGCGGCGAGCGCGTCCTGCTCACGGTCGTCCACTTCCTGATGGTGGTGCCGTCGTTCCTGATCCTGGCGCTGGCCTCCCAGTGGGGGTCGGGCGACTACCGGATCCTGATCGTCGCCCTGACCCTGCTGGGCTGGATGACCACCGCCCGCGTGGTCTGGACCGTCGCGACGACGCTGCGCGAACGCGAGTACGTCTCGGCCACCCGCTTCATGGGGGTGTCCGGGCCGGGATCGTCTTCCGCCACCTCATCCCGAACATCGGCTCGCTGCTCATCGTCACCTTCACCCTGAACGTGGCGAGCACCGTGCAGAGCGAGACCGCGCTGTCGTTCATCGGGTTCGGCGTGCAGATCCCCGACGTCTCGCTGGGCACGATGCTCGCCGACGGCGGCTCGTCGATGGCGACCGCGCCGTGGATCTTCATCGTGCCGTCGGTGCTGCTGGTGCTGCTGACCGCGTCGCTCGCGTTCGTCGGCGACGGCCTGCGCGACGCCCTCGACCCGACCTCCCGGGCCGGAGGCAGCGCATGAACGCCCCCGTGCTGTCCGTGCGCGACCTGACCGTCGCGTTTCCCTCCGAGGCCGGCCGGGTGGCGGCCGTCCGCGGCGTCGACTTCGACCTGTTGCCCGGGCGCACGCTCGGCATCGTCGGCGAGTCCGATCCGGCAAGTCGGTGACCTCGCTGGCGGTGATGGGCCTGCTGCCCGAGACGGCGTCGGTGACGGGCTCGATCACCCTGGCCGGCCGCGAGCTGGTCGGACTGTCCGACGAGGACCTGTCCGGGATCCGCGGCAACGACATCGGGATGATCTTCCAGGACCCGCTGTCCTCGCTGACGCCGATCTTCACCGTCGGCGACCAGCTCGTCGAGGCCATGCAGATCACCGCGACATCGGCCGCGCGAAGGCCCGGGGGCGTGCGAGCGGGCTGGTCGAGCTGCTCGACCTGGTCGGCATCCCCGGACCCCCGACGACGCGTGCGCGCCTTCCCGCACGAGTTCTCGGGCGGCATGCGCCAGCGCGTCATGATCGCGATGGCGATCGCGAACGACCCGTCGTGATCATCGCCGACGAGGCCGACGACCGCCCTGGACGTCACCGTGCAGGCCCAGATCCTCGACGTGCTGAAGGTGGCACGCGACGAGACCGGCGCCGCCGTCGTCATGATCACCCAACGACCTGGGGGTGGTCGCCGGGGTCGCCGACGACGTGCTCGTCATGTACGCCGGGCGCCCGGTCGAGGACGGCCCCGGTGGACGAGCTGTTTCGCCGCGCCGCGGATGCCGTACACGATCGGTCTGCTCGGCGCGGTCCCCCGCGTCGACAGCGTCGAGCGGCGCCCGCTGTCCCGGTGCCCGGCAGCCCGCCCGCACCGACCGACCTGCCGACGGGCTGCCCCCTTCGCGCCGCGCTGCCCGGTCGCCGTCGATGCCTGCCGCACCGCCGAGCCGCCGCTTCGGCCCGTCCCGGGTCGCGACGACCACGCCGCCGGCCTGCGTGCGGACCGGTGAGATCGTCGACGGTGCGATCGACGGCGAGCCCGTGTTCGCCGTTCGGACCTCCTCCTCGACGACGACCGCACCGGCGACCGCGAGAGCCGCCCCGCGTGTGCTGTCGGTGAGCCACCTGCGCAGGACGTTCCCCCTCATGAAGGGGTCCCTGGTGCGACGCCGGGTCGGCACGGTGCACGGCCGTCGCCGACGTGGACCTCGACATCCGGCGCGGTGAGACCCTCGGCCTGGTCGGCGAGTCCGGCTGCGGCAAGACCACGACGCTGCTGGAGATCATGAACCTGCTCCCGCCGGAGAGCGGGAACGATCGAGATCGCCGGAACCGACGTCGCCACGCTGCGCGGGCCGCAGCGACATCGCCGCGCTGCGGCGCGAGATCCAGATCGTGTTCCAGGACCCGATGGGCGCGCTCGCCCGCGCATGACGGTCGGCGACATCCTCACCGAGCCGCTGCGGGCGGCCGGCTGGACCGACCGGGACCGGGTAGCCACCCGGGTCGACGAGCTGATGGCGCTGGTCGGTCTGGACCCGGAGCACGTCGACCGGTTCCCGGCGGCGTTCTCCGGCGGGCAGCGCCAGCGCATCGGGATCGCCCGCGCGCTGGCGACGAAGCCGTCGCTGCTGGTGCTCGACGAGCCGGTGTCCGCCCTCGACGTCTCGGTGCAGGCCGGGGTGCTGAACCTGCTCACCGAGCTGCAGCGCGAGCTGGGGCTGAGCTACCTGTTCCGTCGCGCACGACCTGTCGGTGGTGCGGCACGTCGCGGACCGGGTCGGTCGCGTCATGTACCTGGGCCGGATCGTGGAGTCCGGCGCGGTCGCCGACGTGTTCGGCAACCCGCAGCATCCTACACCCAGGCGCTGCTGTCGGCGATCCCGGTGCCGGACCCGCAGGTCGAACGGACCCGGCAGCGGGTGTGCTCTCCGGGGACCTGCCCAGCCCGACCGACGACGCGCCGGGCTGCGCGTTCCTGGGCCGCTGCCCGCTGGCCCGGACGCTGTCCGAGCAGGAGCGCTCGCGCTGTGCCGCGAGACCCCCGAGCTCCTGGTCAAGGACGGCGCGAGCGACGCCGACCTCCGACCACCGCAAACGCCTGCCACTTCCGCTGCCCCACCTCGACCCGACCGGGAACCGAACGAAGGAGAGACATGCGCAGACCCATCCGACGCGGGGCGACCACCGCCGCCGTCGCGCGCTGGCCCTGGTGCTGGCGGGCTGGGGCGGAGGTTGGCTCCGGCGGGCCCGCGCAGACGGCCGAGTCGCTGTCGACGGACGCCGTCGTACAACGCCCAGCCCTACGAGAACGTCAAGGACGGCGGCCAGGTCACCCTGCCGTTCCGCTCGGACCTGAACCCGCAGTTCAACTACTTCACAGGAGACTCCACCACCGACACCCGGCTCTCCTGGACCTTCTACACCCCGTGGTGATCTCGTTCAGCCCGACCGGGGACCCGATCGTCAACCCCGACTACGTGACGAAGGCGAGCCGGTCGACAGCGGCGGAAGACCACCGTCACCTACACGATCAACCCGAAGGCCGTCTTCAACGACGGCACGCCGATCGACTGGCGGGCCTTCGAGTCGACCTGGAAGGCCAACAACGGGAAGGACACCGCGTTCATCCCGAGCTCGACCGACGGCTACGACCGGATCGCCTCGGTGACCCGCGGTGCCGACGACAAGCAGGCCGTCGTCGCCTTCAACGGGCCCAACCCGTGGTGGCCGAGCCTGTTCAACTACCTCGTGCACCCGAAGGCGGCCACCCCCGACGTCTTCAACAAGGGCTACCTGAACAACCCGCACCCCGAGTGGGGAGCGGGCCCGTACACCGTGGCGAACTACGACAAGCAGAACGCCACGATCACCTTCGAGCGCAACCCGAAGTGGTGGGGCAAGAAGGGCAAGCTCGACCGCATCACCCTGGTGCAGATGGAGCAGCAGGCCAAGATCAACGCGTTCCGCAACGGTCAGCTCGACGCGACCGAGGCCGAGACCGCGGACTTGCTCGCCCAGGCCCGCTCCGTGCCGAACGCCGACATCCGCATCTCCGCACCCCGGCGAACTACCTGCTGATGCTGAACAGCACCACCCCGGTCCTGAAGGACCCCGTGGTCCGCAAGGCGATCTTCGACTCGGTCGACCGCCAGCAGATCGCGAAGATCACCTTCCAGGGCCTGGACTACACCGAGACCCCGAGCGGGTCGCTCACGAGCTGCAGCCCTATCAGAAGGGCTACGAGGACAACCTCGCGAGCGCCGTCACCTTCGACCCGGAGGCCGTCAAGCGGGATCTGGACGCGGCGGGCTGGGTCGCAGGTCCGGACGGGATCCGCGCCAAGGACGGGCAGAAGCTGACCTTCTCCTACGTCCAGACCGGAGACACCCCGACCAAGCGGGCCACCTCGGGTGCGCTCGTCGCGATGCTGAAGAACGTCGGCATCGACATGCAGGTCCGCGTCGTGCCCTCGACCGACTTCTCGAAGATCCTGTCGAACAAGGAGTTCGACATGGTCTTCCTCGGGTTCAAGTCCACCGACCCGTACGGCGTGGCCTACATCTGCCAGCAGTACTGCTCGGACTCGCAGCTGAACCGCTCCGGGACCGGTAGCAAGGAACTCGACGCCGAGCTGCGCAAGGTCAACACCCTGCCGACCGCCGACGAGCAGTACGCCGCCGCCAACGTGGCCGAGAAGAAGGCGCTCGCCACCTATGGCGTGCTCCCGGTCTACTCCGGTCCGAGCATCTGGGCAACCAAGCCCGGCCTTGCGAACTGGGGTTCGGCGCTGTTCGCGTTCCCGCCGCTGCCCGAGACCCTCGGCTGGCAGAACGGCAGCTGACCCACCGGCATCATCACGCCGGGGAGCCCCGGACCACCCGGTCCGGGGCTCCCCCGCGTCGTGGCACCCGCGTCGTGGCACCGGCGTCCTGGCCACCCCGCGTCCCGCTCCCAGGGTCACCCTCGTTGCCCTAGACGCCACGAGGGTGACCCTGGGAGCGCCTGGGAGGCCCTCGTGTGCCCCTGAGGGCGGCCGCAAGGGTGGCGTCAGGCCAGGTCGCGCAGGGCGACCGGGAGGTCGTCGACATCGGCGTAGGGCCCCACGACCGCCGCCGTCAGCGGCTGGGCCAGCAGGTCCGCGGCCAACGCCGCGACCTCGCCCGGGGTGACGGCGTCGATGCGGGCGAGGCTGTCGGCCAGCGACCGCTGCCGACCGTGGTCCAGCTCGGCGCGGCCGAGCCGGTTCATCCGCGACGCGGTGTCCTCACAGCCCAGCACCAGTCCCCCGCGCAGGGCGCCCTGGGCACGGACGACCTCCGCCTCGGTCAGACCGTCGGCCGCGACCTCGCCGAGCACGTCGCGCACCACGGCCACGACCTCGCCGAGGCGTTCGGGGGCGCATCCGGCGTACACCGACAGCGCGCCGGCGTCGGCGTAGCGCACCGTCGAGGAGTAGACCTGGTAGGCCAGCCCGCGCTGCTCCCGGACCTGCTGGAACAGCCGCGAGGACAGCCCCCCGCCGAGGGCGGAGTTGAGGACGGCGAGCACCGGGAGGCCGCGGCCGGCGCGGCCCGCGGTGGGCACGCCGAGCATCACGTGGGCCTGCTCGGACTCGTCGTCGAGCAGCCCGAGGGCACCGGTGCGGACCGGGCGGACACCGGTGGCGCTGCGCGGGGGCACCGGACGGGCCCCCTCGTGGTGCCGCGCGGCCGCGCCGAGGGCGGCGGCCACGAGCTCGGCGACGTGGGAGTGGTCGAGGTTCCCGGCCGCGGCGACGACCATCCGCGGCGCCGTGTACTCCCCGCGCCAGAAGCTGTGCAGGGTGTCGCGGCTCATCGCCCGGACCGACTCCTCGGAGCCGATCACCGGGCGCCCCAGCGGGTGGTCGCCGAACAGGGTCTCGTCGAACAGGTCGCCGAGCAGGTCCTCCGGGTCGTCGTCGCGCATCGAGATCTCCTCGAGCACGACGCCGCGTTCCAGCTCGACGTCGGTGTGCGCCAGCTCGGCGTCGGTGACGACGTCGGCCAGCACGTCCACCGCGAGCGCCACGTCGGTGTCGAGGACGTGGGCGTAGTAGCAGGTGTGCTCCTTGGCGGTGAACGCGTTCAGCTCACCGCCGACGGCGTCCATCTCCTCGGCGATGCCCGCCGCGGTGCGCCGCCGGGTGCCCTTGAACAGCAGGTGTTCCAGGAAGTGCGCGGCGCCGGCCTGCTCGGGGGTCTCGTCGACCGAGCCGATCCCGATCCAGATGCCGAGTGCCACCGAGCGGACCCCGGGCACGGCCTCGGTGACCAGCCGCACCCCGCCGGGCAGATCGCTGCGGCGGACGGTGTCACCGGTGTCGCCGTCGGGGAGCGGGGACACACGGGCGGCGGCCCGGGAGGAGTCCCGGGCCGCCGTCGCGTGGTCGTTCTCAGATGCCAACAGTTCAGCTCGGGTTGGCGGCGGCCTCGGCCGGAGCCTCGGCGTCGACGACACCCTCGACGGGCGCCTCCGCGACCGCGGACTCGTCGACCACCGGGATCAGCGAGATCTTGCCGCGGTTGTCGATGTCGGTGACCTCGACGCGCAGCTTGTCGCCGACCTTGACGACGTCCTCGACCTTGCTGATCCGCTTCCCGTTGCCGAGCTTCGAGATGTGGACCAGGCCGTCCTTGCCGGGGACCAGCGAGACGAAGGCACCGAACGCGGCGGCCTTGACCACCGTGCCCAGGAAGCGCTCGCCGACCTTCGGCAGCTGCGGGTTGGCGATCGCGTTGATCATGCCGATCGCCTCCTCCGCGGAGGGGCCGTCGTTCGCACCGACGTAGATCGTGCCGTCGTCCTCGATCGAGATGTCGGCGCCGGTCTTCTCGGTGATCGAGTTGATCATCTTGCCCTTCGGGCCGATGACCTCGCCGATCTTGTCGACCGGGACCTTCACCGCGGTGACCCGCGGCGCGTACTTGCTCATCTCGTCCGGGCCGTCGATGGCCTCGCCGATCACCTCGAGGATGGTCAGGCGGGCGTCCTTGGCCTGGTTCAGCGCGGCGGCGAGCACCTCGGACGGGATGCCGTCCAGCTTGGTGTCCAGCTGCAGCGCCGTGACGAACTCCTTGGTGCCGGCGACCTTGAAGTCCATGTCGCCGAAGGCGTCCTCGGCACCGAGGATGTCGGTCAGCGCGACGTAGCGCGTCTGGCCGTCGACCTCGTCGGACACCAGGCCCATCGCGATGCCCGCGACCGGCGCCTTCAGCGGAACACCGGCGTTGAGCAGCGACATCGTGGACGCGCAGACCGAGCCCATCGAGGTCGAGCCGTTCGAGCCGAGGGCCTCGGAGACCTGGCGGATCGCGTAGGGGAACTCCTCGCGGTTCGGCAGGACCGGGATCAGGGCCCGCTCGGCGAGCGCGCCGTGGCCGATCTCGCGGCGCTTCGGCGAGCCGACGCGACCGGTCTCACCGGTCGAGTACGGCGGGAAGTTGTAGTGGTG